>NZ_JBHZAC010000001.1:844418-1225255 GCF_042753865.1 Nocardia sp. NPDC059240 | reverse complement strand
TCCCGCCCCGGTGCCCCCCCCCCGCCCCCCCTGTACCCCCCGGGCCGGGGGGGGGGTGTGTCCCCCCTCTCCCCCCGCGGGGGGCCACCCGACCAGGATCGTGCCGCCGCGACGGTCCACCAGCCCGAGCAGGCATGCGGGGGTGGGAACTCGATGGAGAGAAGGATTCATGACCGAGCCCTTGGTGCTGTGCATCGTCGAGAACGGCATCGCGACCCTCACCTTGAACCGACCCGACAAGCTCAATGCCTTGACCGCGGATACCTTCGTGGAGCTCAGGGCGCACCTCGCGACATTGGCGGCAACTGAGGGAATACGCTGCCTCGTTCTCACCGGAGCAGGCCGATCCTTCTGTGCTGGACACGATCTCGAGGCGCTGGCGGCAGGCGACGAGACAGACAACCGATTCGTCGAGGCCGAGACGATCGACGAGCTCGAGCATTTCCGCGCCCCGACCATCGCCCAGATCCAAGGCTATTGCCTCACCGGTGGCTTGGAGCTCGCACTTGGTTGCGATCTGCTGGTAGCGGCTGACAGCGCGAAGCTAGCCGACACTCACGGCAAATGGGGCCTGATCCCCGTATGGGGCATGTCGGTCCGACTACCCGAACGGGTAGGAATCTCCCGCGCGAAAGAACTCGGCTTCACCAGCCGAGTAATCGACGGGATTGAGGCCCATCGGATCGGCCTGGTCGATCGATGTGTACCGGCGCCCGAACTCCAGGCCGCGGTAGCCGACCTCGCCGCCGAAATCACAGCGAATTCACCCGGCACCAACCGAATCTACAAGTCGCTGTACGCGAACTGCCTTCGAGTCGACCGCGACGCATCCCTGCTTTCCGAGCGGAACATGGACCAGGGCGTGCCTGATGACGCCGCCGAACGGCTGGCCCGAGGCCGCTGAATTCAGCGCCGGAAAAGGGTTCGCACCTTGCCTGGTCTCTTGGGATGATTCCAGCGTGATCGACTGGCTTGCAACGGATTCGGCCCCCATCAATGCTGCTTTGACGTCGAGGGATCTACTTGTATTGGGTGCGCCGATAGCGACGGTCCTAGCCGCATTGATTGGCGGCGTGATCGTGATCAGGAACGCTCGTAAGACGCCCTTTGACCGGCTCGAATTGCTGATGAAGGTTCGTGCGAGCTGGCCGGCAGGGCTGGGCAGCCGTGATTCTCTCGACCGTGCGCTTCTCCGAGCGGTGGCGGCGGTGCGTGTGATCGAAGGCGACCGGCGCGGTCCGTCGCAAACCGACGAGGAGCGCGAGGCGTTCGGCCGGGCGCTCGAACGTGACCGCGCTCAACTAGCTGCGCTTGGAGCTGGAGTCGTCGGTTGGGTCCTCTTCAACGGATTCGTTTACACATCGAGCCACCCATCGGCGAGCTACGCCGAGTTGGCCGCCATCTGGGGAGTTGGTCTGGTCTATGTCGTCGTACCTGGCGTTGTTCTGGCGTTCGTGGGCCGGAGCGTTCTTGGCCGCCGCTTTCCACCGCATCTGCTTCGCGACGGTTCCTCGAACGATGGGAACCACGACGGTCTCGTGTTCGATTACTAGCGTTCGCAACCACGGTCTTCGACCAATGCCTCACCATAGCTGGGCTCGCAACGCTTCGGCTGGACTACGCTGTGGCGCAACATGATACGGAGGGGGACGGGTGAAGATTGGGATCGTGTCTGTTTCAGTTGTGGCGATCGCTGTGATCGCGGCTGGATGCGGCGATGGTCAGCAGGGGACGGCCGCGGTCACGTCCGCATCGGTCGGCGTTTCGGGCAAGTCGGGTGGCGTGGTGGTGGCGGAGGACGACCGGAAGGCGGCCGAGGCCGCGGTCTTGACCATCAATGACATGCAGGCGGGGTCCACTGCGAAGGGGGCTGTGAAATCGGATGTGGCAGCGTTCACTACCTCGTTCCGCAACACGCCGGACTTTCTGACATGCATGGGGATGGAGCCATCACAACTGAACAGGTTCGGTCCGTGGGCGTCCTCACCGACGTTCACGATGCCGGACGGCCATATCTCGGGGTCATATGTCGCATTCGCCTCGGCTGTAGAGGATGCGATCAGTGGAATGCGCGAGTACCGCGACAGTCGGTTCGCCGCCTGCACGCTGAGTTCGCTGCGGAATCAGAAGGTCGCCGGGTTGACCGTTGACTCTGTGGATGCCCTGGCTTTCCCCGAGCTTGGTGACGAGACCATCGCCTATCGCACGGTGGTGACGATATCCGTGAACGGCACCACGATTCGCGGAATCCAGGATGCCGTCGTGATCCGCAGGGGAAGGGTACAAGTGACCATGGAGTTCGACAGCAATGATGGAACTCCCTTTCCGATCGACAGGGCCGAGGCGCTGGCTCGGGTTGTGGTCAGTCGCCTGCCCAAGTAGCTCCGCGCTCCCGCCAGGCTGGCTCAGGTTGGTTGGTACCTCGACCCGTCCGCGTGGCGACCGGAATCCGAAGTCGGCCCGATCTTTAGACTGGCATGCGTGGGTGCACCTGAACAGTCGACTAGCAACGCACCGCGGCGCCCGGGACGGCCGCGGGGGAGCGTCTCCGGCAACGCCGAGGCGACGCGCGAACGGATTCTCGAAGTGGCGATCGAGTTGTTCGCCACCGTGGGGTATCACGCCACGAGTGTGGCGGAGATCGGGTCGCGTACGGACTTGCAGCCGGGCGCGTTGTATTACCACATCAAGTCCAAAGAGGAAGTGTTGTGGGAGATTCTGCGCCGCTACGTCGAGAAGGCATTGGCCGGCGCTCAGCAGGTGACGGCGAAGGATGGCGACCCGGTGGAGAAGCTGGGGCAGCTCATCGACGTGCACATCGACATCATCGCCAAGCATCGGCGAGAGGTGCTGATTCAAGTGCGGGACGCCGATGCGCTGACCGATGAGCATCAGGCTCAGCTGCAGGACTTGCGCCAACAGGTTCAGGACTGCTGGGAGAGTGTGCTGGACGAGGGGTATCGGGCGGGTCGGTTCACCCGCTCCAACCGGATCGTGGCCAATGGACTACTGGGAATGGTGAATTCGATATCCCAGTGGTATCGGCCACGCCGGGGGGTTACCGCCCACGAGATCGCGCAGGAGTTCCGCGCGATGGTCCTCGATGGGCTGGTTCGTTAGGGCGGATCAGACCGTTTCGAGAAGTTCCGCGAATCGGCGCTGCGCCTCCGCGCGCCGAGTCGGAACGTGTTCGGTTGGAATCTCGTCGACCGGGGGCGTGTAGTCGCGCAGGACCAGACGAGCGACGGTGTCGCGGTGGACCTCGTCGGGGCCGTCGTAGATCCGTGCGCCACGGGCGGCCCGGTACATGGACTCGAGTGGCAGGTCGCTGGAGAAGCCGAGCGATCCGTGCGTCTGGATCGCTCGGTCGATCACGTCGTGAAGCACCTTGGCGCCGTAGTACTTGATGTAGGCGATCTCCTTGCGGGCAGCTCGGACGCCATGCTGATCGATCATCCAGGCGGCATGGAGCGTCATCAACTTCGCGGCTTGCATCTCGGCCGCGGAGTCCGCGATCCAGGTGCGCACGGTCTGCTTGTCGGCCAGCAGGCTACCGTGTGAGTAACGGTAAGTGGCGCGCTCGCACATCATGTCGAAGGCCCGTCGGGCCTGGCCCATCCAGCGCATGCAGTGGTGGATTCGTCCTGGTCCCAGCCGCTTCTGTGCGATCAAGAAGCCATCGCCAGGTTGACCCAGCACGGAATCAACGGGCACTCGGACATTTTCGAAGACCATCTCGGCGTGGTAGCCGTACCAGTTGGGGCGGATGTGATCATGCTCGATGGTGGGAATGTCGCGCAGGATATGCACGCCTGGGGTGTCGGCCGGAATGATGATCTGTGAAGCGCGCCGGTGCCTTTCAGCGTCGGGGTCTGTCACCACCATCGCGATGAAGAAGTCGGCAATCGAGGCATTGCTGATGAACCACTTACGGCCGTTGATTACCCAGTCATCGCCGTCGCGAACGGCTGTCGTTGACAAACGGGTCGGGTCGGCGCCCGCGTTGTCGGGCTCGGTGAGGGCGAACGCGGACATCATCTCGCCGGCGAGCAACGGCTCGAGCCAGCGCTTCTTCTGGTCGGGAGTACCTGCGATGGCGAGGATTTCACTATTACCCGAGTCGGGTGCGGCGTTGCCGAAGACGAGTGGGGCGAAAATGACCTTACCGATGATCTCGTTCATCAGGCCGAGCTTGACCTGACCGAAGCCTGGACCACCCAGCTCGTGTCCCAAATGCGCGGCCCACAGGCCTTGAGCCTTGACCTCCTGTTGCAGCGGGGCGACGGCCTTCCGCAACTGAGTCCAGTCGAGGTCGAGTGTTTCGAGCGGGTAGATCTCCGACTTGACGAAGTCGTCCATCCAGTCGAGCTTTTTCTGAAACTCGACGTCCGCGAAGAGTTCTGATACCACTATGTGTGTCCTTCCATCAAAGGATGAGAGTGCCCGAAGCGAGTGCGCGGGCCCGGGCGAAGAGGCGCAATGTCAATGCGTGCAGGTACTCGCCGATAGCACGGGGCGCGGCCCCGGCGCAGGCGCGGGCATAGGTGCCTTCCAGCACGATGCCGAGCTTGAACGACGCGAGGATCGTGTACCACGTCATCGCCGACAGATCGCGTTGTGAGCGTGCGGCGTAGCGCTCGATGAGCTCCTGAGGAGTGGCCAGGCCGCCAGCCTTGGCCAGCGGGCCATCAATGAGGGGTTCCTGCTCGTCCGGGTGCGGCCAGGTGGCGAGCAGCCAGCCGAGATCGAGCAGCGGATCGCCGATGGTGCACATTTCCCAGTCGACGATCGCCGCGACTTCCGCCCGGTCGGGGCGGAACATGACATTGGCCAGGTGGTAGTCACCGTGCATGATGCCCGGCTGCCAGGTATCAGGCCGATTGTGGTCGAGCCAGTCCGCGATCTCGTCGATACCGATGATCTCTGATCCGTCGTAGCCCGAATACTTTGTGTAGGAAGACAATTCCTTCAGCCAGCGGGCAACTTGGCGTTCCAGAAACCCATCGGGGCGTCCGAAATCCTCCAGCCCGACCGCTTTGTAGTCCACGGCGGCGAGGGCGGCGAGCGCATCTACCATGGCCAGTCCCATGTCGTGGCGCAGCGAGGAATTCTCGACGTATGCCCGCGGAAGTTCGGTCAACGCGTTGAATCCCTCGATGGGCTCCATCAGGTAGAAGACCGAGTCGCCGAGCACTGTTTCGTCTGGGCAGCTTGCGATCAAACGGGGATGTGGCACAAGGCTTTCGGAAAGAGCATCGAGTACCTGTACCTCCCGGCGGAGCACGTTGTTCGTGGCCGGGCGTATGTGGCTGGGTCCTCGGCGGAAGACGTAGCGCCGGTCAGCGCGCTCGAAACTGAGCATGACGTTCTGTGTTCCGCCGCCGATCGGCTGCACATTCTGGATCGGGCCGGCTCCCAGACCCTGGGCGTCCATCCAGGACTCCAGTATGTGCAGGTCGACACCGTTGTCTTGTCTTGACTGCTGTGGCACGAGTCGTATCATAGGCGCGTAATGTATTGAGTGTCCACTCTATTAATTGGAGCGCCAGTGAGTATGGACGGACAGGTCGTCATCGTGACCGGCGGTAGCCGCGGCATGGGCAAGGAGATGGTGAAAGCCTTCGCTCAGCGCGGCGCGCACGTGGTGATCGCCAGCCGCAAGGTCGAGAACTGTGAGACGGTGGCAGCGGAGGTTGCTGAGAAGTACGGGGTTCGCACGCTCGCGGTGGGCTGCAATGTCAGTGATTGGGACGATTGCGATCGGCTCGTCGAGGCGGCGTACGGGGAATTCGGCCGGGTGGACGTGCTGGTGAACAACGCCGGGTTGTCGCCCTTGTACCCGAGCCTGGATCAGGTCGGTGAAGCCTTGTTCGACAAGGTGATCGGCATCAACCTCAAGGGTCCGTTCCGCTTGACCGCGGCGATCGGCACCCGAATGGCGGCCGAAGGTGGCGGCTCGATCGTCAATATCAGCTCGATCGCGGCGAGTCATCCAGATCCGTATTCGTTGCCGTACGCGGCAGCGAAGGCGGGGCTCAATGCGCTCACCGAGGGCTTCGCGCAGGCGTTCGGCCCGAACGTCCGCGTCAACGGAATCCAGTGTGGAGCATTCCTGACCGATGTCTCCGCTGCCTGGACTCCCGATATTCGAGAGCGCCTCGGCAATGCTGCCGCTCTGAAGCGTTGCGGTGAGGCCGACGAGGTGGTTGGAGCCGTCGTGTACTTCGCGGGCGCCGAATCGTCCTACTGCACTGGAGCGACCCTCCGGCTCGACGGTGGCATGCGCTGATCGAAACGTGATGGTCTCATGGTGTAGCTCTTGAAAAACTGACATTAAGTCAGTAGTGTGACCGGGATCACCTCGAGTTAAAAAGAAGGTTGATGTAGCCGAATGGCCCCGCAGATCCGCCGTCTCCCTGCCGATATCGACCGCTTTGTTGGCCGCCGCATCGAACTGGTTGAAATCAAACGCCTGCTCACGGTGACAAGACTGCTGACCCTGACGGGAATCGGCGGCGTCGGCAAGACCCGGCTTGCCGTACGGGTCGCGAGGGATCTGCAGCGGACCTTTCGGGACGGTGTTGCCCTCGTCGAATTGGCCGACTTGCGAGATCCAGAGTTGCTGGCCACCACGATTGGTGCGGGGCTCGGGCTTCGGGACCAGTCAGCACGGTGGTCGGCTGAAACGCTTGTCGACCATATTCGGGACAAGACGATGCTGATCGTGCTGGACAACTGTGAACACCTGACGAGCGCCTGCGCGGCTTTGATCGAGGTCCTGCTCCGGTACTGCACAGAGCTGCGGGTATTGGCCACCAGCCGGGAACCGTTGGAACTGGCTGGTGAGTGCGTCTTCGGTGTGTCGGCCCTGCCGGTCCCGGACCCGGAAGCTCGAATAGTCCCGGCGCAGTTGAGCCAGTACGACGGCGTCACCTTCTTCCTCGATCGGGCTGACGCCGCCGTGCCCGGGTTCGCAATCACCGACGAGAACCACGCCGCGGTTGCGCGCCTATGTCATCGTCTGGACGGCCTGCCACTCGCGATGGAGCTCGCGGCCGTTCGCCTGCGCGTGCTCTCGGTCGATGAGGTGCTGTCGCGTTTGGACGACCGGTTCCGGCTGCTCGGCACCAGCAACCGCAACACCGTTGAACGCCAGCAGACGCTGCGGTCATGCATGGATTGGAGCTTTGATCTGTGCACGGTGGCGGAACAGCGAATGTGGCGACGACTCACCGTATTTCACGGCAGCTTCGATCTGGACGCCGTGGAGTGGATATGCGCCGACGATGACCTGCTCGGCCATGAAGTCTTCGATGTCGTGGCCGGGCTCGTCGGCAAGTCGATCTTGCAGCGCGAGTCGACGTCCGTCGCGACGAGTTTCCGCATGCTCGAGACGGTGCGGCAGTACGGGCAAGCGAAACTCCGAGAAGCACTGGAGGAAGATGTTTTTCGTCGTCGCCATCAGCACTGGCACCTGAATCTCGTCGAGCAACTCGCCGATGAATGGATCAGCCCGCGCCAGGCGGAATGGCTTGCACGCCTACGTCGCAACCACGCGAATCTGCGGGCAGCACTGGAGTTTTGCGCGACGACTGCAAGTGAGGCCGCGATCGGCCTGCGCCTCGTCACCGGCTCCGAACCGTATTGGGAGGTCTTCGGCCTGTTGCCCGAAGCCCGTCATTGGCTGAGTCGACTGCTGGAACTGGTCGAGCGTGACGCTCCCGAGCGATGCAGAGCGCTTCGACTCGATGCGTGGTTCGCCACGATGCAAGGTGATTTCGAGGCGGCCGAGATCGCACTCGATCTCGCTGAGAAGCTTGCCGCAGAATTGGACGATCCCCTCGCCACGGCGTACGTGCAGCAGACGACGGGAATGCTTGACGCACTCCGAGGGGGTGAGCTGTCCGGAATCTCTTTGCTCGCGGACGCTCTGGATCGGTTCCGGGGTGCGCACGACACGGCGGGAGAAGTATCGACCCTGCTGCTGCTCGGAATGACCGCAGAGTTCGCCGGTGCGAAGGAGGAAGCGGTCGACTGGCTCGACCGGTGCCTCGCCATTACCGAAAGCAAGGGTGAGTCACACTGGCGCGCTTACGCGCTGTGGATGCTCGGGATTCACGAGCTGTGGGATGGCCGACCCGGTCGTGCCGGGGAACTCGAGGCGCGAGTACTGGCAGACAGCCGTGAGGCGGACCTCGCGGCTGTCGCTAGAGCGGTCGAAGGGCTCGGTTTCGTCGCTGCGCGCCATCACCAGTACGACCGGTCCGCGGTTTTGCTCGGTGCGGCCGACCGAATCTTCGATGAGATCGGTGTCTCGACGGCGGCGCTTCCAGCCCTGCATGCCTATCGGTCAGAGGTCGACGAATCATTGCGAGCGGCGATGGGGGAGAGGAACTTTCACAGCCGGTATGAGAAGGGGAGGGCTTTGCCCCGTCATGAGGCTCTGGATCTTGCTCACGCAGACGGAGCAGTGCGGACGGTGTCGGAGCCTGTCCCTGGCGGATGCCGCACCGCACTGACGGTCAGAGAGCTGGAGATCGCCGAACTCGTCGCCGAGGGGCGAAGCAATCGCGACATAGCGAACGACCTGATCATTTCCAAACGCACGGCAGAAGGCCACGTCGAGAAGATCTTGAGCAAGCTCGGCTTCTCCAACCGAGCACAGATCGCGGCGTGGATCACGGAGCTTCGTCTCCAGAATTAGTGAGCACGAGAATATTTCGGATCGAACGTGACGCTCGGGGACGGAATCCAGGCACCTCGTTGTGCCGGGACCCGACCCAGTCGTCAGCTGTCGGCGGCGGCGGTGATCGCGGCGGTCAGTCGTAGCAGGAGACTCCGCGGCGCATGCTGCCCTCCGATCGCTCCCAGCCGGTTGAGCGTTCCAGGTATGACGACGCGCTTGCCCGCGCGAAGACCCTCGACTCCGGCTTCGGCGACCTCATACGGCGTCATCCACAGCACATCGGGCAGGCCTGCGGCGATCGCTGCCGCCGTGCCGCCGGATTCGTTCCACAGCTCGGTCTTGACCGGTCCCGGACACAGGGCGGTCGCAGATACGCCGGTGCCGGCCAAATCGGTATGTAGCCCCTCGGTGAATGACAACAGGAACGCGTTGGCGGCCGCGTAGGTCGCGTTGTTCGCAAGAGGTTGGAACCCGGTCGTAGACGAGACGTTGAGGATCGCGCCGCGCTCACGTTGGAGCATCGCGGGTAGGAATCGTCCTGTAAGGGCTACCGCTGCTTCCACTTTCACTCGGACGATGGCGAGTTGGAGTGCGATTTCGCTCTGTTGGAACAGGCCTGTCGAGCCCAGGCCCGCGTTGTTCACGAGGACGTTGATATCAAGGGAGTGATCCTCGGCGGCTTGGGCGAGTTGATCGGGTGCGGATCGATCGGAGAGATCGCACGGAACCACCAGAGCTCGCACTGCGTAATCGGTTTCGAGTTCGACAGCCAAGGCCTCGAGACGGTCCGCGCGGCGGGCGGTCAGAAGGACGTTATAACCGCGCCGTGCAAGCGATTTCGCGATGGCAAGGCCGAGACCCGACGATGCCCCGGTGACGAGTGCGGCTCCATGTTCAGTTGGGAGAGGAAACATAAGTGCAGAGTACTGACTATGAGTCAGTAACGTGGACGGTTGGCGTGTGATCTGCTCCACTGAGCGGAATGGCGAGCCAGGTGAGCCGCCGACGTTCGTTCGGCGGCTCGGCTGGCGTTCGGGTTAAGCCTGATTCGCGCGGATGAAGTCTTCCCAATTGCCGAACGCGCCCCGCTGCACCAACTCGATCCGCATTCCCAGCGGGTGGTTCATGTACGCGAGCATCGCAGGCCATCGGCCGTCGTCGACGAGGCAAGCCTCCATCGAGAACCCGCTGTCCTGCATCACACGAATCGCTTCGTCGAGATCGTCGACGAAGTAGCCGATGTGGTGTGGGGCGTTGCCGGGGACGGCCTCCCACAGTGTGCCCGGTCGCTCCTCCACCAGTTCGATATAGGGGGTATCGATCGAGTACATGATTCGTGCCTGAATGACGCCCTCCTCGTCTCCGTATCTGATCGGCTGCTCCGCCGACAGCACATTCGTCCATCGATAGCCGCCGGCAGCGGTCAACGCCTTTGCGGCTTGTTCGAGGTCGGTGACGACGAAGGCGGTGTGATAGTAGTTGTCTGGCGAGACGGGGTGTGTGCTCATCGAGGCGTTCCTTCTCTCTGTCTTCGGCGCCGCGCCGAAGACGCTCTTCGATATGGTGCGATCGCATGTGACCCGGACGGCCGCGCTTTTGCGGTGGGCGATTCTTAGCTCCGATTCGACTGTGGGGCAGTCGAATCGGAGGTTGGGAGCTAGTGCCGAGATCCGGCAGGAGTAAGGATTGCTGCGCCGAACGCGAAGGGTGTGCTGGCTCCGAGCGCAAGCGGCATGGTGGCCCCCTCCGTGTCGAGCAGCTTCTTCAGCCCGATTCCGATATCGGCCGAGCCGACATGTCCGGAATCGTCCCCGGTGACGACCGCGCGCTCCATCGGGATCCCTGCGGCCTCGGCGATTACGGGAGTGAAGTTGGGCGACACCTGATTGCAGACGAGCCGCTCGGCGACGGTCGCAGTGTTCTTCTGTGCTGTTGTGAACGCGTCTTGGTACCCGTTGACGTATGCCACTCGGACCTCGGAAAGAGGGATCGGCGCGAACTTGCGAAAGTTCTTGGCGCCAGCGGGAAGAACGGGATTTCGGGTTCCCCCGTACTCGACCCGCAGGATGCCGGCGAACTCGGTGTGGCTGGAAAAGCCGGTCGAGGCCAGATGCCAGAGTGCCGGCGCATCGGTACCGACGCTGACGACCATTGCACTGCCGCCGTCACCGTAGCCCCAAAGGTTCTGGGCTGAGTTGTCGGATCGATCGACGGTGTCGCTCAGGCGTTCGCCGCTGACAATCGCGGCGTATCCACCGCCTTGCGCCGCCAGCCAGCCCTGAACCAAGGACAACGACCACAGGGTGGCCAGACACCCGCAGTTGATGTCGAGCGGCATACAGGTGCTCGTTGCGCCATGCTGTCGTATCACCTCTGCCGACAGCGACCACGAGCCGAGATACTCGCGCGACATACCTGTGGAGACAACGATTTTGAGCTCGGACGCGGGTACTCCGACATCCTGGAGGGCGACGTCGAGCGCTCGGGACGCGAGTGATGCGGGATGGTCGTCATCGCCGCCGACCCGCACCTGGGGCCAACCGGAATACGTTTCGACATCACCACCGACCGTCGCGGCCAGATCGCGCACCGACTGTGCCGCGGGCAGGTCCAGGCCGACTGCGTGAATCGCCAAGGGATCCATCGGAAATGACCTCCTCACTCGTTGAAGATGGCTTCGACGGCGTCGGCGAGCGCCTCGGATCGGGCGCGGAGCTCGGCGGTACCGACGTTCTGCATCGGATGGTCGAGGACGACGACCGGAATCGGCCTATCGGTCTCGTAATATGTTGCAATTCGGTCCATCTGGGACTCGAATGGCTTGGTCAGGACCGCGATGGCCGCGGCTCCCCGCTGTTGGAGCAAGATCGCGTCACGCACGCTGGCAGCCGAGCAGCTGCCGCAATCGGAGATGCCACAGAGGATCAGGCCCCCTTTTGAGGCGAGCTCTGCAAGCTCTGCGTCGTCGAGCGTGACCGACGCATTGAGTTTGAGCTTGACCTCCTCGCGAACGGGGATTCCGCGTGCGCGCAGAATCGCCTGTGCGCCACGGAGAATGGCGATCGAGTTTGGCTTGTGGTTGTCCACGAACACGATCTCCCGGTGCTGCGGGGACGTGCTTACCTTGATCGCCGGCGGCTTGGGGCGTGGGATCGGATCCACCAGGAATTCGCAGCTGACGTCGCCGCAGCTGACGACGCGCTCGCTGGGTTTGACGAAGGTGCTCACGTTGTCTACCTCTTACTTGGATTCGGCGACGGGCCGGGAGATGACATGGACGTTTCCGGTCCAGCGGGGTATGACTGCCGAAAATTTGCCACCCTCTTTGCCACATTCCACGAACGAGAGCTGCTCCTCCGTGCGGAAAGGAGCTCGCATTTCACCGGGGACGACCTGCCAGTACTCCGCTGGGTGAAGAGGTATCCGCCCTACTCGGGCAAGGTCATCGGTCTGGCGTGTGGCGTGCTCGAAAAGGAAGCGCCGCGCCTCATCTCGCGTGAATTGTGACTGCACCAGCTCCATATGGTCGGGTGCGATGGCGATGAGATAGCCGCTGGATTGGTAGTAATGAGCGGTGGAACCGAAGTGGGCGATTGTGTCGGCGATCGTGAGTAGGATCTGTTCGCCCGACTCGGCGTAATGATTGTTGACGCTGATGGGTCCTTCAGTCGCCATGATCGTCGCGGCGGACGCCTCCGCCGCCAGTGCGAACTGGGTGTGAAAGCTCGGCCAGAATGTGACCGGATGCTCGGCAATGCAAAACGACAGGCGGCCGGGGTGGCCAATGGTTCCATGCGCTTGGAGAACCCCGCCTGCGCGCCCGCAGAATAGCCGAACAAGCTGTGCGAACCTGCCGATTGTCGCGTTCACGCGGTTATTCGCGCCCAGGGCATTCGCCTCGTGTTCGAAGCCGAGTTCACCGACGATCGAGCCGCTCGCGATGACCGTTGTGGAGACGCCGCCGGTGGTCACCTCGCAGCCGCTGATATTGAGCAGTGGATCGAGCAGTGCATGCCCGACCGCTCGGAGGAATCGGCCGTATTCGGGTTTGCATCCGGCCATTACTGCTGCTGCGGCCAAGTGCTCGCCGCGGATCTCGAGATGCTGATCTTCGATGGTGCCGACCACTTCGGTGGCAGACCAGCCGCATGCTTCGAGCATCGTGTCGACCAGTGTTCCGTAGGGCGGGATTACCGGCAGGCCGTCGGACCACCCCGCCTCGAAGCACCGCTCGATGTCTTCGTACACATCCAAACTCATGCGGGCCAGGCTACCGTCCAAAAGTCAGTAAAAATAGGGCGAAAATCAGGACAGAACTGACATCAGGTCAGTAACGTAGAGTTCGGGTCACTTTGCCCGTTTCGCATGTAGAACCCGGCCTGATCTGGCCGAAATGGAGGTAGGTATGCCAGCGGACACGATTCGGAAAGTCATCATCGTGGGCTCCGGTCCCGCGGGGTATACGGCGGCCATATACGCCGCGCGTGCACAACTCGAGCCGCTGATCTTCGAAGGCTTGCAGGCCGGTGGGGCGCTCATGACGACGACCGAAGTGGAGAACTTTCCGGGTTTCGAACAGGGCATTCAAGGGCCGGAGTTGATGGCCGGAATGCGCGCGCAGGCGCTGCGGTTCGGCGCGGAGTTGGTCACGGCAGATGTGGATGAGGTGGAGCTCGCCGGCCCGATCAAGTACGTCACAGCGCAGGGTGAACGGCTCGCCGCGCGAAGCGTGATCCTCGCAATGGGTGCTGCCCCAAAGTATCTGGATGTTCCTGGAGAGCAGCGACTGCTCGGCCGGGGCGTCTCCTCGTGTGCGACCTGTGATGGGTTCTTCTTCCGAGGCCAGGACATCGCAGTTGTCGGTGGTGGCGACTCGGCGATGGAGGAGGCGGAGTTCCTGAGCCGGTTCGCCCGCACCGTGACCGTCGTGCATAGGCGGGAGGAGATGCGCGCGTCGAAGATCATGGTGGAACGTGCGCAGGCGAACGAAAAGATCCTCTGGAAGCTGAACACACAAGTCATCGAGGTGCACGGCGAGGACACCGTGCGAAGCCTTCGCCTGAAGGGCGTGTCGACCGGTCTCCAGTCTGACCTGCAGGTGACTGGACTTTTTGTGGCGGTCGGCCACGACCCTCGATCCAGTCTCATCCGCGGCCAGGTCGAGGTCGATGCGGCGGGATATGTGGTGGCACGAGGGCGCAGCTCGCTCACGAGTCTGGACGGGGTTTTCGCCTGTGGTGACCTCGTCGACTACTCGTACCGGCAGGCGATCACCGCTGCCGGTTCGGGTTGTGCCGCGGCGCTCGACACCGAGCGTTGGCTGTCCCAGGCCCGAGTCTGACCTGTGCCAATGGCGCGCAGCGTACATGAGCAAGCGTCGAAGTCCGGCGCACCCGAGAGATTGAAAACGAGAGAGTGAAGATGTCCAACTCAACAATCACTTTGACCGCCGCGAACTTCGCCGATGAGGTGCTGGCCGGGGGCCGGACCGTTCTGGTCGACTTCTGGGCGCCGTGGTGCGGGCCGTGCAAGGCAATCGCGCCGATGCTCGAGGAGATCGCGGCCGAGCAGGCTGGGACGTTGGTGGTGGGGAAGCTCGATGTCGACGAGTTTCCTGAGATCGCACGGGACTATCGGGTGATGTCCGTACCGGTTCTGATCTTGTTCCGTGATGGCGAGCCGGTTCGGCAGATCGTGGGAGCGGTGGCGAAATCGGCTCTGCTGTCGGAACTTTCGGACGCGCTGGTTTGATCGGCGCCCGACCGGTGGTTGGCGCGATCGCCGCCATCCACCGATCGGAGCTGTTGTTGACGGAGTGTCAGTGTCGATGTCATCCGACTGCGGCATTCCCGTTGATTTACTGACATTGAGACAGTACAGTCCGTGTGACGCAGCTCATTAAGGGCGCGCACTGTGACCCGGCGCATGGTCTGGGGAGGGTCGGTCGCAGGGTTACACCGGAGGAAGAGGTATCGAGGTGGACACCACGCTGGAATACGGCGAACACCTGGCAGAGGAAAATCTCACCGACATCGAAGCCGTCATCATCGGCGGAGGAATGTCGGGAATCCGCACCGCGATCGAGCTCAAGCGCCAAGGGCTGGGATTCGTTCTGTTGGAGCGGTCGGACGGGCTCGGCGGCGTCTGGAACCACAATCGCTATCCCGGCATCGGGTGTGATGTGCCGTCGCCGACCTATCAGTACGGATTCGCGCTGAACAACTGGTCGCGTCTATTCGCGCCTGGACAGGAAATCCGCGAGTATCTGGAGCGGGTCGCGGCCGAAAATGACATCGTACGACACGTCCGATTCGGAACGGAACTGCTCGACTCGGTGTGGTCCGACAGCGAGAAGAAATGGCTGTGCGAAACGAACAAGGGGCTGATCCGTGCTCGGTTCCTGATTGTTGCCACCGGCCAGAACGACCGAGCGTCCATACCGGAGATCCCGGGCGCTGACAAGTTCGACGGGGACATCTTTCATTCTCATGACTGGCCCGCTGATTTCGACGCGGAAGGGAAGCGGATAGCCGTCGTAGGTACCGGCGCGTCGGCGATTCAATTCGTGCCCGAGATCCAGCCGTCGGCTGAGCGGCTCGTGATTCTGCAGCGTACGCCGTCGTGGGTTGTTCCCAAGCCTGACGTGGTGCACGAAGAGCGGAGCCCGCGACGCGCGAAGTTGCGACAGCGAATCCTTCGGGCATTCATCTGGTTCCTGTTGGAATTCTTGGTGATCACTGTCAAGTATCCACGCCTGGCGATACTCCCTGAGAGGTCGGCACGCAAACATCTGGAACAGCAGATCGCCGATCCTGAGCTGCGAAAGGTGCTGACTCCGGATTACAAGGCCGGATGCAAGAGGCTACTACTGTCGAACGCTTGGTACCCCGCGGTGTCGGCACCCAATGTCGATTATCTGCCATCGGCCCTGAGCGAGATTCGTGAGAAATCGGTGGTCACCTCGTCCGGCCGCGAGTTCGAGGTCGATACGATCATCTGGGGGACTGGTTTCAACTTCGGGTCACCGATCTTCGACAGAATTCGTGATCGAAAGGGCCGCCTCTTGGCGGAGCGATTCGAGGAGATGCCTCGGACCTACCGTGCGACAACGATCGTCGATTGCCCGAATTTCTTCCTTGTCGGTGGTGTTCACTCCGGAACCGCGTCGGTCTTCATCGGCTGTGAGGCACAGGCCCGATACGTTGGATCTGCGATCCAGATCATGCGGCGGCAGGGCATTGAAACGGTCGAACCCAAGCCTCACAAGGAGCAAGCCTGGATGGATTACAGGGATTCGTATCTGTCCGGATTCGTCTTCACCACCGGGTGCAAGACATATTATCTGACCAGCAAAGGCCATAATCTGGCTATGTGGCCAGGTTCCCCGTCTGGGATGGTCAGGAAGCTGAGAAAGTTCGACATCAAGAACTACCAGGTCACTGCCACCTCGGATGTGTCCAGGTCTCACGAAGCGCTGCGAGTGACGGGTTAGAAGGCACAGCAGTGTGGTCGCAAGCCGCAGTCGAGTGCGAGATGCGCTCGGCCGCGGCTCGCTGTGCATTGGAGCAGAGGTCGGCCCTCGGGGACACTCGATTGGCTGTGTCCAATACTTGTGTTGCTGGCGTGTTGGTTCCGGCCGATCGGGTGAAGGTCCAGGACGTGAACTGGGTGCCGTGGTCGCCATAGATGATGGTGCCCGCGGCGGGGTCCCTAACGGACTCAGCGGGTGGGACTCGTCTCGCTTTGCGGCGCAAGGGAAGTCCGGACGGGCCTGGCTCGGCGCATCAGCAACTCGAGGGTGTTTGCCCCGATGGTGAGGCGATGGAATCGCGCCAGCTCGGCATGGGATCTGCGGGCTCCAATAGGTGCCGCGCCAGGTGTCGTGAACGCGGGTGATTGGGTCGGTCAACTACTGGTGGCGGATCGCTCGCTCCGATGGTGGGCGGTCGCACCATTCTTAGTAGCCCCGACGTCGATACCGTGAGCGCGTATCAGGCGCGTCTGATCCGCACGCCATCATCGTGGAGTTCGGACGCGAGGAGGTAGCGACCTTGGGGAAACACCGCTCCGACTTGATCCGCGGCCTCGCGCAGGATCTTGACCGTTTCCTCGGAGTCGCGAATACGCTTGCGGGCCTTGACCCGTTCGACGGATTCATTGCGGCTGCGACCCGTCCTCGAGGCCATGATCTCAGGTCCTGCCGTTTCCAGGGACTCAGGCACGACTGGGCGATGCTATCGCCTATTGGTGTCCAGAAGCGGCCTGTGGGGCCGGGTTCTCCTGTTGGCGGTCGCCTTCGAAGAACTCCGGCCCAATAGCGAAGTTGGTGCGACCCCCTAATGGGGGAGGGGCACGGTGTCCTTCGAGCCCTGGCCGGCCGTCGCGGTCGAAGCAAGGTACGTGGCCTGGATTTCGTCGATGTTCTTGCGGGCTTCGGCCGCGGTCCCGGAGAACCGGATTCGTCCGTGGTGCAGCAAGTAGACGCGATCGGCGATGTCGAGGACGCGGTGAACATGCTGTTCGACCAGCAGTGCGCCTAGGCCGTGCTCGTCGGCAGCGGCCCGGACGGCGGTCAGGAGCTTTCCGACTGTCTTCGGTGCGAGTCCGAGTGAGAGTTCATCTGCCAGAAGCAATTTCGTCGGACGCGCCAAAGCCCTTGCAAGCGTGAGCATTTGCTGCTCGCCGCCGGACAATAGACCCGCGCCGCGTGACATGAGCGGTTCCAGTTCAGGGAAGATCGCGGTTGCCGCCATGATATTCGCTCGGCCCACGGTCAGATTCTGGCGAGTCGTGAGATTGGCGAAGGTGGATCTTTCCTCGGTGACGAAGGCGAGCCCCTGGCGTGCGCGTTTGTGCAACGGAGCGGTCGTGACCCGGCCGTCGATGAGGACGTCGCCGGCGAGTGGTTTCAGCTCGCCGGCGAGGGTGAGGAGGGTGGTGGTCTTCCCTGAGCCGTTCGCGCCGAGGAGAGCGATAACCTCGCCCGGGCGGACAGTGATGTTGAGGTCACGCACGATCTCCACACCGCGGTAGCCGCAGTGGAGTCCTCGTGTCATAAGTAATGGATCGGTCATCGTCACAGCCTCGCTTCCGACGGCGTGCGGGTTTCCGTCTCGGAGACGGGGATTGGGTCGGCTGGGTCCGGGCTCGCCTCGTCGCCGAGGTAAGCGGCGATCGCTGCTCGGTCGGCACGTACTTCATCCGGGGTCCCGGTGCAGACGTGCTTGCCGAAGTTGATCACAGTGATGCGGTCGCATGTGTTCATGACGAAGCCCATGTCGTGCTCGATCACGAGAATCGCCATTCCCCAGGCATTGGCGAGTTGCCGTACCAGGATGGCGAACTCATGCGACTCGTGCTCACTCAGACCTGCCACTGGTTCGTCGAGCAGCAGGACCGAGGGTTGGGCTGCGACAGCTCGGGCGATCGCGACGAGACGCCGCTGTCCGTAGGAGATCTCGTCCGGGAACTTGTGCAGGATCGGCGCGAGACCGAAATCCTGGATCGCAGCAAGCGTCACCTCGGACAGGCGGACTTGCCGGGGGCGCAGGATCTCGATCAGTGCCGATGCGCCGCCGTCGAAATGCCCCGGGACTTGGAGGTTTTCCAGCACTGTCATTTCGGGAAAGAGCTCCAGGCCTTGGAACGATCGGACCAAACCGGATCGGGCCCGTCGATGCGCAGACCACTGATCGATGCGCTCATGACCGAGCCGGATATTGCCCTCGTAGTGCGCGAATCCCGAGACCGCGTCCATCAGAGAGGTTTTGCCCGCGCCGTTCGGGCCGATAAGGCCCACTACTTCGCCCGGGGCGACGCTGATTCCGATCGCGTCGACGGCCACGATGCCGCCGTAACGTACTGTCAGGTTCTCGATCTGAAGTCGTTGCGGGACAACGCATGTTGGTTCGATTTTCGGTGGGATGGCGACATCGTCCCCTCGATGCGAGGTTGGACGGCCCTGCGGGATTTTCGCGGTGGCCTGGCTGAACGCACGTCTGAGACCGTAGACGACACCGTCTTGGTTGAATCGGACTGCCAGCAGCGCGCCGACACCACCGATGAGGGCCAGCCATTCACCGAAACCGTGCCAATACGACCCGAGCAGCGACAGCACCGCTCCCGGTGCGAGTAGCGCGCCGAGCAAGGCTCCCATGATGAATCCGACGCCGCCGATCACCACCCATGCGACCGCCAGCAGCGATGTGAAGGCGTCGAGGGTGACGAAGCTGGTGCTCTCGTATTGGAATGCGAGCATGGTGCCCGCGGATCCTGCGATCGCGCCAGAGATGGCGAAGGCGAGAAGCTTGGTTCGGAAGACGGAGACTCCGGATGCCGCCGCTGCGCGTTCGTTCGATCGAACTGCAATCATGTTGCGCCCAAGCCTGCTACGCCGGATGTTCGCGACCAACACGCAGGCCAGCGCGAATATCGCCAGCGTGAACGCCGCATACCGGCCGGGGTGTGTCTGGCCGCTGATCTCCCAGCCGAACAGGGTCGCGCGACCCACCGAGACCCCAGCGGTCTCACCGGACACCTGGGGATTGGTGAAGACCATGTCGTGAACAGCCCATGCGGCGGCGAGCGTGATCACAGCCAGATTGACGCCACGCAAGCGAAGCGCCGGGATCGCGATGATCAACCCGGCGACCATCGCGCCCAGAACACCGACTGCCAGAGCCGGAACCAGATCGAGGCCCGATCGCTGTGCCAGCCGGGCGGCCAACAGGCCGCCGACGCCGGCGAGAGCATACTGCGCCAAGGAGATCTGTCCGGCGTAGCCCATGAGGACGACCAGGGACAGCAGCAACGTGGCGGCGATGAACGTGACTGTCAGAGCCGCCATGACCGTTGGATTGCTCGAGAGCGCGACGATCAGGCCCGACCCGATTGCGATGGTAGGCAGGACAATCCGCCAGCGAATTCGCCCGGTGCCGATCGCGGGCAATCGCTCGCCGATGTGCCCGCGCAGCGGAAGCGACGACCCACGCACAATCATCACCAGCAGCACGACGAGCACTGGGAAGGCGTCGGAAGTCATGGTGATGTGCAGGTGCTTCTCGAAGAAGTCGTTGTAGTTCACTGCTACGGTTTGGGCGACACCCACGAACATGCCGCTGGCCAAAGTCGCGGGGAACGATTGGAATCCGCCGAGCAGAAGCGCGGCGAGCACAGGAATGATGAGCAAGCTCAGGCTGCCGACCGATATCTGGGTGATCGGGGTCAGCAAGATCCCGGCGGCCGCGGCAAGGCCCGCGCCCGCGGTCCATGTTGCCGACGATACGAATCCGGGCGAGATCCCGAGGGCCGCGGCGCCCCTCTCGTTCTGAGAGACGGCGGCCGTCACCCAGCCGATTCGTGTGAAACGCCATACGACCGTCAGCAGAACGGTGATCGCGACGGCGATCCCGACCATCCATGCATAGCTGGAGGGAAGGGTGACCGAAGGGCTCAACTGCCAGATGCTCGTGGGCAGGATAGCGGGAACGAACGGCGGTGATGCTCCCCAGATCTTGCTCGCCGCGGCGATGAGCACCAGCAGGACACCGACGGTCGCGATCAGCCTCGACAACGGTGACGCGTTGCGCATGCCGCGGAGCAGAAGGCGATCGGTGGCCAAACCTATTGCCGCAGTGGCGGATACCGCTGCCAGAAATGCAGGTAGAACCGGCCAGCCGGGCTGTGATGAATACGATGCGCCGAGACTGCTCGGGACATGCAACTGCAGGTATAGGTAGGCGCCGAACATCGCGAATCCACCGTGGGCGATGTTCAGGACGCCGGAGCCGCGATAGATCAGAACCACGCCTTGGCCCAGCAGCGTGTAGATGGCGCCGAGCCCTAGACCGAGCAGTGCGTATTGGATGACGTTGGTCATGTGCTTGTTTCCTCAATGACACCCGGGCCGCGGATCGCCGTCGGCCCGGGTGGACTCGTCGAATCGCTTACGGCACAAGCTCGTCGGCGTGAAGGGTGTCGGCACCCTGCACCTGAACAAAAGCCTGCTTGGTCACGTCCCATTTCTTGAGGAAGTACTTCGCGTTGAACAGGCGGCTGTACTTCGGATTCGAGTTCGGCTTCGAGAAGTCGACGGGCGGCAGCAGGGCCGTGTCGCCATCACCGATCTTGACCGTCGTATTATTCAGTGCCGCAAGGAAATCGGAGCGCGTCAGTGCGCCACCCACATTTGCTGCTCCTTGCTGCACCGCCTGCATCGCGGCCCATCCGAGCATCACCAGTTCGGTGTTGTTCGAGGCATCGAGGCTCGCGGCTTGGTCCTCCGAGTTCTCGGCCTGCGCCTGCTGGCGGAACTTGTCCAGCATCGGGTACCCGGTCCAGGACACATCGGGCAGGAACGACGCCGCGTAGAAATCCTTGGCCTGGTTGCCGAGCCCGCCGAGGACCTGGTTGGGGACCGTTCCGTCGATGACACAGGTCGGCTTGCTCTTGCCCAGCCGGGCAGCTGCTGCCAGCCAAGCTCCTGTACCTTGGGACGCTGCCGCGAGAACTACTGCGTCAGCACCCTTCTCGGACACCTGCGACACGAAGGGCGTCACGTCGGTGGTTGTGACCGGGAAGGTCACTGGCCCAGTTGTGTTGATCCCCGCGTGTTTTGCTGCCGCAACACCATCATTGGTGACGTCGACAGCGGCTGGAATGTCGACGGTTGCGAAACCCACCGTGCTTGCCTTGGTGGCCTTGGCTGTCAACACAGCACACGCCGCAGCACCGAAATTGGTTGTCACCAGCGGAAAGTTGATCGGATTCGTGAAGTCCGACGGCGCGACGGGGATACCCCCGACACTGGGAAGTCCGGCGTTCTGCAGCACAGTGGTGAACTGCTGCACCGCGAGCACATCCTGCGGGGCCACCACAGCGATTGCCTGCGGATCGTCGGCTGCCTGCTGGGCGCATTGGATTTCGCCCTGCGGCGTGAATTGCGTGTCGCAGGACTTCACCACCACCTTCTGGTGGTTCGAGCCGATGCCGCCGTGGTCATTCATGTAACGGGCCGCGGCCTTGACACCCGCGCCGGGTTGCGGCGCAGCGGCGACTCCTCCTGTCGCGGCGATCGTCCAGACGTCGACCTCGGGACCAGTGGCCGGCGTCTTCGCGGCCGTGTCCTCGGGTACTGCCGGACTATTGTTCGTACTCGATGAGCATGCCCCCAGCGCGGCCGTCACCCCCAGGGCCACCGCGCTGGCGATGACGCGCCGTTTCAGCAACTTGTGTGTGAACACTGGTTTTTCCTTCCGAGGTTCGCTGATTGCGTTCGATCAGCGTGGCCACGGGAAGTGACCGGCAACACGGGAGAAATACCTGTGCCATACCTACGTGCCGCGGTGGCAGGTCTCAGAGCAGGCGAAACGTGCTGCCATGTAGCGCATTGCGACATTCCGCGCGGCCGGTTCGTTATTCGGTTCGAACGACCGATCAGTGGTCCCAACGGTGTGCGAGTGGACCGTGTCCGAGTTTGTCGGATCGCCTGTCGCCCTTCTACGTTGCAGCCCTGGTCGCGGAGTGCGCTCGAGGTCGTTCGGGTGCCGGAAGGCGTTAGGGCCTAGACGGTTTCGTCGCGTCTCGGTGCCCTGTATCCCGACTGCAGCAGGCTCGGCGACATCGCTCCTCTCGGCCACCGGTCAACGTCTGGGACGTAGCGACAGTTGATCCGCGATCATTCCGCCCGCGCGAACCGGCGACCAGAACACTCCCTGTAGCAGCATGCGACATCTCCCGAGGCCACCTTCTTTCTAGATTCAGAAGACAGGAATTCTGGCCGCCCGATGATGTGGTGCCGGAGTCCAAGGAACCAAAATGGAGAGGCGGCCACAATGAGGTCGGCAGTCATCGTCGACATTGTTCGTACGGCGTCAGGTCGGGGTAAGCCCGGAGGAGCGCTGTCGGGTGTACACCCTGTCCGGCTGCTCGCGGACACCCTGCAGGCGCTGGTCGAGCGCACGGGCATCGACCCGGCCGAGATCGACGATGTGATCGCCGGTTGCGTGCAGCAGGTTGGCGAGCAGACGAACAACATCGCTCGCAGCGCGGTCCTCGCCGCAGGCTGGCCGGAGTCGGTTCCGGGTACAACCGTTGACCGGCAGTGTGGTTCCAGCCAGCAGGCCGCCCACTTCGCCGCGCAGGGTGTCATCTCGGGTGCCTACGACATCGTGGTGGCTTGCGGTGTCGAGTCGATGAGCCGACTGCCGATGGGTACAGCCTCGATCGGGCAGAACCCGATCGAGCCGTTGGCGCAGCGGTATCCCGAGGGGTTGATCAACCAGGGCGTGGCCGCCGAACTGATCGCCGGTCGCTGGAAGCTCGACCGGGAGACCCTCGACGCTTACGCGGCGCGGTCGCACCAGCGCGCAGCAACGATCGCCGCGGCGGGCGGGTTCGCCAACGAGATCGTGCCGATCACCGTCGACGGGCAGGTGCACGACCAGGATCAGACGCTTCGGGCCGGCACCACCGCCGAAGGCCTGGCGGGTCTGAAGCCGTCGTTCGTCGACGAAGCGCTCTCGGCGCGGTTCCCTGAAATCGCCTGGAGCATTACTCCTGGCAACTCCTCGCCGCTCACCGATGCCGCCTCGGCCGTTCTCATCATGAGTGAGGAGCGTGCTGTGAAGCTCGGTCTGCGCCCCCGTGCGCGCTTCCATGAATTCGCAGTTGCCGGCGACGATCCGCTCATCATGCTGACGGGTGTCATCCCGGCGACCCGGAAAGTGCTTGCGCGCGCAGGGATGTCGATCGATGACATCGGCGCGTATGAAGTCAACGAGGCCTTTGCGCCGGTGCCACTGGCATGGCAGCACGACCTGCAGGCCGACCCCGAGAAGCTCAACCCGCGGGGTGGCGCGATCGCGCTGGGACACGCGCTCGGCGCCTCGGGGGTCCGTTTGCTGGCCACGCTGGTGAACCACCTCGAGGCAACCGGCGAGCGCTACGGTCTGCAGACCATGTGCGAAGGCGGCGGGCTTGCCAACGCGACCATTATCGAAAGGCTCTGACGCACATGACGATCAGCGCCCACCTTCACCAGGGACCGATGTGAGCGGCCTAAACCCCTCTGTCGAGGCGCGCGACCCGATCCCGGTGCTCGGGATCGCGGCGACACCGCTTGTTGGCGAGAGCGATGCCGTGCTCGACGAACTGGTCTTCGATGCCGTTTCGAACGCCTTGCGGGAAGCCGGGATTCGCAAACACGAGCTCGGACTGTCGGTCACCGCATCGCTGGACATCTACGACGGTCGCAGTATCTCCAGCGGTTTGACCAATGCCGCCAGCGGCGGCTACCTCGCGCAGTCGTACCGCATCGAGGGCGACGCCGGACAGGCCATCATTGCCGCGGCACAGACGATCGCTGCGGGTGATGCGGATCTGGCGCTCGCCGTGGGTGTTTACAACCCAGAGGTATCGGGGCCCGCTCGTCGGCAATTCCTCCAGCAGATTTCGAATCTCGGGTTCGAGCCGCATTTCGATCGCCCGGTAGGCCTGACCGCGGAGACCATGTTCGGCATGCACGCGGGCTATGTGGTCGATTCGGGCATTCTGAGCGAGGAACAACTCGCCGAAATCTCGGCGGCGTCTATCACACGAGGCGCCGGCCGCGGACGTGCTGTTCGTACTTCGCCGCTCAGCGCCGCGGATGTCCTGTCGTCGGCACCGGTCAATGGTGTGCTGCGCGAGCTCATGTTGCCGGCCGAATGCACCGGCGCGATCGCCGTGGTCCTCGGATCGCTGGCCAGGGCACGTCGAGCGCGACACCCGCGTGCCGTGCTCACCGGCTGGGGTCAGGCCACCGGCGACACCACAGCCGACGGGCAGTGGCTCGAAGATCCTGCTGCTGCTGCGCGCCGTGCCGGGCAGGAAGCCTACCGCCGGGCAGGCTTGACCGATCCAGTCGAGCAGATTCAGGCAGTCGAACTCACTTCGGCCACACCAGCATTGCTTGCACCGACCCTTGGTGCGCTCGGGCTGAGCAAGGCGGATGTCGAAGTGTCTCCCTCCGGCGGCGTGGCTAGCGCATACCCCGGTGTAGCCAACGGCGCGCTTCGCCTGCTCGAAGCGGTGTCGTGGCTAGAGGCGAACGGTGGCCGGGCTGTGTCGCATTCCACCGACCTGCTCACCGGACCAGTCGCCGAGACCGCGACCGTCCTTGTCTTGGAAGAGGTCTGATGGCCACGCGGGCAGTGATCGCGGGAGTGGGCATTACGCGTGCCACGTCGCCGCGCAAGCAGGAGAGCTCGTCGCTCGAACTCGTCCAAGAGGCGGTATGGGCTGCACTCGAGCACTCGGGTGCCTCGCCGGACTCGTTGGACGGCATCGTGATCGGCAACATCGACGGTTTCGAGGGCACTGTGCTCGGTGCCAAGCATGTCGTGCGCAGGCTCGGTCTGGGCGCGGAGCTGCCGGTGTCGATCATCAACACCGGCGGCACCACCGGCGGCAACCTGATGCAGGTTGCCGCCCGCCAGGTACGCTCCGGTGACCGCCAGCGTGTGCTGTGCGTCGGCGGGCCGACGTTCTATGGTGTCGAGGATCTGCAGTCGGCGATCAACACGAACTCGCCGATGATCGTCGAACAGCCGCTGGGCATGGGTGCCTATCACATGGGTGCCTTCTATCCGAGCGCGTACCAGCAGCGCTTCGGTGCGACCGTCGAGGACTTCGCGGTGAGCGTGGTGCAAGCGCACGACCACGCATCCCGTAACCCGTACGCGCACTTGCGCAATACGCTCACCGTCGAGGACGTGATGGCGGCCAAGCCGTTGTCGTATCCGATGACGATGGCGATGGTGTGCCCGGTCTCGACGTCGGCCAACGCATTGCTCGTCACCTCCGAGGACAGTGCGATCAGCTTGCGGCCGACGCCGGTGCTGATCCGCGCCATGGCGACCTCCAGCGACCCCTATCTCGGTGGCGGCAAGAACGACTTCGCTGCGATGGAGAATTTGGCGATCCTGGCCCACAAGGTCTACCAGATCGCTGACATCCGGGATCCGCGCGCGGAGATCGACGTCGTCGAGCTGTTCGCGCCCTACGCGCCGATGCAGCCGATGCAGCTGGAAGCGCTCGGGTTCGCTCCTCCGGGAGGAGGGATCGATCTGATCCGCTCCGGCGCAACCGAAATCAGCGGGGATCTGCCCACCAACCTGTCCGGCGGGCCGCTGTGCACCAATGCCGGTGTCGCGGGCGAGCTTGCCCCGTATGTCTACACCGCTTTGCAACTCATGGGTGACGCGCCGGAAGAGATGCAGGTGCGCGGTGCCCGGCGCGGTCTGGCGCACGGCACCGGCGGAACCTTCTTCCAGTTCGAGAACCTTGCCATCCTCGAAAGAATGGAGCGCCCGTGACCATCACGACGCAGCGGGTCCATTGGGACCTCAACTATGACATCCACCTCGGTGCGACCTGGGGTCGCTTCATGGCTGGGCTCACCGAGCAGAAGATCCTGGCCAACAAATGCCCGGACTGCGCTCGGGTGTTCGTCCCGCCCCAGGCGTATTGCGAGTCTTGCTTCGTGCGCACCGACGAGTGGCTCGAGCTGCCTTCGGAGGGCGTTGTCGAGGCATTCACCGTTGCGTGGCAGAGCTTCCGAGGCGGGCCCACCCCGCCCTACGCCATCGCCGGCATTCGGCTCGATGGTGCCTCGACACTGCTGATGCACTACGTCCATGGGCTGGATTTGTCCGACCCGAACGCGGTACGGGCGCAACTGCCCGTCGGCACGCGAGTGGGCGCCGTCTGGGCGGAAGAGCGCACCGGCCAGATCCTCGATATCGCGCATTTCGCGAAGATCTGATCAACGTTCTGAGAAAAGAGGATTCGTGAGCACCAAGAGCGCTCTCGACGCTGAGGGACTCGCCGCCAGCGTGCGCGAATTCCTGCGTGAGCATGACCCGCTTGCGACGGACCGGCTGGAATTCCTGCGGGCTCGTTTCGACGCGGGGCTCGCCTGGGTCTACTACCCGGAAGGACACGGCGGGCTCGGCTTGGACCCTGCGCTGCAGCCCGAAATCGACGCGCTGTTCGCGGCCGCTGGTGCCCCTGACAACCGGCCCGAATTGAACTTCATCGGTCTCAATTTGGCCGCGCCGACCATCCTGCGCTTCGGCACCACCGAGCAGAAGCAGAGGTGGCTGCGCCCGCTATGGACCGGCGAGGAACTGTGGTGCCAGCTCTTCAGCGAGCCGGGAGCCGGTTCCGACCTGGCCAACGTGGGCACCAGCGCGAAGGCAGACGGTGACGGATGGGTCGTCAACGGGCAAAAGGTGTGGACTTCGCTCGCCCACCAGGCGGACTGGGCGATTCTGGTGGCGCGCACCGACCCGGCGCAGCCAAAGCACAAAGGACTGTCGTATTTCATCTGCGGCATGCACGATCCGGGCGTCGATGTCCGGCCACTGCGACAAATCACTGGCGAAAGTGAATTCAACGAGGTTTATCTCGACGATGTGCCCATCGCGGGGGACCAGTTGCTCGGTGAGCTCGGGCAGGGTTGGGCTGTCGCCAATCACACTCTGATGAATGAGCGAGTCGCCATCGGCGCGGGCACGATTCCGCGCGAGAACGGCACGATCGGCGCGCTGGCGCGTACCTGGCGAAGTCGTCCCGAACTCCGTCGGCCCGGGCTCCACGACCAGGTGCTGCGGTTCTGGGTAGAGGCGGAAGCTGCCCGGCTCACCGCGGAGCGCCTGCGTCAGCAACAGGCCGCCGGGCTCCCAGGCCCCGAAGGGTCCGGAGCGAAGCTCACCTACTCCCGGCTGAACCAGCAGATTTCCTCGTTCGAACTGGAACTGCTTGGCGCAGAGGGACTTCGGTACACCGACTACACCGCACGTCGACCGGTCATCGTCGCCGACTACGCGGAGGAGTCGGCGGGCTGGCGATTCCTGCGCGCGAAGGGCAACTCGATCGAGGGCGGCACGTCCGACATCATGCGCAACATCATCGCCGAGCGAGTGCTCGGACTGCCCGCCGAGGCCCGGGCGGACAAGGATATCCCCTGGAAGGACCTGCCGCGATGACCGACATCAGGACACCGGTGACAGGCGATCTGCTCTACTCGGAGGTCGAGGAAGAGTTGCGCGGCAGCGTGCGAGCGCTGCTGGACAAGCGCAGCCCTTGGGACGCGGTGCTGGCCCGTACAGAAAGCGACAGCACAACCGACGTGGAGCTGTGGAACGCACTGACTGTCGAGATCGGTTGTGCCGCACTGGCTATACCCGAGTCCGCTGGAGGTGTGGGTGCGAGCTGGCGTGAGGCTGCAATCGTCGCGGAAGAGCTCGGGCGCGCAGTAGCCCCCGTGCCCTTCCTCGGCTCCAGCGGCGTCGCTACTGCTCTGCTCCTGGAACTTGGGCAGAACGTGCTTCTCGCCGCGGTAGCGGACGGCGGGTTCGTTGCCACGGTAGCGGTGCCGTTCAATACCGCCTCCGGTGATCGCTTCGGCGATCTGGAGGTCCGGGACGGGAAGCTCTACGGCACAGTGCGTTCGGTCGCCGATGCCACCATGCCCTATGTGTTCCTGGTTCCCGCGGGTGATGCGATTTACCGGGTCGACTCTCACGCCGACGGTCTGCAATCCACCGAAGTCGTTTCGCTGGATATGACCCGTCCGTTGGTGGATCTCGTGTTCGACGGTGTCGAGGCGGAACTGCTCGCGGAGGGTGAAGCCGCGCGTGCCGCAATGGATTCCGCATTGCGGATCGGCGCAGTGCTCTTGGCCTCGGAACAGCTGGGGCTGGCTGAGCGCTGCCTCGAGATGGCGCTCGAGTATCTGCGGATTCGCCGACAGTTCGGGCGACTCATCGGCTCGTACCAGGCGATCAAACATCGGGTCGCGGATCTGTGGGTACAACTGACGCAAGCACGCGCAGTAGCACGTTATGCGGCCGAATGCGCAGCAACAGGTTCGGAGGATCTCCCGATCGCCGCGTCGCTGGCGCAAGCGCACTGTTCGGTTGTTGCCCAGCAGATCGCCGAGGAGTGCGTGCAGTTCCACGGAGGCATCGGGTTTACCTGGGAGCATCCTGCGCACCTGTACCTCAAGCGGGCCAAGAGCAGCGCGATCGCCATGGGCACGCCCGAGCGTCACCGGGCAGCGCTGGCCGAACTGGTTAATATTCCATCCGCTAATGGGCAGGTCGGCTGATGAGCCAAGGCAAGCTGGCCGGTCGTACCGCCGTTGTGACCGGCGGCAACAGCGGCATTGGCCACGCAATCGCGGTCGGCCTGGCACGTGCTGGCGCCGATGTCGCAGTGTGGGCGCGCAATGTCGAGAAGAGCGCGTCGGTCGTCGACGAGATCCGAGCTCTGGGCGTGAAAGCGACTGCTGTGCAGTGCGATATCGCCGACGAGCAGGCGGTCGACGAGGCGATGAAGCGCACCGTGGAGGAGCTGGGTTCGCTCGACTGCTTCGTCGCGAACGCCGGCATCGCCGAGGCTGCGCCGATCACCGAGATGACGCTGGATACCTGGCATCGGGTGTTGCGCACCAATCTTGATGGTGGCTTCCTCTGCAGCCGAGCCGCCGCACGGCAGTTCGTCGCGCAGGGCACCGGCGGCTCGATGATTGTTGTCTCCTCGACCATCAGCCGTTACGGCGGAGCCGGACAGGCTGCGTACGCCACCAGCAAAACGGGCCTTTTGGGCCTGGCGCGCACTCTGGCAGTCGAGCTGGCCCGCCATCAGGTCCGGTGCAACGTGTTGATTCCAGGATGGACCCGGACCTCGATGAACACCCACTTGCAGGCGGACGAGAAGTTCATGAAGGTCACCACATCGCGCACCCCAGCGCGACGTTGGGCCGATCCTGAAGAGTTCTACGAGGTAGCCGCCTTCCTGGCGGACCCGACACTGACCTTCCATACCGGCAACGAGATCGTGGTCGACGGCGGCTACACGATCTTCTGAGCACGCGGAGCCGTCGTGGGGGGACAGGTGGTCCAGGGTATGTTCTCCCGACTGAGCTCCGCGGGTATCGGGTACCGGGCGCAAGCCCGGTACCCGATACGTCTTTTGTTTTCGTGGTGTTACCTGACCGCTCGAATTCGTCGAGATAGCCGACCGGCACATTCGGTCTTCAGTAGTCGCGAGATCTTCGACTCGATCTTCGCCAGTCGAATGACAGTGAGAATCAGGTCCGATTGGGTGCCGGAGACCGCTGCCCGAGACTTCTCTCGACGGTCTGCGTCGGTTCGGGGCTCGATTGAGTTTGATCGCAATCCCTTGTCGCGCAGGTTGGTTGACCATTGCACTACACCGGGCTAGCGGGTCTGAGCCGTGCCAGCTAGTTGCCGTATACGTAGGGATCAAGTTTCGGCTCGGTTGGAATCCGGGCATGAACCAAGAGTCGGGCGGCGGCTGTTGCAACTATCGCCGTCTCTCTCGCGGGGTATGTCCATGGATCGACCCCCGGCATAAATATGTGGCCGCAGACTTCGCGGGAAACACGGGCTGGGTCGGCAGGTCCGGGATGGGTGAGGGCGTCGAGGGCGATGGCGTAGGCGACTGGGTCGGAGGTGCCCACGCCGATATGGTCGGTGATGTCGAATGGGCAGATGTCTTGGACTGCGGCATTGGTGATTTCGCCATCGCCGGTGTGGAGGCTCGAACTGCCAGTGTTGTCGAAGTTCGGCTGTACGACCTCGTCAGTGTGCGTGTAGATGTCGGTGTAGGAGATGCCGGCGAAGGTTTCCTGGCCCGAGTTCATTGCGCGAACGTAGTTCGAGTCGGTTGCCTGTTGCCAACCGGCCGGGGCACAGCCGACCAGGCCGTTGCAGGTGGCGTCTGCGATCACGCTGCCGTGGTTGGTTGCGGCGAGGCCGATGTAGTCGTCGACCAGAGGTCGTAGGTCAGGCCAGAAGCGAAGGGCGAAGCGGGGTTCGGTGCCGCCCTGGCTGTGACCGATGATGTCCACCTTGTGGCCGCTGATCTCATGCACGTGGCGGATTGCGTTGACGACGTATTGCGCGGAGATCTGGGCATCGCCGAGAGCGTGGTCTGGCTCGGTCACCGAACAGTAGGCCCAGCCTAGGCGGTCCATTGCCCGGAACCAGCTCAGGCCGTAGTCCTCCTGTGGAGTGAAACCTGTTCCCGGAACGAACAATACGACGTTCCGTTCGGAGTCTCGTGCGTTGGCCGTGCAGGAGATGCTGGCGTCCAATTGATCATCAGGTACCGACAGTGCGGGCCCCGGGCGATCGAGCGGACCGAATCCGCTGGTAGCGTCCGCGGAGACAGGTGTGGCGGCGACTACCACCCCTATCGTGACCGTCATCATCGCCAGTGCAGCGCCCGCCGACTGGCCAAAGGCTTTGCAGCCCATACTCTTCCCCCCGATTGGGTTTGTACTTCTGTTCACCCTGCGAAGCGCGGGTAGCGCTTCGCAGGGGGTTGCTCAGCGGAGGTATCCGCCGTCTACTACGTATGCGGCTCCATTGACGAACTGCGATTCGTCGGAGGCCAAGAAGAGGACCACGGCGCTGACTTCTTCCGGCTTGCCAACCCGGCCCAGCGGGGTGGCTGCCGTGGTCGCGGCGAGTACCGCCTCGACGTCGGGGGACAGGTCGTTGACCATGGGTGTCGCGATGACGCCGGGGTGCACCGAGTTGACCCGGATCCCTCGTGGACCCAGCTCTTTCGCCGCGACCTTGGTCATGCCGGTTACGGCGAATTTGGATGCGGTGTAGGCGATGGCGTAAGCCTCGCCGACCAAGCCCGCGATGGAAGACACGTTGACGATCGATCCTCGGCCGGCTCGAGTCATCGACTCGACGACCGCCTTCATACCGAGGAACGGTCCGACTTGATTGATGTCGACCACGCGCCGGTATTCCGCTTCGCTGGTCGCTTCGATTGGTGCCGCGACACCGATTCCAGCGTTGTTGACGAGGATATCAACGTTGCCGCCGAACTCCTGCTCGGCTGTGCTGACAACGCGCTCCCAGTCGGCGAGGGAGGTGATGTCGTGCTTGGCGAATCGGGCGTGCTCGCCGAGCTCGTCCGCCAGCCGCTTGCCCTCGTCCTCCAGGACGTCGGTGAGCAGTACCTTGGCGCCCTCACGTACCAGGGTTCGGGCGTGGGCTGCGCCCATGCCCCGAGCTGCGCCCGTAATGATCGCGATGTGCCCGTCTACTCGGCCCATGAAATCTCCTGTTCATCGGATACTTACCAGGGTTAAACGTACTGACGATCGGTCAGTACGGTCAAGGAATCGGTGAAACTCTGATGAACGATTGTCCAGACCTGTAATCGGGTCCCGTCGGCGGTCGCGTGGTTGTCGCATATCGCTACATTCGGGTTCTCGGAGCCGCAGCGCCCTTAAAGTCGGCACATGACACAGTCGGACACGGCGCGGCGGGTACGCCTGGAGGCCGAGGATCGGCGAGAGCAGATTCTCGTTGCAGCACAACGCCTTTTCGCGCAGCAGGCTTATGAAACGGTATCCACCGCTGAGCTTGCGGCCGCGGCCGGCACGACGCGGACCAACCTCCATCATCACTTCGGAACGAAACGGGCGCTGTATCTCGAGGTCGTACGCCGGTTCGCGCATCTTCCCGAGCCGCCGCTGGTGGCAGAGTCGAGCGGTGACGTCGTGGCGGATGTATCGCGAATGTTCGATCAGTGGCTGGAGCTGGTCGAACGTAATCGACATACCTATTTGAGCATGCTTCGGGCAGGCGCCCCGCGCCGTGATCCGGAGGTCGACAAGGTGCTGCAGAGTGGCATGCGGGCGTGGGAGGACCGCCTGCTCGTGGTGTTGAGGATCGCTCCGGTCGAGAGTAATCGGTCCAAGATCAGGGCATTTCAATCTCTTGTCACAACCGCGACCGACGAATGGCTCCGCCGGGGCTTCCTGACCCGAGCGGATGTGCACGTATTGCTGTCTGGAACCCTCCTGGCGATACGGACGCAAGTCGACGAACTGACACCTTCTTGACAGAATGTCAGTAGTCAGTCAGGATGATGTTCCATCCAAGGGCATCAGCCTCGACCTGCTGTTGCCCTCCCGGTCGAAGCCTCAAGGGAGGTGCGGAATGGCGAGTACGACGACTCCGAAGCTGGGCTCGGCCCATGCGGTCCGTCCAAGCGAAATCCGGCATCCTCAAAGAGGTTTGGACGATCAGAACCGAGTCCGCCAGGCCATGCGTGCACGCGAGGTTCTGCTGACTGGCGGTCAGTGGAACGACGATTTTGCCCGGCGGAGTGGCATCAGGCCGCAGGTGCTCGACTCGTGGCGCCGGTCGCTGCGATACGGTCTGCGCCCTGATCGAGTCGAACCGACCTGCCGCCCCGACGCCGAGCTGGACGGCCAGCTGGCCCGGATTGTCCAAGCGGTGGTCGAGCAGCGCAAGGCGGTTCTGGAGCAGTCGTTGTGTGCGCTCTCGATTACCGATCGAGACGGCACGCTACTGCGGCGCTGGGTTATGGACCGACAGCTGGCGCGTTGGATGGATGAGCACAACATCATCCCCTCGGTCTCCGTGGATGAGACCGCGATCGGCACATTCAGCGCTATCTGCCTGCTGGACGGGAATCCGGTCCATGTGCGCGGGCCCGAGCACTTCTCAGAGGCTTACCTCGGCGTGACCTCGGCAGGCGCGCCGATCATTCATCCAGTGAGCCGCCGAATCGTCGGCAGCCTGATCGCCACCTGCCGGTCCGACGGCTCGAGCCCGATACTGCTGGCCTGGGTGACCGAACTGGCCGCAGAGGTACAGCGTCGCCTGCTGGAATCGTCGAGCACCCGCGAGCGGTTGCTGCTCGAGGCATTCTTGGCGGAGAATCGCGACGTCCGCCACCCGCTGATCGTGCTGGACGAACAGACGATCATTACGAATGCGACCGCTGCGCGGGTATTGGCATCGGTCGATCAGGCCCGGCTCTGGGAGCACGCCGCTCAGGCGATTCGCCAGCGGAACACAGAATCGCAGATGGTCATGACCGACGGCAGCGCGGTCTCGGTCACGTGCCATGAGGTGAATGACGGCACTGGCGCGATTGGCGCCGTTCTCAAAGTGCGGTTGATTGAGGAACGTAAGACCGCCTGCGATACGCCGTCGAACCTGGAGGGCTTGGCAGGTACCGGCCTGCGATGGCGAGAGCTCGGCCAACGAGTCCGTCGTACGGGAGTCGAATGGGCTCTTATCACCGGTGAACGAGGAACCGGCAGACTTGCGGTGGCTCGGGCAATGGCAGAGGGTGCCGAGGTACACGTGATCGACGCGATCGAGGCGTCCGCCCAAGGGCCACAGCATTGGCTTGCGAGACTTGACGAATTGGTTGCCACGGCGGAGCCCGAATCGGTCGTGGTGGTTCGTCACGTCGACGAGCTCGACTGGGGAACCGCAGCGGTGGCAGCCGGACTGATCGAACGTTGCCGAGCACTCCGAATCCGTGTCCTGGCGACCGCTCGCGAGAGGGCGGATCAGTTGGCGCCCAACGGCTTACTCGACTTGTTCACCGCTTGGATCGAGGTTCCGCCCCTGCGCGACCGCTTCGAGGATTTGCCGGTGCTGCTGGAATCATTGACCGCGGCTGTGCTCGAGCAGTCGGGGAGGCAGTCGAAGCCGGTTCGCTGGATGCCCGATGCAGTGCAAACCCTGACGCGACTCGAATGGCACTCCAATATTGCCTCCTTGCGCATCCTGGTTCGAGATGTCCTACGGGACAACCGAAACGGATACATCAGCGCGCGCGACCTACCGGCGAACGTGGTGGCAGCGGCGTCCCGTCGCAAGCTCATCGGGCTCGAGTTGGTCGAGGCCACGACCATCATTGCGGCGATGCGCGAAGCGGGCGGCAACAAGAACCGTGCTGCCGACGCGCTGGGCATAGCCAGATCGACCTTGTACCGCAAAGTCAGGGCCCTCGGGATCGATCTGTCCACGATGGCGTTCTGACCGGCTCGGCGGTGTCCAATGCTGCGACCGCTGAATGTTATTTCAGCACAGCCGCTTTCGAGTGGCAACGAGGAGGTGGGGCCGGTGTCGGCTAGTAACAACAGCGTGTCCATGTACGTAGCGGCCGTCGACGGCGAGGTCGGCTACTCGGTTGAGGGACCGGTTGCGGTGATTACGATCAACCGTCCAGGCGCACACAATGCGTTCACCGTCGACATGGCTCGCCAACTGGCTGCGGCGACAGATGCCGCCAGACGGAACGACTCCGTGCATGTGGTTATCGTGACCGGTGCCGGCGAGAAGGCGTTTTGTGCGGGCGGCGATCTGGGGGAGTTGATTCCACGGCTGACCCGGGGAGAGCTGGACGTCCTCATCTCGGATCCGGTCAAACGCTACTTCTCCGATGTCCACAAGCCGGTGATCGCCGCAGTGAACGGTATCTGCGTGGCGGGTGGCCTGGAGATCCTACTCGGCACCGACATCCGTATCGCAGCCGAACATGCCATTTTCGGTGTGCCAGAAGTCCGTTGGGGCCTGGTGCCCGGTGGCGGCACCCACGTGCGGCTGCCACAGCAGATCCCCTGGACGATGGCGATGCAGTTGCTGCTGACGGGCGACCACATCGATGCGCACCGCGCCGCGGCCTGCGGACTGGTTAACGAGGTCGTCACGGCCGGCCAAGAGTTGCCGCGCGCGATCGAGATCGCGACCCGGATAGCAACGAACGCCCCACTCGCGGTTCGCGCTTCGAAGGAGATCGCGGTGCGAGCCCTGGCGAACGAGCCGCGGTTCGCGCTCGAATTCGCCATGACCGAACGTGTCATCCGTAGTGACGACGCGAAAGAAGGTCCGCGCGCCTTCATGGAGAAACGAGCTCCACGCTACCGAAGCCGATGACGCGGCACGCGCGCGTCCGGAACTTGGAAGGAACGAAATCGATGACCACCCATAGTCTCTGTCTGCCCCTGCGGCCGAGCGATGAGGAGAAAGAGCTACGCGCCGCTGTGGCCGACATTGTTGGCAAGTTCGGGCACGAGTACTACCGGTCCAAAGCCGCAACTGGCGAACCCATGGCCGAGCTGTGGGATCAGTTGGGGCGCAGCGGATATCTGGGTGTCAGCATTCCCGAGGAATACGGTGGCGGCGGCGCGGGACTCACCGAACTCGCCATCGTGCTCGAAGAACTGTCTGCGGGTGGCTGCCCAGAATTGGCGATGGTGTTATCGCAGGGCATCGCGGGCAGCGTGCTGCCTCGACACGGGACCGAGGAGCAGAAGAGCCGCTATCTGCCCGGAATCGCGAGCGGCGCAGAGAAATTCGTTTTCGCCTTGACAGAACCCGATGCCGGTTCGAACTCGCACAACGTGTCCACCTGGGCCAAGCGGGACGGCGACGACTGGATCGTGCGCGGCACGAAGTACTACATCTCCGGCATCGACCACTGCGACCATTTCCTGCTGGTTGCGCGCACTGGCACCGACGAACGGACAGGGCGCGGCCGACTCACCCTGTTCATCGTCGATGATCCGAATATCCGTGGACTGAGCCGCACTCTGATCCCGACAGCGCTCGGTGCGCCAGAACGGCAGTTCACCCTGTTCTTCGATGACGTCCGCCTGCCTGCGGAAGCTGTCGTAGGCGAGGTCGACAACGGGCTCGCCGCGCTGTTCGACGGCCTGAACCCGGAGCGCGTGCTCAGCGCCGTCATCTGTCTCGGTGTCGGGCGCTACGCGATCGACAAGGCGGTCCGATATGCCAACGAGCGCAACGTATGGGGTGTCCCCGTCGGGACCTATCAGGGCGTTCAACATCCGCTGGCCGAAGCCACCATCGAGCTGACCGGTGCCGCCAACATGGTTTGGCGTGCCGCCGCCGAGATCGATGCGGGCCTGCCCGCCGGCGAGACCGCGAATATGGCCAAGTATCTGGCCTCCCGCGCCGGCTACAAGGCGCTCGACACCGCGATCCAGATGCATGGTGGCAACGGCATGTCCCACGAATACGGTCTCGCGGATCTGTGGGGCATCGTTCGTCTGCAGCAGGTAGCACCGGTGTCGTCGCAGATGGTGCTCAATCACATCGCGCAGCACACCCTCGGCCTGCCGCGGTCGTACTGAGGAGCGGGGAGGAATGACAGTAACGATCGAAGAGCTGCAAAAGCTCGAAGGAACCCGGTTTCTGGGCGGCGCGCTTGTCATCGAGCCACACGAGAACTCCATCCTGGAGCACGCCCTGCGTGCGCCGAAGGCCGAACCCGGTATCGCCCATCCGATGTGGTTCATCGTGATCTCGTTGCGGTGCTTGGGTATCAGTGTCACGGAGCTGTGCGCGATGGCGGGCAAGTCCCAGGACGACACGCTCCTGTTCGGCAACTGCGAAATCGAACAGCACACCCCGCTGAGCGTCGGAGCGCGCTACCGGGCCGAAGCGTTTGTCGCCGCCACCGGATCACGTACCACCCGTGACGGTTCACGGCTCGACAACGTGGACGTTCGTCTGGAGATCTTCGACGAAGCCGGTGCCTACTCGGGCGCGGTGACCAGCGTCTACCTGTTCAAGCGCGGAGGCGCACAGTGAGTTTCACCGATGATATCCACGTCGGCACCCGGCTGCCCGAGCGTCGAATCACCGCGATCAGCGCGGACCACATCAAGATCGTGGCCCTGGTCCTTCAGGACTCGAACCCGATCCATTTCGACCTCGACGCGATTGCCAGGGCAGGACTCGGCGATCGTGAGATCAACCAGGGCGGCGCGACCATGGCCTACGTCATGGATCTGCTCGCCGAATGGGCCGGTACGCGCAGTGCCTTGCGGAGTATCTCCTGCTCCTTCCGCGCGAACGTCTTCACCGGAGATGACGTTGTCGTCGGCGGAGAGGTGACCGCAGTGACCGAAGAAGGCTCGATCCGTGTCATCGACTGCGACGTGTGGGCCGATGTGGCTGGTCGCCGCGCCATCGTGGGCACCGCGACCGTTGCATTGAGCTGAACGAACATGCAAGGCGCAGAAGGGAATCAACGATGATTTCAGCGGACGACTTCCATCCCGTCAGGGCTATCCGAGACTTCGCGCGAACCTTCCCGGACCGCGTCGCGTTGCGTTGCGCGGACTCGACGCTCACGTTCGCCGACCTCGACGCTCGAGCCAGCCAGGTCGCCCGCGCCTTGTTGCGGTCCGGCGTCACGCGGGGTGAGCGAGTCGGGTATCTGGGCCGCAACTGGCCGGAGTTTTTCGAGGTGCTGTTCGGGTGCGCCAAGATCGGGGCTGTCCTGGCTCCGCTGAACTGGCGTCTCACCACCGCCGATCTCGCTGAGTTGATCGCCGACGCCGAGGCTCAGATTGTCGTGACCGACAGCGAGTTCGCCCTTGCTGCGCCATCGGATGTGACTCGACTGACCATCGGTCAGGGCTACGAGGCATGGCGTGATGCCGAGGGCACGGTAGATCCGGGCACTGTGTCCGGTCCCGACGAGACGTTCATCCAGTTCTATACATCCGGCACCACTGGTCTGCCCAAGGCCGTGATCATCACGAATAGCAATCTGGCCCACTTGTTCCGGGCCGCCGCACACTGGCGTGTCGATTCGGAGTCACTGGTGTCAGTGGTGATGCCGCTATTCCATATGGGCGGCTCAGCCTGGGCGTTCGTAGCCTTGTTCTGCGGGGCCCAGTGCGTCCTGGTTCCGGAGTTCGATGCCGCCGCACTAGTAGTGGACCTAGGGCGGCTGAAGGTCACGAATGTGCTTGTTGCTCCTGCAATGTTGCAGATGATGGTCGATGTTCTGGGCACCGGGACCGCGGACTTCTCGGCCCTGCGTTCGATCGTGTACGGAGCGGCACCGATTTCGTTGCCGCTGCTGCATCGTGTCCAGGAGTGCTTCGACGCGCCGCTGATCCAGGTGTTCGGGTTGACAGAGACCTGCGGGGCCGTGGTGCAACTGGATCCCGAAGACCATCACGGTGAACTGCTGGCCGCGGTCGGCAAGCCTTACCCCTGGGTGGAAGTCGAGATTCGCGATCCATTCACCGGAGAACGGTTGGGGCCCGGGCTGGACGGTGAAATCTTGATCCGTTCGGGGCAGTGCAGCAAGGGATACTGGCGGCGTCCGGAGGAGACCGTGCGACTTCGTGTCGCTGAGGACTGGCTGAGAACTGGTGACGTGGGCCATTTCGACGCCGCCGGATACCTTTTCATCACCGACCGCCTCAAGGACATGATCATCACCGGTGGTGAGAACGTCTACCCCGCCGAGGTGGAGCGGGTGCTCATCAGGCATCCGCAGATTTCCGAGGTCGCCGTGATCGGGGTTCCGGACCGCATCTGGGGTGAGTCGGTGACAGCGATCGTCGTGCCCCGCCCCGGATCGGAACTGACCGAGAACATCTTGATCAACTGGTCGCGGCCGCGGCTGGCGGGCTTCCGCCGCCCGCGTCGGGTCGTATTCGTCGATGAGCTGCCGCGCAACCCGAGCGGAAAAGTACTCAAAGGCGAACTGCGTCAGTACTTCCCGAACCACCCGCAGTGACGCGTGCGGCGCCGACCAGTGATGTGTAGCCAGACCCAGACGAAGGAGTATCCCATGATCGAGCGGACGTGCTCATGACCATCCAGTTCGAATTCGACGAGAAGGTCGTCGCCATCGCGCAACGGACCGAAAAGCTGGTGCGCGAGGAAGTCCTACCTGTCGAGTCGGAGTATTCCGGATCCGCACACGCACTGCCGGACGGACCGCGGGAACTACTGCAACGCGCTGCCAAGGAGTCGGGGGTATTCGCGCCGCATGTGTCGTCGGAGTTTGGTGGTCTGGCACTCGACATGCGGGACCGCGCACCGGTTTTCGAGGCGGCGGGCTATTCGCTGTTCGGTCCGCTCGCACTGAACTGCGCGGCGCCCGACGAGGGCAACATGCACCTGCTCGAGCGCGTGGCCACGTCAGCACAGCGTGAGCGCTTCCTGCGTCCGCTGGCGACGGGGGAATGGCGTTCATGTTTCGCGATGACGGAGCCCGCCCCGGGCGCGGGCTCGGATCCGAGCGCATTGGCCACGACGGCTCAGCGGACGTCCGCCGGGTGGGTCATCAATGGACACAAGTGGTTCATCACCGGCGCCAACGGCGCTGATTTCGCCATCATCATGGCTCGCACCAGCGGCGAACCCGGTGACCGCGGTGGCGCGACCATGTTCCTGGTGCCCACCGGCACACCCGGATTCACCCGCACGCGCGACATCGACACGCTCGATGAGAGCATGTTCGGCGGTCACAGTGAACTGACATTCGACAGCCTCGAGGTTGGCGACGACGCTGTCCTGGGCGAGGTCGACAAGGGATTCGACTATGCCCAAGTGCGGCTGGGCCCTGCGCGTATGACGCATTGCATGAGGTGGTTGGGTTCAGCGCGTCGGGCCGCCGACATCGCCATCGACCGTGCCAACGAACGGCGTGCATTCGGTGGGCGGCTCGGCGAACTAGGCATGGTGCAGCAGTTGATCGCCGACAACGAGATCGATATCGAGGCGAGTCGTGCACTGATCCTGCGAGCCTGCTGGGAGCTGGACAGTGGTGAGTCCGGCGCGCAGATCACCTCCATTACAAAGACTTTCGTCGCAGAGGCGGTCAACCGAGTGGTTGACCGAGCATTGCAGGTCTGTGGTGCGCTCGGCATCTCCGGCGATGCACCGCTGTCGAGGCTCTACCGAGAGGTCCGGCCTTTCCGAATTTACGACGGGCCGTCCGAGACGCACCGGTGGGCGATCGCGAAGCGCGTCCTGCGGGAGGCGCGATGACCGCCGCAGTCCCCGAAGGGCTGGATCTCCTCGCGCTGAATCAGTATTTCGCCGATCATGTTCCCGCGGTGAATGGAGATCTGCGGGCATCGCTGTTGGCTGGTGGAAAGTCAAACCTGACCTATCTCCTCACCGATGGAACGCGCAAATGGGTCTTGCGCCGCCCACCGCTCGGCCCGCTCACACCCACCGCGCACGACATGGCTCGGGAGTACCGGGTTGTGGCCGCGTTGCACGGGCAGGGCGTTCCGGTCGCCGAGCCGGTCGCCCTGTGCGAGGACGTCGGCGTGATCGGCGTTCCGTTCGCGGTGGTGTCCTATGTCGAAGGCAGGACTCTGCAAGACGGACACGAGGCAGCGGAGCTGCCAGCAGCGGAGGCGCGATCGTGCTCGGAGGCGCTCGTCGACGCACTGGCGGACTTGCATGCCGTCGACTTCGACGAGGTCGGGCTGAGCGACTTCGGCCGTCCGGCAGGGTATCTCGTTCGCCAGGTACGACTTTGGCACAGCCAGTGGACGCGCGTCGCGACCCGTGAACTGGACCAGCTGGGGCGACTGCACGACGCACTCAGGGCCGCCCTTCCTGAACAGGCGGGCGAAACAGTCGTACACGGCGACTACCGGTTGGACAACACGATTCTGGACGCACAGGATGTCGGCCGAATCAACGCGATCGTCGACTGGGAGATGGCCACGTTGGGCGACCCACTGGCAGATCTCGGGCTGCTGCTCGTGTACTGGGACCAGCGAACGGAACCGGTGTTGGGCGTGCGGCACGCCCCGAGCGCCAACCCCGGATTCCTCACCGCCGACGAGTTGGCCGAGCGCTACGCCCAGCGGACTGGGCACAGGCTCGAGAATCTCGACTTCTACCGTGCACTCGGCTATTTCAAGCTCGCCGTGATCGCCGAGGGCATCCACCAGCGCTTTCTTGCCGGAAAGACGGTCGGCGACGGATTCCAGACCGTCGGCGATGCCGTTCCCGTTCTGGTCGACGCCGGCCTGGGGGTCTTGTCGTGACCGTTGCAGGCGGTCGCGCCGGTGCGCACCCGAAGGGAACTCTCACACCCTCGGGTGTGCACCGGTAATTCATTGGAACAGAGGAGAACTAATGCAACTAACGGGAGCCTGCGCCCTCGTGACCGGCGGTGCGTCCGGCTTAGGACGCGCCACCGTCGAACGTCTGATCACTGCTGGTGCCCGCGTCGCGATCGTCGATCTGCCCACCTCGGCGGGAGCACAACTGGCCGAAGAGCTCGGCACCGCAGCTGTTTTCGCACCTGCCGATGTCCGCGACCAGGACCAGGTGCAGGCCGCGGTGTCTGCCGCCAGCGATCTGGGCCCATTGCGAGTTGTCGTCAACGCCGCGGGCATCGGTGACCCGGCTCGCACGATCGGCCGCACAGGTCCGCTCGAGTTGGACCGATTCGTGCGTGTGGTCGAAGTCAACCTGATCGGCACATTCAACGTCATCCGCCTGGCTGCAGCAGCCATGGCAGCAACCGAACCGGTTGCGGGGGAGCGGGGCGTCATCGTGAACACCGCTTCGGTGGCTGCGTACGACGGTCAGATCGGTCAGGCGTCGTACTCGGCGTCGAAGGGCGGGATTGTCGGCATGACGTTGCCCATCGCGCGCGATCTGGCGGGATCGCTGATCCGGGTCATGACGGTTGCTCCGGGCATGTTCGCCACGCCGATCCTGCGGGGACTGTCCGACGACGCTCGCGCGTCGTTGGAAGCACAGATTCCACACCCTTCGCGGCTGGGCGATCCGACCGAATACGCCGCACTCGTCGAGCACATCATCGCCAATCCGATGCTGAACGGTGAGACGATCCGGCTCGACGGCGCAATTCGGATGGCACCGCGATGAGCCGGACAAACGGATCCCGGGCTGCGATCGTCACGGGCGCGTCGCGCGGGATCGGCGCTCTCATAGCCGAGCGCTTGGCCGCGGAGGACTGGGATCTGACCCTGTGCGCTCGATCCGAGGATTCATTGCGAGCGGTCGGTGGGAGGCTCCGTGACGAATACGGCACGGACGTAGTCCAGGTAACCGCGGATATGTCGAACGAACAAGACGTGATTCGCGTGATCGAGGAACACTGTGCGGCATACGATCGCCTCGACGCGCTGGTGCTCAACGCGGGCATGGGGTCGATCGGCCCGTTCGCGGATTTTCCAGCGCGTCGCTTCGACAAGCTGTTCGCCGTGAATGTCCGCTCGGCCTACGTGATGGTTCAGCGCGCACTGCCACTATTGCGGGCGACAGCGGGATTCGCCTCTCAGCGGACTGCGAAAGTCATTGCCGTGTCGTCGATGACTGGCCTCGCCGGTGAACCTCTGAACTCTGCGTACGGTGCCACCAAGGCGGCGCTGACGTCTCTGTGCGAGACCTTGAACGTCGAGGAGTCCGAGGCAGGAGTCATCGCGACAGCGGTCTGCCCGGGCTATGTCGCGACCGATATGACTGCGTCGCTGGCCGACAAGGTCTCGCCGACAGCCATGATCGACCCCGCCGACGTCGCTGAGGTCGTGGTCTCGCTGACCCGATTGAGCGGCTCTGTTGTAGTTCCGTCGATTGCGATGACCCGGCCGGGCTCGCACCTCTGGCGGGCCTGACCCAAGTACCTCACCAGTGTCCACCATACTTCTTAATTCTATTTAATAGAGTGGACACTCAATACAATAAACGGGTACCATCTGGACCCAACCAGCCAATATCAGGAGTAGAGAAAATGACCACTGACACCGTCCGCGCCGCAATCGTCACCGGAGCCGCACGTGGCATCGGCGCGGCTACCGCGAAGCGGCTGGCTGCCGAGGGATTCGCCGTTGCGGTTCTCGACCTCGACGAGGCGGCCGGCAAGGCGGTCGTTGCGGACATCGAAGCAACGGGTGGTAGGGCACTCGCGGTCGGTGCCGACGTCTCCGACGAGGACAGCGTCACCACTGCAGTGCAGCGAGTCGCGACCGAACTCGGCGCGCCCGCGGTGCTGGTCAACAACGCCGGAATCATCCGCGACAACATGCTTTTCAAGATGACCGTCAGCGACTGGGACGCGGTGATGAACGTTCACCTGCGTGGTGCCTTCCTGATGAGCCGGGCGGTGCAGTCGTTCATGACGAACACCAAATGGGGCCGCATCATCAACCTGTCCTCCACCTCGGCGCTCGGCAACCGCGGTCAGGCCAATTACTCCGCCGCCAAGGCTGGCTTGCAGGGCTTCACCAAGACTCTCGCCATCGAGCTGGGCAAGTTCGGCATCACCGTCAACGCGATCGCGCCCGGATTCATCGAGACCGAGATGACCGCGGCGACCGCCGCGCGGATGGGTATCTCGTTCGAGGAATTCCGCGACGCTGTGGTGCAGCAGATCCCCGTCGGACGGGCCGGCAAGCCCGATGACATCGCGAACGCGGTGGCCTTCCTTGCCGGAGACGGTGCGGGTTTCATCACCGGCCAGACCCTGTACGTCGCCGGTGGTCCGACGGTCTGATCAGGCAGGAACGCGAAACATGAAGATTTTCAACGGAATCGCCGAATTCAAGCAGGAGATCGGCCAGCATCTCGGCTATAGCGACTGGTTCACGCTGACCCAGACGCAGGTCGATCTGTTCGCGGATGCAACTGGTGATCACCAGTGGATCCACGTGGATCCGGAGGCTGCGGCCGCAGGGCCTTTCGGCGCTCCGATCGCACACGGGTTCTTGACTCTGTCGCTGATGCCGGTGCTCACGGAGCAGATTTGGCGCATCGATGGATTGAAGATGGGAATCAACTACGGCTGTAACAAGATTCGCTTTCCATCGGTGGTGAAGGTCGGCGATCGGGTTCGCGCCGGCGCGGTGCTGAGCGCTGTCACGCCGACCCCGGCGGGGAGCCAGATCTCGATCGCAGTCACCGTTGAGATCGATGGCGGTGCCAAGCCGGGCTGCGTGGCTGAATGGCTACTGCTGCTGGTGGATTGATCTCGCGGTCGTGGGCCCGAGCGACGACTGAACGAAAGCGACAAATCATGGAATTCACCGAGATCGAATACTCTGTCGACCAGACGACAGCGACGATCACACTGAACCGTCCCGAAAAGCTCAATGCGTTCACCTACACCATGGCGCGAGAGATCGTCGCTGCGTGCGATCTGGCGGAAGCGGACGACGCAGTCCGGGCTGTTGTGATCACCGGTAAGGGGCGAGCCTTCTGCGCCGGCGCTGACCTCGATCCGAACGCGGGCGAATTCGACAAGGCTCGATACGACGGCGCCTACTTCGACGACGGCGCTCCGCGTGATGGCGGTGGCTTCGCGTCGCTGCGGATCGCGGCCATGCGCAAACCTGTGATCGGGGCGATCAACGGGCATGCCATTGGGATCGGGTCGACGCTGACCTTGCCTATGGATATCCGGATCGCCTCCGAGAGTGCGCGATTCGGCTTCGTTTTCACTCGGCGCTGCCTGACGCCCGAGGCGGGATCGACCTTCTTCCTGCCTCGGGTCGTAGGCATGTCTCGAGCGATGGAATGGGTGGCCACAGGCCGAATGTTCGGCGCGGAGGAAGCTCTGCAGAGCGGCTTGGTTTCGCGGATATGCGCCGACGCCGATTTGCTCGAAACCGCATATGCACTCGCCACCGAGATCGGTGAGAACGTGGCGCCGGTCGCCTTTGCGGCAGCCAAGCAAATGATGTGGGGAATGTCCGAGTGGGGCAGTCCGTGGATCGCACACCGGCAGGAATCCCAAGTGCTCATGGATCTCGTCGGCTCCAAGGACTTCGCCGAGAGCGTGTCCGCGTTCTTGGAACGGCGCAAGCCGAACTACACACTCGGTCCCACCGCGGACTTTCTCACCACGATCCCCGCTTGGCCCCAGCAGCGGGACTGAAACCGCGATCAGCGGTGGCGAAGATACGAGCAGGAAGAGCCGAGGAGGTGATCGGTGTGAATCGGCATCGACGGTTTGCGTTGTCCGAGCCAGCGATTCGGCAACGCCCGGTAGGGGCTGCACGATGACGTCGACACCGGTTCGTAAGCGGGGCCGCCCGCCCGCGGCAGAGACCGCGGAGACCAGGGAGCGGATCGTTGAGGTGGCCGCAGATCTGTTCGCAGAGAAGGGGTTCCACGGCGCCGGGGTCGCGGAGATCGGTGATCGTGCCCAAGTGCAACGTGGGGCCCTCTACTACCACATCGGTTCGAAAGAGGAGCTTCTGTTCGAGATCCTGCGGGGCTACATCGATCTGGTGGACGCGGACGCCAGGTTGATCTCCGAAAGCGAAGGGGATCCGGTCGACAAGCTCCGGCGACTCATGCGCAGCCACGTTCGATTGATCATCACTCATCGCCGAGAAGTGACCATTCATCTGCGCGATGTTTCGGCCTTGACCGGCAACCGGGCACGCGACCTGCAACGACTCGGGGCCGACGTCCGGCAGCGGTGGCAGGACGTGATGGAGGCCGGCTACGCGATCGGTGCTCTGCGCACCGCCGACCGTGTCATTACGAACAGCATTCTCAGCATGCTGAATTCAGTGATCTTCTGGTACCACGAGGAAGGCGAACACGGCCCAGACGCCATCGCCGAGCTTATTGCCACAACAGTCTTGGACGGACTGATTCAGTCTCCGTCATCGGTCGCGATCAGCGAGTCCACCACCATGAAAGTCGAGGAGTAAACACATGATCGCCATCATCGCTGACCTGAGCATTATCGAGGGTCGTGGCGTCGAGTTCGAACTGCTGGTCGCGGGTCTGGTCGAGCAAGTCGCGAACAACGAGCCGGGCAACCTGATGTACCGGCTATTGCGTTCGCAGACCGAGCCGGACCAGTACAGCCTGGTCGAGATTTACACCGACGCCGCGGCTCTCGCGGCCCATCTCGGATCCCAGCACTTCCAGTCGGGGGCCCGCAAGCTCGCCGAGTTCTTCGCGGCCGCACCGAAGGTGAGAAATTTCGACGCCGTTTGAGGCGCGCGTCCCTCGGCCCGATTCGGAAGCCGTTGTGGCGGAGAGCGTGTCGTCTCAGGAGAATCGCGCTGATCCCCTCGTGGTCGTCGGGCTTGTGGCCTTTGGCGTGGCGGCAGTGCTGTTGGCAGTTGCCGCCGTCGTCATGGCCAATGCCAGCATTCACTAGATCAGCCGAATATAAGGGTGACCGAAGCCAACGGGGGCGGTCGGTCGACAGATGAATATCGCGCCCGTGCCGTGACGCACGGAACTCAGTGATCACCGGGATCGGTTCGCTGTGTCCGTCGTCGTGGCTTCCTCACGACCGGCGAACGCTGTCCCGGGACAGTCGACGAGGTCGGGAGGACTCCGTGGAGTATCCGAATATCACCGTTCTTAGCCCCAAGGGCACGAACGTCAGGACCGCAACACCGGGAGATGAACTGGCTGCCACGGCCGGTGTCAGTCCCGTTCCGGCATTGGTCATCCCCACTGCGACGACGCCGGGGGAACCACGCCAGCTCAATTCGCTGGACATGCATTTGCTGGACAGCGAAACAGACTGCACGCCAACGCATATTGGCGGCATTATGATCTTGGACTCGGCCAATGCTCCGGATGGCCCGCTCGATGTCGGTTCGTTGCGTCGACTGTTCGCGGAGCGGCTGCATCTGCTTGCTCCGCTACGTCGTCGGGTCCGGACCGTCCCTCTGGGTTTGGACGTGCCGTACTGGGAAGATTGCACGACAATCGATCTCGGTTATCACGTGCGCGACGTCCGGCTCCCTGAGGGTGCCACGGACAAGGACGTCGCCGAATACGTCGGACGGCGGCATGGAGAGACGCTCGACCGGTCCCACCCGCTGTGGGAATTCCATCTGCTCTCGGGGCTTTCCGGTGGCAGGCAGGCGGCCTACCTCAAGCTGCATCACGCACTGCTCGATGGCGTGTCGGCTGGTGAAGTCCTGGGCTCGATCCTCGATCCGATCCCAGGCAATCCGCCACAGCCGCTGCCCGCCACCGGACTCCGTCGCGATAAGACGCTGTCCATCCTCGAAATGCTCACCCGGACAATCCCCAACACGATCAACCGGCAGGCTGTACGTGTCCGATCGGTGGTCGAAGCCGGTCCCGGGCTGTTGCGCACGGTGGAAGACCTCTGGTCGAAATACCGCGCTGAACCGTTCACCGGGCCGCTCACGCCACGGCGTGAGGTTGCGTTCGCCTCGCTCCCGCTGGATCAGATCAAGGCAGTGAAGTCTCGTGTCGACGGCACCATCAATGATGTTGTGATGGCCGTTTGCACTGCCGCACTAAGGCTTTGGCTGCTCGACCACGGGCAATCCGTCGAAAAGTCGTTGCTCGCCGCGATTCCGGTGTCGATCCGCACCAACGACCAGATGGGCACAGCCGGTAACCAGTTCTCCCTCATGTTCAGTGAACTGCCGGTCGGCGAACCAGATCCGGAGCATCGCCTGAAATTGATGCATTGCGCCATGCTGGAAGCCAAGGAGCGGTTTCAGTCGCAATCGCCGACCATGCTGCACCAGGTGACGTCGATGTTGACGCCGCTCCTCCACGGACTGACGACCCGCGGCCTGCTCCGCGCGACCGCACCGATCCTGCCCCTGACGAACCTCCTCATTTCGAATGTCCCAGGACCGACGGCTCCCGTGTATCTCGGCGGCGTTCGTCTACTTGGCAACTATCCGGTGTCCGCCTTGGCGGAAACCTTCGGCGGTCTGAACATCACTGCGGTCTCCTATGCCGGCTACGTCGACTTCGGTATCCTCACCTGCGCCGACATCATCGAGGATGCCTGGGAGATTGCGCATTACCTCGAGGTCGCTCTGGCCGAGCTCGCAGGTTAGTACTCTCAACGCCAGCCTCGCACATTGATCAAACCCGGAGCGACGGAGTGACTTGCGCCGTTCCGGGGGTGCCTGTTGAGTCCTACAAACGCCAGGTTGCCGAACCGCTCAGTGAGAGAGTCGATTTCATGCCCGCTTCACGCTGAACTGGCGGCGTCGAATTGGGCTTGGTTCTGCTGGATTTCCTCGTGGTGGGTGCCTGCCCAATCGATGAGCGCGAGCATGGTGTCGAGCAGGCTGGTTCCGAGGCTGGTGAGGGCGTACTCGACACGTGGAGGGACCTCGGCATAGGCGGTCCGGGTGATCAGGCCATCGCGCAGAAGCTGCCGCAAGGTGAGGGTCAGCATCCGTTGCGAGATGCCCGGAACGCCGCGCTGCAGGTCCGTATAACGCGACGCGCCGTCCTGCAGTGATGCGACGACCAAAATGGTCCATTTGTCTCCGGTCCGTTCCAGGACCTGCCGGATGATCTCCACGCTCTCAGCAGGCCATCGAGCACAGATCCCGGGTGGCGCGACGCCGGGCGTCGGGGGGATTGGGGCGTTCCTCACGCACATTTCCTTTCGGTACGCACATCAATGTGCCTTTTGTATCGCCTTCGATTCTGACGCATCATGTGGCTACGCACAAATAGTAATAAATGTGCTGAGCACTTCTCTTCAACCAACGGAGGCATCTCATGGCAACTCTCCTGCACATCGACTCGTCGGTTCTGCCGGTGTCCGATTCGGCTTCTCGCGCCGTCGCAGACACGTTCCGGACATCATGGCTGCAGCAGCACCCGGATGGGTTCGTGATCTACCGCGACCTCGCCGCGAATCCCGCCTCACACATTTCCGCTGCCGCGCAGCATGCCGGCTACCTCAGCCCGGAGGAGCACACGGTGGAGCAAGCTGCGGCGTTCGCTGAGCGCAAGGAGCTGATCGAAGAACTCGAGGCCGCGGATGCGGTACTGATCGGCGCACCGATGTACAACCTTTCAGTACCGTCCACCCTCAAGGCGTGGATCGACAATGTCGTTCTCATTGGTCGAACCGCCATGGGGGCTGCCACCCTCGCTGGCAAGCCTGTGATCATCATCGCCAGCCGCGGCGGTGCCTACGGACCGGGCACTCCACGCGAAGGCTACGACTACGTACAGAACTATCTCCGAGGCGTTTTCGAAATGATGCTGGGTATGGAGGTCGAGTTCATTGTTCCGGAACTGACGGGTGCGGCGGTCGACCCGTCGATGTCGGAATTGCTCCCGATGTATGAGGAGTCGCGCTACCGAGCTCACGACGAAGCTGCGACGCGGGCGCAGAACCTGGCCGCGAAACTCGTTGAGGCTGTGTAGAACTCGGTCGATAGGTCGGAAGAAAGGTGCAACGCCATGGCTGAAACCGAAGGCCGAACGGCCGATACTGCCGAAGATACGCCGACAACCTCTCTTGTAGTTGTCGACACGACGAACAGCGATGCCTGCGCCGTCGATGGCGCCGGATGCTGAAACGAGAACGGAGACAGTCATGAAAGTCGAAGTCTGGTCCGACCTCGTTTGCCCGTGGTGCTACATCGGTAAGCGACGCCTGGAGCACGCGCTTGCTCGGTACGAGCACGCAGCTGACGTCGAGGTGATCTGGCGTAGCTTTCAGCTCGACCCGACGCAGCTTCGCGGCGAGAACATCCCGACCTTCGAGATGCTCTCCCGCAAGCATGGCGTCACCGCGACCCAGGCCAAGGCTATGAACGACCGCGTCACAGATCTTGCCGCGGCGGAGGGGTTGGCCTACCGGCTCGACAAGGCCGTTACGGCCAACACCTTTGACGCCCAACGCTTGACTCACCTGGCCGGTGCACATCACCTGGGCGACGCGATGCACGAGCGACTTCTGCGGGCGGCACTAATCGAAGGTGAGCCGATTGACGACATTGAGGTATTGGTCCGCCTCGCAGTCGATGTCGGGTTGCCCGCCGAGGCTGCTCGGTACACGCTTGAAGCCGGGGAATTCGCCGATCAGGTCCACGAAGACATCAGCCAAGCCAGGGCGCTCGGTGTAAACGGTGTCCCGTTCTATGTTGTCGATCGCGCCTTCGGGATGTCCGGCGCTCAATCGGTCGACACAATCCTCGACGTCCTGCGCAGAGCGGATACGTCGCTCGCGCCCTGATCACCCACGTCAGATACATCAGACCTGGAGCGATTCGCGGTCGCATCAGATCGGGACGGCAGGGTGGCCAACCGACGTTCCGTTTCGTGAATATGGCTGCTGCCCAGCGGTGCCCGAGAGTGAGGGCACCGCTGGGTTTGTCGTAATCGACCCCGAGGACCGGGGATTGTGCCAACGACTCATAACCGCCTAGTCAGTTCGAGTCGATACAGGAATCGTCACATCTGGCGAAAATCATCGACGGCGCAGGGGGATTCGCGCGGTGCCTTCATGCGGTGCGGTGCCTGGCGGAACTGGCGGGTAAGCCCGAGTACTCGCACCAGGCATCGATCAAACCCAGTGTGGCAGCTGTGTATATGGAACAGCTTGATCAGTTGAGCGCCCTCGTCGGGGATGCGCTGGCAATGAGGTACTCGAGCAACTTGACGAGCACCAGCTTCGCAGAGTCGCGATTGCGGGCGTCGCAGAGTTGAACCGGTACTTGGTCTGGGACATCCAGCGCAGTGCGCACTTCGTCCTCGTCGTAGAGGTCTGCTCCTTGGAAGCAGTTGACGGCGACAATGAAGGGGATTCCGCGGGATTCGAAGAAGTCGACCGCAGCGAAGGACTGATCGAGCCTACGGGTGTCGGCGAGGACGACCGCTCCGAGTGCGCCCATCGACAACTCGCCCCACATGAACCAGAACCGCTCCTGGCCCGGTGTACCGAACAGGTACAGGACGAGCTGCGAGCTGAGGGTAATCCTGCCGAAATCGAGTGCGACGGTGGTGGTCGTCTTGGACTCGACACCGGTGAGGTCGTCGACCGACGTGCTGAGGTCCGTCAGACGTTCTTCGGTTCGAAGGGGCGGGATCTCGCTGGTAGCCCCCACGAAGGTCGTCTTGCCGGCACCGAAGCCGCCCGCGACAAGGATCTTGACGGATTGGACACCGAGTTCCGGTGCAGTATCACGCATTGCGAATTCCATCGAGCACCGCCTGCAGGAGTCCCAGATCCGGGTTGTCGAATGTTGTGGTGGGTGACCGGTAGATCAGATACCCCGCAGCAATCAGGTCGCTGACGAGCACCTTGACAGCAGCGAGCAGAAGGTTCAGATGAGCGGCGATCTCAGCGATCGAGACCGGTCTCCCTTGACACATCCGGAGGATCTCTTCGTACTCCCGATCCAGACTCGCGGTATCTGTCGCAGAGTGGACCGCGACGACCAGCGTGATCATGTCCAGCTCATGAAGGTTCCGTCCAGCCCGCCCGCGGGTTACTGCGAACGGACGGACAAGCGGGCCGGGATCGTCATCGAGCCAATGGTCATGGTCGTCGTATGTCATGGCCGCTGCTGAGTCATCGAGCCGGACATGCGCACACGTGGCGACGCGGATAGCTTGTCCCCGACCTGCTGCACGATCACATTCATCTCGTAGGCAACCATGCCCAGATCCGAGTCCGCCGAGGCGAGCAGCGCCAGGCACGCGCCGTATCCGGCCTCGGTCACAACCAGGTAGCCGTATTCGAGCTCAATCACCGTCTGCTGCACAGCGCCTTTCGCGAATTGGCTGCCTACTCCGCGAGCCAGGCTGCCGAGCGCTGCAGCCATCGCTGCAAGATGCTCGGCCTCTTCACGTACGACATTCCCGGACCGCGCGATCACTAGTCCGTCTTCGGAGAGGACCACCGCCTTCTCAGCGCCGGCCAGCCGGCCGACCAGGTCGTCGAGCAGCCAATCGAGGCCGCTCACCGAGGCACCCAATGCGGCAAAGTTATTCATTCCCGGGCCATCCATTTCGATTCATAGTTTGGGTGTCGAACCCGCGTCCTTGACGGGTTCCCTTCTGCAGGGACGACATGGCGTTTCGCGCGTCTGCTGCGCTGCGGCGTGCCGCCCTGGCCGGGCTTGTCGGCGGTCCTTGTGAAAGAGCGTGCTGCGTTGTCGTGTCCTCGATCTGCAGTTGTGGTGCCAGGTGGGTTTGCCGCGCGCGCTTGGGTAGCGGGGCCCGGCCCCTTTCGCCCGAGCTCGATGTTCGGACCACCGTGAGAGGGCGCTCGGACGGTGCTATTTCGACCTGGATGGACGCGAACGATTCTCGTGCTGGCTGCGGAGGCAATAGGCTCTCGGGCTCGTAGTAGGGCTCGTAAAGATCAGGCATGTCTTCGGTACTTGTTGGGGCGACCGGGTGGAGGGGGCTGTTGGATGCGAGAAATCCCTGTTCGTCAACTACGTTGTGTTGAGCTTCGGCGATTCCGTCCAACAGCGCAGCGGGTATCAGGGTGACCGCGCTGATGCCGCCGTAGGCTGATTCCGAGAGCTTCACCTTGATGTTGTGCCGTTGCGCTAGCTGGCCGACGACGAACAAGCCGAGTTGTCGGTGACCTGTGCTGGCCATCTGCTGGAAATCGGGTGGGCTGACCAGCAATTCGTTGAGCCGGTCCCGATCATCCGGTCGGATTCCGAGCCCTTGATCCTCGATCTCGATGACCGCGCCATTGCCGACCAGATTGCCGCGCAACGCGACCGGAGAGCCAGGCGGAGAGAAGGCCGTAGCATTGTCCACCAGCTCTGCGAGCAGGTGGATGAGGTCCGCGACGACCTTGCCGTGCACCGAGACTTCCGGGAGCCTGACCGCATTCACGCGGGCGAAGTCTCGTGTCTCAGAGATCGCGCTGCGCGCGATGTCCTCGAGGCTTACCGGGCGGCGCCATTTGCGGCCTGGCTGACCGCCGCCGAGGATAAGCAAGTTCTCTGCATTGCGGCGTGCGCGTGTCGCCAAATGGTCGAGCTGGAACAGTAATTCGAGGTGCTCGGGATCGTCCTGCTTGGACTCCGCGGTGTCCAATACTGCGAGCTGCTGATGAACCACGACCTGACTGCGCCGGGCGATGTCCAGGAAGACCTTGTTGAAGCCGTTGCGGGTCTGCGCTTCTGCCGCCGCGGCGGTGAGGGCGGCCCGCTGCGCGGAATAGATTGCCTCGGCTACCTGCCCGAGTTCGTCACTGCCCTCGTCTGCCCGGCCGAGTTCACTGTCGACGTCGACAACGTGCCCGTCCTGCAATCGCTGCATCATCGACGGAAGGGTGTGTTCCGCCAACTCGAGCGTCTTGTTCCGGAGCGACTTAAGCCGACGGACCAGCGACGTGGCGATCCTGATTGAAATGAGTAGCGTCACAACGGCGACGGCAAGGGCAGCGATGCCTGCGATCGAGGATTGCTCGATTTGACTATTCGCCTCGGAAGCGGAGACGTCCTGCGCGTGACGATAGCTTTCGGACCAGAGTGTGCGCAGTTTGTCGCTGATACGGGTTTGCGCCGCAGTCCATTCGGCCGATGGAACCGATAGCGTTCCTGTCGCGCTCAGCCCTTCGTCCGCGGTCGATACCAGTTGCCAATCCGGACCCGCAGTCAGCTGCCCGTACAGGCTGCGCGAGGCGGCGGTCATTTGCGGTGTCGTCGCATCGAGCTGGCTTCGGAAGCCACCGACGAACTGCTGATACATGAGCCGTTCGCGTGGTGCCAAAGCGCCATCGTCGGCGATTACAGTGCTGGCCAAGCCGACCGATCGGGAATGTAGGTCGGCGGCGTGGAGGAGATACGCAGCGACCATCTCTACCCCGACGCTCTCGGGATCCTTGGAGGCGCGTCCCATGTCGTTCAAGCCGGTCACCAGCGTGCTGGTCAGATCGGAGTACACGCCGTCGATATCGGTCGGCGTTGCACGGTGCTCGTCAACGGACTTTCGGATCGTCGGCAGTTTTTGAAGAGCAGCGATGAACGCGGGGAAGCTTCGGGAAACCGCCTCGGAGTTGAGCTTCTGCAACTCGGGCCCGACGTCGGTGGTCCTCTGCAGGACCACGTCGGTCGTCGTCCGCAACGCCCCGAGTTTGCTTGCGGCCGTGGAGTCGCCGGTAGCGGCGAGCAGACTGTCGGTTCGTTCCTCTTGAAGCGCGAGGACGAAGTCGAGCAGCAGCGGAATGTGGCTGCTGAGCGCGTCCGACCACTGCCGCGCCTCGATCCCGTCCTTGACGAGGGCGGCCGAGAACGTGCCGCCCATGATCATCAGCGCCGCACTGGGGACTAGAACGAGGGCCAGGACCCGAGTGCGGATCGATCCGGGACTGCGCACTCGGTGCCAAATGTTCCGGAGGTAGCTGGTGCCACCGGAACCTCGGTCCACTGCTGCGTCGGTGGCTGCCACCCTCATTACGCGTATGTCTCCTCGCGGTACTGCTATCACGCTCTGACTCGCCTCATTTGCCTCCCCGAGGCACGGGCGTGAGCTAGGTTACTGACCGATTGTCAGGATCGCAATGCGGGGTTCGCCTGAAAATGCAGATCACTCGAGCTGTTGCATGTCCCGAAGTTGTTCTGCAGGAACGTGTCCCGCTGTTCTGATGCTTCTACCTGTGGTTATCCGAGCTGTAGATTGCCGACTTGGTGTCAATGCACGCCTACGTGCTTAGCGCGTATGCCCGCACGTCGGTGTGGTCGGTGTAACTGACGCGGCCGAGCATTGTGAGCACATCCAGATGCGCGCGAACCTCGGTGACTGCGGACAGTTGGTGATCGATCGGCAGCTCGTCCAGTAGTCGATTCCGCCGAGTCCAGCGCAATGTCTGAGCCACCTCGTAGGTGGTGGCGGCCCCATTGGCGACCGCGTCGCAAATCTCGTCCAAGCGTCGTTGGTGGTGGTGCAATAGCTCGTCCACGCGCCTGTGGCTGCTGACGGTCACCGGACCGTGGGACGGTAGGACGACGGAATCCTGTAGGTCGTGGACTAACTCCAGAGAGCGGATGTAGGAGCGAAGTGGATGCGGCTCGGGCATCCATTCGAGACCGATCGATGGAGTGGCATGCGGCAGAATGTGGTCGCCGGAGAACAGCAATCGGCTCTGGTTGTGGTGGAAAACGACGTGTCCACGCGTGTGGCCGGGTGTTGAGATCACTTCGAGCTCCCCATCGCGGAGCTCGATTCGGTCGCCGTGGTCGAGCCAGCGGTCGGGTGGTCCGAATGAGATTCCGGACTCGTTCTCCGGTGGCTTGGTGCGTGCGAGTTCCCGGGCGAGTCCCGGTGCTCCGCAGCGACCCAGTAGTTGGGCGTGGTTGGGGAACCTGCCTAAACGACTACGGAACTCGGTGATGCTGTGGCGCTCGTCGTGGCCGGTCAACAACTCGACCCCGAGCGTGGCGCGCCAGGCGTACGCCTGTGAGTAATGGTCCCAATGGTGGTGTGTGGCAAGGCAAGTGGTGACGTCGTCCAGGTTGTAGCCCAGCTGGCCAAGTGCCGCGCGCATGGCCTGTTCCGTGTCCGGCCCATACCAGCCCGGGTCGATGACGATCAGTCCATCGATCGTTTCGAGAATGTAGGAGTTGACAGTCCCGAGCCCGTCTAGCGGGATTGGAAGGGGCACGCGGTGTATCCCCTGGATGATCTCGTAGGCACCTGGCTCCGTCCAATCCTCAGGCTGCTCGGTTACCGCGGGCATATGAAGCACCTCACTCCGGTCCGTACGGACATTTCGACCACTACTGACTCTATGTCAGATGCGGGGCCCGTCGGGATTGTGATGACCTTTCGGAGGTTTGGGCTGGCACACTTCCGGCTTCCGAGCCACCGGCATCACCTCCACCGGTGGCTACGCTGCCAGTCAACACGAGGTCAAACCGGCAACTGGATTCGGACACATCCCTTCTGGACGAAGCGCCACCCGCTGATGCGGGCGGCGAACTCGCACCGGTCGGTCGCGCTAGTCGAGCCCGCCCGGCGGCCGCCACATCGGCCACAGCGGCGGCGCGCTAGGCGCGGTGTCGAGTTCATCAGCGGACTCGAAGCCGAACCGCTCGTAGTAAGGCACGTTGTCAGGCCGACTGGACTCGAGATATGCCGGAATTCGATCGATGTCACAGCGGTCGAGGCGTGAGTTCATCAACGCCTGTCCGTAGCCGAGGCCGCGCGCGGAAGGCAGTGTGCCAACGAAGGCGAGATACCAGTGCGGCTCCCGAGGGTGCACTGTTGCCATTCTGTCCGTCGCTCGGCCCGCCAGCATCAGCCGGCCCCGGAGGGCGTAGATCAGGCCCGGAAGCTGGGGGAGACTGGCGTACTTCGAAATGTGCCAGGTGCCGGGCGGTGCCCAAGCGGCGGCTCCCACCATGGCCCCGGCATCGTCAAACGCAACCTCTACCCCACCGTGGCGCAAATAATGGTGGCGGACGAGCGTGCCGAATAGAGCGGCCGCGCGACGTGGCCGTTCCGCATCCTGCGGGATCATCCAGGTGATCATCGGATCATCAGAGAACGCTGTGCCCAGCACGCGCGCAAGTTCGGGGACATCCGGAATCAGTGCCGGACGGACAGAAACCTCCATGCGGCCAAGCTAACGACCGAACGGGACCGCTTCGTGAATTGGAACGAACCGGTAGGGTTTGGGTCGTCGGCGCTGCGATTCGTTCCACAAGCTGCATGAGGTTGTCGGCGATCCAGCCAGAGTGTGCTGGTGTCGGCAAGGATGGAATCGCCTGTATCGCAAGGGATTGAGTGGTGCCAAGTCGACTATCGAAGCTGTGGTGGTCTCGGGAGAGTCTGCTCGCAACTGTGGATCGACGAATTCGACACTCCGGGAAAAGAGTTCGTGACTGTTTGGCCCGGTCGGATCAACCGCTTGTCTTGGTGATACGGATGATATGTAGGTGGCCGCCGATGTCCCCGGGATAGCGTCGGGAGATGACGGTGACGGGTCGCCATCCCGTTTCGGTGAACGATCGAATTCGTGCGTGTGTGGCTATTTCTCCTGTGCCAGTGAGGGTTTCGAACGTTCTCGCAGCGCTTCGTTGTCGTCGGGATGGAAGGTGATCGGGTCGCCGGCACGCTGCCAGTCGATCCAGTCGGGGACGCGGCTGATCCATTCGGCGATGACCGGTATGGAAAGTCTCGGCGAGTAGGCGAGCAACGCAGTGAACTTCGTGCCTGCGGGTCTGCTTGGTCCTGCGACGCCGACGGCGATCTTCGGATACTCCGGCGGCGCAGGTGGTAGTGAGTTCGCCGCCCACTATGCGCCCGAGCTGAACCTGCACGGGGGGTCGCCGCGGGCGGTGTGACCGTGGATATCGCCGCGACCGCGCGGGCGATCGACGGCACCTTCTCCGGATCGCTGGCCCCAGCCGCGGCGCTGGGCCTCGGCCGCGCCTACCCCGAACTCGGCATGGAGTCCTACTTCCTCGATCCGGGATTCCGCAACACCGTCGGCAATGCGTGCCTGCTGCAACCTGAGTCGGCGTACCCGATGATGCGTTTGTCCGACCACACCGTGACCCCGGGCGGTGTCGGGCTGCTTGACATCCCGGCGATCGCCGATGTCGCCGCCGGTTTGCGGGCGGGAGGTTACGGTACGCCGTCGATGCCACCGTACATCTACCACGCCATGAACGACGAAACCTCACCCATTGGCGATACCGACGGTCTCATCGGTGACTATTGCGCCCGCGGAGTCAACGTCACCTACCACCGGCTGCCAGGTGTCGAGCACCTCACCGGCAATGTGGCCGGGAGCCCCGCCGCCCTCGACTGGATCGGCCAGCGCCTGACCGGTGCTCCGGCAGGCAGCACCTGCGGCATGCCCGGTCAAGCAATCATCGGATAGCCGACGGGGGCGCAGCGTGCGGCTGAATAATGCCGTGTGAATCGGCGGTCGGGCCGGTTCGTCTAACGCTCGCATTTCGCACAGGTATGTGCTGAGTAATTCGAGACCATGGCTGGTTTTTCGTCTTGCCTGGTCTGTATCTGTCGATTGTTGCGATTCTAAGAATTCGATTTTGAATCAATTAAGAAAATCGGCGACGTCGTGCTGATGGTAAACGGACGAGAATGTTTCTGCTGTGGTCTAGCTGCGGTTTCGTCGAAAATCGACAGTTGTGCGGCACTGAATATGAACGCGTAGTGAACGGATGCTCGAATATAGTTAACGGCGTGTTGGCTGGGGCCGTCTTCGATTTCTCTCGTCCTACCCGAACTCGTCACTGAGGCTCACCACATGAATAAGAGAAAATACGCCGCCGTTTCAGCGCTGGTTATCGCTGCTCTGTGCGGAACTGCAGGCACCGTTAATGCGGCGCCCGCTTCCGCCGCCGATGGTGGAGTGATCGACTACACGGCTACCAATTCCGACGCCAGCACCGTGATCCGCACCGATGCCGGTTCCATGGTGGTCGAGAATGGCGTGTTCAAGATCAAGGCTCCGAATGGAAGCACCGTCGCGGGTACCGAGCTGAACTTCCGTGTCGACGACTTCGTCTTCCCGATCGCCGCTGAAATCGGCGACCACGTCGCGACACTGACCCCTGAGCTTGCCGTGGACAAGGCGGTCTACAAGCCGGTCGCGTTGCCCTACGAGGACCAGGTTCACTTCAAGAGTGATTACGAGCGGGAGCAGGCGGCCTGGAACCGCATGAAGGACACCATCTCGACGGGTGCCACTATCGGCACCCTGGTAGGTGGCGTCGGCGGTGCTGCGGCGGGCTGCGTTCTCGGTGCGCTGTCCGGTGCGACTCTGACCGGCGCCCTGAGCGCCATGTTCGGATCTCTGCCCGGCGGTGTGGTCGGCTGCATCGCTGGCGTGGCGGCCATCGGCTTCATGGGTGTTCTCGCCGGTCAGTTGCTCGTGACCGCGCCCGTCGCGATCCTGGCTGCGGCGCAGTACTTCACCACCATCAATGAGCCGTCCGTCCAGGCTCCGGCGAACTGATTTCACCCGAAATGCCCTGCTGTCCAAGCGATCTTGCTTGGTCGGCAGGGCATTTTCGTTGTCGCATCCGGTTGTCCCGGGTGTAGTAGATGCCTGTTCTGGCCGTTGGTGACGTGGGTCGCATGCGGTGGCCGTTGTAGGACGATTCACGCCGCGACAACTAGATGAATTAGTCAAATCTGACGATATAGTCAAAAAAGCTCGTACGTGGGATCCAGCGGCTGCCGTCGGAGCCACGCTGACGAGGTGGACTGCCGATTTGAACGCCGGGCGCATGCCCCCATCGCTCGGTGCCACTCACAGGAAAGGGCGCCACATCATGAAGATCTACGAACTCCATTACAACGCTCGACCCCCCGAGGGCATTGAAGAGCGGCAGGCGCACATCATCGGCGGTGGCATGGCGGGACTGTCCGCAGCACTGTTCCTCACCGAGGACTGCCACCTGCCCGGCGAGAACGTCCACATTTACGAGAAGCTGCCCGCCTTGGGCGGCTCGATGGATGGCACGGCAGGTGAGATGGGATACCTGTGTCGCGGGGAGCGTGAGCTGGAGCCCTACATGGAGTGCTTCTGGTACCTGTGGAGCAAGGTTCCCTCACTGCGCAACCCGGGGCGCACCGTGCTCGACGACGTCGTCGACTTCAACCGTGACAACCCCATCCACAGCGAATACCGGCTGCTCGAGAACCGCGGGCAGGTTCACGAGGTTGCGGGATTCGGGCTCGACGACGAGTTGGCTCAGTTGATGAACGGGCTGTTCTTCGTACCCGAGCATGAACTCGAAGGCGTCAGCATCGAGCAGTACTTCCCCGAGCGGTTCTTCACCACGAACCTGTGGTACGGATTCCACACGATGCTGGCCTTCAAGCGGTACCACAGCGTGATCGAAGCCAAGCGCTACTTCCGCAGGTTCTCCCACCTCAACGAAGTCGTCCCGTGGCTGCACGGCATCCTGCACACCGACCTGAACGAATATGACGCCCTGATCAAGCCGCTCCTCGCCCACCTGCGAAGCAAGGGCGTTCAGATGCATATTCACGCGGACGTCAAGGAGATTCAGCTGACTCCGGACAACAACACCGTCACCGGGATCGACGTCGTGCTCGACGGCGAACGCACCGTCATCGGCATCACCCCGACCGACATGGTCTTGTTCACCAACGGAAGCATGAGTCAGAACGCCCGCTACGGTGACAACACCACCGTGGCGCCTACCGACCGCGACACCGATGACCTCGGCGTCTTTTCCGTATGGCAGAAGCTGGCCGAGCGCGACCCGAAATTCGGCAACCCCGCGACCTTCATCTCCGACGTCGACAAGACCAAATGGGTGAGCTTCTTCCCGACCATCAAGGGATACCCGGATTTCATCAAACGGCTCGAAGAGGTCTCGGGAAGCAAGGCCGGCAATGGCGGGATCATCAGCTTCATCGACAGCAGCTGGGATATGAGCATCATCCTGCATCACAAACCGTTCTTCGAAGACCAGCCCGACGACGTCGAGGTCTTCTGGGGCTACGGGCTCTACGGTGAGAATGTCGGCGACTACGTCAAGAAGCCCATGTCGGACTGCACGGGCAACGAGATCCTCGCCGAACTGCTCTACCACCTGGGCATGCTGGACATGTATGACGACCTGGTCGCCCACTCCTACGTGTCGACCTGCATGATGCCCTACATCACAAGCCAATTCATGCCCCGCAAGATCGCGGACCGCCCGCACGGAATTCCCCAGGGATGCACCAACCTTGCGTTCATGGGCCAGTACGTCGAGACGGAAGAGGACGCCGTGTTCACAGTGGAGACCTCGGTGCGCACGGCCATGGCCGCGGCCTACCGGCTCACCGGCATCGAGAAGGACCCCGTCGAGGTCTATCCGACCTTCTACGACCTGCGCTACATCGCGACTCAACTCAGGCTGTGGATCGGCAAAGACACTGTGACCGTAGACGACCTCCCGAAGATCGACCCGGACACCATCGAGCAGTATGCCCAGGCTGTCGTAGGGTTCCTCAACAACATCCCTCGGCCTCCCTCGGCATACCCGGGCAAGGAAAACGCAGGTTGGTACCACGGCGCAGCCGGTGAGGCCCTCCGATCTCGCTGAGGCCACCCGCGCTGTCCTCCGTCCTGGGCGTCAGCCGACCTCCGAGGCATCGTTGCGCACTGCGTGACACTGAAATGCCCTGTTGCCCAAGTCATTCTGTTTGGGCAACAGGGCAGCGACGTGTGTGGGGCCAATTCAGGCCATGCCGGCGATCCAATCGTGCATCCAGTTGAGCGCCGTCTTGCCTTCTCCGACCTGATAGGTGCCGTAGGAGGTATGGGTCCCGGTGCCATAGAAGCGTGCGAGTTGCTCGGCGCGCTGCTTGCTCGCGTCCTCGCCGAACTGTGCCTGTATCGCCGGGAGTCCACCGTGTTCCCTGATGTCGGCCAGCAGCATGGCGGCCTGGAACTGGTACTGCCACAGGTTGGTCGAGGCAGCGCCCGAGGTTCTCGCGACGAAGCCCGCGAACCGGGTCACGAAGTCATCGTCCTCGGTCGAGCAATACAGGTCGCCCACCGCGCATACCGTTCGGACATTCCCGCTCACCTGGCCGAATCCGCCAGCGCGGGGGCCTTCCGCTCCGGCGCCGCCGACCGGTGGGCCAACCGCGATGTCGGTGGGCGAGCGCTGTGGATCGGAGATCAGGCCGACGCCCGCGATCCGGGACGGCGGGACCACGCTGTCGCCTCTGCCGATCTCCATGGCGAGGTCACCCGCCGCGTCCGCACCCTGGCTGTATCCGACGATGGCGATATGCGTGGCATTGCAGCGCTGCGCCATCGCCCCGATCATTCCGCGGGCATTGTCGATCGCACCCTTCTTCGAATCGCCATAGATGTTGCCTTCCCACGGAAAGGCAGTAGCGGCGTAGTCGACATAGGCGACTTGCGTCGAACCCGGCAGTCCGTCAGTGACACCGGCCAACATCCCCGGACCTGTGGTGTGCTTGTCGGCTCCGGTCTCCCATGTCCCGGGAATTGCCACGACGTAGAGGTTCGGGCATTCGGTATCTGCCGATGCTGTGGAGTGTCCGACGTATATGGCGGAGGCTCCCAAGACCGTCCAGACGGCCGCTGCCACAACGGATCTCAATGTTCGCATCTGTGTTGCTCCTGCTTACTTGCCTGATCTCAGCCGATGTTGGCGGAGAGGTCGGGGATCATTCGGGTGGCCTCGTCCTGCCAGTTCTTCCAGTTGTGGATTCCGGCGGCCGGGAAGTCGTAGGTGATGTTCGTTGCCCGCAGCATGTTCATCCGGATCTGGAATGTCCGGGTGTTGGACAATGCGAGGGACTCCAGCGCCATTCCGTTGAAGGTGTCCGAGCTGAACCCGTCCGCGGACGTGGGGAGTCCATTCGATGACGAGACCCACAGGCGGGTCTTGTTGGCGATCAGAGTTGGAGCGAAGAGGAACGGATCCACCCGCTGCCACTTGGGATCGAAGATCGAGGAAACCATGCAGTCGAGGTTGTAACCCCCGGCGTCGAGCATCGCGAGACGGAGGGCGGGCAGCATGCCGGGACCGGTGAGGGAGAGGTAGCCGGAGAACGCGCCTGCGAAACTGAACTGGTCAGGATGGTCCGCAGCCAGCGCAAGCGCGGCGCTGGCGCCCATGGACAAGCCGAATACGCCGTTTCGACTTGTGTTGAAGCCGAGTCGATCTCGCAGTGCGTTACGCAGATCTTGGCTCAGGAAGGTTTCCCATTTGTACGTGTTGGACTTCCCGGGCCCGGCCGAGAATGCTTGCGTTGCACCTGATCCCGACGATATCGAGAGCGACCCGGCCGGGATGCCGAGGAAGGTCGAAGGGCCTCTCCAGTCGGTATAAAAGCTCGACTGTCCACCGACAGGCATGACCACGTTGATGTTCTGGTCGGCCAGTCGCCGCGGAACGTCGGTCTCGATCTCCCATCCATTGAGGTCGTCGCGGGCTCGCATGCCGTCGAGCGCGTACACCACTCGATCCGTATTGCCATCGGCGGCGCGGAAGACGCGGGACTTGATGGGGCCCATACTCGAATCGACCCAGAAGTCGAAGCCGCTGTCATCGGGCGCGGCACTCGCGAGGGTCGCGTTGCCCGCCATCAGCATCGTGGACGGCAGAAGGATCACCAGTGCTAGGGCGAGAACGATTCGCTGCGTCCAGAATGCGAAATCACGGAACAAGGCGCGGTCGCGCGCATCCGGCATGGAGTCCGAACCTTTCATCAGGATGATAGACAGACCGCGAGCCCGGGCTCGTCCGCGGCGTAGGCATACCGCCGCGGAATCTCGTCTGTACTGCAGACCCTATGAAGCGGGGATGAAGGTATCGGCCGGTGATCTCTGAGGGATTCGTTAAGAAACACCCGATGCGTCGGATGCAGAACCATCGGCGATATCGAGTTCGAGTCGAATGCCACCGAGGTCGCTGTCGGTGAAATATGCCTTACCGCAGTGTAATTCGGCCTGCTGGGCAACGAGTGCCAGGCCGAGCCCGGATCCTTCCCGCGCAGCGCCCGCGCCGCGGTAGAAGCGCCCGAACACTGCGGCACGTTCACTCTCGTCGATTCCGGCGCCGTCGTCCTCGATGGCGATCCGTACGCGGTTCACAGTGCGATCCGCGGTGATATCGATGCGCGTGGCCCGGCCGTGCCGGACGGAGTTGGTGATCGCGTTGTCGAGCGCGAGGCGGATTCCGGCAGGCGAACAGCGGACTTCCAGCGGAGGATTGCTGCGGACTCGAATGCGGACGTCAGGGTAGAGCTGGGTGGCGTCGCGGACGGCCTGATCGGCGATTTCGACGATGTCCGTCAAAACCCGGCGGTCGCCCTCGTTCAGTTCGCCGGAGGCAAGCAGTTCGAGAGCGGTGAGTGTGGACTCAACACCGGCCTGTTTGCGCAGGACGTCGTCGAGGATCTCGATTCGCTTGTCCGGAGGGAGCTCCAAACCGCGCACGATCTCGAGATCGGTTCGGATCGCGGTGAGCGGTGTGCGCAGTTCGTGAGCGGCAGTGGAGGCGAAGGTACGCGCAGTCTCGAGCGCGGTCGTGGTCTGTCGCTGAGCGATGGCGATCCGGCCGAGCATGGTGGTGACGGCGGCCGAGAGCTGGTTGGCCTCGCGGATCCCCCCGGCGCCGCTCTGATCGGGCAATTGCTCGCCGCGGCTGATCCTTTGGGTCAGGGCGACCAGCGGACGAATAGCGGCGCCGCCGAAGATCAGACCGAGCGCCGAGGCGACGACGATAGCGGCGGTACCCAGCAGCAGGACGCGTTGCTGCTGTTCGTGAGTGACGGACTCCGCGGCCTTGACCGGAAAGGCGACCGACAGCGTGTGCGGGCCGATACGAGAGTCGTTGAGAGTCACCGTCTTCACTCGGTATCCGACCGCCCCGAGCTGGACAGTTCGATAGCCGTCTGCCAGCCGGGGGAGCGGTGTCGAGGTGCTCGCCAGCACGGTGTCCTCACGCCACAGCGTGACCGCGAATGCGCCGGCGTCGCCGAGGCGGCCCATGACCAGTTGTGCGATATCGACATTGAGCTCGATCAGATCCGCAGTGCCGTCGAGCTTTTCGTCCAGATGCTTGATGTTGTTGCTGGCGATCGCGGCCGACATGAATATCGCCAGGGCCCCAACGACGATCGCGGTTCCGAGGGCTGCGGCGATGGCGACGCGGGTACGCAAGGACAACGCGGGCATCACGCGGGTTCCTTACGCAGGACATAGCCGACAGCGCGCACGGTCTGGATGAGCCGGGGTTCACCGCATGCCTCCAGTTTGCGCCGCAGATGGGCGACGAATACGTCGACAACGTTCGTTCTTGTCGCGAAGTCGTACCCCCAGACCCGCTCCAGCAATTGTTCGCGCGTCATCACTGTCCCGCAGTTGTTCGCCAGGACCGTCAGCAGTTCGTACTCGCGTCGGGTCAGCGTGACCTCGACCCCGGAACTCAGTACCCGTCGGCTTGCGAACTCGATGTGCAGGGAACCGATCGTGATCGCATCCTGGGTGACGGTCGAGGTGCCGCGTGGTCGGCGCAGCAAGGCATTCAACCTGGCCGTCAACTCGTCGAAGTAGAACGGTTTGACCAGGTAGTCATCCGCACCGGCTTCCAAACCCTCGATCCGGTCGGTGACTTCGTTCCGCGCGCTGAGTACGCAAATGGGTACATCGCTGCCGAAGGCGCGGAAGGCCATGATGAATCCGAGTCCGTCCAGTTTCGGCATCTGCAGGTCCAGGACGATGACATCGGGCTGCTCCGCGCGGGACACAGCGATCGCTTGGACGCCGTCGATCGCGGTGCAGACATCGAACCCGCTGAGCGTTAGACCGCGTTCCAGCGATTCGCGCACGTTGTCGTCATCGTCGACGACCAGAACTCGATGGCGCTCGCTCCCGAGCTCACCAGCTACCAGGGACATCTCGAACCGCACACTCCTGATCAGACTTTCTGAGAGAACCGTCAGGTCTGAAGGTACCCTCGATCAAGCTGATAAGATCAAAGAGCGTTGGACGTCACTCGGGCAGGCGAGACAAGCTTTCCGTGTTGTCGTGGATCAGCCGTTGGCGTACAACAAGTTTCAGATTTCTCCCAGGGTGAAAGCCCCTCGGAGATCTACAGTTGCGGCTGCTGTGGCAGTGGGCCCGAGGACAGCTTCTCTGCCGCACGCTTGGTCATGCCGAACATGCGCAGCATGCGAAAGGTCATCTGGTCGACAAGGGCTTCAGCGTCGGCATCCGGCCTGGCATCCAGTAGTTGCAGCAGTCCGAGCAGGGCTCCGCCCGCAGTCATGACCGCCATGTCGGGATCCATGGGCTCGAACCGGCCCGCTTCCTGCGCGGCGAGAATGTCGCGGCGGGCGCGTGGGGCCAAGCCCTCATCGCGCAGCAGAATCGACATGCCCGAATTCAGGATCACCCGAACCATCTCCGGGATCTGCCGCTGCAATCGGCCCGTCATGCGGAAGCTCACCGCGAACACCTCGGCCGGGTCGTCGTAGATGGCCACGATGCCGTCGCGCATCTCGCTGTAGACCTGCAGTACCGAGCGCACCGCTTCGTCGAACAGCTGTTCCTTGGAGTCGAAGTGGTTGTAGAACGAGCCGAAACCGACATCCGCGGCATCGGTGATCTCCTGGATGCTCACCGCGGAGCGTCCCTCCGACAGGAACTTGCGTGCGGCGCCGAGAAGCGCATTGCGGGTGCGTTCCCGGCGGCGATCGACGCGGTTGCGCACTACGGGTTCGGCTGTCATCGGACCTCCATTAATCGGGTCTGTTACGCAGATCATATCTGAGGAAAATGTCAGCCATGCGCGACACGTTCAGATCCCTATGTTGAACCGAATGTCGTGAAATGGCCGCGAGTCGGGCTCCACGGCATCGGTTCTGGAGGGTGTCGTAGCGAACTTCCGTGTTGTCGTTAGAGGCGTCCTCCGGATGCGGAATGCCCTGGTGTACAACGAATTCGCTCTCTATCGCCGCTATGGGCCGTTGGAAGGCTATGAGCGGCCACGGTGGCGTCTCTGCCGAAGTGCTGATCGCGGGTTCGATGCCTCGATCAGGGGATGGGGGAGATGGATGTCGGGCCGAGTCGTGCCCTTGGATCAAACGGTGGTGCTGTCCTGGGACGGTGTATCGAGCGTAGGCAGCGGGCGGCGGCAGATCTCCTCCGCGTCCTCTGGTGGTACGCCGAACATGCGCAGCAGATCCTCGGCGACCTGGTCGGTGGCCGCGGCATCATCTCGTTCCGGCTGATCGTGGAGAAGCCGTCCAAGGCACAGCGTCGCTCCTGCCACGATCGTCATCGCCAGTTCCGGGTCGCGGGCCCGGAATCGGCCGGCGTCGATCGCGGCTTCGATATCGCGTCGAGCGCGTGGGGCGAGTCCCTTGGGTGAAGTGGCGAGGTTCAGGCCGTCGCTGAGCAACACCTTGCTGAGGGTGGGGGTGAGGCGATGTAGGCGGCCGGTGAGGCGGAAGCTCTGCGCGAAGATCTGGGCGGGGTCGTCGATGTCCTTGCACAACACGTCGAGTAGGGCGCCGTGACGGTCGAGTGCCTCTTCGATCGCGGCGTGGAACAGCTCTTCCCGGCTCTCGAAATGGTTGTAGAACGACCCCATGCCGACGTCGGCGGCCTGGGTGATCTCCAGGATCGGGACGTTGAGCTTGCCTTCCGCGAGAAACGACTGGGCCGCGCTCACAAGCGCGGCGCGGGTACGCGCCTTACGTCGCTCCAGGCGGTTGGGTTCCGGGCCTGTCTGCGTGGTCATCGCTGTTCACCTCTCGCCGACTTCTTAGCACGCCATGGTAGCGCGTTGACTCAATACTGACGAAGTTGTCAGAATCTCTTGACTGATTACCTTCTCGTAGGTGACGATATCGTCAGTAACTGGAAGGGAGTGGTCGATGAGCGGCCATCACGATGTGCACAGCGGTCTGCACAGCGAGCACGGCGCAGTGGCGGGAGAGCATCCCGGCCGAGCACGCAATCCGGTGGTGAAGGTGCTCGATCTCGCATGGCTGGAGTTCGAGAAACCCGATCTGGAACGAGCTGAAAACTTTGCTCACGCATTCGGTTTCACGACAGCGATGAGGACTGCCGACGAGCTGCAACTGCGCGGAACGGACCCGGGCTCACCCTGCGTGCTGATCCGCCGAGGAGCTCGGTCGCGCTTCGTGGGTCCGGCCTTCCGGGCCGTCGACGGCACCGACCTGCTGCGGCTCGCGGACGCGACCGGCGTGCGACCGGTCCCCCTGCCGGAATCGCTCGGTGGGCTGACCGTTGATCTTGTCGATCCGAGTCGGCTACAGGTTCGGGTCGTCGCCGAAACCCATGAATTGCCTGCCTTGCAACCGCAGCAGCCCCACGTGCTCAATCTCGGACACGAGGTGTTGCGTATCAACGCCACGCAGCGGCCGCTGCGAGCACCGGCTCGCGTGCAACGACTCGGGCACGTTGTCGTGCAGACCACCAAGTACCGGGAAACCCTCGACTGGTATCTGGAGAACCTGGGGCTGATCGTCAGCGACTTCCTCTACTACCCGAAACAGCGCGACCGCGGGCCGGTCATGAGTTTCATTCGCTGTGACCGGGGTTCGACTCCGGCCGACCATCACACGCTCGCGCTGACGCTGGGGCCATCCAACAGATACGTGCACTCGGCGTATCAGGTCGCCGACCTCGACGCTCTGGCCGCTGGCGGCGAGTTCCTGCACGAGAACGGCTACCACCGTTCATGGGGAATCGGACGCCACATCCAGGGCAGCCAGATCTTCGACTACTGGCGCGATCCCGACGGTTTCATGGTCGAGCACTTCAGCGACGGCGACATGTTCGACTGCTCCCTCGAACCGGGCTGGGCCCCGATGACTGCCTCGGGCTTGGCGCAGTGGGGGCCACCGGCCACCAAGGATTTCCTCGGCCTTACGCCTGGGGCCGAGTCATTGCGAGAAGCGCGCGCCATCGTCGAAGCGCTGCGTGAGGACAACGAATTCGATCTCCGCCGCCTGCGCGGCCTGCTGAAAGTAGCCAACTCATGAGCATTTCCGTACTACGTACCGCTGACGCCTGGTGGGTGCAGAACGCCACGGGCGCGGCTCGGATCGACACCGCGGCGACGACCACCCGCGAACTTCTGGCCGACCGGGCGGCGATCGACGCCGCGGTGTCGAGCACAGATGTCGCGGCGGTGGAGACTCTTTCGCTAGTTTCCCCGGTGAGCGCACCGTGTCGGGTGGTGGCGCAGATGACGAACTTCGCCTCGCACGTCAAGGACTCGGGCATGGATCCCGCGACGGTGCCGCTGACGTTCTTCCGCAAGACGTCGGGTTCGATCAGCGGCCCGTACGACGATGTCATCCGGCCCGCCCATGTGACATTGCTGGACTACGAGGTGGAGATCGGTCTCGTCTTCGGGCGTGAGATGCCGGTCGGCTCGCAGATCACCGCGGAGAATCTCGCTGACTACATCGCGGGTCTGGTCGTCACCAACGACATCTCCGCGCGCGATGTCCAGTTGCCGAAAACCCAGTTCTACGAGGCGAAGTCGTATCCGACCTTCACCCCGGTGGGACCGGCGCTGGTGCTGCTGGACGCCGATGAACTGAAGCGGTTCACCGATCTGCGGCTGCGGCTGTGGGTCAATGGCGAAGCGCGCCAGGACATGACGGTCGCCGACATGATCTACCGGCCGGTGCAGACCCTGCGCGAACTGACCCGATTCCAGCGGATGGACGCCGGTGACCTGCTGCTCACCGGGACTCCGGTCGGCACTGCGATCAGTGCCCCGCCCAAGATCGCGGAGATCATCGGGTCACTGCTGCCGCCGAAGGCCAAGTGGAAGCTGTTCTTCCAGGGCCAGGCCAAGAACCCGAAGTATCTGAAGGACGGCGATGTCATGGAAGCCGCCATCGGCACCGGTGACGGCGTCATCGACCTGGGCCGCCAGCGCACAGTCGTGAGGTACGCCCGATGACAGAGAATCCGACCCTCGAAGCCGCGACCGAAGAACTACTGTGGCCACGCTACGTCGCTCCAGAGGACTTGGCGGCCATCGAGTCGGTGCCTCTCGCCGCGCGCGGCCTACCTGAAACGACATACGCCCTGCTCGCCCGTGCAGCGGCACTGTGGCCCGAGAAGAACGCGATCACCGTGTTGCCCGACGCCTCGCGGTGGCGGGAACCAGTGCGGCGCAGCTATACCGAACTCCTGTCCGATGTCCACCGGTATGCGAACCTGCTGCACGAGTTGGGTGTCCGCGGTCACGATGCCGTCGCGCTCATCGCACCCAATTGCGCCGAACTGATCCCCGCCACCCTCGCCGCCCAACTGGCGGGCATCGCGGCACCGATCAACGGTGGTCTGTCCGGCAGTCACATCGCCGAACTGTTGCGTCGCTCGGGTGCTCGTGTCCTGATCACCGCGGGCCCCGAACTGGCTGCCGACACTTGGGCATCCGCGCGTAGCCTGGCAGGCCAAGGACTCGTGGATGCGCTCTTGGTGCTGCGGCCGACCGCGGTCTCCGCGCCGCCCCCGGAACTGCCCTCGATTGCCGGAGTCCGGGTCGGATACCTCGAAGACCTTGCGGGCCAGCAGGATTCCACGCGTTTCGCCGGTGCGCCCCCGGCCGGATCGGACCTGGCGGCACTGTTCCACACCGGCGGTACCACCGGTGTGCCGAAACTGGCGGCGCACCGCCACTCCAGCGAGGTCGCCAATGCCTGGATGATCGCCGCCAACTCGCTGCTCGACGAGGACGCGGTGGTCTTTGCCGCGCTGCCGCTGTTCCATGTCAACGCGCTGGTCGTCACGTTGCTCGCTCCGCTGTACCGGGGCCAGTCGGTGGTGTGGGCAGGGGCGCTCGGATACCGGGACTTCGCGTTGTACGCGGAGTTCTGGAATATCGTGGAGCACTACAAGATCGCAGCGATGAGCGCGGTACCCACCGTGTACGCCGTGCTGGCCCAGTGTCCGATAGAAGCTGATATCTCCAGTCTGCGCTACGCCATGGTCGGCGCGTCGCCGCTGCCGCTCGCCGTGCGCGAGGGTTTCCAGGCGCATACGGGCGTCACGCTGGTCGAGGGCTACGGGCTCACCGAGGCGACCTGCGCCAGTGCACGCAGCTTCCCCGACATGCCGCGCCCCGGCGCCGTCGGGCAGCGCATGCCCTATCAGCAGATCGCGGTCGTCCGCATCACCGAAGACGGGGCGTGGGCGCAGCTGTCGGCAGGGGAGACCGGCGTTCTCGTCATCAGCGGCCCAACGATTTTCGCCGGATACGTCACCGGCCGTGACGACCGCGGCCACATCACCAGCGGGCTCGGCACTCTCATCGACGGCTGGCTCGACACCGGCGATCTCGCTCATGTCGACGACGACGGATTCATCTATCTGCACGGCCGCGCAAAGGATCTCATCATCCGAGGCGGCCACAATATCGACCCCGCGACCATCGAGGACGCCCTGCTCGCGCACCCGCACGTCAGCGCCGCCGGTGCCGTCGGCCGCCCGGACGTGCATTCGGGCGAGGTTCCCGTCGCCTACGTCGCGGTGACAGCCGGCGCGGACATCACCGGAGACGAGCTGGTGGAATGGGCCGCGGAACGAGTGCATGAGCGCGCCGCCGCGCCCAAAACGGTCACGATCCTCGATGCTCTGCCGGTTACCGATGTGGGCAAGCCCTACAAGCTGGGGCTGCGCGCCGATGCCACCCGGCGAGAACTGCTCGAGGCGCTCATCGACAGTGCCGGAATTCACGCCGTCAAGGCCGAAGTCGAGGACGGCGCGGTCGTCGCGACGGTTGAAGTCGAAGGCTCCGCGGACATCCGGGCGGTCGAGTCGATCCTCGGTCGCTATGCCATCACGGTGAAAGTCGAGGTGCGGTAATGAAAGTCGTCTCGACAGTGCTCGCCGGTGCACTGACCGCCGAGTTCCTCGCCTTCGGCGCGGCCAAGCTGTTTGCGATCGCCCCGATGCGTGAGCGCGCCGAACACCTCGACTACACCACGACGGCCTACCGGGGTATCGGCGCCGTCGAGATCGTCGCGGCTGGCGGCGTTCTGGCCGGTCTCGCCTTTCCATCGATCGGAATGGCGGCCGGAACGGGGCTGACGTTGTTGATGGGTGGCGCGGTCGCATCCCATGTGCGCAATGGTGACGGCGTCCAACTGTTCGCGCCAGCCGTCGGATCCGGCCTCGCCTCACTCGCCTATACGCTGGTCCTGGCCGGAGTCTCCCGGTGAATACCCCGTTGATTCCCGTTGTGCTCGTCGGTGCGGGCCCATCCGGATTGACCGCGGCGACCCTGCTTGCCCAGTACGGGATCGAGTCCCTGGTGCTGGAGCGTTGGGAGGGCGTCTATCCGCAGCCACGTGCCGTGCATCTGGACGGCGAAATCCGCCGGATAGTCGAGCGTCTCGGCGTCGGCGATGAATTCGACGCCGTCTCCCGACCTGCGCTCGGATTGCGGCTCGTCGATGCCGATCACCGGACACTGGCGCAATTCGACCGCGACCCGGCCGGTGGTCGTAACGGGCACCCGGAAGCAAACCTGTTCGACCAGCCTGAGCTGGAGGCGATCCTGCGCGCCAACCTTCTCCGCTACCCGACCGTCACACTGCGTAGCAGCGCGGAAGTCACGGCGGTCACCGAGGAGAGCGGTTGCGTGCGAGTGGATTTCAACGACCGCGACACCGGGCGGGCCGAATCCGTGCGTGCGGCATATGTATTGGGCTGCGATGGAGCCAACAGCCTCGTCCGTGACGCCATCGGCGGGCGGACCCGCGATCTGCGGTTCGATCAGCGCTGGCTGGTAGTCGACCTTGCGACGCCGGCCGACCTGGGTCACTGGGACGGCGTGTACCAGGTCTGTGACCCCGCGCGGGCGGCCACGTATATGCGCATCGGAAAAAGCCGCCACCGCTGGGAATTCCGCCTTCTCCCAGGCGAATCCGCCGACGACTTTGGAGACCTGCCCCGGTTGCGGCCGCTGCTCGAACCGTGGATCGAGTCCGGTGGGTTCGAACACCTCGAATTGGTGCGCGTCGCCGAGTACACGTTCCGCGCTCAGCTGGCCGACCGGTGGCGCAGCGGACGGGTGTTTCTGCTGGGGGATGCCGCCCACCTGACGCCACCGTTCATCGGGCAAGGCATGGGCGCAGGACTGCGCGACGCAATGAACCTCACCTGGAAGTTGGCCGGGGTCCTGCGCGGCGAGCTACCGGCCACAGTGCTCGACACCTATGAGACCGAGCGGAAACCACACGCACGGGCCATGATCAGGCTGGCCAAGCTCACCGGCTTGACGATGACCGAGGGGGGCGAGCTGGGCAACCGCCTGCGCGGTCTCATCGCGCCGAGGCTGCCGCAGGTCCCCGGTCTCGCCCGCATGGTGACCAGCGGGGAATCTCCGACGCTGCACCGGTCGGAACTGGTGATCACGCCGCTGCTGCGGCACTTGGCCGGTCGGTTGGTGCCGAACAGCCGACTTGCCGACGGGCGGAGGGTCGACCAGGTAATAGCCGGTCGATACGCGATCATCACCACCGTCGCCCCGTCCTCCGAGGACCACGTGCTGTGCGAAGAACGCCACGGCGTCGTGCTCCACGCGCAACCCGGAACGGATCTGTACCGCTGGCTTCGCCGTGGCCACTCGGCCGCGGTGATGGTTCGCCCCGATGGTGCGGTGCAGCGCTGCGGCGGGAGCCCGTCGGCTCTCTACGCGGCCTTGCCTCGATTCGCACCGAGTGTTCGATCCACGCGCACAGGCTGAACGGGTGAGCAACGTGTTGCTGACCATTGCAGCGTTTATGAGGATCTCATCATATTAGTGCTATCGTACGGGCACTCTGTGCGATCGCGTCGCTGATATGTCGTTTGGTATCTCAGTGAGAGGACCCGCATGTCTCGGTACTTGTTCGCCCTTGGCCAGTTCGTAGCTCGTCGCCGTTGGTGGGTGCTGACAGTCTGGATCGTGCTGCTGGTCGGCGCGATCGGATTCGCTGTCGGAACCGGCGGGAAGACCAACGACGACTTCACAGTCCCCGGCACCGAGTCGCAGGATGCGGTGTCGTTGCTGCAACAACGGATGCCCGCATTCAGCGGAGCTCAGATGCAGGTCGTGTTCGCCACGCCCGGCATGACGAAGGTGACCGACCAGCAGGCAGCCGGTGAGATCGAACAGGCGATGGCCGCGTTCAAGGGCCTGCCACAGGTCGCGGCGGTCGTGGACCCGTTCCAGGCCAAGGCGGTCTCGCCGAACCAGCACGCCGCGCTGGGCAGTGTGCAGTTCACGGTCTCGGCGGGTGAAGTCTCGCAGGACACCCTCGACAAGGTGAACAACATCGCGGGCTCAGCGCGGGACGCCGGCCTCGACGTCGAGTTCTCTGGCGGGGTGTACCCGGGCTTCACCGCCGAAATCCCGCATACCCCCGAGATCCTCGGCATCATCGCGGCGTTCGTGATTCTCCTGGTCACCTTCGGGGCCGTGGTCGCCGCCGGTCTGCCCATCGTTACCGCCTTGGTCGGCGTGGGAATCGGGGTCGGCGGGATCATGGGCGTGGCGGCCTTCGTCGACGTGCCATCCGCGGCCACCTCGCTGGCGTTGATGCTGGGTCTGTCCTGTGGCATCGACTACGCACTGTTCATTCTGTCCCGCCATCGGCATCACATCGTGCTGGGAATGCCTGCCGCAGAATCCATTCCGCTCGCGGTCGGTACGGCGGGCAGTTCTGTGGTGTTCGCGGCGGTGACCGTGATCATCGCCCTGTGCGGGCTGGCGGTCGCGGGCATCCCATTCCTGACTGTGATGGGCCTGACCGCTGCCGGTGCGGTGCTGGTGGCCATGCTCGTCGCGCTGACCCTGCTGCCCGCGCTGCTGAGCTTCGCCGGTGGGCTGGTTGCCAAGTTCATCTCGCCACCACTGAATCCGGGTAAGGCCGAGGAAGTGGCTCGCATCGCCGCCTACGAGCCCGAGCGCACCTGCGGGCATGCATGGGGACGGTTCGTCACCCGATTCCGGATCCCGTTGCTTGTGCTGGGCGTCGCGATCCTGGCTGTACTGGCCGTTCCTGCCACTCGCATGGAACTCGGGTTGCCCAGCGGTGCAACACAACCGGATTCGAGCACCGCGCACAAGGCGTACAACGTGATCAGTGGCTCGTTCGGAGAAGGATTCAACGGTCCGTTGCTCGTGGTGACCGACCTGTCGCACGCGAACTCCGCCGACGCCGTACAGACGCTGATCGGCCGACTGCAGCAGGAACCCGATGTCGCCGTCGTGCAGCCCGCCGGGACCGACAACGGATTGATGCTGATTCAGGTGATTCCGAAAACCGGACCCGATGACTCCGCGACTGCCGACCTGGTGAACCGGCTGCGTGACGACCGCGACAGCATCGTCAGCGGAACCGGTGCTACATATCTGGTCGGCGGCACGACCGCGGCGAACATCGATACGTCCAAGAAGCTGGGCGAGGCGCTGCCGGTCTTCCTGGCGGTGGTCGTCGGTCTGGCGCTGGTGCTGTTGACCATCGCCTTCCGCACCGTCCTGGTCCCGCTGACTTCGATCGTCGGATTCATCCTGTCGGTCTTCGCGGCCCTCGGCGCACAGGTCGCTGTCTTCCAATGGGGCTGGGGCGCAAGCCTTTTGCATGTGACGAAGGGGGAAACGCTCAGCTTCCTGCCGATCATCACCCTCGCCATCATCTTCGGCCTCTCCAGCGACTACCAGATCTTCGTCGTCTCCCGCATCAAGGAGGAGCACACCCGCACCGAGGACGCGGTCACGTCGGTGCAGAACGGTGTCGCACACTCCGCCCGTGTCGTGACCGCTGCGGCGCTGATCATGTTCGGCGTCTTCGTCGCCTTCGCGACGGTCGACAATCCGATCGTCAAACCCCTGGCCTTCACCCTGGCCGTCGGCGTACTGCTGGATGCGTTCATCGTCCGGCTGACCCTGGTTCCCGCCATCATGGCCCTGGTCGGCAACCGAATGTGGTACCACCCACGCTGGTTCGGCCGCTACGTCCCCGACCTCGACATCGAAGGCGCCGAACTCGAACGCCGACTCACCCATGATGTCGAAGCCGAAGCGCAGCAGACCGTTACGGCGGAATCATGAACCTCGTTGATCGGCGGGGACGATGCGGCGATCGAGTATCACCGAAATGGTTCTGTCGATCGTGTAAGCGTGCGCCGCGGTGAGCACGCGGGACTGATTCTCGATAATCGCCGATACCTGCGGCGATGCCAGGATCTCGAACAAGTGGTCGCGGCTCTCCGCGCCGATGGTCAGGGACCCGTGAAACCGGCGGTGCGTGGCGTAGTCGTGATTGACGCCGGGCGAGGGATGAATCCACTTCGTGAAAGGCAGGAACGTGTAGGTCCGCAGATCCAGTGCCCCCGCCGAATGCAGTGCGGGACCGAGGATTTCGTGGACGAAGCCACGGAACGCGCGGCCGCTCACACCGCGTCGTCGTTGCAGCAGCACGGCGGTGCGGTGCGGCACCGTGTTGTCGTGGCCGGGTGCCCACCACCGTCCGCCGCCGGGTCCTGTGAGCTGTTCCAGCACGCGATCGAAGACGTTCTGCTCATCGAAGATGATCTCGCGCAGGTGCAATGCGGTGTTCAGTGAACCCAATGTGCTGCTCAGTCGGACCTCGGGGAATCCGTCCAGTCGCCAATCAGGAGGTATGAGCGTGCCGACGCTCCGTGTTGCCGGCCAGTATCCGTGGTCGTCGTACGAGAAGTGGCGCTGGACGTATTCCAGCAAGTTCGGGAGACGAGTCATGATGTCGGCATGGGTGCCCGCCCAATAGGCGAAACCGTCGTCCCTCGATACGTCCTGGCGCAGCGAAACCGGATTTACCGAGGAGGTCGTGCGGATTGGCGTGGTCATCATCGTGCCCCCTGCCGCGTGGCGCTAGGGCCGATTCCGCGGGCAGTGCCGGTGACGACGATCGTCTCGTCACTGAGATCTGTGTACACCTGAAGTCCCTTGTTGAGCTGTGTCCGAGGCGTTCATGCGCCTAACGCCAGCAGTGATGAATCTGTCAGTCATGAGCAGTACGTCATCTGAAGGTAACGGGAATCACACGGCTGTGCAACTACCTCGAGCGGGAGCTGCGCATAGGGGTCGTTCTGGGCAGCTGGGTGGTGAGACGTGCCGCGTCGAGGTCGGCGTGGCGATCGGAAAGCTTGTCGCGGCCTGGCGTGCGAACAGGCGTGACCCACCCGGTGTCGAGTTCTGACAATTTCATCATTATTGCTTGACAGCGAGCCTCATCGTGACTGAGGATTTCGTCAATACCGGCTAGAGGTGGCCGAGGCGGGCATTGGTGAACTCGCGCAGCCTCCTGCCCCTCAGTGAGAAGGGTTCGACGTATGTCTCTTCCGAAGCCCACAACGACCACCACGGCGGTCGTGACCGGCGCCTCGTCGGGTATCGGTGCCGATATCGCTCGCGAACTCGCTCACCGCGGGTACGGCGTGACGCTGGCGGCGCGACGCGAGGATCGATTGCGGGCGCTCGCCGCAGAACTGTCGGACACGGTGCGGGTCGAGGTCATCGCCTGCGATGTAGCCGACGCCGAGCAGCGCGCACGACTGTTCGACACCGTCGCAGACCGCGGCTTGACCGTTGACATCCTGGTCAACAATGCGGGCATAGGAACCGTTGACGCTGTTGCGCATTCGCGGGTCGATGCTGAGATCGCGCAGGTCCGGGTGAATGTCGAAGCCGTCATCGATCTGACCACCCGCGCGGTGCAGCAGATGGTGCCGCGCGGTCGAGGCGCGATCCTGAATGTCGGTTCCAGCAACGGCTTCTATCCGTTTCCGGGCCAGTCCGGGTACGCGGCGACGAAGGCTTTCGTCAACAGCTACACCGAGGCCGTTCGCGCGGAGCTGGCGGGTACAGGCGTGACGATCGCCGGCATCTGCCCAGGGCCGGTGAATACCGAGTTCCTCGAGTCCGCTGGTGTCGACCCGGATGTCTATGGAGCCTCGTTGCCGAAAATGATGTACATGCCGTCTCGTGAGGTGGCGAAGGTGGGAATCGACGCACTCGATGGAGACCGTGGTTTGGTCATCCCTGGCTGGCCCACCCGAATTGCCACCCGCATAGCGCAGTTCGCCCCTCGTAGCGTCCTGCTTCCGTTGTTCGTACGGCAGCATCCGGGCCTGCAGCGAGCTCGTCGCTGACACAGTCGGTTCGCGCCTCGATCAGTTTGTTCACGGGTGCTCTGGGTTCCCGGGGTGGGTGGGTTCACGGATTCTGCAGGGTTTCAGACTGCGATCCCTACGCACACGATGAGGGCTAGGGTTGCGATGAGTTGGAATCCGCCGGCGAGCCACATCGTTCGGTATTTGAAATTGGTTCCGGCGCGTAGGGTTTCGAGTGTGTGGATGTTGCAGGACGCGGTGATATTGCGTGCCGCGGCCTCGGAATCCGTCCAGTGAGCATCGAGCATTCGCCGCAGAGTTGCCGGGCTGGCTGTCTCATACGTTCGCGCGAGACTGGCGACCAGTGATAAGGCGGCTGTGACGAGCAACGCTAGCAGCGCCACAATTAGTGCAGCCTTGGCGCTTGCGGTAAGGATGAAATCCTTGCCGTGGATCACTGTGAACACTGAGACGACGATTGTCACCAATCCAGTGGCAGCGGTCAGCATCGTTGCGGCGCGGCTGTTGGCGTTGTCGCGGCGATCCTGCTCGGCCTTCAGCTCGGCGGCGATGAAGGCGGCGTAGTCCGCGCCTTGGCTGCTCATTCGGGCTCACGGTCGAAGAGGTTCGTGCCGGGCCACTGCTCTCGCATGACGGGATCGAATTCCAGCCAGTCGCGTATCGGTGGCGCCTCTGGCGCTGGCTCGGCTCCGTCAGCGAAGTTGTCTTGACCAGGGGTGCTTTCGGCATCTGGTGTCGACATTTTCCCTCCTTATGATGGTTGGCTCGGGCCGAGTCGACTGCTGGGTCATCGTCGCTGCGGATCCGTTTGCAACATCGGTGGGGGTGTCTCGGCTGCGTGAATGTTCGCGCCCGCACGATGTTCAGACTCCGACATGGATGTGAGCGGCCCAGAGGGATGGGATGTTGGGGGCCATCTCGCGAACAGTACGTACTGCGTGGTGGAGTGCATGAGCCGCGATGTCCACGTTCGGACTGTTGTCGGCGGTCGCGGTGAGTGCTGTGTAGAACGATTTGGCGATCTGCACAGCGAACTCATCGTTGATGGCCCACAGCGTCCCGATGACGTGGGGATACCCGGCCAGCTGGAAGGCAGAGGTCAGGTGAATGGCTTCGTCGATGAGCCGTGTGTTGGCGGCTCGGGCGGAGTTGCAGGCAGAGAGGTAAGCCAATCGGGCGTGAGCAAGGTGTACGGGGGTAAGGGTGTCAACAGTCAGTGGGGATTCGGCGTGATCGTGGAGTAGGAGGTGGCTGCGGGAAGGGTCGCTGGGGTCACTTGTGCCATGACAGGCAAAGTGCGCGATCGAGCAGATCTTGAGAAGGTTGAGGACGTTGGTTCGGGTCGGCATATCGGCCGGCACGGTTGTCGAGCAATCGTCGGGCTCCGTCAAGGTGATCGATCCGGGCAAGCGAGTCGAGATCAAGTTTGCTTCGTCGAGAACGTGACGCAGTCGGCCGGGGACGTCGGGCGTGGTAGGCATTGCCACGATCAATGCTCGGTTCGCGGTAGAAGTGTCGGTCTTGGGCGGGTGTTGGCGGGCGTGGGCCAACGCGGCAATCGTTGGTGCGTAGGAGGACACGACACGATCCATTACCGTTCGGGACTCAGAGCCGCCTGTGTGGTAGCCAGCGGCATGGATCGGAAGAAGGCCCAACAATCCGCCGGGGATCCACCAAACGCGTTGGCCAACATCACGAGGCCCCGACTTAGGTTCACAGCCAAGGAAATCGAGCACTGGACCGGCAGCACTGTCCCACAGCCATTCCAGGACACGCTGTAGCTCTTGCTGGGCCCTTTGACGGTCGTCTTTCGTGGTGCCGTAGGAAGCAGCTCGGAGAGCTGCCGTGAATGCCTTGACCTTGTCTGTCGCCGATGCCAACGTCAGCAAAGGTAGTGGTAGACAGTCGATTCCGCTGGTGGTTAGCAGCAGCGCGTCACACCGATGCCTGCTGATGTTGAAGGCCACGATCGGTCCGAATGCGGCCTGGGCGAGGAGCTGTTCGTAAGCGGGCGGTGCCGCGAAGGATTCGAATCCGTCCATGGCTCGGATCGTGGTGAGCAACTGCTCGAAGTCGTCGACGAGTTGGTTGCGGTCACGCCCAGGATTGCCTGCTTCGACCAGAGTTACAGGGATGTCAGGCTCGTCGAGCAGGTTACGAAGTCGAGTGAATTCGCGGGCCAACGTAGGGTGCCGATCGGTCAACTCCGTCAGGTCGTTGCGGACCTGGAGGGCTTGGCTGAGCAGCACTCCTCGCCCCACCTCGAGCAACCGCAATGCTAGCCCGGCTCGTTGGCTGGCAGGCGTGGACGGGGCGGACAACGCTAGCGCGGCCGCGTCCGAAGCAAGTCCGCGGTACTCGCCTAGGGCGTATTGCTGATCGGACCGCTGCAACTGCCGCGGTGCCACGTCAGGGAGCAGGCGGACGGCGGTCTCCATCAGCTCCGCTACAACGTCGGGGCGTGAGACTGCAGCGACTTCTGCGGCCAATTGAGCAGTAAGAATTCGAGTCGAGGGTTTGGCCGTTCGAAGTTGTACTGCAGCTCGGAAATACGAGATCGCCTCGTCGAGATCGACCCTCGCGTGAGTGGCGGCGTGACGGGCCGATAGCGCGGTCCCGAGATTGCTCACCATGATGGCGTGGTAGGGGTGGTCGCCAGGGACAGCGTCGACTGCCTGCCGAATTGCGACGATCGCTTCATCCAGGTCGTTGCCGACGTCTGTCTTGCGAAACCGAACTTGCAATGAGATTCCGAGGTTCGACAGGTAGATCGCCCTGTCCGGATGGTCAGAGGGAACGCACGCGACCGCTTGACGACCTGCCCTGACCGCTTCGTTCAGGTCTGCCACTTGCGCCGTCTGGCTGAAACGAGTCCGGAGGTATCCGCCAAGGCTCGACAGTTGAGCTGCCCGATCAGGATGGCCAGTAGGCGTGGCTTCGAGTGCGCGTCGAACTATTTCGATCGCCTCGTCCAGATCTGTGGAGAGTCCCGATCGATCGAACCGGGTCGATAGTGCAATTGCCAGATTGCTAAGTACACCAGCATGGTTACGGTCATCGGTCGGGGTAGCCGTCGCAGCTTGGCGGGACACATCAACGGCCTGGTCCAAGTCCGTCAGAGCACCGGTCCGCTCAAATCGTGTTCGAAGGGCGATCCCAAGATTGGATAGGTACATAGGCCGATTCGGATGATCATGAGGCGTGCGGGCCACGGCCGCCTGACCGACCCTCACAGCCTCGTCGATATCGGCAGCGACTCCGGTTCGCTCGAATCGGGTCAAGAGACTGCTGGCGAGAGTGGATTGCCTGCTGGCATGTTTCAAATCGTCGGGGTGAGTGACTGTTACGGCTCGCCGGGCCATTTCGACGGCTTCGTCCAGGTCCGCAACGAACCCGGTCCGGTCGAATCGAGTCCGGAGGGCAGTGGCCAGATTGGCCAGTAAGTAGCCTTTGCTTGCTCGGGAGATGACCACCGCCTGTCGAGCGATGTCGACGGCCCGGTCCAAATCGGCCAGTGCGTCCGTCGCGTCGAACCGGACCCGCAGGGCATTGCCGAGATCGGACAGCTTCTCGGCGCGACGGGGATCATCGGCGGTAATCGAGTCGAGAGCTCTCTGGTACAAAAACAGTGCCTCGTCCAGGTCAGTCGCAACACCCTTGCGCTCGAATCTCTGCCGGAGAAGGTGGGCGAGATTGGAGAGCCCGGCAGGCAGGTAACGGTGAGCGGTGGGTAGGCCGGCAAGGGCTTGTCGGGCCAGCTCGGTGGCCTCGTCGAGGTCAGCGATCTGACCGGTCCGCTGATACCTGGTTTCGAGGTCGACCGCGAGCTTGGCCCGATACTTCGACCACTTAGGGTGATCTGCGGAAGTAACCGCTACCGCGCGTCGCGCTACCTCGATTGCCTCCTCGAGAACAGGCAGCAACCCCTGCAATACGAATAGCCTTGTCAAAGCTGTTCCGAGCGTTGACAACCGGTCAGACTGCTCGGGGTGGCTGTGGGGAGTGGCGGCCACGATCCGTCGCCAAAGTTCGACGGTGGTAGTAACGGCTGCAGTGTCGCGGGAGCCGAATTCCCGGTCGAGGCGATCGCGCGCCTCACGCTCCGCTACGTCAGCCAGCGCAGGCGTCAACCGCGCCGGAAACTCTTGGGCTATCACACCATCGGAGACGAATACAGGCAGGAACATCTCGATCGCCAGCTCTAGATCAGGCTGATCCTGTCCTCGGGGGAGCGCTAGAAATCGGTACCAGTGCACCCAGCCCAACAGCAGCCGAGACCGCAGATCGCCATCCCCGTCGTGCAACACGGCAGCTAGCTGGCGCGCCTCCTCGACGGCATGAGGGTCGAGAACAGCCGGAATCGTGTTCCCGGGCTTGCCCATCAATCGCAGTCGACTGGCGACTACAGCCTGCAGCGCCTCGCGTGGTGTGTCGGCTCGATCCGGCGCTGCCTCCACGTGCACTTCCCCAGTGTTGGTCGAGACTGGTAGGCCGTAATCAGTGTAGGTACTGCGCGCGCCCCTTAGGGCCTAATGTGACGCCCCCTCGGTGATCGCGCACCGAACGCGCGCAAATATCAACTCCGAGTGACGAATCTGGCAACACGTGAGCCAAGCTTGCGTCAGAACCACCACCGGCGACGGCAGTTGATATCGATGCGCACATTACTGCACACCTAACTGCCAAGAGGCCCTCGCACGTCGACGAGGGCACACTGGGGATGGGCTCAGAACGCTGCTTCGTCGAGCTTCATTACAGCGGTGTCGATGTCGGAGATCACCGCCCAATCTGTGCCCAGCCTGGGCAGCACCGTCTTGGTGAAGTACGACGCAACAGCGACTTTGCCCAGATAGAAGGTGTCGTCGGTGTTGCTGTCGTTGGATTCGAGTGCGGCCAGGGCTGTTTCGGCGGCGACCAGGAGGCGCCAGGCGATCAGGAGGTCTCCGACCGCGAGCAGGAAGCGCACCGACACCAGGCCGATCTTGTACAGCTCGGATGGCTGTTCCTGGGCGGCCAGCAGGTGCTGGGTGAGTCGACCGGCCATATCCTGGACGTCGTCCAGTGCGGCGCCGAGCAGGATCTTCTCGGCTTTGAGACGACCGGAGTCTGCGTCGGATTCGACGGTTCCGCGGATCTTGGCGGCGAGGTGGGCCAGGGCGACGCCGCGGTCGCGGGCGATCTTGCGGAAGAAGAAGTCCTGCGCCTGGATGGCGGTGGTGCCCTCGTAGAGCGAGTCGATCTTGGCGTCGCGGATGTACTGCTCGATCGGGTAGTCCTGCAGGAAGCCGGAGCCACCGAAGGTCTGCAGCGATTCGGTCAGGTACTGGTAGGCGCGCTCGGAGCCGACACCTTTGACGATCGGCAATAGGAGATCGTTGACGCGGCGGGACAAGTCGGCATCTGTGCCCGAAACATGCTGTGCGGCAACACTATCTTGGTGTGCTGCGGTGTAGAGGTAGAGTGCGCGCAGACCTTCGGCGTACGCCTTCTGCAGCATCAATGAGCGGCGTACGTCGGGGTGATGGACGATGGTGACCTTCGGTGCGGTCTTGTCGGCGAGCTGCGTCAGGTCGGTGCCCTGCACCCGCGTCTTCGCGTACTCGAGGGCGTTCAGGTAGCCACTGGAGAGGGTGGCGATCGCCTTGGTGCCCACCATCATCCGAGCTTCCTCGATGACGTGGAACATCTGCGCGATCCCATCGTGTACCTCACCGAGGAGGTACCCGACGGCAGGCGTGCCGTGCCCGCCGAAGGTCAGTTCACAGGTCGCCGATGCCTTGAGGCCCATCTTGTGCTCGAGATTGGTGACGTACACGCCATTCCGTTCCCCAGGCTCGCCGGTCTGCGGGTCGAAGTGATACTTCGGCACCAGAAACAGGCTCAAGCCCTTGGTTCCCGGACCAGCGCCCTCCGGGCGAGCGAGGACCTGGTGGACGATGTTCTCGAACAGATCGTCGGATTCGGCGGAGGTGATGAACCGCTTCACGCCCTCGATGTGCCAGGTGCCGTCAGGTTGCGGGATCGCCCGAGTCCGTGCGGCCCCGACATCGGAACCGGCGTCCGGTTCGGTGAGAACCATGCTGGCTCCCCAATTGCGTTGCACGGCAATCTGTGCCCAGTGTCGCTGAAGCTCCGTGCCGGAGCGGTGGACATGCGTGGCCATCCCCGAGCCGGTCAGATACATCCACGCGGCCGGCTGTGCGCCCAAGACGAATTCGTTGATTGCCCAAACCACCATCTGCGGCGCGGCTACCCCACCGATCGCCTCTGACCTGCCGACACGCCACCAGTCGCCGTCGGCCCATGCGCGTACGGATCGTTTGAACGACTCGGGCAGCTGCACCGTGTGGGTCGCCGGATCGAACACCGGAGGAACGCGGTCGGCGTCAGCGTAGGAATCCGCGACCGGGCCCTCTGCCAGCCGGGCCGCTTCGGCCAGCATCGTTCGAACGGTCTCGCCATCGAGATCTCCGAACGGCCCCGACTGCAGGATGGCGTCCAGGCCCAGCACCTCGAAAAGATTGAACTCCAAGTCGCGCACGTTGCTCTTGTAGTGGCCCACCGGCCGCCCTGCCTTTCCCAACCGACCCACCGAAGCACGATGGGTGACATCTTCATCGGAACTGACAATACCGTCATTATCGGCTCGATGTACCCGGCAGCGCCGCGGTCCCTACGGGTCGGCGGTGTGATGTGGTCGTCGGGGCCCGCGTTTCGGCCTTCGCGCTGGGGATCCCGATCTGCTGCGATCTGGTCGAGTCTCGTTGGTGTGCTGAAACTTTGGCTCGGGCTGTCGAACGGTTGGATCGTGACAGTTCTCTCTTCGCCGGATTTCGCTCCCGGTTGCAGCCCTCTCGAGGCTAGTAGATGATTTGATCGTAACTGACGTTTATGTCATTTAGTAGGGGAGAGACGATGGTTTCCGTGGGGATCGATGCCAGGCTGGACGGGCTCGGTGGAGTGCTCGGCGACGAGCGGGAGCCTTCGCTCCCGGGGCATCCACCGCAAGTTGAAACTCATTGCGACTCTCCCGAAAGAACCGATTCGGGGAGTTCGAACAAGGATCAGATGCCGGAGTGGGTACGGCAATTCCTCCGCGGTGGTGGCCACGCGCTGCGGGTCTACAACCGCCACGAAATCACCGTTGACCCCCTGCCGGACCAGCCGGTTCTATTTGTTGCAAATCATGGGTTCGGCGGGGTTTTCGACCTCAACGTGCTCGCGCTCTTCGCTGCCGTCGAGCGCACCGGCGATCGACGCCGCATCATCATGCTGACGCACCGGATGGCGTGGGCCCTCGGCGTCGGTGCGTTGCTCGAGCCGTTCGGTGCTCGGCAGGCCGGGCGGGATGTCGCCTTGCAAGCATTCGCCGAAGATAGCCACGTCGTAGTGTTCCCCGGGGGTGACGTCGATGCATTCAAGCCCTGGCGGAACCGCAACGACATCGTCTTCGGCGGTCGATGCGGCTTCGCTGATCTGGCTCGCGAAGCGGACGTGCCGGTGGTGCCCGTAGTCACCTCGGGAGGAGGGGAATCCGCCATCGTCCTCGGGGACGGCGCCCGCCTGGCTCGGTTCCTGCGACTGGACAAAGCATTTCGGCTCAAACGGCTGCCGGTCACGCTCACTGCGCCCTGGGGGATCAGTGTCGGCGCGGCCGGACTGCTGCCGTACATGCCGTTGCCGACGAAGCTCCGGACCGCGGTCCTACCTCAGGTTTCGATGGTCGCCGATGAGGGCTCCGATGCCTTTGCCGAGCGCATCCGCGTCGTCATGCAATCCGAACTCGATCGCCAGACACGCCACCGCCTACCGATTCTCGGATGAGCAAGGAGAAGCCGAAAATGCCGAGACGCGCCAACATCGTCATCACCGGGGCCAGCTCGGGGTTGGGTGCGCAGATGGCGCGTGAATTCGCGGCTCGAGGAAGGAATCTCGCGCTGTGCGCGCGTCGCCTCGACCGGCTCGAGCAGCTGCGTGACGAACTGCTGCGGTCGCACCCCGGCATCGAGGTGGTGATCGCGCAACTGGACGTGAACGACCACGACCAAGTGTTCACCACCTTTCGAAGGTTCGAGCGCGAGCTGGGCGGCCTGGATCGAGTGATCGTCAACGCTGGCATGGGTAAAGGCGAGCCAATAGGCACCGGCCGCTTCGAAGCCAACCTTCGGACTGCCAATACGAATTTCATTGCGGCGCTGGCGCAGTGCGAGGCGGCAATGGAGATATTCCGCGCACAGAACAGCGGGCACCTCGTGGTGATCTCGTCGATCAGCGCGCTGCGTGGGATGCCGGGTTACCTATCGATCTACTCCGCGACCAAGGCCGGCGTTGCGACCCTCGCGGAGGCCATTCGCGCCGACACTCTGCTGTCTCCGATCGCCGTGACTACTTTGTATCCCGGCTACATCGAGTCGGAACTGAGTGCGAGGGTCGGAGCGACGCCGCTGATGGCATCCACTGCGAGCGGTGTTCGGGCCATGGTGAAGGCTATCGAACACGAAAAGGCCGAAGCGAAAGTCCCTGCCTGGCCATGGATTCCAATCGGCTTTGCATTGCGTCACCTGCCGCTGTGGATCCTCGCGCGGTCTGCCTGACCTCGGTAGTCGGCGTCGTACCGCACAAGGATGCCCCGTGCAGGTCCAATATTTTGTGACGATACAGTCATATATGACTCTTGCATCAGTTTGACGCTCGCTGTTAGTCTCGTCACGCCTGATGGATCTATCAGAGATGCATGAGAAGTGGGATCGCCGACCTGTCGCGCATTTCCTAACGGAGTCATCAGCATTCCAATGAGAGCCCTCGAGCACCGTCGGGAACGTGTCGTGCGGTGTGATCGGTCGTGCGGGGACGTTACGGGCCAAGACCTTCGTGTAGATCGCGAAGCCACGCTGCGCAACGGGCGCAAGCGTGCTCGAGTTGAAGGATGAACAGTTGGCAGAGAACGCATACAAGGGTGCTGCGTCGAGACGAGCCTTTCTGATCGGTGCGACCACGGTAGGGCTGGGCGTTTTCCTCGGGTCCCACCTCCAGGCGGCGGCAGCGGATCCCTCCTCGGATCCGATCAAGTTGGTGGGTGCCCTGCGGCGCCGACCGGATCTGACGCCTGCCCAGTTCCACGACTACTGGCTGAACCGGCACGGGCCCTTCGCCAAAGAGCAGATCCAAGCCCTTGGCGGATACCGCTATGTCCAAAGCCACGCAACATACTCCGACCTCACCGGGCTCTTCACCACATCGCACGGTACGGGCGAGCCCTACGACGGCATCGTGGAGGCGTGGTTCCCTTCGCTGCAAGCGATGATCACGGCGATGTCCACCCTGCAAGGGATCTCGGCCAACCAGAACCTCGTCAACGACGAGAAGAACTTCATGGACTCGGCGCAATGCTCGCTCTACCTGACGAAGGAGTACGTGCTGCTCGGCTAGATGAGTGCCGAGCAGTGCGTACTGGAATCTCCCACCATGAAGGATCAGACATTGAACGAGAACACACATGGCAGCGGACCTGCGGGCCGGACATCGATCGGCGGTGTCGCAGCCATCGGCCTCGCTGGCGTGCTGGCATCTCAGCTTCCTAACGCTAACGCCGACACGCCTTCCGGCGGTCCGATCAAGCTGGTGGGAATCGTCCGCCGCAGGGCGGACATGACGCCGGCCCGGTTCGACGAACACTGGCTCAACGTCCATGCGCCCGTAGCGGTCAAGGCGCTCACCGTGCTCGGCGCGACACGCTACGTTCAGAGCCACACCGTAGATACGGTGCTGAACGCCGCGACTGCGTTCTCTCACAGCTCCGGCCAGGCATTCGACGGTGTCATCGAAGTCTGGTTCCCCTCCGAGCGGGAGTTGGGGCAGGCGCTCGCCACACAGGCTGGGGCGCAAGCGAATCAAGTGCTGGCTGACAGCGAGAATGAATTCATCGACCTCGCGCAGTCCGCATATTTCCTGGCCACGGAGAGCGTCATCTTCGGCTGAAGGGCGACGCTTGGCTGGACCCGATCGCAGAGGGGGTGAAGCGGTCCCTTCCGCGATCACGGCCTGCCCGAAAAATGCTGCAGCAGTGCGTCACTCCGAACGGCGAACTCCGGGCTGATCCGATCGTGCGGTGGCATCGAGAACGCGCCTCACGCCGCACCTTCCCGTTCCGGGCATTGCCGCGGACGGCCGTGTCGGGGCGGCCAGCGGATCTCCCGGTCAATGGGTGATGATTTCATCAGAATCAACTTGACAGACGATACCATCGGAACTGATGATCTAATCAATAACGGTTCTGGAGGTAGCTTTGACAAGCATCGACAAGGGTGTCGGCACCGGTCGGACGGTCCGGGTCGGCGATCGCGACATCTTCTTCACTGAGGCGGGGACCGGCCCCGCGGTGGTGCTGCTGCACGGCGGCGGGGCCGGGGCCTCGGGGTTGTCGAACTATTCACGCAATATCGACAACCTGGCGAAGCGATTTCGGGTGATCGTGCCCGACATGCCCGGCTACGGTCGGTCGTCGAAGTGGGTGGACCGGGCAGACCCCTTCGGCGATCTGGCGCAGGCAATCGGTGGATTGCTGGATGAACTCGGCATCGCCGCAGCGCATTTGATCGGCAACTCCTACGGTGGCGCAGCGGCGCTGCGCCTGGCCATGGACCGGCCGGAGAAGGTGAACCGTTTGATCCTGATGGGTCCCGGCGGTGTTGGCACCACCCGGTCGTTGCCGACCGCGGGACTGCAGGAACTGCTGAACTACTACGCGGGCGGCGGACCGAGTCGCGAGAAGATCACCCGGTTCGTCCGGGAATACCTGGTCTACGACGGTGGCGCAGTGCCGGATGAACTCATCGAGACCAGATACAAGGCCAGCCTCGATCCCGAGGTCGTCGCGAACCCGCCGTTGCGTCGCCCCTCCGGCCCCCTGGCGCTGCGCACACTGTGGCGGATGGACTTCACCCGAGACAGCCGACTGGGGCAGGTCACTCATCAAACCCTGGTGGTCTGGGGTGCCGAGGACAAGGTAAACCGGCCCGCCGGTGCCGCCATGCTCGCCGCCGCCATGCCCAACTGCGACGTGTATCTGGCGGCGAAAACAGGGCACTGGGTGCAGTGGGAGCGTGCGGAGCTGTTCAACGAGCTGGCCGTCGCCTTCCTGGAGGCGGCGCCGTGACCAGCTTTCTGCACCCAACCACCGACGGTTCGGTGTTCGGTTCGGTTCATCTGGGATACGTTGTCGTGCAATCGAATCGGCTGTCCGATTGGCGGCGATTCGGAGCCGACGCGATCGGTTTGCACGTCGACGAACTCGACAGCAGCACACTGCGCTTCCGACTGGATGACCGGAGCTGTCGATTCCTCATTCGGCGTGGCCCCGCAGAGGACGTCATAGCCCTGGGCTGGCAGGTCGATGATCACGAGACCTTCGACCGCATCGTCGCCCGCGTGACCGAACGCGAGGTGCCGATCATCGAAGGCACTCCGGAGGAGGCGGCGCTGCGTGGCGTGGAGCGGCTGTGGCGCTTCGCGGGTCCGAAAGGCATCGCGCAGGAGATCTTCACGAATGCGGTGACCACACCGGAGCCGCTGCGGATGCAGAGCTCGGGGTGGGTGACGGGGGAGGCCGGTCTGGGGCATGTGGCGATGCTGTCGCGGGAGCCGGAGTCCGTACGAGGTTACTTCCAGACCGTTTTCGATTCGCGCCTGAGTGACTACATCGACGAGAACATCTCTGGGCTCAAGATGAAGATCCGATTCTTGCGAGTCAACGAACGCCATCACTCGATCGCCATCGCCAACATCCGCGGGGTCAAGATCGATCCCATTCGGACGTCGGTGCAGCACATCAATATTCAGTCCGGGACGTTGGACGACATGCTGGACTCCTATCAGCGGGTCACGGACCTGGGTTTTCGGATGCAGTGGTCGGTAGGGCAGCACACGAATGACCGCGAGCTGTCCTACTACTGCGTCACACCGTCGGGCTTCGAGTTGGAGGTCGGGTGGAATCCGATCGTGATCGGTCCCGAACTCGAGTCCACGTGGGAACCGTCGACTTATCAGGGCATCAGTAGCTGGGGTCACTCCACGGTGGGGGAGACCGTACTGAACAAGTTCGCCCAGTTCCGGCAGGCGCTGCGGACCGTGGGAACGCCCGAGATCGCAGTGCCTGAGCTCACCGGAGGAGTTTCGCGATGAATACCGACTACGACGTTGTGGTCGTTGGACTGGGCCCGACCGGCCTCACGCTGGCCAACCTGCTGGGGCGACGGGGCGTGAGCGTCCTCGTGCTCGAGCGTGAACCCGAATTCTATGGAATGGCCCGCGCGGTATATACCGACGACGAAGGCATGCGGATCTTTCAAACCGCCGGTGCGGCAGACGAACTCTCTGCCGATATGAATCTCGACTGCACCGTGCAGTGGGTGCGCGGCGATGGGCATGTGCTGGCGCAGTTCCATTCGATGGACCAGCCGCTGGGCTGGCCGAAAGCGAACTTCCTGTACCAGCCATACCTCGAGAACAGCCTCGAGCGGGCGCTCGAACAGTATCCCCATGTCACTGTTCGCCGAGGCCGTGTGGTCACGGATTTCGATCAGAACGACTCGAGTGTGAGCGTTGAGCACGCCGCGTGTTCGGGGACCCAATACGGCAAGCGGTCAGCGGAGAGCGACCCGCGGACCGCGGAGCGGGTGCGGGCAAAGTTCCTCGTCGGATGCGACGGGGGACGCAGCGTCGTACGGACCAAACTCGGAATCGACATGTCCGGCACCAGTTTCCCGGAGCGCTGGCTCGTGGTGGACTTGAAGGCCGCGGACGGGGTGGACGCGTTCCGGCACCTGCCCTACTTCAACTTCGTGTGTGACCCGGTGTTGCCGACCGTATCCTGCCCCCAGCCCGGTGGTCACCACCGCTTCGAATTCATGCTGAACGATGAGCAGACGAAAGAGGAGATGGAGGACGAGGACACCGTCCGCCGCCACATTTCCCGCTACGTCGACCCGGACGAAGTGCAAGTGCTGCGCAAGCTCGTCTACACCTTCAATGCGGTGGTGGCCGAGCGGTGGCGCGAGGGGCGCATTCTGATCGCGGGTGATGCTGCTCATATGACGCCGCAGTTCGTCGGCCAGGGCATGAACTCGGGTGTGCGCGACGCCGACAACCTGTCCTGGAAGCTCGAGGCGATCGTGAAACGCGGTGCGGCGCTGGCGCTTCTGGATAGCTACGAGTCCGAGCGTCGACCGCATGCCAAGGCGATGATCAGCCTGTCGGTGCTGAACAAGAACTTGGTCTCCGTCGACAACAAAGCCGTTGCCGCGGCCCGCGATGTCGTCCTGACCGGATCGCTGCGGGTGCCTGGGCTGGCCGGGTGGATCCGTGAGGCGAAGATGAAGCCGTCACCGCGGTTCCGGCGCGGGGCATACTTCGGCCTTCCCCGGCGCCGCTTGCGCGGAGTCGAAGGCACCCTCGCTCCACAGCCGGAGGTACGCACCTACGACGGTCGTCACCGTCGCCTCGATGATGTACTGGGCCAGGGCTTTTCGGTCATCGGCTACGGCGTCGACCCACGCACCACGCTCAGCGGCGACGACTTGGCCGCACTGCGAGCTTTGGGTAGCCGGTTTGTGACCGTCTACGCCCTCGGCGGTCGCCCGCAAGGCGTGCCGGGGGACGGGAGATCCATCGGTGATGACTTCGCGGATATCGAGGACCACACCGGCATGCTGACCCGATGGTTCGCGAAGGCGGGCGTGCGCAACGGAGGGCTTCTCCTGCTCCGCCCAGACCGATATGTCTTCGGTACCGCGGCAGCCGGGCGCGGTGACCAGCTCGTCGCCGAGCTCGTCAGCCAGCTCGCTCTTGCGCCGACGCGCGGCAGCGCGTCGCGTGTACGGAAATCCAACCCGGCGCTGGCACCGCGCCGCTATCTATCGGAGGCTCGATGACTTTCGCTTTGGCGGACTCTCCTGCGGTACGAGCCGCAGCCGACCGGCTGGCCGGCGCGATGAGCACCGGTGTCCCGGTTGCGCCGGTGCGTGACCTCATCGGTCCCGACGACGTTGTGTCGGCGTATGCGGTGCAGACGATCGGCACCAACGCCCGTCTCGCCGCCGGGGCCCGGATTGTCGGTCGCAAGATCGGACTGACCTCTCGAGCGGTTCAGCAGCAGCTGGGCGTCGACCAGCCTGATTTCGGGGTGCTGTTCGACGACATGCACGTGTCCGAAACCGCAGTGGCCCAGCGGCCCCGGCTGATGCAACCCAAGGTCGAAGCCGAGCTTGCGTTCGTACTCGGATCCGATTTGGACGGCGAGCAGCTGGATGCGATCGCTGTGCGGGGCGCCATCGACTACGCGGTCGCTGCACTCGAGATCGTCGACAGCCGAATCGCCAGCTGGGACATCACCTTCGCGGACACCGTTGCCGACAATGCCTCGAGCGGATGGTTCGCACTCGGGTCGCTGCGGCTGTCGTTGTCGGACTTCGAGCCGCGCGAGATCGCGATGAACATGGCTATCGACGACGAAATCGTCTCCACAGGAACGGGTTCCGCGTGCCTGGGTGACCCGATCAACGCCGTCGTCTGGCTGGCCCGTACCGCCCGGGATTTCGGTGCGCCGCTGCGGGCGGGCGAGATCATTCTCTCCGGTGCGCTCGGACCCATGGCGCCGCTGAGCCCTCACTCGCACGTCAGATCCGAACTTTTCACCGGTGCAACGACACTCGGTGTCGTCGACTTCACTTGGGAGGAATCGTGAGCCGCACCAAAGTGGCCGTCATCGGCTCGGGCAACATCGGCACCGACCTGATGATCAAGGTACTGCGCCTGTCGGAGACCCTCGAAATGGCCGCCATGGTCGGCATCGATCCGGCCTCCGACGGCCTGGCACGCGCCGCACGACTGGGTGTGCCGACCACATCCGACGGCGTCGCCGGGCTGATCGGCCTGCCGGGCTTCGAGGAGATCGAGATCGTCTTCGATGCGACCTCCGCAGGAGCACATCAGGCCAACGCGAACGCCCTCGCGCCGTACGGGAAGCGGCTGATCGATCTGACCCCGGCCGCGATCGGGCCGTTCGTGGTGCCCGCGGTGAATCTCGACCAGCATCTGGATGCGACGAACGTCAACATGGTGACCTGCGGTGGGCAGGCGACGATTCCGATCGTGTCCGCCATCTCGCGGGTCACCGCCGTGCCCTACGCGGAGATCGTCGCCTCGATCGCATCGAAGTCCGCCGGGCCCGGAACCCGCGCCAACATCGACGAATTCACCGAGACCACCTCGCTGGCCATCGAAGTGGTCGGCGAGGCGACGAGCGGACGCGCCATCATCGTGCTCAATCCTGCCGAGCCACCGCTGATCATGCGTGACACGGTGCTCGCGCTGATCGGGGACCCGGATCCGGGAACCCATGCGGCCATACGTGATTCGATCGAATCGATGGTCGAGCAGGTCGCGGCCTATGTGCCGGGCTATCGTCTCAAGCAGGCCATTCAGATCACCCCGGTCACACCGGACACGATGCGCACGCTGGTCGGTGACGACTCTGTCACGCACCAGGTGTCGGTCTTCCTCGAGGTCGAGGGCGCGGCGCACTATCTGCCGGCCTACGCCGGAAATCTCGACATCATGACTTCGGCCGCCCTGCGCGTCGCCGAGCGCATGGCCGCCACCACCCCGGAGCGTGTGAAATGACCGAAGTATTCCTCCAGGATGTGACGTTGCGCGACGGCATGCACGCACTGCGGCACCGCATGACGCCGAAAACCGTTGCGGCAGTGGTGTCCGCACTCGACGCCGCCGGGGTCGACGCGGTGGAGGTCGCCCACGGCGACGGCCTGCACGGCGGCAGCCTCACCTACGGTCCGGGTAGCCACACCGACTGGGAATGGATCGAGGCCGCCGCGGGCGCGCTCACCCATGCACGCCTGACGACCCTGCTGCTACCGGGCATCGGCACCATCGAGGACTTGCGGCGCGCGTTCGACCTCGGTGTGCGCTCGGTACGCATCGCCACGCATTGCACCGAAGCCGACATCGCAGCGCAGCACATCACCTGTGCCCGCGATCTCGGTATGGACGTATCCGGGTTTCTGATGATGAGCCATATGAACACGCCGACCGGGCTGGCCGAGCAGGCGAAGCTGATGGAATCGTATGGCGCGCACTGCGTCTACGTCACGGACTCCGGCGGACGCCTGACCATGGACGGAGTCCGTGACCGTGTGCGGGCGTATCTGGAGGTGCTGAACGAAACCACCGAGATCGGCATCCACGCACACCAGAACCTGTCGCTCGCAGTCGCCAACAGCGTGGTCGCCGTCGAAGAGGGCGTGACCCGGGTCGACGCTTCACTCGCGGGTCTCGGTGCGGGAGCGGGTAATACCCCGTTGGAGGCATTCGTCGCCGTCGCCGATCTCAACGGATGGGACCACGGCGCCACCCTGGATGCGCTCACCGACGCAGCAGACGACTTGATCCGGCCGTTGATGGACCGGCCGGTGCAGGTGGACCGGGAGACTCTGACGCTCGGCTATGCCGGTGTGTACTCGAGCTTCCTGCGCCACGCCGAAAAAGCCTCCGCGACATACGGCATCGACGTGCGCACCCTGTTGGTCGAGGCTGGAGCCCGCGGCCTCGTCGGCGGGCAAGAGGACATGATCGTCGACATCGCGCTGTCCCTGGTCGGAGACCGAGTCGCCTGACGGGCGGTCCTGCCGCTACAGCCGAGGCTGTGGCGGCAGTGGACCGGCCGTCAGCTTCTGCGCGGTGCGCTTGTTCATGCCGAACATGCGCAGCATGTGGAAGGTCATTTCGTCGGTCAACGCATCGGCATCGGCGTCAGGCTGGGCGTCGAGCATCTGCAACAGACCCAGCAGGGCGCCGCCTGCCGCCAGGACCGCCATGTCTGGATGCATCGGCTCGAACCGACCGGCTTGCTGGGCGGCGATGATGTCGCGCCGAGCGCGCGGAGCCAGACCTTCGTCGCGCAGCAGTATCGAAGTACCGGAGTGCAGCAGCACCCGCACCATTTCCGGCGATTGGCGCTGCAGCCGCCCGGTCATGCGGAAGCTGACCGCGAACACCTCGGCGGGGTCGTCGTAGAGCGCCACGATGCCGTCCCGCATCTCGCTGTACACCTGCAGAGCTGACCGCACCGCTTCGTCGAACAGTTGCTCCTTGGAATCGAAGTGGTTGTAGAAGGAGCCGAAACCGACGTCGGCGGCATCGGTGATCTCCTGGATACTGACCGCGGAACGGCCCTCGGACAAGAACTTCCGAGCTGCTCCGAGCAGGGCGTTGCGGGTGCGCTCACGGCGCCTATCCACGCGGTTTCGCACTACAGGTTCAGTCATCGGTCCCACTTCCATCCACGTTCATCAGAGGAATCATATCTGACAAAACAATCAGACAAGATTTCATGTCCCGAAGTGTGAGACGTCTCGCGCTGGGTCTCGGGGCTCATTCCCTCGTCTCTCACGGGATGGCCACTCGACGGGTGATTCTCCATCGGCTTGATGCGGCTCCGGATCGGATGCAGGCCGAGGCCGTTGCGGATATTTGTCGACGGGCTTGACCGCTACTGTGAAATGCTCACGGCCCGACTTGAATCGGGCCAATCGGTACGAATCAGTTTTGTAGAGCTATATCTTCAACGTCGAGAACAGCACCCTCTCGGCCTGCTCACTGTTGGCGTAGACGCACCAGGGCTCGGCTTGGCGAAGAACGTCCGGGTCGGTCGAATTAGAGCCGAGTTCTTCACTTACGCAGATTGTCTCGCGATGCTGGCGCGCGGAGCGCGGGCTACTGTCCAGTCGAGCTCGACGCGGCAACGATTTGGTCTATTCGAATATTCTGCTGGGTCATCCCCGGGATTGACAGTGGAACCTCTTGCGGCTCATCATCGACATTGGCAGGGAACATCATTCGCCGCAGTTCCGAATATCAACATCGCCGGGTTGCCGGGCAAACTCGGTATGTCCTCGACGCGGGAGATCGGACTGTTCGCGATCGTGGACCTCGTCGGCCATTTCGGACATCGAGGTGTTTACGACCTCCTGGTTCAATGCGGCGACAGCAGTCGATGCGCCGTGGTTGGAGTGATGACAGTGCCGATGTCGGACCGTAGCGGTGAACCCGTTTCATGGACTGCCCAGTTCGGTCAATTTGCTGATGATCAGGCTTTGGCGTACGACAGGGTATTGGTGCCAGCGGTATTCGCCTCGCTTGCACAGCGATTGGCGGCAGTGGCAGTCGATTCCAGTGTGCACAGTGTGCTGGATGTTGGGACTGGGTCAGGAGTCGTGGCCCGGGCCATAGCTGCACGCCTACAGCCGGGCGCGCAGATAGTCGGGGTCGACCTGAGCCCGCGATTCGTCGAGCTGGCGTCCGAACACATTCCCCCGCAGGGTGTCTCGATGCGATTCCAGATCGCTGATGCTGTGGCATTGCCGCTTGCGGACGCTGGGTTCGATCTCGTTGTGTGCCAGCATGTCCTGCAGTTCGTGCCGGGTCTGAGCGGGGCGATCGCGGAGATGGTTCGTGTGACCGCCCCTGGTGGGCACCTTTGGGTGGTGGTGTGGTCGGAGTTGGCGGACAGCCCGTTGTTTGCTGCAGTCGCCGACCTGGTCGAGCGGACTTGGGGGAGCGATGCCCACGAGGTGTTCACCACCCCGTGGTCCCTACCGGTAGAGCGCATTGCTGCGGAGATGACGGGTGCCGGGGTGAAGGCGGTGATCGTGCAACGCCTCACGGTGGACGTGGAATTCGACTCCGCGCAGGAGGCGATGTGGGTGCTCGTTCTTTCCCCGGTGGGTCGACGGGTACTCGGCATGGGACAGCGGGAGCGGGAGACATTCGCGCACGATTTCGCCGAATCCATAGCACCCTGGACGACGACGCAGGCGCGGGTGCGTGCACCGATGACCGCATGGGTGGTGTCGGGCCACCGTGGATGAGAACGTTCGAAGCAGCTTCGCGAGCGTCGATCAGACCGCGGCACCGTGGATGCTGGTCGATCTCTTGGAGCGCACGGCCATCCTTCCCGAGGTAGTTGCCGCGAAGGGCGCGTCGTTCGCTGCTCTCGGGACCGAGTTGGTCGGCGTCGTCGCCGACGTCGGTTGTGGCCTCGGGCGCGATCTGGAGGAGATGGCCCGTGTCACGAGTGCGATAGCGGTCGGAGTGGACGCGAGTCAGCACATGCTGGACGAGGCTCGCCGCTTCACGACCGGCGGCCGCTTTGTCTGCGCACACGCTCACCGTCTCCCGTTTCGCACCGGCGCCTTAGCGGGTGCGCGGTGTGAACGGCTGCTGATCCATGATCAGCAGCCGCAAGCCAGCGTCACCGAGATGGCTCGCTGTGTCGCCGCAGGTGCTCGGGTTGTGCTGGTGGAACCGGACTTCCAAGCCACCCGCACAACGTTGTCCGGTGCCATCGAGGTGACAGCATTGCTGACGGACTGGTTGCGACGACGGTTCGCGCAGCCTCAATGTGGTCGTCTGTTGCCGCGGTGGCTCAGCAGTGCCGGCCTACGCCTGGACTACACGCGGACCTTCGCGCAGCCGTGCGACGAACGGCTCACCGAGGAGATCCTGGGCCTACGAGAATGCGCGCTGTGGGCATCCAATGTCGGTGATGGCGACGAAGGATGGCGACGGGAGCAGGCTCGTCGGTTGCTCGCGATGACCTCCGATCGCGGACCACGATCGATCCTGCCGATCGTGGTTGTTGCAGCCTCGAAGCCACCGTCGGCAGACGAGCCGCGGATCCCCCCGTCGGAAGCGGCGTGTGTCGTCGAAACCCCGTCCTAAGTCCGGTCCACGACCCTGAGTGGTGATGATGGTGCAGCGTCGCTCCGAATTCGAACTGTTCTATGACTCGAGCTATTTCACGACTCGTCAGCTACATCCGGTGGCAGCGGTCCGGCTGTCGTTTCTGGGCTACGCGCGTTGGGCAGCCGAACATGCCGCGCCGTTCCCGACGATGATCGCCGAGCACCATGCGGGGTTCGCGGTCGTCGGGATCCGCCTCGACTATGGCCGCCCTTTCACCTTTCTCGACGGCACCCGTCTGCAAATGTCGTCTACCAGCAGACTTCTGAGTCAGCTCACCCTGATGGAGACGGTCACCACTATCGTCTCGGACACCACGCATCTGGCCACTGTCAGCCTCTTGTGTCGTGCGCTCGACGTTGCTCCGGGTGATGGGATGCTCGCTGCCCCATCGCGGTTGGCGTCGTCGGTGGTCGGATCGTATCGGCCAGAGGAGATCGATCAGGACGACAAACCGGTCGACCATGTCGAAGCGATTCTCAGCAGGCTGGATGCCACCGTCCCACAACTGGTCGAAGGAACATCGCAGCGGCTCATCGACCGGCAACTCTGCGAAGCCGCCGATCAATGGTGCTTCACCGAGGTGATCGGATTGGTTGCCAGCGCGCGCGAAACACTGATCGACGATCGGGCTGATGAGTTCCCGGTTCTCCGTACGGGACTGAGCCAGCGTCTGTGCCAGGTGGTGGTGAAGCTTCGCCGTCCGTTGTTTCTGCACGATCGGGCCGCGATTCGGACCCGGATGTACACAGACCACGAGCGGAGGTTGTTTGTCCATCACATCAGTGGCGCGTCCGGGGCGGTCCATGCCATCGCCATCGAAACCCTGGAGCCCCCGCAGTGAACCAGTCCGACCGCGACATCCTCGCAGCCGAAACCGACTATCGGCTCAGCGAATTCATTAGGACCAGGATCAATCCGGGCACTGTCGAGCGAGATACCGACGCGATTCCACTGGATCCGTCACTGTTGCACGAGGCAGCCAGATACGGATTGTTCAGGCACGCACTGAACGACGAAGCGACACGAAGGTACTTCGACCCCTTGCGATGGGGACTGGTCCTCGAAGAGTTGGGGTACTTGTGTGACGACCTTGCCTTCCCCTTGCTGGCCTATCTGTGCGCGGGCATGGGGCGACGTCTGCACGGAACACCCGCCGTTGAGCAGCTCGCCCTGACATGCCAAGACCGGCCGCTGATCGGGTTTGCTTTCACCGAGAACCGGGACGCGTTGTCTATGCGAGGACGGCTGACGCGATGCGGACGGACGGTGCGTGTTGCCACCTCCAAGACCATTGTCGCGGGTGCCCTCGTCCTCGACGGCTTCGTCACCTACGTACCCGACGAAAAGGGCTATGTCACAGCTGTTCTGCTGCATCGAAGCGATCCGGGCGTCACGATCGCTCCGTTGCAGGTCACCGGGTTCCGGGCCGCTGGGTTCGGGACACTCACCGCCCTCGACACCGTCGTGCCAATCGACCGGATCGTCTCCAACGATGGACTCGCGCACGCCCAACAGGTCCTCAATGGCGAGGCGCCGTTCTTTGTTGCAGGTCCGTTGGGGCGTATGCGGGCGATCGTGGAAGCTTGTGCGCGCCATGTCATGACGACCGAACGGCACGGTACGGCACTAGCCGAGTATCCGACTGTGCAGGGCGTGCTCGGGCAGATGTGTGCGCTGTTGGAGACATCTCGAGCGACCGTGCACCTCGCCCTGGAAAACTATCCTGCCGATGCCGACGCGGTGTGGACGACCTCGTTGTGGATGGCCAAATACACCGTGGCCGAGGCGGCTCCGCGCTTGGCGTTGCTCGCCCAACGACTGGTCGGCACCAACGGATTCCTTCACAGCGACATGTACGCGCGCCATTTGCGCGACTTCTCCGGCCTTCTCGCCGGGGGCAACCCTCAAGAAAAGGTGCAGATCGATCTTGGCATCGATCTGCTTCACCGCATGCGCTCGAGCGCACATCCCGATCGGAATTCGCGATGAAAATCATCCTCAGCGGAGCCCTCCGCCGATTCGTCAACTATCAGCGCGATCTGACATACAACGCATCCACGATCACGGCTGCGCTTCACCAGATGTGCAGCGACTACCCAGACTTGGGAAAGGTCCTTTTCAACAGCGACGAGACTGTCAGCTCACTCAACCGGTACTTCCTCAACGGCACTCAGATGACCACCGCCGAACTCGATACAGCGACCACCGGGGAGGACACCCTGGACATCATCACTGCTATCGCCGGCGGATGAGAATCGATTGCTCAATTCCGGTGACCGTCCAGGCGTTCGCAGTGATCCCGTCGCAGCAGTTGATCGCTGACGGGCCGCATATTTCTATGGGTCGGATTCGTCGGCATTTCTGACCTGCTCAACGAGCCGTTCACCAGGGCAAATTCGAGAGGGGGCCTGGATGTGTTCGGTTGGATCGCGGCTGGCTGTTCTGTCGGTCACATGTGGCGGACGGGACAGTTTGAATCAACCGCATTGCTGTGACCGGCAGTATCACACTTCGAAAGGCTGCTTTCTATGGCGGCGGTCACGTCAATTACTGAGTGCACTCATCTTGGACGAGTGACCAGTTGGGGTTAGCGTTCGAAGTGGATCCGATGGAACTGCGAAACCCGCACTCATCGGATGTGTTTCGAACAACGAACTCCCCATGAAAGCTGGTACCACAAATGTCTGTCCACAAGATGGTCATCTCCTCTATCGTCGCCGTTCCCGTTGCTGCTGCCGTCGTATTGGCCGGGGCGGGAACTGCTTCCGCCGCGACCATTTCCAGCGACCCGGCTCCCGCTCCGGTTGTCAACACCGACGTCCCGCGCGATCCCACCACCGGAATCCCGGTCGACACCCTGAACCGCATGGGCCAAGACGCCGCAGTCGGCGCCGGCGTCGGCGCGGTCGCCGGGGGAGTCGCGGGTGGTCTGGCGGGCGGAGTCGTCGGCCTGCCGGTCGGGATGGCTGGTGCGGCAGTTGGTGCTGCCGCCGGGTTGGCGGTGGGTGAGGCTATCGGTGGTCCGGCGATTCTGGTCGGTGGCGCACCCGTGGTACCGCCCGTCATGGCCGCGACCATTATCGCGGGCGCCGGGCTCGGTTTCGCTGCAGGAGAGGCTATTCCGGTCGCCGTCGGTGCTGCAGCTGGTGCCTTGGTCGGTGCCGGTGTGGGTGCCGGGATCGGTGCAGGCGTCGGCTATTACACTGCTCCGCAGCACTAGTCCGCACGATCGCGAACCCTTCGACGGTGTCCTCGGTGCAGGCCAGACGCGTTCGCCCGGTTCGATCGTTTGGCCGGGCACAGCCTGGGACTTCCAGAATCGTCGGGGTGGTCGCGTGTTCGCCGCCCTCGCGCCTCGCCGTAGAAGCACGGCGTTTCGGAAAGCTACGGGATGTAACATCGCGCACGTGTCTGCCGCGCCCGCAAATGACGACCGTCCCAAGCGTGCTCGGCTGTCGGTTCCCGAGCGTGAGGTGCAGCTTCTCGATGTCGCCGAGAAGCTGTTCACCGAGCGGGGATTCGACGGTGTGACGATTGAGGACATCGCGCGCGCTGCCCACGTGACGCGGCCCGTCGTCTATCAGCGCTATGGCTCGAAGGAGTCGGTCTTCATCGCGTGTGTCAGGCGGGCTCGTGAGCAATGCGAGCAGATGGTTTTCGACCGTGTCGCGGCCGCCCCGGACAATCTGACAGCTCGGCTGAAGGCGGGTAGCACCGCCTATTGCGACATGATCACCGCCGACCCGCGGCGCTTCAATCTCCTGTTCACAACGTCGGCCAACCTCGATGGCACGCTGGCGGAGGAACTCAGGGAGCTGCGGCAGGGATCGATCAACGCGACCATCGAGACGGCCAGACCGTACACCCCCGACCTGACCGACGAAGCGCTCACCGCTTTCGCATACGCCGTCTCAGGCATCGGTGAGCAGCTCGGGCGTTGGTTGCTCGCGAATCCGAAGTTGTCTCGGAGGAAGTTCGTCGCGTACTACACCGCCGCGGTCGAAGGTGTGGCAAACAGCATCCTGACCATGCCCCAAGCGGGGAAACGGCGGCCCCGCTAACCTCTCCACCCTGCTATCGCACCAGTTCCAGGTGCTCGGATTCAGGGTGGCGCGGCCCGTCCTGGGAATGGTCCGCCGCCCCTACTGCGATGGTCGCGCTGGACTGCCGGCGGCGCCTGCGGACTGCCATGCCTCCGATTGTTGCGATGAGAACGGACGCCGCAACGGCTGCCAACGCGATCGGCACCACAGTGCCGAACACCGTCAACTTCCGCCCATTGTCGGCCATGAAATGTACTGCCTCCATGGCGGATTCGTCGGTGCTGTGCAGCGCCACCTTCGAAAGAGGCAGGACTGGAATCAGTTTGAAGTCGACCAGGATGTTCAGAATCGTGGTTTGCGCGGCGGCCAATGTGATCGGTGCCCCAAGCTGTTGATCGAGCGCCATCGACGTCGTGTCGTCCATGGTGAACCTGATCGGCACCTCGTCGGGTAGATCCGGGAGGACGGCATTCAACCCCGCCGAGTACCGCGCTGGCAGATCCGAGGCGATCATTTCGAGCAGCAGCTTCGGAATCGTCGTTCCGTCACCGGTTTTCGCCATCTCTGCGATAGCCGCCTGATACGGGGCGACCAGCTCGGCGTCGGCAATGACCCCTGATGTCGTGCCGCTGAATCCGTAGGTTTTGCGGCCCTTGACCTCGCCCGCTCCCGTGAACGTCATCCGTTGCGTCTTGTCGAGTGCCGGGTTGTACACCTTGAAACTGTCTGTGCCGGAGCCGACCGGCCGTGAAATCACCATGCCGCCAAGCTGATCCTGGACCTTCGTTCCAGCCGGTGTGAGGCGCTGGCTGAAGTCGGTCCGATCAACGGCGTAGTGGTACTCGGATGTCACGGAACCGGTCGGCAACTGCAGAACGGTGGTTGATCTGATGACGGCGGTCGACCCGTCGCTCCGCTCGACATCGGTATCCCGCACCGCGCCGACAGCAGTTGGTGCGCCGAGGTCGAACGTCTTCGGATCGAGGACCTGATACTCGCCGGTCAACCGCTGGGACGACGCGAAATCCGCTGGCAGTCGACAGGCGAACGGCACGCCGACGTATCTGATGAGCGCCGCTGTGACCAGAAGCGTGACGCCGATGAACACCCGCACTCGGGCCGAACGTATGTGTCTCACAACACTCTCCGCTGTGAAGCTCGCCGACTGTGGTGCACGGCATGTGATGGCGAGATCGTGACGTAAATTACACCGTGTAGCTACGCAGTGTAAGTAGGGCTGCAGCACCACGTCAACGGCAATCTGACGATTTCGTCATTTTCTTGGACCGGTGAGATGGATGGATCGGATCGCGGGCATGGCGATATCGGATCCGTACTCCTGTGTGCAGAGAAGGGTTCCAGTCGCGGAACCGCCGCCTCGGGTGAGGAGTCTGAGGCGGGGTGGTGTCTTGGCGGCACCGAGTTGCGCGAGCGGGGCGGATCCTCCTCGCTGAGCGGTTTCGGTTCGGTCCAGCGTTCAAGAGCTGCTCATGAAGCCTGGTTCGCGAGGCTGACGACCTTTCGGTCCCGGATCACATCGACCGACCGGTCGACTGTATAGGCATGCGCTGCGGAAAAGGTGTCGGCTTGGATGGCGACCACCTCTGAAACCGCTGGCGCGGTGAGTAACTCCATGAGGTGGTCACGGCTGGCTGTATCGATCATGATCGCGGCGTGGTACCGGCCGAGGGACGATGGTCCGCGGTGGCTGCTCGGTATCAGCTCGAGTTTCGTGGCCGTTCTGAGCGCATACGTCCGCAAGCCCAGGGCGCCTGCGGAATACAGTGCGCGGCCGAGGGTTTCGTCGACGAACTGGCGGCAAGCAATCCCGTTCACGCTGCGATTCCGTCGGAACAGGACGACGGTTTGGTGTCTCACGCTGTCCCCGTCGCGCGACGGCCACCATCGTCCCCCTCCGGCGCCGGTCAGCTGGCCAAGGGCCCGATCGAACACCTCCCGCCCTTCGAGGTACGCCGAGCGCATGCGCACGATGGCGTTCAATCCTGCCGGCGTGCTGGTCGCGCGAACTTCGAGAAGGCCGTCCATGCGCAATTCCTCGTCGATTGAGGTCTCCACCCCGGGTGTCGCGGGCCAGTATCCGTGATCGGTATTAGAGAGCTGACGTTGGACGTACTCCACCAGGTTCGGGAGCTCGGTTGCGAGCCTCGCGTGAGGCCCTGCCCAGTGCGCAAAGCCGTCGTTCCGAACGATGTCCTCCCGCAACCGCATCAAATTCAGTAATGAGGTCACGCGGATCGGGGACGCGGTCACCGTGCCTCCTTGTGCCCACGGGAAAGAGGGTTCCTGATAATTTCCTCAGGTTAACGGAATGGCAAGGATGATCGAATATGATGATTCTGTCAACTGGTTGGGCCGGTCGTAGTCACATCCAGATATGTCGTATCAAACCAATCGTCCGTGGTCTCCTGGGGATGAGTTGTCCACGGCCCGTGAACGATTCGCCAGATCTTTCCGGGCATCGGTGATCCGATCCAGCAAAGCCCCGATCGTCCCGTCAATCCCTTCGAGCTGCTTCTCCGCGAAGGCGATCCATGCACGGTCTCCGTTTCCGTTGGCTACGTCCAGGTCGGCGAGGATGTCTTCGCGGTCGGCCCCCGTCCCGGGTCGGCTGCGCTCGCCGCTCAGTCTGGCTGGTTCGGTCAGCGCCGAGGATCACGTGGTGGCTGCTCTATTGTCCGGGAATTCGACAAGTCCGCAGCCGGTCAGTTGCTGCTACACCACTCTGCTGGACGCAACCCGGTCTGTGGGTGAGAGCGAGTGTTGGCCCGCGAGGCGTACTGGCATCCCTTGGCGGTGCGTGGTCTGCTCAAACGCTGCGGCGGGTGCGACCGGCACAGCGTTGCCGCAGCATCGTGTGGCTGAGTGTGGTTGAGCTGGACGAGATCTCGCGTGGACGGGTCGGAAGGCGAGTTGCTGCCATCGATCGCCGTCGGCCTCGGGCGCGCCCTCGACAATCATCCGGGAAGTTGTCGGCAAGGCGGCCGAGACCAGTATCGCGCCTTGACCGTCGATCACGCGGCCTCGGCGCGAGCATTACGACCGAAACTGACCAGGTTATCCCGAGGTCAACCCTTGGCTGGGTTGGTGGCCCAGCTGTTGGCTCACTGCTGGTCGCAGCAGCAGATCGCGGGGTGGTTGCGTCGAAATCCGCAGTCCAGTATGGGTTCTGTATCGCAGGAGACCATCTATTCGGTCGTTATTTGGGCGTGCCGCCCGGGCTCGCTCAGATATCGTCTTGTCATGGCGGAACCGGGGCAGGAATCACGGCAAGCCCTGGTCGTCGGTGTCACGACGTTCCAGCACGGCCTCGCTAACCTGCCGGATGAGCCTGTGCGCCTCTTGGCGGACGCGATACGAAGGCATGATCGAACGGTAGTTCATGCTGCCTGTCCGTCGAAGAAGGAACTGAGCGACCTGCTCTCGTGTGTGCCTCGCGAACGGTTCGATGTTGTGCATCTGCTGTCTCACGGCGAGGTCTCCCGTTCCAAGCGGTTGCTCATTGCAGGTTCCGACGCGCATCAACCTGCGGCCGAGTCCCATCAATGGGTGTCGGTGCACAACACAGTCTCAGAGCTGATCGACACACCAGGTGATGCAATGCTGGTGTTGCTCGATGTGTGCTACGCAGGCGCCGCTGCCGAGATCGACGTTGAGCCGCTCGACGCTGACTTCACGCAGAACGATCGCAAGGTGTATATCCTCGCTGCCACCGCACCCCGGGATCTTGCGTTCGACGCCCGGTTCACCAGGGCTGTGACTACCGTGCTTGATCGAATCGAACGAGGGGACAGTCTCGGAGCCGATCGCAGCGTCGAACACATCAACCTCAGCCTGGTGAGAACCGCGATCGCAGACGAGCTGCAGCGACTGTGTGGGAACGGATCTCACCAGCGGCTGGTGTCGAGCAAGCATGGCTGGGATGACCTGACGCATCCGCTCTTTCGCAATCGCAACTACACGCCAGCAGCTGTCGACCCAAACCGACCACGAGACCCCGTGCTGGGCGACATTGTCGATCCGTTGCTGGGCGAGCGTCACTTCTCATCACGGGCCCGCGGCGGCGACCCCAGTCGAGATACGGCGTGGTGCCACTTCACGGGTAGGCTTGCGGAGTTGCGGTTGCTGTCTCGGTGGCTCGACGATCCCGAGCAGAACGGGTGGCTGCGAGTCGTCACCGGCAGCCCCGGCATGGGCAAGTCTGCGCTGCTCGGTGTGATGGTTTGTCTGACCCATCACGACCTTCGCGCCTACTCGCCGGTGGTCGAGTCACGCATCGCCGACCCCACGGCGAAGCCGAATCCGCGCCAGTCCGGCGAGATGGCAGCGGTTCACGCGCGCAACCGCGAGGTTGCCGAACTGGTGGCGTCGATCGCCCGTCAGCTGGGGTTCGAAAACACCACGAATACTGCGGATCTGATCACGAAGTTGCGGTTGTCGCCTCGATCGATTGTCGTTCTGGACGCGTTGGATGAGGCGATCGATCCGAGCGACGTGCTGCTTCGCTTGCTCGTGCCGCTGGCGGCCGCCGGCGTGTGCCGACTGCTGGTCGGCGCTCGCAAACAAGTGAGGTTTGATGACCTGTTCGCCACAGCCGCCAGCGGCCAGATCGACCTGGATGACTTAGCGCCCGATCAGCTCCGGGTGGACGTGGCCGCCTACGTTGTCGACCTGTTGCGCGAACACGCGCGACGGTGGCCAAGCGAGACAGCGATAGCGTTCGCCGAAGCGACGGCGGAGACCGTAACGTCCGTCGAGGCTGGGGCCGTCGAAGTCGGTCCGATGCTGCTCGCCCAGCTGTATACCCATCGAGTGACACGCAGCCCGGCACCCGAAACGGCTGCTGCAGCAGCAGCTTTGGGGCGCTGGGCGCCGCAGTCGGTCAAGGACGCATTCCGTCAGGAACTAGATTCCGAGGGCACCGACCCATGGCTCGGGCCGATGCTCGTCGCGTTCGCCCACGCCCGAGGCACCGGCATGCCGATCGGACTCGCTCACACGATTGCCTGGCGTCTGAACCCCGGATTGCCCGAGCGCTCAAACCAGCAACTTGCCGAACTCGTGAGTGAACAAGCTCGGTTCTACCTGCGCTCGGACATCGATTCGGCCGACTGCTCGGCGCTATACGCGTTGTTCCATCAGAGCCTGCAGGAGTATCTGATCGCCTATCCGTATGTCGCGGTTCATGGCTCGACAAGCGAGCGATCCGGGCCCGGAGTTGACGGGCTCATACTCGACGCGCTGCTCGACACGTTCGGATACATCCCCGGCGTGGGCGGTGACTGGGCTAACCGCGCCGTTCCGTACCTGAAACGTCATCTCGGCCAGCACGCGATCGCCGCCGGGCGCTTCGACGAACTTGTCGGCGATCTGGAATTCCTCGCTCATGCTGAGCACGACGAGTTGATGCGCGATTTACGCCTCGCGAAGTCGAGGGACGCCCGACTCGCCGCGGCGATCTATCGTTCGTCGCACGATTCTCACCGAACTGCGAGACCGGAGCATCGCCTACGCCTGCTCGCTCTCGACGCCGCTCGGTTTGGGGCGACAATGTTGCACGACACCGCAACAGCCATCGGTGCCGTCCGATGGTCGACCGGCACTAGGGCAGACGTCAGAATGCTCGACGTTTTGGAAGGTCATTCCGGACCTGTGGTGTCGGTTGCCTGCGCCACCATAAACGGTCGTCCGGTCGCGGTTACTGGAGGGGCAGACGCGACGGTGCGAATCTGGGATCTGATCACCGGAACCCCGATAGGCGAGCCGCTCAACGGCCACACCCTCGCGGTTTCCGCGATAGCGTGCACCATGGCGGATGGTCGGCCGATCGCGGTGACTGGCGGTCAAGACACGACGGTGCGAATCTGGGATCTGCTGACCAGAACCCCGATAGGCGAGCCGCTCAACGGCCACACCCTCGCGGTTTCGGCGATAGCGTGCACCACGGTGGCGGGTCGCCCCGCTGCAGTGACTAGCGGCGAAGACGCAGTGGTAAGAATCTGGAATTTGTCCACCAGACACCTGATGGGCCAACCGTTAGACGTCGGATCTGGTCGACTCCGTTCATTGGCCTGCGCCAAACTGGACGGACGCGCGGTTGTAGTCATTGCCACCGGACACGAGCCGAATGTGCGGGTTTGGGATCTGGTCAGCAGGACTGTGGTCGGTGAAACCCTGCACCAGACGGATACGCGGTGGGTAGGGGCAGCGGGGTTCACCGAGTTGGGTGGGCGCCCGGTCGCAATCATCGCGACCGGAGAGGACCGGACCTGGCGCGTCTGGGACCTGGCCCGGAAGACTCTTGTCGGCGAGCCGTTCGCCGAGGCATACCCCTGGGAGGGGGCGGCCACATTCACAGAGGTGAATGGGCACCTGATCGTGGGAAGTGCGGAGTCACTCTCGGGATTTGTTCGGGTGCGGGATCTAACGACAGGATCGCAGGTAGGCGAGCTGCTGTATGGTCACACCCGCAAAGTTCGGGCTATCGCGTTCACCCAGTTCGACGGGCTTCCGGTCATGGTCACGGGCAGCGACGACACCACGGTGCGGGTCTGGAACCTCGACGCCGAGGCGCAGGTCGCCAAACTGCTACGTGGACACACATTCCAGCTTCGGGCGATGGTGTCTGCCGAGGTCGACGGGCGCCCCGTCGCGGTCACAGCTGGCGACGATCGGGACGTGCGAGTCTGGGACCTGGACACCGGAAGAGCGGTCGGTGAACCGCTCCTCGGTCACACCAACCCCGTGCGGTCGATGGCGTGCACTATGCTGAACGGCCGTCCAGTCGTAGTCACTGCTGGCACCGACCAGGTGCCTCGAATATGGGATTTGAGTACCAGAGACATCGTCGGCACACTGCCCGGAAATGCCGGCGGGGTGTTGTCGCTCGCCTGTGCGACGCTGAACGCGCGCCCCGTCATTGTGACCGTTGGCGTCGAGATGGTACTGGTCTGGGACCTGGCCACTGGAGAACTGATCCGCGAATTGGCACGATGGCCAGGCGAAAGAATCTCATCGGTTGCGTGCACCACGTCGCTCGGGCGGCCAGTCGCAGTCACCGGCAGTGACATAGGTGTGTGTGTCTGGGACTTGGGCACTGGAGAACCGATCTGCGAAACACCCATAAGAGCCACCGAGAAAGTGTCGGCCATAGCCTGCTCGTCGCTTGGCGGACGACCAGTCGCGGTTACCGCCGGAGACATGGGTGTGCGGGTGTGGGACCTGGCGACCGGAGACCCGTCCGGTGAACTGGGAGGGCGGGCCAACGAAAGGGTGTCCGTGATCGTGTGCTCGTCGTTGCGTGGACGACCGATCGCCGTCACTGGCGGTGAGATGGCTGTGCGAGTCTGGGACTTGACCACGGGTGAACAACTGGCCGTTCATGACTTTCCCGCCGCCGTACGCGCAGTGGCTTGCGCCCCGCAGACGATCGTGGTCGGGTATGGCATGGATGTCGCTGCTCTGCGTTATTCTGGATTGGGAGTCGATCGATGAGCACCGATGTTCTTGGCGTGCATGGGATTTGGAACTACCGTGATGCCACTGCCACTGACGCTGAGACTGCACTCACACAGCGCTGGGCCGACGCACTCGCAATGGAATCGGTTGCCGTCGCCTATTACGCCGATCACCTTCGCCTGGGCTACCATGGCCCTGGCGACGACCTCGGTGCGCTTGATGGTGCGCTCGACGGAATGCCTCGTCAATTGCTTGAGGCATGGATTGCCGAACTCGGCTGGGAAGGCGGCGCCGCGCAAGGTCGCGCCTTGGTGCCGCTTCGGCAGCTGATGTCGTGGTTCGTCACCCGCTGTGGTGCCGACCGGGCAATCGTCCTTCCATTTGTCTCGGAATTCTTGGAGGAGGTCGCCGTCTATCTTGACCCGCGTGACCCCTCCAAACGACAAGCGGTGCAATCCATAGTCGCGCGGGCGATCCATCAACATCAGCCGCGGATCGTGGTCGCGCATTCGCTCGGGTCGGTCGTGACTTACGAAACCCTTTGGGCGTACCCGCGGTTGGCCGTCGAGCTCCTCGTCACGATCGGGTCGCCGCTGGCGATGCCGAATGCGATCTTCCCTTTGCTGCAGCCTGCACCGGTGAACGGCATAGGCGCACGACCGCCCGGCGTGCAGCGGTGGGTGAATATCGCCGACCCATCAGACATCGTTGCGATACCTCGCCCACTCAGGAACAGATTCGACGGCATCGACGAGGATCTCGAACGGCCCGTCGGGTGGTGGTTCACGCACGCCGCCAGCGCCTACCTGTCAAGTCGGGACTTGCGTGACATCATCGGTGGCCATCTCCAATCGCCACGTCGGCACTGACCTGGTCGGCGTGATCGTCGGGTCCGGGAAAGCTTTGTGAGAGTTGACAGTTGGAGTGCCGCGCGAAACTACGGGCCGCCAGCGTGAGGGAAGTCGCCCACGGAAACAGGCAATATTGTACCTAGCCGACGAACAAAATCGTGACGATGCGCCATCCAGAGTTGTCCGTTACGGACGTCGTCCGACTAGTAACGCGTCCAGATCATGAGCTGTGGCTGAACCGAGGAGCGTGATAGGCAAACCTCACCATTGCCGGTCGACTCGGCTGCCGCCAGCGAGCGCAATTCGCCGGTTGTGGAGCATCTAGGGTGAGTTATATACGCCGAGTACTTCGCGCAAGCGGTGTTGGTGCGGAAGATGTCAGATGAAGCCGCAGGTCAAGCCCTGGCTCGCAGGCTGCGTGTGCCGACCGGTTTGATCCGCAATTGCGGTCCATGGGCTATTGGGTGGTTCGGGTTGATCATGGTTAGGACCATCGAATTAGTACCAACCCGAACTGGGGTGATTGGGCCCTGGCCCGGCGATTGTTCAGCTGACAGAGAAGGAATGCTGCGAATCGACAGGGCCCCGCATCCACCGAGTCGTAGCAGGGTGGGGGCTTGCCCGCGGGACTGATCGATCAAGGACACCCAGTCTCGTGTGTCCGCGTCGAGCAGACACAGAACTGCGGCCCGCCGTGTCGGTCAAAAACCGGGGTCCACGCGCATGTGCTGGGGTATCAGGATCCTCTGCGATCGCCCACCGCCCAGGGAGCGAACGATGACCATACGCAAAACACCGCCCCCGCATAACACTGCCGCGTGCGGCGTACCCCGTCACGGGCCCGCGTCCGCCACGACCGGCCACAATCGCACCCCGTGCCGCACCACCACCGCCCGGGGCGGTGGCGGCGTGCGGGCGCGGCGGCAGAAGTGGACCGCTGAGGAGCTGGCGTGGCTGGCCGATGTCCGTACACGCCTGGCCGGACCGTTGACCGACGCGCAGTTGGCGGTTCTGCGGCACTGGTGGAACGGCGGCTATGCCGCCGACGCCACCGATGACCCGCGACTCGAGGGCTATTCAAGCGACTAGACGATCGACCTTGACCTTGTCGAGGCTGGCCGGGGCACCGTAACCCTGGCGTTTCCCCGCTGGTTCGATCGTTATCGACAGCAACGAGCGGATGATGTTCCGCTTGGCTTCGAGTGGGGTGACCATGGGATCGTTCCACTTCGCGCGGGCCTGTGGACCGGCGACCTCGACGACGTGCGGCATGGGCAACGCTGCCTGTGCGCGGGCTTCGGCAGCTTTGATCGCGGGAAGCTTGCGGTCCTTATATTGCCTGATCTCCGCTGGCGCAAGCTCGGCGGAGATCGCCTCGCCCACCCACTTGTCGTACTCACCACGCAACCGCTTCGCTTCGGCCTGCGCTGCCTCGGCCTGAGCGTCCGTGCGTGCGAGCGCGACTAGCAGATTCGGATCCTCCAACCGCTGCAACACCGCCTCCTCGACCAAGTCATCAATCGGATCAGCCAGCCGCGACACACAGAAGTTCTCACATTCGTACATCCGCGTGCGCTTGCGACCACCCGAGCGAGAGCGCACCACCCCGCCGCAAACACCGCAGGTCGGAATGCCCGACAGCAACCATTTCGCCGCATTGCCCTTCCGGCCGGTGGCCATCCGTGCGGGGTGAGCGAACAGCTCCACCAGCTGGATGAAATCGTCGAAGGGGATGATCGCTTCCCAGCGCGCAGGTACGGTTTCCACCTGGCCGGTCACGCGGTTTCTATGTGCTCTCATTCCCGCAATTGTCGGATTCGTCAGCACGTGGCGGACCATCACGTGATCCCACCGAGTCCGCCAACCCTTGTCGCACGGGCAGGTTCGCCGGTCCACAGCCTTGAGGACCTTGCGGCCCTCGGTCACCGAACACTTCCGGCACGGCAGCCCCAGATCCACGCTCGGAATCAGCACGCCCTCACTGGTCAGCCACCGAGCGATACTCGCCGTCGCTTCCGCCGCCAGCGTCCGCCGCGCCATCTCTGCGACGATCGGGGCATTGTCTGGGCTCGGTACACGCCCGACTGCCCGCCCGCGCTTATAGATGATCATGTAGCCGAAGGCTTCTCGGCTGTGAGGCTTGCCATCGAGGAAGTTCTGGTGCAGCTGCTGCATCGAATCGAAGCGGTTCTGTTCGGGCCCGTACTCGTTATCGACCGCTTCCTGCGCCAGAATCCGGCGATCGGTCGGATTGTTCAGGTCATACAGCTGTCCGCCTGAGTACCAGAACACCCCCAGCTTGGCGCACATCTCGCGAAGGATCGCGAAGTCGAGCAGTTGCCTGTTCGCCCGAGACGACGATCGGGTCACCAATACCCTCTGGCGACCACCCGCACTGGGCTCCCGCAGCGCCGCCACCAACTGCTGGTAGCCGGGCCGCAGTTTGACCGTGTGCCGCGTTGCGCCGATATCGGTGTCGCTGATCGTATGCGCGACGAACCACCCGAACCGCATGCATTCGTCCCGGCCCCAACGAATCTGCTGTGGGACCGATAACCCCTTGTTCTTGTCCTGGGAGTTCCGACCATAAATCGAAGCTGCCAGATCTGGGAAATCCTTCGGATTTAGCGGCATAATGCCAGGTTAGACGGTATCCCCCCAAAAATGAAGTTCACCACCATCAACCAGCCCTTCACTCCGGCCAAGTAGGGCTGAGAGACCCGGCGGCCCGCTCGCCCGGGGGACACGACCCCGTTCGGATCGTTGATCCGGACGGGGTCTTCGCCGTTGGGTCGGAGTGGCAGGAGGCAGTGCGGAATTCTCCTTCATGCCAGCCGGTCTCGGGCAGTCCATCTCCCCGTCGACCGTGTCGGCCGTTTCGAACCGCGCCACGCGGCATAACAGTGTGTTCGCCGGACCGCCACGGCTTTGGCTGACGGCTTCCTCCGTCCACGGCATTTGCGCGTGCTCTGTGCTGTGTCAGTGCGGTCCGCTACAACTTCCTTGATGATCATGAACGCGATCGCCAAGTGGAATGAGATGTGTTGAGCGGCAATATCCATCAGTACAGGACAGCGCTGGAAGCGGAGCTGGCACCGAAGCTAGCCGAACGGGGCCTGCTGGTGGCCCCTCACTGGAGCGATGATGAAGTGCTGATGTTCGCGGGGCAAGTGGATGCCGCCCCTGGTGTGGCCGCGTCGGTCTACGTGATTGTCGAGTACATCAAGGGTGCGCATCGGTTGTATGGTTCGGCCAGCCTGATATCGATCGATGCCGGAAAGGTGATCAGGGGCCTTCCGAGGGCGGCACGGATGGCGGAGTGGGGGGAAACCGACCTGGACCTCGGATTGATGGACTTGACGATTTTCAGCGACCATATCGATCCGGGCGAGTACGACCTGTACGCGATGTACGACGTGGCCGAGGTCGTGGACGCTGCCAGATGGTTCATGCGGTGTGTCGATGGTCCAGTCGGCGACTGGCTTTCGCAACGAGACAGCCTGACGAAGCTGCTCGCGCAGGCCAGACGGCCGCGGGAGAACGCGGTGAACGATCAGAGCCCGCGCGCCCAGCTGGTGCGAACAACGGTGATCGTGTCGGCGCTCAATGAGCGGTTGGCTGATGCGGCGGGTTTGATGGGCTGGTACCTACAGACCGGCTTGTTCAGCGAGGTCGATTCCTATGAACAGGCCACAGCATTCGACGCGGCCTTGCGGGAACGGTTCCCCGGGTACGCGCAGGCCCGAACTCTGATGTCATAGCCACCAGATGAATGTCCTAGCGGCCTCGAATCGCCACCGCTGGTTGATTTTCCACAGCGCCGCGCTGGCCGGTTCGGTCAGCGCGGTATGCGGCAGATTAGTGCGTTCGACTGGAAGGTCAGCTGCTACCAGATGAGCACGCCCCCGCCCACGCCCAACGCTCGGCCAGCTGCGATCTCGATATTCGCCAAGCGGTCCAAGATTCCGAGCGCGTGACCTGCGAAAAATGCCTCGTCGGGATCCCGTGGATCGACCTCCACCAGCCACCTACGCACCATTCGGCATTCCCTCAGAAGCTCTGGGATCTCATCGGGCATGACGATGAGGGCCGCGCGCGGCCTCGAGAGATCGGCCAGGACCGGAAACAACCGCGCATCCAGCGAACGCATAGTCTCCGAGCCCCACACCTCGGTTCGCCAGCTTTCGAAACCCGCAGAGATGTCGACACCCTCCGGGGTATCGAGCACCTCGCCGACGCCATCCCAGCTGCCGTCGGCGCTTAGCAGGAAGGTACGGACAGTCAAACTCACCCGGATACACAACCACACCTGGAGACGGTCCTGACCTCACCACGCGGACCTATGTGCGGACACGGCGACGGCCCCCGAGATGACCAGGGACCGTTGATGTTCAGGTACGTCGCCCGACCCTCGCGGACCGAACGACCAGCGGCAATGTCGGATGTTCAGTGCTGCCGTGGCGAAGCTTCGCTCTCTACGATCGGAATGTGCGAAACCTCTTCGATCTCCGGCGTTCTCGGATGGCGGCAGCTGCATGACGCGCCACACGTCTACGTCCTGCCCGGTCCAGGGTTCGCCGACGTGGCAGCCAGCGATCGACGTGATCGGGCTGTCCGATTTCTGCGTCAGTCGAGCCCGCCTGTCCCAAGGTGATCCGGCTCAAGAGGGGGTGGCCTGATTCAGGCGAAGCCCACGCAGCCGCTGTTTGCTATGGCAAGAATCGTCACCACGACTGCGACGGCGACCAGGACCAGCGTCATCCGAGTGCGGCGTAGCACGGCGGCCACGATGAAGGGAGCAATCCAGACAAGTCCGACGATGATGGCCCCGGTGGCATGGTCGGCTGTCTTGGGGCTCGTCCATGTCGCCCTAACGTCGCAGCCAGCGGAAAGAGCGTTGATCGTGATGAGGACCAGGCCGGCGAAGCCCCACACGATGGCAATCGCGACAGCGGCGATCGCTTTCAGAGCCCGTTTCCAGCCGAGCCGCCACCGAGCGGGTTGAGTAGTCGTCATATCAGCGTCGGCTGTCATCGCATTCTCGGGCTAGTCATGAGCACATCATCCACGAGCGCAAGCAGCGTCCTGCGGGTGCTGGCGATGATCATGGGAAGCACACACCACGCGGCAGTAGCGGATGTTGTATTCCACAACGGTTCTCATGGTCTGTGCATGTCAGAATCGACCGATACGGTGTCTGCCATGGTGAACGCGTACTACCACATGCAGCTGTCGGTAACGCTTCGCGCGGAGGTACCTGAGAATGAGATCGCCGAGCTGCGTTGGCATCTAGGGTCGGGGCCGCGGCCACAGTCGTTGCTCGCGCTGTCGGACGAAGTGAATGTCTTCCTACGGGGTCCGGCGTATCGCCGAGGCAGTGACCCCGATCTGATGGTTGATCTCTCATCGGGCGTGGACGGCAAGCTGGTGCTGACCGCCTGGCAGGAGCCGGCCCCGGACGAGGTCGATCGCCTCGAGGCACTGTTCTGCTGGCTGGCAGCCAGGGCCGACGCCACCGCTTCGAACGACAACGGATCGGTATGTGTTGGCAGGCTACGGTTCTCCGATGAGCCGGAATGGACAAACACCATCGTGGTCCGATCCGGCGACAGGGTCGCTTATCCACGTATTCCTGGTCCACCGGCATCGAAACTGCTGCCGGATGGCGATTCCGAAGTGACGACCTGGGACGACTTCGCTGCCCGGCTCTCGGTGACATTGATGCGGCTGTGTGAGGGCGAGTGCATCACTCTCGATACCGACGGAGAAGGCTTCGTCCAATTCCTCGGCTGGTCAAGTGATGAGGTCATCGGCCATGTCTCCCTCGGGAAGGATCCGCTCCGCCTGCCGGACGGTGAGGCGGCGATGAGGGAATTGGGTTGGCACGAACCCGATAACCTGTTCGACTGGCATCGACGCATACAGCGCCCGGTCAGCGGTGACGAATACCAGGGCGCTGCCGCAGCAACCGTGTCAGCACTGCGGGGTGTGCTCGATGTGCGATCTCCGCAGCAACTCGCGCTTTCTTCGTTCAGCAACAATTTCGGTGAGGAACCCGACGTGTCCGCAATGGGGATGACACCCACCCCACGTCAGGTCGAGGGGTACCCGCATGCGGATTGAAATGCTTTGGAATCGGCCGCGCGGCATGTCGGCCGACCCAGAACGGCGCGCCTCGTTGATCTTCGGCCGCACTCGCTCGCCGGTTCCGTCAGCGCGACCAGCGGCAAAATAGTGCGTTCGATTCGGGAGGGAGATCAGGCTCTGCAGTGGCCGGTCTCGGTGCTCGTCGTTACGGTGCCCGGGTGAGCATCTGTATCAGCTTCGCCTTGGCCGAGGTGTCGAAGATCGAGGCTGCGGCCGGGTCTTGTGACGACGAACTGTTCGACCGCATCGTTGACGAGAATCGCGAAGACCTCGAAGCCGACCTCGCGGAACGCGAACCCGAAGAACTCAGCGAGCTGGAAGCCCTGCGCAGGTTGATTTTCGATGATTACACCGGCAACGACTGGAACAACACCTTCAATCACGCGTTCTGCACGCTGGCTTCAGGATTCGATTGCCGCTGGCTGGAGGACATCGATGTCGAGTGGGTCAAGTCGTTGGGTGACGAACTGGCAGCGCTGAACATCGACGCCGCCCGGCCCGAATGGTTCACCGAGGGCTGCCACTGGTCCCATGAAGACTGTCGGCGAGTGTGGCAGCAATGGGAAGCAGTCACCCCCGATCAGCGAGCCAGCCTCACACCTGAAGCAGCCAAGCAGATCGGCCTCTGGATGGGTTGGGTCGAAGAGGCAGTCTCCACAACAACTCTCGGGATCTTCGGAGTTTTCTTCGCAGAAGGCTGATCTCGACCAACACCGACCGGCACACCGCATCAGGATCACGCAAATCCGCGGTCGCTGCCTCGAACCACAGGTTCCTCACCATTCCCGATCGCGCGCCTCGCGGCATTTCCGGACACTCACACCCGCTCATGCATCACCAGAATGCACTGGGGTACAAGTCTTCTCGATGTTTACGTACCGGAATGCATGCTCGTCGAGCATCCGGGACTCGGCATTTCAGTGTGTTCGGCTGGCCCCAGATCGGCTCGGCCCGTTGGTCTTCGATCTCCTCGCGCTGGCTGGTTCGGTCAGCGTGGCACAGCCGTAGGTGAGATCAGCGTGCGGAACTACTCGTTACTGATGGCCAGCTTCACCCCGAACCCGACCACGACGGTCCCCGTAATCGCGTCCGTCGCACGCCGGACGCTGTCGCGGTTCAACCACGTCTTGGCGAAGCTTGCAGCGCAAATGATCACGGTGAACCACAGCATGCCCTCGAGGTTGTGAACCATCGCGAGCGTGCAGCCCATCAGCAGGTGAGGTACCCCGTCCGGTAGGAACTGAGGCAGCATGGCCACATAGAAGACTCCGATCTTCGGATTCAGCAGATTGGTGCCCAGCCCACGCGCCCATGCCCCGCCCAGGGTCCGCGGCGAGTCGTCCGCTGCGGCCGCGAAGATCGTCGCCGGACGCCGGAATGCCGCACGCACCATGCCGATACCCATCCACGCCAGGTAGATTGCGCCCGCAATCCGCAATCCGGTGTAGGCCACCTCCGACGCAGTCAGCAGTACCGACACCCCTAGCGCGGCGGCGGCACCCCAAACCAAAGTGCCGCAACCTATTCCGATGGAAGTCGCGAAGGCGCAGCGGCGACTACTGCTCAACGCCGCACGCAAGACCAGGGCGGTATCCAGACCCGGCACGAGGGTGAGCAACCCAGCGACCGCGGCGAACGACAGCACAGCGTGCAACATCATCTCAGGCTAGGCGTGAAGTCACCGTCATCGGCGGCTACTCGAGACTGGTGTGGACCGGGTCCCGGCCAGGATTCGGTTCAGGTGCCCGGTGGGATGCTCCTCATATTCGGCTGCCCGCCGTTGCTATTGCGACGTGGTCGGGCCCGCGGCCGGGGCAGCCGCGCGGGCGGCCGCGTTCGGGAACAGGCCGGCGAAGGTGGCGCTGAGTTGCTGTTGCGCGGCGCGGTCGAGGGTGGTGCGGAGGTTTTCCGACGTCGCGGCGATAGTCGCGGCTCCTGCCGGTGGATAGTCGGTTCCGAACACCAGGTGGTCCACGCCCACCATCTCGAGGGCGGGAACGATGTCGGCGGGCCCTCCGCCGATCGCGGTGTCCAGATAGAGGCTGCGGAGTTGTTCGGTCAATTGCCCGGAGGTCAACTCCAGCGGGTTGGCGACCCAGGACTCACCTGCGAGCAGGGCGATGCGGTTCTGCAGCGCCGGGAGTACGCCTCCGGCGTGGGCGAGGACGAACCGGAGGTTCGGGTATCGCAGCAGCACTCCGGCGAAGATGGCGTCGACGATGGTGCGGGCAGTGTCCATCGGGTACTCGATCAGCGGGCCGGGTCGGCCGAGCCCGAATCGGTCGAAGCCCGGTGGCAGCGCGGGGTGCACGAACACTGGCAGCCGATGTCGGTTGAGTTCGGCGAACATCGCGTCGAAACGGCTGTTGCCGAAATACACGCCACCGTAATTGGTCGCGAGAGCGAACCCGTCGGCGTGCAGATGTTCGATCGCATACCGGATTTCGGCGATGGCACGGTCGGGCTCGGACATCGGTAGTGCCGCCAGCAGCCCGAATCGATCGCGATGGGCCGCCACGAGACCGGCGGCATACTCGTTCCACCTCCTTGCCGGTTCCGCATCCAGTGCGCCCGGCATCGACAGCAATTGCAATCCGATGCCCTGCTCGTCCATGAAGCGCAGCGCCCCCTCGACACTCCAACCGGCGCCCGGGACGCTGCCGGCGAAACCTTCGTCCTTCATCAGGGCCTGGGATGCGGCATCGGTTCCCGACATGACCGCATGCGCATGCACATCGAATCGTTGCATGATCACTCCAATACTTTGCACTTGTTAATTATTGACACCTGATAACATACTCCGCATGGTGACGGATGGACCGGTGCTCGATTTCCTCGAGGTGCTGTATCGGGTGAATCGGCTGATCGTCGACGACGCCCGCCAGCACATTGCCGAGGTCTCGGATCTGGACGTAAGCGAGTTCATGGTGCTGCGCGCCGCCTCCCAGGCAGCGATCTCACCGGCGGAACTGACGCAGCAACTGAGCACTCACCCGAGCGCGACCAGCCGCACCATCACCCGCCTCGTGCGCGCCGGCCTGCTACAGCGCTCTAGCGCCGCGGCCGATGCGCGGCGCTTGACGGTGACCCCGACCGACGAGGGACGGCGGATCGCCGAGCTGATCGCAGGGCGTATTCGACCGGAGCTGCGTCGGCGTCTCGATTCCATTGGGCCGCAACGCGTCACCGAACTACTCGACACACTGCACGCCTTCCTCGGCGACCACCCACCGGAGCCGTCCGGGCGGTGACTCGAAGGTGACCTTCTGCCGCGATTCACTGCAACGGCTGCGCACCCGCACCCGTCAACTCCTGCTGGGCCTTCCGGATGTCGGATCAGGCCACGAGAACGAGTAAGGCGGGTATTCCCTTGCAGTGCAAGGGAATACCCGCCATCAGGTGTTAGGGCCCGGGGGCCGGTCGCTTACTTCCGGTTGCGGTGTTCGGCGATTTCGCGTGCGCGGAAGTCCATGTTGTTGCGGTCGTGGAAGATCGCGAACACTCCTGCTGTCGCAATGCCCGCGAGAACGAGCGTTGTCATGAGGTACCGCCCTTCGTCGTTCGGAGAAACAGTGGACCAATCGCGAGCGTAGGATTCCGGGCCGCAGCAGGGCAATGCGTTGGGACCGACGGCACAGTCGTCTGTGATCGACTCACATCCGGGGCCGAATGTGATCTGCGCCTAACCGGTCATCGAGGCGTCCTCCGGATCTCAGCGCATCGCCTGTAGGAGAGCCGCCGAGTTTCGATCAGCGCGATCAGCGGCAGAGTAGTGCGTTGCAGCCACTGGGAAGCGGTTTGTGCGAGGTAGAGCGAGTTGTCCGCAACTCGGCTGAGTTAAGAGCGTAGCGAGGCGAGATACTTTGTGACGGCGTCGATGTCACCGGTGTCGGAGATCAGCCCGATGTAGCCGTCGGGGCGGATCAGGACGAGTGTTCTGTCGGAGGGGTGATAGGCGGCTGCGAGATTGCCTGCCGTGTCGGTGATCTCGTCGCCGTCGGGCGACTCGGCGACGAGGTGGAGCATCCGAGGCGCGGTTCCCGGGAATGTCGTGGACAGTCGAGGGCCGAAGTTGAGCAGGGTGAACCGTCCTCGGCCGATCAGATCGAACAGGCGGTGGACTCCGTCGGCGGTGGTCAGGCCGGTCGCGTCGGGTGCGCGGTCGCCGGCGCGAAGGTCCGCCCGTTCGTCGCGGTCGTCGGCGGCCAGGGTGGATCCGCGGTAGCCCACGTCGAGTTGGATCGTGCTCGCGTCCCGGACGATCGGGATCACGTTGGTCCGAACGGTTTCGGCCAGGCGGGCGTTCGACAGCTCGAGGACGTGCGCGGCGACGGGGCGACGCTCGGCCTCGTAGGAGTCGAGCAGGGTGAGCGGGGCACCGTCGTTCACGACGGCGGCGAACTTCCAGGCGAGATTGTGTGCGTCCTGGGTTCCGGTGTTCATACCCTGCCCTCCGGCAGGTGAGTGGATGTGCGCCGCGTCACCGGCCAGGAACGCATTGCCCACGCGATAGTGGTCGACCAGCCGGATGTTGGCGCGCCACACCGAGATCCACTCGGGTTCATGCAGGCGGATGTCGGTGCGGCCGGTCCTCTCGTCGAGGGTCGCCTGCAGGTCGGCGAGGCCGAGCCGCGGCTCCTCGCCCGGGGCGAGGCTGGCGGCGTACTGGAACACATCCGTCGAGGGCAGCGGGCACAGATTCAGGAATCCGGTCGAGTGCCGCCAGATCTGCCACGCGTCACGACTCGCGCCGGACACCGGAAGATCCGCCACCACCATGCGGATGTCCTCGCGCGTCTCGCCGACGAAGGCGACCCCGGCCTGTTTGCGGACAGCGCTGTGTCCGCCGTCGGTGCCGACAATCCAGCGCGCGGTGACGGTCGCGGCCGTGCCGCCGGTGACGATCTCGGCGGTGATGCCGTCACCGGCCTGCGTGTAGCCGACCAGTGTGGTGTCGAATTCGACAGCGCCCCCGAGCTTTTCGAGCCGAAGGCGCAGCGCTTCCTCGACTCGCCACTGCGGCGTGATCAGGCTCGCCGGGTACGGGATGTCCGGCCGATTCGCCAGTGACTCGGGGATCGCGCCACCGTAGGTCACCCGGCCGTCGGGATCGGTCGAGGTCATCGGCATGGCCATCCGGCCGTTCGCGATCACCTGCTCGGCGATGCCGAGGTCTTCGAAGATCTCCAGGGTGCGCGGTTGCACGCCCTTGCCGCGCGAGCCTCGATGTGGACCGGGCTCGGCCTCGATCAGGCGGAATGGAATACCGCTGCGCGCCAACTCGACGGCCAGCGTCAACCCCGTCGGTCCGGCGCCGACGATCAAGACGGTGGTGGAATCCGCTCCGGCGGAAGCGGTGCGCTGTGGTTCGTTCATCGCATCTCCCAAGAAAGCAAAACCTTTCTTGCAGGCTAGCTCTCGTTGCGGAGAAAGGCAAACCTTTCTAAGGTGGGACGGTGGCCGCATCGAAGACGAACCCCGCGCAGTCGGCGAACCGGCGGCACGGTGTGGCGCTCGAGGCCGCGATCCTCGACGCCGGGTGGGACGAGCTGGTCGAGACCGGCTACGCACGCCTGACCATGGGTTCCGTCGCCAAGCGTGCCCACACCAGCGAGCCGGTGCTCTATCGCCGCTGGGCAAACAAGGACGAGCTCGTGCTCGCCGTTTTCGACCGTTATCGGCAGCTGCATCCGGTCGCCGTGCCGGACACCGGCGATCTGCGTGAGGATCTGATCGGCTACCTGACCGCACTCAGCGACTCCTTCGCCGGGTTCTACGCCATCGCGGTGGCCGCGTCCTTCTCGGGACTGCTCGCTGCGACCGGCCTGTCACCCGCGCAGATCCGCGAACGAGCCATGGGTGATCAGGCACCGCCACAGCACCGAACTATTTACCGGCAGGCGGCGGCCCGCGGCGAACTCGACCTCGAACGCGTTCCCCCCGCGGTACTCGCCCTGCCGTTCGACCTCGTGCGCCACGACCTGCTCATGGATCTCGAACCCCTCGACGTCGAACGCATCCGGTCGATCGTCGATCAGACATTCCTGCCCCTGGTGCGGCTCCACTGCGAGATCTCGGCTGGAGCCGCGACACCGTAGGGCGGGGTGCTGGTCTATTACGCCGTGGGTGTGAGCGCGACTCTGCCGAATGCCTCGCCGGATTCCATCTTCTGGTGCGCTAGGACCGCCTTGTCCAGGGAAATCGACTCGTGCACAACAGCGTTGAGCTCACAGCGGCCCGCGGCGGTGAACAGTTCGGCGATCGCGGCGTGTCGGTCGGACAGTGGTACGGTGTCAGCGCTGAAGGTCGCGAACGATGTCGATTTCCGGAATCCCGCGAGGGTGGCGTGGTGGTGCGCGCTGATGACGAGTTCTCTGTGGGAGCGCCTAACCGGAGGAATCAGCGGTCGATCTCCGACAACAGGCTCGCCACCGAAGCCCCCCGTGCCCCGGGCTCGAACCGCTACGACTCGCGATGACCAGTTGCCTGGTCGGCCATCAGCCGGCCGTTCACGGTCGCATGCCTGGAGCTTGACATTGTCGTAGCGACAAGGTTTCTACTGGTGGCTATGCGGATCAAGGAACTTGCTGACGCGGTCGGGATCACCACTCGCGCTGTGCGGCACTATCACCGGATCGGGTTGCTGCCCGAACCCGCGCGTCGAACCAACGGTTATCGGCGGTATTCGCTGCGTGATGCGGTGGAACTCGCCCGGATTCGGCGCCTCTGCGAACTGGGGTTGAGTCTGGATGAGGTGCGCGACGTTCTGGCCGACGATGCCGGTAAGGACCTGGTCGAGGTGTTCGGCGAACTCGATGCGGACTTGGCGCGCCAAGAGGAGTCGATCCGGCAGCGGCGCGCACGTCTGGCGCAATTGCTGCGGCAGGCGAAGGAAGACGGCACGCTGTCGGCCGAGGCGCCGGTTTCTCCCACGCTCGCCGCGCTGTTCCATGACATGTCGCAGGCCGCAGCACGCCGTCCGGGCCCGGAATCGGCCATGGCGGGCAAGGAACGGGAACTGCTGGCGATACTCGAGACCGGCGATGATCGCGGGTGGCTCGATGGCTTGGTTCAGGCGATGAGCTCGGATCCCACTGCGATCGCGCGGTCCTACGAGATATACGCGCGGCTCGACGACCTGGCGGAAGCGACTCGAGACGATCCTCGGGTGGAGGAGTTGGCCCACGCCATCGTCGCGGGTATGCCCGCCGCCCTGCTCGAGGCAGCGAAAGTCGCTGGCGGGCAACAGACGACCACGACGGACGAGGGCGGGTTCGTCGAGGCACTGTTCGCAGATCTCGCACCGGCACAAGCCGCGGCCATACGCCGCGCTGTCCAGTTGACACAGGCGCCGATCCGATGACGAGAATGCGGACAGCCCTGCTGGCCATGGACTACCGCCGTCACCGGCGTCTGGAGCTGTCCCGGCGCCGTGCTGCTGCCGCTGCCGTCGCGGATCTTGTTCCCGGGATGGTCGGCAAGCTTGTTGCCCACGAATGGCGATTGCTCATCAGCGTTGCGCGCTGGGTGACTCGACGTGGGCCCCACGGTGTGCGGGCAGGCGATACGGCGGTCCCGTACGCGTCCGGTCAAGCAGCCATCATGTACGGCTTCCTCGTGGTCGCTGTCGTCGAGACAGTGGCGCTCGCCGTCCTCATTCCCTGGCCGCTGATCCACGCGATCGTGCTCGTGCTCGACGTGTGGGGCGTGTTCTTCGTTCTCGCCGTGCAGCTTTCCTGTGTCCAACGTCCGCACGTCATCGGTGCCGACGGCTCGCTGCGGCTGCGCTACGGAGCACTGCTCGACATCCGTGTCTCCGCCCGCCACATCGCCACTGCCCGCCTCGAACGTCGATACCCTGACAGCAAGATCGCCGCTGTGGACGCTCATGGGCGAGCCGACATTCCCGTCGCGAGCCAGACCACCGTCACCGTGGAACTGACCGAACCGATCGAATTCACCAGGCCCCTGGGCAAACCCGCGCGGGCGAGGGCCTTCCGCTTCTACGCCGAGGACCCCGGCGCCGCCCTCGCCGCGCTCCGCGCCCACGCCGCCGTCGACCGAACGTAAGTTCGCGACGGCTTACGGCGAATCTGTCAGTGAATCGGTCATTTTGGGCAAATCTCTTCTTCCGTCGCACGTCGCAGAGCTGCGGGTGCACCGCCCTTACCGACGCAAGTATGCGGTGGGCGGTTTAGAGTTTGCTGGATAGAGCAGGGTTGCAAGCGGGCTCGGGACCGCTCCGCTGAACGAAACGGTGTGTAGGTGGAGTACTTTCTCTTCGGGCCGATGCGCGTGCGGGCCGGGGGCGCGGAGATTGCGCTGGGCGGGCCGAAGCAGCGGGCGGTACTGGCGATGTTGCTGCTGGCACGGGGCGGGGTAGTTCGATTCGATCAGCTGTCCGATGGGCTTTGGGGCGAACACCCGCCGGCGAAGGCGCCGGCGTCGCTGCGCGCCTATGTGGCGAATCTGCGGCGCCTGCTCGATCCCGGCGATGCCGCCGGGCCGCAGTTGACTGTGCGTTCGTCGGGCTATCAGCTCGACATCGGCGACGAGTTCGTCGACATCCACCGGTTCGAGGAACTGGTCGGATCCGGACGGCGTGCGCTGGACGGTGGTGATGCCCGTACCGCCGACGAGGTGTTGACCCGCGCGGCACGGCTGTGGACCGGGAACCCCCTCGTGGAGTTCGCCGGATGGTCCTTCGCCGATCCGGTGATCGAACGTTGGGCGGGGTTGCGCAGGGCGGCGGTGGAGGCCGGTTTCGATGCGGCGCTGAGTGTGGGCCGGTTCGCGGAGGTGATACCTGCGATCGAGGTGGCGATCACGGAATCGCCTGTGCACGAACGGTTGTGGGTACAGCTGATGACCGCGCTGGCCCGATCCGGGCGGCGCGCCGAGGCCCTGCAAGCCTATGATCGGGTCCGCGAGGTCCTGGACCATGAGCTGGGGATCGGGCCCGGCGACGAGTTGCGGCGGCTGTTCCGGGAATTGTGCGAAGACGGTGCGGAAGTGGCCACGGATCCACCGATCATCCTCGGGCAGGCGCGGCCGTCGCCACCGCGGCCGAACCTGATCGGCAGAACCGCGGAGCTGACCTGGCTGGCCGAGATAGCGGAGACGGCCCGGCAAGGCCGCGGTGGTCTGATGGTGCTGACCGGCGAGAGCGGCATCGGCAAGACGACTCTCGCCACGACGATGACCGATCACGCCCGTGGTCTGGGCACCACCGTCGCCTGGGCGACTCACCCCGACGGCGTCCAGAAGCCGTTGCTGTGGGGTTGGATTCAACTGTTGCGCGAATTGGGCGAGCACCTCGGTGCCGCGCCGCGCGCGGCCGCCTGCGGCGCGGCGCCGGAACTGATCACCCTGGTGCCCGAATGGCCGGAATGGGCTGGGTCGTCGACCGTGCCCCGGCAGTTCGACTCGCAGTTCGCGGTTGTCGACGGAATCGTCCGTGCGGTCCGGGAATTCGCGGGTGCGGGGCCGCTGCTGCTGGTGCTCGATGACGCGCACCGTGCCGACCGCGCGACGTTCGAGGTGCTGGGTCTGCTCGCCGACCGTCTGCATCGGCTACCGGTACTGGTCCTGGTGGCCTGGCCGACCGGAGTGCCCGCGGCCGTGCACGAGGAGCATCGGCGGCTGACCGAACGCACCGACATCTCGACGATCGACCTCGGCGGCTTGGACGACGAGGCGGTCGCCGCACTGGTCGCGCACCATTCGGGCGCCCGGCCCGGCGCTCCGGTCGTGCGGGCGATCCAGCGCCGCTGCGGCGGAAATCCGTTCTTCGTCCGTGAAGTCGTCCGACTGATGGCAACCCGCGGACCGCTCGACGGGCACGACCCGGCATGGGACGCGGATGCGGTGCCGCACGCGGTGACCGGGGTCATCCGCCGACGCATGGCGGGGCTGGATCCGGAGACCCGGACGGTGCTGAGCACCGCGGCCGTACTCGGCGCCGAGTTCGACGTGGCGACCGTCGCCGAAGTGCGGGAGCTGTCCACCATGATCGTCCGCGGCTGCCTGGAGATCGCCCGGCAGGCGGGCATGATCGACGAATCCGCCGGGCGGCCGGGCTGGTTCAGGTTCACCCACGGCCTGACCCGCGACTGCGTCACCGCCCAGTTGACCTCGGGCGAGCGGGCCGCTCTGCACGCGGCGATCGCCGTCGCCGGGGCGGATGCCGCCGGGCATCGCTCCTATGAGGCGGCGATCGCGACCGCCGATCATGCGTGGCGAGCCGGTGAGGTCTTGGAAGTGGCGGCGGCGCTGGCGATCACCGATGCCGCGATGGCCGCCGCGGCCGATCGGTCGGCCTACGCCGACATCGAGATCCTGGCACAGCACGCACTGCAAATATGCAGCCGATTACCTTGGGAGCCGGCCCGATTCGACCGCGAGACCACGCTGTGGCTGCGACTTGCCACGGTCTGGCAGGTGCTCAAGGGACTCGGCCATGCCGATACCCGGATGGCGATCGATCGCGCGATGGAACCCGGTGGGCAACCGGGCGGGAACCAGATCCTGGTCATCGCCATGCAGGTCGGGCTCATCACCACGCAGGGGCGCTATCGGGAAGCCGCGGTCATCGTGGAGGGACTCGTCGAACGGTATGCCACCGGCGAGGATCGGACGGCCGGCTGGTTCGGTCATTACACGCGTGCGGTGATCCGCTGCATGCGTGGGGATTTCGAGGCCTCGATGACCGATATCGACCTCGTGCTCGCGATGCCACCGCTCCCTGGAGCGGGTCGGCTCATTCCCCGGGTGGACGTACGGCTGTACTCGACCGCGGCGCTGATCTTCGCGCTGCGCGGCGACAAGGATCGGGCGTGGCGGGTGGCGCACGAAGGCATCGCGGTCGGCGTGGACTCCGGTGACCTGTACAGCACCGCCATCGTGCGGCTGACACTGTTGTGGATCAATGCGATTCACGGTGTCGTCGCGGGAACCGCCCAGCTGGCGGACGAATTCGCCACCGAGATGTCGGAGCTGACCTTGGCCCAGATGGCGGCCGCCGCGCGGCTGATCGGCGCCTGGGCGCGGGCGCTCGGGCCGGATCGCCTCGACACCGCCGATGACGCGCACGCCGCCTACGAGGTCTGCACAGCGGACGGCACCCGGATCATGGCGCCGCTGTATCTGTTGCTGCTCACCGACATCGAGGTCACGCGCGGGAATCGGAATGCCGCACGCGAACTGCTGCACCGCGCGGAACTGCAGATCGACGCGTCCGGTGAACACGTCTGGGATCCGCTGGTGTCGGAGCGCTTGCGCAGTCTCGGGGAACGGTCGGCGGCACCGCATCACATCGACGGCCGCCGCGACCGTGGGGCGTGAACGTCACGTTCAGTCCGCGTTGACGACGACCAGCCTCCGGCGGACTCGTTCGGGCATCGTGGAGAATCCCTTGTAGTAGATCCGGGCGATCAGCGACCATTCCAGCGACGAGTGCACCGCGGCCGCCGAAGGGGCGGCATCCGCGGGAACGGGCACCTCGAACGGTATGCGCACCGGAGTACGCGCGGCCATGGGAATGCGCATACCGAGTTTGACGATCGGCGCGGTCTGCGACTCACCCCCGCCCGGATTTCGCTCGAGCGGATGCGACAGCCGCTTGCGCTCCAGATACACCGCGATGTCGGCGTCGGGCCGATCGGCGGTCGGAATGACCGTCAGCAGGCCCGTCACCGGCTCGCCCGCCCGCACCACCGCGGAATCGACCGCGATCTCGATCTCGGAGGCGTCGCCGATCATCCGTTCGACAGCGGGTGGCGGTTGGTCCGCTTTACCGGCCACGACCTGAAAGACGCAGTGCGCGTCCATATTTCGCCGAGATCGGATCAGGCGTGCGTGACACTCCCAGCGGGCCAAGGCCGGCGACGACGCGGGCGACCAGGAAGGAATGCGGATCTCCTGATCAAAGGCCCGGAATAGACCTTCCGGCACCGGAATCGGCACGCTGAGCGCCGAAACCCAATCCGAGGTGTTGCGTTCTCCGCCGTAGTTGGTGCCCACCTCGCCCAACAACGACAACGTATCCGAGACCGCCCCGGCCGCCGAATCTGCGCGACCGGCCCACCGATAGGAATAGAAGTTGGTGTAGCCCAACTCTATTCGCGCGTCGTCCACTCGGTCGATCGGCCCATCCGCGACGACCCGGACGGTGATCGTGTCGCCGGGGCGGACGACGCCCGGGCTCACCTCGCAGCGGATCGGATTTCGACGCCAGAGCATGGATTCACTTCCGTTGGCTGGCCGCGTACGCCGCGGGATCGGACTTCTTCATGTGGTTTCGCACCGGCCACAACAGCAGCCAGAACGTCCAGTACAACGCTCCGAACGTGAGACCGGAAGCGATCACCACGAACACCCATGCGGGATAGATCAGGATCAAGCAGAACTGGAGGAACTGCTTGATGACGATCGGATATTCCTCGGCCTGCGACAGCAGAAACCGAGGACTCGCCGCCGCCCGGAACTGTTCGAACAGCGAAGTCTTCGCCTCTGCATCCTGTTGGGCCGCACTGACATCGCGACCCCGCTCTTGCCGGGTCCGGCCGCGTGGCGGCGGGGGTGGCTCGGTCGACACGATCGCTCCTCTCAGTTGTCGCGGAGCGGACGGCCCTGCGTGTCGGGCACCTTGCCGGTCAACATCATGACGCCGTCGATCAGGGGCCAGAGTCCACCGATTCCGCAGGTGAGCCAGGTGACCGCGATCTGGGCGACGCCGATCCGGGTGTAGCCCAGATAGAACCGGCCGACACCGAAGCTGCCCAGCAGAATTCCGAGCAGGCCCGCGACGAGTTTCGTCTTGTCCGAATACGGTTGTCCCTGCAGGTCACGTCCGTAGGGCGCCGCCGGATCGGCGCCGTGCGGGGGAACCGTTGCGGGCGGGCCGTACTGGGGCGCTCCGTACTGCGGAGGCTGGGGCTGCTGTCCGCCCGGCTGGATCATGCCCGGATCAGCTTGGGGTTCATAGGGATTGGTCATTTCAGGTCTCCTGAGGTCAGTTCTTCGGGTTGTCGTCGACTTTGATGTCGAACTTCGTGTGGTCACCGTCGACGCTGGTGACCGTCACGTGTACGTCGTAGCTGCTGCCCTGGTCGGTGAGCGTGCAGGTCAGAGTGGCGTCCTTGCGGGCGGGCAGGTTGTCCGGGCATTCGACCTTCTCGGGCTTGCGGCCGACCTGATCGGCCAGCTTGCCGCTGATCTCGTTCGCGACATCCTTCTTGTCGACGGAGCGGTCCGTGGAACAACCCGCCAAGGCGAGCGCCACGAGAGCGAGCGCAGCGGTCATGGAGCGAGACATCGGGTTTCGCCTCTCGTTGCTCACGCCGTGATCGCGATCTGCTTGTCGATGTCCTCGATCGCGGCCTGCAGTACGTCGGCCTGCTGTTGCGAACCGGTGGCGTTGAGTTGCAGCACGAACAGTCCACTGCGGCCGGAGATGACGACGGTCTCCTGCGCGGACACCACCTCGACGCCGTTGAGGTTGTAGGTTCCCGCGATGCGGTAGGCCGGGAACCCGGAGACGACGGCCGTCACGCCGCCGTTGCCGACCTGGCCGTATCCCGGCAGGTTCTTCACCTCACCACCGGCGTAGTCGATGAGCTTCTGCGGGTCGGCTTTTCCGTCGAGCCGTGACAACAACGCGATGATGTTCGGGGTGTACGCGGCGGCATCCTCGGGCCCGGTGTAAACAATGGCGCCGAGCGCGTAGTCGGGAGTGTCGTCGCCCGCGCTGACCCATCCGGTGGGATAGGGAAGCACCACCTGCGGCACACCGGTGTCGCCGTTGTGTACGGCGGTTTCGACGATGTTCTGATCGGTGATGTAATCGGCGATCGTTTTATTCGGGCCCGCAGCCGCTTTCGCCGTTGTCTGCGGCGCCAACTTGCTCTTGGAGGTCACCGCCGTCGTGGTGGTCGTCGACTTCGCGGAGGTCGTCGAGGCGGGCGTCGCGGTGTCCTTGCTGCTGGAACACCCCGTCAATGTCACGGCGATCGCCAATGCCGCGACCGCGGTCGTCATGGCGGCACGCTGCTGATTCCTCATGGTTCTGTTCCCTCAATGCGTTCGGAGTGTTCGAGCGAGAAAACGCTAAGCGGGCACGATTGGAAATCCGTTGGAGCGAAATTGGAAACGGATCCAATTCGACTCCAAAGAGGTTTCGTTAGATTCCCGCCGTATTTTCCGATTCCGATCGAAGGATGAGTCATGGCCCGGTCGCCAATTTCAGGAAGCTTGGCCATGTGCGTGGCCGCTACACTCGCACTGGCGGCCACGGCCTGCGGCGCCGGTTCGCAGTCCACCACCACAACGACGCCGGCAGCGCCGACCGCCACGATCCATGGCGACGCCGCGGACCCGGTGAACAAGATTGCCGCACAGGCGGTTGCGGATCTGCAGCGATACTGGGCCGACCAGTTCCCGAAGGTATACGGCGGCGACTACAAGCCGGTAACCGGCGGATTCTATGCCGTACGGCCATCGACCGGGCCGCTGCCACCGTGTGCCGCCGCAGCGGCCGACATCGCCGGAAACGCCTTCTACTGCCCGACGGCGGACGTGGTGGCGTGGGACGCCGAGGGACTGCTGCCGAATCTGCGAAAGAAATACGGCGACTTCGTGATTCCGGTCGTACTGGCCCACGAATGGGGGCATGCGATCCAGGCGCGGGCACAGTTCTCCGGTATCACCGTGACCAAGGAGATCCAGGCCGACTGCTTCGCCGGTGCCTGGGTCGCCGACGTCGCCGCGGGCCACAGCTCGTTCACGGTGAGCGCCGGGGACATCGACCAGGCACTCGCCGGATTCCTTTCCCTGCGTGACGAACCCGGCACCGACAAGACCGATGCCTCCGCGCACGGCAGCGGGTTCGACCGGGTCAACTCGTTCCAAACCGGGTTCGACGGCGGGCCCACCGCCTGCAAGGCCTACAAGGACGGCGACCCGGCGGTGATCGAGCTGCCGTTCCGGTCGGCCCAGGACGCGGCCGACGGAGGCAACGCGCCATACGAGCAGGTGCTGTCGCTGGCCCCCGTCGATCTCGAGGACTACTGGCACGCGCTGTATCCCGAATTGACCGGTAAGCCCTGGCACTCGCTCCGCCAGGTCCAGGGCTTCGATCCACGCAATCCACCGGCGTGCGGCGGCTCGCCGACCAAGGGATACAGCCTGTTCTATTGCGTCCCTGACGATTACATCGGCTACGACGGCGTCGATGCCATGCCGCAGTTCTACACCGACGGCGGAGACTTCGCGGTCGCGACCCTGCTGGCCACTCAATACGGTTTCGCCGCCGAAAGCCGAGCGGGGGACAACACCGACAACAAGACCGCGTCACTGCGCGCGGACTGTTTCGCCGGCGGCTGGAGCGCCAGTGTCCTCCTGGAAAACCGCCCGACCAGCACAATCCGAATGTCTCCCGGCGACCTGGACAAGGCCCTGACCGCGCTCCTGGTATTCCACGGCGACGGCGATGCCGACCGCCAGGGCACGGGCTACCAGCGAGTCGAGGCCTTCCGCACCGGCCTACTCAACGGCGCAAACGCCTGCACCACTCCAGATCTCGCAACGAAGTAAGGAGTACACCCCTCACCACGTCCGCGCGAACCACCGAAAACCCGGTGGCAGGATCGGATCCCGGGTAGGATGTTTCGCTGGCCTCAGATCGGCTCAGCCGGTTGATCTTCGGCCCACCCGCGATGGCTGGCTCGGTCAGTGCGGTCGGCGGTATAGCGGATGTCGGCCGCTCGGGATCAGCGCGCGGAACTACTCGTTGCTGATGGCCAGCTTCACCCCGAACCCGACCACGACGGTCCCCGTGATCGCGTCCATTTGGCGAAGCTTGCGCCGCAAATGATCACCCGCCTCGTGCGCGCCGACCTGCTGCAGCGCTCCAGCGCCGCGGCCGATGCGCGGCGTTTGACGGTGACCCCGACCGATGAAGGACGGAGGATCGCCGAGTTGATCGCAGGGCGTATTCGACCGGAGCTGCGTCGGCGTCTCGATTCCATTGGGCCGCAACGCGTCACCGAACTACTCGACACACTGCACGCCTTCCTCGGCGACCACCCACCGGAGCCGTCCGGGCGGTGACCCGACGATCTAGGGCGTGTCTGCTCAACGTTCAGGGCTGTCGGCTCGGCGACGAGCTACGCGGTCGCCACAGTCCACCGAGCACGACTTCGAAAATCACTGAAGACGACTTCGAAACCTGACAACCCGGTCAACTGTCACGCGAACACGGTTCACGGTCGTACAGTGCCGGGCTCACGGGCGGGCAGGCCACGCAACAGCGTGTCGAGGAACAGGTCGAATCTCGGTACAGCGGCGCCGAGGTGAAGGGGATTCTCGGTTGCCGCCAGCCACCCGACGAGACAGGTCATGAAGATCTGCCAGCTGTGCTCGGCCATCTCGTCGGTGACGCCGGACCGGCGGAGAACGGCGCCGACCCCACCTTTGAGCCGGTCGAGGGCGTGCGCGTTGTGCTCGTGTGGCCGGGACAGGCGCGTGGCATAGCCGGGCAGGGCAAGGAATTCGTCGTGCATCGCCCACGCGAGCCGGGCAAGCCAGGCTCGCCATTCCAGGTCCCCGGCATCGGCCCGCAGCAGGATTCGCTCGACGACGACCTCGCTGAGGAGATCGAAGAGCTCGTCGCGGTTCTTGACCCACCGGTAGAGCGCGCTGTGGCCGACGCCGAGGCGAGCCGCGAGCTCGCGCATGGTCAGCGTGTCGATGTTGTCGGCCAGCGACACCGCTTCGACGATCTTGTCCCGGCTGATTTGGGCGGGACGGCCCGGACGTCGCCGCTCGGCCACTTCGTCGGTCATGAATCAGACGATAGCCAGGACGCGGCACCGTCGTGGGCCGCCTTGTGTGACAAACGTCGGCAACAGCAGCCTCGCCACTATTAGTGACCAATGGTCACTAATCGGTTAGGCTTGGTCGTGCTCGACAGATCGGCCGTCACCGAGACAGCAGGAGGCACCATGAGAGAACCAACCGAGGACACGGTCGGCATCCAAGGCGCGGTCGCGCCGGGATTCGAGGCTGTGCGCGAGCAGTTCGCCGCGCTGCTGGCCGCGGAGGGCAGCGAATTCGACGTCCAAGTGGCGGCCTATCACCGCGGGGAAAAGGTGGTCGACCTGTGGGCCGGGCCGGATACGAGCGCCGACTCGATCATGGGGATCTATTCGGCGAGCAAGGGAGTCGCCCACCTGGTGGTGGCGCTGCTGGTCCAGGACGGCGTGATGGACCTGGACCAGAAGGTAAGCCACTACTGGCCTCGATTCGCGGTCGAGGGCAAACAGGACCTCCTGGTGCGCGAATTGCTCGCCCACCAGGCCGGTCTGGTCGGTGCCACGCACGGGTTCGCGATGGAGGAACTTGCCGACGACCAACTCGTGGCCGAGCGGCTAGGCGCGCAGCGCCCGTTCTGGCGACCAGGCAGGGCCACTGGATACCACGCGTTGGTGATGGCCGCGCTGAGCGCAGAACTCGTGCGCCGCGCCACCGGCCGCACCGTCCAGGAACACTTCGCCACACGACTCCAGGCTCCGCTGAAGCTCGACCTGCACCTGGGCCTGCCCGCGAGCCAGGACGACCGGTTCCTCAGCGCGCAACCGATGACCGCGACCCCGGAACGGCTGCGCGAACTCGCCGCGACCGCGGCCTCCCCGGACAGTCTCAGCGGCATCGCCTTCAACCACCACCATCCGCGCAACCGGGAGGTGTGGGAACTGCCCAACATTGCGGTCGTCCGCTCCCGCGGACCAGCGTCGTTCGGGGGCATCGGCACCGCCCGCAGCCTCGCCAAGCTGTACTCGGCGCTCGTGTCACCGGTCGACGGCGTCGACCCACTGCTCGAACCGGCCACCGCGTCGTCGTTCGGCCAGATCCAGTCCAACGGCTTCGACTTGGTCCTGCAACAGCCCAAGGCATGGGCAGTCGGATTCCACGCGTCGTCGGAGACCTACCCGGTCCTCGGTGCCGGCGCGTTCGGCCACAGCGGAGCAGGCGGACAACAGGCGTTGGTCGACCCACGCTACGAGCTGTCCTACGCCTTCCTCCGCCGCCGCTTCCTGCTCCCCCGTCAAGCCGATGCCGACCACCTGGGACTGCTGAGTGCGCTGGTCACTGCCGCGCGACAGGCCTGATCGCTCGCGCCGGCCGAGGACATCTCCCAGCGGATCGACATGCTCACCCTGGCGACCCACCGCATCATCAGCGGCGACGCCCCGCGGACACAGCGCCCGGCCCCGGCTGACATCGATCGGTGCGTGTGGTCATTGCCGCCGAGCCGGAACACCGGTGATCGTCGCCGCGGCACCGAACGCCATTGCCGCGCAGGCCACTTCGGCCGCACGCGCCATCCGGCGGGTCGCCTGGCATTGCCGGAATGCCAAGCGCCCCACACACTTCGGAAAGGATGCAGACTGTGGCTTCGATCACCCGCGGACTGGAATTCCGCCAGGTCCAGGAACGAGCCGGTGATCCCGAGCAACCGGCCGCATCGACAGGTCGCGACGACGTGTTCTTAATCAGGGCGTCCGCCGTGAGGCTAGGTGCCGGGTTCGGTGCGGGTGTCGAATTGTGCACGGGCGGCGTCGATGTCGGGCACGTGCGCGATGCTCCACTCCAGCAGCGGCAATGTCGCGGTGCGCAGGCTCGTGCCCATCGGGGTGAGTGCGTAGCTGACGTGGGGCGGCATGACGCTGCGCACGGTGCGGGTCAGGATGCCGTCGCGTTCGAGGGTGCGCAGGGTGACGGTGAGCATGCGTTGACTGATGCCGTCGATATCGCGTTTGAGTTCGGTGAAGCGACGAGATCCCTGGCTGAGGTGGCGTACGACCAACAGTGACCATTTGTCGCCCACGATGTCGAGGACCTCCCGGGTCCGGCACGCGTCGGCGGCGCTGGGCGGCAAGTCGCCGGGCTCGACGTTCATGGTTACCTCCGGGGAACCGAGGCACACGAATGTGCCGTATTGCCCGATTCGGATCGAGCGCACCACACTGGCTGTGGTTCCTGAAGTGTACCGAGGCATCAAAAGTAACCAGCTCGGCTGGGGTACCTCGGCGCAGATCGACAAGGGGTGAACATGTCTGTATTTCTGCTGGTCCACGGCGCTTGGCACAGTGGCCGATGCTGGGATCGAGTGGTCCCGCTGTTGGAGGCGGCCGGGCATCGGGTGTACGCGCCCTCGCTGAGCGGCTACGGCGACAAGGCGCATCTGCTCGGACCCGACGTGGGCCTGGACACCCACGTCGCCGACATCGTCGAGCTGATCAAGGACGAGGACCTCACCGACGTCGTGCTGGTGGGACACAGCTATGCGGGCCTGGTCATCTCCTCGGTGGCCAACGCGATTCCGCAACGGATCGCGCACCTGGTCTATCTCGACGCGATGGTCCCGCGCGACGGCGAGACCGCCATCGATATCCAACCCTTCACTCAGCAGTTGATCGACGCCGCCGCCGACACCGGCATCGACTGGCGCATCCCGCCGCTGCCCGAACTCTCGGCGCCGTTGGGCCTGTTCGGAGTCACCGACCCGGCCGATACCGCGTGGCTGCGCACGATGCTGTCGGATCATCCGGTGCGCTGCCTGCAGCAACCGGTCCACCTCGACAACCCGGCCGCAGATGCCGTGGCGCGCACGCACATCCACTGCGTCGGCGCGAAACCACAGGGCATCGCTTGTCGGCCGGTCGCGGCGATCCAGCCCAACGGTTCTCCCGCACGGGTCCGGGAGTTGCCGACCGGGCACGACTGCATGATCACCATGCCTGTCGAACTCGGCGAACTGCTCCTGGAAGCCGCCCGCTAGCACGCCTCGACCCCCAGCGTCCGGGCATCGTATTGATATCTACGGTGAGCCGTCGGCCCAGTTCTCTGCCAGCGGATTGGGGCCGGTCAAGCGGCCGGTCGACTTGGTCGGCTGGAATCGGACGAACGCCGAGCGATGATGGAATGGCTGTGCCCGGTCGGCCTCGAGAACCTGTGTGTGGCCGCCCGCGGCGTAGGCGTATTCACGCAAATCGGCGGCCGATTCCCACAGTGAGAAGGTTGCCACCAGCGGCGGACGGGCGATGGCGGTAGCCCAGATCAGGCCGGCGGCCGATTTCGCGTGCCGTTCGGCGATCATGCTGAAGCGCCGAAAGCGAAGGGCTTGGCTGCTGCGTAACCGGCCGAGGGTCAGAACAGCCGCGGGCGACTGTGTGTCAGGGCCTTCGCCCGCGACAATGTCGGGCAGTCCTGGCCAAGTGCCGGTGGCCCGAATCGGCTCGAGTCGAATTTGCCAGCCGTCGGCCAGTATCTCGGCGAGCGGATGGCTATTTTTGAAGGTCTCGAGGGCCGAATCGTCGTCCCAGAAGCCGACGAACGCCAACCGGCCCAGCGTGAGTTTCGGCATGAACGTTCCGCCGATATCGGCCGCGAAGGCCGTAGCGCCGAAACGCAGACCTGCCACCGTGCCTTCCGGACGAATTCGCAATGCAGACAACGTCTTACGCCTGCCAATGTCCGCAAAATGGACCGTTGCGATCACCGCCGACTCCTCCCCGTCGAACTTCGCGAGGCAACGACCCCGCCTACTACGTAGCGTAGTAATGCTGCCGACTCTATGTCGAAAGTTCCAGTTGCGCAACGAACTACGACTATGCGTTCACCCGCGCAGACCACCCCGATGTTCGAGCAGGGCTTGAAGGTTGTGCATCGCGTCCTCGCTACCGGCGCCGATCGCTTTGCGGTACCACTCCTCCGACCCGCGAAGATCGCTGCGCTGTTCGAGCAGAACCCCCAGGTTGTTCATCGCGTCCGAATTGCCGGCGGCTGCCGACTCGCGGTACCAGCTCTCGGCCGCACGCGTGTCGCCGCGTTGCTCGAGCAGAAACCCGAGATTGCCCATCGCTGACCCATCGCCTTCGGCCGCGGCCTTGCGGTACCAACTCTCGGCCTCGGTTGAGTCACCGCGCTGCTCGAGCAGATATCCGAGATTGGTCATCGCATCGGAATTGCCGACCGCGGCAGCTCGGCGGTACCAGTCTTCTGCCGCGCTCAGGTCCCCATGCTGCTCGAGCAAGTAGCCGAGATTGCCCATCGCGTATTCGTCACCGGCGGCCGCGCCTCTGCGATACCAGTCCTCGGCTCCGCTGAGGTCGCCGCGCTGCTCCAGCAGGTAGCCGAGATTGCCCATCGCATTCGCGTTGCCGGCTGCTGCGGCCTTGCGGTATTGCTCCTCGTCGGTCCGAGTGGCGAACACCGTTGCAGCGGGATGAGTTCCGGCCAATGCTTGCCGAGCGGCGGCTGCCAGGTGGTCGCAGGAACCGTAGCGCTCGGCGGGATTCTTGGCCATGCCGCGGGCGACGACCACATCGATATCGGTGCCGAGTTCCGGGCGGACGAGACTCGGTTGTGGTGGCGGCATCATCATGTGCGCGGCGAGCTGCTGTTCCAGACTCGCGGCTGGGTACGGTGAATCACCGGTCAGGAGCTCGAACAGCACACAGGCCAGCGCGTATTCGTCGGCGCCGGCATCGACGATGCCGGTGGCGAACCGCTCCGGTGCCATGTAGGCGAAGGTGCCGATCGTGGCGCCGACGCTGGTCAATTTCGTTTCGCCGGCAGCGTGTGCGATGCCGAAATCGATCAGATATACGAAGCCGCGGGGAGTGATGAACAGGTTGGAGGGCTTCACATCACGATGTACCAGGCCGGCGGCGTGAGCGGTGTCCAGCGCTTCGGCGGCCTGTGCCACGACCGATACCGCCTGTTCCGGCGGCATCGCACCGGTCCGGGCCAGCAGCGTGTCGACTCCTTCGCCGTCGAGCAACTGCATGCAGATGAACAGGTGGCCGTCGATCGCACCGTAGTCGTAGATCGGCACGACATGCGGATTGCCCAGTCCGGCGGCGGATTTGGCTTCGCGGCGGAACCGCTCGCGATAGATCGGGTCGGCGGCGAACTGGGCATGCAGCACCTTCACCGCGACCGTTCGTTCGGTACCGGTGTCGTAGGCGCGGTAGACCTGCCCCATACCGCCCGCCCCGAGCTGCTTTTCGAGCTGGTACCGCCCAAACCGAGTCCCCTCCATCGCAACCTTCCCCCACCCTGGCTCGCGGTTGTGGTCGAGCCGCGCAACATATCCCGGTAATCATCGCACCGGGCTGCCGGTGTCGCGCCGGAAACCCACCCCACCCGGCATTCCGTTGACCTTTCGATTGCTGCCCAGCACCGGGCTTGTCCTTCCGGCGAACGCAGGCGTCCTGCGATTCGGCATGACCGAGCATTCGGCGCAGTGGACGGCGTCAACTCTGGCGGACATCCGTGTCGGCGGGTGGATGTGCGGAACGCACTGGACCTTCTTCTTCATCCACCACGGCATTCAGGTCACGGCCTACTCTTGCACCGCGTGCGCCGAGCAGACCTTGGGACACTTGATCATCGAGCGGGAGTACGGCCTGGACCGAGCCGCCGACATTCCGGTCGCCTTCGGCGACTACGACCTCTTCGGCTACCCGATCCACGAACTGGCCGAGGCCCTCAGCCCGCCGGACCGCAATCTCCTACTACCCGCGGACGCCAACCTCCAAAGCACGCACTACCTGTCCGCCGCATACCTCGACACCTGTAAAAGGGAACGCGCGGACGACCACAGGGCTCAGACCCACACTGCCAGTTGATCTTCCGACATGCCACACTGACCGCTCCCGACAGCGCGGAATGCGGCATGACAGTGAGGCACAACGAGTCCGTCGGCCAGGTCCGTGCCCGTGCCTTTCCCGGCCGCGGCGACGGCATCGACGAGGACGAAGCCACTGGCGCCGCGGCAATCCTGTTGACCGCCACACTGAACCGCCCCCTCTCCATCCGACAAGGGCGCGGCTCACAGATCGCCACATGCCCGCTCCCTGGCGGATGGGTCGAGATCGGCGGACGTGTCCTGCCGAGCTTGTCCATACGGGCGAGTGCTTCTTCCTGCCAGGCCCGGATCCGGACCTACCCTGGTACCCGGGACGCACATCTAGGTCATGAATCAGGTAATGAAGGTATTGCTCCCGACACTGGTCCACCGAGGTTCCCCGAAAGCCCCTGAGGAGACTGATGAATCGAATCATGAAGAAGGCAGCGATCGTGCTGACGGTGGCCGCGGCCGCACCGGTCGTGCTGTCGGCGACTGCGACCGCGGACACACCGGGCACCGTCTATTTCAGCAGTGGCAGCTGGAACTGTTCCATCGCCGCGGACGGCACGACCGGCTGTGATCTGTCCGGTACGGTCCCGCTGCAGCTGACCATAGCCGGGGCGACCCTGCCGTTGCTGATCCCCACCCGCGAAGTGGTGATCGACGTGCCCTGGCTGCCCGCGCATCCCGGCTTCGACGCCGGCACCCCGCACACCCTGCCCGGGGGCAACCCGATCCTCGACTCGGTCGCAACAAGTCAGGACACCTGGGGACCGCGGATCACCTACGGGGGCGCCTCCTGCGCCAGCGGTTTCCACGGTAGTTTCACCTGTTCAGCCAAGGGCCACAGCTTCACCTACTACGAGGTCATCGCCGCCAACTGATCGTGGCAACGCTGCCTCCCGCGCTCGCGTCGCGCCTTCGTTCGCTGAAGCCTATTGCGCGGGACGAGTTTGATCTCCGGGCCATGACTCCGACCGCCCAACGGATGGTTGGTGGATCAGAATGCGCCACCGTCGGCACTTCCCCAGGTCGCAATGATGCCTTCTGCAAGGATTGGTTCGAGGCCCGGCGAGTTCGCCCGGGGGACACGACCCCGTCCGGATCAACGATCCGGACGGGGTCTTCGTTGTTCGGGTCTCTGCCGGGTGAGGCCGGGTCTCGGTCAGGTATTCAGTTCGACCAGTTCCGGCTCGTGCTGTGGAGCTTGGTTGGGCCGGGAGAGTTTGCCGGGCCACCAGATTCGGTCGCCCAGGTCGAGGTTGAGGGCGGTGACCAGGATGGAGCGGACTATCAGGGTGTCGAGGAGGACACCGATGGCGATGACGATGCCCATCTGGGCGAAGGTGACGATGGGCATGGTCGTGAAGACGGCGAAGGTGCCTGCCAGGACCAGGCCGGCGGAGGTGATTACACCGCCGGTCGCGGACAGACCGATGAGGGACGCGCGGCGGGTGCCGTGCTGTTTGGTTTCCTCGTGTACTCGAGACATCAGGAAGATGTTGTAGTCGATGCCCAGGGCGACGAGGAACACGAAGGTGATCAGTGGCAGCCCCGGGTCAGCTCCGTGGAAGCCGAGCGCGTGGAACAGCATCGAGCTTGTTCCGAGCGCAGCGAAGAACGACAGCACCACGGTCAGCGTGAGCAGGATCGGCGCGAGCAGGGAGCGCAGCAGCAGCATCAGGATCGCCGCCACGACCACCAGCACCAAGGGCACGATGACCTTGTTGTCATGTGCCGCAGCGCGTTTGATGTCCAGCTGGATCGCGGTGCCGCCACCGACCTTGGCGTCGGCGCCTTCGACGGCGTGCACGCGTTCGCGGACCCGGTCGATGGTCGCGTCGGCGGCTCGACTGTCCGGCGCGTCCGCCAGCGTGCCCTCCATGTACGCGTAGCCGTCCTTGCTCACCGGAGGTGTCGCGGACACGATGCCCGGCGTCGCGGCCAGCACGTCATGCACGGTGTCGGCCCCGGATTGCTTGGCCACCACCACGACCGGGCTACCGGTGCCCATGTCGAAGTGCTTCGCCATCACCTCGGTTCCGCGCACCGCGTCCACCTTGGTGGTGAACGAGTCCTGGCTGGCGACCCCGTTGGCGTCGAATCCGGTCATACCGAATGCCAGTGCCACCAACGCCAATCCGGTGACCGCCCACACGGCTCGCGGCCGGGTCGCGACGAAACCGCCTACGCGGGACCATATTCCGGTCGCCGTCTGATCCTCGGTGCCGAAGTTGGGGTGCCGTGGCCAGAAGATCCATCGGCCCGCGATGACCAGCATGGCGGGCAGCAAGGTCAGCATCGCGAGCAGACCCACGGTGATGCCGATCGCGGCGACCGGCCCGATGCCCGCGGTGGAATTCAGTTCCGCGACAAGCAATGTCAGCATGGCGATGATCACGGTGGCCCCACTGGCCAGCACCGCCGGCCCGGCGCGATGCAGGGCGACGGCCATCGCCTCGTGCTTGTCCTCGTGCCGGCGCAACTCCTCGCGGTAGCGTGCGATGAGCAGCAGCGCGTAGTCCGTGCCCGCGCCGAACACGAGGATCATCAGGATCGCCGCGCTCTGCGCGTTCACCGTCAATCCCAGCTTGGTCGCCCCGAATACGGCGCTCTGGGCGATGGTCAAGGCGACGGCCGCCGCGATGATCGGCAACAGCCACAGCATCGGCCCGTAGGTCACCAGCAGCACGACGATCACGACCGCCGCGGCGGAATACAGCAGCATCCCGTCGATTCCCTTGAACGCGGACCCGAACTCGGCGGCATAACCCGCCGGTCCGGTCGGCAGGAAGGACAACCCGTCCGGCCGCTCCCCGGCGGCGTTCCGGAGCGCTTTCACCGTGTCTGCCAGCTGATTCCAGCCGCCGGTGCCCATGCGAATCGGCACCACCGTTTCGAGGGCCTGGCCGTCCTTGGCGACGATCGGCCCGATCACTTTCGCGCCGACGACATGGTCGACTTTCCTGAACTTCTCGGCATCGGTGCGGGCGACGTTCTGGTCCGCCTCGGTGATGCCCGCGGGCCGTTCGTAGACGATCACCACGGGGGCCTCGTCGGCGCTGCCGAACGGTTCCGCGAGATGGTATGCCTGGGTGGACTCGGCGCCGCCGGGCAGCCATGCCACGTTGTCGTTCTTCTGGGCACCGGTGAGCTGCTGGGCGAAGGCGGCCAACGCGATGAACGCGATGAGCCACACCCCCACCACAACCCACTTGCTGCGTCTGCCACTCGGAATTCTGGACAATCGACCGAGCAGGTCGGTCATATCTGGATCAGTCGGCGCGGACACGCGCCCCCCTGTCTGCGGCGTGAACATAAGACACGAGTAACTATGGTCGACAACAGCTCTCGACACCTCCGGGTAAACCCTGAGGGTTCCGTCACAGTGCCGATCGTCGGGGTTGAATCGTCGCCTACGCCAAACCCGTCCGAACAGCCGATACAGTGGCCCGGCGGGGAGCTGGGAGCGGGAATTCGGCCAGGAAGGGATCGTGAACGGTGAAGGTGACACCGCAATCTCTGATCGACGCGGCAGCGCAACTGGGCCGGGCGGGTGAAGACATCGACGACACCGAGCGAGTGCCCCACCTCGGAGCTGCCCGAGGTGTGGCCGGCAGCGCGGGCTCCGCGATCGCCGCGGCGCTCGGCTCGGCGGACGCCGCCAGTACACAGGCCAAGCAGGCCGTGCACCTTCGCTACGACGCGATGGCCACCCTGTTGTTCAACGCCGCCAAGACATATCACGACAGTGACGTGGAGTTGGCCGACGCGATCCACGGGCTCGGCGACCTGAATTCGGCGCAGTAGCCGTGCCGGCACCCACCCTGTCCCAGGTGTTGCGGTGGAAGCTGCAAGCCCTGTCCGATATCGCCACCGATTGCGGCACGATCGTCACCGCGATCGATGCGAGCGCCGAAAGCATGAATCGGACCCTGCACGGATTGGACTGGTCGGGACCGGCGGCGAACGCGGCCACCGACCGCGCCGACCGCGAGCGCACCCAGGTTCGCGCGCTCGCGGGGGCGTACGACCGACTCGGGACGGCCTGCAAACAAGCCTTCGACAGCATGGATCATGTGGCCGCTGAAATCCGGACGGCCGTAGGTCTATTGCACCAGGACGGATTCACCGTCGGCGAAGACTTCACCGTGAAGCATGCGGATGCGGGGCGGGCCGAGCGAGCGGCGAACGAGACGGCGCGGCTGCAGGGGCTGGCCACCACCCTCGGCGCCGACGATGACAAGTTCGCCGCCGCGATGAGCACAGCGATCGAAGACCTGCGAGCCTTCGCGCCCGAGTCCGCGGTCGCCGCCATCGTCGCCGGTCATCTGGACACGTCGCCGTTCGCGGAATTGACCCCGGACCGTGCCCGAAAAGATCTCGCGGACTGGCGCGATGGGACGGCGAGCCCGGCAGCGCTGGCTCGAATCCGCCTGGCCACCGACCTGGCCGACGAGGACCGCACCGACCTCGCCGGTGGCAAGACGGCCGCCCTCCCGCAATACGGTTACCTCGGCGGGCTCATGGACGGCATGCGGGACATGGGTGTGCAGGACATCGCCGGAATCGGCGCGAAACTCTCCGGAGGTCAACGCGATGCGGTCACCGGCGGAATCGCCGACGCGCTGCGCATCATCTCCGATCCGAACGTGCACGCCGCCACCGTGGACGGTGCTCCGATCGATGGAACCCGCGGCGGAATGGCCGCCCTCCCGCCCTCCGTCCAAAGCCTCCTCACCGATAAGCTGGTCCGCGAAGGTCCTTGGGGTGGGGCGTATTTCGGGCGCTCGGCCGATATGGAGGCGCTGACTCGTTTGCTGGGCAAGGGCGACCAGGGGGTGGCCCAAGGCTCGGATCTGAACCGGGGTTTGATCAAACAGGCATCCGAAATCGCCGGAGCCACCAAGGATCCACGCCTCACGACGACACGGCAGGACGGCACCGGCCTCGACTCGGACACCATGACGATCCGGTCCGCCGGGGACATGGTGAGCAATATCCTCACCGTGGCGAAGAGCGATCACATCGCCGTGCACGACGCCCTGACGGGCCAAAACATGGATGTCACAGTCAAATCGGGGCATCACTACGACCCGACCGACCACATCGGCAGCCTGCTCGACCGCTACTACGTCGGCCACGACAAAGGCGTCGTCTCTTTCATCGAGGAGGCCGGCCAGGATGCCGCGTCCACCAACCGGTTCCAGCAGGTTCAGGCGGGCGAATCCGCGCACGCCCTCGCGCAGTACCTCGGTGACAACGAGGACAAGCTCTTCGATCTGACCGGCTCGCAGGGGCCGCTCGGTGATTTCCCGAAAGGCTCACTCGGTGAGGCGAATCCGGAAATAGCCAGGGCGCTGAGCCGTACGATCGGCAATTACATACCGAATATGGTCGGGTTCGACGGCGGTCTCGATACCGGTGGCTTCGATCCACTGTCCAGTCGCCAGGCGCGGAACGTGTTCGCGGTGATCGATACCGATCATGCTGCTGCGGAGTACTTCAACAAGGCCGCCTATTCGGCCGTGGGGCAGCTCGACTACGAGTTCGGAATGAGCGGGTGCAAGGAGATCAAGCTGGGAGAGTTCGCATCCCGGATCGATTGGGCCGCGCAATACGGTATGAGCGATTCGCTCGGTGGGAACTTCGATAAGTCCGGTCTCAAAGAGGGGACCGGAGCCTACTTCGACGCACTGAAACCGATTGTCAAGGCAGGCATCGAGGAAATACCCGGCGCCAAGTTCACCAAGCTGCTCACCCAGGGCCTGGACGCGGGTTGGACCGGGTCGAAGATGCAGTTGCAACGGCAGCTGGTGGAGATGGCATTGCCGGGAGGATCCGGCGGCGCTGATCCGCATACCTCGGGAGCGAACCAGTATTGGAACATCTTGAAGGGTCTGGCGGACGGGCCGGAACGCGCGACCGTGCTGAATGATCCGAATTTGCGGGAGTACCTGAACGCCGACGGAACTGTCCGATCGTTCGACCTCATCGGCGGTTCGAAGCCGGTGATGAATCTTCCGGGTTTCAAACAGAATATGCTGAACAACCCCGTGCTCAGGCCTGGATTGCAGGGGTTCGACGACCTCTGGCAGCAGGGTGCCAGTGCCGCCCGATCGGATTGGTGAAGGAGCGTGATGCCTGTATATCGGCGAGCGATGGTTGTCTCGATTGTCGCGCTCTCGGCGACGGTGTTGTCCTCGTGTTCGAGGACCGCGAACGAATCCGAGCAGGGCTACACTCTCCCCGGAAATATTCGTTTCAATAATGTGTGGTCCGCGGAATCGGGAGTCGATACGACCGCGCCCGAAATCGTGGTCGCACGTGCGTTTTTCGAGTCCGGCAAGATATCCGTGCTGGCGGGTACGAAGAATGCGTATCCCGGGTACGAGGCCGAGCTGGCCTCCTTGTTGCGCTCGCCGCAGAATACCGAGCCCGCGAGCCTGCTGTACTTCGATCCGCCTCGGACGCCGCAATCCGTGTACGGGACTTACTACTGGCGCGTCATGGCGGTCGACAAGTCGCCGGATGTGTGGCGGATAACCGTGTGCAGCTGGATCAATGGACTCACCACGGCGGATGCCGATCACTATGTCACCGACACGTCCATGAACTTGATCCCTACGGCCGCATGGGTAGAACTGCGCTCGCCCTCCGGCGCTGCGGCCGAGCGAACCTCCGCCGGCAGCGGACCCGAACGGTTCCCTTCGACCGACGTGTTCCGAGGGTGGAGCGTCACCAACGCCAACCTATCCGCGGATCAACGATTTGTGGACCAATGTTCGGCGTTGTCCGACAACCCGGTTCCCGCGGACTTGCGGAGCGCCACACCTCGAACATTCGACAAGCCGCTGCCGGCGTTGCCCCCGGTGCCGGGCTGGCCGAGTTGAATCCGGCCGGATCGGGCCGGGGGACTCAACCTTCCGACTTGCTGCGCTCATCGACCTCGGCGAGCCCCACCACCAGCATCAGCGCCATGGTGACGATGATGACCGAAACGAACAGTGGCGTCACCAGCTGCACTGCCTGCGAGCCTTCCGGCGGCGACATATCCGCCGACATGTGGGCCCGCATCGCCGACATTCCGGTGTAGTGCATTCCGCACACCGCCAGCCCCATGACGAGCGCCGCGCTGAGACTGGCGCGCAGTCCGCGGACGGTGACGGCGAACCACAGCGCCACGGTCGCCGCCACCACCGCGATGGCGAATGACAGTGCTACCAGCGGGAATCGGTACTCGATGTGCGCACTGGTATGCATCGCGTACATGCCCAGATAGTGCATGACGGCCACGCCCGTCCCCGTGACCAGACCGCCGAGCGGTATCGCGACCGCCTTGCGTGCGGCGCGCACCGCGATCGACAACCCGATCCACACCACGACGATCGAGATGGCCGCGCTCAGCAGCGTCACCACTCCGTCGTACCGAATGGTGGCTCCGTGGATGGAAAATCCCAGCATGGCGGTGAAATGCATGACCCAGATGCCCGCCCCGCCCAATGCCACCGCGCCCGTGGCCAGCCACGCATCCGGTTTCGGGGACGTCCGCGCATGGGCGGCGCACCGCAGCCCCAGCATCGATCCGATGACGGACATGGCATACGCCAATGTCGGTGTAACCCACCCATGGCTGAATTGATCGAGCTCTAACACGCTCGCTCCCCCCGGAGTTCTAGCAGTCGAGTGGAAACTAGTGCATGGCTGTGCTTTTCGCAGCTCGACGTCCGAACTCACAGGTTCGGTAAGCGCTGACGGGGTGAGGACGTGGACGTTGACCCGCGCGGAATGGCCGATCGCGGACCGGGACCGGCATTGCGTCAACTAATGGTTGACGATTGACTGCAAGTCAACTATTAGTTGACGAGGTGGCGATCGTTCACGGAGGGCCTTCGCCGACAACACCTCGACCCAGGAGTCGCCATGGAAGCTGTTGAAAGCACTGCACACCGGCATGCCGGGTCATCGCGCCGGCGGGCGCTGGTCATCGGCGCCGGTATCGCCGGTTTGGCTGCCGCGTTGCGACTGCATCAGCACGGTTGGGACGTGGTCGTGCTCGAACGCGCACCGAGTCGTCGCAGCAGCGGCTACCTGCTGAACCTGCACGGACCCGGATACACCGCTGCCGAGCGGCTCGGGCTGGTGCCGGCGCTGACTCGTCGCGATATCGGCTTCTTCACCTCGGTTCTGGTCCACGCGGATGGCCGCGAAAAGCTCAGGGTCCCTTCCGAAGTCACCGAGGCCGCCGTTGGAACAAGGGCACTGAGCTTGTTCCGCGGCGACCTGGAATCCGCACTGTATGACGCCGTGGCCGACTTCGCCGATATTCGTTTCGGCACCACGCCGCAGGAGATCGTCCAGACCCCCGGGGAAGTCGTGGTCACCCTCGGTGACGGCACCCGCCTGCAGGCAGAACTCCTGGTCGGCGCCGACGGCGTGCACTCCCGAGTCCGCGAGCTCGTATTCGGTAGCGAGCCCGACTATTTCGTAGACCTCGGCCACATGGTCGGCGCCTTTCCGCTGCGAACCCCGCCCGAGCGCATCCCCGAAGGCGTCGGCAGTACCTACATCGGCCCGGGCCGCACCGCCGCGGTGATGAACCTCGGACCGCAACGGTCGTCGACATTCTTCGCCTACCGCTGCCCCGACCCGGGCGCCGACCTGAGTCTCGGCGCCGAACCCGCCCTCACCCGAGCATTCGGAGATCTCGGCGGCGGTATCGCCGAAGCCCTCCAGCAAATCGACCCCGCCACCGTCTTTTTCGACTCGGTCGGCCAAATCGTGATGGACCGCTGGAGTCGCGACCGAGTGGTCCTCCTCGGCGACGCCGCCTGGTGCGTAACGGTTTTCGCCGGCTACGGCGCCGCCCTAGCACTCGACGGCGCCGACCGCCTAGGCACCACACTGGCGGCGCACGGCGACGACATCCTCGCCGCCCTGGCCGCCTGGGAGTCGGAACTACGCCCGGAAGTCCACAAACGACAAGCCTTGGCCCGCAAAGGAATCGCCCGTTTCGCCCCACCCTCACGCTTCCACGTATGGGCCGCCGAACAGGCACTCCGCGCCATCCAACTCCCCGGCATCCGCACCCTGGTCCGCCGCTCCATCCAACGCGCCAACAACTGATCCGCATTCAGACACAGTGGATTCCGCGTTCGCGACCCGGTTGACCGTGGGCGGTTGAGCTGGTCCGGGTTCGCGGTCAGGACGGTGCGGCGGGGTTGGCCGGGGTTGGTTGTGGGGCAGTGGTTCTCGGGGTGATGTGCATGGGGATGGGGGAGTTGGGGCCGCCGGTGAAGGAGAACTGGGGGCGGATGGGGGTGGTGGTGGCTCGGGTGAGGTTCAGGTGTTGGGCGAGGGTGGCGAGGGCGAGGGTGGCTTCGGTGTTGGCGAAGGTGTGGGCCACGCACATGCGTTTGCCTGCGCCGAAGGGGAGGGCGGAGTGGCGTTGGGCGGAGGTGGGGGTGCCGGGGAGGAAGCGGGTGGGGTCGAAGGCGGTGGGGTCGGGCCAGATGCCGGGGTGATGGTGCAGGGCGTGCAGGCTGATGGAGACGGTGGTGCCGGCGGGGATGGGGAAGTCGCCGAGCAGGTCGTCGGATTTGGCGACGCGGGCCAGACCGACGATGGGCGGGTAGAGGCGCATCGTCTCGGCGACAATGGCTTTCGTCCACGGGAGGTGGTCCATATCGGCGGCGGTGGGGGTGCAGCCGGCCAGTACCTCGTCGAGTTCGCTGTGCAGGCGGGCGCAGACCTCGGGGTGTTCGGCCAGGAGTTTCCACGTCCAGGCCAGCGCGGTGGCGGTGGTTTCCATGCCCGCGCCGAGGAAGGTCATGAGCTCGTCGTGGATTTCGGCGTCGGTGTAGGTTCGGCCGGTTTCGGGGTCGCGGGCCGCCATCAGCAGGGCGAGCAGGTTGTCGCCGCGGGTGAGGACACCGTTGCGGTGGTCGGCGATGAGCCGGTCGACGACACCCTCCACGTGCCGTAGATCGGTCATCATGCGTGGCGAGAGCACCCAGCTGGCGGTGCGCAGGACGGCCGGCGGCAGATCATGGCGGTGGGTGATCTTCGCGAGCGCGCGCAGCGGGCGTGCGGTGCCACTGAGGTACCCGACGCCGAAGAAGCGCAGCATCCGCGCCAGCGTGATCTCCGCCATCGGCCCGCTCAGATCGACTCCGAACATGGTGCGGGCCACCACATCCAGCGTCAGCCGGTTCATTTCGGCGCTCACGTCGACGGGGGTGCCGTCGGCGCCGAGCGCGGCCATCCGCCGTGCGCAATCGCGGGCCGCGTCGGTGATCGGACCGGCCAGGGTCGCGATATTGCGTTTGCCGAACACCGGCGCGACCAGGCGTCGATTGCGTTGCCAGCGCTGCTCGTCGAGCTCGGTGACCAGACCTCGCCCGAACGCGACGGCCAGCATCTCGTATTCCGCGCTCTTGACATAGTTGTCCTGATTGGTGACCAGCACGTGCCGCGCCAGCTCCGGACTGCGCACCAGCACGAAGCGCAGCAACGGCATCCGCGCCACCATGATGTCGTCCTGCCCGGGCAGCAGGGTGCCGTAGTACTCGGCGATGGTGCTGTCCCGCAGGCGCGGCACCACGCCGGCGGCGAGTTTCCAGGACTGCCACCACGACACCCGGGTGCGATGCCAGCGCATCGGCGCGGGTTGCCAGCGGGGCGGGTAGAGGGTCGAATCGGGTGCGACGGACGTGGTCGTCATGGCGAATCCCCTTGTTCGCGAGCTGCTTTTGTCGCAGCGTAGGCAGGGGAGAAGGGCGGTCGCGTCAACCGTTCGGGGGACAGCGAGGCAATGAGCAGGGGTTATGGTCGGAGCATGAACGTGCACGCCACGGGGCCCGAACGCTGGGTCTTCTGGTACCGGATCTGGTGTGCCTACGTGGTCGGTGGCTGTGTGGCCACCGTGGTGCTGGTGATCGTGATGCGACGCCAGGACCACGCCGACGGGTGGGCCGCGACGGCCGCCCTGTGCTGCCTGCTGCTGTGGTCCGCGCAGCTGGCACCGCGACTGAGCAACCCGGACGCGTTCTTCCGCCGCACGGTGAACCGGCGATCGGTGACCTTCGTGACCGGTGCGCTGGCGTTCTTCCTGGCCGCCGTCTGGTGGTCGCAATCTGCCGTCGCGGCGATCATGGTCGTGTACGCGCTGATCTATATGTCGCTGCCGGTGCGAGCCGCGATCCTGGTCGCCGCGCCGGTCAGCTTCGCGCCGTTGGTCGCGGCGCTGGTGACGCGCACGGATGTGCCTGTCGCACTGGGTATCTCGCTGGTCGCCGTGGTGTTCAACCCGGCGATCGGCTCGACGATCGCCCTGGCCATCGACCGGGGTGAACAGCTGGCCGTACTGCTGGAGGAATTGGAACGCAGCCGCGCCGATGTCGAACGGCTGTCGCGGGAAGCGGGATCGGCGGCCGAACGCGCGCGCCTGGCACGGGAAATCCATGACACGCTGACCCAGGGTTTCGCGGGCATCGCGGCTCTGGCGCAGGCGGTCGACTCCGAACTCGACACCGAGCCGGACGCCGCGCGCCGCCACGTTGCGTTGATCGAGGCGACCGCGCGCGAGAACCTCGTCGAGGCCCGCACCATGGTGGAGACGCTCACGCCGCCGGACCTGGGCGGCGGCTCCCTGGCCGACTCGGTGCGCCGCCGCTGCCGACGCCTCACCGACGAGACCGGTATCGAGGTACAGGTGCACGTGGATTCGACGGTGCCGCAGCTGGATACCGGCACCGAGGTGGTCCTGCTGCGCGCGGCGCAGGAGACGCTGGCCAATGTGCGCCGGCATTCTCGCGCCGAGAGTGTGCGCGTCGACCTCACCCGGACCCGCGACGGCGTCCGACTCTCGGTGGCGGACAACGGCATCGGTTTCGACGTGGACGGCGTGAACGGATTCGGCCTCGCCGGTTTGCGCAGCCGCGCCCAGGAGATCGGTGCGACGGTCGAGGTGACAACCAGCCCCGGCGCGGGCACCCGGGTGGATATCGAGGTACCGGCATGATCACCGTCCTGCTGGTCGACGACCATCCCGTGGTGCGGGAGGGCATGCGCGGAATGCTCTCGCGGGAAACGGATCTCACCGTGATCGCCGAGGCCGCGGGCGGGGCGGAGGCGGTCACCGTCGCCACCGCGCTGCGGCCCGACGTGGTGCTCATGGATCTGCGCATGCCCGATGTGGACGGCGCGGCCGCCACCGAACGCATTCTCGCCGTCTGCCCCGCCACCCGCGTGGTCGTGGTCACCACCTACGAGACCGACACCGACATCCTGCGCGCGGTCGAGGCGGGGGCGTGCGGCTATCTGCTCAAGGACAGCTCCCGCACCGAACTCGCCGCCGCCGTCCGCGCCGCCGCCCGCGGTGAGACCGTGCTCGCGCCCGCGGTGAGCGCCCGGCTCCACCGGCGCGTGCGTGACCCGCAGGTGCAGCTGTCGGCCCGCGAGGTGGAGGTGCTCGGGCATGTCGCGCGCGGACTGACCAACACCGAGATCGGCCAGGTCCTGCACATCAGCGAGGCAACGGTGAAAACGCATCTGCAGCGCGCCTTCGGGAAGCTCGATGTCACCGATCGCACCGCCGCCGTCACCGCCGCGCTGGCCCAGGGGCTGCTTTCGGTACACCCACGCGACTGAGCGCGGCCGACACCGGCGAGCACCGCTCGAGCAACTGCCCGAGATCGGCGCGGTGATCATGCGCCTCGGCAACCCTGCTGCGCGACACCGTGATCCAGCTCTCGCCGGGTTCCGTGCCGCTGCGGGGCCCGGATTCGGTGCCGGTCCGCGAGCCGCCGCCCGAGTAGGCCGGGCCGCAATGGATTTCCCCATGTCATGCCGTGCGGCACTCGAAATGTGAATCGCACGGTGTGTGTTTCGCCTCGCAGATACTCTACGACCGGGCCGGGGTAGGGCAGACCCAAGAAGCTTGGGCTGGTGCATGTTTGAAACGTGGATTATCCAAAGTAACACCCCTGATCTTGCTCCGGCGTCCGCTGGGATGTGACTGGCCTCAGGGGGATGGGAGTGGTTGTGCGATTGCTCGGCCCGTGGTCCGATTCGGCGGATATTGCCGTGCAGGGAGGTGGAAAGGCGCGAGGGTTACACGCGCTGGGGGAATCGGGGGTGCGGGTACCGGAGTGGGTGGTTCTCGGGACGGGGGTCTTCGAAGAGTTCGTCACCGCGGCCGGACTGACCGCGACGCTCGCGGAATTCGCCGCGCTGGACGAGGTGGATGCCGCGGTGGCGGCGGCCGCGCGGTTGCGGGAGGCGCTGGCGGCGGCTCCGGTGCCCGAGACCGTACGGGCCGAGATCGCGCAGGCGTGGGAGCGGGTGGGGCCGGACGCGATCGCGGTGCGATCGTCGATGTCGGCCGAGGACGGCGCGGAGCATTCCTTCGCCGGGCAGTTCGACTCGCATCTGAACGTGCACGGCGTGGACGCGGCCACCGAGCGCGTGCGCGACTGCTGGACCTCGGCATTCTCCGAGCGAGCGGTGCGATACGCCTTCGCTCACGGCATTTCTCGCAGCTTCGCACCGGCGGTGGTGTTGCAGCGAATGATCGTCGCGCGATCAAGTGGCGTGGTGTTCACACGCAATCCGATGACCGGCGCGCAGGACGAGCTGGTGATCAGCGCCGTCTACGGGCTGGGGGAGGGGCTGGTGTCCGGCGCGGTCGACGCCGACTCGCTGATTCTGGACAAGCAGACCGGGGCGCTGCTGGATATCGCCGTGGGGGACAAGGATATTCGCGTCGATGCCGGAGACGGGCAGGGCTGCGCGACCGTCGCCGTGGACGACACCCTGCGGGGTGCGCGGGTACTGACGGAGGCCGACGTCGCGGAGCTGGCCGCGCTGGCCCGCACGATCGAAATCGCCGGTGGGGCACCGCAGGACATCGAATGGGCCATCGACGACACCGGCGTGTGGTTGCTGCAGACGCGGCCGATCACCGCCACCGCGGCCGCGCCCGCCCGGCCCGTCGAATTGCGCGGCGCGGGCGAGCAAGTAGGCGCGGACGAACAGCGGATCTGGGACAACTCGAACATCATCGAGAGCTTCAGCGGCGTCACCTCCCCGCTGACGTTCACCACCGCCGCCGACATCTACGGACGCGTATACCGCGGCTACGCCGCCTCCCTCCGCGTGCCGCCGCAACAGTTGCGCCAGACCGATGCGTGGACGCCGGTGCTACTGGGCGCCTTCCACGGCCGCGTCTACTACAACCTGCTGCACTGGTATCGCATGGTCGGCATCGCGCCCGGCTATCCGCTCAATCGGCGTGTGCTCGAGGCCGCGCTCGGGGTGGCCGAGCCGCTGCCCGACGAGATCGCGAAGACGTTGCGCCCCTTCGAATTCGACAGTCCGGTGGCGCGGCTGCGGTCACGGGCGGTGACCACGGCGGTCTATGTGCGCCGGCTGCTGGGCATCGACGACATGATGGAGCGTTTCAGCGCGGAGTTCTACCGCGTCTACGACGAATACGACACCCTCGACTACCGGACGCTCACCGGCGAGCAGGCGTATCGCGCGTACCGCACGGTGGATCGCGACCTGGTGGAGCGGTGGGGTCCGCTGATGGTGCTCGACGCCATCCTGCTGACCACCACCGGCCTGATGTTCCTGCTCACCAAGCTTTTCCTGCCCAAAGCCCCGGAATGGTTCCTCTACGCCGTGGTCGGGCCGGGCGCGGACGTTGAATCCGCCGAACCGGCACGCGCCATGACCGATCTGGCGCGACTCGTGCGTGCCGACCCGGAATTGACCGAACTCCTCAACGCGACCGCGCCGGAGAAGATCCACGACGCGCTACGCGATGGCGGGCACGCCGAATTCCTGGCGGCCGTCGACGACTACCTCGACCGCTACGGCTACCGCAGCCTGGACGAATTGAAGCTCGAGACCCCGGACCTGCGCGAGAATCCGGCGAACCTGTTCGTCATGCTGCGCAGCGCGGTCGGCCGGGTCGGTGACACCGTCACCGCCGACCGCGGCGGGGAGGCCGACGCCTACCTCGACGAGCACCTCGGCCACGGGGCGCGGCGACGCGTGTACGAACGGTTGCGCGCCAAGGTGAATCGTTGCGCCGCGCACCGGGAGCGGCTGCGCTTCTGCCGGACCCGGGCCTTCGGCATGGTCAAGCGCATGATCCGCGTGATGGGCCGCGACCTGGTGTCGCGCGGCGTGCTCGACGAATTCGATGATGTCTTCCAGTTGACCGTGCAGGAACTGCGCGGCTGCTACGACGGGGCCGACACCACCGCGTCCGAGGGCGGCGACGCCACCGTGCTGCGTGAGGTGGTTGCCGGTCGGAAATCCTTGCGCACCAAGGACTCCGCACTCGTCGCCCCGGCCCGCTTCGTCACAGTCGGTCCCCGGCTGGGCAATGCCGAACTGGCCGCCCAGGGCTGGGTGCCTGTCACCGCGACGGACGCGGCGACTCCCGGCACGGTCCTGACCGGAACCCCTTCCGCCGCAGGCATTGTCGAGGGCGCCGCGGTCATCGTGGACGAGCCCCGCGATGTCGCGGGCGGCATTCTCATCGCCTATCGCACCGACCCGGGCTGGGTGGCGGCCCTGCCGTCGGCGTCGGCGCTGGTGATCGAGCGGGGCAGCCCGCTCACCCACGTCGCCATCGTGGCACGCGAACTCGGCGTGCCCACCGTGGTCCAGATCCCCGACCTCACCCGCCGCCTGCGCACCGGCATGCGCCTGCGCGTCGACGGCGCCGCCGGCACGGTCACCGTGCTGCCCGACGACCAGAGCGTGCTGCCCGACGACGACCAGAGCGTGCCGCCTGCGAACGACCAGCGCGTGCCGCCCGAAGGAGAACAGTGAACGCACCTGTGAACGATGAAGCGGCCGTGCGGAATTGGCTGCTGACGCCGTCCGCGGACACCGGCATCCACCTGGCCGACGAGGCCGACGGGTGGGAGTACCGCAGCTACGCCGAACTGGCTGAGCAGGTGTGGTCGATCACCGCGCTGCTGCGGGCGGGCGGGCTGAGCAGTGGGGACGGGGCGTGCGTCATCATGCCGACCGGATTCCCGTGTTTCGCGGCGTTCTACGCGGTGTGGGCGTGCGGTGGGGTGTTCACGCCGGTCGCACCGCCCATGTTCGGGGATCTCGAGCAGATCGTGGCGCACATCGCGGGGATCCTCGAGCAGGCCGCGCCGCGACTGGTGGTGACCTCCCCCGAATTCGAGACCTTCGTGCGCGCGGCGGCGGTGGCGGCGGGGCGGACCGACGAGCCGCTCGTCGTGAACGCCGCCACCCTGCCCGCCGCACCCGCCGACCGCGAGTTCGCCGCGGCCGCGGAAGTGGCGCTGCTGCAATTCACCTCGGGATCCTCCGGCTCGCCGCGCGGAGTGCAGGTGAGCTGGCACAACCTGGCCAACAACATCGGCATGATCTCCCGGCTCATCGACTGGCGGCCCGGCGAGACCATGGTCTCCTGGCTGCCGCTCTACCACGACATGGGCCTGGTGGGCGCGTTCCTCAACGGCGTCACCAATCAAGCCGAGCTGTACCTCATGCGCCCTGACCAGTTCGTGCGTGACCCGATCCGCTGGTTGCGGGCCATGACGCACGCCCAGCACTCGCCCTCGCCGTCTTTCGCCCTCGGCTATGTGGCACACCGGGTGCGGCCGGAGCAGATCGCCGACCTGGATCTGTCCGGCTGGCGGACCCTGGCCATCGGCTCCGAACCGGTGGAGGTCGCCGACCTGCAGGCCTTCGCGGATCTGACCGGGCCGCAAGGCTTCTCGATGGGATCGTTCACCCTCGCCTACGGCCTGGCCGAGGCGACGCTCATGGTGACCTCCTCGCCGACCCGGCGGCCGATCACGGCGCTGCGGCTCGACAACCCGAAACTGCGCTTCGGGGAACCGGTTCCGGTGCTCGAGGAGGCCATTCTCGACGACACCCACCGGGTCGAGGGCGCGGGCTGGATCACCGGCCTGGGCTTCTCCACCCCCGAATCCACCGTCACCGTCGTCGATGACGAAGGCGGGGTACTGCCCGACGGCGTCCTGGGGGAAATGGTCGTCCGTGGCGATTCCGTTGCCCTGGGCTATTCGGGCACACCCACGTCAGGCTCCTCGACTCGCCTGGAGAATGGCACGCTCTACACGGGCGACGCCGGATTCCTCTACCGCGGCGAGGTTTTCGTGCTCGGCCGGATGGGCACCAGCATCAAGGTGCGTGGCCGCTCGGTGTTCATGGAGGACATCGAATCCCGGGTAGCCCAGGAAACCGGCCTCACCAAGGGCAAACTCGCCGCCGTCGGCATCGTGGAAGCAGGCGTCCAGGGCGTCGCCCTCTTCGCCGAAACCGCCCCCGGCGACTGGATGCCGGAGGCCCGCTCCCTCATTCGCGGCCACCTCGGCCCCGCCCACCTGGTCCACATCGTCACCGGCCCGCGCGGCCTGATCCGCCGCACCTCCAGCGGCAAACCCCGCCGCCGCCACATGTGGCAGCTGTTCCGCGACGGGGCCCTGGCCGGCGCGGTCCTGCACGAGCCTGCCGACGCCCTCACCCAGCCCGCCACCGCCGCGCGGACCCCGGGGATGCCGCTCGAGCGGGTGGAACAGTTGCTCGAGGCAGCGCTGCGGTCGGTGTCGGTTCCCGAGGCTGCCGCAGTGCTTTTCGAGGGCTCGCTGGCCGAGGGGTTCGGGAACGCGGGCTCCGATATCGACTTCCTCGTGGTTGCTCCGGGGGCGGATGAGCTGCCGACCTTGCCGACCGTGTTGTTCCTCGACGGGCGGCGGGTCGAGGTACGTACCCGGTCGGTCGCTCAGGTGCGGCGGCAGTTCGAACAGGCCGTCGCTGCGCCCGACGAGGATGTCCTCAACCGCTGCCAGCGCTTCCTGCGAGCGAGCGTGATCCGCAGTGGGGCAGTCGATCTCGACGAGCTGCGCGGCATCCTGGCCTACGACGCCTTCGCGGCCAGGGTCACCGACTGGTGGACCGGCCGCGCCCGCCACGCGCTGCGCTACGCGGTGGCGCTGCGGGCTTTCGGCGCTCACGACGAGGCGTCGGCCTGGGCGGAGGATGGACTCGTCCAGGGTCTGAAGGGCTGGCTGGCCGCGCGCGGTGAGACCTACCTCGAGACGAAATGGTTGCCGCAGCAGCTGGATCGGGTCGGCGCCGACGCACTGATCGACCGCTACCGTGCGCTCACCGCGCCCACCGGCGACCCGCTCGGGTCGGGGCGCGCCGCGCGGATTCCGGCGGTGAGCGTGCCGGGCGCGGTGACCGACGGTCCGGCGGTCGGCGCCGACGGACGGTGGGAGGCGTTGCTGGCATTGGCCGCCGACCTCGGGGTGGACGGGGTCGCGGACGATCCGCACGCGTTGATCTTCACCCGCCGCCCGGCGGTCACCACCTGGCCGCTGGCCGGGCGGCTGCACGTGTTGCGTTCGGACAGTGAGGTTTTCGTGCTGTCGGATGCCGGGGCGCGGGCGTGGCGGTCGGTGGTGTTCCGGCATTCGGTCCGCGACGTCCTGGCCCGGGCACCGCACGAGATCGGCGCCGAACTGGCCGAGTTCGTGCGGTTGGGGTTCGTCGGGTTGCAGTGGCGTGGGGGTGAGGTGCTCGAACCGGCGTTGGCGATGTGTAAGGCGGTGCAGCCGTATACGCCGGTGCCGGTGGTGGCGGTGCCCGCGCTCGGAGTGACCGGTGCGGTGCGGGAGGGCGGAATCGCCACGCTCTCGGTGCTGTCCGCGTCGCGATTCATCGGGTGCGGGCTGAACCTGGTGTGGTCCAACGTGGTGCTGGAGAACGCCCGGGAGGATCTCGTCGGGGCCATCAAGGACGGGCAGGGGGAGGTCGCCGATATCGCGGCGCATCGCCTGATCGCCATGAGCGTGCGAGTGTTGCTCAGCGCGTACGGGATTCACCCGCTGCCCGCCGATGTCGACCCGGGCGGGACCGTCGCCCGGCTGCTGCCGGGACGGTCGCCGGAGCGTGACGCGTTGCTCACCGCCCTGGAAACCGCGGGCCGCGTGCGATTCTCGGAGACCCTGCGCCACGGCGGCGACGCCCTGGACGCGCTGTCCACCGTCGACGCCCTCGTCACGGCGGTGCGCCGAGTGGCCGCCGATGCGGGCCCGGAATTCCCCGCCTCCTTCGATTCCCGCGAGCAGTGGCAGCGCACCCTCACCCTCGGCTACGACTGGCTGCGGCTGGCCGGCTATCTCGACGCCACGCTGCCGCTGGACGAGGCCCGCGACCTGCTGGCCAGCGGCGGCCAGCAGCCCCACCTGCGAGAGAGCGAGCAGTCATGACCACCGAAGACACCGTGGCGCAACGCATCCGGCAGCTCGTCACCGCCATGGCGCCGCGACCGGCCGCGGAACTCGGCGACGAACTGCGGCTCATCGAGGACCTCGGCTTCGACTCGCTGCGCCTGATGGAACTCACCGTCGTCCTCGAACGCGGCTTCGACCTGCCGCGCTACCGGCCCGAACAACTGATCGGCGTGCTGCGCGTCGGCCAGGTCGTCGAGCTGGTCACCCGGACCCTGGAGGTGCGCGCATGAGCGACACCGCACTGCCACGCACCAGCGATACCGTGCTGCTGACCGGTGCCAGCGGGCTCGTCGGCGCGGAGGTCGCCGCCCGGCTCTCCGCGAGCGGCCGGACCGTCGCGGCGGTGCTGCACAGCAATTCGCAGATCCGCCGCAACGACGGCACCCCGTACGAACCGGACCTGCGGTTGACCGGCGACATCCGGCAACCGGGATTCGGCCTGGAACTCGCGTCCGGGCTCGCCGACCGCGTCGAGCTGATCGTGCACTGCGCGGCCACCACCGCCTTCGACGCGACCCCGGAAACCTACGACGAACTCAATGTGGCCGGTGCGCGGCACGCGATCGAGCTGGCGCTGGCCTGGAACGTCCCGTTGGTGCACGTGAGCACCGCCTACGTGTGCGGCCTGCGGCACGGCGTCATCCGCGAGGACGAGCTGGATACCGGCCAATCCTTCGGAAACGGCTACGAGCAGAGCAAATTGCGGGCCGAACAATTGGTCCACGCAGCGGGGGAACGCGGGCTGCGCTGGGCGATCGTGCGTCCCGGCATCGTCACCGGCGCGCTGAGCGACGGGGCGATCCGCGAGTACAAGAACCTCTACACCGTCGTGAAGCTCATGGTCGAGGGCAAACTGCGCACCCTGCCCGGCCGCTACGACGCCACCCTCGCACTCGCCCCGGTCGATCATGTCGCGGATGTGATCACCGCCGCCGTCGGCGATTTCGACGCCGTGGCCGGCGCCACCCTGCACGCGGTGGGCCGTGACACGCTGTCGCTGCGTGAGGTCTCGGATGTGCTGGCCGAGTACCCGTCCTTCGATGTGGCGACCTTCGTCCCGGAATCCTCTTTCCGCGCAGACGATCTCGACCCGATCGAGCGCGAGTACTACGAGCGCATCGGCGTCCTGTACACCAGCTACTTCCAGCGTCGCCTGAGCTTCGACACCAGTGCCGCCGACCGCCTGCTCGACCGGCTGCCCCCGCGCACCGGCAAGGACTATCTGCGGCTGCTGCTGGATCACTGCCTGGACTCGGGTTACCTGGGCGCGCCACTGCCTTCCATCGAGGAAATGCTGGCGCGCAATGGAATCGGCGGCACCGCGGAGGCACGATCATGACCGATGACACCCTGCACGGCCTGTTGACCGAACTGACCCCGTCCAAGGCGAAGGTCGACGCCTACCTCGCCGACACCTACGTTCTCGAGACCGTCGAGCAGCTGACCCGGCTCGGGCTCGATCCCGAACGGTTCTCCTCTGAGCATTCCCTGCTGCTGCTCAAACCGGACGCGATCGTCGCCCGCGCGGTCGAACCGACCCTGACCTGGCTGGCCGACAACGACTTCGAGGTCGTCGATGCCCGCCGTGTCGTCGTGGACCGGCATGTGGCGCGGGCACTGTGGTACTTCGCCTGGAATATCGCGTCACCGGAACGGCGGCGACTGGCGGACCTGCTGGTCGGCATCTCCGATGTGCTGGTGCTCGTGGTCCGCGCACCGGCGGCCCAGCTCCCGACACCGGTGCGCCTGGCGGAAGCCAAGGGCGCCACCGACCCTCGCAAACGGCAGCCCGGCGACCTGCGCTACCTGCTGGGCCGCCACAACTATCTGCTCAATCTCGTGCACTCACCCGACGACCCGGCCGACGTGCTGCGCGAACTCGCCATCTACTTCGACGAGGACACCCGCGCCGAGGTCCTCACCCGTGCGCTCGAGGGCGGCGACCGCCGCGCGCACGCGGCAGCGCTGGGCCGCGAACTCTACGCCGAAACCCCCGCCCGCAGCTTCGCCCGCGCCGACGCCGTCGCCCGGCTGTGCGCCGAATTGGGTGCGGCGGCAACGGAATCGCTGGATCACCGCACCTCCACCGCCGACTCCGACGCCGCCCACGTCGCGCTGCTCGACGCCGCCTGGTCGGCCGGCCGCCCGCTCGATCCGTGGTCGCTGATCGTGCTGGGTTCCTACGTACTACCGATGCGCACCGGGTCCGGAGCACAGACGCTGCGGCCCGTGGGCGCGACCGATTGGCTGGAGGCAAGACCGTGACCACCACACAGCCCCTGAGAATCACCCAGCCGGTGCCACCGGCCGTCGCCGTGCGAAAGGGCGTGCGCGCCAGCCACGTCCGCACCGTGCCACGCGCGCTCGCGCACCGGCACGCGGTCGCGGAGGTCTTCGTCACCTCCCTGGACGCCGAGGCCGAGGACAGCTTCGTGGTGGGGGCGCAACTGCCCCGCATGCACGGCCACTACGGCGATCACGCCGGTGTGCTGGGCGAATACCACGATCTGATCGCGGTTATGGAGGCCGCGCGGCAGGCGTCCATCGCCGTCACCCACGAGTTCTACGACGTGCCCACCGACAGCGCGTTCCTGGTCCGGACCTTCAACGGCACCGGAATCGACAGCATCGCCTGGGAAATCGGGTCCGCGCCCGCCGACCTGGAACTGCGGGTGCGGGCGCTGCGCGAGCACCGGCGCGGCGAGGCACTCGAGGGACTGGATCTGGTGCTCGACATCTCCTGCGGCGGTGCCGCCATGGGGACCGTCGACGGGTCGTTCTCCTGGGTCGATCCCCGGCAGTGGTCCGCGATCCGCCGCGGATACCGCAAACAGCTGGGGCTCGGGCCTTTCGAGACCCCGGCCTCGGCCGGTCCGCGCGCGGCGGCGGCCCTGGTCGGCCGCGAGAATCCCCGCAATGTGGTGATCGGCGTCCCGGAGGCCACGCCCGCCCGGGCCCGCGCCGCGGTCATCGCCGACACCACCCATCCGATCCTGTTCGACCATCAACTCGATCACGTGCCCGGCAATCTTCTCATCGAGGCCTGCCGTCAGACCGCGCTGACCATGGGCGCCGATCCGCGCCGATTGGTCAGTGTGACCAGCGCTTTCGACCAGTTCGTGGAACTGGATCTGCCCAGCGTGTGTGTCGCCGAACGCACCGAGTCCGGGGTCGACGCCACCGTGGTGCGTTGCGAGATCCGCCAGGCCGGGGGTGTGGCCGCCCGCATCGATCTCGAATTCGCCGCCGCGATACCGCTGCAGGACGGGCACCGATGAACACCGACCTGCTGACCGGCACCCGCGCCGTGCGCAAACGACTTGATCTGACCAGGCCGGTGGACGATCAGGACATTCGTGACTGCCTGGATATCGCGGTGCACGCGCCCAGCGGTTCCAATCGGCAGCCGTGGCGGTTCGTGGTGGTGCGCGACCCCGAACTCAAGGCGCGGATCGGCGAGTACTACCGGAAGGCGTTCGCCGCCAACCTCTCCGGGCGCACCCCGCGCCCGGATCAGCTGGCCGATCTGGCATCGGGACAGCACCTGGCGGATCATCTCGGGCAAGTGCCCGCGCTGATCCTGGTGTGCTCGCTGGGGCGTCCGCCCGCCGAACCGTCGGCGCTGCGGCTCGCCAGTTTCTACGGGTCGATCTATCCGGCCGTCTGGAACCTGCAATTGGCCTTGCGCGCCAAGGGTCTCGGCACCACCCTCACCACCGCACACCTGGCCTACGAGCGGGAGATCGCCGAACTGCTGGGCATTCCCTTCGACGAGGTCACGCAGGTGGCCATGCTCCCGGTCGCCCACCTGCTGCCCGGTTCCGACCGGTCGGTGCGCCGGACGCCCGCCACGGAAGTAACCGGCTGGGACGGCTGGCCCACTCCCTCGGGAGGCGTGCCTCGATGACGGACCTCGCCGAAAACCCCATCCGGGCGGGGCTTCTCACCTCGGTCGGCCGGATCGCACGCTTCACGCGGGTGATGTACAAACCGCACTACCTGCTCTACGGAATCCTCTGGGTATTCGCGCTCGAAGGCACCGCCGCCCTGCTCACCGCGCCCGGCCACGGCTGGCATCCCACCGGCGCGACCGCCGCCCGCATCGGCGTCGTCGCCATCGTGCTGCTCTACCTGCGCATGGTCGACGAACAGAAGGACCTCGAGTACGACCGGGTCCACAATCCGGACCGGCCGCTGGTCACCGGGGCGGTCAGCGCCCTGGAGCTGCGTGGCGCGATGGCGGTGATCGCGGTCGTGGCCATCGCGGGCAGCCTTGCCCTGTCGGTGCGTTCGGCGCTGGCGATTGCCGCGGTCCTGGCTTACGGCCTGATTCTCTGGGGCCTGGAACAGCTCTCCGCGACCGTCCGAACGAACATCCTGCTCAACCTGCTGGTCACCTACCCGGTGCAACTGCTGGTGACCCTCTACGTGGTGCTGTCGGCCATCGACACCGGCGAGGCCGCCGCGCACGGCCGGGTGGCGTGGACGGCGGTCGTCTTCGCGGGAGCCTTCCTGCAGTTCGAATTCGCCCGCAAGACCTCACGTCTCACCCGACCGGGGGAGATGTACTACTCGAATGCCCTGGGCTACACCGGCAGTGCCCTCGCCGTCCTGCTGCTCGCACTGGCCGCCGCATTGTGCGAGACAGCGCTGGCCGAGCCGTGGACCCGGCACGGGGCGGCGGCGGTGATCGGCTGGATTCCTCTGGCGCTCACACTCATTCCGGCCGTCGGCACCGTTCGCTTCCTGCGCTCCAGCGACGAGGACTACCCGATCCTGCCCGCAGTCCTGTTCATCCTCACGCTCTACCTGTCACTCATCGCCCAGGCGGTGGTGGCGACCCGCGGCTGACCTCAGCGGTGGGCCAGGCGGCGGTAAGAGACCGCCGCACAACCGAACCCGATCGCGGCGAGCACCGTGCACCAGAGGACGGCGGCCGGTGTCCGGGCGGGACCGGTACCGTCGAGCAGGCTGCGGACGGCATCCACGACCGGTGTCGCGGGCTGATTGTCGGCGAAGGGCCGCAGCCAGCTCGGCATGGTGTGGGTGGGGACGAACGCGCTGCTGACATACGGGATGAAGGTGATCGCGTAGGTGAGTCCGCCGGCGGCCTCGGGATTGCTGGCGGCCATGCCCAAGGCCACCGAGATCGCGGTCACCGCAATGACGAACAACGCGATCACTGCGGCGGCGGCCAGCCAGCCCAGCGGGCCGGAACCGGGCCGATAGCCCAGCACCACGGCCACCCCCACCGCGATCACGATGGCGGCCATCGTACGAACGAAACCCTCGCTCAGGTGACCGGCGGCGAGCGCCTGGCGGAACATGGGCAGCGTGCGGAAGCGGTCGATGCTGCCCCGGGTCATATCGGTGCACACGCTCGCGGCGGTGATGGACGCGCCGAAACCGGTGCACAGCAGCATGATCCCGGGCACCACATAGTTCAGATACGAGCCGCCGACCTCGATCGCGCCACCGAAGACGTAGGTGAACAGCAGCATCATCAGGATCGGCATGGACAGCGAGATGACCAGGGTGTCGGTGCTGCGCAGCGTGCGGCGCGCACTGCGACGGAACATCACCAGGGTGTCGGGCACCAGGTAGCGGGCGGGAGAGGTCACCGGGCGGCGGCCTCGATGAGATCGGCGGCGCGCTCGGCGGTGCCGGTGGTCAGCAGCGTGGCGGCGAAATCCCGCACCCGGGTGCGGGATTCGTCGTTGAGCAGCGGGGCCAGCTTGCGCTCGAGCAGCTCGGCGGTCATCGCCGTGAACGGCAGATGCGCACCCACGCCCAGCTTCTCGACCTGCCCGCCCCACATGGGCTGCTCGAACGACACCGAGCACACCACCGTCGGCAGACCCGCCCGCAGACTCTCGAACAGCGTCCCGATGCCGCCGTGATGCACCGCCGCCGCACAGAGCGGGAAGACCAGGTCGTAGGCGAAATTGGCGCTCACGAGCTTGATTCGGTCGCCGGTCACGGTATTGGCGACATCCAGATCGCTCCAGCCCGCATGCACCAGGGCGCGGACACCGAGCCGCGCGGAGACCTGCTCCACCATCGCAAACACGGCGGCGGCGTCGCGGATCGGCATGCTGCCGAATCCGAAGAACACCGGCGGCGCACCGGATCCGATCCAGGCCAGCAGGTCGTCATGACTGCCGGAGAGCTCGCCCACGGCGGTGCGGGTGGCCCGGTCCAAGGTGAGGAAACCGGTGAAGGGGCGGCGCTCGTCCCACTGCCCGGGCAGGCCGGGAACCAGTGCCGGATCATAGATCTGGATCTCGGGCACCCGTGCCCGCGCCAGCGCCGCGGCCGGACCGGTATAGGACTTCGGCAGGCCGAGCGTGCCGCGCAACTGGTTGAGATAGCGCAGGAACACGACCCGGCGCAGATTCTCCGCCACCGCCCAGGTCGCCCGATTGACCGGCCCCGGCGGATTCCAGTGCGCGGGAAGCAGTCCCGGGAACGGGTAGGCGCTGTTCATCCGGCACGGAAAATAGTGCAGGCTGACCAGCGGCACCCCCATCGCCTCGGCCACCGAGGACGCGCGGTCCTCGGTGACCGTGCTCGCCACGATCAGCTCCGCCTTCGAGCACACGTCGATGACCTCGTGGTTCATCCGCTCGCCGTACTCGGCCATCTGCTTGCCCACCATCTGCATCAACCGCAGCGTGTTCCCGGCCGCCAGCGCGCGCTGACCCTCCTCGGAACTGTAGAGCTGCTGCACATCCGGTCCGCAGGCCTGCGCGGGAAGTCCTGCGGCGGTGACGAAGTCGACCAGATTCGGCGGCGCGCCCAACAGCACCTCGTGGCCGCGCCGCCGCAACTCGACCGCGAGGCCCACGACCGGATGGACGTCGCCCCGGGTTCCGGTCAGCGGTATCGCGATGCGCATGCGGCCTCTTTCGACACAGATGGTGGGATCAGTAGACACTGGGTGGTGCGACCGCCGCCGTCCAGACGCAGGAAATGTGGGCATTTCACAGCGGGGCGGCGCGGACTAGGGTTCCACCGATGCACATCGCGATGTTCGTGGACTATCACCCGGCCTCGCTGGGCGGGGTGCAGACCGCGGTCGCCGCGCTGCGCCGCGGCCTCGAACACGCCGGTCACCGGGTCACCCTGTTCGTGCCGCCCGATCCGGCCGCCGCGCCCGATGCGGCCACCGACCCGGACAGCGTTGCCCTGCACCCGCTGTCGATCCCGGCCGTGAACGGATTCGCGGTGGTCGCGCCGACGCGGCGCAATGCCGCGCTCATCGACGCCGAATTCGCCGCGCGCGGGCCGATCGATCTCGTACACACCCACACCACCTACGGCGTCGCGATCGCGGGCATGAAAGCCGCTCGGCGGCATCGTATTCCCCTGGTGCACACCGCGCAGAGCCGCGACGACGCGTTCATCGAACACACTTCGCCCGCACCGTATCCGGCCGCGCTGGCGCTGCGCCTACTGCACGGACGCTATGTGCCGCACCACCGGACACCGCGCCGCGCCGGGGAATCGGCGGCGGCCGCGCACGCGTGGCAGACCATCAGCGGGCAGGCGCAGGCCGCCGACCGGGTGATCGCACCAACCCGGCATTTCGCGGATCTGCTGCTCGCACACGGGATGACACGACCCCTGACCGTCATCTCCAACGGTGTCGACGACGCGCTCCTCGACGGGCGCACTGAGGCGCCGCGTGCGGACGGCGGCCCGCTGCGGCTGGTCTGGTGCGGGCGGCTGTCGGGGGAGAAGCGGCTGCTGGAATCCCTGGAGGCGGTGCGGCGCACCGATGATTGCGTGCTCGACATCTACGGCGACGGCGAACTGTACGGCGCGGCCGTCGGACGCATCGTCGAACGCCGCCTCGGCGACCGGGTTCGCCTGCACGGCAGAGTGTCCCAGGCCGCCTGCCTCGACGCCATGGCCGCCGCCGACGCACTGCTGTTCCCGTCCACCGGATTCGACACCCAGGGCATGGTGCTGCTCGAGGCCACCGCCATGGGACTGCCGGTAGTGTACTGCGATCCGGACCTCGCCGAATCGGTGCCCGCGGGCATCTGCACCGACGATCCGTCCGTCGACGCCATGGCCGCGACCCTCGGCAAGCTGGTCGCGGACCGCTCGGTGCTCACCGAGCTGCGCGCGCAGCTCGCCGGGCAGGCCGACGCCGTGCGCCAATCCCGGCAGATCGCACGGGTCTTGGAGGTATACCGGGACGCCGGCGCCGCCGTGGCCGCCGCGTCGACGCATCCCATGCCGCGCACCCTCGCCGAGATCCCCACCGCCCCGGGCAGCGTGCCGGTACTGGGGCACAGCCTGCGCGCGCTCACCGACGCCCCCGGCTTCGTCGGCTCGCTGCCGGCCCTCGGACCGATCGTGCGCGTGCACTTCGGCCGCCAGACCGGATACGTGCTCACCACCCCCGACCTGCTGCGCGAAGTCAACCTCAGCGACGCCGAATTCGAACGCGAAGACCTGCGCGAAGCCATCGCCGATATCGCGGGCGGCGCGGTCAATGTGCTGCGCGGCCCGGAACACCGGCTGCGCCGCCGCATGATCTCGCCCGCCCTGCGCCAGACCCGGCTGGCCGAATACGCCGAAGCCGCCGCCGATATCGCCAATGCGTGGTCGGCGGCGCTGCCGGCGGATACCCGGGTCGATCTCATGGACGAAGCACACGGCCTGGTCCTCGACACCGTCTCGGCGACCCTGTTCACCGCCGAGTTCGGCGACGGTGCGCGCCGCGAGATCCGCGACAGTGTGCCGTGGCTGCTCAGCCAGGTCATCGTGCGCACCGCGCTGCCGCCGCAACTGCGCCGCCTGCGGGTGATCGCGAACTACCGGTGGCGCAGCAAATCCCGGCACCTGCGGGCCGCCGTCGGCGCGGTCGTCAGCGAATATCGCAGGCGCGACGAGGATTTCAACGATGTGGTGTCCGCGCTCATCCGGCACACCGACGCCGAGACCGGGGCGCGACTGTCCGACGACCACATCATCGACGAGGCGATTCTCATGCTGGCCGGTGGCGTCGGATCCATGGCGTCACTGACCGGCTGGCTGTGGCACGAGGTGAGCCTGCGCCCGGCCATCCTCGAAAAGCTGTACGCGGAACTGGATTCCGTGGTCGGCGCCGAGAACGTGCGACCGCACCACCTGGCGTCCATGCCGTACCTCAAACAGGTGGTGTCGGAGACCATCCGCTTCTGGGGGCCGTGGATCAGCGCCGCCAACGCCAGCGCCGACCTGCCCATCGGGGAGGTCACCATTCCGGCCGGTGCCGCGATCATGTTCAGCCCCTACATGGTTCAACATGATCCGCGCTGGTTCACCCACCCGGAGACCTTCGATCCGGACCGCTGGGACGCCGAGAACGCCGCCGACACCGCCAAGAAGGCCATGATCTCCTTCGGTGTCGGGCGGCGGCGCTGCCTCGGCGATCACTTCGCGCTGCTCGAGATCGCGCTCGCCTCGGCGGCCCTGCTGTCGCGGTGGCGGCTGACCCCCACGCCCGGGCATCGGGTGCGCGCCTCCAACCGCGATTTCGTGTTGTCGCCCAACGCGCTTCCCGTCTCGCTCAGCCGCCGCTAGCGGCGTCAGTCGAGCAGGACCGGCAGCGCGGTCAGACCGCGCATCAGCGTGCTGGCGTGGTAGGTCACCGTGTCGGCGGCGGGCGCGAGCCGCAGGTTCGGGAAGCGGGACAGCAGGGCCGCGAAGGCCGTCTGGGCTTCCAGGCGGGCCAGGGGCGCACCGACACAGAAGTGGATGCCGTGACCGAAGGCCACGTGACCGGTCGCGTCGCGGTCGGGGTCCAGGGACTCCGGTTCGGGATAACGCTCGGGGTCGCGGTTGGCGGAAGAGAGTGCGATGAGCACGAATTCGTCCGCCGGGATCACGGTCCCGGCGATGGTGACCGGTTCCGCCGTATAGCGCAGGGTCGCCATATTGACGGGGCCGTCGTAGCGCAGGAACTCCTCCACCGCGTCCGGGATCGCCTCCGGGTGCGCCTGCAGGGCGTGCAGCCGAGCCGGAGCGCGCAGCAGGGCGAGCGTGCCGTTGGCGATCAGGTTGACAGTGGTGTCGTGCCCGGCGACCAGCAGCAGGAACGCCATGCCGACGAGTTCCCGATCGGTGAGGGCGTCGCCGTCATCGGCGGGATCGGCCAGCGCGGAGAGCAGATCGGCGGCGGGCGCCTCGCGCTTGGCCGCGACCAAGCGCGACAGGTAGGCGCCCATGGCGGCCGTCGACTGGGTGTAGCTCTCGTCGTTCTCGCCGGAGACACTGACGATGGCGCGGGTCCACCGCTGGAAGTCGGCGCGATCCTCGAAGGGGACGCCGAGGAGTTCACAGATCACCGTGATCGGCAGCGGCTCCGCGAAATCGTGCAGCAGATCGACCTCGTCGCGGCCGGCCATGGCGTCGAGCAGACCGGCGGTGATCTCCTCGATGCGCGGGCGCAGCGCCGCCACCCGGCGCGGGGTGAAGGCACGGGTCGCCAGCTTGCGCAGCCGGGTGTGGTGCGGCGGATCGGTATTGAGCATGTTGGACAGCAGCACCATATGACCGGCGGTGGCGGGCGGCAGGCCCCGCTTGTCATTGAGCAGCGCGGTGGCATGCTCGGCGTTCTTGCGCAGTCGCGGATCGTTCAGGGCGGCGCGGCCTTCGGCGTAACCGAGCACCACCCAGCGCACCACGCCGTCGGGGAATCGGACCTGCCGGACCGCGCCGTCCGCCCGCCAGCGGCGGTAGTGGGCGTGCGGGTCGGCGAAGAAATCCGCGCCGAGCGTCTCGATGCGGTCCGGGGCTTCTAGATCGGCCATGGCTTCGACGCTATCGGGTCGGCGGGGAGAAGGGAACCGGCTGCGACACAGGGGAATTCGAGAGCGGGATGGTGTGGTGGCGGAGTGGGGTCGCCCGGCGATGTAAAGAATTCTGTACATCATGTCGAAGTTTCTTTACACTGAACCCGTGTCCTATGAGGAGAAGCGAACCTGGATTCTGGGTGTCGCGGCGGGCGTCTCGTACGCGATCTACCTGATCGTCGTGCTGACCCGGGCGCGACACACCGCCCTGCCGGAGGTGGCCTACGTCGGGCCGCTGCTGTGGGCGGTCGGCGGGTCCATCGTGGCGTCGATCGTGGCGAGCATCGCCGTCTCGATCGGGTCGCGTGACCGGGACCGGCGCGATCAGCGCGACCGCGAAATCGACCGGCGCGGAACGATCGTCGGCAACGGCTTCGTCGTCCTCGGCGCGGTCGCGGCCATGGTGCTGGCCATGGCGGACGGTGACCGGTTCTGGATCGCCAACGTCGTGTACCTCGGGTTCACGCTGTCCGCGGTGGTGGGCGCGGCCGCCAAACTCGTCGCCTACCGGCGGGGGATGTGGCCATGGTGAAGCCGACCAAGGTCACCAACAATATTCGCGCGCTGCGGTTCTCCCGCGGCGAGATGACACAGGCCGAACTGGCCGACCGGCTCGGCGTGACCCGGCAGACCGTCAACGCCATCGAACAGGGCAAGTACTCGCCATCATTGGAGATGGCATTCCAGATCGCCAGGGTGTTCCGTGCACCACTGGACGAGATCTTCGAGTATCCGGAAGAAGACCAGCAATGAAGGCTATTGCGCAGAACGCGTACGGCACCACCGAAATGCTCTCCTACCGTGACGTTCCCACCCCCGAAGTCGGCCAGGACGGAGTGCTCGTGCGGGTGCGGGCCGCCGGGGTGGACCCCAGCGTCTGGCATTTCATGACCGGCGAACCCCGCATCGCGCGCCTGGCGCTGGGCCCGCGCAAACCCCGGGAACGGGTGCGTGGCTGGGACGTCGCCGGGATCGTGGAGGCGGTCGGCCCGCAGGTCACCGAATTCCGGCCCGGTGACGAGGTTTTCGGCACCGCACCGGGCAGCTTCGCCGAATTCGCCTGTGCCCCCGGGGCCAAACTGCAGCGCAAACCCGTCAATCTGAGCTTCGAACAGGCGGCGGCCCTGCCGATCTCGGGCATGACCGCGCTCATCGGCCTCCGCGACGCCGGCCGCATCGAATCCGGGCAGCGGGTCCTCGTCATCGGTGCGGCGGGCGGGGTCGGGCACCTCGCGGTCCAGCTCGCCAAGCATTTCGGCACCGAGGTCACCGCCGTCTGCTCCGGCGGGTCCGCCGAGTTCGTCACCGATCTCGGCGCGGACCACGTCATCGACTACACGAGCGAAGAACTCAGCGGCCGTTACGATCTCATCCTCGACATGGCCGGAAACCGGCCGCTGCCGCTGCTGCGCTCGCTGCTCAGCGACAGCGGCGCGCTCGTCCTCGGCGGCGGTGAGAACGGCGGCCGCTGGTTCGGCGGGCTCGGACGATCCGCCGCCGCCCAACTGCTCTCGCCCTTCGTGCGTCAGCGATTGCGTGCGCTGCTGTCGCTGCCCACACCCGAAAGCCTGCGCGCCGTCACCGAACTCGCCACCGCGGGTGCCCTGGCACCGCGCGTGACCCGCACCTTCGCGCTGCCCGACGCCGCCCTCGCCATCGACCACCTCGCCGCCGGGCACTCCCGCGGCAAGTCCGTCATCGTGGTCGGCTGAACCTCACGGTTTCTGCGAATGGATCGGGCCGATGCGGCCCGGCGGCCAGATCTTGAACACCGCCTTGCCCCGGATATCCGAGAGCGGGACCGTGCCCTGGTACTGGTCCTCGACGTGGGCGCGGGAATCGGCGGACTCGTTGCGGTTGTCGCCCATCACCCACACATTGCCGTCCGGCACCTTGATCGGGCCGAATTCGCGTCCGGTACCGACACTTCCGGTGTAGGCCAGACCCGGCCGGTACGGGAGGTTGTAATGGGCGTAGGGCTCGTCGAGCGGTTTGCCGTCCACCAGCACCCGGCCCTGCGCATCACAGCACTGCACGGTCTGACCGCCCACCGCGATGACGCGCTTGACCAGATCGTTCTCGTCCGGCGGCATGAGGCCGAAGAAGGCGATGGCGTTCTCGAGCCCCTTGACGGCGGCATTGCCCGACCGGCGCGAGGTCCAGGCGCGATCCCAGGACGCGGTCGGACCCTTGAACACGATCACATCGCCGGGCTGGGGGTCGCCGAAGTCGAAACTCAGCTTCTCCACATAGATCCGGTCGCCGGTACAGCCGGGGCAGCCGTGCAGGGTCGGCTCCATCGACTGCGACGGGATCACGTACGGGCGGCCGATGAACGTGACCACCAGCGCCACGGCGACGGCGGCGATCACGATCAGGGCGGGCAGTTCCTGCCAGAACGGCCGTTTCTTGCGTTGCCGTTTCAGCCGCCGTCGACGGGGCGGCGTGGCGGGCGGGTCGAGAATGTCTGACACGCCCTCCAACCTAGCCTGACCGCCGCTCAGGATCCGGCGGAACTCCGCTGGAGCACAGCATATTCGGATGCTTCCACCTGGGATTTATCCAAGAATGCCAGGAGGTCGGCGGTCAGGCGTGGGCCGTGGGTGAGATAGATGCCGTGCGGGGCGTTCTCGTAGACGGTCAGCTCGCTGCCCGGGATGAGTTCGGCCTGGCGGCGGCCGCCGAAGTCGAGGGGGATCGAGGCGTCGGCGTCGCCGTGGATGATGAGCGTCGGCACATCGATCGCGCGCAGCTCGGCGCGGAAATCGGTCTCCACCACCGCTCGATTGCACTCGAGGATTGCCTGCAAGGAAGTGTCGTAGGAGATCGACGCCTGTACCCGATCGCGGGCGACCTGGCTCACCTCGCACCCCGGCAGGCCCACGCCGAGATAGGGATCTGTATTGTCGCGCAGCCAGACATCCTGGTGATGCCGCCACGAATCACGCAGCGCGTCGGCCGCCTCGGCCGGGACGCCGTCCGGATTGTCCGCGGTCGCCAGCAGCAGCGGCAAGGCCGCGGCCACCAGCACGATTCGTTCGATCCGGTCGCTGCCGTAGCGGGTCAGGTAGCGCACGATCTCGCCGCCGCCCATGGAATGGCCGACCACGACCAACCGGTGCAGGCTCAAATGCTCGATCAGGTCGGCGATGTCGTCGGCGAGGGTGTCGTAGTCGTAGCCCAGTCCGGGATCGTCGGAGCGGCCGTGGCCGCGACGGTCGAGCGCGATGGCCCGCAGCCCGTGCGCCACCAGATCGGCCATCACGCCGCGCGCTTCGATGCTGTCCATCCCGGCCGCCGCGAGGAACAACACCGGACGGCCGGTGCCCCAGTCCCGATAGAACAATGACGTGCCGGTGCGGGTTTCGATGAAAGGCATTGTGGTGTCTCCTCATTCGTATTGTTCGGAACGAGGGGAAAGGTAGCGGCACTCCACTGACATCTAGTGTCAGTGGATTGCGGGAGAATCGAATTCATGCGCGCCAGCCGTCTCATGTCGATCCTGCTGCTGTTGCAGACGCGCGATCGGGTGACCGCGCAGGAGCTGGCCGAACAGCTGGAAGTCTCGGTGCGCACCGTCTACCGCGATATGGAATCGCTGTCCGCGGCGGGCATCCCCGTCTACGGCGATCCCGGCCACGAGGGCGGCTACCGCCTCGTCGACGGTTTCCGGGCACGGCTCAACCTGCTCACCGCCGACGAGGCGGAATCACTGTTCCTGTCCGGATTGCCCGGCGCCGCCGCCGATCTGGGGCTGGGCGCGATCGTCACCGCCGCCAACCTGAAGGTGATGACCGCGCTGCCGCCCGAACTCCGCGACCGCGCCGGGCGGGTCGCCGAACGCTTCCACCTAGACGCGCCCGGCTGGTACACCGCCGCCGAGCCGACCCCGTACCTGACCACCGTCGCGGACGCGGTCTGGAACGAGCGTGCCCTGCGCTTCAACTACATTCGCTGGGCCACACCGCATCTGGTGACGCGAACCACCGAGCCGCTGGGCCTGATCCTGAAATCCGGCAACTGGTACCTGGTCGGCCACCTCGACGACCGGCTGCGCACCTATCGGATCTCGCGAATCATGGAGTTGCAGGTTCTCGACGCCCCTTTCACGCGGCCACCGGACTTCGATCTGGCGGCCTACTGGGCCGGGTATCTCGAATCCTTCGACCAACGCCGCCACCGTGATTCGGCCAGGGTCCGGCTGAATCCGGAGACCTTCGACCGCCTTCCCGAACTCCTGGACGCGGCGTCGGCCCAGGCCGCGCAGGACTCTGCGACCGCCCAGGCCCCCGACGGGTATTACGAAGTCCGCCTGCCCATCGAATCCCTGGATCGGGCGGTGCCCGACATCCTCCGGCTCGGCGCGGGCGCGGAAGTCCTTGCGCCTGAGGAACTTCGCTGTCGGGTCGCCGCCGAGGCCGCCGAGATGGCCCGTCGGTACGCGGACTGCCGGGGTCAGTCCACTCGGCCGTAGACCAGGCGCAGGATCGCTTCGGTCAGATCGTCGACATCGCGGGTCAGGTCCTCGCGGGGTGCCGCGGACAGCTGCGAGAGCCGGCCGTCGCGCATCAGGGTGACCAGCGCGGCCAGCGTGGCCGAGTCGATGCCCTCCGGGGCCAGCCCGGCCGCGCGGTCGCGCTCGATCTTGGCGGCCAGGCCGCTGGTGAAACGGGTCTGGATGGCGGCGATGAATTCCGTCAGCGGGGGATAACTGCTGTCGTAACCCTCGAGCGAGCAGACCAGAATCGCATTGTTGTCGTGCCAGACCTCGGCGGCTCCCATCAGCTGGGTGCGCAGGAGTTCACGCTGCGGGCCGTTCGACGGTAACCAGACGTGGGTCTCGGCGTAGCGGTCGCTCACGTCCTCCATCAGGCGGGCCAGCACCGCCTGCTTGGACGGGAAATAGAAGTAGAAGCTGGTGCGCGAGATTCCGGTCGCGGTCGTGATGTCGTCGACCGTCAGATGGGCCATCGACTTCTTCGTCAGCAGGTGGCGGGTCGCATCGAGGATCTGGCCCTCGCGTTGATCGCCCTTCGACATGGCGCCGCGGCGGCGGACTCCCTCGGTCGTGCCTCGGGTCTGGTTCACCTTGGGTCCGCCCTTCGCTGCCATGACCTCACCATAGAGCGCTTTCCATTCCCACTGTAGACGTGGCGTCTATCATAATCGACACTGTGTCGATTCCGTCGTAGAGTCCCAGCAATGACCTCCCCGCTCGAGCATCGGCGTTCCGTCTCGCCGACCGCGATCGTGCTGACCATGGCCAGCACCGTGTTTCTTCTGGCCATGGCGCAGACACTGCCCGTGCCCGCGCTTCCCCAGATCGGTCTGCAGCTCGGCGTCTCGGCGACGACCGTCGGCTGGGTGACGACCGCGACCATGCTGGCCGCCTCGGCCCTGACACCGCTGCTCGGACGACTCGGGGATGTGTACGGGCACAAGCCCGTCATCCTGGCGACACTGGTCGTGACGCTGGCCGGCAGCCTGATCGCCGCGTCGGCGCACAGCATCGACCTGCTGATCGTCGGAAGGGCCTTGCAGGGAGCCAGCTTCGGACTGTTCCCGCTGGCGATCAGCGTGCTGCGCCACGAACTGCCCGCCGAACGGCTGACCGGGGCACTGGCCGTCACCGCGTCGACGCTTGGTGTGGGTAGCGGTGTCGCGCTGGTGGCCACGGGTCTGCTGACCCAGGGTGGCGCGGACTACCGGCGCATCTTCTGGCTGTGCGTCGTGCTGACCGTCGTGGTGCTGGCGCTGGCGTTCTTCACGCTGCCGCGTCGTGCGGGTCAGGGCGGACGCGTCGACTACCTGGGCGCGGCGGTGCTGGGCCTCGGCCTGGTCTGCCTGCTGCTGCCGATCTCGCAGGGCCACGAATGGGGTTGGGGCAGTGCCCGGGTGATCGGACTGTTCATCGCCTCGGTCGTCGTGCTGGCCGGGTTCCTGGTGCTGCAGTCCAAGCTGCGCTCGCCGCTGGTGTCGACCTCGCTGCTGGCGCATCGACCGGTCGCGGTCACCAATCTGGCGAGCTTCTGCGTCGGCTTCGCGATGTTCAGCGTGTTCCTCGGGGCGACCTACTTCGTGGCCACCCCGCGCGCGCTGGCCGGATTCGGTTTCGGCGCTTCGGTACTGCGCACCAGCGTGGCGTTCATGCTCCCGGGCGCGGTGGCCTCGGTCCTGATGGGCCCGATCGCCGGACGCCTCGTCGGCCGCATCGGTGCGCGCTACGTGCTGCTGATCGCCAGCGTCATCGGGCTGTGCTCGCTGACCTCGCTGGCCCTGCTGCACACCACCAGCGCGGAAGTCGTTGCCGCCCTGATCGTCGCGAACTCCGCGATCGCCATCGCCTATGCCGCTATGCCCGCGCTGCTCGTCGCGAACGTGGCCCCGCAGGAAACCGGCATCGCCAATTCCATCAACTCGATCATGCGCACCGTGGGTGGTGCGATCGGCAGTGCCCTGGTGGTCACCATCCTCACCAGCGACACCCTCGCCCACAAGCTCCCGACCGGTGCGGTCGTCGCCCTCCCGGCGGAAGGTGCGTACCGGATCGCTTTCCTCACCGGCGCAGCGTTCTTCGCCCTGGCCGCCCTGTTGGCCGGGTTCGGCCTGGCCAACTCCGGCCGCCGCCTGACCCCGCACGAGGTCGAAGAGGATGTCGCTCTCGCTTCCGCGGGTGAATTCGCCACCGCCTCCACCAGTCTCTGACCGAATCCCGCCGCCCCGGGGCCAACGCGCCGAAACTCCCTCGGCTCGTTGGCCTCTCGGGCGGTTAGGGTGTCGGTCGTGGGCAGCGGCGGGCGGGCGGGGTGGGGAGTCGCCGCGCTGGTCCTGGTGGTCGCGGCCATTCTGCTGGTGGTGCAGCCGTATTCGGCGAGGGAGAGTGTCGCGCCGGGCACGGTGACGCTGCAAGTTCGGCAATGGTCACGGGTGATCGCGTTGAATGCCGTGGAGGACATGGCGACAGCGACGATCGGGAACGGGCAACCCGGCGACAGCGTGTGGCTCGACCGGCGCGGTGACCGCGCTGCTTCGGCGAGCCGGCTCGAAACAGTCACGGTCGCCGCGGGTTCGACGGCGGCGCACACGCAGCCGCATTCGTACGCGGGCGGCGTGCTGCGTGCGTGCGGAAAAGCCGCCGACAGGCCGGAGATTCGGTGCTCGCGCTGGATCGGATCGCAGGAACCGCCGCCGGATCGTCGGACGCGGGCGCTGGAACGGCTGCTGGACCGCTACGACCATGACACCGGTCTCTGGGAGAACGACGCCAGCACCTGGCAGAGCGCCGACGCGCTGATCGCGGTCATCGACTACATGGCCCGCACCGGTGACCGGCAGTACCTCGGCTATCTCGACGAGACCTACCGGCACGGATCGGTCTCGCGGACTGGCGTTCCCAGGGACACCGGCTACAACGACGACGAACTGTGGTGGGCGTGGGCCTGGGTTCGAGCCTTCGACCTCACCGGCGATTCCCGCTATCTCGACGCTGCGCGTGCCATCGCCGACCGCGCCGACACCCAGCGCGCCGCATCCTGCGGTGGCGGGTTGCGGTGGGCCCGGACCGGGATCGACCCGCAACTGCACCCGTGGACCCAGGTCAATACGATCACCAACGGGCTGTACCTGACGGTCACCGCGCTGCTGAGCACCAGGGTCGAATCGGCAAGCCGCCCCGGTTATCTCGGCCGCGCACAACAAGCCTGGCAATGGTTCACCCGGCAGCACGGTCACGCGCTGTTCGACGGCTCCGGCCTGATCGATGACCACCTCGATATCGACGCCGACAACAGTTGCGGCGTAACCGATCCCGGCACTCGCTGGACCTACGATCAAGGCGTCATGATGAGTGCGCTGGCGGCCTTGTACCGGGCCACCGGAAGCCGCGATCTGCTCGGTGCCGCCGATGCGATCGCCGCCGCGACCACCGGTCCCGGCTCACCGTTCCTGCAAGCCGGGTTGTTGGGGGAGCCCGCTGCCACGGACTGCCCGGGCCCCGCCTGCCATGACGCCGAAGTATTCAAGGGCGTCTTCGTGCGCTCCTACCGAGAACTGCTCGACACCGGGCACTCCCGAACCGTCACAGCCGATTTCCTCAACCGCCAAGCCGACACCCTGACCGGTGTGGACGACGAATACGGCTTCCGCTGGCAGCCCCTCCCGCAACCCGACGACCGGCCCAACTTCGCCACCCAGACGGCCGCCCTCGACGCTCTCGATGCCCAATCGCCCTGAGGCGACCGGAATTCGATGGCGGTGCCGAAGTCAGGGCTCGGCCGTAATCTGTTCCGGCACAGTACGAGCTGGGATCTGGAGTGGTTGTGGTCGAAGGCAATGGGGAGCAGCCGGTGGGGACTCCCCGGGAGGAGCTGGTTCGACGGCTCGGGGACCTGTGGGTACTGGCGGGGGACCCGACCATGGATCGGGTGGCGCGGGCGGCCAATGAGCGCGGGCGGGGAGCTCGGGCGGCAGCGACCCGGGGGACGGTGCGGGTGCAGCGGATCAGCGCCTGGAAGCGCGGGGACAATGTTCCGGCGCAGTTCGATTCGCTGCGGCCGGTACTGCTGACCTTGATCGACCTGGTCGGCGAGCGCGGCACGGCGACCGAGCCGGAACTCCTCGACATCCGGGCCTGGCAGCAGCTGTGGCGCGAATGCGATTCGTGGACCCCGGAATTGGCGGTGAACTGTCCCTACGCCGGGCTGGATCCCTACCGCAGCGCCGACGCGGACTGGTTCTTCGGACGCGAGCGGGCGACCGGCGAACTGGTCGAGCTGGTGACGGCGACCTCGGCGGGCGGCGGTGGCATCGTCGTGCTGGTCGGGGCGTCGGGGGCGGGGAAGTCCTCGCTGCTGGCCGCGGGGCTGGTACCGGCGCTCGGCAAGGAATGGACCGTGGCGAGCGGAACCCCTTGGCGTTCGGAGGATTCAGCGGCAGAGCAGCTCACGGATCACTCGGATCGGCGCGAGCTGACGATCATCGATCAGTTCGAGGAAGTGTTCACGTCGGCACCCGACGACGCGGCTCGTGCGAAGGTGCTGGGGAGGCTGGTCGACCGGGCGAGCGCGGGACAGACGGTCGTGATCGGGGTGCGAGCGGACTTCTTCGCCCGATGTCTGGAAACGCCGGAACTCGTGGAAGCCTGCACCCGCAGGACTTTCGTGCTCGGGCCGATGCGTGGCGACGAGATCACCGCCGCCATCACCGAACCCGCACGCCGGGCCGGACTCCGGCTCGAACCCGGCCTCGCCGAACTGATCGCCGCCGAACTGGTGGGGCTCGGCCACCTTTCCGGCACCGAGGGTTCCGGCACGCTGCCACTGCTGTCGCATGTGATGGCGTCGGTGTGGCGGCTGCGGGACAAGAACCAGCTCACCATCGCCGGATATCGCGCCGCCGCGGGCGTCGCCGGATCGGTGGCACACACCGCCACGACGGCCTGGGCGAAACTGAATGCGGAGGAGCAGGCAGCGGCCAAGGACCTGCTGTTACGCATGGTCAATGTCGGCGACGGCACCCGCGACACCCGCCGCCGGGTCTCCCGCGATGAAATCCTGAGCCACGCGGCACATTCCGAGGACGCCGCGGCGGCCTTCGAAACCCTCACCCAGGCCCGCCTCATCACTGTCGACGACGACACCGCCTACCTCGCCCACGAAGTCGTGCTCGACGCGTGGCCGCAACTGCGCGAATGGCTCGACGCCGACCGCGAAGGCCACCTCATCCGCCAGCGCACCGCCGCCGATGCCGCGGACTGGGAACGCTCGGGGCGCTCCGGCGCGCTGCTGTACCGGGGCGATCGCCTGGAAGGAGCCCGCCGCCACCGGCGGTCGCCGGCCCGGCCACCCGCCGAATCAGCCCGGGGGACAGAGGCTTTCCTCGACGCGGCGGTTCGCGCACGCAAACGACGCACCGGGACACAGGCGGCGATCGCGTTCGGGGTGGTGCTGCTGCTGGTGGCGGCGCTGGTCGGGTACGTGAACACCAGTGTCGCGGGCCGGGAGCGCGACCAGGCGTTCTTCAACTCGGTGGTGAGCGAGGCCGACCGGGTACAGGGCAGCGACCCGACGCTGTCAGCGGAACTGACCGTGCTCGCGCACCGGATGCGACCGGACGACACCGACGTCGACTCGCGGCTGATCGCGACCCAGAACCTGCCCGTCGCTTCGAGTTTCGTCGACCACTCCGGGAAGCTGACCGCAATGACCTTCGTCGGTCACGATCTGGTGGCGCTCGCGGGCGACGATCACCGGATCCGGCTGTGGCCCAACGACGGTGCGCGCGGATCCCGGGAGGCGGTCGCCGCGATCGCCGATCCCGCCGACCGGACCGTCACGCTGCTGTCCGCCGGAAACCTGCTGCTCTCGGCGGGCTCGGACAACCGGGTGCGGATCTGGGACGTCGCCGACCCCGCCCATCCCGTGTCGCGGCAGACCCTCGACACCGGTGACGCCATAGCGACCGCGACCCTGACCCGCGACGGTCACTTCCTCGCCGTCGTCCACCAGCACGAGGTCATCCTCTGGGACATCACCGATCCGTCCGCGCCGCGTGCGCTGCCCGGCCGGTTGCCCCTCGACGGCATGCCCTACGGCGCGATCTTCCTCGGAGACAGCCGCGGCCTGCTCATCGCCGTGAACCGCATCCAGGGCGGATTCGGCACGGTGAAATCCATCCTGAGCACGAATATCGATCCGGTGCAGGGTATTTCGAGCCCGACAACCGTGCAGCAGGGCAGCGCGGGGCTGGGGGTCGTGCCGGTGGGCCCCGAACGGATGGTGCTGGTGGCCGACAACCAGGGCCAGGCTTCGACGGGCGGAACACTCGGCAGCACGGTGCGGTTCGCGCGTGTGGAGCAATCCGGAACCCTGACCCGGGTGGGCAGCGCGTTCACCGTGGCCGCCGCCGATGCCCTGATCGGTGCGACGGCTACCCCGGACGGCTCGGTGCTGGCGACGGTGACCGTGGAGGGCACCACCCTGTGGAACCTCGCCGACCTGTCGCAGCCCACCGTGCTGGGCACCCAGCTCGCGGGCGCCTCGGCACGTTGCGCCGGTGCCGGGCAGGGGTGCTCGGCGAGCCCGGTGTTCAGCGGATTCGATCCCGACGGCAAGGAATTCGTCGCCGGGTTGAGCAATGGCACGGTGCAGCGCTGGTCACTGCCGCATTCCGTGCTGGCCGGGCAGTCCGGGCCGATCGAAGCGCTGAGCAACGGACTCAGTTCCGACGGCCGCCGCATGATCACCCTCGCGCCGGGGACCGACGCCCACATCTGGGACATCGAGAATCCTGCCGATGTGCGCCTGCTGGGCGCGATCCCACGCCCGGACACCGAGCTGGCCGGGATCTCGGCGACCGCCGTGCCGGCCATCAGCGCCGACGGGCGCTACGTGGCGCTGCTGCTGCACGGCGTCATGACCCTGCTCGACATCACCGATCCGGCGAAACCCCACGAGGTGGCACACTTTCCGGGAGCGGCCGGTGCGGCGTTCGCGGCCGATCGGCCCCTGATGGCGACCCTGGTGGCCCTGCCCACGCCGGAGATGCTGTTCTGGGACATCTCCGATCCGGCCGCACCGGCGCGGATCGGCGGGCCGGTGTTGATCCCGGTGTCGCGGCAGCTGATGTCGGACGGCTTGCAGCTGGCCCAGACCCGGGACGGCCAACTGGTCGTCTCCCTCACCGACAAGCTGCAGGTATGGAAAGCGTTCGTGCAGAGCGATTCCCGCACACCGATCGGCAGCGCCGACGCGGCCCGCGACTCCGGCGCGGCGGGCCTGGCCGTCAGCCCCGATCACCGGACCGCTGTCACCGGCTGGAACTCCGGCACCGTGCAATTGTGGAACATTGCCGACCCGGCACGGATCACGGCACTGGGTGATCCACTGCCGGTCAGCAGCATCACCGTGGACTCGGTGGACTTCAGCGCCGACGGGACGCGACTGGCAACCGGCGGCACCGATTCCACCGTGCGGCTGTGGGACACCTCCGATCCGGCGCATCCGAAAGCGCTGGGGCAGTCCATTACCGAGTCCAGTTCGCCGGGCTGGCGGGTCGCCTTCCATCCCAAGGCGAACTTCCTCGTCGGGGCCGGTGACAACGGGGTGCTGCGGGTGTGGGATCTGGATGCCGAGCATGCCGTCTCACGCGTATGCGCGCTCACCCGTGAGACCGTCGCCGCGCAACTCGCGGCCGCGCTACCCGGGCACACGCTACCGGCGGTGTGCGCCTGAACGGCGCATACCGTTGCCGGTCAACGCAATTCAGTTCGGGACGGTGACCGGGTCCAGGCAGCTGCCCGGAAGGTCCACCAGCGAACAGGATTGCGGCTTGCGGACCGGGCGGTATTCGGCGGGGACACCGCGCTGCCGGACCACCGTGCGGTACGCGTCGGCGACCACGGTGGGGCGGCGGGTGAGGGTCGGGTCGGTGCGGATGTCCACCTGGTAGATGCCCGTTCGCGTGTCGTAGCCGTCCCATTCGAAGGAGTCGGTGAGGCTCCAATAGTTGAAGCCGATCACCGGGGCACCGTCGGCGACCGCGCGTTGCAGCCAATACACGCTGTCCCGCAGGTGGTCCGCGCGGTCATAGCCATCGGCGCGGGGTTCACCGTTGACCGAGTAGAGCGTGCAGTCCAGGACATAGAGCGGCTTACCCGGGTATTGGCGGGCGTAATAGGTGAGCGCGTAGTACAGCGTCTCCGGCTGCACCTGCCAGGCATACGGATTACCCCACGTCAGCGGGTTCTCGGTGAGCAGATCGAGGGTGGGCGTGTAATAGACACCCACCCCGAAGTAGTCGAGCCGGTCGGCGACCTGGTCCGTCAGTGAGGTATTGGTGAATCCGTCGGCGACATCGGAGAAGAACGCGACCGTCATACTGACCATCGCATCCGGCTGCAGCCGATGAATCTCATCGTAGATGGCATTGTGCGCCAGCCCGATCCGCCGATTCATCTCCGGAATCAGATTCGTGGCCAGATCCCCGTCACGCCATTCGTATTTGATGGAGTTGAACGGCTGAAAGAAGGTGATCCACAACGGATCCCGACCGGCATACCGCGCCACCACCTTCCGCGCATTAGCCAGCCACAGCTCGACGATCTCCTCACTCCGCCACCCACCCCGATCAGCCACCCACCCCGGATACACCCACTGATCGAGCACCAACATCGGCCGAATCCCCTTGGCCGCCAGCGCATCCAACACCCGATCGTAAAACGCGAACCCCTCCTCCGACCACACCCCCTCCTCCGGCTGCACCCGAGACCACTCGATAGACAGCTGAAAAACCCCCGCCCCCAACCCCGCTAGCAACTCGATATCCGACGCATACCGCCCGTAAAAATCCGCCGAATCCGGATACCGCAACAACTCAGGATCCCGCTTCCCCATATACCGAATCTGATTGCTGTCGAACGTATGCCCCTCAGCCTGATACCCCGACATCCCCACCCCCCACAACAACCCGCCATCCAACGCCCCCAACGCCCCCGGCGCCGGCCGAGCCCCAGCCCTCCCCACCCCAACCCCAGCGATCCCAACCGCCATGAGCCCCAAAACCGTCCGCCGAGACACCGGTCCCATACATCCCCCGATCAAGCATCCGCCGCATCGAATCACGACATCGCCGGACTGTATACCACAGCCGCACAACAACTTCAGCCCGCAAGCTGCTATGACGACTCGAACGCACGCCCCACGTTCTGCCCGGACCATGGACCGCCTACCACGCCGAATGGCTCGCCTGGACCCAGGTGAATCCCTGAGCGCTGGTCAGGCGAGGGTGTAGCGGAGCAGGGTTGCGGTTTTGAATTGCCTTGTCTGCGTTAGGCGGAGGTGGATGCGTTTGTCCAGTGCTGGGAAGAATGGGGTTCCGCCACCGAGTACTACCGGGGAGATGTACACGTGGTACTCGTCGATCACGTTGTGGGGGATTAGAGAAGCCGCGAAGCTCGCGCCGCCCACCTCCATGACACCGTCTCCCTCGGCCTTGAGCCTGCGGACTTCCTCGACCGCGTTCTCGCTGACCAGCGTGCTGTTCCACTGGACTTCTTTGAGCGTCCGAGAGAAGACGACCTTGGGTTTCGCAGTCCAGAGAGCGCCGAACTCGCGCGCGATGGGGGAGGGGTCGTCGGCAGGGACGTGCGGCCAGTAGTCGGCCATCAGTTCGTAGAGGCGCCGGCCGTTGAGAGCGAGTTCGAGGTCGCGGAACCTGTTGTTGTGAAACTGGTGCAACTCCTCGTCAGGAGAAGTCCAGTCGATACCACCGTCACGGTCGTTGATGTACCCATCCAGGGACACACCGAGCCCGTAGATCAATGTCCTCATGACAGGTAGACCTCCTGTCCACTCGAAACTAATCGGTGCCCGTCGCAGCCTACGCCGACCGCCTCAGGAGAAGATCGGCCCTGGATAAGAGGAATCCCCGGGCGACGGGGGTCGACCGGGGATTCCGTTGGGGCTCAACCGAAGTTGGGGGTTAGACCGACTTGTTGAAGGCCTTGGCCTCGCGGCGGCGGCGGTGGAGGATCGGCTCGGTGTAGCCGTTGGGCTGGGTGGTGCCCTCGAGGACGAGTTCCTTTGCTGCCTGGAAGGCGATGGAGGCGTTGAAGTCCGGGGACATGGGGAAGTAGGACGCGTCGCCTGCGTTCTGGCGGTCGACGACGGGGGCCATGCGCTCGAGGGAGGCGATGATGTCGGCCTCGGTGACGATGCCGTGGCGCAGCCAGTTGGTCATGAGCTGGGAGGAGATGCGCAGGGTGGCGCGGTCCTCCATGAGGCCGATGTCCTTGATGTCCGGCACCTTCGAACAGCCGACGCCCTGGTCGATCCAGCGCACCACGTATCCGAGCATGCCCTGCGAGTTGTTGTCCAGCTCCTGCTGGATCTCCTCGGCAGACCAGTTGGTGTCGGGGGCGAGCGGGATCTCGAGGATCTCGTCGACGGTGGCGCGCGGGCCGCCCTTGGCGATCTCGGACTGCCGCTTGAACACATCCACCAGGTGGTAGTGGGTGGCGTGCAGGGTGGCGGCGGTCGGGGACGGCACCCAGGCGGTGTTCGCGCCGGACTTGGGCTGCGCGATCTTCTGCACCAGCATGTCGGCCATCAGATCGGGCATGGCCCACATGCCCTTACCGATCTGCGCCTTGCCGGGCAGGCCGGTGGCCAGACCGGTGTCGACGTTCCAGTCCTCGTAGGACTTGATCCACTGCTGCGCCTTCATCTCGGCCTTGCGGACCATCGGCCCGGCCTCCATGGAGGTGTGGATCTCGTCGCCGGTGCGGTCCAGGAAGCCGGTGTTGATGAACACCACCCGGTCCTTGGCGGCGTGGATGGACGCCTTCAGGTTCACCGTGGTGCGGCGCTCCTCGTCCATGATGCCGACCTTGAGGGTGTTCACCGGCAGGTCCACGACCTGCTCGATGCGGCCGAACAGCTCGTTGGTGAAGGCCACCTCGTCAGGGCCGTGCATCTTCGGCTTCACGATGTAGATCGAGCCGGTGCGGGTGTTCTTCAGAGCGGTGTCGCCGTTGAGGGCGTGCTTGGCGATCAGGACGGTGACCAGACCGTCCATGATGCCCTCGCCGACCTCGTTGCCCGCCGCGTCGATGATCGCGTCGGAGGTCATCAGGTGACCCACATTGCGCACGAACAGCAGCGAACGACCGTGCAGCACCAGCTCACTGCCGTCGAGCGCGGTGTAGACGCGGTCCGGGTTCATGGTGCGGGTGAAGGTCTTGCCGACCTTCGACACCGTCTCGGCCAGATCGCCCTTCATCAGGCCCAGCCAGTTGTGGTAGCAGAGAACCTTGTCCTCGGCGTCCACGGCCGCGACCGAATCCTCGAAGTCCATGATCGTGGTGACCGCGGACTCCAGCACCAGATCCTTGACACCGGCGGTGTCGGTCGAGCCGACAGGCGAGGACGGATCGATCTGGATCTCGATGTGCAAACCGTTGTGCTTCAACAGGATCGAGGTCGGCGCAGCCGGATCACCCAGGTAACCCACCAGCGCGGTGTTGTCGGCCAGGCCGATCTCCGTGCCGTCCTCGAGCCCGACGACCAGCTCGCCGTCCTCGATCGAGTACTTGGTGGACCCGATGTGCGAGCCGGTGATCAGCGGCACCGCGTCGTCGAGGAAGTTGCGCGCCCACTCGATGACCTTGTCACCGCGGACCTTGTTGTAGCTCGAACCCTTCTCCGCGCCATTGGCCTCGGAGATGGCATCGGTGCCGTACAGGGCGTCGTAGAGCGAGCCCCAGCGCGCGTTCGCCGCATTGATGGCGAAGCGGGCGTTCATCACCGGCACGACCAGCTGCGGTCCCGCCTGGGTGGCGATTTCGGCGTCCACGTTCTCGGTACCGATCTGGAAATCGGCCGGTTCGGGACGGAGATAGCCGATCTCAGTCAGGAACTGCTTGTAGGCAGCCTTGTCGTAGCCGGCGCCGGGGTTGGCGCGGTGCCACTCGTCGATCTTGGCTTGGATGTCGTCGCGTTCCGCCAGCAGTGCGCGGTTGCGGGGACCGAGGTCATTGATGACGCCCTCGGCACCCGACCAGAACGCGGCGGAATCAACACCGGTGCCGGGGAGGGCCTCGTTCTCCACGAAATCGTGGAGAACCTTGGCAACCTGCAGCCCGCCGACCTGAATCCGCTCTGTCATCTACTGCCTCATTTCGAGAAGCCGGGTGGAAAAAGTACGCGCGTCATATTACTCGCGGTTACCGGGCGGTATTTCGCGGCCCGGGGGTTGGGGCCTCGCGCGATGGGTCTTGATTGTATCGATCGGTACATTTAATGTACTGGGTGGAACATTTTCTGACGGCTCGTCGCGAAGGTGCAGTTCATGGGAAATCCCTTGTCGGGCAAGGTGTCTGTGGTAACGGGCGGCAGTCGCGGGCTGGGGAGGGAGATGGTCCTCGCCCTCGCCGAGGCCGGATCCGACGTCGTCATCGCCAGCCGCAAGCTCGACGCATGTGAGGAACTAGCCTCCGACGTGCGCGCCAAGACCGGGCGACGGGCCCTCGCGGTGGCCTGCAATGTGGGGGATTGGGCGCAGTGCGAGACGCTCGTCGAGGCGGCTTACAGCGAGTTCGGCAAGGTCGATGTCTTGCTCAACAACGCCGGGATGTCATTGCTCTACCCCAGCTTGGACCAGGTTTCCGAGGCCATGTTCGACAAGGTGATCGCCACCAACCTCAAGGGCCCGTTCCGGCTCTCGGCGCTCATCGGCACCCGCATGGCCGCGGCGGGCGGCGGATCGATCGTGAATATATCTTCGATCGAGGCCGCGCACCCCGAACCGATGGCCGTCCCGTATGCCGCCGCCAAGGCCGGTCTGGAGGCGCTGACCGTGGGATTGGCGCACACCTACGGGCCGGGCGTCCGAGTGAACACCATCCGCTGCGGACCCTTCGCCACCGACATCTCCAAGGCGTGGCCCGAGGGACTCGCCGCCGAACTGGCCCGGCACACCGCGCTCGGCCGCATCGGCGCACCCGCCGACATCGTCGGGGCCGCCCTGTTCTTCGCCTCCGACGCCTCGGCCTTCTGCACCGGCTCGACCCTGGCCCTGGACGGTGGCTTCCGGTGACCGCCGAGGTTCCCGCCCGCCGCCGCGGCCGCCCGCCCGCGTCCGCCGCCGCACCGGGGGAGACCCGCGAGCGGATCGTGCGCGCGGCCCTGGAACTGTTCGCGGAGAAGGGCTTCCACGGCACCGGCGTCGCCGAGATCGGGGACCGCGCCGACGTGCAGCGTGGTGCGCTGTACTACCACATCGGCTCGAAAGAGGAACTGCTGTGGGAGATCCTCGGCGACTACACCCGGCTGATGCTCGCCGAGGCCGAGCAGATCGCCGAGGGTTCCGACTATCCGGTCACCAAGCTGCGCAAGCTGATCCACAGCCACGTCCGGTTGATCATCGAGAACCGCGCGGCCGTCGCGATCCAATTGCGTGACGGAGCCGCGCTCACCGGTGAACGGGCCGGCGAGCTGCAGCAGCTGCGCGACCGCATCCAACAGCTGTGGCAGCAGGTGATCGACGCGGGCAAAACCTCGGGCGTCCTGCGCACCGCCGACCACGTCGTCACCAACAGCATTCTCGGCATGCTCAATTCGGTCACCTTCTGGTACCGCGCCGAAGGCAAGCACACCCCCGACGAAATCGCCGACATTCTCGGCACCACCGTCCTGGACGGACTCATCCAACCCCGCAAGAGCACGAAAGGCTGATCATGGCTTGGGATTTCGGCACCGATCCGGACTACCAGAAGAAACTCGACTGGGTCGCGGAGTTCGTCAGGACCGAGGTGGAACCCCTCGACCTGCTCTACCCCAACCCCTACGACCGGCAGAACCCGGAGATCCGGGCGCTGATGAAACCGTTGCAGCAGCAGGTGAAGGACCAGCAGCTGTGGGCGTGCCACCTCGGCCCCGAACTCGGCGGACCCGGCTACGGGCAGCTGAAACTCGCCCTGCTCAACGAGGTGCTCGGCACCTCCATGTGGGCCCCGCTCGTCTTCGGTTGTCAGGCACCGGATTCCGGCAACGCCGAGATCCTCGCCCACTTCGGCACCCCCGAGCAGAAGGCGAAGTACCTACAGCCCTTGCTCGATGGCGAGATCGGCTCCTGCTACGTCATGACCGAACCCACCGGCGGCTCCGACCCGACCGCCTTCCAGACCCGTGCGGTCCGCGACGGCGACTCCTGGGTCATCAACGGCGAGAAGTGGTTCAACTCCGCCGCCGAATTCGCCACCTTCCACATCGTCATGGCCGTCACCGACCCGGAAGCCGCCCCGCACCAGCGGCTTTCGATGTTCATCGTCCCCGCCGACACCCCCGGCCTGGAGGTGGTGAAGAACTTCACCGTCCCCGGCTTCAGCGAACACGAAGGCCACCTGCGCTTCACCGACGTCCGCATCCCGGCGGATTCGCTGCTCGGCGCGGAGGGCCTCGGCTTCATCGTCGCCCAGACCCGCCTCGGCGGCGGCCGCGTCCACCACGCCATGCGCACGGTCGCCTTGGTGCGCAAGGCCTTCGACATGATGTGCGAACGCGCCGTCTCCCGCCCCATGGGCAAGGGCGTCCTCGGCGGCAAGCAGATGACCCAGGAGAAGATCGCCGACTCCTGGATCGAAATGGAACAGTTCCGCCTACTCGTGCTGCGCACCGCGTGGCGTATCGACCAGGAACAGGACTACCGCAAGGTCCGCCACGACATCGCCGCCATCAAGGTCGCCATGCCGAAGGTCATGCACGACATCGCCCAACGCGCCATGCACCTGCACGGCGCGATCGGCGTCAGCACCGACCTCCCCTTCACCGACATGATGACCTACGCCCAGATCATGGCGATCGCGGACGGCCCCACCGAGGTTCACAAGATCACCCTGGCCAAGGAAGTCCTGAAGTCCTACACGCCGACCGATCCGGTCTACCCGTCCGGCTACCGCCCCGCCCTCCGCGAACAGGCCCGAGCCCTGGTAGCCGAGCGCCTGGAACACACCATCGCCAACCTCTAGCAGCGGACGCCCCGGTACCCGGGTGGCAACCCACACGGATCCGGGAGGCAGCCCCACCTCGTCATTCCGGCGTGCTTGTGGCCGGAATCCACAACGCCGTGTGGATCCCGGCCGAGAGCGCGCCGGAATGACGAGGGAGGCGGCTGCGGATGCGGCCCGCTGGGTGACGAGGATCGGTCGCGGGGATTGCGTGCTCGACGGCTAGCTGGGCGTGGTGGTGGGTGCCGGTTCGTCGATGGTCTTGATGTAGGTGTTGGTGTACGAGACGAGGATCTGTTCGACGTTGGTGATGAAGGCGGTGGCCGTTTCGGGGGTCGGGGGGACCTTGTAAGTGCCCGCGCCGGAGACGAATTGCCAGCCTTCGGTGAGTAGGGACTGTTGGGCGGCTCGGTTGGTGGCCACCCGCTGGTCGGTGCGGAAGATGCTCGGGCTGCCGGTGGCGATGACGGCGATGCCGCCCGCGAGGGCGGTGGCGGCCCGAATGGCCGAACCCTCGAAACCCGCCAGACCGGTGACGATCGCGCTGGCGGCCAGGGCCGTGAAGCGCAGGATCTGGCCCCAGCTGCGGAATCTGCCGGTGAGGCGGTCGGTATAGGCGACTTCGGGAGCGTAAGTGCTGGACCAGAAGTCGCGCAGCGCGGGACCGACGGTAGCCCAGGGAATGACCTGGGCCATGGCATTGGTCTGGCCTGCCGCGGACGACCGCGTTCCCCGGGCGACGGCGGGTGGTGGCGCGGACTTCGCGGGATCGGGAGCGGGGGTCGGCACGACGGCGGGGGCCGGTTCCGGAACAGCGGTCGGCGAGGGCGATTCAGCCACGCGGACAGTCTGACACGATCGACGGCGGACCGCTCAGCAGTTCCGCGGGGACGGCGTCAGGCTTGCCGGGGCTCGATCCACAGGGCTTCGGCCAGGGCGCACAGGTCGCCGTCGGGAGTGGAAAGGGCCACGCCGACAGTGTGTTTGCGGCCGTCGCGAGCGATCACCCAGGCGTGCGAGATGTAGTCGGCTCCGGCGAAGACGGGAGCGTGCTGGGTCGCGGTGAGGGCGGCGGTGAAAGTGCCCTGACCCATCTTCGAGAAGACGAAACCGGCCAGGCCGCCGGGGCAGTCGAGGGCCGACCACACGACTTCCGGTGGCAGTTCACCGGTTTCGTCGGCCAGACCCGGATCGGGTGTCCAGGCGGTGGCCATGATCTCCGTGCCGGGCACTCGCCAGGGGAACAGGCGCAGGCCGCGACCCGGCTCGCAGGCCGCGCCGCAGCCGTAGCAGTCGGTGATGCGCCGCGACGGGGAGGCCAGGGCCGCGTCGAGCGCGGACTTCGCCTCGGACCAGGAAGGTGTAGGGACCGGATCGAGCGTGAGTGTGGACGCACTCGCCTCAACCAGCAGGGTGTCGTCGACGCCGGTGAGGGTGGCACGGCCGGACTCGGGCCGCGACAGCAGAATCGGGGTGTTCACGGTGACCGGCCGGCGGAAATCGACGCGCACGGTATCGGCGTCGAGCTGCGCGGCGAGCAGACCCGCTAGATGGCCGCCGAACGCAAGCTCCGGATAGCCATGAATATGCGCGGGAATGGTGAGCGCTTCCGCCTGGGTCATGGTGGAGATCAGCCCTTTCCCGGCCGCCATGGCCGATCGACCTCTCGACCATACCCAGGGCCTCGACCACCAGACTCGTGAGATTTCGCACCCCACCTCGGCAGCGAGAGTGCGCACTTCAGCGAGCGCGGATCTCAAGACAGCGGTTGCGCGCCTCGCTGGGCGAGCATGACGGTCATCAGCCCCGCCTCTTGGGACTGTGCGGTGATCATGCCCCGCGCGGCCTCCTTCACCGGACCCGAGGCGAGCAGTGCGTCGGCGGCCTTTGCCATCGCCACCCCGCCTCGGTGATGACGCAACATCAGTTGCAGGAAGAGCACTTCTGCGTCCTGGCCACGTGCGGTGGCGAGCGCGTCGAGCTCGGCCTGTGTGGCCATGCCGGGCATGCTGGTGCCGTTGGTGCTGGTCATGGTCGACATTCCGGCCATGGATGACGGCGAATGTTCGTGCGCGGCGGCGGTGTTCATCCACGCCATCGGATGCTTCGAGTCCGGTGCGGCATTGGCCAGTCGCAGCCAGCCGAGCATGGTGCCGATCTCCATGCGCTGGCTGTCACCGATCTGCTGGGCCAGCCGCCGCACCGTCGGGTCCACGCCGGAATCCAGGCGCAGCACCATGATCAGCGCCTGCTCGTGGTGGGAGGTCATGTCCTGGCTGAACCCGATCTCGACGGCGTTGAGCACCGGTGCGGCGGAACGGCTCTCGTCGAGGGCCAGGGGCCGCACCAGGAATCCCGCCGTGAACACGGTCAGCAGCAGTACCGCGAACCCGGCCGGTCGCCGCCAGCGATATCCGGCCGCGCGCAGGCGATTACGCAGGTTGCTCGGCGTCACGAGCCCACCACGGACTGCTGGTCGGCGGGTGGCGTGTAGACGTTGTCCGCGAGCTGCAACACCATGAACCCGTTGTCATTGCAGGTCGCCCACAACTGGCTGCCGTGCCATTCCGGCGGCGAGAAGCACCAGTCGGTGGACAGGTCGCCGAACGCCACCATGCCTGTCCGAGACGACAGCGCCTGGTTCGGATCGAACTTGCCCTCCAACATCGCGCGCGCCGCCGACGGGAACTCCATGAACGGGACGCCGATCAGCGAGGCCAGCGCGTGCGGTGAATTCCACAGCTCCAGGTTGCGGCCCTTGCGCGCGGGCGGGTTGAAGTACGCGATCTCCTTGGCGTGGAACGGGTCCCGCACATCGAACACCCGGATGCCGGATTCCTCCCAGCCGCAGGCCAGTGCGGTCGGATTGGTCGGGCGATCGGCGGCGCAATAGTGCGCGTCGTAGGAGAAGACGGATCCGCCCATGGCCGAGGCCATCGCCGAATCCTGATTCTCCGGCAGGTTGATCTCCAGTTTGAGCTTGGCCGCGACGGTCGGGTTGGTCTCGTCGGAGATGTCGATGAGCTTCACCCCGCCCGCGCCACCCTCGTCGACGGTGAACAGATAGGGCTTGCCGTCATAGGTGACCGGAATGCTGTGCTGGGTCGCGATGCCGTCCGTCCAGAACACCCGTCCCAGATGGTTCACCTGCGGATTCGGGTCGCGCCGCTGTACCGCGCTGATATCCAGCACCGTGAATCCGGCCAGCGCCGAGAGATACATGCGATTGCCGTCCGGGCTGATCCCGAACCCGTGCGCCTCGATCCCGGTCAGGCCCTGCCAGATCACGTGCGGATTCGCCGGATCGGTCAGATCCACCGCGCTCACGAAACCGGGCGCGATGCCCGAGGCCCAATACGTGCGACCGTCGGGGGAGAACCCGCCCTCGTGCGTCGTGATCGGCAGCGGCATCAGCAGATTCGTGCCCGCGCCCGCGTTCAGCAACCGCGGATGCGCGCAGTCGGAGATGTCGTACACCGACAGGTATCCGGCACCCTCACCGACCGGAACACCGGTGCCCACCAGCAGTTTCCGCTCGGCATTGACCTTGAGCGACTCCCAGGTGCCCGCCAGCATGGCCGGTTCGGTGAGGCTGCCGGTGACCACCGGATTCGCCGGATCGGAGACGTCGAGCACCTGCACACCCTGCGCGGGCCCGAGGATATTGCCCGGGAACAGCGACCCGGTGTACGAGCAGTGGTCGTAGGTCGTCGAGGTGATGCCCGCACCCTTGCCGACATACCCGCCCACGAACGACAGATTGCAGCGATACCCCAGCGTGCTGCGCCCGCTGTTGCGGTCATCGGCCGAAACATCGCCCTGGATACCGGTTTCCGGCAGCGCGTCGTCGCCGCAGTCCGCGCGCGGCACGGACGTGCGACCTACGTCCAAGAACTGCTGGACCTGGTTCAGGATGTCGGATTGCAGATCCGCTGCCGCCCCGTGCATCGGCAGCACGGCCGCCCCCAGCAGCGTGACCGCCAGTACTGCCGCCGGCTTGGACCGGCGTACTCGCGTGAACCGCCCCATCGCGGTACCCCCGTCTTCGTTCGAAACACAAGCTCGGTGACCCACCGCACTTCAGGTTGTCCGATGTGGTCACGGTTACGTCTCGAAACGCTAACCCATAAACTGACCGGCCGGTAGGGGCGACACGAAATTGTCTGTGACAGCCCGGCTCTACTGCTGCAGTTCGGGGAGGGGCTGTTCTTCCAGGACGACGATCTCGCACTGTTCGGCCCAGTGCAGGTGATGGTGGTCGTCGACCATTTTCAGGGCCTCGTCCATCGAGGTGGCTTGCAGGATCGACATTCCGATGACGCCGCTGTCGGTTTCGGTGATCCCGGTCGGCGTGATGCGGCGCGCGTTGCCGAGGGGTTTACCGCCGTCGATGAGGCCGCTGCCGAGGCGGTTGCTCCAATCCACCCACAGCTGCATACCTTTCATGGCTTCCTCGGGTGTGGCCTGGGCGAATCGTTCGGCGACGGACAGGGGTGCGAGGTAGAGAACGATGTATCGGTTCATGCCGCGACGATAGGTGACCAAAAGGTCACATGTCAACGGTCATGTGACCGGATGGTCTCGTATAAGGTGGGGGCGTGGACGAGGACGCGGTGTTCAAGGCGCTGGCCGATCCCACCCGGCGATATCTGCTCGACGCGTTGTTCGCCCGGGACGGCCAGACGCTGACCGAGCTGGAATCCGGGCTGGAGATGACCCGCTTCGGCATCGGCAAACACCTGCGGCTGCTCGAAGACGCGGGCCTGGTGACCACCGTCCGGGACGGGCGCAAGAAGCTGCACTACCTCAACCCCGTACCGATCCGGCTGATCCACGATCGCTGGATCGACAAGTTTACCGAACAGCAGCTCTCCGCCCTCACCGACTTGAAGAAGGACCTGGAATCGTGAGCCTCGACGACATCCGTGCGCGGGCCCGGCCGGAGTCACGGCAGATCCACCGCGTGATCATCGCCGCTACAGCCGCCCGGATCTGGGAGGCGATCACCGATCCCGAATGGACTGTCCGCTACGGCTTCGGTGGTCGCAGCGTGATCGAACCCCGAATCGGCGGCGCGTTCACGGTATTCGCGCCCTCGGGCCCCCGCCCGATCGACAGCGAGCCGGAGCTCATCATCCGGGGTGCGGTCACCGACTACGACCCGCCGTCGCTTTTGGGCGCGCGTATCCGCTTCCTGGGGGACGGGAACCTGGTCGCGGAACCGGAAACCTACCTGCGCTACGAGATTCGTGACCGCGGCGACGGCACCTGCGCCCTGACCGTCATCCACGACGTGACGGACGCCCCGCTCATCGCGGTCATCAGCTCCGGCGACCTGGAATCCGAAGGCTTCGGCGGCGGCTACCCGTTCATGCTCAGCGACCTGAAATCGCTGTTGGAGACCGGCAATTCGCTGCCGGTCAGCCGTCCCGGCAACAAGAGCTGACCCCTACAGCGCGAGCAGTTCGCGGCAGGTGTCCAGCAGCCGGGTGCGCAGGGTGGCGGCGCGTTCGGCGATCTCGGCTTGCCCGCGCACGTATTCGGCGCGGCCGGACGGGGTTTCGATGCGGATCGGGTCGTAGCCGAAGTCGCGCAGGTCGTAGGGGCTGGCCTTCATGTCGAGTTCACGGGCGGCACAAGCCAGTTCGAAGGCATCGAACAGCAGGTCGGAGCCGATGAGCGGGGTGAGTTTGAAACCCCACTTGTAGATGTCCATATTGGCGTGCAGGCAGCCGGGCTGCTCGCGGTCCACCTGTAGCTCGCGGGTCAGGGGCTCGATATTGAGCGGGACCGCTTCGGGGGTGAAGAAGCGGAACGCGTCGAAGTGGGTGCAGCGCAACTGCATCGACTCCACGACGGCGTCGGTGCCCGTCGTGCCCAGTCGGAGCGGGACCTGCTGGTGGCGGACGTCGTCGGTGCGGTAGACCATCGCCCATTCGTGCAGGCCGAAACAGGACAGCTGGGCCGGTCGGGTGGTGGTGGCGGCGAGGAGGCGAGCGACGAATTCGACGGTGTCGCGCCGTTTTTCGAGGAACTCGGGGTCGGCGGTCCAGCCCGTCGAATCGCCGACGGAAACCTGGTGGTAGCCACGGAATCCCGCGTAATCCCCGGCGTCGGCCAGCACCACACCGTATCCGGGATGCCAGCGTTTGAGCTGGGCCGGTTTGTGGCCGTAGTAGGTGAACAGGAAGTCGACGACGGGATGCTTCGAACCCGCCGCCCGCCGTTCCAGATACGGGCCGACGAGAGCGTCGACCCGTTCCCGGTGCGCGGCCGCCCGGCCCCGCCAAGCGGGGCCGGACAACACGGTGGAATCGGTGCGCACGTTCATCATTCGGCAAGTCGGTGGGTGGCGTCGCGGACGGTGCCGACGAACTCCTCCACCAGGTCTTCCAGGGCCACGATGCCGACGGTATTGCCGCGACTGTCGACCACGCGGCCCAGATGCGAATTGGTGCGCCGCAATCGGGCCAGCGCCTCGAACAGGGTGGTGCCCATGCTCAGTGTCGGCAGCGGACGGATATCGGTGCGGGGGATGGGCGTACCCGGGCCCGCGTCGTCGTCGGCGGTCAGGTCCAGCACATCCTTCACGTGCAGGTAGCCGACCAGCGAACCGTCGGCCGCGCGCACCGGATACCGCGAGAAACCCGTTTCCGCGACGGCGGATTCGATATCGCCGAGCGTGGTGCCGTCCCCGCGCAACGGCACCGACCGGGTCGAAGCCAGCGGCACCATCACGTCGGCGACGATGCGATCACTGGAACCCAGCGCCTGGGTCAGCCGGCGGTGCTCCTCCTCGTCCAGCAGTCCCTCCGAACGGGATTCACCGAACATCTCCGCCAGCTCCACCGACGACACGGTCGAATCCAGCTCGTCCTTCGGCTCGATCCGCAAGGCCCGCAAGGTGATATTGGCCGCGAAGTTGTAGATCGCGATCAACGGCTTGGCCAGCCGCAGCCACGCCAAATGCAGCGGGACCAGCAGCAGCGCGGAGCGTTCCGGCCCGGCCAGCGCGATGTTCTTCGGGATCATCTCGCCCAGCAGGATGTGCAGGATCACCACGATGGTCAACGCCAGCGCGAACGAGATCGGGTGCAGCAGTGAATCGGGCACGCCGAGCAGATCGAACGGCTGCTCGAGCAGATGCGCCACCGCCGGCTCACCCACGCGACCCAGCAGGATCGAGCAGATGGTGATGCCCAGCTGCGCGGCGGCCAGCATCATAGACAGGTTCTGGGCCGCCTCGATCACCGTGTTGGCGCTGCGCTTGCCCTGTGCGGCAAGCGCTTCCAGGCGGTCGCGGCGAGCGGAGATGAGCGCGAACTCCGCGCCGACGAAGAACGCGTTGCCCAGCAGCAACACCAGGGTGAGCAGGACGGCGTACAGGTCACCCATGGTCGTGCTCCCAGATCGCGAGGGCCTCGGCGTCGACGGGGCGGATCAGCACCCGGTCGATGCGGCGGCCGTCCATGCGTTCCACCTTGGCGATCCAGCCGCCCTTCGAGGGTGTCTGCTCCAGCTGATGGTTGCCCGGTTGCGGCAGCAGCACCTCGTCGCCGGTCTCCGGAATCCGGCCCAGCCGGGTCAGCACGAGGCCGCCGAGCGTCTCGTATTCGCCTTCGGGCGCGTCGTATCCGGTGGCGCGGGAGACCTCGTCGACACGCAGCAGACCCGAGCAGTTCCAGCCCGTCGGGGTGCGGCGCACATCGACCTCCTCCTCGTCGTGCTCGTCGCGGACGTCACCGAGGATCTCCTCGATCAGGTCCTCCATGGTGACGATGCCCGCGGTCCCGCCGTACTCGTCGACCACCAGCGCCACCTGCATACCGTCGCGGCGCACCCGCTCGAGCACTTCGTCACCGTCGAGGGACGCGGGCACGATCGGCACCGGCTTGGCGATGGACTCCAGCTTGATATTGCGGCGATCCTTGGCCGGATACACGAACACCTGCTTGACGTGCACGAACCCGAGCGTGTTGTCGAGGTCGCCCTCGATGACCGGGAAACGCGAGAACCCGGTCTCCCGGGCGGCGTCGATGAGATCGGCGAGAGTGCAGTCCTGATCGAGGGTTTCGATGGTCATGCGCGGAGTCATGAGCTCCTCCGCCGTGCGCTCACCGAACTCGAGCGAACGATCCACCACCTGCGCCGTGCGCTGATCCAACGCCCCGTGCAACGCGGAAGTCCGCACCAGCGAACCCAATTCCTGCGGCGAGCGCGCCGAGCGCAACTCCTCGGCCGGTTCGATACCCACCCGGCGCACCGCCCAGTTGGCGGCCCCGTTCAAGAATCGGATCATCCACTTGAAGGTGGTGGAGAAGGCGATCATCGGCCCCGCGGTCAGTCGCGCGGTCGACAGCGGTGCGGCGATGGCGATGTTCTTGGGCACCAGCTCGCCATAGATCATCGACAGCGAGGTCGCGATGATCAGGGCCAGCGCCAGCGAAATCCCGTGCGTGGTACCGGCACTCACGCCGAACGCGTGGAAGATCGGCTCCAGCAGCCGCGCCAGCACGGGCTCGGCGATATAACCGGTGATCAGGGTGGTGATGGTGATGCCCAGCTGCGCCCCGGACAATTGGAACGAGAGCGTGCGATGCGCGTGGCGCACCTGCCGGGCCCGGCGATCACCCTCACGGGCGTGGGCCTCCACGGTCGAACGTTCCAGGGCGGTGAGCGAGAACTCGGCGGCGACGAACAATGCCGTGCCGGCGGTCAGAGCGATGAAACCGAGCAGACTGAGAACGGTGAACACGGCCGACACGGTCAGTACCACCTGGCCGTTCGCGATGCCGGTATTGCGTGGACGCCGGGTTTGTCACCCGGCTCGGTAGAGGAGCCCTCCTGTGAAGCGCCCTCGGACGCGGGTGACAACTGGTTCCTTTCGCAGGGGTTGCTAAGCGGATATGCGCTTCGGATACCCATCTTCAGGGTCCGGTCACGTCATATTACCGGCTGCCTTTTACGGATTCCGAACGGCGGGGCCGCATCACATCGCCGGGCCGAGCCGAATTATTCGATGGTGCGGTCGGCACACGCGAAACCCGGCGGATCCGAGGCGGACCCGCCGGGTTTCGGTTGTGCAGTTCTAGCGGTCGATCACCAACCGGACGGCAGCGGACGGCCCTCGGCGAAACCGGCGGCCGACTGCACGCCCAGGGTGGCGCGCTCGTGGAACTCCGCGAGCGTGCGGGCCCCGGCGTAGGTGCAGGAGCTGCGCACACCGGAGGTGATGTGGTCGATCAGGTCCTCGACACCCGGACGCTCGGGATCCAGGCGCATGCGCGAGGAGGAGATGCCCTCCTCGAACAGCGCCTTGCGGGCCCGGTCGAACGCCGAATCGGTGGCGGTACGGGCGGCCACCGCGCGCTTGGAGGCCATGCCGAAGGACTCCTTGTAGCGGTTGCCGTCACGGTCGGTGCGCAGGTCACCGGGCGACTCGTAGGTGCCCGCGAACCAGGAACCGATCATCACGTTGGAGGCACCGGCCGCGAGGGCCAAGGCCACGTCGCGCGGGTGGCGCACGCCACCGTCGGCCCACACGTGCTTGCCGAATTCCTTGGCGGCCGCGGCACATTCGGTCACGGCCGAGAACTGCGGGCGGCCCACACCGGTCATCATGCGGGTGGTGCACATGGCACCGGGGCCCACACCGACCTTGATGATGTCCGCGCCGGCCTCGATCAGATCGCGCACGCCCTCGGCGGCCACGACATTGCCCGCGACCAGCGGGACGCCCAGATCCAGGCTCGCCACCGAGCGCAGCGCCTCCAGCATCTTGAGCTGGTGGCCGTGCGCGGTGTCCATCACCAGCACGTCCGCGCCCGCGTCGACCAGGGCCTTGGCCTTGGCCGGGACGTCACCGTTGATGCCGACGGCCGCGGCGATGCGCAGCTGGCCATTGGCGTCGACGGCCGGGGCGTAGATGCCGGTGCGGATCGCGCCGGTCCGGGTCATCACGCCCGCGAGGCTGCCATCCGGATTGACCAGCACGGCGACATTGCGGTGTCCGGCCTCGAGCAGGCCGAAGACCTCACGCGGCGACGCGTCGGCCGGAGCCGAGACGAAGTCGGTGTCGACGACGGTGCTCAGGCGGGCGAACCGGTCGACATCCGAGCAGGACGCCTCGGTGACCACACCGACCGGCTTCCCGTTCTCGACCACCACGACCGCACCGTGGGCACGCTTGTGGATGAGGGCCAGCGCATCGGAGACCGACTGCTCCGGATCCAGCACCACGGGGGTGTCGGCCGTGAGCGAGCGGCTCTTGACGAAGGCGATGGTGTCGGCGGCCGCGGGAATCGGAAGATCCTGCGGCAGCACCACGATGCCGCCCCGGCGGGCGACGGTCTCGGCCATGCGGCGGCCGGCGACGGCTGTCATATTCGCGACCACGAGCGGAATGGTCGTGCCGGTCCCATCCGTGGAGGAGAGATCGACATCGAACCGGGACGCCACATCCGTCCGGCGGGGGACGAGGAAGACGTCGTCGTAGGTCAGGTCGTAGGGCGGAGTCTGCCCGGGAAGAAACTGCACGTTGTCCCATGGTAGCTGAATGCTGAGAGTTCGCGGCGCAATGGGGGCGATTGGTGCGAATTCGCCGCGTCAAGACGAGGTCGGGACGAACAGTGCCTCGAAGGGCGGATGGCCCACGGCGACGGTTGTGTGGCCGCGGCCCTCGGTGTCGGCGGCCAGCACAAGATCGCCGGGCGCGAAGCGGCGGCGCTCGCCATCGGAGGTGGTCACCTCGATCATGCCGCGCAGCATGACAACCCACTGTCTGACGGGGGCCGGGTGTGGGGCACTGTCGAATTCGGTGCTGCGCAGGTACGACACTCCCGCGGCCGAGGGCAGTCCGCCGACCGACATCGCGGGCACGCCGGTCGCGAGAATTCGTTCTGTCAAAGGGATCTCGGCATCGACGAAGATCGATCCGCCGTCCTCGGTGGATTCGATCACGGTGTAGCGCAGGAGGTTTGGGTTGATCATGATGTCGATAGTGGTCGAACCCGGACGGGCCCGCGATTCCCTGCGGGGAATGGCGGGCCCGACGCCGATGCGCATGGGATCGGGGCCCCACATGATGGTAGCTAGAAGTTTGCCATTGCCCGAAAGGGGCTTCGAGTTAACTCGATCTCGTCCGAATTGCCGGAAACCCCGGGCGGATTCCCGCGCGTGTCCGTAGGAACATCCAAACGTGTCGGCGTCAGCGCGAAGACCGCTTGGCCGCACCGGGCTTGCGCTTCTTGTTGTGCGGGCGGCTCTCGCCCTTGGGGCGCGTCCACACTCGCGGCTGCTCGCGCGTATCGGCTTTGGCGGCCGGGGGAGTCGACGGGTCGGCGACCGGACGGCCGGAAGGGCGACGTGCACCGGTGATCTCTGCGAGCCGCCGATCACCGGGCCGGATCTCCTCGTCGGCGAGAGTGACGCCCGCGAGCCGGGCCAGTTGGGCGGCCTCGTCGCGATTGTCCGGGGTGACGATGGTGACCACGGTCCCGGACGCGCCCGCCCGGGCGGTGCGGCCGGTCCGGTGCAGATAGTCCTTCGGATCGGCGGGCAGGTCCACGTGTACGACCAGCGTGACATCGTCGATGTGCAGCCCGCGCGCGGCGATATCGGTGGCGACCAGCACCGGCGCGGTGCCGTCCGCGAACGCCGCCAACGTACGGGTGCGCTGATTCTGCACCTTGCCGCCGTGCAGCGCGACCGCTCCGACACCCTCCTCCCGCAGCTTGCGGGCCAGCTTGTCCGCGCCGTACTGGGTCTTCACGAACAGCAGCGTGCGCCCGGCCCGCGCCGCGATCTCGGTGACCACCAGGCGCTTGTCGGTGCGGCGTACATGCAGCGCGTAGTGCGCGATATCCGGCACCGCCGACGCCCGTCGCTGCTCACCGCCTGTCGATGGGCCCGAATCCGTCTCCGCCTGAGGCGAATCAGTGCCCGGTGCAGCGGTTTTCGTACCTGTCTCGGCAGACTCGTCCGTCGCACTGCCGACCGTGTGCCGGATCGGATCGCGCAGATAGCGCTGCACCAGACCGTCGATCGTCTCGTCGAGGGTGGCCGAGAACATCAGCTGCTGCGCGTCGGTGGGCACCTTGTTGAGCAGTGCGGTCAGCTGCGGCATGAACCCGAGTTCGGCCATGTGATCGGCCTCGTCGACGGTGACCACGCGAATATCGCCCAACGCCACCGCTTTACGGCCGAGTAGATCGGTCAACCGGCCGGGCGTCGCGATGACCACGTCCACCCCACGCGCCAGCCGCTCCTCCTGCTTCTTGATCGGCAGCCCGCCGACGGCCGTGGCCAGCCGCAATCCGAGCGATAGCGCGGGTTCGTCCAATGCGGTCTCGATCTGGATGGCCAGTTCACGCGTCGGCGCGAGAATCAGCCCGCGCGGCCGCTTGGGTGCGCTCGGCGCACCGAACAGCCGCACCAGCATCGGCAGCCCGAATGCGAGCGTCTTGCCGGAACCCGTTGCGGCGCGGCCCAGCACATCGCGCCCTTCCAGAATGTCCGGAATCACCGCCGCCTGAATCGGAAACGGCTTGTCGATCCCGCTGCGCCGCAAGGCTTGCGCCAGCACCGGCGGCAGCCCCAGATCGGCAAAGGTCACCTGGCCCGCCGCCCGGCCGAGCTCGGCGGGCTTGCCGGTTGCCTGCGCCGGGTTCAGCGACGAGGAATCGGGCGACGAGTCGGTGTGGATGGTGGCCTCCTGGGCTGGTTTCGGGGTGGTGGGCGGCATGGCGGAACCCGCCGCGCCCGAGTCGGATTCGGGGACGGGCGGGTGGGGATCAGGCACGGCTGACCAGGCGGCTGACCTCGACGAGCCAGGGGATGGCGACGGCGAGGGTGGGGACCACGAGGATCGCGGCGGCCACCAGGTAGGCGGCGATCGCGATGCGCAGGTCGCCGATGGGACCGGCGAGGCGTTGGATGCGGATGAGGGTGGTGGGGCCGCCGACGGCCATCGCGCCTTGCGGGGCAGGGGAATTGGAGCAGGCCACCAGGGCGCGGGCCAAGGGCGTGGGGCCGGTGACCTTGACGGCGGAGTCGTCGGCGAGCAGTTCGATGAGCAGCTTCACCGAATCCAGTGCGGATTTGGAGCGGACCACCCGGGGGAAAGCCTCATGGGCGGCGGTGAACGCTTCGAGCACCAGGTCGTGGCGGGCGCGCAGGTGCGAGCGTTCGTGGCTGACGATGGCGGTCAGTTCCTCGTGGGAGAGGTTGGTGACGGTGCCCTGGCTCAGCACGACCCGCTGCCGGATGCCGGGCAGGCAGTAGGCGATCGGTTCGGCGGCGGCCAGCACGCGGATGTCGGCGGCCTGGCGTTGCACGCTGGACTGATCGAGCAGGTCGACCAGCATGCGATGCCGGGCCCGGCGGCGGCGGGTGTGGATGCCGACCCGGATCACCGACCAGATCAGCCGCGCCCCGACCAGCAGGGTCAGCGCGAAGACGAGCACCAGGGCCAGCCACAGCGGCAGGCCGAGCGCGGCGATCTCTTTACTGGGTGTGGTGGTCGGGCGGCCGTCCGCGCCGGGCACCAGCAGTCGCGAGGCGATGGCGAGTCCGGAACCGAAGGCGCTGAGCACGGCGGCCAGCGCGATGGCCTGCCAAAGCACCAGTGCCGCACGCGGACTGCGGTAGGGCCAGGTGGCTCGGCTGAGCAGCGCTGGTACCGGTCCCGCCAATAACAAGGCGAGACCGGCGAATACCGGCGCTGTCCAGTCCATGACCTCAGCTCACTGCGTTGTGGGGCTCGGGCCGAGGTTACAGCTATTTGGACTCGGGTTTGTCCTTGCGCGCGACCTCGGTGGCTTCGAGCTTAGCGAGTGCGTCGCGCAATGCGGCAGCCTCATCCGCGCCTACCTGTTCCACGAAGTGCACCAGTGCCGCGCGGCGGCTGCCGACTTCGTCTGCCTGCTGCAACGCATCGAACATCAGACTGGCGACGAGTTCGTCGCGAGTGTGCACGGGGGCGTAGCGGTGTGCGCGGTCGTCACGCTGCTGGACTACCAGATTCTTCTTCGCCAAGCGCTGCAGAACGGTCATCACCGTGGTGTACGCGAGTTCACGACGCTCAGCGAGTGCTTCATGGACCTGCCGGACCGTTTGCGGTTCGTCGGAGGACCACAACTGGTCCATGACCGCTTTCTCGAGTTCACCAAGACCTGCCATCCCATAAGTTTACGGAGACAACGACAGGAATGCGTACTACAGGTCGTCGTAACCGGGTGGTAGCTGGTGTGGGATTGGTCATACCCCCGCGTCGACCGGCATATCTTCCAGAGCGGACGCGTGTACGTGGCGCAGGCCGATGGGCACGATCATGGGCCGACCGGACACCGGATCCTCGAGCACCTCCGCGCGCAGCCCGAAAACCTCGCGCAAAAGATCGGCATTGATGATGTCTGCGGGACGGCCCTGGGCGACGATGCGCCCGGCGCGCATGACGATGAGGCGATCGCTGTAGCGGATGGCCAGATTCAGATCGTGCAACACCATGACGACGGTCCGCCCGAAGTCGTCGTGCAGGCGGTCGACCAGATCCAGGACCTCGAGCGAGTGGGCCAGATCCAGATAAGTAGTGGGTTCGTCCAGCAGCAGGATGTCGGTGCCCTGGGCCAGGGCCATGGAGATCCAGGCCCGCTGCCGCTGCCCGCCCGACAGTTCGTCGAGGGTGCGGTCCGCGAGATCGGCGATCCCGGTCTGCGCGAGCGCGGTTTCCACTTCGGTCTCGTCGTCGGCCGACCACTGCCGCAGCCACGACTGATGCGGATGCCGGCCGCGCGCCACCAGATCCGCGACGGTCAGCCCTTCGGGCGCGATCGGCGTCTGCGGCAGCATGCCGACAATGCGGGCGATGTCCTTGGTCTTCATGGTGGAGATGGCCTTGCCGTCCAGCACGACTCGGCCCGACTGCGGCCGCAGCAATCGGCCGAGGGAGCGCAACAGTGTCGATTTCCCGCAGCCGTTGGGGCCGATGACCGTGGTGATCAGGCCGGGTTCGATGTCGACCGTCAGGCCGTCGACGATGACGCGGTCGCCGTAGCCGAGCCGCACGTCCTGCGCGCCGAGCCGGTGCTCCGTCGAAAGTTCTTGATCCGCAGCGAGAGTCACAGGGTCGCCTTCCGGTTGGTGCGAACGAGCAGGAACAGCAGGAACGGGCCACCGACCGCGGCGGTGACGACGCCGACCGGCAGGGAGATGGGAAAGACGGTGCGCGCGAGCAGGTCCGCGCCGACCACGGCGATCGCGCCGACCAGCGCGGAGGCGAGGATCGGTTCCCCGGGTGTGCGCAGCAGTCGCCGCGCGATCTGTGGTGCGGCCAGACCGACGAAGCCGAGCGGGCCGACCGCGGCGGTCGCCAGTGCGGCGCAACCCACCGCGGCGGCCAGCAGCATCGCCTGCTGGGTCTGGATGCGCACGCCGAGCATGCGGGTGGTGTCGGTGCCGAACCGCAGGGCGGCCAGCGAGCGCGCCGACATGACTGTGATGAGCAGGGCCACACCCAGTCCGAGTGCGGCGGGGATGAGGGCCGACCAATCGGCGGCATTGAGCGAGCCGGTGAGCCACTGCTGCGCGTGCGCGGCATCGGTGAGGGTGGCGCGAGTGAGCAGCCAGCTCACCACCGACAGCAGCGCGGCATTGACGCCGATCCCGATGAGTACCAGGCGAAATCCCATGACACCGCTGTCACCGGTCGTGGTGCGACCCCAGGCGAGCAGATAGATCAGCACCGCCGTCAGCAGCCCGCCCGCCAGCGCCGCCGCCGAAACCCCGAGCGCCGCAGCGGTACCCGTCCCGACCCCGCCCATCCCGACGATCACCGCGACCGCCCCGCAGCTCGCTCCCGAGGTGATCCCCAGCAGATCCGGGCTGGCCAGCGGATTGTGCAGAATCGACTGCGTCACCGCCCCCGCCAGCCCCAGCGCCGCCCCGACCACCACGGCCGTCAACGCCCGCGGCAACCGCGAATCCATGATCACGAACCGCTGCGCCCGAGTCCCCCCGCCGCCCAGCACATCCAGCACCCGCCCGACCGGAATCCGGAACTCGCCCACCGAGATATCCACCGCGAACAACCCGAACAGCAGGGCGGCGAGTGCGATAACGGTGACCAGCGGCCCAACCCGCAGCACCACCGACAATCCGGCGACTCGCAGCGCCCGCCGCGTGTGCTCCATGGGGCGGAGATCTGCATCGCCGTCGCTGTGGGTGGCATCGCCGCGGGCGGCGTCGGCCGGCATCCCCCGTGCCGGAATGGGCTGCGCGGCGAGTGATTCGGCGCTGCCCAGGGCGTTTGCCGCTGTGTCGCCGGAGCTCACCGCGGTGCCGGTTCCCGTGGGAGGTGTTGGAAGAGTCACAGGGTCACCAGCTTTCGGCGGCGGACCAAGAGGATGAAGAAGGGGGCGCCGAGGGCGGCGAGGGTGATGCCGGCTTGGAGTTCGCCGGGGCGGGCGATGAGGCGGCCGGTGGTGTCGGCGAGGAGGAGGACGATGGCGCCGATCAGGGCCGAATAGGGGAGTAGCCAGCGGTGATCGGGGCCGGTGATGGAGCGGGCCAGGTGGGGGACGATGAGGCCGAGGAAGGCGATCGGGCCGACGGCGGCGGTGGCGGCGCCCGCGAGCAGGACGACGGCGGTCAAGCCGAGGATGCGGCTGCGGGTGAGGTTGACGCCGAGGCCGCGGGCCACATCGTCGCCGAGGCCGAGCAGGTTGAGGCCGGGGGCGGCGGCCAGGGCGAGGATCGCGCCGACGATCAGGAAGGGCAGGATCTGGCCGAGGACCGAGGCGTCGTGTCCGGCCACGTCACCGACCACCCAGTACCGGTAGGTGTTGAGCGCGGTGCCGTCCAGCAGCACCACGATATTGGTCATGGCCTGCAGGAATGCCGTGACGGCCGCGCCCGCGAGGACCAGGCTCAGGGGGCTGGCTTTGCCGCCGCCGAGGGCGGAGACGCCGAAGACGACCAGGCCCGCGAGCAGTGCGCCCGCGAAGGCGAACCAGATGTATTGCGCGGGTGTGGTGAGCGCGAGCAGATGGATGCTCAGCGCCGCCAGGAAGGCCGCGCCCGCGTTGATGCCGAGTAATCCCGCGTCCGCGAGGGGGTTTCGGGTGTAGCCCTGGATCAGGGCCCCGGCCATGCCGAGTGCGAGTCCGGTCAGCAGGGCGAGTCCGGTTCTCGGGAGCCGCAATTCGCGCACGATCTGCGCGGCCGAGGTGTCGGCCGGGCACGAAAGTGGTAGTCCACCAGGGCAGACGAGGGCGTCGTAGACGGTGCCGAGGCTCAGATTCCGGCTTCCCAGAGCGATACTCGCCGCCACCGCGAGCAGCAGCAGGACGGCGAGAACGAGAAGTCCGGACAGACGTCGCCGTCTGATGGTGACTACGGCGGGCACGGTGACGAACTACTCCTGACGCTTTCATTGCTCGACAAGTCTGGTAAGCCTAACCTATCTTTCCGTTCTCGTTGTCCATGCAGTTCTCGCATTGGCCGAATAGTCGATGAATGAGGAGGTTCGATGCTCGAACCCGTAACCGTGTGCCCGCCGCGCGATTCCCGCCTGGCCTTCGGGCTGGCCGGCAACCGCCTGCGCGCGCTGCAACCCGAACACCCGCGCGTGTACGCCGTCGCGGCCATGGCCGATCAGGGCAAGCGCCGCTGGTGGCGGCTGTCCGACGGGATCCGTGAGGGCCGCATCGAATTGATGTACCGCCGCCACGTGGCGGAGATGAGCAATGCCGATATCGCCGCCGAGGTGGTGGCCACCGCCCTGATCCACGCGGTCGTCGGCCGGGTCATGGCCATGGTGGTGTCGGAGGGGCGGGCCTGGGATCCGGGCCTGGAGAATCTGTGGATCCACACCGACAATGACGGTGGCATCGACTGGGCGGGGCTGTCGGACACCACGATTCGAGTGGTCGACGGCGATCTGCTGACCGGGCAGGACGGCATTGTCGCCCTCCCGTGCGAGGCGGCCCTCTATGTCTGGCTGGCGCATCGCTGCATTCCCGCGCTGAGCCTGATTCAGGAGGCGATGGCGCGCTGCGCCGGATTGGGCAGCCGCCGCTTCTGGTCGCTGGTCGCGGAATCCATTGTGGGCGCGGCCACTTACGTGCCGGTGCTGGCCCGCACCTCCTCCACCGACGGCGCCCGTCGTGGCCAGGCGTTGCTGGCCGCGTTCGAGGACCGCGGTCTACCGGTCCGCCGGGTGTGCGTCACCCGCTAGGGCCGCGCGGTTCGCTGTCGCATCGGTCGAGACCGGCTCGGGTCTCGACCGGCGCGGGTCAGTGCGGGCAGGTCGGAGCGAAGGGCTTGTCGGCGAACAGGTCCGAGGTCCAGCCGAGCCATTGGTCGGCCACGGCGGCGGGGGCGTCGTGGCCGCCCGGCACCACCAGATCGTGGACCGGGGTGCCGAGGGTGCACATTTCGGTGATCGCGGCACTGGACCAGGCGGTGTCGACCAGTTTGTCGGCGTCGCCGCGCACGATGTAGGTGTGCAGGGTGGTGGCCGATTTGGGGAGATTGGTCCGGGATTGCAGGTCCGCGAAGGGTTGTGCGGCCGCGTCGTCGACGTAGCTCACCTCGTCGGGGGTGCCTGCCGAGGCGATGGCGAGCTCATCGGGGGTCGTCTCGCCGGTGCACTGCGACTCCAGCTGCGGCGCGATATCGAGCAGCTTTCCGTGCGCGACTTGGTCGTAGCGGTAGCCGGGTTCGTTGTAGCGTACGGCCGCAACGAGATACGGCAGGACCAGGTACTGGTCGGGGGCATTGAGTTCGCGATTGCGTACCGCGTCGAGGAATCGCAGTTCCAGCGCGGGCGACAGCAGCACGACGCCGTGGATCTTCAGTTCGGGCGCATAGGATTTCGCGGTCTCCGCCGCCGATTCCGCGGCTCGCCCGCCCTGGGACGCGCCGACGAGCACCATGTCCGTCGACAGCGGCAGACCGGTGGAGTGGGCCGCCCGCACCGAGTTCAGCACGTCGTAGCCCGAGGACGGGGTGTCGAGATACGGTGCGTCGCCGGGACCGTCGAGGCCCTGATAGTTGGTCATCACGACCGCGCGATGCCCGGCCAGGAACTGCTCCACCGCGGGCGCGGATCCGAACAGGGTGGGGGAGTTGGTGGGTGCGCATTTGTTCACCACGCCGGAGGTGCCGTGCGCGAAGGCGACCACGGGCCAGCCGCCGGCGGGGGCGTCGCCGGGCGGCAGGAACACCGCGCCCGACACCTCGATCGGCTTACCGGCGGGAGACGTCGACTCGTAGCGGATGTAGGTCGACGACCCGGCGGCCGCCGAGAGCGCCGGATCCAGCTGCTCGAGTGGCCTTTTGCTGATCAGAGCTCCCGGCGTGGCGGGCTTCGTGGCGGCCGGTTCGTCGGAGCTGCCGCATGCCGTGAGCAGGGCGACCGCCAAGATCGGGAGGGCAATTCCTGCTCGCACGCTGCTCCTTCGGCTGGATTCAGCAACACGGTGGGCCGCCTTGCATTATCTGCCGTGCCGACCGCGACGCGGGTGCCTCACTCTCCCTTCGGCGAGTCGCACCAGCGTTGCAGGACCTCGGCCACCGCGTGCGGGTCCACCCGCGCGGCGATTCCCGGGACGTCGGAATTGCGTAGCCGCGCCGCCAGAATGCGATCGGCGGCACGCGACAGCGAGCAGTCGTAGGCGTCGCGCACGGCCAGGAGTCGATAGACCGTGAGCGAACCGGACACCCGTTCGATCCGGTCCTCGACCGGAAGGTCCTGCGGTATGTCGCGGCTGTTGTCGGCCCGCGCCCGCGTGCCTGCCACCCACCTGTCGACCTCGCCGCAGAAAGAGTGCTGGTCCTGTGGGTAGGCCGGGGCCAGCGCCACGGTGAGCCGCCAGGCGAGGCTGTCGACCTGATCGGCCAGATCCGGGCGGTCCTTGACGAATTCCTCCCACTCGGCGTCGAGCCCGAGTGCGGGCAGTCGGGCGAACCACGCCTCCGGGCTGACCGTCGCCAGCAGTTCCGGAGCGGGGCGGCACCTTTCCGCCAGCAGCACCGCGTCGTAGAGGTCCTTGCCCTCGGGGTAGCGATCCTCGCTGAGCCACAGCAGCTTCCACGCCAGCGACAGCTCCGGGGTGGCGGCGAGCAGCCGGGCGGCGGGACCGTCCGTGCCGGCAAGCGGGATATCGGTCCACCGGGGCGGCTGCTGGGGTGCCTCGTTGAAGACGAAGTCCAGTTGCACGGTGCCGGAAGGGATATGCGGGTCCACGGCGGTCCAGGGCAGCACCAGGCGGCGGCCGGGGACACGATCGTAGGTCCAGATATCGTCGTCCACCGCGTCCTCGGCCCGGATCCGCACCGTCGGCGAGCCGTCGGCCGCGGCGGCCACCCGCGCGGCGATATCGGCCAGGAAGGCATCGGTCCGATCGCTGTGAAACTCCCAATCCTGGGGTAGCACAATGAAGTCCACGTCGCCGGGTTCGCGTGCGACGTCGCCGAACCAGGCCCGGAGCAGGACGCTGCCGCGCAGCATCAACTCGTCATGCCACGGCGAATCGGCGATCGCGGCGAGCACCACCGACATGGCCGTCCGCCGGGCCGCTGACCAGGCGGCGGCCAGTCGCGCATCCTCGAAGTGCGGCTCGCTCAACCGCATTCCCATGCGGTGCTCCGCCAGGGCCGGATCGAAGACCGGGCGTTGCAGCACGCCCTCGCCCGGCACCGGTCGCAGCGTCGGCGGTAGACCGTTGTCGGCGCGTTCCTGCTCGGTCGGCGGGGACTGGGGTGCGACGGCCGTGGATTTCCACGGGCCGCGACCGAGCCCGCGCCACGGTGTCGAGGTCATGAGCGATCTCCTTTTTCGTCGATCCACCCGGCATCGATGGTCTCGTCGCTGTCGTGCACGACGAATTCCCGCTCGGCGGAGAGAATTTCGTACTCGGCCGCACGCAGGGCTTCGAGCAGTGCGGTGTGGCGGGCGGCAGCGGTGGCGTCGCCGACTCGGCGGCAGCGCTGGGTGACGAAGCGTTCGGTACGACCGTCGGCGCGGGTGCGCCGGGCATTGGCGGACAGGTGTGCGTCGAGCGCGACGGCGAGACCGGTGAGGGCGCGCACGTCGGTGTCCGGGGTGAGCAGCAGTTTGATGTGGTGCTCGAAGTAGTAGTGCGACCCCAGTGCGCGGGCCGCGGCGTCGGTCGCGGGGACTCCCGTCGCCCACGGGGTGGCCTCGATCTTGGCGCGCACCACCGGGAATCCGGCCTGCTCGAGCCGCAGGGTGAGGGCCGCGATCGAATCCCGCACGGCGGGAAACGCTCCCGACTCGCGGACGGTCAGCATCGGCTGGTCGGGGACGCGGCCGCGGTCGAGCACGATGTGCACGAACTTCAATCCCGCTGCGGCGGCATACCGTTCGAGCCGCGCGCCATCCTCGGCGCGCACGGTTAGGTGCGCCTCGAAGTCGCCGTGGAAGATCGGGGGAGCGGTCGCGGTCATCGGGTCATACTCGCAAACGTGGCTCGCCGCGTCGCCGGGTTTTTCGTCGGCGCGGCCAGGACCATGTCCGGGGCGGTGCTCACCGGTCGCGGGCTCGATCCGCGTGGCCGCGTGCGGATTCGATCGCTATCGTGCGCAGGGATTCCGCCACGCGCGCAACCGGTTCCGGGACGGGGCCGGGTAGGCGGGCGAGCAGGAGACGGCGCTGTTCGGTGGGTCCGCCGCGTACCGGCAGGGCGCGGACGCCGGGCGGGCAGGCCGGGGCGAGGCTCGCGGGGATGGTGGTGAGGCCGCAGCCCGCGGCGACCAGATGCAGTTTGGCCAGCCAGTCGCGGACGGTGTGCGCGATCACGGGCCGCTCGTCGAGGCCGGGCCAGACGCCCATCGAGAGATCGTCGCCCGTACCCGCGATCCAGGCCTGCCCGCGCAGATCGGCGACATCGATGTGCTCGCCGCGGGCGAGCGGATGATCGGCCGGGACCGCGACCCGCAGGCTACGGTCGGTGAGGATCTGCACCTGCAGCGCGGGCGTTTCCGCGTCCAGTGGCCGGTAGGGCGGGGCGGAGGCGACCAGCGCGAGGTCCAGGGTGCCCGCGCGCAGTGCCCGGACCAATGCGGGCGTACTTCCTTCCCGGCCGACCACGGTGATGCCGGGATGGGTGCGCCGCAGCCGCGCCAGGCCCGACGGCACCACGGCCGCACCGGCACTGGCGAACCAGCCCAGCCGCACCGTGGCCTGCTCGTCGGGCAGTCCCGCCAATTCTCTTGCGGTGGCATCGATCTGGTCGACTACCGCGGCGGCCCGCCGGGCCACCACCCGCCCGGCGGGCGTGAGCTCCACCCCGTCGTGGCGGCGCTGCAGCAGCGGGGTTCCGGCGGCCCGCTCCAGGGTCGCGATCTGCCGTGACACCGCCGACTGGGTGTAGCCGAGCGCGGTGGCCGCCGCGGTGAGCGTGCCGCGTTCGGCCACTTCCCGGAACACGCGCAGCGCGGTCAGCGACGCATCACTGAAGGTCATGACATTTACGCATACCAGACTTGAGCAACTCTCGCTGCCCTCATGTCCGTCCGGCTCCTAGCGTGAGGGTATGAACGAAATGAGCAAGGTCGCACTCGTCACCGGAGCCACCCAGGGACTCGGCCTGGCCCTTGTCGAGGGACTGGCCCAGCGGCTGGGCCCTGCCGACACCGTCTATCTGACCGGCCGCAATCTGGACCGCGTGCAGGAGGCGGTCGACGCCATGCCTGCCGGTGGCGCGCGGGTACGCGGCGAACTCCTCGATGTCGCCGAGCCGGCGGCCGCCGAACGCCTTGCCGCGCAGCTGAAATCACGGCACGGCGGGGTGGACGTGGTGATCGGCAATGCCGTCATGCGGGTCGGCCCGGACGACGACCCACGGCGGATCGTCCGAGACTACGTGCAGGTCAACAACTTCGGTACCACCCGCCTGCTGCGCGCCTTCGCCCCGCTCCTGCGCGACGACGCCCGCCTGCTCGTCGTCGCGAGTTCGCTGGGCACCCTGCATCAACTGGCCCCGGTGCTGCACCACCGATTCGACGCCCTGGAATCCCTCGACGAGGTCGACCGTCAGGTGGCGGCCTGGCGTGACGCGGTCGCCGACGGCAGCGCCCGCTCCGGCGCGTGGCCCGGATTCGTCAATATCCCCTCCAAGATCGCCCAGGTGGCCGCGGTGCGGACGCTCGCCGCGCAACGCCGCGAGACCGACCTCGCACGCGGCATCCTGTTGGCGGCCGTCTGCCCCGGCATGATCAACACCCCCACGTCGGCCCTGTGGTGGAACGTTGCCGACGCCCCGACCCCCGCCCGCGCCGCGCTCGCTCTGCTCGATCTCGTCCTCGGCCCGGTCGACCCCGCTCACTACGGCGAACTCGTCCGCGGCGGCAAGGTACTGCCCTGGTCGCCGTCCGACGGCGCGGGCCAACCCATTCCGTACGCGGCCGCATCGCGCGGTTGAGCGAGTCCGACACGCGCCCGGCCGGGCATTGTCCGATTCGTTCAAGACTTCTCGTCGTCGCGACGGTGGAATGAGCGGGAGTCCGTGCCGCCGAACGAGGGAGAATGTGGATGAAGGCTCGCATCAATGTGGTGACGCTCGCGGTGCATGACCTCGAGCGTGCGCTGCGTTTCTATCGGGATCTCGGGCTGTCCTCGCCGGGGATCATCGGCACCGAATTCCCCGGCGGGGACGCGAGTCCGGCGGGTGCGGTCGCCATGTTCACCTTCGACGACGGTCTGATCCTTTCTCTCTATCCGCGCACCGAACTCGCGAAGGATGCCGATCTCGGGCCGGAGCAGCTCGGCGGCTCCGCGATGAGTCTGGGCTGCACGGTCGACAGTCGCGAGGAGGTGGATCACCTCCTCGATGTCGCGGCGCGAGCCGGTGCGACCATCCCGGGCCCGCCACACGAGCGCCCCTGGGGCATCTACTCGGGCTACTTCCGGGACCCCGACGGTCACCTCTGGGAGGTCGTCCACTTCCTGTCGTAGTCGTCGAATCCGGTTCTGCCCTCGGCGAAGTCGCCCACCGATGAACCACGGCTCTTACGTAATCGTGTAACGCTGTAATCATCCTGATTCCGGCTGTCCACGGCCCCACGTAGAGAGACGCCCCTCGATGAGTGCGACAGTGCACGTCCTGAACCCCGATCGGCCCAAACGGGTACTGATCGTGGCATCCAACCCCGCGGTTTCCGCGCAAACCGGCTGGCCCATCGGCTTCTGGTGGGCCGAATTGACCCATCCCTATTGGGAATTCCAGGAACGCGGCTATCGGATCGACATCGCCAGTCCCGAAGGCGGCGAGTTGAAGGCCGACAGCTGGAGCGATCCGCGCGATGACACCGGCTACAGCGCCGAGGATCTCATCAGTCTCGGCTTCCTCAACTCTCCCGAACATGCTGCGCTGGTGCAGAATTCGTTGCGGCTGGCGGATGTCGATACCGACTCCTACGACGTGGTCTTCCTGGTCGGCGGTCAAGCGCCGATGTACACCTTCCGTAACGATCAGCGGATCAAGGAGTTGGTGGCCGCCCGGATCGCGGCGAACAAACTCGTCGCGGTCGTCTGTCACGCCACCTGTGTGCTGCTCGACGCCGAACTGCCCGACGGCGGGCTCGCCGTGGCGGGGCGCACCTGGACCGGATTCGCCAACTCCGAAGAGGATTACGCCGACGCGTACGTCGGGCAGCAGATCCAGCCGTTCCGCATCGAGGACGAGGCCCGGAAACTGGAGGGCACGAACTTCATTGTGGGCGGGCGATTCACCGCGCACGCGGTCCGCGACGGAAATCTGATCACCGGACAGCAGCAGTACTCCGGCGCCGCGGCCGCGCGGCTGGTCATCGAGGCGCTCGGCGTCTGACCGTTTCTCAGGCGGCGCGGTCCGCGACGAGTTGGGCGAAGAGGTCGGGTGTCTCCAATTGTGGGAGATGCCCGGCCTTTTCGATGAGTTCGAAGCGGGCGCCCGGGATCGCCGCGGCGTAGGCGCGGCCGTGCTCGACGGGGACCATGCGGTCGCAGGCGCCCCAGACCACCAGTGTCGGTACCGTGACGGCGGGCAGCCGGTCGAGCAGTGACGGGTCCGCCATGGTGGTGCCGCCGTAGAGCTGCAGGGCGGCGCGGTTGCCGGCGATGATCGGAAGGCGTTGCGGGGGAATGCTGCTGAGATCGATGCGGAAGTCGTCGGGGCGGCAGTAGCTCAGGTCGGCGACCTGATCCAGGGTGAGGGAGAAGAAGTCGGCGATCGGGGTCTGGGGGAGATCCAGGCCCGTGGCATTGGCGATCACGACGCTCGTGACTCGCGGACTGTGCAGCAGCGCGATCTCGGCCGCGATCCAGCCGCCGATGGAATTGCCGACCACGGTCACTCCGGTCAGGTCGAGGTCGTCCAGCAGTTCGGCGTATAGCTGGGCCAAATCGGCTATGCCGGTGACGTTTTCGGGTCGTGGCGTGCCTTCGAAGCCGGGGTGGGTCGGGGTCAGCACGCGGAAGCGGTCGGCCAGCGCGTCGGCGAGGCCGCCGACCGAGGCTGGGCCGGCGCCGCCGTGCAGCAACAGGATCGGGTGGCCGGTGCCGCGGTCGTCGATGTGAGCGAAAGTCATGTAAGCAACCTTATATCAGTGTCCTTATATAAGGAAGATGATTCTTGGCGTTATGCTGACGCGGTGGAACCTTCCCTTCAGCAACTCGGCCAGGCCGTCAAGCGCCTGCAGTGGCACCACCACCGTGAAGCCAACCGCCGTCTCGCCGAGACCGGGTTGTCCCTGGCGCAGTGGGACGTCCTGCGCAACCTGCACGACCATCCCGACGCCTCGCTGCACGAGCTGGCGCAGTTGACCTTTCAAACCGACCAATCCATGGGCACTTTGGCCTCACGCATGATCGAGCGCGGCCTGCTCGAGCGGGTGGCCGGGCCCGGTCGCGCGATCCGCCATCGGCTGACCGCGCAGGGTGCGGAGGGGTACCGGGCGGGCGGCCGGGCCATGGACGAGATTCTGGCGGACACGCTCGGCGCGCTCTCGCCGAGCGATCGGACCACCATGTATCGCCTGCTGAACGTCGCTACACCCGAGTGAAGAAGTTGATCAGGTTGTCGTCGGGGTCGCGGAACAGCAGCGACCGGTTGCCCCACGGCATGGTGGTCGGCTCATTGACGAAGACGTCGACGATGTCGGTGAGCCGGGCATATTCGGCGTCGACGTCGTCGACCCGGAATTCGATGATGGCGGTGTGGTTGTCGGCGGGGCGGGCGCTGCCCTCGGCGAAGAGTGGCACGGTTCGGGTGCTGCCGATGGCCAATGTTCCCGCCGCCGTGTTGATTTCGGCGAAGTCCGGGGTGAAGCGGACCGCGGCCACGCCGGTCACCCGTTCGTAGAACTCGACCAGGCGGTCGATGTCGGCGGTGATGAGGCGGATCGATACGAGATTCATGGCTGCGACGGTAGAGGCGATACCGGACAGGATCCGCCCGGTATCGATGGGAAAATTTCCGGTATGACCCGGCCTACCGCGCGCGTGCTCGCCTTGCTGGAGATCCTGCAGACCGGCGGCACCCATTCGGTCGGCCGGTTGTCGCAGCGACTCGGTGTCGATGAGCGCACTGTTCGCAGGTACGTGGAACACCTCGCCGACCTGGACATTCCGGTGCGGTCGGTGCGCGGCCGGTATGGCGGCTACCGGCTCGCGCCGGGCTATCGGATGCCGCCGTTGATGCTGACCGACGACGAAGCGCTCGCCGTCCTGCTGGGCCTGGTCGCCGCCCGGCGAGCCGGCTGGGGCGTGGGTTCGGCCCATGCCGCCGACAGCGCGGCCGCCAAACTCGGGCGGGTGTTGCCCAAAGTCGTTGCCGCCCGGCTCGACACGCTGTTGCACGACGTCGAGTACACCGGAGCGGCCCAGCCTGCCGCCCAGCCGAAGACCGAAGTGCTGCTGGCGTTCGCCGAAGCCACCCGCGAGCGCCGTCCGGTCACCATCACCTACACCGACCGCAAGGGGAACCGGACCGAACGAACCGTGCGCCCGTACGGGATGGTCGCGCACAACGATCGGTGGTACGTGACCGGAACCGATTCGGCCAGTGGGGAATCCCGCTCGTTCCGCATGGACCGGATCGAGACGGCGGAGATCGCGCCCGGTACCTTCACTCCGCCTGCGGGATTCGAACCCGGTACCGAGTTACTGGCCGCCCTGGCCGCCGCGCCCTACCAGCATGAGATCTCCGTGCGGGTGCGCGGCGACGCCGCCACCGTCCGGGCGCAACTGCCCGCGGCGATCGTCACCGTGGACGAGATCGATTCCGGCGCAGGGGAAACCGGGGCCGGATCCTGGGTACGGGTTCGGCTCCGAGCCGAGCGGCTCGACTGGGTTCCGGCCATGCTCGTGGGCCTCGACCGCGCGTTCGTCGTCGAATATCCCGAAGCGCTGGCCGAATCCGTCCGGGCCCTGGGACGTCGGCTGCTCGCCGCGACCGTCGACGGCTAACCGGTTGGGGTCGGGGCGGTGGTGGCTCGTTGTGCCGGGTCCTCGCCGGGTACGGCGTTCGCGCCGTAGAAGGTTGGGAGCATGCCCTTGACCAGGACCAGGGCCGAGCCTTCGCCGCTGGGGACCGTGGCCAGGTTGGTGGCCACCACGATGGTGAGGCCGGTGTCGGGGTCGGTGCCCATGAAGGTCATGAAGCCCGGCATCTGGCCGTCGTGGCCGAGCAGGTGTGCGCCGAAACGGACGATGCCGAGTCCGTATCCGGCCATGGCCGGATTGGCCGGGTCGATCGGTTGAATGCTGTCGATGCGGGTCTTCTGCATTTGCGGGTCGAGGAGTTTGCCGTCGACCAGGGCCTGCACGTAGGTGGTCATATCGTCGACCGTCGAGATGATCCCGCCGGCGGTCCAGGTCCACGACGGGCTGGACGTGGTCTGGTCACTCGGCAGCAAGGTGCCGGCGAGGGCCGCGGCCTGCTGATCGGGCGGCAGCGCGAAGGTCTTCAGAGTGGAGATATTGGTGCCGAAGGCGTAGCCCTGCGGGTGTGGATCCGGAATCGAGTTGTCCGTCGCCGCCGGGAAGGAGGTCTGTTTCAACCCGAGCGGGTCGAAGATGCGCTGTTTGAAACTGTCGGCGACCGGCTTGCCGGTGACCTTCTCGATGACGAGCCCGAGCAGGATCGTATTGGTGTTGGAGTATTCGAACTGTGCGCCGGGCGCGAAGTTGACCGGGTGCGAGAACGCGATGTCCAGCAGTTGCTGCGGGGTCCAGACCCGCTGCGGGTCGTTGTCGAGGGAAGCGTTGAACGGTTCGTCGAAGGTGTAGCTGAAGAGGCCGCTGCGCATTTCGGCGAGCTGGGCCAGGGTGATGTGGTCACCGTTGGTCACGCCCGGCCAATACTTGGCGATCGGATCGTCGAGGGCGAGCTTGCCCTCCTGCGCCAGTTGCATCAGCACCGTGACGGTCATGGTCTTGGTATTGCTGCCGAACCGGAAGTGGTCGTCCACGGTCATCGGGACGTTCTTGCCGATCGTCCCGGTCCCGAACGTGGCGGTCCAGTTCCCGTCCTTGGGTGATCGGACCACGACCACCGCGCCCGGAATCACATTGTCTTTCATCAGTTTTTCGATGATGGGCCGCAGTGTCGCGGCATAGGCGGGCTCCTGCGCTTTATCGGAGTTCGATTTGTCGGAGGTCGATGACCCGCACCCCATCGCGACCGTCAACACCACGGCCGCGCACACCACCCCTAAACCCCGTCGGTATCCCATAACGCTCCGTCCGGGTCCGCTGGTTTGTGGTTACGAAGTATTTGCCAGCCTAAACCCGTACCGCTCGGTCTCGAAGCGGTTCGGCGGCACGGGTAGCGTGGGCGTCGGCTCCACTGTCGAAGGTCCCGCGAAGCGCTGTCCCGAAACGTGAGGAGAAGCGGCCGATGACCCGGTTGACCAGTGCGGAAGACACCTCTGCCGACAATGTCGGCGGCCGCGGCGGGGAGACGCTGCCGCCGCGCCCGTATCGGCTGGACGAGAGCACCGGCCCGCTCGATCGGGACGAATTGAGCACCATCGACGCCTGGTGGCGGGCGGCGAACTATCTGGCGGTCGGGCAGATCTATCTGCGATCGAATCCCTTGCTGCGCACTCCGCTGGCCCCCGAACAGATCAAACCGCGCCTGCTCGGCCATTTCGGCACCGTGCCGGGCCTGAATCTGGTGTGGGCGCACGCCAATCGGGCGATCCTGGCACGGGATCTGGATGCGGTGTTCGTCGCGGGTCCGGGCCACGGCGGTCCGGGACCGAATGCGTGCGCGTGGCTGGAGGGCACCTACTCCGAGCTCTACAGTCACATTCCGCGCGACGCCGAGGGGATGGCAGCGTTGTTCGCGCAGTTCTCCTATCCGGGTGGCGTCCCGAGCCACTGCGCGCCGGAGACGCCCGGTTCGTTCCACGAGGGCGGCGAGCTCGGTTACTCGCTGCTGCACGCTTTCGGTGCGGCCCTGGACAATCCGGAGCTGACCGTCTTCTGTGTGGTCGGCGACGGTGAGGCCGAGACCGGCCCGCTGGCCGGGAGCTGGCATGCCAACAAGTTCCTCAGCCCGCTGCGCGACGGCGCGGTGCTGCCGATCCTCGCGCTCAACGAGTACAAGATCGCGAATCCGACCATTATGGCGCGCATTCCGGAGTCGGAGTTGGTGTCGCTGTTCCGCGGTTACGGCTATGACCCGGTCATCGTGTCCGGCAGCGATCCGGCGGCCGTGCATCAGGCGATGGCGGCCGCACTCGACGGCTGTCTCGACCGGATCGCCGGAATCCAGCGTGCCGCCCGCGAGGGCACCGATGGCGCGCACCCGGTTTGGCCGATGATCGTGCTGCGTACCCCCAAGGGCTGGACCTGCCCACCGGTGGTCGACGGTGAACCGGTCGAAGGCACCTTCCGCGCCCACCAGGTGCCGTTGCCCGGGGCGCGCACGAACGCGGAACATCGTGCGGTGCTGGAACAGTGGCTGGCGTCGTATCGGCCGGGCGAGCTGTTCGACGCGGCGGGACAGCCGGTACCGGAATTGTTGAAGTTGGTTCCGGTCGGCGGTCGGCGGATGAGTGCCAATCCGGTCAGCAATGGCGGGACGCTGGTGCGCGATCTGCGACTACCGGACTGGCGTTCCTACGGAGTCGATGTCGCGAGCCCCGGTGCTTCCAAACACGAGGCGACCCGGGTGCTGGGTGCCTGGCTGCGCGATGTCACCGCCGCCAATCCCGAGAACTTCCTCACCTTCGCCCCCGACGAGCTGGCCAGCAACCGGCTGCAGGACATCCTCTCCGTCACCGGCCGCGACTGGCAGGCCGAAATCGGTGAGTACGACGTGAAATTGGATCGCACCGGCCGGGTGATCGAGGTGCTCTCGGAGCACATGTGCCAGGGCCTGCTGGAGGGCTATCTGCTGACCGGCCGCCACGGCGTCTTCACCTGCTACGAGGCGTTCATCCACATTGTCGACGCCATGTTCAATCAGCACGCCAAATGGCTGGACGCCAGTTCGGCGGTGCCGTGGCGGTTGCCCATCCCGAGCCTGAATTATCTACTGTCGTCGCATGTTTGGCGGCAGGACCACAACGGCTTCACCCATCAGGACCCTGGATTCCTGGATGTGGTGTTGAACAAGTCGCCCGAGATCGTGCGCGTCTACCTGCCGCCGGACGCCAATACGCTGCTGTCTACCTATGACCACTGCCTGCGCTCGCGCCAGTACGTGAATGTCGTGGTGGCCGGCAAACAGCCTCAGGAGGATTGGCTCTCGGTCGAAGAAGCGGCGGTGCACTGCGCGCGCGGTGCCGGGATCTGGGAATGGGCCGGGCACAACGACGATCCCGGCACCACCCCCGATGTGGTGCTCGCCTGTGCCGGTGACGTGCCCACCCTGGAGACCCTCGCGGCCGCCTCGATCCTGCGGGAGCGGCTGCCGCAGTTGCGCATTCGCGTCATCAACGTGGTCGACCTGATGCGCCTGCAGCCGGAGGGCGAGCACCCGCACGGCCTGTCCGACCGGGTCTTCGACACCATGTTCACCACCGACCGACCCATCATCTTCGCCTTCCACGGCTACCCGTGGCTCATCCACCGCCTCGCCTACCGGCGCACCAATCACGCCGGTCTGCACGTGCGCGGCTACAAGGAGAAGGGCACCACCACAACGCCTTTCGACATGGTGATGCTCAATGACATCGACCGCTACCACCTGGTCATGGATGTCATCGACCGCGTCCCCGGCCTGCGCCAGCAAGCCGCGGCCCTGCGGCAGGACATGGTCGACGCCCGCTGGACCGCCCGCACCTGGACTCGTGAGCACGGCGAGGACATCCCCGAAGTCGCGAACTGGACCTGGTCCCACCCGGCCTGAGCAGGCCGGTCAGCGCCCGGCGTCGATGCGCTCCCAGCCGCGCCGGGCGGGCCGCTCCGAGAGCTGCTTGGGGTCGCGGCTGCGGTAGACGATGTAGGGGCGGAACAGGTATTGCACCGGGGCGCTGAACATGTGGACCAGGCGCGTGAACGGGATGAGCGCCAGCAGCGCCATGCCGATGACGGCGTGCACCTGGAACAGCACCGGGACCGACTCCATCAGCGAGACGCGAGGGCTCAACAGGAAGATGCTGCGCGCCCACGGCGCGATGGTCTCGCGATAGTTGTAGCCCTCGTGGATGTTCGCGTGCGCGAGCTTGGCCCACAAACCCATGAAGATCGCACCGACCAGCACCACGTACATGACCTTGTCATTGGCCGTGGTGGCGTGGAAGACACCGGCATTGGTGCGACGGCGGTAGATCAGCATGGCGATGCCGACGATCGCCAGAATGCCCGCCGCGGTGCCCGCGAACAGCGACATCAGGTGGTAGGCATGCTCGTTCAGGCCGACCGCGTCGGTCCAGGACTGCGGGATGAACAAGCCCATGATGTGGCCGAGGAACACGAACAGGATGCCGTAGTGGAACATCGGCGACGCGATATTGAGCAGCCTCGACTCGTGCAGTTCCGAGGAGCGGGTGGTCCAGCCGAACTTGTCGTAGCGGTAACGCCACGCCAGCCCGGTGGCGAGCAGGCCGATCACGACGTATGGCAGTGCGCCCCACAGAAAGATGCTCATCGACGTTCTCCAGTCAGCAGGGGAAGCATTCCCAGGTGGCCGTAGGGTTCGAGGCCCACGGTTTCGCGGGGCGGGCCGCTGCGCGCCATGGCCTTGGCCTGCGCGCGATCCTTGGGCGAGGCCCCGGGCAGGGTGGCGCACACCGCCGCGAGCACCAGCGCGTAGTCGTTGCCCTTCTCCGCCAGCGCGATGCGGAGCAGTTCCAATGCCGGCCGATGCTCGCTCAGCAGCGTGTCGGTGCGTGAGAGCGCGCTGAACTCCAGGACGGCGGGCAGGAAGTCGGGCAGTTCGGAATCGTCGAAGTCGAAACCGTGTGCGCGATAGTGCTCCTTGAACCGCACCAATCCCATACCGCGGTTGCGGGTGTCGCCGTCGGTCCACCAGGTCAGGTACAGGCTGTGCCGATTGGTGAAATCGAAGGTGTCCACGTAGGCGGTGGTGTGGGCGGCTTCGGACAGTCGCGTGATGGCGGTGAGGAATTCGCGCAGCGGTGCCCCTGCCGGATGCCGCAGGGCGGCGGTCACGGTGTCGAAAGCTTGCAGGGAATCGTTGAATTCGTCGCCCGGATACGCCAGGCAGGCCGCCGCGATGCGATAGACGACCGCGATCTCGTCGCTGATCGGACTCATCGGGTGGGCTCCTCGACCTCGTCGGCGGTCTGCTGTTTGCGCATGGCGTGGAAGCTTTCGATGGTGACCAGCGGCAGCGACTTGCGCCCGGAACCGCCGCCGAGCGGACCGTCCGCGCCCATGCCGGGCCCGCCCTCGTAGTCGAGGCTGCATTCGCTGGGCAGCGCCGACTCCTCGAGCCGCTGCGCATCCGCCATGGCCGCGGTCGGAATCACATACCGGTCTTCGTATTTCGCGATGGCCAGCAGATGGAACATGGCCTCGAGTTCCTTGGCGGTCATGCCCACTGCTTCCGCGGTCTCCTCGCCGACCACCCGCTCGAGGTTGATGTCGGCCATATGGGAACGCATGGCCGCCAGCTTCTCCAGGCTCGCCCGCACCGGTTCGGGGTCACCTGCGGTGAACAGTTCGGCCAGGTATTCCACCGGGATGCGCAGGGCGTCGATCGCACCGAAGAGGTTGCCCGCGGACTCGCCGTCGAATCCGGCGTCGGCCACCGCGTCGACGACGGGGGAGAGGGGCGGGATGTACCAGACCATCGGCATGGTGCGGTATTCCGGATGCAGCGGCAACGCCACCTGGTACTTGCTGATCAGCGCATGCACCGGTGAACGTTTGGCGGCCTCGATCCAGTCGTGGGGAATGCCGTCACGTTCGGCGGCCCGGACCACGTCGGGGTCGTCCGGGTCGAGGAAGACCTCCAATTGCGCTTGGTAGAGCTGCTTTTCGTCCTTGGTCTGAGCAGCCTTGGTGACCTTGTCGGCGTCGTAGAGCATGACGCCGAGGTAGCGCAGGCGTCCCACACAGGTTTCCGAGCACACGGTCGGCAGCCCGACCTCCACGCGGGGATAGCACATTGTGCACTTCTCGGCCTTGCCGGTCTGATGGTTGAAATAGATCTTCTTGTACGGGCACCCGGTCACACACTGCCGCCAGCCGCGGCACTGATCCTGATCCACCAGCACGATGCCGTCCTCGGCGCGCTTGTAGATCGCACCCGACGGGCAGGCGGCCACACACGCCGGGTTGAGACAGTGCTCGCAAATACGCGGAAGGTAGAACATGAACGCCTGCTCGTAGCTGAAGCGGATCTGCTCGCCCACCTCCTCGCGCATCTTGACCACGTTCGGGTCCTCGGGCCCGAATTCGGCTGCGCCACCGAGGTTATCGTCCCAGTTCGAGGACCATTCCACCTGCATGGGCTTATCGGTGATGAGTGAGCGGGGCGGCGCGACCGGGTAATCGTCACCCAGGGGAGCGTCGGTCAGGTTGCGATAGTCGTAGGTCCACGGCTCGTAATAGTCGCGCAGCGTCGGCATGACCGGGTTGGAGAAGATGCTGGCCAGCTTGAACGCCCGCGACCCCTGCTTGAGGCGCAGCTTGCCGCGGCGGGTCAGCTCCCAGCCGCCCTTCCACTTGTCCTGGTCCTCGTACTGGCGCGGATAGCCGAGGCCGGGCCGGGTCTCGACATTGTTGAACCAGACGTATTCCATGCCTTGGCGGTTGGTCCAGGTCTGCTTGCAGGTGACCGAACACGTATGGCAGCCAATGCATTTGTCGAGATTCATGACCATCGCGATCTGTGCCATCACGCGCATCAGTACGTCACCTCCTGGGCGCGGCGGCGGATCACCGTGACTTCGTCACGCTGCGTGCCCGTCGGACCCAAATAGTTGAAAGCCCAGGACAATTGGGCGTAGCCGCCGATCAGATGGGTGGGCTTGAGCAGGACCCGGGTCAGCGAATTGTGGATGCCGCCACGGCGGCCGTCGGTCTCGGACTTGGGCACGTTCACGGTGCGTTCCTGCGCGTGGTTCATGTACACCGTCCCGCGTGGCATGCGCGGTGAGACGATGGCGCGCGCTACCACCACGCCGTTGCGGTTGACCGCCTCGATCCAGTCGTTGTCGGCGACGCCGATGGATTCGGCGTCCTCCACCGACATCCAGATCGCCTGTCCGCCACGGGAAAGCGACAGCATGAACAGGTTGTCCTGGTATTCGGAGTGGATCGACCACTTGTTGTGCGGGGTCAGGTAGCGGACCGTCACCTCTTTTTGCCCATCGGGTCCGAGCGCCGGTTCGCCGAAGAGCCGCTTCATATCCAGCGGTGGGCGGTACACCGGCATGGCCTCGCCGAGTTCGTGGATCCAGTCGTGGTCGACGAAGAAATGCTGTCGGCCGGTGAGGGTGTGCCAGGGCTTGAGGTGTTCGGTATTGAGGGTGAACGGCGCGTACCGGCGGCCGCCGGACTCGCTGCCCGACCACTCCGGGGAGGTGATGACCGGCTGCGGCGCGGCCTGGGTGTCGGCGTAGGTGATCCGCACCCCTTCCTTCTCCGACGCCAGGTGCGCCATGTGCTGCCCGGTGCGCCGCTCCAGGGTCTCGAAGCCCTGAACCGCCAAGCGCCCGTTGGTGGTTCCCGACAGCGCCAGGATGGTGTTGGCGGCCTTGATCGCGGTATCCAGGGCCGGGCGGCCCGCCGCGATGCCCTCGGCCACCACGCCGTTGATGCCGCGCAGGTAGTCGATCTCCTCGTCGGGGTGCAGCATGATGCCCTTGCAGGGCAGCCCGAGCTTGTCGGCCAGCGGGCCCAGCGATGCGAATTTCGTGGCTACGGCGGTGTAGTCGCGTTCCACCACCGCCAGGCCCGGCATGGTCTGGCCCGGAATCGGATCGCATTCGCCCGCACGCCAATCCAGCACGATTCCGCCCGGTTGCGCGGTCTCGGCGGCGGTGTCGTGTTGTAGCGGGGTCGCCACGATGTCGTGGCGGGTATCGAGATGCCCCGCCGCCAATTCGCTGAAGCGCGAGGCCAGATCGTAGAACGCCTCGTGATCGGTGCGTGCCTGCCACGGCGGGTCCACCGCCGGGGCGAAGGAATGCACGTACGGGTGCATGTCGGTGGAGGACAGATCGTGCTTCTCGTACCAGGTCGCTGCCGGGAGAACGACATCCGAGAGCATGGTCGAGGAGGTCATGCGGAAATCCAGGGTCAGCAGCAGGTCGAGCTTGCCCTCCGGGGCGTCGTCGTGCCACACCACGTCACGCGGACGCACCTGCGCCTCGGCCTCTTTCGCGCGCAGTGACGAATGGGTGCCCAGCAGATGCCTGCTGAAGTACTCCGCGCCCTTGGCCGAGGAACCGAACAGGTTCGACCGCCACAGGGTGAGCACGCGCGGCCAGTTCTGCGGGGTGTCGGGATCCTCGTTGGCGAAACGCAGACGGCCACTGCGCAATTCATCCACCACATAGGCGGCGGGTTCCTTGCCCGCGGCCTTCGCCTCGTCGACGAGGTCGAGGGGATTGCGGTCGAAGGTCGGGTAGGACGGCATCCAGCCCAGGCGTGCCGACTGGGCCAGCACATCGGCCCCGGTCATGCCCTCGAAGCGGCCCGTGCCCAGCGGCGAGGCCAGCACATCGGCGGAGAACTGGTCGTAGCGCCACTGGTCGGTATTGAGGAAGAACCAGGCGGTGCCGATCATCTGGCGTGGCGGCCGCGACCAGTCGTTGGCCGAGGCCAGCGTCGCCCACCCGGTCACCGGACGGCACTTCTCCTGCCCGACGTAGTGCGCCCAGCCGCCGCCGTTGCGGCCCTGGCAGCCGGTGAGCAGCAGTAGCGACAGGAAGGAGCGGTAGATCGTCTCGGAGTGGAACCAGTGGTTGGTGCCCGCACCCATGAGGATCATGCAGCGGCCCTTGGATTCCTCTGCGACCGAGGCGAATTCGCGAGCGATCTTCACGGTGCGCGCCGCGGGCACCGAGGTGATCTGCTCGGCCCACGCCGGGGTGCCAGGGGTTTCGGTGTCGGCGTACGAATCCGGCCACTGGCCGGGCAAACCGTCTCGGGCGACACCGTATTGGGCGAGCAGGAGATCGAAGACCGTGGTGACCAACGGTCCGGTGTCGCCGAGCCGCCGGGCGGGAACCCCGCGCCGCACCGTCTCGCCGCGACCCTGGCCGTGCTCGCCGCCCTCGGTGTCGAAGCGCGGCAGCACCACCTCGACGCCGGTGCCCTGCCCGTGCAGCGACAGCGCGGGCTCGATCTCACCGAGGTCCAGATTCCAACTGCCGGCGCCGGATTCGGTCCAGCGGAACCCGAGCGAGCCATTGGGCACCACGGCCGCACCGGTCTTCGCGTCGAGCAACACGGTCTTCCAGGCCGCGCCCTCGCCCGTATCGCCGATATCGGCCGAGCGCACGAACTTGTCCGGCACGTACGCGCCGTCGCGCTCCACCAGCGTCACCAGGAACGGCAGATCGGTGAACTGCTTGACGTAGTCGGTGAAGAACGGCACCTGCCGGTCCACGAAGCATTCCTTGAGGACCACGTGACCCATGGCCATGGCCAGCGCGGCATCGGTGCCCGGATGCGGATGCAGCCACTCGTCGGCGAATTTGGCATTGTCGGCGTAGTCGGGGGCGACGACCACGACTTTCTGCCCGCGATAACGGGATTCGGTCATCCAGTGCGCGTCCGGGGTGCGGGTCACCGGGACGTTCGAACCCCACATGATCAGATACGCGGCGTCCCACCAGTCGCCGGACTCCGGCACATCGGTCTGATCACCGAACACCTGCGGGGACGCGACCGGCAGATCGGCGTACCAGTCGTAGAACGACAGCATCGGCGCACCGATCAAACCCATGAAACGCGCACCGGCCGCATGCGACACCATCGACATGGCCGGAATCGGCGAGAACCCCGCGATCCGGTCGGGCCCATAGTTCTTGATCGCGTGCACGTGTGCGGCGGCGGCGATCTCGATCGCCTCGTCCCAGGTCGAGCGCACCAGCCCGCCCTTGCCGCGCGCCCGCTGATAACGCTGCCGCCGCTCCGGATCGGCCTGGATATCGGCCCACGCCAGCACCGGATCACCGAGCCGCTGCCGGGCCTCGCGGTACATCTCCAGCAGCACACCGCGCACGTACGGGTAGCGCACGCGCGTCGGGGAGTAGGTGTACCAGGAAAAAGAAGCGCCGCGCGGGCATCCGCGCGGCTCGTATTCGGGGCGATCGGGTCCGACCGACGGATAGTCGGTGGCCTGCGTCTCCCAGGTGATGATGCCGTCCTTGACGTACACCTTCCACCGGCAGGATCCGGTGCAGTTCACCCCGTGCGTGGAGTGCACGATCTTGTCGTGACTCCAGCGGTCGCGATAGAAGACGTCGCCCGAGCGACCGCCGACGAGCTCCTCGCTGTGCAGGTCGGCTGAAGGTTTGCCGGGACGGAAATAGCGTGCCGAGCGAAGGAGTAGTGCTCCCGTTTCGCCGGGCCCGGCCCCGTTTGTTCCGCCCATCCTCCGCAACCCCTTTCACCAGCAACGTCTGCTGAATGAGCACAGGGTCCGAGTACAACACGGAAGGTAGCTGTCAATGTGCTGCCTCGCCGATCTTGTGATCTCAGAGCAACCGTTCCCAGCTCCAGACCGCCTCGATCCGCAGCGGTTCGCCCGGCGTCACGAGGGTCGGCAGGGTATTGAGCCCGTCGGGCGGCCCCGACTGCGCCTCCACACAGACCGCTTCCGGGTCCATGTCGTAGACCACGACCCAGCGCTCGGGACTGCGGACTCGCAACCGCAGCAGGCCCGGCCACTCGATCGCCGCATCGACGCCGTCCGGCATGCCGAAGCAGTCGTCCCACGGCCCCGGCGTCGGGGCGATGCGCTCACCGGTCGGCAGATAGTCCGGGCCGCGCACCTCCTGCCAGGCGGGATGGAATTGCACCTGCGCGGTGCTCCCGGGGGTCGGATGCCGCAGGAACCACGGATGCCAACCCGCCTGGGCGGGAAAACGATCCGCATCCGAGGACACCACCATGCGCATCGCCAACTCGTCACGCGACAACCGGAAATGCTGGGTGACCCGGCCCGGGAACGGCCACGGCGCGACCAGCGCCCGGCCGATCACCGCGTGCGTCGGCGAACTCTCCTCGATATCCCACGCCCCGTCGCGCGCGGTCCCGTGAATCGCGTGCGGTGGCGCGGTCAACGGCATCTGATAACCCACCCCGTCGACCGTGAATCGGCCCTCGCGCAACCGGCCGCACCAGGGCGCCATGGGGAAACAGCCGTAATGCTCACCCTGCCGGAGAAATTCGGTCCCCCCGATCGCGAGCCCCGCGATCCGGCCGCCGTTGCCGGGCGAAAGCCGCACGGTCACATCGCCATCGGTCAGTGTGATCTCGGTAGTCATTCCGGTTCGATACCTTCCACTGGGTGTCGCGACGGGGCATCCGGCCGAACACCGTCAACACTGACACACATGTGCCACTACTGCGGGTGCCGGGACATGCCACTGATCAAGGAGTTCATCGCCGAACACGAGGCGGTGTACAACCTCTCCGGCGAAATCCGCCGCGCCCTCGAACGCGGCGACATCGCCACCGCCCGGACAGATCTGGTGGAAATTCAGCGTCAACTCCTCGAGCACTGGGCGGGCGAGGAGCAAGGTCTGTTCGCGGTGATGCGCCAGGATCCGGAGTGCGCCGACTACATCGAAGCGCTGGAGGCCGAACACCACGGCATGGCCGCCGAACTGTCGACCGCGGATCTGACCACTCCCGAAGGGCGGCAACAGGTCTCGGCCTCGCTCGACACGTTGTGGCCGCATATCGAGAAGGAGGAGGACGGCCTGTTCCCCATGTCGTTGACCACCCTGTCCGGGGAACAGTGGAACACCGCCATCGACGCCTGGGAGCGCGTCCACCAGCGCAAGGTTCGCGACTGAACGACCTGCCGGTCCGGCGGTCACCGGCCTTACCGTATGGCCGACACCAGCTTTCGTGCGGCGACCCGTTCCACCAGCAGCGGAACGAACTCGCGCACCGGGCGGCCATCGAAGCCCTGATGAATCTCGCGCACCACGGTGGTGATGGTCCAGGCGCTGATTGCGGGGAACCGCGTCGCGAGCCGGTCGGTCAGTTCTTCGACCTGCCTGGCCTCATCAGATGATGGCATATCTCAAGGTTGCTCACTGGTTCCTCGTGAGTCAACCCGACTCACCCGGTTCGGTCCCTAGGTTGTGTCCGCCGGCGCCTGAACAATTCAGACTTCGCGAAGGGTCTGGACTTGCGAACGCCGCCCTCACACCTGCCGTGGAAGCCGCAATCGACCTCGAACGGCGGACCGCCCGGACAAGCCTTCGACATCATGGCTCAGCTCAACGGAATCCGACCTTCCGGGCACCCGGCCTACGGTGTGCCTACGATACGACCCGGGGAGCGGACAAAAGGGAGGGTGTCGGATGCGTCGAGCAATGCTGGGTGTGCTGGTGGCGGCGGTGGCCGTGACGAGTGGATGCGGGGGACGGGTCACCGGGGAGGCGACCGTGCCACGAGCGTTCGATCCATGCACGTTGATCGACGTCGGCAAGCTGAAGTCCGACGGGGTCATCAAGGGCGATTTCGGCCTGAGCCGTGATGTCGACCCGGTGGACGGCCGCAGCGACTGGTGTCACGCCGGCGTCCGGGGCGTGTCGCCGGTATCGGTGGGAGTCGTGGTAGGTCAGCTGTTTTCCAGTATCGACGCACTTGTTCCGAGCAAGCGCCACCAGGTCTCGGTGGGATCCGACAAGGGCGTCATCGGAACGACCGAGATCAGCGGCACCAGCACCCTGGCTGTCAAGCACGGCGACGTCCAGTTGATGGTCACCAATTCGAGTTTGGGCGATCTGCTCGGCAAGCCGCTCGACGAAGCCGGACTGGTGGCGGTGGCACAGGACATGATCGGAAAACTGCCGCAATCGATTCCGGACGCCCCCCGCGACGTCCCCCCGCTGTGTGATCGGATTCAGGGCATTCGGCCGCTCATCGGTGCGGTGAGCTTGGCGCGCGGCCGGGCCACCGACGCCATGACGTCCTGCGACTTCGTCAGCGACAGCAAACACCTGCTGATGACCGTCACGTTCACGAAGGCCGACAGCGAATCGGCGAACGACTTCAAAACCGACAACAGCTCGGCCCGGCTGACCCTCATCCCGGCCCCACTGTTCCCCGGCACCATCTCGCGCGGACATCGCGACGGCATGGGTCTCAATGTCGAGACCCTCGTCGACGACCACGTCCTCGTCTCCACCTACTACACGCCGCTACGCTACGGCGGCGACAAATACGGGACGGTCACGCCGGGCAAAACGATCGGTCCCGACGACCGCACCCTCATCTCCTCGGCAATCGACCTGGCACGCACCCTGAAGTGAGTGACTCGCTCGCCGGGCCGATCACGTCGACCTGCCGAAGTCCGGACTTCGCGAGGAGGCTCGGGCAAAGCGCCCAATTCATCACCAGGAGTGCGCGGAGGCGGCCAACGGGCCGAGGCTGCGGCCACCGACGCGGCCGACAGCGGTGGTACCCGGGGTCGGGTTCGTCGCGGGACTCGTCATCGGCGGAATCGCCTCTTACGGAATCTCGAAGGGGATACAGCAGCTATGGCAGTAGCGAAGCCCGCGGGGAGCGAACAGTTTCTATCGGTGGATTGGCAACCTGAGTGGCCGGAGAGGCGCTCGGCCGTCGGCCCGATCCTGCTGATGATCGTGGCGGTGTTCGTCCTTGCCGCCGGACTCGGCTGGATAGTGATGCTCGCAAAGAGTTTTGGGAAGAACGGATTCACTGTGATCGGTGCAGTGGCCATCTTGGTCTTCTTCGTCGGTGCCCTGATGCTCCTGTTCGCCCTATCGGGACTTGGGGATCGGCTGTCCAACGGCGCGCGCGGCTGCACGGAAAACGACCACGGAACCGGGGTGTCGCTACGAACGAGCCGCATCACCCTTCCGCTGCTGTTCCTGTTCGGCGGGGGCGCGATGTACGGAATCGCCGCGTGGCTCGACCGGCACGCCGGTGTCGGCTCGGACCTGCTGCCGGCATCCAAGAACAACTCCAGCGGCGCGACGTTCGCGCTGATCGCCGCAATAGTGGCGGCAGTATTGTTCATCTTGTTCTCGGTCGGGTATCTCGCTGCGACCGTGGAGCTCTATCCCGACGGTGTACGACGGGTGATCCGGTTCCCGGTTCTGCGCCGGGTGAAGGAACAGTTCGTCGCCTGGGACGAGATCGCCACGATCGTGCCCACCAAGGTGAAGGGCTCAGCCCAGACCGGCGGATACCCCGTCATCGCGCTCGAGTTGACCGCACCACGTGAGCCCGTGCAACACAAGCTGTGGGATACCCCGGACCGAGTCTCGCTACCGACCTACCTGATGGTCTGCGAGCCGAACACCTTGCTGGCCATTCTTCGATTCCTGCTGACCGACCCCGATCAGCGCACGCTCCTCGCCCGCCCCGACGCCTCCTCCTGGTTCACTCCTCCGCCGCGGAGCACCCGTATCCGGTTGTCGGAACAAGTATCTGGGCAGAACTGAGGTCCGGGAACCGATGGTCAGACGCTCCGACCGCGTAAACGATCTCGAAGCGGCTCTCGCCGCCACCATCACCTTCACCAGGGACCCCGACGATTGCTACTGGATGGTTGGCCAGACACCGCACGCCCCAGACTCCCGAAGGGCGAATTCCATAGTTGGCACAGAAGGCGAGCCATCCGGCACCAATCCTCTTAACACAGCGCAGGATCGCCGTCACGTCCCGGAGTTCTTGCAGAGCGCGTGTGCGCGAGTTCGCCGAACTCCCGGTCCTCGAGGGGAGTGGCGGAAGAAGGTGCTCTTGGTCAGTCCGGCTCGCTCGGCGATCTTGATCACCGTGGTGTTGTCGTAGCTACAGTGGTGGGATCGAGTTCCATCGAATCGGGTGGCATGATGAAATACCTCGAAGCCGATGATCGCGCGGACATCTTTGTGCCGCACGCCTTTCCGGAACGCACCGTCGACCTCGGCGAGATCCGTATGAACTACGCCGTGGCCGGTGAGCCCAATCTTCCTGCCCTGCTGCTGATTCCGGCACAGGGTGAATCCTGGTGGGGGTACGAGCAGGCGATGGCGCTGCTGGCCGACCACTTTCACGTCTTCGCGGTCGATCTGCGCGGGCAGGGACGGTCCACCTGGACCCCGGGCCGCTACACGCTCGACAATTTCGGCAACGATCTGGTCCGGTTCATCCGCCTGGTGATCGCGCGGCCGACCATCGTGAGCGGGCTGTCCTCGGGCGGCACCCTCTCGGCCTGGCTGTCGGCATTCGCCGAACCCGGTCAGATCCGCGCGGCGATCTACGAGGACCCGCCCCTGTTCGCTTCCGAAGCGAATCCGGCCGTCGGCCAATCGATTCGGCAGGGCCTCGGGCCGATATTCCTGCTGTGGAACAAATGGCTGGGCGACCAATGGTCGGTCGGGAACGTCGAGGGCCTGATGCGAGCCATGCCCCGCGATCTGCCGCCGGAACTGCTGGCCGGTCTGGCCCGGATGATGCCCCGCGAGGAGGACGGCACGCCCCCGGCCGAACGTGTCCAGTCCCTGCGCGAATACGACCCTGAGTGGGGCAGGGCCTTCGCGACCGGCACCGCCACCGCCGCCTGCGACCACGCCAACATGCTTGCGCACGTGAAGGTTCCGGTCCTGCTGACCCACCACATCCGCCACGTCGACGAGTCCACCGGCAGACTGCTGGGCGCCATGTCCGACCTACAGGCGGCGCGAGTCCGCGAACTCGTCACCGCCGCCGGCCAGGACATCACCTACCGATCCTTCCCCGACACGCCTCACGCGATGCACGCCACCGATCCGAAGCTGTACGCACAGACCGTGATCGACTGGGTCGCGGGCCTGGCGTGACCCCGACCTTCACGCGAGCGGTGTGGATCCTTGCCGAGCGCGCGGGGACGGGCGCGCTCGGCAGGGATGATCGGTGCCGGGGTCAGGCTCCGGCTTGGGCCTTCGGCTTGCTGCCGCGGCGGTGCATGGTCTCCAAGGCTTCGACGAGCACCTTCGGGTTGTACTGGCCCTTGTAGACCGGTTTGGGTTTGGTGTCGAGGCCGAGCAGGGTCGCTACCGCGACTTGGGCTGTGCGGACGGAGTATTCGACGGTGAACACGACGTCGTCGGGGACTTCGGCGTATTGGCCGATGAAGGCCAGGTTGGTGGAACCGGCGGGGACGACGTCGGGGCGGTCGCCGTGGGAACGCACCAGGAACTGGCTGGTGATGTAGGGCATGATCGTGGGCAGCACGATCGAGTTGTCCACGATCCGTTCGCGGTTGTCGATCGCCAAGTGCGCCAACGCTTCCTGTAGGATCTCGCGCCCGGTGCACGCCGACATCGGCTTGGCGACATGGTCGCCGACCTTGTCGGGGAACAGGGCATAACCCCACCAGACGTAGGTGTCGGCCGGCTGCTCGCGGAAGTGCGGCTGATGGTTGAGCACGATCGTGAGCAACCAGTTGGAGTCCTTCATCGTGATCAGGCCGCCCTTGCCGGCTTCGCTGCCGCTGAACTTCTCCATCTCCTCGAAGAAGGTGGGGTCCTTGGTGGTCACGGTGAACGATTCCCAGGTGGAATCCTTGATCGAAGAGTCGAAGACCGCAGGATTGCCCAGGCCGGGCCGTTTCGCGGCGAGGTCGCGCCACAGCTGCCAGGATCCGGATGAGCCGGACGTGTCCAGGGCGGGAACCGTATCGGTGGACGCGAGCGTCGAGTTCGCGGTCATCGAGCCGTTGGTGACCATGACCAGATCGTCCGGGCCGATCGTGATGTCCTCGGTCTTCCCGCCGCTGAGGCAGGTCAATCCGGTGACGGTGAGCGCGTCGCCGTCGGCCAGCCGCACGTCGGTGATCCTGCTGTCGAGGCGGATCGTGACGCCCTGATCGCCGAGCCACGCCAGCATCGGCCGCACGATCGAGTCGTACTGGTTGTAGCGGGTCCGGTAGATCCCCGACATGTTGTCGAACGTCTTGAACAGGTGGACGAATCGATTGAGGTAGCGCCGGAACTCGATCGCGGAGTGCCAGGGCTCGAACGCGAAGGTGGTGCACCACATCCACCAGAAATTGGTGGTGAAGAACGCGGGGCTGAAGCAGTCGGTGATGCGCTTGCCGTCGAGCAGCTGCTCGGGTGTCGCGAAGCAGCGCACCAATTCGAGCCGGTCGCGTTCGGTGAAGCCCATCGAATGCGCGTCGATCGGCTGCCCGCTCGCGTCGATCAAGCGGGCGTGGTCGTCCCACGCGAAGTCCTCGTGGAAGGCGAACGTGTCATCGGTGACCGATACCGCCGGATTGTCGAGTGAGGGGATCGAGCGCAGCATGTCGTAGGTGCACTCGAAGTGGATCTCGAACATGCGCCCGCCGCGCATGGTGTATCCGGTTTCGGGAGAACCTGCGGCGTCCAGACTGCCGCCATTGCGTCCCTGTTCCTCGAATATCACGATGTCGGAGCCCTTGAAGCCGCCGTCACGGATGAGGAATGTCGCCGCGGACAGTGATGCGATGCCGCTTCCTACCAAATACGCCTTCGCCATGATTAACCTCTTCCACGATTGATGTCGCTGTCAGGGTTTTCTCTATGGGAGGTGCGCCGGATGACCCGGTGTCCCCACTGTAGTAATGCGCGATGGTCAGATTTCCGCCGGGACGTCCTTGGCCCGGTGTCTGACCTGGAAAGCCGAGATCACCTCGAAGATCCCGATGGCGATCAGCCAGCAGCCGACGACCACGACCAGTGCGGTGATCGAACGGAACGGTTCGATGATCAGCAGTCCGCCACCGGCGACGAGGGTGAAACCCAGCAGGATCTGCCAGCCCCGGCCCGGAATCGCGGTATCCGACAGGGCCGCCACGAGTAGTGCGGTGCCGCGGAAGGTCCAGGTGATACCGATCCACAGCGCCAGCAGGCCGATGGCCTGGTAGTCGTTGCGGAAACAGAAGAAGCCCAACACGAACGACGAGATCGCCGTGATGAACGACAGCACCCGCATCCAGCCGCTGACGGGCAGGGCGAACGCCGTGATCAGTTGCAGCACACCGGATACCACCAGATAGATACCGAACAGGACACCGGCGACGACCAGGGTGGGTCCGGGCCACACCAGGATCACGATGCCCAGCGCCACCGAGACTGTGCCGGTGACCAGAATCGACTGCCACGCATTACGGGCCACCGTGTGGAGAGGCCCTTCGTGAACTCGCTCTTCGGTGATTGTCATGCAAATCAGAATAGGGACATTCGCCAGAATTGCGCCGGTGTCGAGAATCACGCGATATCGGAATTCGAAATCTGATCCATTTTCGCGACTTGTCGTGGCGAAGATCTGCCGGTCAGTGTGGCATTTATCGATCGTCTGTCAAAATAGAGAAATCTACGTCGCATATTCTGTTAGATTGCCAGTGGCATATTTCCCTCGACCGCGAGAAAGTCGGGCGATGAATGGACTGCATTTGATTCTTGCGTTCACGACGGCCGTCGCGGTGGGTCTCGGTGCCGCCGGAACCGCCGCCGCGGTCGAACCGCCCGCCCCGACCGCCGCGGTCATCGTCGGTGCCGATGAGCGAGCGCTGCCCCTGCTCGGCGTCGAAAACGCCCGTGACATAGGCGGTTACCGCACGGTCGACGGCAGGCAGGTGCGTACCGGACTCGTCTATCGCTCCGGCGAGCTGTCCAAGGCGAGTGATGAGGCCCTGGCCTACCTCACCGTGCACCGCCTGAGGTTGGACGATGACCTGAGGCTGGGCTTCGAGATCGCCGCGGCCCCCGACCGGGTGGCACCACTGGCGACCTACCGCACTATCGATGTCGTGGGCCAGGCTTCACCGGAGGTGATCCGATCCGCCTACGCCGCGGGCCCGGAGTTGTACCGGGCCTTCGTCACCACGCCCGGCGCGAACGAGGGATTCGCCTCGGTCCTGCACGACATCATCGACACGGCCGACGGCAGCGTGCTCTATCACTGCAGTTCGGGCAAGGACCGGACCGGCTGGACCACCGCCGTGCTGCTGACCCTCCTGGGCGTGGACCGCGACACCGTCTACTACGACTACCTGCTGTCGAACTACTACCGCGGCGCGGCCCCGGGTGACATCGCAGACGGTGTCGTGGCCACGGCCCTGGATGCCGCCTTCGACCAGGCGAATCAGAGCTACGGCAGCTTCGACAACTATGTCCACGAGGGCCTGAAATTCACCGACGCCGACATCGCCGCTCTACAGGCGAAAATGCTGTCCTGAAACGGATTACAGCAGGCGTGCGGTGCGTGCCGCGGCCAAGGTCATTGCCTCGGTGGGATTTTGGGGATCGTAGCCGGTGAGATCGGTGATCCGCGACAGCCGATAGGTGACCGTGTTGCGATGGATGTGCAACGCGTCGGCGGTGGGGTTGAGCTCGTAATTGTTGCGGACGTACGCGTCGAAGGTCTCGGTCAGGACGGGCTGGTCGTCGAGCGCGTCGAAGACCTGGGCCAGGCGTGCACGGGTCTGCGCGTCGGTCGCGATCGCGTACTCGAGCAGGAAACGCTCACGACGGCAGACGATCTCGCCGCTGCCGAGGGACCGGCCGAGCTCGGCCAGCGTGCGCGCTTCCACGAAGGCCTCCGGCATACCCGGCACCGGGCTCGCGCACACTCCGAGCCAGCAGCGGGGAAGCGTGTCACGAACCGGAAGCACTGCTCGCTCGAGTTCGGCGATCACGGTTGTGGCGGCGACCCCACGCTGCACGGGAATCAGCGCGGTCCAGCCCCCGGCATCCGCACGCACCAGCGCGGTGGGCGGGTGTGGGAACCGCAGGCGCAGGTTGCCGACCGTGCGTGGGGCCGGGTCGGCGGCCCGCGCGACCACGACCACATAGTCCTCGGCGAGCCGGATGCGTGGATCGGCTTGCATGCCTGCGGTGGACCGGCCGGTGAGTAATGCGTCGGCGAGATCGTGACGCAGTTCGAGCTGTTCCCAGCGCGGGGCGGCGGTGAAGTCGGCGCAGGCGACAGCGATGCGGGTGGACACGATCGCGTGGTAGCGCGCCAGCGGCAGCGCATGATCGAACAACACTCGCCGGGTCGGTTCATCGGCGGTGGCGACCAACTGATTCCACACGTATTCGATGGCGCCCAACCGGATATCGAGCACATCCTCGAGCGTGCGTCCGTGCCGGACCGATGCGCGAGCCGCCTCGACGATCGGGGCCAGCGCCTCGGCCGTGGGATCGATACCGTCCAGGAACAGCGCGAATATCAGATCGACGTGCAGATGGGCGCGGGTCCGGAAGTCGGCCGCCCCGGCCGCGGCCACGTCGGAGGCATCCCCACCGGAAGCATCGAGCACATCGACGAATCGGTGTGCGGCCGTGCGCAACTCCGTCAACACTGCCCGCGTCTGCCCGTCGGCCACGGTGTCCCGTCCTTCTCCGATGTCGAACCTGGACGAACTGGCAAACCGATACGCCCTGGAATCTACCCGGAGGCCATGGCGGAATCGGGCTGCCGCATCCGCACCCAACCGAGGGACTTGCTTTGTTAGGTAAGCCTGACCTACACTCGTGATCGGCGTCAGGGCCGAGCGAAGATCCGGAGGGCTGCCGTGATCCCCGGTCCACTGCCGCGGCGGGCTTCCCCGAGTTTTGGGGGAGCCCGCCGCTTCGTATCGTGATCACGCGTGCGAACGTGGAGTCATGAGTGATGCCTTCTCCTCGGTCAAGTCCATGGCCGATATCACCCCGGAACTGATGAACAAGCTCAGCGAGGGCACCTTCACCGACTCGATCGGATTGAAGTTCACCGAACTGACCGGTGACGGGACGACTGCCGAATGGGTGGTGACCCCGCAGCAGTTCCAGCCCGCCGGGATCGTCAACGGCGGCGTCTACTGCACGGTCATCGAGACGCTCGCGAGCGTGGCCGCCAGCGCCTGGTTGGGGGATCGCGGTTCGGTGGTCGGGGTGAACAACAACACCGACTTCCTGCGTGCGGTGCGGGAGGGCAAGTTGACGGCTGTTTCCACTCCGGTTCATCGGGGGCGCTCGCAGCAGCTGTGGGTCGTGGTGATCACCGACGAGCAGGGGCGCACGGTCGCCCGCGGTCAGGTGCGACTGCAGAACCTGTACGCGCAGAACTGAACCCGCGTACCGCCGCGATCACTGAAACATGCTGGTAACCCGGGTCGTCCACAATGTCCGACGATCCGTCCCCGCGATTCGACGAGGAGTCCGAATGCGACTGTCGCCGCACGAGCAGGAGCGCCTGCTACTGAGTTACGCGGCCGAGTTGGCCCGGCGGCGGCAGGCTCGTGGACTCAAACTCAATCACCCCGAAGCGATCGCCATCATCAGCGATCACGTGCTCGAGGGGGCGCGCGACGGGCGCACCGTCGCGGAGTTGATGGCGTCCGGCCGGACCGTGCTCACCCGCGATGACGTCATGGATGGCATCCCGGAGATGATCCACGACGTCCAGATCGAGGCCACGTTCCCGGACGGCACCAAGCTCGTCACCGTCCACCACCCGATCGGATGACCGGCCATGATTCCTGGTGAATATCTGTGTGCCGAGGGCACTGTCGAACTGAACGCCGGTGCCGACCGCATCGAACTGGATGTGATCAACACCGGTGACCGGCCCGTGCAGGTCGGCTCGCACGTGCACTTCCCGCAGGCCAATGCCGCCCTGGACTTCGACCGCGAGGCCGCGCACGGCCGCCGCCTCGATATCGCCGCCGGCACCGCCGTGCGCTTCGAACCGGGCCTGGGGCAGCGGGTTTCGCTGGTCCCGCTCGGCGGCACCCGCGAGGTGCATGGAATCAGCCTCACCCCACCCGGAAAGCTGGATGCCTGATGGCCGAACTGTCCCGCGCCCGTTACGCCGAACTGTTCGGGCCCACCGTCGGCGACCGAATCCGGCTGGCGGACACCGATCTGCTCATCGAGATCACCGAGGACCGCTGCGGCGGACCCGGTCTCGCCGGTGACGAGGCCGTGTTCGGTGGCGGCAAGGTGCTGCGCGAATCCATGGGCCAGGCGCGTGCCACGCGTGCCGAGGGCACCCCGGACACCGTCATCACCGGTGTGGTGATCGTCGATCACTGGGGAATCATCAAGGCCGACATCGGCATTCGCGACGGCCGCATCACCGCCATCGGCAAGGCCGGCAACCCCGACACCATGAACGGGGTGCACCCGGACCTGGTCGTCGGGCCCTCGACCGAGATCATCGCGGGCAACGGCCGCATCGTCACCGCGGGCGCGATCGACTGCCACGTGCACTTCATCTGCCCGCAGATCCTCGACGAGGCCATGGCCGGCGGCATCACCACGCTGGTGGGCGGCGGTACCGGTCCGGCGGAGGGCTCCAAGGCCACCACCGTCACCCCCGGCGCCTGGCATCTGGCCCGCATGCTGGAATCCACCGACTCCTGGCCGGTCAATATCCTGCTGCTGGGCAAGGGCAATACGGTGCGTGAGGACGCGCTGTGGGAGCAGTTGCGCGGCGGCGCGGGCGGTTTCAAGCTGCACGAGGACTGGGGCACGACCCCGGCGGCCATCGATCACTGCCTGAATGTCGCCGACGCGTCGGGTGTGCAGGTGGCGCTGCACTCGGACACGTTGAACGAGGCCGGATTCGTGGAGGACACCCTCGCCGCGATTCGTGGCCGGGCCATCCACTCGTATCACACCGAGGGTGCGGGCGGCGGCCACGCACCCGACATCATCACCGTCGCTTCGCATCTCAACGTGCTGCCCAGCTCCACCAATCCGACCCGGCCGCACACCGTCAACACCCTCGACGAGCACCTCGACATGCTCATGGTGTGCCACCACCTGAGCCCGTCCATTCCGGAGGATCTGGCCTTCGCGGAGAGCCGGATTCGCCCCTCCACCATCGCCGCCGAGGATCTGCTGCACGATCTGGGCGCGATCTCCATGATCGGTTCCGACGCGCAGGCCATGGGCCGCATCGGTGAAGTGGTGATGCGCACCTGGCAGACCGCGCACGTCATGAAGCGCCGTCGCGGCGCGCTGCCCGGCGACGGGGCCGCCGACAACAACCGGGTGCGACGCTATGTCGCGAAATACACCATCTGCCCGGCGGTCGCCAATGGCATCGACCACGAGATCGGCTCGATCGAGGTCGGCAAACTCGCCGATCTGGTGCTGTGGGAGCCCGCTTTCTTCGGGGTCCGCCCGCACGCGGTCCTCAAGGGTGGTGCCATCGCCTGGGCCGCCATGGGCGATGCCAACGCCTCCATTCCGACCCCGCAGCCGGTGCTGCCGCGTCCCATGTTCGGGGCTGCCCCGAGCGTTGCGGCGGCGACCTCACTGCACTTCGTGTCCGAGCAGGCCATCGAGGACGGCCTGGCCAACCGCCTGCGGGTGAACCGGAAACTGGTGCCGGTGGCCAACGTTCGCCGTCGTACCAAGGCCGATATGCCCAACAACGACGCCATGCCCCGCATCGAGGTCGAACCCGACACCTTCACAGTCCGCATCGACGGCGAGGTCTGGGCCGAACAGCCCGCCACCGAACTGCCCATGGCGCAGCGGTACTTCCTGTTCTGACCTGATCCACCTCCGAGAACGCCGATGCCCTGCAGGGCATCGGCGTTTTTCGTATGCCCGTCGGCCGCCCACCCGACCCCATTTCTGATGGTTTCATCATTTACGCCTTGACAAGGGAAATGATCGTAATTGATGATTTCATCAACAACGGGCATGGAGGTGGCTGTGACGAGCATCGACGAGAGCGTCACCGAGCGGACGGTACGAGTCGGCGGACGCGAGATCCACGTCGTCGAGACGGGATCGGGACCGGCGGTGCTGCTGCTGCACGGCGGCGGGCCGGGCGCGAGCGGAATGGCGAACTACACGCGCAATGTCGCGGCGTTCGCGCGGCGGTTCCGGGTGATCGTGCCGGACCTGCCGGGATACGGGCGGTCGGAGAAGTGGATCGACCAGTCCGACCCGTTCGGGTATCTCGCGCGCTCGATGGCCGGGCTGCTCGACGAACTCGGCATCGAGTCCGCGCATCTGGTCGGGAACTCCTACGGTGGTGCGGCCGCGCTGCGGCTGGCCATCGAAGCGCCCGCGCGGGTCGGGCGGATGGTGCTCATGGGTCCCGGCGGGGTCGGGACCACGCGGGCGCTGCCGACGGCCGGGCTCAACGCGCTGCTGGACTACTACCGGGGAGAAGGGCCGAGCCGGGACAAGATCCGTCGATTCATCCGCGACTACCTGGTTTTCGACGGCGATTCCGTGCCCGAAGAACTGGTCGAGCAGCGGTATCAGGCCAGCGTCGACCCCGCGGTGATCGCGAATCCGCCGCTGCGCCGCCCGTCCGGCCCGCTGGCATTGCGCACCTTGTGGCGGACGGACTTCACGCGGGATCCGCGGCTGCGCAAGGTCTCTCACCCCACCCTGGTGATCTGGGGTGCGGACGACAAGGTCAACCGGCCCGACGGCGGGCCGATGCTGACCCGCGTCATGCCCGACTGCGATCTGTACCTGGCCGCCAATACCGGGCATTGGGTGCAGTGGGAGCGGTCGGAGCTGTTCAACACCCTCGCCATCGCCTTCCTCGAGGGCTGACAGATGAGCGAGCTCCTTCGAAGCGATGCCGCATCGGTGTTCGGCGCGGTGCATCTGGGATACGTGGTGGTGCAGTCGAATCGGCGCGCCGAATGGCGGCGCTTCGGCGCGGACGCCATCGGCCTGCACGTCGACGAGATCGACGGTGGCGCACTGCGTTTCCGGCTCGACGAGCACAGCTGCCGATTCCTGATCCAGCGCGGCCCCGCCGAAGACGTGACCGCGCTGGGCTGGCAGGTCGACGACCACGAGACCTTCGACCGCATCCTGGCCCGGCTCACCGGGCGCGGGGTGCCGGTCGCCGAGGGCAGCGCCGAGGACGCGGCGGTGCGCGGCGTCGAACGACTGTGGCGGTTCGCCGGGCCGAAAGGCATTGCGCAGGAGATCTTCACGCGGCCGGTCACCAGCACCCAGCCGCTGCGCATGCTCAGCACCGGCTGGGTCACCGGTGAGGCCGGACTGGGGCATGTGGCCATCGTGTCGCGCGCGCCGGAGGCGATGCGCGACTACTACCGGACCGTGTTCGACTCCCGGCTCACCGACTACATCGACGAGAACATCTCCGGGTTGCGGATGAAGATCCGATTCCTGCGGGTCAACGAACGCCATCACTCGATCGCCATCGCCAATATTCGCGGCGTCCGGATCGACCCGCTGCGAACCCGGGTGCAGCACATCAATATCCAGTCCGCGAGCCTCGACGACATGCTCGCCGCGTTCGGGCGGGTGACCGAGCAGGGATTCCGCATGCAATGGTCGGTCGGGCAGCACACCAACGACCGGGAACTGTCGTTCTACTGCGTCACGCCGTCCGGATTCGAACTCGAGGTCGGCTGGAACCCCCTGGTCATCGGGCCGGAACTCGAATCCACCTGGGAGCCTGCGACTTACCGGGGCATCAGCGTGTGGGGGCACAGCGCGGTAGGGGAGACGGTGCTGACCAAATTCGGACAGTTCCGCCAGGCCCTGCGCACCGTCACCACCCCCGAGATCACCGTCCCGCAGCTCACCGGAGGACCGTCATGACCACCGACTACGAGGTCGTGATCGCCGGGCTCGGACCCACCGGCCTCACCCTGGCCAACCTGCTCGGACGACGTGGCATCCGGGTGCTCGTGCTCGAACGCGAACCCGAGTTCTACGGCATGGCGCGTGCCGTCTATACCGACGACGAAGGCATGCGGATCTTCCAAACCGCCGGTGTCGCCGACGAACTGGCCGCCGACATGAACGTCGACTCCACGGTGCAATGGGTGCGGGGCGACGGCCGGGTGCTCGTCCAGTTCCACAGCACCGCACGGCCGCTCGGCTGGCCGATCGTGAACTTCCTGTACCAGCCGTATCTGGAGACCGGCCTCGAGCGTGCGCTCGCGCGATATCCGCACGTCACCGTGCGGCGCGGTCGCGAAGTTCTCGATTTCACCCAGGACGCAGACGGCGTGACCGTCGAGCACGCGCAATGCCGTGGCACCGGATACGGCAGCGGCACACCGGACACCGATCCCGCGACTGCCGAACGCGTGCGGGCACGATTCCTGGTCGGCTGCGACGGCGGCCGCAGCGTGGTCCGCACCAGACTCGGCATCGGCATGAGCGGCACCAGCTTTCCTGAACGCTGGCTGGTGGTCGACCTGAAGGCCCGCGACGGCGCGGACCCCTTCCGCCACCTGCCCTACTTCGACTTCGTCTGCGATCCGGGCCTGCCCATCGTGTCCTGCCCGCAACCCGGCGGGCACCACCGCTTCGAATTCATGCTGACCGACACCCAAACCGCAGCCGAGATGGAGGACGCCGACACCGTCCGTCGTCACATCGCCCGCTTCGTCGACCCCGACCAGGTCGAGGTGCTGCGCAAACTCGTCTACACCTTCAACGCCGTCCTCGCCGATCGCTGGCGCGATGGCCGCATCCTGCTCGCGGGCGACGCCGCCCACATGACACCCCAATTCATCGGCCAGGGCATGAATTCCGGTGTCCGCGACGCCGACAACCTCTCCTGGAAACTGGCCGCCATCCTGAAACACGGTGCCGACCACAGCATCCTGGACACCTACGAATCCGAACGCCGCCCCCACGCCAAGGCCATGATCGACCTCTCGGTCTTCAACAAACACCTGGTTTCCCTCGGCAACCCCGTCCTGGCCACCGCTCGTGACCTAGGACTGGCAGCGGCCGTGCGAGTCCCGGGCCTGGGCGGCTGGATCCGCGCCGCGAAAATGAAGCCGTCCCCGCGCTTCCGACGCGGTGCCTACCTGGGTTTGCCTCGCCGTGCCTGGCGCGGCCACGAGGGCACGCTCGTCCCGCAACCGGAGGTCCGCACTCACGACGGCCGCATCATTCGCCTGGATGACGCACTCGGCCTGAGCTTTTCCTTGCTGGGACATGCGGTCGACCCACGCGCCGGACTGTCCGTCGAGGACCTGACATTATTGCGCGCCCTGAACGTCCGGTTCGTCACGGTCTTTCCGCTCGGCGGACGACCGCAAGGCAGCCCGGATGAACGTCGCGGCGAGAACGCCGATCTCACCGACCTGGAAGACCACACCGGCGTATTGACCCGATGGCTTGCCAAGGGAGGCGCGCCGGTCGGCAGCGTGACCCTGCTCAGGCCCGACCGGTTCGTATTCGGCAGCAGCAACCCCGGACACACCCACCAACTGATCGGCGAGCTCTGCACGCAACTCCGCCCGGCCACCAGCGACCGCATGCCCTTCGAGGAACGCGGTGGTGAGGCCGCACAACCGGATGAGCCAGTGGCACAAGAGCCGGCGGCAAGTCGCAGCCGGTCGGGGTCGGTGGATCCCGCAGATGTGCCGCAAATGTCGCCCGAGCGACGCGACCTGCGCCGCGCCGCCGTGCGTGCGGTGGCTTCGCCGAGCGAGGGCGAGGTTGCTTCGCCGGCTGGCGATGAGGCTCGGCCCATGGAAGAGGCTGGGCCGGTGCGGGAGCGGGAGTCGCGGGCGTTGGTCAGCGGGATCCGGTCGCGCGGCTCGATGGACAAGGACAGCGATGCGGAGGAGGTGCTATGACATCGGCCTCGATCGATTCCCCGCAGGTGCGGGAGGCGTCGGCGCGGTTGGCGCGGGCGGTGGCTACGGGTGAACCGGGTGCGCCGGTGCGTGGTCTCATCGGTGCCGGCGATATCGCGCTGGCGTATGCGGTGCAGCGCACGGGTGTTCGTGAACGGCTGCGCGCGGGTGCGCAGCGGGTGGGACGCAAGATCGGGCTCACCTCGCTCGCCGTGCAGCGGCAGCTCGGTGTGGACCAGCCGGACTTCGGGGTGCTCTTCGGCGATATGGATGCCGCTCGCACCGCGGTGGCGGACCGGCCCCGGCTGCTGCAACCCAGGATCGAGGCGGAGCTGGCGTTCGTGCTCGGCGCGGACCTCGCGGCCGGCCGCCTGGACGCGGCGAGCGTGCGAGCGGCCGTGGACTACGCCGCACCCGCGCTCGAGATCGTGGACAGCCGGATCGCGGGCTGGGACATCAGCTTTGCCGACACCGTCGCCGACAACGCATCGAGCGGGTGGTTCGTGCTCGGGGGCGGGCGGCTCTCGCTCGGTGAGTTCGAGCCGCGCGAGATCGCGATGGAGATGACGGTGAACGGCGAGATCGTGTCCACCGGAACCGGTTCGGACTGTCTCGGTGATCCGCTCGAGGCGCTGGCCTGGCTGGCGCGCACCGCCCGGGACCTCGGGGAGCCCTTGCGGGCGGGGGAGGTCGTGCTCTCCGGCGCACTCGGGCCGATGGTGCCGCTGCACCCCGGGGATCGGGTGCGATCCGAATTATCCGACAGCACAGGTGTTCTCGGTGCCGTCGACTTCACGCTGGAGGAACAGTGAATCGCACGAAGGTGGCGGTCATCGGGTCGGGCAATATCGGCACCGATCTGATGATCAAGGTAATGCGGCTGTCGCAGACGTTGGAGATGGCCGCCATGGTGGGGATCGACACGGCGTCGGACGGGCTGGCGCGGGCGGCGCGGATGGGGGTGCCGATCACCGCCGACGGGGTGGACGGGCTGATCGCCCTGCCGCAGTTCGGCGAGATCGACATCGTGTTCGACGCGACGTCCGCCGGTGCGCACCACGCCAATTCGGCGGCGCTCGCGCCCTACGGCAAACGGCTGATCGATCTGACTCCGGCGGCAATCGGCCCGTTCGTGGTTCCGGCGGTCAATCTGGAGACGCATCGCGATGCCGCCGACGTGAATATGGTGACCTGTGGCGGACAGGCCACGATTCCGATCGTGGCCGCCATCTCCCGCGTCACGGCGGTGCCGTACGCCGAGATCGTGGCCTCGATCGCATCGAAGTCGGCCGGGCCCGGCACCCGCGCCAATATCGACGAGTTCACCGAAACCACCTCGCGCGCCCTCGAAGTCGTGGGCGGGGCAGCACGGGGGCGGGCGATCATCGTGCTCAATCCGGCCGAACCGCCGCTGGTCATGCGGGATACCGTGCTGGCGCTGATCAATGATCCGGACTCCGAATACGAAGCGGCCGTGCGGGAATCGATCGTTGCCATGGTCGCCGAGGTGGCCGCCTACGTGCCCGGGTATCGCCTCAAACAGGATGTGCAGATCACGCCGCTCGCCCCCGATGCGGCCCTGCACACGTTGACCGGGAACGCACCGGTCACCCATCAGGTGTCGGTGTTCCTCGAGGTGGAGGGCGCGGCCCACTATCTCCCGGCCTATGCCGGAAACCTCGACATCATGACCTCGGCCGCCCTGCGCGTGGCCGAATGCCTTGCCGCGGCCGCGATCCCGGCCGCGCCGACTCCGGAGCCCGCCCGATGACCCGCGTATTCCTACAGGACGTGACCCTGCGCGACGGCCTGCACGCGCTGCGCCACCGCATCACCCCCGCCACGGTCGCCACCATCGCGGCCGCCCTGGACGCGGCCGGGGTGGACGCCATCGAGGTCGCCCACGGCGACGGCCTGCACGGCGGCAGCCTCACCTACGGGCCGGGCAGCCATACGGATTGGGAGTGGCTCGAAGCCGCGGCGGGCGCGCTCACCCACGCACGCTTGACCACGTTGCTGCTGCCGGGCATCGGCACCATCGCCGATCTGCGCCGCGCCCACGACCTCGGCGTGCGCTCGGTGCGGATCGCCACCCACTGCACCGAGGCCGATATCGCCGCCCAGCACATCGCCTGCGCCCGCGAGCTCGGCATGGACGTCTCCGGCTTCCTCATGATGAGCCACCTCAACAGCCCCGAGGGGCTCGCCGGGCAGGCGCGGCTCATGGAATCGTATGGCGCGCACTGTGTCTACGTGACCGACTCGGGTGGACGGCTCACCATGGCCGGGGTCCGCGACCGGGTTCGCGCGTACCGCCGGGTCCTCGGCGATGACACCGAGATCGGTATCCACGCCCATCAGAATCTGTCCCTCGCCGTGGCCGACAGCGTGGTCGCGGTCGAGGAGGGGGCAGTCCGGGTGGACGCCTCGTTGGCGGGTCTCGGTGCGGGAGCGGGCAATACGCCACTCGAGGCCTTCGTCGCGGTCGCCGACCTGACCGGTTGGGAGCACGCCGCCGACCTCGTCGCCCTCACCGACGCCGCCGACGACCTGGTCCGGCCGTTGCTCGACCGCCCGGTCCAGGTGGACCGCGAGACTCTCACGCTCGGCTACGCGGGCGTGTACTCCAGTTTCCTGCGGCACGCCGAAAAAGCTTCCGCGACCTATGGAGTCGACGTGCGCGCGCTCCTGGTGGAGGCCGGACGCCGCCGATTGGTCGGCGGTCAGGAGGACCTGCTCACCGATATCGCGCTCGACCTGGTGGCCGGCGGTCGATGAGACGCTCAGAGTTGTGGCTGCGGCGGCAATTCGCCGGTGGTGAGTTTCTCCGCCGCGCGCTTGGTCATGCCGAACATGCGCAGTACGTGGAAGGTCATCTCATCGGTGAGCGCGTCCGCGTCCGCATCGGGTCGGGCGTCGAGCAATTGCAGCAGGCCCAGCAGCGCGCCGCCCGCCGCCATCACCGCCATATCCGGGTCCATCGGCTCGAAGCGGCCCGACTCCTGCGCGGCCATGATGTCGTGGCGGGCGCGCGGGGCCAAGCCCTCGTCGCGCAGCAGGATCGCGGTACCCGAGTTCAGGATCACCCGGACCGCTTCGGGCAGTTGGCGTTGCAGCCGCCCGGTCATCCGGAAGCTGACCGCGAACACCTCGGCCGGATCGCTGTAGCGGGCCACGATGCCGTCGCGCAGTTCGCTGTAGATGCCCAGCGTCGAGCGCACCACCTCGTCGAAGAGCTCGTCCTTGGACTTGAAGTGGTTGTAGAACGACCCGAATCCGACATCGGCGGCATCGGTGATCTCCTGGATGCTGACCGCGGAACGCCCCTCCGACAGGAACTTCCGGGCCGCGCCCAGCAGTGCGTTGCGGGTGCGTTCGCGCCGCCGGTCGGTGCGGGTCCGCACCTCGGTCGCTCCCGCCGGCACCTCGGCCGCGTGCGCCTCTGCCGCCATCGGCCCCTCACTCCCTCGAAACCGTCACCGAAATCGTCTCTGACGAAAGTATCAGAACCGATTTCGATCATGATCGAAAGGCGAACGCCGTGACCCACTTCCGCCCGGGTGCCCGCACCGTCCTCAATCGCCGCAGTGCGCTGGGCGGCGGCGTGGCCGGCGCGCTCGGCCTGGCCGCGGCCGCGCTGCCCGGCGGGCCCACCGCGCCCGCCCGTGCCCAGCAGCCCGCGCCGACCGGCACCTACCGCATCGACCTGCACGCCCACTTCCTGCCGCCGGACTACCGGGCCGCGCTGCTCGACCACGGACACCTCACCATCGGTGGCTATCCGACGCCGGACTGGTCGCCGGAGCAGGCGCTGGCGTTCATGGACTACTACGGCATTCAGGCACAGGCGCTTTCGGTATCGGATCCGGGCGTGTCGTTCCTCGCGGGCAAGGAAGCCGCCGATATGGCCCGATACTGCAACACCTATGCCGCGGGACTGTTCACCTCGAACCCGAAGCGCTTCGGCGCGTTCGCGGTCCTGCCCATGCCCGATATCGCGGCCTCGATCAGCGAAGCGCTCTACGCCCTCGACGACCTCCATCTCGACGGGGTCATCCTGCTGTCCGCCTATAACGGTGTCTACCTGGGCGACCCGCGCTTCGAACCGCTCATGATCGCGCTGAACCAGCGCCGCGCCTACGTGTTCGTGCACCCGGCCGCCATCCCCGACAATGCCAAGCCCGGGTTGCCACTGCCGGACTTCCTGGAGGAGTTCACCTTCGACACCACCCGGGCCGCGACCATGATGATGGTGACCGGAATGACCCAGCGCTATCCGGACATCCGCTTCCAGCTCGCGCACGCCGGCGGCACCGTGCCGTTCCTGTCGCACCGGATCTCGCTCGCCTCGCAATCGGTACTCGGTCAGCTGTGGCCCGACGACCTGCCGAAACCGTCGATCCTCGATACCCGCAACCAGATCTCGCGGTTCTACTACGACACCGCGCTGAGCGGTTCGGCCGCCGCCATGGCCAGCGTGCTGCAGGTGACCGGACGCGACCACATCGTGTTCGGCTCCGACTGGCCCTTCAGCGCGCTCACCCTGCCGCAGACCGGTTCCCACGACCCGGCCCCCGGCCTCGGCGACATCTTCGACGCGGATCAGCGCATGGAGATCGAACACCACAATCCGCTGCGGCAACTGCCCAGGCTGGCCGACGCGGTCAACTCCTGAGGGAAATCTCTCGGCTCGAGTACAACGCTGGGAGTGCGCCGCGCACGGTGGCAGAGTGGGGTCATGACGACTTCCGAGTGGGCCGAAGTTGACCGCTATCTTGTCGAAACCCTGGTGGGAGACGGGGATTCGGAGACCTTTGCGGCGAATGCGGCGGCGGGGCTGCCTGCCATCGACGTGTCGCCGCCGCAGGGCAAGTTCCTGTATCTGATCGCGAAGTCGGTGCGGGCGCGCCGCGTGCTCGAGATCGGCACGCTCGGCGGGTACAGCACCACCTGGCTGGCGCGGGCCGTCGGTAAATCCGGGCAGGTGGTGACCCTCGAATTCGAGCCCAGGCACGCGGAGGTGGCGCGGGTGAATCTGGATCGTTCGGGCGTGGGGGAGCGGGTGGAGATCCGGGTCGGTGCGGCGCTGGACACGCTGCCGGTGCTGGCCGAGCAGCAGCCCGAACCGTTCGATCTGGTGTTCATCGACGCCGACAAGGTCAACAACTCCAACTATGTGCGGTGGGCGCTGCGGCTGACCCGGCCGGGCTCGGTGATCATCGTCGACAATGTGGTCCGCAATGGTGGCATCGCCGACGCGGATTCGGCGGACGCGGCGGTGCGGGCCAGCCGCGAGGTCATCGAATTGATCGCGGCCGAGCCGCGGCTCGAGGGCACGGTGTTGCAAACGGTTGGCGGAAAGGGCTGGGACGGGCTCGCGTACGCGGTCGTGCTGGGTGAGGACGACTGAGTCGGAGCTCACTCACCGCGGTTGAGCTGGGCGGATGGCCGCCGGCTCACTCGAATTCGGCATGTTTGCCAAAGAGTTGCTTGGCATTGGTTCGGGTCGAACAATACGGTCGTACAGATGAGCGATCCGTACGGCCCGACCTTCCCGCCGCCCGCCTTCATGGCCCCGCAGGAAGCCGCGCCGACCCCGGTTCCGGGCGTGCTCGAGCGCTTGCGTCACGGTGCGTTCGTGGTCGCTCCGGTCGCGGCGCTGGTCGTCATGGTGGGCGTGCTGGCGGTCGTCCTCTATCGCGGTGAGCATCCGGGATCCACCGACTCGGACTCCGATCAGCGGGCCAATGTCTCCACCTCGGTGACGGTCACGCCCGCCGGGCGGGCCTCGTAACCGCCTGCCGGGCAATCACTGTCGTCTGCCGGGACCGCGCCCGGGATCGGCGGCCAGTTCCTCCCAGTAGTCCACGTACGCCTGCTCGTGCATGATGCCGAGGCGCAGCAGCCGCGCCCGCGAGACCGCACGGACCCGGTCTTCCGGATCGATCTCCTCGTACAGCTCGCGATACTTGTCGAGCCACATTCGGTGCTCGGCAGCCTGATTGCGTGCCAGCGCCGCCACATCGCCGGGCGCGCCCAGGTCGGCGAAGAACAGTTTCAGCTGTGCGGGATCGCGGGTCTCCGGCTGTGCCGCGAACGGATCGCCCAGCCAGCGGCCGAGTTCGGCGCGCCCGGCGTCGGTGAGATGGAAGACGCGGCGGCGGCGTCCGCCCTCCTCGGCCTCCTCGCGCAGCAGGCCCTGCTCGGCCAGTCGCGGCGGCACGCGATAGAGCTGGGCGTGCGGGATCGGCCAGAACATGTCGACGCTTTCCTCCAGGCGCACCTTGAGGTCGTAGGGGGTCAGCGGACCGTGCCGGGCGATGAGACCCAGCACGATGTGGTCCTGCGGGCCGAGTTCGGCCATCCGGCAACCCCTTTCGGTCGACGCCATGCTGTCTGCGGTTGACACCATATCGGTGAGACTATACATTGATCCCGTCAGACAGTATCAATGAGACTATTGGAGTTGAGATGCGCGACTACGCCATCGACCTGTTCGAGCGCTGGACGGCCATGTGGAACGGCGACCTCACCCTGGCCGAGGAGATCATGGCCGCAGAATTCACGCTGCGCTACGCCCAGCCGGGCGCGGAGATCTACGACGACATCCACACCCCGGCCGCCTTCGCGGCCCAGATCGACAAGTTCCGCGGCGAGGTGCCCGGCCTGGAATACCGCTCCCAGGGCGAGCCGGTCGTCGAGATGACCGACGCCCGAACCGGATTCATCGCCCGGCCCTACGGGGCCCGGATCGTCGGCGCGGACGGCACCGTGGCACGCGACCTCAGCGGCACCGACATCCTGAAGTTCGAGAACGGGCAGATCATCGAGGTGTGGTCGGTGTCCGGCGGGCTCGTCGGGCGCAGCTTCTACGCTTGAGCCCATGTCCAAGCGCCGCAACGCCGCCGCCCGCCGCCCCGCCTCACCGCCGCTGCCCGAGCACTGCCCGTGCGGGCTGCCCGCGACCTACGCGGAATGCTGCGGGCGGCTGCATCGGGGCGAGGCGGCGGCCAGTACGGCCGAACAGCTCATGCGCTCGCGCTTCAGCGCGTTCGCCGTTCACGACGAGGCGTATCTGCTGCGCAGCTGGGACCCCGAAACCCGGCCCGCCGACGTGGAATTCGATCCGGCCCTGCGCTGGGACCGGCTCGAGATCCTCACCGCGACCGGCGGGCCCTTCCACACCGAGGGCACGGTGGAATTCCGGGCCCACTACCGCGCCGGGGGCGCGGCGGGAGAACTGCACGAGCGCAGCCGATTCCGCCGCGACCACGGCGCGTGGGTCTACCTCGACGGGGAGATCGAGAACTGATCAGCCGACATACATGATGGAGAAGACCGCGCCCGCCGGATCGGCGAGCACCGCCAGGCGCGACGGTCCGGGATTGTCGTGCGGTTCCTGTACCACCTTGCCGCCCAAGGTGACCGCGCGCTCGGCGATGGCGTCGGCGTCGGCCACCCGGATGACCAGCGACCAGAACGGGGCCGGCTCGCCCGGCCCCGCACGGTGCGCGCCACCGAATTCGCCGGTGCCGGGCGCGGACAGCGCCTGATAGGCGTTCTCGGTCGCGGTCTCCCACGCGGCATTGCGGTAGGTCAGGCCCAGCACCTCGGCGTAATGGGCCATGGCATCCGCCGGGGTGCGCACCGCCGCGTACTGGACCCAGGTCGGGTTGTGCACCTGCGCCCACCGCTCGGTGCCCGGATCGGTGAACGGGTGCGAGACACCGTAGGGCGCGCCGTCCGGGTCGGTGAGAATGGCGAACTCCAAGCGGCCGAACACATCCGTCGGCGGCACGAACACCTGTGCGCCCGCCTCGACCGCGGCCGTCACCGTCGACTTGGTGTCGGGGACGGCGAAATACGGCAGCCAGACCGCGGGTTTGACCGTGCCGTCGGGGTTTTCGGCCGAGACGATGCCCGCCACCTGGGCATCGTCCTGCAGCAGCAGGGTGTAGTGGCCCGCCTCGGGGCCGAGATCGGTTGCGGTCCAGCCGAACAGTGCGGTGTAGAAATCGGCGGTGGCGGCGATGTCGGGGGCGCTGACGTCGAACCAGCGGGGCGTGCCGGGGATGGGGTCGGCGGGCATACGGTCTCCTCGTCCAGAGCTGTCGGTGCACAGGCGCAGATGCCGCAGTGTTGCAGCCGCTGCAAACATGCAGACGACGCCGAATGGGCGGATTCATCGGTGCCCGGATCAGCGCTTGGTGCGGACCTCGAAGCCGTCGCAGAGGGCGGCCAGCCCGGTGTCGAGCAGGTGTTCCGGATTCAGCAGCGAGGTATCGCCGGTGCCTTCGAGCGCGGCCAGTGCGGGCGGGGTCGGCCAGTGCGGGTCGCCGTCGAGCAGCGCGGTCAAACCCGAACGCTCCTCGGCCTGGGCGTCGCGGCCCTGCAGCAGCCGCACACTCACCTCCTGCAGGGCGACGCCGGCGATGTAACTCCACACCGACAGCGACATGCGGGTGGCCTCGCGGGCGTCGACCCCGAGTTCGAGGAAGCCCTCGACCAGCCAGTTCAGCACGATCAGGCTGTGCTCGCCGAAGTTGTAGCGCGGCACCGCGAAGGTGAACAGCACCCACGGATGCTCCTGGTAGAGCCGCCAATCCACATCGGCGGCAATGCGCACGCGGTCGCGCCAGGTCCAGTGCTGCCCGGTGGCGTCGGGGTAGGGATTGCGGCGCGAGACCTCATCGGTCATGGCCGCGAGCAGGGTGTCCTTGTTGGGGATGTGCCGGTAGAGCGACATGGCCCCCGCGTTCATGCGTTCGGCGATGCGGCGCATGGACAGGGCGTCGAGCCCGGACTCGTCGGCCAGGGTGATGGCAGTGTCCACAATGGCGGCCCGGGTGAGCTTGGCCTCGGTCATCGGACGAATTGTTTCCTTCCCGCACCGGTATGCGTACACTGTACCCGTTGTCGCGCGTACGCCGTACGCGCGGCCTGTGTGACTAACGAGCGTTGTCCGCCCCGAATCAGCCGAAGGATAGGTCATGACGAGTACCCTCGCGCGCCCCGACGCGAAGACGCCGCGCCGCGCCTGGGCCGGGCTGGCCGTGCTGCTGCTGCCGGTCCTGCTGGTGTCGATGGACATGTCGGTGCTGTACCTGGCCATGCCGACCCTCACCCAGAGCCTGGATCCCTCTGCCACGCAACAGCTCTGGATCCTCGACATCTACGGCTTCATGATCGCGGGCCTGCTCATCACCATGGGCAATGTCGGCGATCGGATCGGGCGTCGCAATATTCTGCTGGCCGGTGCCACCGTGTTCGGGATCGCCTCGGTGCTGGCGGCCTTCGCGCCCAGCGCGGGCGTGCTGATCGCGGCCCGCGCGCTCATGGGTGTGGGCGGCGCGACGTTGCTGCCCTCGAGCCTCGCGCTGATCTCCACCCTGTTCCCCGACACCCGGGCGCGCGCCACCGCCATCGGCGTGTGGACGGCGTTCTTCGCGGGCGGGTCGGCGGTCGGGCCGATCATCGGCGGCGTGCTGCTGCACCACTTCTGGTGGGGTTCGGTGTTCCTGATCAACACACCGGTGCTGCTGGTGCTGCTGGTCTTCGGGCCGCTGCTGCTGCCCGAACATCGCGAAGCCGGGCGCGGGCCCCTCGACTGGGCCAGCGTGCTGTTGTCCATCGGTGGCATCCTGCCGATCGTCTACGCCATCAAGCATTGCGCGGCCGAGGGCATCGACCTGCCGTCCATCGGCATCGGAATCCTCGGCGTGCTGCTGCTGACCGCGTTCATCCGCCGGCAACGGCACCTGGCCGAACCGCTGCTGGATCTGAGCCTGTTCCGGCGCGGACTGTTCTCGGTGGCCATCGGCTCGAGCACCGTCGGCATGCTGTCGCTGGCCGGTATGAGCTACCTGACCAGCATGTACCTGCAATCGGTGACCGGCCGCGACGCCCTGCAATCCGCGCTGCTCGGGATTCCGGGGGCCGTGGTGGTGTTCGTGTTCTCCATGAGCGGCGCACGGATCGGGCGGGCCCTGGGCACCAAGACCACCTTCGTGCTCGCGCTGAGCACCGCCGCCCTGGGCAACCTGATGCTGCTCGGGGTCGGCGTGGACGGTGGAATCGGCTGGTACATCGCGGGTTCCGTGGTGGCGGGCGCGGGCTTCGGCATCGCGTTCACACTGGTGTCGGAGGTGGCGGTGTCCTCGGTCCCGCCCGAGCGGGCCGGATCGGCGGTCGGCATCTCCGAGACCAGCTTCGAACTCGGCAACGGCTTGGGCCTGGCACTGCTGGGCTCGCTGGCGGCGCTGGTGTTCCGCTCCGGCGGCGACTTCGGGCCGACCCTGGGCGAGACCCTCGCCGAGGCTGGAGGCAATACCGCGCAGATCGACTCGGCGCGTGAATCCTTCGTCACCGGCATGCATGTCGCCACCACCACCGGTGCGGTACTGCTGGCCACGATGGCGGCGATCGCCTTCTTCAGCGGCCGAAAACCAGCGTCCACACCTCAGCGGCCCGAGACCGCCACGGCATGACCACATTCCGGTAGGCCCAGCGCACCGGCGCGGCCAAGGCACGCCAGGCGCGCGCGATCGCCGCGAACAGTGGTTGCAGGACAGTCCGATTCAGCCAGCGGCAGGGAGCCACCACCGTCACCGCGACGACGGTGGTGGCCACCTTCCAGCCGAAGACCACGATCGCGGCCAGCGCGAGCAGCAGCGGACGCAGGATCCAGCGCCACAGTTGCCGTAGTGGCCACATGATCAGCCAGGTGCCCAGGAAGACCACGGTCGTACGGAGGGTCCGCCCGATCGCACGGGCCGCGCGGGTGGCCGGACCCAGGATCCAGCGCCGCACCCAGGTATCGATCGGCTCGACCACGTGCACGAGAAACCAGCGGCCGCCGGGCCGGATCACCTGCCGCCAGGTGGTGGCGATCGGCCAGACGATCAGCCATGTCCACGCCAGCACGAACACCCGCACGATCGCGGTGGCGACCGGAAGGACGAGGTGGCGGAACATCCACGGGATGCCCGGTTTCAGCACGCGCCGCCACAGCCATTCCTCGATGGCGCGCTGGATCGGACGTAGCAGGTAGGCCAGCAGGAACGCGCCCAACGGGGTGAGGATCACGCCGAAGAGCAGTTGCTGGATCAGCAGATGCCACAGGTAGTTGCGCACGAAATTGCGCAGCGGCCGGAAGACCCAGTCCCGGAACAAGATCGCCAGCGGCTTGGCGAGATGCTCGGTGAACAGCCGGAATGCGGCGGCGATCAGGCGCGGTATCGCCTTGATCGCCTCCCAGAGCAGGCGGGGTGGGACGAACACCACCAGGACCAGCCCGCGGGCGATCCACCCCCAGATCGAGACGTGTTGTGGCGTTGCCTGTTCCGGCGCTTGCGTTGTCATGATGTCCTTCCCCCCGAGTACCGCCCCCATACTGGTCCGGGAATCCGTCTCGCGGCCAGGGTATTTCCACTCACTTCCCGTTCACATACCGGGCCGCCGGTTAGGCTCGGAGGCGTGGCTGAGCACGATGCTCCGAACAACGCGAACGAATCCGGCGCGAACGAATCCGGGTCCAACGGCCGCCCGCTCGCCGAACGCGTGGCGACCCGCATCTTCTATCCGACCTCGCGCCCGCGCGAGAAGGCCTTGCGCGAGGCCGTCTCCGAGACGGTCATCCTGGTGACGGGCGCGTCCCACGGCATCGGGAAGGCGGCGGCCAAGAAGCTGGGTGCGGCGGGTGCGACCATGCTGCTCATCGCGCGGTCTGCCGAGGACCTGGAGGCGGTGGCCGCCGATATTCGCGCGGCGGGCGGCACCGCGCACGTCTACGTCTCCGACATCACCGAATTCGAGGCCGTGGCCGAGCTGGGGCAGGCGTTGCTGGCCGAGCACGGCCGGGTCGATGTGGTGATCAACAACGCGGGCCGTTCGATTCGCCGGCCGCTCGACGAATCCTATGACCGCTTCCACGATTTCACCCGCACCATCGACGTCAACTATCTCGGCCCGGTCCGGCTGCTGCTGACCCTGCTGCCGAGCATGCGTGAACGCGGGCGCGGGCACATCGTCAACATCTCCACGTGGGGATTGCGTATGCCGCCCGCCCCGCGCTGGTCGGCCTACGGTGCGTCCAAGGGCGCCTTCGACATCTGGTTGCGCACGGTGGCCACCGAGATCGCCGCGGACGGCGTCACCACCACCTCGGTCTACATGCCGCTGGTTCACACCCGTATGAGCGCGCCCACCGACTTCTCCGGCGTGCCCGGCCTCACCGCCGACGAGGCCGCCAATCTCATCTGCCACGCCGTCGTCACGCGACCTCTGGAGATCTCGCCCTGGTGGACCGGCCCGGTCCAGGCCCTGTCGGATCTGCGGCGCGGGGCCGCGCAACGCTTCATGGAACGCGGATTGGGCCGCCGCGCAGGCGAATAGGGCCGGCCGTTCAGGGGATCAGCACCACCTTCCCGGTGGTCTGCCGCTGCTCGAGTGCCCGGTGTGCCCGTGCGGCCTGGGTCAGCGGGAAACTCTGTACCGCCGGGCGCAGTCGTCCCGCCGCGGCTTCGGTCAGCGCCCGAGTCTCCAAGGCGCGCAACCCGCCTCCGCGCGCCAGCATCGGCGGTCCGAGCACCAGGTGCGAGGTCACTCCCCGTTCGGCCAGCGCCGCCTCGTCGAACTCGACCTGTCCACCCGACCATCCGAACACCAGCCGCACCCCGCCCTTGGCGAGCAGGTCGACCCCCGCCCGGGCGACCTCGCCGCCGACACCGTCGAACAGCAGGGTCGCGGGCCGCTCCCCGTAGCGGGCGCGCACCGCCTCCGGCCACGCCGGATCTCGGTAGTCCAGCGCCAGATCCGCGCCGTTCTCGTACACCTGATCCGCCTTGGCCTTTCCGCCCGCCAGCCCGATCACCGTCGCGCCTGCCGTCACGAGGTACTGCACCAGCAGCGTCCCGATCCCGCCCGCCGCCGACGGGACCAGCGCCACCGTCTCCGGACCGATGTCGGCGAATCCGAGAATCCCCAACGCGGTCCGCCCGGTGCCGATCATGGCCACCGCCGCACCCTCGTCCAGACCCTCCGGAATCTCGTGCAGCCGTTCGGCTTCGGTCACCACCAGTTCGGCATATCCGCCGGGCACCTGTCCGATATGAGCGACGACCCGGCGTCCGATCCAGCTCGCGTCGACCTCCGGCCCGACCGCGTCGACGATCCCGGCGACCTCTCGCCCCGGCACCGTCGGCAACTCCGGCAACGGCATGGGCCCGCTGACGATCCCTTGCCGCAGTGAGGTATCCAGCAGATGAACCCCCGCCGCCGCGACGACGATGCGCACCTGCCCGGGTCCGGGCTCCGGGTCCGCGACGCTCTCGTACCGTAGGTTCTCCGCCGGTCCGAACTCGTGAAGTCGAATGGCTCGCACGACAACTCCTCTGTCTGGGGATTTCCGTCCGAGTCCACCTTGCAACCTCAATATTGGTTGAGGTCAAAATCGCTGGTGCCGCGTACCATTCGGGGGACAGCAATCGGGCATATCGGGCCCCGTTGCCGGCCATGGGGGTGGGCGGTGCAGATCACCGAGTACAGCGTTTTCGGGTTGCGATCGGCGATCATCGAGTTGCGAGCGCGGGGAAAGCCGTTGACGTTCCGGCTGTTTCCGATGATCCACATCGGAAAGCCCGAGTTCTATCGCGAAGTGGGGGAGCGGCTGCGGGAGTGCGACCTGGTCGTCGCGGAGGGCTGGGACATGCCCAGCTCGACCGGCATGGCGATAATGCTCGCCATGCGGCTCACATTCCAGCGCGCCGCGTGGCAGCTGGTGCACCAGGACATCGACTACGAGGCACTGGGGATACCCACCCTGTGGCCCGACGCGCAGTCGAGTCACAGTCGTCGGGAGCGGCTGGACCTGCTGTCGTTCCTGGACCTCGTGCTGATGATTCCGTTCTACGTGGTGGTCATGGCCCTCGGCGGCCGAGGATGGTTGTTGCGCAACCGATTCGAGATCAACGACAACTCCGAAATCCGGATGCGCTCCCGCCGCATGACCGAGTTCGCGATCCATGACCGCGACGCCGACCTGGTATCAACCCTCTCCCAGGTCTACGAGGAACGCCATGACCGCCGCGAGATCGTAGCCGTCGTCTACGGCGCAGCCCACATGCCCGCAGTGATCAACGCCCTCAACGCCCGCTTCGGCTACCGAGCCGTCGGCGCAGAATGGATGACCGTCTTCGATGAAGCCGACCTGCACCGCATGGTCGACTAACGGCGTGCGCCGTTCCCACCGAGGGCGACTCGATGCGTGGGCCTCAAGGTATTCGCCTACTGCCCGGCGCGGTGAGATTCTCCACCGAACCGAATCCAGACGCGCCAGGTTGGCCGACGACAGCTCGCAGCAACCGAACGAGCTGGACCATGAGCATTGGTGGATATCGATCCGAACCGGCGCGCACGGCTGATGTGGTGCTGTCGAACTCGATGGCGCGCGGGTGGCGGCACGACAGAATGCCTTACCCTGCAGTGGTTCTCGACCAGATGCGCAGAACGTCGTGTGTCGGATCCGATCACTACGGGTGAACCTCGAGACCACAACCAGCACGATCGATACCACGCGATGAGCCTGCAGTACAGGCTAGGCAATCGCTCGCAGGACATCCGCTACCGGCGCGAGGCGTTCGTTCTGGTCGCCCGGACGCGTTCGAGTGGCCGTCAGCGACAAGATCAGGGGTAGTCAAGAAGCGCTGATCACGGCTCGCGGTTCGCACTGTTATCACTCCTGTGACTCACACAGCCCCATCGCGGAGACATCGGGCTGCTCGCCGAGATAGCCCTCATTGGTGATCGAAAGCTGCTGCGGTTCCGAGATTTTGAGTACATCTCTCAGCGCAGAGACCGTCGCCTGAGCGATATCGCGGTACTCAGTGTCGGCAACTGGAGGACACAGTGGGTAAGTCCAGTTGTCTCTGCCAGGGCCGGCGGAGTTCCAGGAAGGCGAGGAGTGGGTCGTGTCCTCGTCGATTGCCCGGTCGCACCTTTCCATCGCTTGGTAGTGGCCGGACCGTCAGCGCTGTCCACGCATGAAACTCGGAAGTCCGTGGGAATCATTGTCATCGCATGCCCTGCACCCCCAACTCGGTGAATCAGGGTCGGCAACGCAACCGCCCCGAATGATCTCGCCGCGTTCGACTTTCAGCATTATGGGGTACGGGAGCAGGCCGTACACGATCGGTGTCATCGGCGCCCGACAGATCGCACACGCTGGGCGTTCGGGTCCCTTGCGGCTCATGCGACCACTGTGCCGTCTGGCACAGTGTCGTGATGGAGGGATTCACGATACTCGGCATGAGCAAACACCGCGGCGGTCCCGAGATGTCAAGGGGCCGTTGAACTTCAACTGGGTTCCGCTGGCGACCGGGGACCGCGCGGGATGCGGCAATGAGCGGATATGCGTGCCGCAACGGCTCTGGAGTGGTTGCGATCGGGCCAGTCGGATCGCATCCTCGTACGGGAAGAAGTAGCGGTGGAGCGCTGCTTGGATAGATATCACGTCGAAGGCAAGGCGAGGGAATGAGTGGCGCACGATCCGCGCGTTTGATGAAGCAGATCTCCGCCGAGCTGACGAGAACACTTGCGGCAGAGGGATACCTGCCGTCCGAGGCGCTCGACGATATCCCGAACGAGCAGCCTGGAAGGCGCTATCCCGCATGGCGGAGATTGTGGTTCACCGCACCGCAAATCGAGGTCCCAGGACTGACTTCGGCTCTACTTGTGAGGCTGCGCTGGGATGATGGGCTGAGTCTTGCCGCCGACGTTCAGATGGTGTCCGACACTGTCGCAGCGGTCCTCCGTGAGGTGTCACCTGGGGCATTGACCAGCGTCGCCGAAGAGATGGCCGACCGTTGGCAGAGCAGTTATCTCGAGTCTGTCTCCTTCGGCTACTTCTACTCCCGATTCGACCCTTCTTCGCAGAAGATTTGGATCGCCAGTGAGTCCGACATCGCACCAGCTGTCGACCGCTTCATGATGATGCTGCGTAGTTGGGTGTATGGCTGGATATCCGAACGGAACAGTATCGACAAGCTACTGGACCTCGGACGGCAACCCAGCACGATGGGTGTCGAGCAGAACAACCCCGATCCCACCAGACTGCGGGGAGTCGTCGTTCTGGCACTCCACGATGGCCGGGCCGTAGATGCGGCCGAGCTGATGGATTGGTATCTACGCCGCGCCCGGTTCACTACTTGGGACACAATCGAGCGTGCCAAGGCTTTTGACGCGGCAATGTGCGAACGGTTCCTCGACTTCGCGCACGCCCGCGGCCACACCGATATCAGGTCGTGAAACGATGCAGGCAGCCCTTCGTCGTCCCCTGAAACTGCTCGGACATCGGCATGAGCGGATACCACGAAGGTCCAGAGATGACATGTGCTCGTTGACCTTCGGCTAGGTTGCGCTGGTCGCCGGGGATAGCGCGGAATGCGTCAGCAACGGTGGATAGTGCGTCGGTGTGGGTGTGCTTTGGGGCGCCACTTGACCGGCTGTGTGTCTAGGGAGCGGTGGTCCAATTGTGCTCTGATCGGGAGGCGTGGATTCTGGCTTCGGCCCGGCGCAGGGCGGCGGTGTCGTCGCGTTCGCGCATGGCGGGCATGGTGGTCCAGCGTTCGTGGAGGCGGGCGAGGGTGTCGTGGTTCAGGTTTACGCCGAGGCCGGGGAGGTCGGGGACGTCGAGGGCGCCGGCGGTGAAGGTGAAGCGGTCGGTGATGATGTCCTCGGACTGCCAGGGGTAGTGGGTGTCGCAGGCGTAGGCCAGGTTTGGGACGGTGGCGGCTACGTGGGTCATGGCGGCCAGGCTGATGCCGAGGTGGGTATTGCTGTGCATCGATAGGCCCTTGCCGTAGGCGCGGCAGGTGGCGGCGAGGTCGCGGGTGGCCTGCAGGCCACCCCAGAAGTGGTGGTCGGAGAGCACGATCTGTACTGCGTTCAGGTCGAAGGTGGGTTTCACTTCGGCCAGGGAGGTGACGATCATGTTGGTGGCCAGGGGGATTCCGCTGCGGCGGTGGACCTCGGCCATGTCCTCGACGGTGGCGGTGGGATCCTCCAGGTATTCGACGATGCCGGTGAGTTCCTCGGCCACTCGCAGTGCGGTCGGTAGTGACCAGCCGCCGTTGGGGTCCAGTCGCAGTGGGGCACCCGGGAAGGCCTGCGCGAGCGCCTTGATCGCGGCGATCTCCTCGTCGGGCGCGAAGACGCCGCCCTTGAGCTTGAACGAGCGGAAACCGCCGTGTACCAGGAACTTCCGGGCCAGGGCCACGATGCCGTCGGGATCGAGCGCGGCGCCCCACGGATCGGCCGGAACATCGCCGTCCGGGTGTTCGGCCCACTTGTAGAACAGGTAGCCCGAATATTCCACCCGGTCACGCACTTTGCCGCCGAGCAGGGTGTGCACGGGTACACCCAGATGCTTGCCCAGGGCGTCGAAGGCCGCGACCTCGAACGCCGACACCACCGACAGTCGGATCTTGTCGGTGGTCAGCGCGCCGCGCAGTCCGCTGGCGGCGGGTGTGGCGTCGATGAGCGTGCTCTCGGCGCGGCCGAGTCCGCCGATGGTGTTGATCGCACTCACCGGTAGGCCGACCAGTTCTCGCGCCAGCTCGTGTGCTCGCGTCAGATACGCACTGTCCCCGTATGTTTCGCCGAGGCCGACGATCCCGCCGTCGGTGACCAACTCCACGATCAGCCGTGGCGTGTACGGCTGGTGCACGCCGGACAGATTCAGCAGCGGCGGGTCGGCGATGAGGATGGGGGTGAGCCGGACATCGGTGATGACGGGCAGGTCGGTGGTCATGGTGCGTGGTCCTGTCGGATTGCCGGGATCGATGGGGGCGTCAGCGTTTTCCGTCTACGCGCCGGGGCAGTCGCCACGGATTGGCTTCCCGCAGCGGGGCGGGCAGCAGCGCGTCGGGGAAGTCCTGCCAGGCGACCGGGCGCAGGAATCGCTCGATGGCGGCGGCACCCATGGAGGTGAACTGCGGGCTGGTGGTGGCGGGGTAGGGTCCGCCGTGCTGCTGGGCCCACGACAGTGTGATGCCGGTCGGCCAGCCGTTCCACAGCAGCCGTCCGGCCAGCCGGGTCAGCAGCGGCAGCAACATCCGGACCTGTTCGTGCTCGGAGTCTTCCGCGTGCACGGTGGCGGTGAGACCGGGTTCGAGGGCGTTCAGCACGGCGCGCAGTTCTTCCTTCCCGTCGTATTCGATGATCATCGACTCGGGGCCGAAGCATTCACGATCCAAAATCTCACGATCGCTGAGGAAGTCGGCAGCGCGCACGCGCAGCAGCGTGGGCCGGAAACCGGAGTCGTCGCCGGGGTCGAGGTCGGGCGCGACCAGCCGCGCGATGCTCGCCTGTTCGCGCAGTACCGCGACCCCGGCCCGGTAACCCGCCGCGATGCGGTCGTTGAGCATCCGTTGTTCGGGCACTGCCGCAACGGCATCCAGCAAATCCTGCTCGAGCCCGTGCCCGACCGGCAGCAGCAACAGTCCGGGTTTGGTGCAGAACTGCCCGGCGCCGAGGGTGAAGGATCCGACGAATCCGCGCGCGATCTCGGTGCCGCGCGCGGTCACCGCACCGGCGGTCACCACCACGGGATTCAGGCTGCCGAGCTCGCCGTAGAAGGGAATCGGCCGTGGCCGGGCGTTGGCGATATCGAACAGGGCGCGCCCGCCGGGCACCGATCCGGTGAAGGCGGCGGCTTGAATGTCCGGATGCCGCAGCGCGGTCGTCCCCGCGTCGACGCCGTAGATGTTGTCGAACACGCCCTCCGGCGCACCGGCCGCGGCGAGCGCCGCCACCAGTACATCGCGGGTGCGCGCGGACAATTCCGGGTGTCCGGGATGCGCTTTCACGATCACCGGGCAGCCCGCCGCCAGTGCGGCGGCAGTGTCGTGTCCGGCCACACTGAGCGCGAGCGGGAAATTACTCGCGGTGAACACCAGGACAGGTCCGAGCGGCACCACGGTGCGCCGGATGTCCGGGCGCGGTCCCATCGGCCAGGCCGGGTCGGCGTGATCGATGGTGGCACGCAGGAATTCGCCGTCATCGAGCACTTCGGAGAACAGGCGCAGCTGAAATACCGTGCGCGCCAGCTCCGATCGCAGTCGTGGCTGCTCGGGCAGGTGAGTTTCCCTGACTGCCAACGCGATCAGCTCGTCACCGGCCTTGTCGAGTCCGTCGGCGGCGGCATGGAGCCAGGCCGCGCGCTGTGCCGGGGTGGATTCCGCTAGTTGTGTGGCGGCCCGCGTGGCTGCCGCGACGATCTCGTCGATCCGTTCCGGGGGCGTGTCCACGATCATTAGGTCCTCCACATCACAGGAATCGATTGATACGTCAGGGGGCGGACCATCATGAGCGGACCTCGAATTCGGCGACGGTCCACGCCCTGGCCTGCTCGCTGAGCGTCACACCCAGGCCCGGCCGCCCCGACAGGTGCATGCGCCCGTCGCGGATCTGGAGGCGCTCCTCGAAGAGCGGATCGAACCATTCGAAATGCTCCACCCATGGTTCCAGCGGGTACGCGGCGGCCAGGTGCACGTGCACCTCCATCACGAAATGCGGTGCCAGTTGCAGTTGTTCGCGGTGTGCGTGCGCCATGATGTCGAGGAAGCGGGTGATGCCGCCGACGCGGGGCGCGTCCGGCTGCACGATATCGATTCCCGCCCGGATCAACTCGCTGTGCTCGGCGACGCTGGTGAGCATCTCACCGGTGGCGATCGGGGTGTCGAAGGTCTGTGCGAGCCGTGCGTGCCCGGCGAAATCGTAGGCGTCCAAGGGCTCTTCGATCCAGGTCAGCCGCAAGGGTTCGAGGGCGCGGCACATGCGTTGCGCGGTCGGCCGATCCCACTGCTGGTTGGCGTCCACCATGAGCGGTACGCCATCGCCGATCTTCTCGCGCACGGCCGTGACCCGGCTCAGATCCACACCGGGTTCCGGATGCCCGACCTTGATCTTGATGCCGCCGAGGCCTGACTCGACCGACTGGGTCGCCCGATCAAGCACCTCTTCAATCGGCGCGTGTAGAAATCCGCCCGAGGTGTTGTAGCAGCGCACCGAATCCCGATGCGCACCGAGTAATTTGGCCAGCGGCAGCCCCGCGCGCTTGGCCTTGAGATCCCAGAGCGCCACATCGAAGGCTGCGATCGCCTGCACCGACAGGCCGCTGCGGCCGACCGAGGCACCCGCCCACATCAACCTGTCCCACAGTCTCGCGATATCGCTGGGATCCTCGCCCAGCAGCAGCGGCGCGAGCTCCCTAGCGTGCGCGAACTGCCCTGGACCACCGGCGCGTTTGGAGTAGCCGATCCCGATGCCCTCGAGCCCGGCGGCCGTGGTGATCTCGGCGAACAACACCGCCACCTCGGTCATCGGCCGCTGCCGCCCGGTGAGCACCTTCGCATCGCTGATGCCGCCCGGCAGCGGCAGTGTCACCGAGGAGATCCGCACCCCGGTGATGCGGTCCAGCACGGCGGGAGAAGCCATGTCAGGCAATCCTTTCCACGAGCGCGGTGAGTTCGGCCAGCTCGGCCGCGTCCAGGTCGGTCAGTGGCGGGCGGACCCGGCTCGACGGGCGGCCCACCGCGGTCAGCCCGGCCTTGATGATCGACACCGCGTATCCCGGTGTGCGGTCGCGAATGTCGAGATAGGGGAGAACGAAGTTGCGCAGGTGCGCGTAGACCGTCTCGCGGTCGTGCGCCCGCACCGCCTTGTAGAAGGCCAGCGCGAACTCCGGCGCGAAGTTGAAGATCGCCGAAGAGTAAGTGGTGACACCCATTTCGGTGTACGGCAGCGCGAAGGTCTCGGCGGTCGGCAGCCCGCCGATATAGGTGAGCCGGTCGCCGAGGCGGGCGTAGATGCGGGTCATCGTCTCGATATCGCCCACGCCGTCCTTGAACCCGATCAGATTCGGGCAGCGCTCGGCCATCCGGGCCACGGTCACGTCATCGACGCGGGCATTGGCGCGACTGTAGAAGATCACCCCCAGCGAGGTGGCCGCGCAGACCGCCGCCACATGCTGGAGCAGACCCTCGGGCCCCGACTCGGTGAGATACGGCGGCAGCAACAGGATCCCTTGCGCCCCGGCCGCTTCGGCATTGCGCGCCTGTTCGACGGCCACGGCGGTACCGGCGGTGGCGGGGGCCAGCACCGGCACCCGCCCGGCGGTCTCGGCCACCGCGGCGCGCACCACCAGGTCGATCTCGGCGGTGGTCAGCGAGAATCCCTCCCCGGTGCCGCCCGCCGCGAACAGCCCGGCCACATCGTATTGGGCCAGCCAGGCGATGTGCTCGCGGCAGGCGGCCTCGTCGACGTTCAGTTCGGCGTCGAAGTGGGTGACGGGGAACGACAGCAGGCCGCGACCCAGGACCGGTCCCAGGTCTCGGGCCGCCATGGTGTCGGATGACATCTGGGGCACAGTGCTCTCTCTTTCTCAGGCGTCCGGCCAGGTCTCCAGCAGGTCGATCACGCGGCGCAGGGCCGGATTGGCCGGATGCCGCCGCCAGACCGCGTACAGTTCGGCGCGCTCGCTCACGCCCGACAGATGGCGGTAGCGCACGCCTTCCGGGTTCAGACGGCTCGCCGCCTCCGGGACCAACGCCACGCCACGTCCGGCCGCGACCAGCGCGAGCATGGTGTGCACCTGGGTCACCCGGTCGGCCGGGTCGTAGGAGACGCCCGCCAATACCCGGTTCATCAACTCGGCGAAATAGCGTGCGGGACCGGGTGCGTACATCAGCATTCGCTCACCCTCCAGCTCGCGCACCGCGATCGGACCGCCCGCTGCCAGCCGATGCCCCGCGGGCACCGCCAGCACCAGCGGGTCGCGATGTACCGGTCGCCCGTCGAACTCGACGCGGTCGAAGGGTGGCCGGGCGATCGCCAGATCCAGCTTGCCGCTGGACAATTCGTCGAACTGCAGGGCGCTGACCAGTTCGCTGAGCACCAGCTCGACCGCGGGCAGCGCCAGCGAGAGCTGATTGAGGAATCCGCCCAGGAAGCCGAAACCCGCGGTGGCGGTGAACCCGATGCGCACCGTGCCGGTCTGCCCGTCGGCCACCAGGCGCGCGGTGGCCGGAACCGCCTCCGCGAGGGCCAGCAGTCGCCGGGCCTCGGCGAGGAACACCGTGCCGGCGGGGGTCAGCTCCACCTGCCGCTGGGTCCGATCCAGCAGCAGCACACCGATATCGCGCTCGAGCTTCTGGATCTGCCGGCTCAGCGGCGGCTGGGTCATCTGCAGTCGATCGGCCGCGCGCCGGAAGCTGCCCTCCTCGGCGACCACCACGAATCCGCGCACATGTTCCAGGGACAGCATGGCCGATAGTCTGCCGTCTTCATCTGATACCCGTCCAACATCGATTGGGCATCAAGTGATGCCGAGAAAGTATCGGACGAAAGTTCATGTATCTGAATACGATCGGAAATCGGATGGGATTCAGACTTCAGGAGTGTCATGCAGCGTCGGGGACCGGCGGACCGCGCCGAAGACGACGAGAGTTCGAGCGGAGTGAAATCGGCGCGCCGGGCGATCGCGGTGCTGGAGGTGTTCGCGGCGCGGCCGTCCTGGCTGTCGCTGGCGGAGATGCACGAGGCCACCGGTTTTCCGCGTTCGAGCCTGCACGGCCTGCTGCGCACCCTGCTCGACGTGGGCTGGATCGACGCCGATGACACCGGCACCCGATTCCGGCTCGGCATGCGGGCGCTGGTCTGCGGCACCGCCTACCTCGACCGCGACCCGGCCATCCCGTACGCCACCGAAACCCTCGAAAGGCTGCGCGAGCAAACGGGATTCACCGTGCACTACGCCCGGCTCTCCGGTGGCGAGGTGGTCTACCTGGAGACCCGGGAATCGCACAGCTCCGACCATCTCATCTCGCGGGTCGGCCGCAGCCTGCCCGCCCACGCCACCGCACTGGGCAAGGTGCTGCTGGCCGAACTGTCCGACGGCGAGCTGACCGCGCTGCTGCCCGGCACGCTGCCCGCGCGCACCGAACACACCGTGACCGACCGTGAAGTCCTGTTCTCCGAGCTCACCGTGATCCGGGACCGCGGCTACGCGACCGAATGGCAGGAGGGCACCGCCGGGGTGGCTTGCGCGGCGGCCGCGGTGCCCTACCGGCTCCCGGCCACCGATGCCCTGAGTTGCTCGATGCCGTCGAACCGGACCACCGAAGCCGAACAGCACCGCATCGGCGCGCTGGTGCACGACGCCGCCGGAGCACTGGCGCGCCGCCTGCGGCAGGCCGGAATCCGCTGACCACGACCATATTTCCGCTGACCGAGGAGTTCACCCATGTCGATTCACCGCGTTCTCATCACCGGCGCGGCGGGCAATCTCGGGCGGCTCATGCGCCCCCGCCTGGCCCGTCCGGATCGGGTATTGCGGCTGCTGGATCTCGCGCCGCTCGAGCCGGCCGCACCCGGTGAGCAAGTCGAGTTGGTCACCGGCTCCCTCAACGACCCCGACCTGATGGCCGCGGCCTGCGTGGACGTGGAGGCGATCATTCACCTCGGCGGGATCAGCCGCGAGGACGACTGGGCACGGATCCTCGAAGTCAATATCGACGGCACGCGCACCGTGCTCGAGGCCGCCCGCATCGCCGGCGTACCGAAGGTGGTGCTGGCCTCCAGCAATCACGCGGTTGGCTATCGCCGGATCGGGGAGGCCGGGCCCGGCGGGCTGCCCGGCGAGAGCACCCCGCGGCCGGACACCTACTACGGCGTGAGCAAGGCCGCGCTGGAGGCGCTGGGCAGTCTCTACCACGAGCGTTTCGGAATCGACGTGTCCTGCTTGCGCATCGGCAGCTGCTTCGACGAGCCCGCCGACGTGCGGCAGCTGTCGCTGTGGATGTCGCCGGACGACTGCGCGCGACTGCTGGAGGCGTGCCTGGCCACCGAGGAGCCCGGATATCGCGTGCTGTGGGGTGTTTCGGCGAACACGCGTGCCGTGGTGTCGCTGCGGGAGGCGGAGGCGATCGGCTATCGCAGCCTCGACGATGCCGAGCGCTTCGCGGATCGGGTGCCGCCGGGCGCATTGCCCGAACACATCGGCGGTGCGTTCCTGGAAACCCCGCTGGGACAGGCGAACCCGATCTGAATATTCACATTCGTGAACGCATGAGCTGATACCGAACATGCATCGGAATCCGTATTGTGTTCGCCCATCGAGCATGTGAGCCTGGGCACACTCGATTGGCAGTAAAGGAACGTCACCCATGCAGCAATCGGCCACGACGCCCGCCCAGCGACGGCGGATCAACGTCTCCTCCCTGTACTTCTTCGGAGCACTCGGCGGCATCCTGTTCGGCTACGACCTCGGCGTCATCTCCGGTGTCCTGTTGTTCATCGTGAAGCCCTGGCATCTGGACTCTTTCGCCAAGGGCGTGATCGGCGGCTCGCTGGCGGCGGGCGCGGTGTTCGGCGCCATGATGGCCGGTCGGCTCGCCGACCGGTACGGCCGCCGGCCCACCATCATGGTGGCCGCGGTGATCTTCACCGCCGCCGTGCTGGCCTGTGCTTTCGCGCCCAGTTACCCATTCATGGTGGTGGCCAGGTTCATTACCGGCATCGCGGTGGGCTGTTCGTCGGCGACGGTGCCGATGTATCTGTCGGAGCTGGCACCGACGCGGGTGCGCGGCGCGCTGTCGACGCTGAACCAGCTGATGATCGTGTCCGGAATTCTCATCGCCTACATCGTCGATTGGGCGCTGAGCGGCTCCGGGAACTGGCGGCTCATGTTCGGTCTGGCGGCGGTGCCCGCGGTGATTCTGTTCTTCGGCTTGTTCACGCTGCCGGAAACACCGCGCTGGCTGGTCAAGGCCGGTCGCGACGAGGAAGCCCGCCTGGTGCTGGAACAGACGCACCGTGACGAGGACCCCGACGCGGCCCTGGACAGCATCCGCGACGTGCTGCGCCTCGACGGCGAACAGCGCGGCCGACTGCGGGATCTGACCACCCGCTGGGCGCGCCCGGCGCTGGTGGTGGCGCTCATCCTGGCCGTCGGTCAGCAGTTCGCGGGCACCAACGCGGTGAACCTGTACGCGCCGGATATGTTCAAGCAGTTGGGATTCGGCACCCAGAACGCGCTGTTCGCCTCCACGATCATGGGCACGGTCAAACTGATCTTCACCGCCTGGGTGTTCCTGATGGTCGACCGCTGGGGTCGAAAGCCGTTGCTGCTGCTGGGCAATGTGATCATGGCGCTGTCGCTGTTCCTGCTCGGCCTAACCGTGCTGACCATGGGTAAGGGCACGGGCACCGGCATCATCAGCCTGATCGTGCTCAACCTCTACTGGGTCGGGTACGAGTTGGGCTGGGGCGCGGTCGTCTGGGTCATGATCGCGGAGATCTTCCCGCTGCGGGTGCGCGGCATCGGGACGGCCACCGCGTCGACGGTGTTGTGGGCGGCCACCTTCGCCATCACCTTCCTGTTCCCGGTCATGAGCGATCCGAATCATCTGGGCCTGGGCTATTCGGCATGGATCTTCGCGTCGGTCAGCGTGGTGTTGTTCGTGCTGGTGCGGCGGTATGTGCCGGAGACCAAGGGGCGCAGCCTGGAAGAGATCGAACTGGATCTGCGGGCGCGCGCGGGGCGGATGGCATGACGGTTGTCGCGTATGTGTCCAACGCCGGCAGCGGCGATATCTCGGTGCTGCGGTTGGGTGCGGACGGCATGCTTTCACCCGTGCAGACGGTGGCCGTCGGCGGCACGGTGATGCCGCTGACGGTCGGGCCCGACCGCCGCCACCTCTACGCGTCGGTGCGATCGGTGCCATGGTCGGTCGCCTGCTTCGAGATCGATTCCGGCACCGGCGAATTGCGTCGGAAGACGACGGTGCCGCTGCCGGAGAATTCGGCGTATCTCTCCACCGACCACGGTGGGCGGTACCTGCTCGCCGCGTCCTACACCGGAAATGCCATCTCGGTGAACGCGATCGGCATGGACGGTGTCGTGGCCGCGCAGCCGGTCGAGGTGCTGGCCACACCGCCGCATGCGCATTCGATCATTACCGATCCGTCCGACCGGTACCTGCTCGCGGCGGCTCTCGGCGGGGATGCCTTGCTGCAGTACCTCTTCGATCGCCGGACCGGGCGGGCCACGCCGAACAGTCCGGCGTTCGTCGCCACCAAGCCCGGCGCGGGGCCGCGGCACCTCGTATTCCATCCGGGCGGACGCCTGGTGTATGTCACGAACGAGCTGGACGGCACCGTCGGAAGCTACGAGTTCGATTCCGGCACCGGCCATCTCACCCCGCTCGACACCGTCTCAGTGCTACCCGAAGGCATCGGCGATCCCTGGACGGCCGAGTTGAAGCTCACGCCCGACGGCCGCCTGCTGTATGTCTCCGAACGGCGCTCCAGCACCATCGCCGGATTCCGGGTCGATTCCGGCACCGGTGCGTTGACCCCGCTCGGCCACACCGCCACCGAAACCTGCCCGCGTGGAATGGGAATCGACCCCGCCGGGCGCTACCTCGTGGCCGCGGGGGAGCAGTCGCACGCGGTCACGTCCTACGCCGTCGAGCCGGAGACCGGCGCGCTGACCGTGGTGGATCGCCGCCAAGTCGGATGGAATCCGAACTGGGTGGAACTCGTGGCGCTCTGACGGGCGATATCGGCTGTCGGTGGACTGTCGGCGTGCTGTCAGCGCCACCGCGCAATGTCATTCCCACAGGCGGCCGGGAGGTTCCGGCCACGGGAACCGAGATTCGAGGGAATGGCAATGTCGGACAATGCGCTACGAAACGACAATGCGCTGCGGGAAATGGTCACGGACTTCTGCGCGTCGAGCGGAGTGCCGGGCGTCGTGGTCGGCGTGTATCACGCCGGCGAGCAGGAGGTGATCGCCCAGGGCCTCACGAATGTGGTGACCGGAGCGCCGATGCGCCCGGAGACCGGATTCCTGTTCGGCTCGGTCACCAAGATGATGACCTCGACGCTGATCATGCGGCAGGTCGAGCGTGGCCGCATCGATCTCGACGAGCGGGTGTGCACCTACCTGCCCGACTTCCGGCTCGCGACACCCGGCGCGGAGGAGATCCGGATCCGGCATCTGCTCTCGCACACCAACGGCATCGACGCGGACCTGTACATGCCGGACGTGAACGGCCCCGATTCGCTGCGCGTCGCCGTCGCGGGCATGGCCGAGCAGGTGGGCACGTTGTTCGCGCCCGGGGAGTACATCAGCTACTCCAACGGCGGCATGATCGTCGCGGGCCGGGTGCTCGAGGCCGTGACCGGGCGGCCGTATCACCAACTGCTGGAAGAGGATCTGTTCGCGCCCGCCGGGATGGGCGACTCGTGCACCTCGGCTGAGCGGGCGATCCTGCGCAGCACGGCGATCGGGCACTTCCCCGATCCGGCAGGTTCACGACGCACCGAACTGTTCAAACTCCCGGACTCCTGGGGCCCCGCGGGTTCCTCGGCGATCGGCAGCGTGGGCGACCTGCTCGCCTTCGGGCGCACCCACCTCGACAGCGGCATCGCGCCGTCCGGCACGCGGCTGCTGTCGGCGGAGTCGGTGGCGCGCATGCAAACCGTCACCTACAGCATGGGAACCCCGCACATCCCGCCGATCGGATTGGGCTGGCTGCTCATGCCTTTCGGCGACATCACCGTCCTTTCACACTCGGGGGCATCGCCCGGCGGCGTGGCCGTACTGGTCGCGGTGCCCGGCCACGACCTGGTGTTCGCCGCCTACGGCAACGACGCCCGCGCCATGGGCCTGTTCGACCGAATCCTGTTGTCGCTGTTGCGTGATTGCCTCGGCATCACCGTCCCCGACCTGATCACCGGCCAGATCGAGGTCGCCGACCTGACCCCCTACACGGGCACCTACCGCTCCAATCAGATGCGCGTTGATGTCCGCGCGGTCGACGGCGCACTGGAGGAAGCCGCCACCTACGAACCCGCCGACGACACCCAACGCCGCGTCTTCACCGCCTTCGCCGGCGGCTCGATCCCCACCATGACCCGCCGCTTCACCCCCGTCGGCCGGCACCTCTTCGCCCCGGCCGGCCTACCCCTGGACATGTTCACCGGCTACTCCCGCCAACTCCTGGTCTCCTACCACGACATCCGCGACGGCAAGGCCCACTTCCGTTCCGCCGGAGGCCGAATGACCCGCAGGCTCGAGCACTGAAACGACTCGAGCACTGAAACGAGTAGATCCCCTCATGTGCGCCAACGGCATTGCGCCGACCATCGAGACCATGACGATTTCTGCACCTGTTGTGCGGCGGGTCGTGGGGTGGGTACTCGGCATGATCGCCGCTGCCGCATGGATCTACTACGCCGGCATCTTTCTGCTCCTCATCAGCGCTCTCGCAGTGGCCGACAACCGCTGCGACACGGAAGCCAACGCGCATCCGCAGATGAATCCGACCGGCATTCCCTGGGTTCTGGGCTCGGGCCTCCTGTGGGTCACCCCGTTCGCGATCGTGGCCTTGATCCGACGCGACCGCATAACGGTGGGACTCGCCGCACTCGCGGCAGCGGTGGCGATCTTCTTCATGACCGCATTGCTCGTAGTCCCGCAGCAGGGCTTCTGCTGGTGAGGCGCGGCGGGTTCGTGCGGCCACGGTTTCCGTCGTTGCTGATATGACGCAGGAGCGGCCGAAAGGTAACAGGCCGCAGCGAATCGGCCGTGGCGGCCGTGTTGTCGCCACTGTGCCGCCTTTCGGTGTTTCAGCGCTGCCCATAGCTGATTCGTATGTGACGCAGGGGATTTCGATCATCTACGGTAGGAGCGAACGGGTGGGAGTCAATGGTGAAGCGGCTACTTTTTCTGCTGATCGCGATCGTCGTCGCGGTGGCGACCCTCGACTACGCCCACTCGCCCGGGCACTACGGGCTGATCATCGTGGCGGGTCTGGCGGCCGTGCTGTTGATGATCCGCAAATCTGTCGGGTAGCCGGGGTCGGCGGGGGCAGACTGGAGGCATGGATCCTGTCGCCGCTCTGCGCCAGATCGCGTACTACAAGGACCGCGCCCGTGAGGACACCCGGCGGGTCATGGCCTACCGCAATGCCGCCGACATCCTCGAACGCCTCGACGATGCGCAACGTGAGCAGCTCGGGCGATCGCGCAACTGGCAGTCCCTGCCCGGCATCGGCCCGAAAACCGCCGCGGTGATCGCCCAGGCCTGGGCGGGTCGTGAGCCCGATGCCCTGGTCGCGCTGCGGACCGCCGCGCAGGACCTGGGCGGCGGCGAGTTACGGGCGGCGTTGCGAGGCGATCTGCACGTGCATTCGAACTGGTCGGACGGAGTGGCCCCGATCGCGGAAATGATGGCCGCGGCGGCCGCATTGGGCCATGAATACTGCGCCCTCACCGACCACTCGCCGCGGTTGACGGTCGCCAACGGACTCTCGCCGGACCGACTACGTCGACAACTCGATGTCATCGACGAACTACGCGAGCGATTCGCACCCATGCGCATCCTCACCGGCATCGAGGTCGACATCCTCGACGACGGCTCCCTCGATCAGGAACCGGAACTGCTCGACCGCCTCGACATCGTGGTGGCGAGCGTGCACTCCAAACTGGCGATGGACTCGGCCGCCATGACCAGGCGGATGATCCGCGCGGTGTCCGACGGCCGCGCCGACGTGCTCGGCCACTGCACCGGACGCCTGGTCGAGGGCAATCGCGGTACCCGCGCCGAATCACGCTTCGATGCCGAACAGGTCTTCACCGCCTGCCGTGATCACGGCACCGCCGTCGAGATCAACTCGCGCCCGGAACGCCGCGACCCGCCGACCCGGTTGCTGAAGCTGGCCCTCGACATCGGCTGCGACTTCTCCATCGACACCGACGCCCACGCACCCGGCCAGCTCGATTTCCTCGGCTACGGCGCGCAACGCGCCCTCGACTGCGGCGTGCCCGCCGACCGGGTCGTCAACACCTGGCCGGTGGACAAGCTGCTGGCGTGGGCCGGAAACTCCTGAGCCGCAGCGGGTTCGGTAGCGAGTCCGGTGGTCAGGCCATCTTGCCGTTGTCCACGCTGTAGATCGCGCCGTGCACCGCCGAGGCGTCGTCGGAGCACAGGAACGCGATGACATTCGCGACCTGGGCCGGTTCCATCAGCCCGCGCGCGGCCGCGATCTTCATGATCAGCGTGTAGTCCGGATCCTCGGGGAAGGTGAAGTTCTGCACCATCGGCGTGGTCATGCCGCCGGGGCAGACCGCGTTGATACGGATTCCGCGGCTGTCGAATTCGAGCGCCATGGCACGAGTCAGCCCGATCAGACCGTGCTTGGCCGCGCAGTAACCGGCCGAGTACGCCTGCCCTTCCAGGCCCGCGATCGAGGAGACGTTGACGATGCAGCCTTTGCGTTCGAGCAGCGACGGTAGCGCGGCCCGCGACAGGAAGAACGGCGCGCTCAGATTGACCGCCAGTTCGTGCTGCCAGTCGGCGTCGGTGACATCGGCGGTGTGGCGCATGACGTGCGCCCCGGCCGCGTTCACGAGGATGTCGATCCCACCGAACTGTTCCACGCAGGCCCGCACCACCTCGCTGGACGCGCTCGGATCGGCGAGATCGGCGGCCAGCCAACCGGTTTCGGGCCCGTCGAGAACCTCCGCCAGCCGGGTCTTGTCCCGCCCGACCCCGAACACCTTCGCCCCGCCCGCGCGCAGCGATTCCACCACCGCGCGCCCCAGCCCCGAGGACGCCCCGGTCACCACGGCCACCCGTCCACCGAACCGCCCGGCCTCGTCGCCAGCCATACCTGTCTCCATTCCATCCGCGACCCGCACTGAAACGCGTTCCAGTTTCGAACGTGTCCCACCGTAGCCGGGTTGCCCCCCGCGCGTGCCCATCAACGACAACAAGATCAGGGAGTTCTCACCGCGGAAATTCGGACAGAATTCCGCGATGAGAGCTCCCTGATCTTGAAAGCTGGTCAGGGTTGCGGGGCCTCGATGCGCCTCGGAGCCGTGCGTGGGCATGGCGTGCCTGGCCCGAGCCTTAGGATCGGGGCCATGTGGAATGCCGAGGGACGCCGATGAGTCTGGCCACCCTGCTCACGCTCGCCGATTCGCGTCTGCCGATCGGCGGGCACGTGCATTCCGGCGGGGTCGAGGAGGCTGTGGCCTCCGGGCTGCTGCGCGATGTGCCGTCGGTGGAGCTGTACCTGCGTCGGCGCGTGCGGACCTCCGGCCTGGTGGCGGCTTCACTGGCCGCGGCCGTTGCCGCCGGGACGCTCGGCGCGGAGCGGGCGGAGCTCGAGGCCGATGCGCGCACCCCGTCCCCGTCGGCGCGCGCGGCGTCCCGGGCCCAAGGCCGCGGACTGCTGCGCCTGGCCAAACAGGTGTGGCCGCAGGTCGATTGGCGTGCGCTCGGCCCACGCCCGCATCTGTCCACGGTGTTCGGCATGGTCGCCGTCGCCTGCGACGCCTCGCCCGAGGACATCGCGTCGGTGCTCGTCTACACCACCATGACCGGTGCGGCCACCGCCGCCCAGCGGCTCTTGGCGCTGGATCCCGCGGCGATCGCCGCCTGCACCATCCGGCTGGCGCCGGTCTGCGATGCGACCGCGCGGGAGGCCGTGAAATCCCTTGCGGCCCTCTCGGACCCGTTGCAGGACGTGCTCGCCGAACGGCATCCGCGTCGTGAGCTACCACTGTTCGCGTCGTAGCCGATCGCCGGGGAGGTAACACCCGGTTTACACCGCTGGGTAAGGATGGGGGTGAAAGGAGCCGAACATGCCACCTCACCTCATTGATGGTGAACCGCACGACCACAGCCATGACCGCCCCAAGCGCGAGCGCACGCCCGGCGAGCCGCTGCGGATCGGGATCGGGGGACCGGTCGGGTCGGGGAAGACCGCTCTGACCGCGGCACTGTGCCGGCAGTTGCGCGACGAACTGTCATTGGCGGTGCTGACCAACGACATCTACACCACCGAGGACGCGGACTTCCTGCGTCGTCACGCGGTGCTGGCCGACGAGCGGATCACCGCCGTGCAGACCGGCGGCTGCCCGCACACCGCGATCCGCGACGACATCACCGCGAACCTGGACGCCATCGACGATCTGATCGAGGCGAACCCGCCGCTGGATCTCATCCTCGTCGAATCCGGCGGCGACAACCTGACCGCCACCTTCTCCTCCGGCCTGATCGACGTGCAGATCTTCGTCGTCGACGTGGCCGGCGGCGACAAGGTGCCGCGCAAGGGCGGCCCGGGCGTGACCTGGTCGGATCTGCTGGTGATCAACAAGACCGATCTCGCGCCGATGGTCGGCGCGGATCTGTCGGTGATGGACCGGGATTCGACCAAGGTGCGCGAGGGCAGGCCGTTCGTGTTCACCTCGCTCACCGAGGATCCGGCCGCGACGCCCGTGCTGACCTGGGTGCGCGAACAGCTGCGCCTGGCCGCCGAACACGATGCGGCAGCGGGCATTGCCCATTCGCACTGAGCTCCGCATCACCGCGACCGCCGGGACGCTGCCGCACATTCACGCGGTCGGCGGCCTGGCGGCGCGGCACACCGGCGTGGACACGGTGCATCTGATCGGCACGGCCGCCACACCTTTGGGTGGCGACGTGCTGGATATCGTTGTCTCCGTGGGGGAAGGTGCGCGCCTGAGCGTCCGCTCGGTCGCCGCCACCATTGCCCTGCCGGGCCGCGAAACCCTGAAGTCGGTGGCGCACTGGCGCTTCGACGTGGCCGCGGGCGGCGAGCTGGATTTCGACCCCGAACCGACAGTGGTCGCGGGCGGCGCGGTGCACGAAACCTTCACCACCGTCCGACTCGAACCCGGTGCGCGCCTGCGGCTTCGCGAACGCGTGCAGATCGGCCGCACCGGCGAGGACCACGGCTACTGGAGCGGTGACCTGACCGCCGACGTGGGCACGACACCCTTGCTGCGGCATCGCCTCGAACTCGGCTCCGACGCCGTCACCGACGACGCTTTGACCGCTCCCCGCGCTGTCGAGAGCGTCCTCACCTATCCCAACGAGCGGCCCGCCGAGGTCTCCGGCCTGGACGCGGCCCTGCTGCCATTGGCTGCGGGCGGCACGCTGTTCACGCGTACCGCCCGCTTGTTGATGGCTTGAGCCCGAAGGACTCTCAGCGCCGAGGAATGCTCAGCACTGGGTGAGGTTCACCGCGAGTCCACCCCGCGCCGTCTCCTTGTATTTGACGCTCATATCGGCCCCGGTCTCCTTCATGGTCTTGATGACATCGTCGAGGGAGACCTTGTGGCTGCCGTCGCCGCGCATGGACATCCGCGCGGCGGTGACCGCCTTGACCGCTGCCATGCCGTTGCGTTCGATGCACGGGATCTGCACCAGCCCGCCGACCGGATCGCAGGTCAGTCCGAGGTTGTGTTCCATGCCGATCTCGGCCGCGTTCTCGACCTGTTCGGGGGTGCCGCCGATGGCCTCGGCGAACGCTCCCGCGGCCATCGAGCACGCCGACCCGACCTCACCCTGGCAGCCGACCTCGGCACCGGACAGCGATGCGTTCTCCTTGATGAGCATGCCGATAGCGCCTGCGGTGAGCAGGAATCGGATGATGCCCTCCTCATCCGCGCCGGGCACGAAGTCGACGTAGTGGCTCAGCACCGCCGGCAGTACCCCGGCCGCGCCATTGGTCGGCGCGGTGACGACCCGCCCGCCCGCTGCGTTCTCCTCGTTGACGGCCATCGCGTAGATGGTGGTCCACTCGGTGCGATGCATCATCGGATCGCCCTCGGCGCGCAACTGTCGCGCGGAGGAGGCGGCCCGCCGCTTGACCTGCAGCCCGCCGGGCAGAATCCCCTCACGATTCAGCCCGCGGGTGACGCACTCCTGCATGACCTTCCAGATGTCGAGCAGTCCGGTGCGGATCTCCTCCTCACTGCGCCAAGCCTTCTCGTTTTCCAGCATGAGCGAGGAGATCGAAAGTCCGGTATCACGAGCGTGCTTGAGCAGTTGGGCCCCCGTGTGGAACGGGTAGGCCAGCACGGTGGTGTCGTCCTTGTCGGGATCGGCGCACACCGAGTCCTCGTCCACCACGAACCCGCCGCCGACGGAGTAGTACGTCTTCTCCAGCAACGGCACCCCGTCGCGGTCGTAGGCGAACAGCGTCATCGCATTGGCGTGGTACGGCAGCGCCCGGCGCATGTGCAGGATGAGCTGGGTCGGCTCATCGAACGGAATCTCGTGGCTGTCACCGATTTCGGTGCCCAACAGCCGCAGCCGCTTGGTGCTGCGGATGCGGGCCACATCCGTGTCGGCGACATCCGGATCGATGGTGGCGGGGGAGTGTCCCTCCAGTCCGAGCAGGACCGCCTTGGGAGTGGCGTGGCCGCGGCCGGTCGCACCGAGCGAACCGAACAGCTCGACGCGGACCGAAGCGGTCTGGCTCAGCAGGCCGTCTTCCTTCAACCGGTTGGCGAAGAACTGTGCCGCGCGCATCGGGCCCACGGTGTGGGAAGAGGAGGGACCGATACCGATGGAGAAGAAATCGAAGACAGAGAGTGCCATGACCAGACCTTTGACTGCTCGGGCGGGAAGGGTGAATTACTCAGGCGTGCTGCAGATTGCGGTCGCGCTCGGTGCCGATGATGTCGTCACCGGGAACGCTCTCGGGCTCGGCGTCCAGCACCGGATCCGGGCCGGGCAGGCCCGACTCGTGTGCCTTCACACCGGCACGCACGGCCCAGTAGTAGGTGGCCAGCGCGGCCACGGCCACCAGCGCGATGTCGACGCCGCCCGGAATCAGGCCGCTGCCACCGAATTCGGTCGAACCCAGGGCGGACACGATCGACATGAAGATCAGGAAGGCGATCATCCACCACGCCGGTGCGAGCTGCTGCATGATGGTGCGCTCACCACGACGCCAGAGCACGGCCACGGCGATCGGCACGGACAGCAGCGTGATGAACACGATGCGGCCGGTGTTGGGCCAGTGCGTCCAGAACAGTGCGCAGCCGGCGAGGGTGAAGGCGAGCGGGGTGATCACATTGGCGGCCGGGAGCCGGAAGGGCCGCGGCAGTTCGGGCTTGGTCTTGCGGAAGACGCCCACCGCGATGGGGCCGATCAGATAGGAGATGACCATGGCCGCGGAGACGATCCCGGACAGCGCGTGCCAGCTGTGCCCGACGGTCACCAGCAGGATCAGCGAGAAGATGAGATTCAGCCACATCGCCGGACGCGCGGTGCCGTAGACGGGGTGCGACTCGCGCAGCTTCTTCGGGAAGAAGCCGGACTCGGCCAGGTTCTGCACCATGTACGACGCCGAGGCGACGTTCGCGATATTGGCGCCGGACGGCGAGATGAAGGCGCCGAACTGGAGCATGATCACCAGCCAGCCCAGCATGAGGAGCTTGGCGATATCGACGAACGGCGAGTTGAAATTGATTCCGACCCAGCCGTGTTCGGCGAGCTGCTCCGGCGGGACCGCACCGATGAAGGCGATCTGCAGCAGCATGTAGATGACCAGGCCGATCGACAGGGCGCCGACGAGCGCGGCCGGAATGGCCTTGCCCGGGTTCTTCGCCGCGCCACCGAGATTGACCACGGCCTGGAAACCGTTGAAGGCGAACACGACACCGCAGGTACTCACCGCGGTCAGCACCGCGGACCAGCCGTTCGGCGCGAAACCGCCGTAGCCGGTGAAGTTCTCGGTGTGGAAGCCCGACGCGATGAGGGCGACGACGGCCAGCACCGGAATGCCGAACTTGACCGCGGTCAGCAGATTGTTCATCTTGGCGAGCAGGCCAACGGACCAGTAGCAGCACAGCCACAGCGCCACGGTCAGCACGAACGCCATGCCCATGCCCGCGAGGGTCAGCGAGCCGTCCTTCATCAGACCCTGTGCCCAGGAGAAGCTCCACGACGACATGTACTGCGTGCTGGCAATGGATTCGATGGGAATCAGGGCGGCGACGGCGACCCAAACCGCCCAGCCGGTAATGAAACCGAGCACCGGGCCGTGCGAGATGGCACCGAAGCGGGCCATGGATCCGGGGAACGGATAGGCCGCGCCCACCTCCGCGTACGACATGGCGATCAAGCCTATGAACACCGCACCGATCACCCAGGCCAGGATCGCGGCGGGTCCGGCGACTTGCGCCGCCTGCCCGGCGCCGAACAGCCAGCCCGATCCGAAGATCGAACCAATGCCAATCATGATCAGGGCGAAGAGACTCAGCCCTTTACGGTTCGCGGAAGGTATGTCCATGCATTGGACACTACGGAGCAAACGTCTTGTCCTGAACGGACAAATGTCCTGATTACCATCGGTTCCGCAGCACGTCAATGGCTGGCTGCCGCCGCCTCGGGATCACAAATTGTGCTCCCAGCACATCTTTGGCAAGGCTGGGCTCGGCTGTGCGAAACCGGGTTTCGGCCGCGCACGCACCGATCGCGTGCGCGGCGGGAACGGACCTCACCGCCGGTTCCCGCCGCGAGCGCACATCTGCTAGCTGAAGCGGCTGTCGTCGCAGGTATTACCGAGAGCTATCAGTCACCGACGACGCGAGGTGGTGCGTTGAACGCGTTCACCGCACCCACGGCGGCACCGACCGCGGCACCCGCGACGGCTGCCGGGACGGCGATCACCGCGGCACCCGCGGCAGCGCCGAGGGCGGGACCCGCGACCAGACCGACCGGGAACAGTCCGGCACCGACGACCAGACCCAGCGCACCGCCGACGACGGCGGAACTGAGTTCGATCGGGGCGGCGGTGGCGGCTCCGGCGACAGCGCCCATGGCGGCGGTGCCGATGGTCTGCCCCGCGATGCGGTCGGAGCGACTGCGCTCCATGCCGATCGAGTCGAGGAAGGTGGCGAGATTCGCCTCGACCTGTGCGGAGTTGTCATTGATCTGGATCGCTTGTTCTTTGTCGATCCAATCGGGGGCCGGGACCTGCACGTCGCCGAACCGGAACATGCCCGGGGGCGGGGCGATCGGAGGCACGGCGGGAACCGGGGCGGGCGGGTGCAGCACGCCGACGGGGGCCAGGTAGCTCTTGTCCGGGGCCTGCCGCGACCACTGGATGGAACTCTTGGTGTCGCCCGGAATGTGCAGGCCCTCATAGGGATTGACATTCGGGGAATCGGCGGCGGGCCACTGGGGCTTGGGCGCATCGTCGTGCTGCGCCACCGGAGCGACCTCGGCCGGGGCGGCATTGGCTGCGCCCGATCCGACGATCGCCAAAACTAGCGGAACCGCGCCTGCCGCCACCACATTTCCGACCTTGTTGCGATGGGGGTTCAGTGCTCGGTGCTTACCTGCGGCCATGAGGACCTTTCTGTAGGTGAACATCGGACGCTCGACATTCGAACCCACCGGTCACCCGGATTGGTGAGGAAACGGACCGATGAAAATCGTTGCTATAACTGAAAATTAGCTAACTCGTCGGTAGGGGAACGCCGAAGAGGCCGGAATCCCTGGTGAGGGATTCCGGCCTCGATAGAGCGACGATCACTCCTGGATAGCTACCGCATCGGCAACCGGTGCACCGGCCGGAGCCGGGGCATCGACCGCCCCGGCCGGGGTGGCCGGTGCCAGGTACCCGTTCACCGCGCCCGCCGCGCCGCCGATGACGGCTCCGACGGTCGCCGCCGGGACAGCGATCAGGCTGGCGGCCGCGGTCGCACCCACCGCCGGGCCGAAGACCCAGCCCGCGGGCGCGAACGGCGTGCCCGCCATCGCGCCGATGAATCCGCCCATGACCCCGCCCGCGATCTCGAGCGGGGCGGCGACACCCACGCCCACCGCAGCGCCCACGGCGGCGGTGCCGACGGTCTGTGCGGCCATGCGGTCCGAACGACTCGGCTCGAAACCGGCCGAATCGTAGGTGCGGGCCAGATCGGCCTCCGCGCCCGCGGCGACCGCGTTCACGTCCGCGGCCTGCTCGGGGGTCATCCAGGCCGGAATGTCGATCTGGGTGTCACCGAAGCGCAGCTTGCCCTCGGGCGCGGCGATGGGCGCGACCTCCGGTGCGGCCATCGGGTCCGGCTGGTGCAGCTTGCTCTGATCCACCGGTGCCAGGGGCGAATTGGGGATGTCGCGCACCCCGGTGACGGAATTGCGGCCCACCCGCACGGGCGCGACCGGACCGGCGGGAACCAGCGGGTCGGCCTCGACGGTGTCGCCCGCGACGGCGTCGGTGGCGTCCGCGGGCTGGACCTCGGCCGCCGTGGCGTCCAGGTAGGCGTGTGCTTTATCGGCCATGGCCTGCGGCATCGGGACCGCGAACTTGCCGAACGGGGTGTCGACCACCATGCCCTGTCCGGCGTCGGTGCCGCCGGGCTGGGTGGTGGCCGGCTGGTTGTCGACCACGGCCGGTTGGTTCTCGTCGGACGAAACCGGTTCCGCGGCACTGGTTCCCGCGGTAGCCAGGGCGGCGACCAGCGGCAGCGCACCCGCGACCGCCAGTGAACCCAGGCGTCGCCGCACCGCGCTCGTCTCTCGTACCAAATCGACCGGTTGGCGTTTGCCCATGAATGACCTCTCTCCCGAATGTCAACGGATGTCGAACATTCGGATCCGGCCGGTGTGCCGGATTGGTCGGGACTTCGCAGCCCGGTCAGGCCGCTATCGAGACCGCGCGGAATGCGTGCGATCAGCCCGCGCGCTGCGCGGTGGATCCGCCCGGTTTGTCATTCGCCACGGATTTGCCGTTGCCGGAAGCGGATTCGGTGCCGATCTGGGTGGCGAGGCGGCGCGCCTCATCGGGATCGTCGAGGGCCTCGAGCGCGAGGCGTGCGAACACCCACTGCTCGGTGGCGGCCATCTGACCGCGGTGACGGCCCAGGAACGAGACCATCCACTCGAGCACGGTGACGAAGCGGCTGCGGAAGCCGACCAGGTACCACAGGTGCAGACCCAGCCACGCCAGCCAGGCGAAGAAGCCGCTGAACTCGAGCTTGCCGACCTGGCAGACCGCGTTGAATCGCGACACCGTGGCCATCGAGCCCTTGTCGAAGTACTTGAACGGCTTGCGGTCCTCGACCTTCTGCTTGCCCTCGGTCTCGGCCTTGATGGCCTTGGCCGCGTAGGTGCCGCCCTGGATCGCGCCCTGCGCCTGCCCGGGCACACCCGGCACCGACATCAGGTCGCCGACCACGAAGACGTTCGGGTAGCCCTTGATGGTCAGGTCGGGTTCGACGATGACGCGACCGGCCCGGTCGGTCTGGGTGCCCTTGGACTTGTCGGCCAGGATCTTGCCCAGCTCGCTGGCCTGCACACCGGCCGACCACACCTTGCAGGCGGATTCGATGCGGCGTTCGGTGCCGTCGGGATCCTTCACCGTCACGCCGCGCGCGTCGACATTGGTGACGATGGCGTTGAGCTGGATCTCCACGCCCATCTTCTCCAGCCGCGCCTTGGCCTTGCCGCCGAGCTTGGGGCCCATCGGCGCGAGCACCGCGCCCGCGCCCTCGATGAGGATGACGCGCGCGTCGCGGGTGTCGATATTGCGGAAGGTGCCGTCCAGGGTGCGGTCGGCGAGTTCGGCGATCTGCCCGGCCAATTCGACGCCGGTCGGGCCCGCGCCGACGACGCAGAAGGTCATGAAGCGGTCGCGGGTCTCCTGATCGGTGGCCAGTTCGGCCTCTTCGAAGGAGCCCAGGATGCGCGCGCGCAGTTCGAGCGCGTCGTCGATGGTCTTCATGCCGGGGGCATAGGTGGCGAAATGGTCGTTGCCGAAGTAGGACTGCTGCGCGCCCGCGGCCACGATCAGGCTGTCGAACGGGGTGACGTAGTCCTGGTTGAGCAGGCGCGAGGTGACGGTGCCGCCCTCGACGTCGATATCGGTGACGTCGCCCATGATGACCCGGGTGTTCTGCTGTTTGCGCAGCACGATGCGGGTGGCGGGGGCGATCTCACCGACCGACAGGATGCCGGTCGCGACCTGGTACAGCAGCGGCTGGAACAGGTGCGTGGAGGTCTTGGAGATCAGCGTGATGTCGACATCGGCCTTGCGTAGGTGCTTGCAGGCGAACAGTCCACCGAACCCGGACCCGATCACCACCACCCGATGGCGCTGCGCGACGGAATTCTCGGCGTTCATCTAGTTCCTGCTCCTCGACAGACGGTGAAACCACGACAACTCACCCGTAACGGTAGTGCAGTGTGAGTAGCGCAGCCCAATCAGGACCGACCGAAAACAGACCTTTTAGACAACTTTGTTAAAGATACAAGATCGGCGGTCGGTCCCCGAGGATTCGCGAACAGGCTGTGTCGATGACCAGGGGCAGCCGGTGTCAGCGGCCCCGGAAGAGCAATTCAGCGGCCCTGGAAGAGCAATTGCGCCACATGCGTGGTGGTTTCGGCGCCGTCGGTGTAACCGCCCTGATCGCCCTGCTCGGTCATGATGGCGAGGGTGTACCGCTCACCGGGACCCGCGAAGCCGACCGAATTGACCACCCAGCCGCCCTGCTCGTCGGACCAGCCGTTCTTCAGGCCCGGGTTCATGGCCGCGCCCGCGCCCCACACACCCCAGTGCTGATTGGTGTCCACGCGGCGCATCCGGTCGAGCAGGTAGGCGCGATCGTCGGGGTGCATGCGGGTGAGCACGTTGTCCATCAGCCGATCGAGGTCGGCGGGGGAGCACTGCTGGAAGCCCCAGTCCGGGAAGAGCTTGACCTGCTCGATATTGGTGGTCGGGGGTAGTGGTACCAGCCCGGTCATGCCGTTGGCGCGGAAGGCGTTGTTGAACGACATGCGGTCGATGCCGGCGTACTTGTTCCAGAGGATGTCGGCGGCATTGTCGTTCGAGGTTGCCAGCATCGACTCCATGAGCGCGCGGTCGTCGGGGCCGAGCTGGATCGCGCCGACGCGGGCGCGGTTCAGCAGATCCTCCGCGATTGCCAGCTTGATGGTGGAGGCGGTCCAGAAGTTCGTGTCGGCGTTGCCGTTTCGATAAATGCCGCCGCTGACCCGATCGCGCATCACATAACCGGTGATGCCGGGGCGGGTGGCGAGGTAATTGTCGACCGCGGCAATGCGATTGCTCATGTCGGCGTCGAAACCGGCGACCGGTCCCTGCGTGTGCACCGGAACGGCGCCGGCCACGGGAACGAACGCGGGCGCGGCCGGAATCAGGGCCGCGGCAGCGAGGACACAAGCGGAGGAGGCCACGCGCCGGGCCTTGGGGGAACGCACGAGGGAAGACAATAGAGGGTGATATGCCCTATACGCACGTCTTGCAGGACGTCGGCGCTTCTGTTATCGAATCGACACTGTCGCACCGAATTTCGCGGTTCTCAGTGGAAAGCCGCCTGTAGCTCTTCGATACTGCGGCCATTGAGGCGGTAGCAGTGCTCGAATGCCTCGCTGTGCCGGTCGCGCGGCCAGGACTGGAGTACGACGCCGCGGCCGTAATGCCGGGAGTTGACGAGCTCCCAACGGTCTCCCACCCGGCGCACCGTGAATCCGGTTCTCGGCACCAGGGGAATCACCGACGCAGACATCGATGTGAACCAGCCTTTCCTGACCAACTTCCGAACCTCCCCGAAACGCACTGTCGCATACCACACCTGAATTCCCGGGTGACGCGCCCGAGCAAATCCGTGGCGTGTGGCAGGGGTCACCCGGCGAGCCGGGAGGGGTGGTGTTTGCATGTCGTTCGCCAACTGTATAAACACAGCTCGTGCACATTCACCGGGCCGAACGAGCGGATACGCTTGCCGACGCGTTGGCCGAGCTGCTCGCCGATCCGCTCGGCGATCCGTTCACCCCGGAAGTGGTCGCGGTGCCCGCGAAGGGCATCGAACGCTGGCTCGAACAGCGCCTGGCCACCGTACTGGGCTGTGCCGACACGGGATCCAGCACCGACGGCATCGCGGCCAATATCGATTTCGCCGATCCGGCCGCACTGGTGGGTGCGGTGCTGGCGGAGGCGACCGGCGTGGATCCGGAGCAGGACCCGTGGTCGCCGGAGCGGCTCGTGTGGACGGTGCTGCCGGTGCTGGACGAGGTACTCGCCGAGCCGTGGGCCGCCGTGCTCGCCCGGCATCTGGGCAATGGTGACCCCGGCGGGTATCGGGTCGGGCGGCGGTACGCGACGGCCGCACGGATCGCGGCGCTGTTCGACAGTTACGGCGCGCAGCGTCCGGCCATGGTGACCGACTGGGCCGCGGGCCACGACACCGACGGGGCGGGGCACGCACTGCCGCCGGATCTGCTGTGGCAGCCGCTGCTGTGGCGGCGGGTGCGCGGGGTGGTCGGGGTGCCCAGTCGCGCCGAGCGGCTGGCCTCGGCGTGTGTGCGGCTGCGGGTCGAACCGTCGATCGTGTCGCTGCCGGAACGGATTTCGCTGTTCGGGGTGACGCGGTTGAGCACCGATCAGCTCGAAGTGCTTTCGGCGCTGTCGTCGGGGCGCGGTGTGCACCTGTGGCTGGTGCATCCCAGTCCGGCGCTGTGGACCAAGCTCGCCGACGCCGAGGTGATCCCGAATGCCGGTGTGCGCGTGCGGCATCCGCTGCTGTCGGCCCTGGGGCGGGATGTGCGGGAACTGCAGCAGCGGCTGGCGGGCTACGACCACATCGACACCTATCACCCGCGGCCGGAGGCACCCGCCGCCGGCCCGCGCACGCTGCTGTCGGAACTGCAGGCCGCGATCCGGCAGGACCGCTGGTCGTTGATGCCGGAGCCGAGCCTGGCCGACGGGACCATCGCCGTGCATTCCTGTCACGGTCCGGCCCGGCAGGTGGAGGTGTTGCGCGACGCCTTGCTCGGCGCGTTCGCCGCCGACCCGACCCTGGAACCGCGTGATGTCATCGTGCTGTGCCCGGATGTGGAGAGTTACGGGCCGCTGGTGCGGGCGGCGTTCGGGCAGTGGGCGCTCCCCGCGTCGCCGCATTCGCCCGCAGAGCCGGGGCATCCCGCGCACGGGTTGCGGGTGCGGCTGGCCGACCGGGCGCAGCGGTCGGTCAATCCGCTGCTGGATGTGATCGGCACCCTGCTCGAGCTGGCAGACGGCCGCGTCACCGTGACCGAGGCGCTGGATCTGTGTGCGGCCGAACCGGTTCGGCTGCGCTGCGGCTTCGACGACGATGACGTCGAGCGGCTGCGGGAATGGGCCGGCGAGACCGGTGCGCGCTGGGGTATCGGGCTGCGGCAACGGCAGGCGTTCGGGCTCGGCGACTTCGCGCAGAACACCCTCAACGCGGCCGTGGACCGGATTCTGCTCGGGGTGGCGGCGGGCGAATCCAGCGAGGACTGGCTGGATCTGGTGCTGCCGCTCGACGATGTGGACAGCAATGACATCGACCTGGCCGGGCGGTTCGCGGAATTCGTGGATCGGCTCGCGGTCTGCCTGCGCGACCTGCGCGGGTCCACCCTCGACGAACCGGCGGGTTCGGCGCGTCCCGCGGCCGACTGGTCGGCGGTGCTGGGGCGGGCGCTGGATTTGCTGACGGACATGCCCGCGAAAGAGGGCTGGATCGGTGTGCAGGCCCGCCGGGAACTCACCGCCGCGCTGGAACCGGCCGGTCGGATTCCGCTGCGGCTCAGCGATATCGGGGCGCTGCTGAACGCGCGGCTGGCCGGGCGGCCCTCCCGCGCCAACTTCCGCACCGGGGAACTGACCGTCTGCACCATGGTGCCCATGCGTTCGGTGCCGCACCGGGTGGTGGTGCTGCTCGGGCTCGACGACGAGGTGTTCCCGCGCACCGGCGGCGTCGACGGCGACGACGCCCTGGCGCGGCATCGCGTCCCCGGTGACCGCGATCCGCGCAGCGAGGACCGGCAGCTGCTGCTGGACGCCATCATGGCCACCGGCGAGCGACTGATCCTGCTGCACACCGGATCCGACCCGGTGTCCGGCGCCCATCGACCACCGGCCATTCCCCTGGCCGAACTCCTCGACACCGTGCGCGCGCATGTCGGCGCGGCCGCGCTGGAACGGGTGGTGACGCGGCATCCGTTGCAGCCCTTCGACCGTCGCAACTTCTGTATCGACAATCCGTTCAGCTTCGACACCGTCGCGTTGGCGGGGGCGCAGGCCGCGGGCCGGGCGCCGGCGCCGCGCCCGCTGTTTCTGCCCACACCGCTGCCGGGGACCGAGCGCGGGGATGTGGAACTCGCGGATCTGGTGGCCTTCGCCGAACATCCGGTGCGGGCATTCCTGTGGCAGCGCCTGGGAATTCGGGTGCCCGAGGAAGAGGAGGAGATCGCCGATCGCCTCCCCATCGAACTCGACGGCCTGACCAAATGGAATATGGGCGAGCGCATGCTGTCGGCCCGGTTGACCGGTGCGGACCCGAATGTGCTGCGCGCCGCGGAATGGCGGCGCGGCACCCTGCCGCCGTTCACCATGGGCGCGGCCGTGCTCGACGAGGTGGAGGGCACCGTCGACCAGTTGGTGCGGGTGGCCCGGCCATTGCACGAGATTCCCGCGCGCACCATCGATATCGCCGTCGATCTGGGGGATGGCCGCCGCCTCACCGGCACCGTCCCGGATGTGCACGACGACGCGCTACTGTGCACCACGTTCTCGCGACTGGCCCCGAAACATCGGATGGCGGCCTGGATTCGGCTGCTTGCGCTGGCCGCCACCGGCACCCACCAGTCCTGGCGTGCGATCACCATCGGCCGCGGCAAACATCACCGCCCCGCCTGGCAGTCCACTCTCACCTCGCCGACCGCGCCCCTGGCCCGCGGCATCCTGCGCGACCTGGTGCTGCTGCGCGACGAGGGCCTGTCCGAACCGCTGCCCATCGCCCCGTCCGCCTCGGCCACCTACGCCGAACGCCGCCTGGCCGGCGCCACCACCGACGACGCCCTGCACGCCGCCGAACAGGATTTCGACGACCGCTTCGGCGAACACACCGACCGCTACTTCCGCCACATCCTCGGCCCGTCCCCGCGCTTCGACCAGCTCACCGAGGCCGCCGCCCCCGCCCCACCCGGCACCGACCCCGAACCCACCCGTTTCGGCGAACTGGCGCGCCGCCTCTGGAATCCCTTGCTCACCAACGAGAATCAAGGCCAGCCGTGACCGCCCCGAGGAGGAACATCCTGTCCCGCACCCCAGCCCGACGTCGCACCGTGCCCGCAGCCGACCCCGCGCGCGGCACCCGGCGGCTGTGCCTGGATTCGGGCGGTGCGTGCGGATGACGGACGACCTCTTCTCCCTGACCGATCAAGAACTGTCACCCCGTCCGGCCCCACGCACCCGACGCAGCAGCGAGGGCCCGGTGGGCGAGTCCCGCCGCCGCCGCGAGAGCTCGCCTCCGGTGCCCGAGGCCCCGGACCTGTTCGAGTTGCCCGCCACGGTCGAACCGAGTCCGGCCGCGACGGTCGGCGAACGGGCTTCCGGCGCAACAGCTTCGGCCGCCGATGCGGCTATCGGAGGCGGGGCTTCGGGCACGGATCGTCCGGGCGACGTGCCCGACGCGGAGGCCCTCGGCGAGGGACTGTGGGACTCCGGGTTGGTGGCCGGTGCCGCCTCGCACGGGTCGACCAGCCGGTCCGGAGATGTCGCCGGTTCGGTTGCGGGGCCGGAGGATTCGGCGAATCGGTTCGAGCTGACCGGGCCACTGCCGGTGGGGACGACGGTGCTGGAGGCCAGTGCGGGGACCGGGAAGACGTATGCCATCGTCGGGTTGGCGGTGCGGTTCGTGGCCGAGGGCGGGATCGATATCTCGCAGTTGCTGCTGGTGACGTTCAGCCGGGCGGCGACGCAGGAGTTGCGGGAGCGGACTCGGGATCGGTTCGTGGGGGTGGCGACGGCGCTGGGGGATCCGGAGCGGGCGCTCGCGTCGAGCGATGAGTTGATTCGGCATCTCGCGCAAGGGAATCCGGGGGAGATCGCGGCGCGGCGGGAGCGGCTGCTGGCCGCGCTGTCGGACTTCGACGCGGGGACCATCGCGACGACGCACAGTTTCTGTCAGCGGATGCTCGATGAGCTGGGGCTGGCGGGGGAGCAGGATCCGGGGGTGCGGCTGGTCGAGGGGATCGAGGATGTCGTGTCCACGGTCGCCGACGATCTGTACCTGAGCCGGTACGCGCGCGGCGGTGCGCCCTTCCCGGCCGCGGACGCGCAACGGCTGGCCGCCGCGGCGGTGGGTGACGCCCACGCCCTGCTGCAGCCCGAGGCCGAGTCCGAGGAGGATCCGGCGGGCGAGCGAGTGGCCTTCGCCGCGGCCGCACGAGTGGAAACCGCTCGGCGCAAACGGCTTTCGGGCCTGCGAGACTTCGACGATCTGCTGGTGCTGCTGCACGGCGTGCTGGCCGATCCCGAGCACGGTCCGCTGGCCTGCGGGCGGATCCGCGACCGGTATCGGGTGGCACTGGTCGACGAATTCCAGGACACCGATCCGCTGCAATGGGACATCCTGCGCCGCGCCTTCCACGGGCATGCGACGCTGGTGCTGGTCGGCGACCCGAAGCAGGCGATCTACGCGTTCCGCGGGGCCGAGGTGCTGAGCTACCTGGACGCGGTCGCGCACGCCGACGGCAAGCGCGAACTCACCACCAACCGGCGCAGTGACGCCGGACTGCTGACCGCTCTCGAACACCTCCAGGGCGGTGCGGCCTTGGGGCACAAGGAGATCACCGTGCACCGGGTGGCCGCGACCAGGCCGTTCTCGCGGCTGTCGGGCCCGCCGGAACTGGTGACGCCGCTGCGGCTGCGGTGCCTGCCGCGCAGTGGCGCGGGACCGCTCAACCGGTCCGGGTATCCGACCGTGGGCCGCCAGCGTGAGCGGGTCGCCATCGACGTGGTCGCCGATATCGTCGGCCTGCTCGGTTCCGGGATGCGCATCGATGCGGGGACGCCGACCGAAAGGCCCATCGGCCCGGGTGATATCGCGGTGCTGGTGCGCTACAACAAGCAGCTGGATCTGGTGCGCAAGGAACTCGAGGCCGCGGGTGTCGCCGCCGTGCTGGCCGGTGGCGCAAGCGTTTTCGGTACACCCGCGGCCACCGACTGGCTGTGGGTGCTGCACGCGCTCGAACAGCCGCATCGTGGCGACCGGGTGCGCTTGGCCGCCGGAACCCCGCTGTTGGGGTTGAGCGCGGCCGAGATCGACGCGGGCGGTGCGGATCTGGTCGGACGTCTCAGCGCGGACCTGCGGGACTGCGCGCGACTGTTCGCCCGGTCCGGCTTCGCCGCGGTCGCCGAACGCCTCAGCGCCGAAACGAAACTCGCGCCGCGCCTGCTCGCCCTGGAGGGCGGCGAACGACAGCTCACCGACCTGCGTCAGATCGCGCAGCTGCTCGACGAGACCGCGCTGCGGGAGGGTATGGGACTGTCCGCGCTCACCCGCTGGCTCGCCGACCGGGTCCGGGATCCGGCATCGGGCAGTGTGGCCGGTCGCAGCCGCCGGCTGGACCGCGATGCCGAGGCGGTGCAAATCGCCACCGTGCACGCCAGCAAGGGACTCGAATTCCCCGTCGTATACCTGCCTTTCGCCTGGGACACCGGCAAGATGCGCAATCCGCCGACGCTGCTGTTCCACGACGAGCAGGGCCGCCGCGTACTCGATGTCGGCGGGCCCGACGCGCCCGGCTACAGCAGCCGCCGCAAGCGGGCCGAGGACGAGGAGCAGGCCGAGGAACTGCGGCTGCTGTACGTGGGGCTCACCCGCGCGGGCGCGCAGGTGGTCGCCTGGTGGGCGCCCGCCTTCGACACCCAGACCGCGCCGCTGCACCGCATGCTGCTGGGCCGCGAACCGGGTAGTCCGGCCGTGGCCGACAAGGTGCCGGTGCCCGCGGATTCGGTGGCGCTGGAACGGATTCGGGAATGGGCGGCGGCTGCCGAACCCGGTGTGATCGCGGTGGAACCGGTGCGCGAGATCAACCGCGCCCGCCTGCCGCTCGACGACACCGCCACCGCCACCGAGCCGTTGGCGGTCGCGCGTTTCGACCGCACCCTGGATCAGGCCTGGCGGCGTACCTCGTACTCCGCGCTGACGGCGGGCGCGCACGACGCGCTGCCCGCGAGCGATCTGCCCGAGGGCGGCGTCGCCGACGAACCCGCTACCCCTTCGGTGCTGGCCGACGAGGTCGACGTGTTCGCGGGAGCCGCACCCTCGCTGATGAATTCGCTGCCCTACGGCGCGGAATTCGGCACGCTCGTGCACGAGGTGCTCGAGTACGTCGACACCGACGCCGCCGATCTGGCCGCCGAGATCCGTGCGCGCTGCCTGCACGCGGTCGGCGAGCAGATGTTCGACGCCGACCCGGAGGTGCTCTCGGCCGCGCTGCTGGCCGTGATGCACACGCCGATCGGGTTCGGCACGCTGGCGGGGGTCGCGACCCGGGATCGGTTGAGCGAGCTCGATTTCGAACTGCCCCTCGCGGGCGGCGACGAACCCACCGCCGGACGGGTCACCGTGCCTCGCATCGCCGACCTGTGGCGTCGCCACGTCCCCGGCGATGACGTCTTCGGCCCCTACGCCGACCAGTTGGCGCATCTGGACGACACCCCGCTGCGTGGCTTCCTCACCGGCAGTATCGACGCCGTACTGCGCACCGCCGGACCGCGTTTCGTCGTCGTCGACTACAAGACCAACCGGCTCGGCACCGGCGACCTGACCGTGGCGCACTACACCTACGAGCGCATGGGTGCGGAGATGATGCGTTCGCACTACCCGCTGCAGGCCATCCTGTATTCGGTTGCGCTGCACCGATACCTGCGGTGGCGCCTGCCTGGCTACGACCCGGACCAGCATCTCGGCGGGATCCGCTACCTGTTCGTGCGCGGCATGATCGGACCGGAAACCCCGGATGGCGCAGGAGTTTTCGACTGGCAGCCGCCCACGCGGCTGGTCGTCGAACTGTCCGCGATGCTCGCCGGTGATACCGCAGTGCTGGCCGGTGAGACTGGAGTGGGCCGATGACCTCGATTCAATTGGCGCAGCGCGGAACCGGATTACTGCAGGTGTTCAACAATGCCGGCGTGCTGTCGGCCGCCGACCTGCATGTCGCCTTGCGGTTGGCCCGACTCGGCGGGGAACGTTCCGAGGCGGCGGTATTCGCGACTGCCTTGGCGGTGCGCGCGGTGCGATCCGGGTCGGTGTGCCTGGAAGTGCGGCGCATGCACGAGATCGGCGTGGATGCCGAGGGCACCGAGGAATCGGCCATCGACCCGGCCACCCTGCCCTGGCCCGACGTCGAATCCGTCATCGCCGCACTGCGGGTGAGTCCGCTGGTCACCGGCAGCCCGGCCGGGCCGCTGCGGCCGCTGCGGTTGATCGACCCGCCCGGTGCGGCGCAGACTGGGCCGCTGCTGTACCTCGACCGGTACTACCGGCAGGAGGAAACCATCCGCCGGGTGCTGACCGAGCGGGCCGCCTCCCATCCGATGGTGGACGCCGAACTGGTTCGGCGCGAACTGGATCGGCTGTTCCCCGACCAGGCCGGGCCCGGTGAACCGCCCGACCGGCAGCGACTGGCGGCCGCGCTCGCCGCGACCCAGTGGACCACCGTGGTCGCGGGTGGCCCCGGCACCGGCAAGACCCACACCATCGCCCGGGTGCTCGCCCTGCTGGTGGCGCATCAGCAGGCGATGCCGGGCGCGCCCGCGCTGCGCATCGCGCTGGCCGCCCCGACCGGTAAAGCGGCCGCGCGCATGCAGGAATCGGTGCGCGAACAGGCCGGTGACATCGGCCTGCCCGAACTGACCGCCGCCACCCTGCACCGCTTGCTCGGCTGGCAGCGTGGTGGCGCGGGCCGCTTCAAGCACAACGAATTCAACCGGCTGCCCTACGACGTGATCGTGGTCGACGAGACCTCCATGGTGTCGCTGACCATGATGAGCCGGCTGTTGCCCGCCGTCCGCCCCGACGCCCGGCTGGTCCTGGTCGGTGACCCCGACCAGCTCGCCTCCGTCGACGCGGGCGCGGTGCTCGCCGATCTGGTGGCGGGACCCGTTCCCGGACAGGCGAATCCGGCGCTGGACAATATCCTCGGCGGGGACCTGCGCGACAGCGCCGCCCACCCGGACGCGCTCTCCGGCCGCGAGCGTGAACGTCTGCGCGGCGGCATCGTCCGCCTCACCCGCGGTCGGCGCTTCGGTGGCCGCATCGCCGAGGTGGCCGTCGCCATCCGGGCCGGCGACGCCGATACCGCGCTGGCGCTCCTCACCGACGGCGGCGACGAACTGTCCCTGCACACACCCGACGACATCACCGCGGTCCGCGCCGACGTGCTGCGCGCCGCCCGCGACGCCACCGACGCGGCGCTGGCCGGAAACGCGGCCGCCGCGCTCACCGCCCTCGAATCCCACCGCCTGCTGTGTGCGCATCGCCAAGGCCCCTACGGTGTCGAACGCTGGGACCGGCTCGCCGCCGGCTGGGTCGTCGCCGCCGGTATCAGCACCGATCCCGGTGCCGGACACTGGTATCCGGGCCAGCCGCTGCTGGTCACCGCCAACGACCACGAGGCCCGCGTCTACAACGGCGACACCGGCGTCATCGTCCGCATGCCCGACGGCACCCTGCGCGCCGCCCTACAACGCGGCACCGACCCCTACCTCGTGCACCCCACCCAATTCCCCGGCGTCACCACCGTCTACGCGATGACCATCCACCGCAGCCAGGGCTCCCAATACGACACCGTCACCACCATCCTCCCCGGCCCCGAATCCACCCTCCTCACCCGAGAACTCCTCTACACCGCCGTCACCCGAGCCCGCACCCACGTCCGCATCCTCGGCACCGAAGAATCCATCCGAGCCGCCATCGCCCGCAGAGTCCTCCGAGCCAGCGGCCTCCGCCACCGCGACTGACCCTGGCGGTCCGCGTTGGCAGCGATACTCCCGATAGATATCCAAGAAGCGCTGCTACCAGTGATAATATGAGCATAGTATTGCCGCATGGGGTTCGAGTGGCAGGACTGGGCACTGGCACATCTGATCGGAATCGAGCCGTATGAGGTCCGCCAAGTCCTGAGCTGAAAGTCTTCGAGCGGTGGGAAGAGGAGAGTCGAGGATGAGCGAGAAGGACTTTCCGTCCAGTCCGGAAGAGACGGCCGCGTTCATGGATCGGCTGGTTTTCAGCGATGATCCGGTGCCGGCAGACCAGGTGCCGCCGCGACTCGAGTCCGGTGAGGACATTGTGGTGACGACCTCGATCCGGTTGCCGTTGCAGTTGCACGCGAGACTGAAGCAGTTGGCGGAAGAACGGAATATCGGCGTCTCGACGCTCATCAGGGAATGGGCGGAGTCCGCTGTCGCCGAACTGGACGGCGAGGATCAATTGATCTCACTCGCGGAGGCGAAGCGCGCCCTATCGCGAGTTCATCCGATACACCGGGCCAGCTGAGGCTTTGCCTGTGGGCGCATCGTGCCGGTGTCGATAGGCTGGTGCTATGGCTGCTGTGTTTGAGCATGTGGATGTGCTGATCGTCGGGGCGGGGTTGTCCGGGGTCGATGCTGCTTATCATGTGCAGCGGGCGTTTCCGGGGCGGACGTATGCGGTGCTGGAGATGCGGGAGGGGAGTGGGGGGACGTGGGATCTGTTCCGGTATCCGGGGATTCGGTCGGATTCGGATATGTTCACGTTGGGGTATCGGTTTCGGCCTTGGCTGGGGGAGAAGGCCATTGCGGACGGGGAATCGATTCTGGCGTATGTGCGGGATACCGCCGCCGAGAACGGGATCGATGAGCATATTCGGTATCGGCACAAGGTGGTGGGGGCCGAGTGGTCGTCGGGGGAGAACCGGTGGACGGTGACCGCGGAGCATGACGGGGAGAGTGTGGTTTTCACCGCGGATTTCCTGTTCAGTTGCTCCGGCTACTACCGGTACGACGCGGGGTACACGCCGGATTTCGCAGGGATGGAACGGTTTTCGGGGCCGATCATCCACCCCCAGCATTGGCCGGGGCAGGTCGATGTCGACGGTAAGCGGGTGGTGATCATCGGGTCGGGGGCCACGGCGGTCACGCTCGGGCCCGCGCTGGTCGAGCAGGGGGCGCAAGTGACCATGGTGCAGCGGTCGCCGTCGTACATCATCTCGATGCCTGCGCGGGACGGATTCGCTGATCGGGCACGGAAATTGCTGCCCGCGCGCACCGCGTATGCGTTGGCCCGCGCCAAGAATGTCGGGCTCAGTACGCTGATGTATCAACTCTCGCAGCGGTATCCGAAGCGGATGCGTGCGTGGATTCGTGGCTGGCAGGAGCGGTGGCTGCCCAAGGGCTACGACATCGATACGCACTTCAACCCCAGCTACAAGCCGTGGGATCAGCGATTGTGCCTGTCGCCGAACGGGGATCTGTTCCGTGCGATTCGCCGCGATCAGCTCGATCTGGTGACCGATCGCATCGACACCTTCACCGAGACCGGACTGCGGCTGGCCTCCGGACGCGACCTCGACGCCGACCTCATCATCACCGCCACGGGCTTGAACCTCATCCCCTTCGGCGGCGTCGAACTGACGGTGGACGGCCGCGCGATCAATCTCCCGGACACCATGTCCTACAAGGCCATGATGCTGTCGGACGTCCCCAACTTCGCATTCGTCATCGGCTATACCAACGCTTCCTGGACGCTCAAGGCAGACCTGGTGTGCGAGTACGTCGTTCGTCTGCTCCGCCACATGGACGCCCACGGTTACGCGTCGGCCACCCCGATCCGCGACCCCTCCGTCGGCACCGCGCCCTTCCTGAACTTCGAGCCCGGCTATGTCCTGCGCTCCCTCGACATCCTTCCCAAACAGGGCGACCGCGCACCCTGGAAACTCCACATGAACTACCTGCGTGACCTCCCGAAGCTGCGCTACGGCAAGCTCACCGACCCCGCCATCCGGTTCCGGAAGGCGTTCTAGCCCGTCTCGAAATGTGCAGTGGCCGTGCTGATATGGCAAGGTCACTGACGCACGAGGGAGGGGCATCATGGGACGCAGGATCGGTATCGATCTGGGAACGAGCAGCGCGCGGGCGAGCATCGTGGAGGGCGGGCGGCCGGTGGTGATCGCCGGTCCGGTGAGCGGATCGCCGTCGCAGATGCTCGCTCAACTGAAACAAGCGGCCGAGGCGCATCTGGGCGAACCGGTGACCGGCGCGGTGGTGTCGGTCCCGACGGCCTTCGGTGACACACAGTGGCGTGCGGCGTATCTGGCGTGTGAGTCGGTGGGCTTGCCGGTCGTCCGCCTCGTGGCGGAGACGAGCCTGGCCGGCCTCGCGTTCGGTTACCGTGACGGTGGCGAGCGGACGATCCTGGTGACCGATCTGGGTGCGGGCACTTTCGGTGCCGCGGTCATCGAGATCGGCGAGGGCGTCGTGGAAGTGCGTAGTTCGGCCGGTGACAACGAATTGGGTGGCCGGGCCTGGGATCGGCGCATTGTCGACTACTGGCTGGAACGGCTGGGCGCAGGTTCCGGAGTCGACGCTCCCACCGCACAGCATTTGCTGGCTGCCGCCGAACGCGCCAGGATCGAACTGTCGAGCGTGAATGCCACCACCGTCACACTGCCCAATATCCCTGTCCCAGGGCGGATGCCGGTGCTGCTCGAGGAGCAGCTCAGTCGAGTCGAGGTGCAGCGACTGACCCACGATCTCACCGACCGCTGCCGGACAATCGTGGACCGGGCGGTGTCGAGGGCGGGGTTGTCGATCGGCGACATCGATCAGGTCGTCCTGGTCGGCAATGCCACCCGCACGCCCGCGTTCGCCGCCATGATCGGCGAGCTCACCGGCGGCCGAGAACCCTTCCGCGGCTGGGATCTCGGTGAAGCCGTGGTGAGCGGCGCGGCGTTGCTGGCCGCCGCCCTCGAGGGCACCGTGCGCGACATCATGATGCTGGACGTCATCCCCGCCTCACTCGGCATCGTCACCGGCAAGAACGTCTTCATTACGCTCATCGAGCGCAACACCACGTATCCCACCAAACGTGTTGAGACGTTCACTACGACGGTCGACAACCAGACCACCGCGCACATCCGGATCTATCAGAGCGGGCAGGTCCCGGCGGACGGGTATCAGCGGCTGGGCGTGATCGAGGTGAACGGCATCCCACCGGCTCCGCGCGGTACCGCACGTATCGAGGTCGAATTCGACATCGAGGCGAATGGCCGGACCGTTGTGACGGCGCGCGAAGAGTCGACCGGACGCAAGCATGCGCTGACGGTCCTCGGCGACCCGTATCCGCTGCCGTATGAGATCACCGGGGAGTACGGGCAGATCGAGCCGTATGGGGATCAGGCCGAGAAGGACCGCAAAGCCGAGGCGCGGTCCGCGCGGGCGCAGCCGACACCACCCCCCTCGCAGTCGGTACCGCAGGCATCCCGGTCGACGCCGGAAGCCAAACCCGCCGGATCTTCCTCGGGCCGAACCGCTTACGTAGTCTGGGCGGCGATCTTCGGCCTCTTCGCCGCCGTCATGCTGTTCCTCAACGTCCCCAACCTGTCGCGCACCATCACCCCCGAAAACCCCACCTGCGCAGGCCAAGTCATGCATGCCGGTGATGTGTGCCGCCGGACCGGAGGCAGTGTCGGTTTCCAGGAACTCAACGCCGAGGAGATGACGCGGTCCGAGACGAAGGGTGCTCACAACGCCGCGAAGGCCGGAACCATTTTCGGCTCGATCTCCGCCGGCGTCGCGATCCTCCTGCTGGTCGGTGCGCGCCGCCGCTCGTGAACCACACATTCGAATCGGCGGTACCGGCCGACATTTCGGTCAATCGGCCGGGCCTGGTCGAGCTCTAGGCAAACGACAGCAGGCTCAGCACGCCGTCCGATCCAGCGGTCGCTATCGTGCGCCCGTCCTCGGAGAAAGCGACGGCCCAGATCCAGTCGGAATGCCATCGGAAACGACGGTCATCCCACCACGGTATTCGCTGGGGCATTCCGCCCGCGACCGACCACAGTCGTAGCGTCTTGTCCCAGCTCGCACTGGCGATCGTGGTGGAGTCGGGGGAGAAGGCGACGGATTTGACCAGGTATTGGTGCGCGGACATGCTGCGTATCAGCGATTTTCCGAGTACGTCCCAAAGACAGACGGTTTTATCCAGGCCACATGATGCGAGTCTCGTTCCGTTTCTCGAGAACGCGACCGACTCGACGGAACTCGTGTGGCGCCCCAGTTCGTTTTTCGCGTAGGTATCCAAGTTCCATAGGTGAATCACGTTGTCGTGAGTGCCGATCGCGAGGACGTTGCCGCTGCTGGGAAATGCCAATGAACTCACTCGGCCGGTCAACTGCCACGTCTCGACTCGGGTTCTGCCGGGGAGTCTCCACACGATGACGGTGCAGTCGTAGCTGCCGGTCGCGAGATAGCGGCCGTCGCCCGACATCGCGACCGCGTATACCGCATCGTTGTGGGCGTTCAACTCTTCGCGGTCGAGTCGACCGGTGGCCAGGTCCCAGAAGCGAACCCCACCGTCCTCGCATCCGGTGACCAGAGTCCTGGCGTCGGTGGAGTAGGCGAGCGAGTACACGAATCGAGGATGCGCGAGTACGTGCGCAGGCTGTTGGCCGTCCGCGGCCGGAAGGTCCCATACGAAAGCGGATTCTCCAGAGCCCGCCGCGATCGTCGACCCGTCAGGTGCGAATGCTACGCAATAGAGTTCGCCGTCCACCCGCACGGTCGTCTGGTGGCAGTCGGTGAGGCTGAGGTAGTCGACCGCACCACCCCAGGTATACGCGTTGCGTGCGAACGGAAAATCGTTCACCGCGTCGACGGTGCGGCGGGTCGGACTGGGTTTGCCGTCTGCTGCCAGCTTTTCGGTGAGCATGTCACCCAATTGCCCGAGAGTGAGACTTTCGGAACGGTTCGGGACACCACGCTCCACCAGTTCGACCAGATACTTCGTGAAGTAGGTCTGCGGTCGGAGAGTTTCCGCATCTGTTTCGAACCATGCCGTGCTGTACTCGCCCGTGGCCGCCAGCGTGTACGCACCCGTGCCGAGCGTCAGGTCTGCGACATCGACCCCGCCGAGTACACCATGCGTGGTGATGGCGCGACCGGAGAAACAGCAATCGAGTATGACGATCTTCGTTCTCGCTTTGCTCGAACTCATTGCCTTGCGGACATCGTCGAAGGTGAGACTCGTCGTCGCGCGACGCTCGGCGGGCTTCTCCCGCGAGTTCACCAGTGACAGGCACAACTGGTCGAAGTTGTCGAGCTGGCCGTGACCCACATAGTAGAAGAGGGCCACATCTGTTGCGGCAGAGAATAAATCAACGAGCTTATCGGAGAGTCCGTCAGGGTTCGGGCGGTCGGCGATCTTCTCGACCCGCACCGTCGGCCAGGCGCACAACGGTCCGGTGAGGAGGTCGTACATACGATCGAGGCTGTTCGTCGCCGAAGGCAGTTGGGGTCTCAACTCTGCATATCGGGAGGTACCGATCAACACCGCCTGCGAGCGCGTGAAGTCCGGGTCAGCCATCGGCTTTGTCTCGACGCAGCAGTTCGATGATTCGCTCGATGACCGCGCCATCCGCCACATTGGATGCGGTCAATTCGATGTCACGTCCGTGCACCGTCGCATTGATGGCGAAATTCGACCTTCGGGACGACAGGAAGGCGGGCAGCGTCTTGATCGCCATGATCAACACTTGGCTGCTTCCCACTACCGTCAGAATGTCCAGAGCGCCTTGCTCATTGGGAGCCGAAGCGGTGGGTGTCCTGGTCGCCGTGACCCCTCGGGTCGCCTCCAACCATCCCGCCAGGGCACGCAGTTGGCCGGGGTCGGAGATTTCAAGCGCGAGCTCGCTGTCCATCCTGCACTTCCGTTATCGCGAGGGCGCCGGTGGGCGTCGGCATCCCCCGGGAACCGCTGAATCCAACGGGCTCAAGTATGCTCCGGCAATCCCCGTTCCAGCTGGCAGACCGCCAAATCGACTGGCCGCCAGCACAAACGGGGCGATTGCGGCCCCAGGAGGTGCTGGCGATGTTCATGCCGGGTCGAGTATTGGTGGTCGGCCTCGGTGCCGTATCCCGTTCGGTGCTTCCGCTGCTGTTTCGACATCTACGACTGGATCCGGCGAAGTACACCGTGCTCGACTGTGTCCCGGCTCCTGAAAGCATCCGATGGGTGGAAGGTCGGGGCGCGCAGTTCCTTCGGCAACGTGTCACCAGCGAGAACTATCGAGAAGTGCTTCGGCAAGAGGTCGCCGCCGGCGATCTGGTAATCGACCTGGCGTGTGATATCGACACCGTCGCCATGCTCGACTGGTGTCACGCACAGGGGGTGCGTTACATCAATACGTCCGTTGGGTTGTGGGACGAACGCCCGACGGCGCGCGATGCGAACCCCGCTCATCAGCCGACGGTTTACGCACGACATCTCGGCTTGCGTGCCGCAATCGAGAAGTGGGGCGGAAACGGTGGCCCGACGGCGATCGTCGAACACGGCGCTAACCCAGGGTTGATGTCGCATTTCGTGAAGACCGGACTGGATGACATCGCCGACGAGTGGATGAGTGAGTACGTCGGGCCGGGCAGGCGCCGGGAGCGGATCGACTCGGCCCGGCGATCCGGTGCCTACAACCATCTCGCCGAACTACTCCGGGTTCGGGTGATCCATCTCGCGGAACACGACACTCAGATCTCCGCGGATGCGAATCACGACAACGAGTTCGCCAACACCTGGTGCCCCGAGGAGCTGTACCGGGAAGCCATGGCCCCGTCCGAGATCGGCTGGGGAACACACGAATGTCTGCTGCCGCTGGACGCGATATCCCACCGGGTAGGACCGCGGAACCAGATCCTCCTGACCTCCACCGGTCGGGACACCCGGATCCGATCGTGGGTGCCGTCGGGAGCGATCGACGGGATGGCCATTGCACACGGTGACACCTTCTCGATATCCGAGCATCTCACGGTCGATGGTCCGGAAGCGCCTCGCTATCGGCCCACGGTGTGCTACGCCTACCGACCCTGCGGCCCGGCGCTTGCAAGCCTCGCCGAACTCGGCACGGGCCATGCCGAATTCCCTTCGCGGCACCGGATTATGACCGACGATGTCGTCTCCGGCCGCGACGAACTGGGCTGCCTGATCATGGGTCACGATTTTCGGAGTCGGTGGACGGGATCCCTGCTCGACATCGACGCTTCCCGCGACCTGGTTGCCGGTCAGAACGCGACGACCGTGCAGGTGGCAGCCGGAGTCCTGGCAGCTGTGCAGTACGCGATCGCACAGCCGCGCCGCGGCGTCCTGCTGGCCGATGACGTGCCGCACCGATTCGCTATGGACCACGCGACCCCGTATCTGGGCCCGTTTGTCTCGCAACCGGTTCCCTGGACTCCGCCCCCGTCCTGTTCCGAATCGACCGACGCCGGCTGGCAATTCAACTCTTTTCTGATTACGCCAGGCGCGGTGACATCGACGTCCAAGAGTTCGATCCCCACGAGTTGAGGCCGAAGAACAATCACGACGCCGTTGCAACCGGGGGTTTCGGCTTGGCGGCCGCTGGCATCGCGACGTTCCTGTTGGCAGGGTGCTCGCCCGCGCACTGAGCGCGGTGGGGCATTACTGCCGAGGCGCTGCGGGGAAGCCGAACGCGGAGACCAGCGTCGAGTCCTGGAAGGCGACCACTCTGCTGATACCGGTCGCGGTGAGTGTCAATACCGCAGCGCCGTACGGGGCCATCGTGCCGTGCTCGTCGCGGTGGTAGGTGACCACGGCCGGTTGGCCGTTCGCGAGGGCGGGGAACATGCGCCAGTCGCCGGGCGCGCCGAGAACGTACTTTCGGAGTTGGCGGATGCAGGCCAGCTTGCCCGCGTACCAGTTCTTGAAAGGTGTTGCCTCCAGGGTGGCGTCGGCTCGGAGGACCTGTTCGAGCAGGTGCGCGTCGGAGTGCTCGAAGGCGGCGATGTAACCCTCCAGCAGGGCCTGGGCGCGAGGGTCTGTGGGTTCGAGTAGATCGGCGGGATCCGCCAGATCGGTGAGGCGCGCGCGGGCTCGGCGCAGGCCGGTTTTCACGGCCGCCGTTGTGGTGCCGAGCATTTCGGCGGTCTCGGCAGCGCTGAAGGCCAGCACGTCGCGCAGCATCAGGATCGCTCGCTGCCGCGCGGGCAGGTGCTGCAGACTGGCCACCAGTGCGAGCCGTAGTGATTCGCGGTCGATCACGGAGGCTTCGGGATCATCCGCCGAGGGCGTGATCAAGGCGTCCGGTAGTGGCTGCAGCCATGAAATCCCGTTGCCGGCTTCGGGATTCGGCGGCGTGTCCGGCCCTTCGTACGCGCCGCCCAGCCCTGCGGGCAGCACCCGCCGCCGATGGTCGCCCAGCGCGGTCGTGCACACATTGGTGGCGATGGTGTAGAGCCAGGTGCGCACCGAGGCCCGGCCCTCGAACGCCGCAAACCCCCGCCAGGCGCGAATGTAGGTCTCCTGCACCAGATCCTCGGCCTCGTGTACCGAGCCGACCATGCGATAGCAGTGCGCCAGCAGCTCGCGCCGATACCGTTCGGTATCGGCGACGAACCGCTCGTCGCTGCCGACCGCGGCAGGCTCAGGGCCGGATGAATTCTTTGGCGAAGTCACGAACCACGTCCGGGTCGAGGGCGTTGTGGAAGCCGATCAGGAGTTCATCGACACCGGCGTCTTCGTAGGCGGCGATCCGTTCGCGGATCGTGTCGAGGGTGCCGATCAGTCCATAGTCTGCCAGCGCTCCCGGAAACACCATCGGTGCCCACGGCGGCACCTGGGCGCGGGCTTCGGCATCGGAGTCGGCGATGATGCAGTAGCTGGTCGAGGTCCGGCTGATGCTGTCGTAGTCGCGACCGACGGCGTCGCAATGGTTCTCGAGGACGCCGTACTTGTGCCGCAGCTCCTCCGGCGACACCTGCACATTGCAGGCATCGGCATGCTTCGCGACCAGCTTCAACGTGACCTGCTCCCCGGCCCCCGCGATCAGTATCGGGATATGGGGCCGCTGCACGCCTTTCGGCTCGTTGATCGCGTCGCGGACCTGGTAGTACCTGCCGTCGAACGTGGTCACCGGCTCGGTGAACAGCGAACGGATGATGCGGGCGGCCTCGTCCAGCCGCCGCAGCCGCGTGGGCGCATCCTCGAATTCGTAACCGTAAGCGGCGTATTCCTCCTCGAACCACCCCGCCCCGATACCGAAGGTGAGCCGCCCGCGCGAGACGACATCCAGTGTCGACGCCATCTTGGCCTGCAACGCCGGATTGCGATACCCGTTCCCGGTCACCATCTGCCCGATCCGTATCCGGTCGGTGTCCCGAGCCAGCGCCGTCAGCGTGGTCCAACTCTCGAAGACATAGTTCGGTGCGGGCGGAAACGGCACGAAATGATCCGGCACCCACACCGTCTCGTATCCGGCTTCCTCGGCCGTGCGAGCCAGCTCGGTGATGCGTTCGTACGCCGCCACCGGATCGCTGCCGCTCGTGAACTGATGCCCGACCCCGGTCGGCAGATAAAGCCCGAACTTCATTCCCTGACGCATTCGCCGCTCCTCCGTTCAGCGCGGCCCTGTCCTCCAGCACCGCCACCGATACCGACTCCAGCGCACCTGAAAAGGAAACTCTCCGCAGCTCAGGAAGCCTATCCGCGGTGCAGGCGTTGCGTCGTTTCAGGCGGTCGGAAACTCGATGGCCGGTTCCTGGTCGGAGGTCAGGAGGAAGTGGCCGAGGAAGACGACGTCCTCGTCGAGGGCGTCGAATTGGGCGATGCGGGTGGCTTCCGGTTCGAAGAAGACGTCACCGGGGGCGAGGATGATCTGCGGCTCGCCGTCGACCCGGTAGGCGACGGTGCCGGAGACGATGCTGCCGACCACGGGGCCGTTGTGGGTGTGGAGGCCGGCGACGGTGCCGGCGGGCATGCAGATGCGGCGGGTTTGGATACGGTCGGTGAGTTTGGCGGGGGTCACCGGTACGTCTTGGAGGATGGTGCGGGTGACGGTCGAGATTGCCTGGGGTGGAGTGGGTTCCGGCATGGGCCGAGCGTAATCCGGCGAATCGTATATTGCTAACCGGTTGATGCGGTTAGTTTCGGATCAGTCCTCGTCGGCCGATTCGAACAGGCCGGGAATCGTGAGTGCGTATTCGATGTCCTCGCGGATACCGAGCATGGCCAGGACGCCGCGGACCATGGTCAGGCGGGCGGCGTCGATGGTGTCGGTGTCCGGTTCGCCGTGCGGGGCGGCCGCCGAGATGCGGTAGACGACGAATTCGCAGGTCTGCAGGGCGGTGTCGAGGTCGAGGTCGGTGGGGGCCGGGCGGCCCAGGGCGACGATCTTGGCGCGCACCAGGATTCGGATGTCCTCGATGGCCTGCTCGCGGTAGGCCGAGACCGGGGAGCCCGGGTCGTGGAGTTCGGCGAAGAGGGGGGCCAGCATCTGGCCGTGGCCGCCCGCCCAGTGCAGATACGCCTCGATCATGTTGATGCCCAGTTCCACCGGCTGCTCGGTGCGATCCAGGGCCGCGCGGATGCCGCCGACGAGATCCTCGTTGGAGATGGCCAGCAGCGCGTGCAGGGGTTCGGTGGCGTTGGCGAAGTAGCGGTAGAAGGTGGGCCGCGCGAGCCCGGCCTTCTCGATGATGCGGGCGACGTTCAATCCGCGTGAACCCTGTTCGGCGAAGACCTCGGCGGTGGCCAGCATGATGCGGGCGCGCACCTGGTCGGCCTGCTGTTCCGTCTGCGGCGGGCGGCCGCGACGGGCCGCGGGGCTCGCTGGGGTTGACATGGTGGGCGTCACGTCCATTAATCTAACACCAGTGTTCATGTAACACTGATGTTCATTTAATAGCGGGATCCACCCGGACACGACTCCTCGAGAGGGCGACCAATGTCGACTGCCCCGCAGCTCGCTGCCGCCGACGCGCTTGATTTCGACCTGGTCGGGCGGCTGCTCGGCCATGCCGTCGCGGGTGGCGCCCCGTCGGTGGAGGTGTTCGCGCCCGCCACCGGAGCCAAGATCGCCGACCTGCCGCAGTCCTCGGTCGCCGATATCGAGGCCGCCTTCGCCACCGCGCGCACCGCGCAGGAGAAGTGGGCGCGGGTTCCGGTCGGGGAGCGCGCGGCACTGCTGCGGCGCATCCACGATCTGGTACTGGCCGAGCAGGACACGATTCTCGACATCATCCAGCTCGAGACCGGCAAGTCCCGCGTGCACGCCTTCGACGAGGTGTCCGATGTCGCGGTCAACACCCGCTACTACGCCGCCGAGGGCAAATCGATTCTGGCGCACCGCAAGCCGCGCGGCGTCATGCCGGTGCTCACCCAGGTCGAGGTGCGCAACCGCCCCAAGGGTGTGGTCGCGGTCATCTCGCCGTGGAATTATCCACTGGCCCTGGGCGCTTCGGATGCGCTGCCCGCACTGCTCGCGGGTAATGCCGTCATCGGACGACCCGACAACCAGACCGCGCTGACCCTGCTGTGGGCCATCGATATCGCCGAGCGCGCGGGCCTGCCGAAGGGCCTGTGGCAGGCCGTGCTCGGGCGCGGCGCGGTGGTCGGCACCGAGGTCATCGCCCGTGCCGACTACGTCGACTACACCGGGTCCAGCGCGACCGGGCGCACCATCGCCCAGCAGGCGGGGGAGCGGCTCATCGGCTACTCCCTCGAATTGGGCGGTAAGAACCCGCTTTTGGTGCTGGAGGACGCCGATGTCTCCGCCGCCGCCAAGATCGCGGTGCGGGCCTGCTTCGCCTCGGCCGGTCAGCTGTGTGAATCGATCGAGCGAATCTACGTGCACGACAAGGTCTATGACCAGTTCGTCACCGAATTCGTCGGGCACACCAAGGAATTGAGCCTCGGCAAGACCCTCGACTTCGGTTACGAGATCGGGTCGCTGACCTTCCCGCGTCAGATCGACACCGTCAGCAAGCATGTCGACGACGCGGTCGCCAAGGGCGCGATCGTGCTGGCCGGTGGCAAGGCCCGCCCGGAGCTGGGCCCCTACTTCTACGAGCCGACCGTCCTCGAGGGCGTGCGCGAAGGCATGACCGTCTACCGCGAAGAAACCTTCGGGCCGGTCGTCTCGCTCTACCGCGTGCACAGCGACGACGAGGCCGTCGCCCAGGCCAACGACACCGCCTACGGCCTCAATGCCAGCGTGTGGAGTCGCGACATCAGCCGCGGCCGCGAGGTGGCCGCCCGTGTGCGCGCCGGATCGGTGAACGTGAACGAGGGCTTCATCGCCGCCTGGGGTTCGGTCGCCGCACCCTCCGGTGGACTCGGCATTTCGGGCACCGGTCGCCGGCACGGCCCCGAGGGCCTGCTGAAATACATCGACACCCAGACCATCGCGGTGCAGCGGGGGCTGCCCATCGCACCGCTGCCGGGCATGTCCGAACAGCTGTGGGCCAAGACCATGACGCTCTACCTGGGCGTCATGAAGACACTGCGGCAGAAGTGATTCCGCCGAACCGACGACAGGGGTATGCAGGGGTATGAAAACGGTAGCGGGCATGAAGGTCCTGGTCACGGGCGCCGCCATGGGCTTGGGCAAGTCCTTCGCGCAGCGGGCGGTCACCGAGGGCGCGACCGACGTGGTGCTGTGGGACATCAACGAGACCACGCTGAAGGAGACCGCGGCCGAGTTGGCGGCTCAGGGCGGCAGCCGGATTCACCACTACGTCGTGGACGTTTCCGACCGTGACGCCATCGCCGAGGTCGCGGCGACGGTGCGCGGCGAGGTCGGCGATATCGACGTGCTGGTCAACAATGCGGGCATCGTGCGCGGCAACGGCTACTTCTGGGAGACCGCGAACCGCGCCGACATCGACAAGACGATGGCGATCAATTCGCTTGCCCCCATGTACATCACCCTGGAGTTCCTGCCCGCCATGGTGGCCAACACCTCCGGTGAGGGCCGGGTGCTGAACATCGCCTCCTCCGCCGGTCTGGTGGCCAACCCACGCATGAGCGTCTACGCGGCCTCCAAGTGGGCGGCGCTGGGCTGGTCGGATTCGGTGCGCCTGGAACTCGAGCAGTCCGGCAACGAGCACGTCAAGTTCACCACGGTGTGCCCGACCTACATCAATACCGGAATGTTCGACGGCGCCAAGGGTTTCTGGTTCACCCCGATCCTGGACCAGGAAGAGGTCGTGGACACCTCCTGGGAGGAGATGAAGAAGGGTGCCGCCCTGGTGGTCCTGCCCTGGACCTCGCGGCTCAACCGGGCCATCTCCGGTCTGCTGCCGCTGAAGCTGCGCGACTTCTACCTCAACACTGTCGGCGTCTACCACTCGATGGACGAGTTCACCGGGCGCAAGTAGCCGGGTTCGATCACGAGGCTCCGGTACCGGTTTCGCGGTGCCGGAGTGTCGTAGCAGGTCGGGACGTCGCAGGCCTCTAGTCTCGGCGAGCAATGAGGACTCGCGTGCTCGTCGGAACCCTCGCCGCCGCCATGGCTCTGGTGGTGGGTCAAGCGCCCGCAGCGCATTGCGCTCCGGTCGGCACCCTGAGCGACACCGTGGACACCGACGGTGACGGGCTGCCCGACACCTGGGAGAATTACGGCCTCGACACCGACGGCGACGGCATCGTCGACATCGATCTGCCGGCCATGGGCGCGGACCCGAACCACAAGGACATCTTCGTCGAGATGGACTACATGGCGGGCCGGGAACCCTCCGACGCGGTGCTGGACCGGATCACGCAGGTGTTCGCCTCCAGCCCGGTCACCAACCCGGACAACAAGACCGGGATCAATATCCATCTGGACCTCGGCCCCCGAGGTGCGCCCATTCCGCCGCCGCGGACCACGCCCGCTCTGGATTCCGGATCGGCGAGCGGTTCCGGGGGATCCGCGGACGCAATGGCGTCGGGATCGGCCTCGGGGTCCGGGACGAGCGCCAGCCCGCCACCGGCGAAACCGGCACCGCACTACGGGAAATATGATCTCGGCGGCGGCAATCCGGTGCCCGCGACGGATGATCTCAACCCCATGCTCGCTGGGCTGCAGCAGCTGAAGGACCAGTATTTCGCGCCCGAGCGGCAGCATGTCTTCCACTACATGGTGTGGGCCTACGGCTACGACGGTGGCTGTTCGAGCGGGAACTCACCGCAGCTGCCGGGCGACACCTTCCTCGTGGCGTTCCGGTCCACGGCCCCGTGCGGGTGGGGTGAGCATCCCTCCGACGACACCCTGGTCGGCACGTTCATTCACGAACTGGGGCACAACCTCGGACTGCATCACGGTGGTCACGACGACATCAACTTCAAGCCGAATTACCTGAGCGTGCTGAACTATTCGTTCCAGACCGCCGGAGTGCCCAGAGCCGACGGCACCGGTTACTTCGGCTACTCCGCGCTCACCCTGCCCGACCTCGACGAGAATCGGCTCGACGAGTCGAAGGGCCTCGGTCCGGGTGCTGCCGGCTGGCGCACCACCTACTACTGCCAGCACTGGAACCAGTGGGCGGTGACCCCGCCACAGTCCGCGGACAAGCCGATCGACTGGAACTGCGACCTCACCATCGGGCCGAAGCCGGTCGCGGTCTCGATCAACGACGATGACGCGTTGAACGTGCTCACCACCCAGAACGACTGGGCGGCCCTGATCTACAACGGCGGCCAGATCGGTTCGGCGATCAAGTACCAGGGTCAGGTCACGCCGGGGCCGCTGGAACTCGACAGCACCACCGCGACGGAGATCGCCGAGCATCGGAAACCGAAATAGGTTCGCGGCGACGGTGATCGGCGCGTCTCACGAAGTCGCGGCGGCGCGGCGAGCCCGGCGCAATGCCAACTGCGACCGGACGAGGAAGGGCGGGGTCGGCGGCACCCAACCCAATTGGGTGGCTTGGCCGAGATCGTCGCGGTTGGCCCAGTGCTCGACCATTCGGCCGTCGACGACTCGGCACCAATGGGTTTGGGTCACCGCGAAGGTTCTCCCGGTGGGCGCGAACGCCTGCGCGGGGCGGGCATTGTCGTCGTAGACGACGAACGGGCCGGTCTGGCGGCCGTACATGGTGGTGTGCAGGACCACGAGATCCCCGGAGGCGACGATTTCGTGGATCTCCCAGTTCAGCTCCGAGAAGGCGTCGCGCAGCCACAGGGCGCTGGCCCAATAGGCCGCCGGGCCACGGGTGCGTGCCGCGGCGGGCTCGGCCTTGCCTTCGCGATTGACGGCGTCCGGGTGGACGAGCGCGTCGAACTCCTCGCGCGCGCCGTCGCCCATCATCCGGATGCAGCGGATGGCGACTTCCCTTGTGCCCGAGTGCATGTAGGTCATGGCGTGCCTTCCTGTCAGCAGTGGCTGCTCTTCCACTGGGTGAGTTTGTCGAGGATGGCGTTGATGGCGTCGCTGTTGATCTGATCCGCCCCACGGTGATCGATGTGGCCCCAGATCACCGTCTCGGCTTGCGCGTAGTTGGCGAGGATCTCGGTAGGCGCCGAGTGGGCGAAAGCGGTCAACCGAGTGATCGCCGCCTGCGGGTCGGCGGGCTCCTTGCCCTGCTGCAATTGGTGCGCGAGGTCGATCTCGTACTGCACCTCGGTGCACGCGTCCCCACTCGAACCCGATTGCACGGCAGCGGAAGTCGGCGCTGCAACGCTGGTCGCGGCGGGAACGGCGGCGGGCGCGGTGGTCGTGCCCGGCGCCGCCGGGGTCTTGTCGCTGCTACCGCAGGCGCCGAGTACGACGGTGGCGGCGAGCAGGGCGAGGCAGGCGCCACTGGTCCGGAACAAGGGGGTCCTCCTGGGCGGTCGGGTCGCCGGGTTCGGCCCCTACACGGTGCGGCGCGGGCATTACAGCGGGCTTACATCGCGGTCGGGCGGCACCGGGCGGGAGCTCGCCGCATCGGGCTGTAAGCCGGGTGAAACATCGGGCGGACAGGGTGTCACCACACCGGAAATCGCGATCGAAGGAGTTTCACCATGTCGAAAACCGCCGCCCTCGTGGGCATTCTCGCCGCCGCCTCGGCGCTGGGTACGGCGAGTGCCGGGAGCGCGGCGGCGGCTCCCGCGCCCGTCGCGTACAACCAGTGCGAGGAGGCCCAGTACGTGACGGACCTGTTCGTCGATCTGTTCCACGGCACCTTCCAGGGTGATCGCGGGCAGGCCGCCGCCCGGGCCCAGGCCTTCGCCGCCGCCGCTCCGGCCGAGATCAAGATGGATTCGCTGATCGAGGGCTACGCGGAAACGGCCGTGCTGGACGGTGTTCCCAGCGATCTGCTGTTGCGGACCGACCCGGTGTTCCAGGCCTGGGGCGATGTCATGGACTGGCACACCTCGCACTGCCTGTGATGTGGCTCGGGCCCGACCCGGACCGGGCTGCCGTACCCGTCGACGACCTCAGCCTCGTGACGGACTGGTACACCGATCTCGCCGCCGGTGCTCTCGACCGCGTCCGGCCCGTGCTCGCACCGGATTTCATGATGCGGATTCCGGCCCGATTACCGTGGGGTGGTAGCTATTACGGGCCCGACGGGTTCTTCGAATTCCATCTCCGACGGCTCAGCTGCCTGGACACTCGGCTGCAGACGGCACATCTTTTCGACGCCGGGGGCCGCATCGTGCAGGTGGGCACCCTCATCGGGACGATCCGCCCGACCGATATCCCCGTGCGCAGCAGCCAGATCGACATCGTGACGCTCCGGAACGGGCAGATCACCCGCTACACCACGCTCCTGGACGCCCCCGTCGTGCTCGCCGCCCTCGCACGCGCGGACCTGCGGTAACGCCTGACCCTGAGCGTCCGGCCCGGGTCGGTTACCGTGGCGTCGTGATGGTGTTCCGGGTGCTCGGCCCGATCGAGGTCGAGGTGGACGGCGTCGCCCGCGAGCTGGGCGGTCCGGTGCCGCGCCGGATGCTGGCCGCGCTGGCCACCGGATCCGGGAGCGCGGTCGAGGATTCCGTGCTGGCCGAGCTGGTGTGGGGCGCGGGGCTCACCGACGAGGTGAAGAACATGATGCGGGTCGTGGTGCACCGGCTGCGCACGGCTCTCGGCCCCGAGGGGCGTGCGGTGATCGAGCGGACCGCGCGTGGCTACCGCCTCACCGCACCATGCGATGACGAGCTGTTCGCCACGCAGGTCGGCACCGGCCTGCGACTGCTGGCCGACGGTGACCCCGGCGCGGCCGCGGACCAGCTGACCGGTGCGCGTGAGCTCTGGCGCGGGGAGCCGTGGGCTGAACTCGAAGACACCCTGCAGGTTTCCGGACTGCGGATCCGGTTGGCCGAACTGCACGATGTGGCCGTCGAGGAACTCCAAGCCGCGCGACTGGCGAGCGGTGACACCACACAGGCCGTCGCCGAGTTGAGCGAAGCCGTCATCGAGACGCCGTTTCGGGAACGGCGCTGGGAGTTGCTCGCGCTGGGTCTGTATCGCACCGGTCGCCAGGCTCAAGCGCTGGACGAATTGCGGCGGGTGCGAAGCCTGTTCGTCGACGAGCTCGGCGTCGAGCCGGGTCCGGCGCTGCGGGAGCTGGAACGTCGCATCCTCGAACACGATCCGGGTCTGCTGCTCGTGCGCGCACCCGTGCCGAGCGCACCGGCGGACCCGGCGGTCATGCCCGCCACGGTGCCCCGGCCCTCGACCCGATTCATCGGCCGCCGTGCGGAATCGTCGCTGCTGACCGCGCTGCTCGCCGAATCGCATCTGGTGACGGTCACCGGACCGGCCGGGGTCGGCAAGACCCGATTCGTTCTCGAGCACGCAGCCGACCGGCCCGACACCTGGCTGGTCCGGCTCGCCGACGTGCACGACCCCACCGCGGTCGTCCCTGCCATCGCGGCGGCCCTCGGGCTCACCCAGAGCACCGGTGAGCTGATGGCCGCCGTGCAGCGCGTGATCGGGGATCGGTCCGCCGTCTTGATTCTCGACAATTGCGACCACCTGGTGGAGCACCTGGACTTCGTCCTGCCGCTGCTGGGGCGATGTCCACGATTGCGGATTCTCACGACCAGCCGACGGCCGACCGGCATCGAAGGCGAACGAGTGCTGCCGCTGCGCCCGCTGCCGATCGACGGCGAGGAGTCCGGGGCGGTCGAGCTCTTCCTCGATCGGGCCCGCGCGCACCGCGCCGACTGGCAGCCGACCCCGGCCGACCGCAAGGCCGCGCGCACCGTCTGCGAGGTCTTGGACGGCCTGCCACTCGCCATCGAACTGGCTGCGGCGCGGGCACATTCGATCGGGCTCACCGATCTCGCTGAGCGCCTGGGCGAGCGCCTCGACATTCTCGGGGCCACGCCGAGCGGATCGATCTCGCCGCACCCGTCGCTGGCGGCGGCGATCGGCTGGAGCATCGATCAGCTGCCCGAGGTGGATCGTTCACTGCTGCTGCGACTATGGCCGTTCGACGGCGGATTCGACTGGCACGCCGCCGAATTCGTTCGCGATCCCGGGACCGGTGCCGCCGTCTTCGCGAGTCTGGCCACCCTGGTGGATCGTTCGGTGCTCACCGCCGATGTCAGCTCCGGGCGCGCCCGTTACCGGCTGCTGGAGACGATCCGCCGCCACTGCCGCGAACTCGATCCCGATCCCGCCGGATCACTGGCCGCGCACGCGAATTGGGTGCGCGGGCTGATCGCCGACCAGGTGGCGTTGCTCGCCGGACCCCGGCTGCCCGAGGCGATGCGCACGCTGGCACTCGAGCTGCCCAACCTGCGCGTGGCCATCGCCCACGATCTGGAACACGCACCGCTGCAGGCACTTCGGAGCACCGGTGCGCTGACCTACCTGTGGGTGACCGCGGGCGTGGCGACCGAGGGCATGCGGCTGCTGCGCTCGGCCCTGACCGCGTGCCCGTCCGCGCCCGCCGCCGATCGCGCCCGCGCCCTGATCGGCCTGTCGCTGGCCTCGGCGCAGATCGGCGCGGCCCGGGAGGCGCTCGCGCATGCCGACGAGGCGATGGCCCTGCTCGACGACTCCGATCCCGACCACGAACTGCTGCTGCTCGAAGCGCATCTGCGGCGCTGTAATGCGCTGGCGGACCTGGGCGACGGCCTCGCGCTGCGGGCGGCCGCGACGGCCTTCGCCACGGCGTGCGATCGGCGTGACGCCCCGCCCTATCTGCAGGCGGCCGCGCTGTGGGGGATGGGCATCGTCGAGTTCCAGGACGGCAGGCACGACGCGGCCGCCACCACCCTGACCCGGGCCCACGAGATCAGCGTGCGCGGCGGCTTCACCTCCGGTGCGGGCATCACCGACCTGCTGCTGGCCTGGTGCCTGCTGGCCGATCCCGACTCGGGCGAGCCGGTCCTGCACCGAGCCCTGCGGTTGCTGCGGCGCGCCCTGAATTCCTTTCGGCAACAACCGAACTTCTCCGAGGAACTCGCCGCCCTGCTCGCCGGCGCCTTCGCACTGTCGCGGCTCGGGCACCGCGACAGCGCGAATCGACTGCACGCCGCGGTCCTCGCCCATGCCGATCGGCTCGGCATCGACCCCGCCCGGTATGTCGGCTTCGCCGGTCCCGAGTTCGTGGACCGGGTGAGAAAGGCTTTCGCGCCCGTCGAAGCATCCGCGCTGCCGTGGCCCGACATGATCGCCCTGTTCACCGCGATGACCGGCCTACCGGATCCAACCGAACTGTAAGAGGATCGAAACCCCCGGTCCGCATCATGAATTCCGGTGCTCACAACCGACCGGGGAGAATCCATGACAATCCGCACGACCACCCGCGTTCTCGTGGCGGGAGCCGCCGTCCTCACCGCACTCACCTTCGACGCCACCGCCCACGCCGCACCCGGCCAACTGCTCCAATTCCGTTCCCCCTCAGGCAATATCACCTGCCAGTTCACCACCGCCATCGGCGGCGGCAACAGCATCGTGTGTGACATCGCCGACCACGGCTTCGCCTCACCACAGCGCCCCGCCTGGTGCGATAAGGGCCGCTGGGGCAACACCATCGCCCTCAACGAGGGTGGCACCCCCGCCTTCTCCTGCGCGGGCGCCGCGCTGTCCGCTGACGGCCTGCCCACCCTGTTCTTCGACCACTCCACCACGGTGGGCACGCTGACCTGCCTGAGCATGCCCGACGGCATCACCTGTACCGACACGAGTACCGGCCACAAGTTCCACCTCCAGCGCGAATCCTACGAATTGGCCTGAGCGATCAAGTCCATCGCGTTGGTGACTGCGTCGCCGATGATGGTGTCGGCGGCGGCCTTTGCCGCGGTCACGGTGTCGGCTCCCGCGGCGAGTGCCTGTGCCGGATCGCCGGTTGCCGCGAGTTCCTGTGCGGCGGCGTCGGGGGCTTGGACCGCGGCGGTCAAGACGGTGTTGAAAGCCGGGAACGCCACCGCCGAACCCACATCGATGACGCCCAAGACCGCGGCCTGCACCGGATCGTGCGGGGTGGCGAGCGGTGGGGGATCGGGCACGATGGGCGCGTTGAGTGCGGCGTAGGTGTCCTCGCGAGCGGTCTCGACGGCTGCGGCGGTCGCGGGCAGTCCACCGGCCGCCGCAGGGCCGACATTCATCAACCCGACCACGCCGACCTCGAATGCGTTGAGCGCCCGCGGTGCCACGATCGTGCCGTCGGCGACGATAGCCCGCTGTGCCGCAACGCTGGTGGGTCCGGTGATCGAGGCGGCCGTGACGCCGAGCGCCCGGGCCGGATCCTCGACCTGCCAGGCGGCGGCCAGCGTGCCCGGTGCCTGCTGGACCGTGGTCACGACGGTGTTGGCCGTCTGCGCGCCGAGCGGACAGATGATCGAACAGTAGGTGCCTTGATTGCGAAGGAAACTCGTGACCAGCCCGCCGGGTGGGACCGGCTCGGCGGTGGCCGTGGTGGGCAGACCGGCGACGGCGAGTCCGGTGGCGACGACGCCGGCATACAAGCAGACGGATATCCGCATGGTGATCCTTGAATCGACGGTGATGACACAATTCCCACGGTGCGCGCGCCTACCGGGTTCAGCGGAAGGCGGAACTTTCACGGACCGTGCGGATTGATTCGCAGGGCGGGTGGCGGGTCGGTGGTGAATATGCCGAATTTCGTTGGTGTCGAAGAACTCTCGGCCGAACGGCGCGATATCCGGGCCTATGCTCGAATTCCGGCATTCTCTGTGAAGAGGCAATATCATGACCGAACCCGGTTCGTCATCGAGTAAAACCAGTAGCAGCAGCTCGAGCATCGGTTCTACGACCAGTGAGAGCAGCACCAGCACCGGTCCGTCCGACCCGCGCCTGGCCGTGCTTCGTCGTATCGCCATCCGGGCCAACCTGACCCACCTGACGTCGGATCAAGATCGTGCTCCCACCCTGTATTTCGCGGAAGGCAACCTGACCTTCCGTATCCGCCAGGAGCACGGCAAGGGCCCGAAACTCAAGGCGTACATCGGCGATACCATCCGATTCCGGATCTTCTACAAAACGCTGACCGAAAGACGCGTCCTGGACGATCGTTTGGACGATCTTCCAGCCCTGGTCGCCGACGAGCCCACGAAATACTCGTTCAAGCCGCAGGACGGCTGGTACCAACTCGAATACAGCACCATGGACAACACCGCCAAGGGCAAGGTGCAGAAGGGCCGCCACTTCTCAGGCGGAATCGTCGTCGTGAACAGCGAATCCCCGCTCATGAAGGCCATTACCCAACCCACGATCGACGGTCTGCTGGCCAAGATGACCCCGGAGTACGGCTGACCCCGGGTATCACGGCCGGAGGGTCAGTGCGGAATTGCGCTGAACGGGCGGGGCTCCGGCCGTGAGGTCAGATGAGCTTCGATCACCTGGGCCACCTGGTAAGCGTGATCGGTCGGTTCGAGGAACGGCAGGTATTCGACCGTGCGCGCCAGCGCGGGGAGATCGACGGCGAAATACATTGCCATGAGCGGATTCACGAACAGCTCGGTGTTCCCGGTGCGATCGGTGGCATGGACATCGCCGAATTCCCCGCGCAAAGCGCAGGCGATCTGGGAATGGACAATGCTCTGCCGTAAGGGTGTTTCAGCCAGGGCATGGCGCACCGCGGCGAAATAGGCGATGCCTTCCGGGCTGTCCGACGGGATGGAAAGCGCTCCGAGGAAAGCGTGCTGCCGTTGCAGCGCAGCGAGATTCTCGAGCACATGGGCGTGACACACACCGTGGTAGGCATCGATCCCGAACCCGACCGACACCACCAACCGGGCGACGCCGTCGAGCCCCGCCACAGCCGCGAGACTCGTCATATCCTCCTGCGGCGTACCCAACCCGGCCTCGTCACCCCGCAACAGGATGTCTGTGCCGCCATCGACCAGCACGATGGCGTCCACCGAAAGTTGTTCGACGAGAGCGGCATAGGCCGCACGCAGCGGGCGGACCCCGGATTTTGGGAATGCGTACACGATCGGCTCACGGCCGGTGCTCGCCAGCCATCGCGCCAAGCTGCGTTCCGGGAAATAGTCATCGTTGCCGACGGTGTCGGGATCGACGGCGGCGACGCCTGGCGCGGGCCGGTCTTCGAGCGGAATCCGGCGCAGGTCGCTGAACGACAGGTTGGCCAGATGCACCTTCTTGCCGAGCCCTTCCAACGCGACGGCGAGCGGCAAACCACCATAGACATCGAATCCGCCGCCCGCGCCCGCGATCAGCACACTGGAAGCATCGCGCAGACGTGTGAACAGCGGTGGCTCGGCCAAGCGATAGGAACTCACCTCGCCATCTTGGCCACGGAAACCTGCCCGTGCCACCGGTTTTCGCCGGTCGGGCGCGGTGCCCGGATCAGGCTCGGCGGTGGCCGAGCGTGATCCGTAGGGCGGCAGGGTCAGCCGCGCAGCATCGCTCCGACGACGCCGCCCGCCGCGGCACCGCCGCCGGATTCCGCGCCGACATACGGCATGAGGGCGTGGGCGAGGTTGGGGAGCGGCATGCTCTGGAGGCAGATTTCGCCGGGGCCGGTGAGGGCGACGAGCAGGAAGCCGTCGCCGCCGAAGATCTTGTTGCGGATGCCGGGGACCGTGGTCATGGTGAACTGCACGGTCTGGTCGAACATGCCGACGTGGCCGGGATGCACCAGCATGGTCTGGCCCGGGGCCAGGTTGTAGCGGGTCAGTTCGCCGGAGAGTTCGATCCAGGCGCGGCCCTGACCTTCGAGGCGCTGCAGCCGGAAACCGTCACCGCCGAAGAGGCCGCTGCGGATCGACTGCTGCAGCGCGACACTGACATTCACGCCGGGCGTGCTGGCCAACCAGCCGTGCCGATGCACCAGCACGCTGCGCTGCGGGTGAATGTCGACCGGCACGATCTCGCCGGGCACCTTGCTGGCGAAGGCCACCAGGCCGGGCCCGTTGGTGGCCTGATACTGCGTCATGAACAGCCCGCCGCCACCCGCGACCCGCTTGAGCGAGTTCATGAACCCGCCGCCACCGGCGGCACTGGTGGTCTGCGTCATCGTCACATTCGGCGACATCCAAGACAATTCGCCGTGCGGTGTGATCACCGCTTCCCCCGGCCCCAACTGCATTTCCAGCACCGGCATCGTGCTGCCCTTGATATTCGCCTGCACAACAGCTCCCCGTAGATCTCGATCAATGCGGGCGCCAGCATACGGCGGAGACTCCCGCCTTGCCCGCCCGCTCCCACCTTCCCGCACACGAAATACAAAGCGCCCCTTGGGAAAATGTAAAGCAACCGTAAAACGGGCGCGGCTAAGCAAGCGCCGTTCGGATGCCCAGGGCGATCATCACGGTGCCGGTGATCCGGGTCATGACGCGCTTGAATTGCGGCAGGGCGATTGTCTGCCGCGCCGCGGAAACCGTCATCGTCCACACTCCCAACCACGTGACCGCCACGGCGATATGGGCGACGGCCAAGACGGCGATCTGGGGAGCCACCGGCCGACCCGGGTCGAGGAACTGTGGCGCCAAAGTCAGATAGACCGCAGCCGCTTTCGGGTTCAGGACGTTGCCGAGCAGACCTTGGACGTAGCTGTTGTGCCCGCGCCAGGGCAGGCGTTTCGGGGAGTCGGCGCGGCTCGGGTTGCCGCGTAGCGTGGAAACTCCGAGCCAGACGAGATAGGCGGCACCGGCAAGCCGAACGGCGGTGAACGCCTCGGCCGACCGCATCACCAACGCGGACAACCCGATCGCGGCGAGACCGGCGTGCACGCACAGCCCGGTCGCGGTCCCGGCCGCTACAAGCAAGCCCTCCCGCCGATTACCCGCGAGCACCCGCTGGGTGACCAGAGTGAAACTCGCCCCCGGAGTCAGGCAGATCGGTGTCACAGCCAACACGAAGCCGACGAGCAGGTCCATACGCACAATCCGCAGGTTAGCGACTTCGGCGTCCGGCGGCGCTGACGACTGCCGGGCGATAGCGAAAAGGCATGGGACGTCGAGAAAGGTCGCGGTGGGGGTGGGGGTTCATGAATCATTAACACTGATCGTGGTTGGCTCGATAGCCACGTGACGGTGACCGCGCGCGTTCAGCAACCTGTGCCATACTTCGGCCGGGTAGGGCGTCGCGCCCGAGGGAGGAAAGAGAAGGCAATGGGCCTGTTCGACATGATCCGCGGCGAATTCGTCGACATCATTGAATGGTTGGACGACACTCGCAGCACGCTGGCGTGGCGATTTCCCCGCTACGACAACGAGATCAAGAACGGTGCGGAGCTGATCGTCCGGGAAGGACAGCAGGCCGTCTTCGTGTACCGGGGGCAGCTGGCCGACAAGTACGGGCCGGGGCATTACACGCTGACCACCGAGAACATGCCGATTATGTCCACCCTGCAGGGGTGGCGGCACGGGTTCAACTCGCCGTTCCGGTCCGAGGTGTACTTCATCAATACCCGCGCGGTCACCGATATGCGTTGGGGCACACCGCAGCCGATCACCGTGCGCGACCCCGACTTCCGCATGGTGCAGATCCGCGCCAACGGCACCGCCAATGTGCGCGTCACCGACATCGAGGTGTTCCTGCGCCAGATGATCGGCACCAATGCCGAGGTGGACGCCGACACCCTCAGCGAGCAGCTGCGCGCCAATGTCGCGCTGGGCTTCTCCGACATGATCATGGCGTCCGGTCTGGGCGCCATCGACCTGCAGGGCCGTCAGGTCGAACTGTCCGACAAGCTGCGCGAATTCGTCGGTCAGCGGCTGTCGGGCTTCGGTATCGGGGTCGAGGGCGTCACCATGACGATCTCGCTGCCCGAGGAGATCCAGCAGGCCATGACCCGCGGTGTCGCGCGCGGCGTCGAGGCGGGCGGCTTCATGAACAATGTGGACCTCAACCGCTACCAGCAGATGCAGGCCGCCGACGCCATGCTCGCCGCGGCCCAGAACCCCGGCGGCGGCATGGGTGCCGCCATGCAGGCCGGCATGGGTGTCGTGCTCGGTGGTCAAATGGCCGGCCAGATGCAGGGCGGATTCGCCCAGCCGCAGCAGCAGGCCGCCCCCGCCCCGCAGCAGGCCGCCCCGCCGCCGCTGCCCGGCCAGCAGCAGTTCCACTTCGACAATGGTGGCCAGGCCGTCGGCCCGTTCCCCATCGATCAACTGCGCCAGTACGTCTCGGCCGGCAACCTCACCCGCGACACCAACGTCTGGTGCGAGGGCATGGCAGGCTGGCAGCCCGCCGCCTCCGTCCCCGCCCTCCAGGGCCTCTTCGCCACCCCGCCGCCGCTCCCGGGCACCCCGCCCCCGCTGCCGCCGCAGTAGCGTCCGCCCGGCCCGAACCCCGGCCGCGACCCGTCGGCAATCCTTGCCCGCCGACGGGTCTTCCGTCACACGGCGGTACAACGCCCCCGAACGCCCGACAACTCGGTGCGTCCCCGAAAGCCCTTCCACCGCAATGGCGCGACCGTCGCGTCCGCCGCACCGAGTGAGTCCTGATGAACGACAACCAGCCCCAGCGCCCCGGCCCGCCACCGCTCCCACCCCGCGACCCGGCCGCCCCTCACACGGCCGACCCCCGCCCGTGGACGCCCCCGCTCCCCACCGGGCAGCAACCGCCCACCCCCGAAGGCGAATGGCCGCCCGCAGCACCGGCTCCGACCGGTTCCGCAGCCTGGACGCCGCAGGAGCCTTCGGGCCAGGGTCACTGGGGTTCGCCTCCGCAGCCCGGTCCCGCCGGGCCCGGCAGTGCACCGCCGCCGATGCCAGGCGAGGTCGGCGGCCCGTACGGCTCCGCGCAATCCAGCTATCCGGCACCACCGTCCGCGACCTCTGCGCCGGGAACTGTTGCACCACCGCCACTCCCGGGTTCAGGGCATGCCGGGCCGGCAGGCGCAATGCCGCCGCCGCTTCCGAGTGCCGGGGCACCCGCCGGTCCGCCGCCGCTGCCCGGGCAGGGGATGCCTCCGATGCCGCAGCGCGGGGCCGTGCCGCCGCCGCTGCCTGGGGGATTCGCGCCGAATCAGCCGGTGCAGGCGCCGATGGGCGGCGTGCCGCAGCCGGTGATGGTGGCGCCGGTGTTCGTGCCTGGAATGCAGGCTCCGGATGCGCCCGCGTCGGAAAACGCTGCGGCGCAGCCGGGTCCCGTCGCGCCGGATCGGGCGATGTTGCACAGCACGGAGTTGACGCGGACGTATCCGTGTTCGTCGTGTGGCGCGCAGTTGGGGTTTGATCCGGTCGGGCAGGATTTGTTGTGCCCCAGTTGCGGGAATCGGTCGCCGGTGACCGCGCCGGATGTGCCGGTGCAGGCTCGGGAGTTGGCGCCCGCGATGGCGGCGTTGCGGGAGTTGCAGGCCACCTCGAGCGGGCCGCAGGTTACCGGGGAATGGGAGGTGAAGTGCCAGAACTGTGGTGGCACCACCGGATTCAACGGGAGTCTCACCGCCACCCGGTGCCCGTACTGCGCGACCCCGATTCAGCGTGACGATGTGCACAATGCGCCCGCTCGCCTGCCGGTCGACGGTGTGGTGCCGTTCCTGGTGGGGGAGAAGCAGGCTCGCGAGCTGGTCGACAAGTGGGTCTCGGGACGGTGGTTCGCGCCGACGAAGTTCCGCAAATACCGGCAGATCGGCGCGTTCTCTAGCCTGTACACCGCGTACTTCACCTACGACGCGGACACCGACAGTCACTATCAGGGTCAGCGCGGCGACGACTATCAGGTGCGCGTCGGGACCGACGAGGACGGCGATCCCGTCTACGAGACCCGCACCCGATGGACCCCGGTCTGGGGTGAGGTCAGCAATGAATTCGCCGACCTGCCGGTGCTGGCCAACGACAATATGGCGCGCAATCGGATTCGCTCGCTCGAGCCGTGGCCGGTGGAGCAGGCGCGCTCCTACTCACCGGAGTTCGTGGCGGGGCATCTGTGCCGCACCTATGACAAGGACGCCGAGGAGTCGTTCCCGGAGGCGCAGCAGCGCATCGAATCCGCCATCGAGTCCAGCGTGCGCTCCGATATCGGCGGCGACCGGCAGAGCATCGACCGGCTCGACACCTCCTGGAACTGGCTGGCGTACAAGCATCTGCTGCTGCCGATCTGGCTGCTGACGGTCGTCTACATGAACCAGCCCTACCAGGTGTACATCAACGGCCTCACCGGTCAGGTGGCCGGTGATCGGCCGTGGAGCAAGGTGAAGATCATCGGCGCGATCCTGGCGGTGCTCGCCGTCCTCGCGGTGATCATCGGCGTGTACTCCGCCGCACACGGGCATCACACCCCGGCGCATCCGAGCCACTCCACCGTGCCACCGCATCCCACCACCACGCATCATTGATCGACCGAGGAAAGTGAGCCGACCGTGCTGATTCTCGTGCTCGTAGTACTGATCCTGCTGGCGGCGGCGGTCGGCGGTGTCATGCTGCTGTCCAAGCGTCAGCAGGCCGCGACGTCGGCCGCCAACGAGGTGATCCCCGGCACGCCTACCCGCGCGCCCGCCTCCTGGGCGGGCTCGCACGATCCGGAGGCGCGCCTGCACCGCCGCCTGCGCGACGCCATGACCGCCCTGCGCACCGCCAACACTCTCGACGACGGCACCACCATCGTGCTGCGCGCAGAACTGGAACAGGCCGCGCTGGCGTGGGACGATCGCCTGGTGGCCATGGCGGTGCTGCCCGCCGCGGCCCGCGAGCCGCAACGCGCCACCGCGACCCAGGGCGTCGAAACCATCGAAGCCGCTGTCGCACAGTATGTTTCGGCCGCCACCCAGCGCACCGCCGCCGATGTGACGGCCGGGCTCAGCGCGGCCCGCGCCCAACTCGATATCGAAGCCCAAATCCGTAAATCTCTGGAGGCATGATGACCGCCGACGCCGATGACCTTCGCAAGCTCGCCATCCGCACGGTCGAGATCATGGCCGACGGCGACCTCGCCGACTTCGAGGCCGTCATCCATCCCGACGCCGTGAACCGGGAAGCCAAGGCCGAACCGGCGGCGGCCCGCGGTCGCGGCCCTGCGGCCGCCTACGCGTCGGCGCTCTGGCTGCGCTCGGCCTTCAGCGAGATGCGCTGGGAGGTGCACGAGGCACTCGTGGAGGGCGATGTGGTCGCCCTGCACACCACCATGCACGCCCGCCAGATCGGCACCTTCGTGGCCTACGACGCGGATGCCAAGCCGGACCAGGCCTTTCCGTCCACCGGCAAGACGTTCGCCGTGACACAGTCACATTGGGTGCGCATCGCCGACGGCAAGCTCATCGAGCATTGGGCCAACCGCGACGATCTGGGTCAGGCCGTCCAATTGGGTTGGGTCCCACCGACTCCCGTGTACCTGCTGCGCATGCGCCGCGCGCTGGGCGATGCTCGCAAGGCCGCGCAGTAGGGTCAGCCGAGCGCCGAATCCAGTTCCGCCAATGAGCGGATCACGGTGATGCCGTCCGCCGCGGTGGCCCCGGCGTCATCGCGGACCAGCCAGAACGACTGCAGCCCGGCATCTCTCGCGCCGAGCGCGTCCCAGTCGTAGCGATCACCGACGTAGGCGACCCGGCCGGGTTCGAGGCCGATCAGCGCACAGCCGGCCAGGAAGATCGACGGATCGGGTTTGGCGGCACCGAATTCGTCCGAGCACACGATCGCCTCCCCGAAATGGGAGAGCAGCCCTACCGCCCGCAACTTGCGGATCTGGTACGGCAGCGAGGCGTTCGAGATCACGCCGAGCCGGACGCGGCCGTCGAGACTGCGCAGGATCGGCGCGGCGTCCGGGAACGCGGCCCACGCGGTATCGCGTTGGGCCGCATACCGTCCGAACCACGCCATCGGGTCCTCGCCGGTGACGCCGATATGCGCGAGGAACCGCTCGGTGCGCACCTGCTGTTGTTCGGTGAAGGACAATTCGCCGGCCACGAACCGCGGATACTCTTCGTCCTCGATCGCCCGCCACACCGCGACGGCTGCGTCAGGCGAGTCGAACCGGTCGAGGGCTCCCTCCGCGGCGAGATGCCGCAGGAATCCGATCCGCACCGTCGCCGAGTAGTCGATGAGCGTGTCATCGATATCGAACAGCACACCCTGAATTGTCATGCTCGCGTACCGATCACCACAGTCGCACCCATCTCCTCACACTCCACGATCCGGGCCGTCAGCCCGTGGCCGCGCATGACGGCCGCCGCGAGCTCCGCCTGCTCCTCGCTCTCCTCGACGAGCAGATGCCCACCGGGAGAGAGCCATTCGACCGCCACCGCCGCGATCCGTCGCAGCACATCCAATCCGTCGGTCCCACCGTCGAGCGCCCGCCGCGGCTCATGATCCCGCGCCTCCGGAGGCATCCACGCGATCTCCGCCGACGGCACATACGGCGTATTCGCCAGCAGAATGTCCACCCGCCCGAGCAGATCCGCGGGTACGGCCCCGAACAGATCGCCCTCGAACACCCGCCCGTTCACCGGCGCAAGGTTCTCCCGGGCGCACACCACGGCCGCGGGCTCGATATCGGTGGCAGTCAACTCGACCCGAATGCCGTTGGCCGCCAGTTCCGTGGTCAATGCCAACCCCAGCGCGCCACAGCCGCAGCACATATCGAGTGCGACAAGCGCCTGCCGTGATGCCGCGCTCTCGACCGCCCCGACCACGGAGGGCAGAGTCCCACCGCTTGACGATGTCATGCGGACGTCGTCGCCTGGCGCCGCGCTGGGCATCGGTGCTACCGAGGATTGCCGACTCACAATCCCTTCCGCTGCAACGGATCCAGACGTGTCGCGGCCGAATTGTGCGGTCCGGCGCTCGCCGGAATGGTCTGCGTGGGTGGTGTGCGGATGCCCGGCGGAATCGATTCGTCTGCGGCCCAGCGCGATTGCCTCCTCGACCAGGAATCCGGTCCGCTGGCGCGGCACGAAGACACCCGGCGCGACCGTTACACGCAGGCCGCGGAATTCCGCCCAGCCCAGCAGATGTTCGAGGGGGAAGCCGGCGATGCGCTGCGTGACAAGCGATTCCAAATGCACGGGGTCGGTGGCGGCTTCGAGGAGGAGGGCGGCTTCGTCCTCGGCGAACACGCAGCCGGCCGCGCGCAGGCGGGCGACGAGGGTGTCGGTGTCGGCGGAGCTCACCGCACAATTGTGCACGCCCGGACGGCCGCCCAAGTCGGGCAGGGTCCGGGCGTGGGGGTCAGCTGTGCGGGGGTGTCAGCGTTCGGCGGGCAGGCGCAGGGTGCGGCTGGCGTCGAGGTACATGCCGCGCTGGCTGTTGCGGGCCGGCGGCGGCAGCTGGGAGACCAGCTGTTCGAGGGAGGTGGTCGCGCCGACCACCGGGATGCCCGCGACGATGAAGTCGGCGACGGCGCGGCGAATGTGGTTGGGGGAGGTCACCACGATCGCGCTGGTCGCGCCCGCATCCTTGAGCATCGAGACGCCGAACAGGGCGTTCTGCACGGTCGATCCGGCGCGATGGTCGGCCAGAATGCGACTGGCCGGAATGCCGTGTCCGATCAGCCAGCCCTGCATGGCCGCGGCCTCGGTGATCCCGTTCTGCGGATTGCCGCCGGTCACCAGGATCGGCGACATGGGCGAGGCGATCGCCTGCAGCCAGGCCGCCTGCATCCGGTTCACCAGTTCGGGCCGCATGGAGCCGTCCGGCAGCAGGCCGTAGCCGAGCACCGCGATACCGGTCTGCGGGCCCGCGATCGCCGGAATCGGATTGGGCAGCGTGCCCACGGCGGCACCGATGGCGCGGAACAGGTTCCGCGTGCCGTCGGCAAGTCGCCCGTCGATCCCGTTGAGGCGGTTGAGCGCCACCTCGCGGGTGATGAGATCGCCGGTGTAATCCGACCAGATCGCCTGCAAAGACAACGCCTGCGCATCATCCGGTGACTCGTTGAGCAGTTGGCGCAGGTCGGCCAGTCCCGCGGCCTCGTTTCCGCCGGTGAAGTTGTCCTGCGCGGAGTTGTAGAGGGCGCCGGCGTCGGCATGCGCGGTACCCGTGGACAGAATGGTGAGGGCCGCGGCGGCCGCCGCGAGGAAGGTGGGGAAACGCCTGGCGATCTGCACTGCTGTCGACCTTTCGGAGGGTGTCACGCATTGCTTTGCTGGCTATCTCTTCAATTAGCTGGCTATTGGCTCACAGCCGAATGTGGACACGATACGACTGCCCATCCCCGTTGTCGGGTATTTGCTCAACTGATTTCGCGGGTTTGATCCGGATCACAGTGGAAACGCGCGCGGGGGCGTGTCGAAAAGATACGGAGAGGATCGGTCCGGCGCGTGGGGCCCGTCCGGTCCGGTGAGCGATCGCATTCCGGTCGCGCGATAGGCTTCCTATCCGTGGATACGACTTCGCTCATCGGCAAGGATCTCGCCGCCGCCCTCAATACCGACACCAAGGCGCGCGCCGCCGCCCTCACCGAGAACGGCACCGCGCCGCGCCTGGCCCTGGTCATCGCGAACGACGATCCCGCCAGCGCCTGGTACGTGAAGTCCCTCAACCGCGCCGCCGACCGTCTCGGAATCGCTTGCGAGAACGTCGATCTGGGCGTCGACGCGACTGCCGAGCAGATCCGCGCCAAGCTGACCGAACTGTCCGCGGACTCGACCGTCGACGGCATCATGCTGCAGACCCCGCTGCCCAAGGGCATCGGCCTCGACGATGTCAGCTCGGCGATCGCCGCCGCCAAGGACGTCGACGGTGTCAGCCCGCTGTCGCTGGGCCTGCTCGCCTCGGGCCTCCCCGGCTTCCCGCCCGCCACCTCCGAGGCGGTCGTGGAACTGGCCAAGTTCCACCAGATCTCGCTCGCGGGCCGCCTGGTCACCGTCGTCGGCCGCTCGAACGTGGTGGGCAAGCCCCTGCTTCAGCTGCTGCTGGCGGAGAACGCGACCGTCACCATCGCCCACTCCCGCACCACGGACCTCCCGGCTGTCACCACCGCCGCGGATGTCGTGGTCGCCGCGGTCGGCCGCGCGGGCCTCATCACAGGCGACCACGTCCGCGAGGGCGCGGTAGTCATCGATGTCGGCACCAACGAGGACGACAACGGCAACATCACCGGCGACGTCAACGCGCCCTCGGTGTCCGGCAAGGCCGCCGCCCTGAGCCCCGTCCCCGGCGGCGTAGGCCCGGTGACCACCGCCCTCCTCATGCGCCACGTGGTCCAAGCGGCCGAATCCGCCCGCTGACCAACAAGATCAAGGTGTACTCAGCGCGGGAAATCGGACAGATTTCCGCGCTGATTACACCTTGATCTTGATTTCACCAGTGGGTGGTGACGGGGTCGCCGATGGAGACGTTGTCGTAGTACCACTCGGCATCGGCGGGGGCGAGGTTGATGCAGCCGTGGCTGACATTCGAGTTGCCCTGGGAGTCGACCGACCAGGGGGCGGAGTGGACGTAGACGCCACCCCAGGTGAGGCGTTCGGCGAATTCGCCGGTGATCAGGTAGCCCTCGGGGGAGCTCAGCGGGATGCCGATGGTGCGCGAGTCGAAGGTGACCGAGCGCTCGTGCGACAGCACCGGGAAGGTGCCGACGGGAGTTTCGCGGCCGGGCTTGCCCATGGACGCGGGCATTGTGCGGGCTACGCCGTTCACCCACACCGTGAAGGTGTGCGCCGACATGTCCGCATCCGCGGTGGTGCCGCCGTTGGTCTGGAACTTGATGTGCTGGCGACCGGCGAAGACCGTGATCGGCGAGCTGGTCGGCAGGTAATTGGCCGGTTGCCACATCAGTTGCCGGTCGTCGAGCCAGGTGAAGTGTCCGGCGAGGGAGTTCTCGGCCCGGACATCGACGGCGCGCTCGGCCTGCGCGCGATCGGTGACCGCGGTCGCGAACTGCACGGTGACCGGGGCGGCGATGCCGACGGTCTGCCCTGGTGCGGGCGAGATTGCCTGTACGGCTGGGAGATTCGGTGCGAGTAGAGCCGCCCCCGCGGCTCCGGAACCGAGTGCGGCCGCCGCCGCGAGGAAGCTTGCGACGAACAGCACGCGAAGAGCTTTCCGCATCGTTCCATCCCTTCGAGAGGGTGTGGGCCTGGGTTCCTCACCTTATGACCAGATGATCAGTCCCATCCGGAAATGTTCCCGGTTCGTGACCATTGTCCCGGCGTGGGAGCTATGTGAAGTTCGTGTCGCCCGGTAGCGGGCCGGAAACGGGCTGTACCCCGCTCCATAACGGAACGGGGTACAGCGGCAAGCGGTTTGGGCGGCCTCAGCGGGTGATGGCGGAAACCACGTCGTCGTGCAGCGCGTCGGCGCGGGCGATGACTTCCTCGATCTGCTTGAGCACGGGCGCGAACTCGGCCCCGGCGGCCCCGTCGAGCGAGGCCACATTGATCGCGATATTGAGCTGCGAACTGGCCGCCGCGGACCGCGCGCAGTCGGCCGCCGCACCGATATCGGTGACCACGTTCGGATTGCCGATGGGCAGCAATTCGTTTGCCAGCGAGACGATTTCGTCGGCCTCGGCGACCACGGCCGCGGGCACCCGGGCGGCCTGCAGCAGGGCGGCGGTGATGGCCTCACTACGCGCGGCCTGCTCGGTCTCGGACTCCTTGGGCAGCTTGTAGGCGGCGCCGACGGCGGTGAAGGCCGCGGCGTCGGCGTCGGCCAGAGCCAGCGAGCGCTCGCGCGCGATATCGGCGGCGGCGATGATGCGGTCGATGACCGGGCGATTGTCGGCGTCCTTGGCGCGGGTGGTGTAGCGCGCGACCATGGCCACCAGCGCCGCACCCTGGGCCGCGTGCAGCGCGGCGACCGCGCCGCCGCCGGGGGCGGGCACCTTCGCGGCCAGTTCGCCCAGGTACCCCCGCAGTGTCGAGTCACCGAAGGTGGTGGTGTCCTGAGTCATACGGGGTGGCCTCCCTTGGCGATACGGGGAATTCGAGCGATTCGCCGCCTACCGTACCGGCCCGGGGGACGCGATCGGCAATCCGCCCGCGGGCGGTCGCGATCCGGGCGCGGACGGTCTTGGCAACCCTCCCGCTGGGCTATGCAATTAGTTGGGTATTGTCCGGGTCATGCGTATCGGACTGTCGATCAACTACACCGACGGATTCAAGGAGATCGCCGCCGAGGTCGCCGACCTCGAGCGTGCGGGCCTGGACATCGTGTTCGTGCCCGAGGCGTACTCGTTCGACGCGGTGAGCGCACTCGGCTACCTGGCCGCGAAGACCGAACGGGTACAGCTGGCTTCGGGCATCCTGCAGCTCTACACCCGCACGCCCACCCTGACCGCGATGACCGCCGCCGGTCTGGACTACGTCTCCGACGGCCGCTTCATCCTGGGCCTGGGCGCTTCTGGCCCGCAGGTGATCGAGGGCTTCCACGGCCTCACCTACGACGCGCCGATCGGCCGCACTCGTGAGGCGCTGGAGATCTGCCGCAAGGTGTGGAAGCGCGAAAAGCTGGAATACCAGGGCAAGTACTACACCGTGCCGCTGCCCGAGGGGCAGGGCACCGGGCTGGGCAAGCCGCTCAAGCTGATCAATCACCCGGTGCGCGAGAACATTCCGGTGCTGCTCGCCGCGCTCGGCCCGAAGAATGTCGAGCTGGCCGCTGAACTGGCCGAGGGCTGGCAGCCCATCTTCTTCCTGCCGGAGAAGGCCGACGCCGTGTGGGGCGAATCGGTGAAAGCCGGTCTGGCCAAGCGTGATCCGGCCCGCGGCGATCTGGAGATCTACGCCGGTCCGGCGCTGGCCATCGGCGACAATGTGGACGGCCTGCGCGAATGGGTCAAACCGCACCTCGCCCTCTACATCGGCGGTATGGGCGCGAAGGGCAAGAACTTCTACCACACCCTGGCCACCAAGTACGGCTACGGCGCCGAGGCCGACCGCATCCAGGAGCTGTACCTCAAGGGCGAGAAGGACGCTGCCGCCAAGGCGGTGCCGGACGATCTGGTGCGCGATGTCTGCCTGATCGGTTCGGCCGGTTTCGTGAAGGAGCGCGTCGCCGCGTTCCGTGAGGCCGGAGTCACGGCCCTGAACGTGGTCCCGATGGCCGCTACCCCGGCCGAGCGCGTCAAGCTCATCGAGCAGCTGCGCGAACTCTGCGACTGACATTGAAGTCCCGACCCGGCTGTGCCGGGTCGGGACTGCTGGCGTGACAACTGATTTCGCAACTTTCGGGGTAACTCCCCGGGTACGTCCAGGATCGGTTCGGCTCCCAACCGTCGGTCCGCATGCATGACGGTCGACGGCTCTCAGCTGTGCGCTGAAGTCTCGGGGAGGCGGGGGAGTTCAGCGCAGCGCGCCCAGAGCTTCCTCCAAAGTCGGGTACAGCGCGAAGACCTGATCCAGACTGGTCACCTTCATCTGGCGGCTGGTGGCCGGTCCGTCCGCCACCACCGCGATGCGCGTATCGCCGGCGCGCTTGTGCGCGCCGACCAGCACCGCCATGCCCGCCGAAGCCAGGAAACTGACCTCGGACAGGTCGATCACGAGCGCGGCGGGCCGGTTCGTGAGCGTTGCGTCGATGGCGTTCTCGAACGCGGGGGCGGTCGCGAGGTCGACATCACCGGCCACGGTGAGGACCGTCGCCTCGTCGCGCTCGGTGACCGCGGTGGTCATGGTGTCGGCGAAGGGGTAGCCGTCTCCCGATGTGTTGGTCACGTTTGTTAAATCTGCCATGATCCGTCCGTTCGCGCTGCATCGTCTGCCAGATCGGTACTGGTTCGGTAACTCTGTTATCGCGAAACCCGCAGCTACCGCACTCTTTCGGCAATCTTCGGACACGCCCGTCGCATTCGCGCCAGTGGGCCCGGATTCACATCCGCCCGGCGGCCGAGAATGAAACGGCCATTAGTCGCACCGTCATTCGCACCCGGGTGCCCGGACCGGAGAGATCGATGTCGAGATCGTCGGTGAGGGCCCGCATCATGGCGATGCCGCGACCGCGATGCCCGGGATCGACGGGCAGCGGCCGCCATGCGCCGGTATCGGTCACCTCGATGGTGAGGGTGTCCACCCCGCAGTCCGCGCTGAGGGTGACCCGGCCGGGCACCCCGTCGAGGTAGGCGTGCTCGATGCTGTTGCTGCAGGCCTCGTTCGCGGCCGCGACCAGATCCACCGCGGTGTCGTGCGGGACCGCCGCAGCCGTCAGCCAGGCGCGCAGGGCGCGCCGGATGCCCGACAGCTCACGGGCTTCCGCAGGCGCGTCGAGGCGCAGGGTCGCGGGCGGTTGCCGGTAGACCACCATGGCCACGTCGTCGTCGTAACCACCGGCGGGGCGCAATCGGGACAGCACCGCGTCGGCCACCTCGCGCGGCAATTGCCCGGCGAGACCGGTCAATTCGTCGGCGAGCTCCTCGAACCGCTCGGCGATATCGACCCCGCGCTGTTCGACCAGGCCGTCGGTGAACAGCACCAGCGTGGAGCCGGGGGCCATCGGGGTGGTGGCCTCGGGTCGTCGCGGAATATCGAAGGTGGCCAACGGAACCGCGCGCCCACCCTCCAGCAGCCGTCCCCGGCGACCGGGCGCGGCCAGCACCGGGGGCATGTGCCCGGCATTGGAGTAACGCACCAGCCCGCGCACCGGATCCAGGATCGCCGCGCACACGGTGGTGCACATGGCACCCGGGATGCGCGCCGCGACGGCGTCGAGCTCGGCCAGCAACTGCGCGGGACCCGCACCGCGCAGCAGCAATGCCCGTGCGGCCGTGCGTAACTGGCCCATCACGACGGCGGCGGAGAGGCCACGCCCGACGCAGTCACCCACGACCACGCCGATGGTGCCGTCCTCGAGGCGCACCACGTCGTACCAGTCGCCGCCGATCTCGAGCGGCGGCAACGCGGGCTCGTAGTGCACCGAGAAGCGTGGCGGCAGTTCGATCGGGCCGAGCATGGCGCGTTGCAGGGTCAGCGAAGTGGACCGGGCCTGATCGAAGTTGCGGGCCCGCTGCACGGCCAGGCTCAGATGGCCGACCAGCAGCGAGAACAGCGCCCAATCGCCGGGAGTGATGACGCGCGGGGCCGAGAAGCGCAGCCACAGCGCCGAATCCCCGCTCTCACCGAGCGGCGCGACGATGCCCTCCGAACTCGTGATCCCCTCCGGGATGGCGTACATGGTGCGACCGGGCTGCAGCCGGGCCCGATCCAGCAGGGCGCGCGCCCGCGCGTCGAGCACCTGCCGGGACTCGCCGCCGTCGAGCACGCGATCGGGCCGGGCGATGGGCTGGGTGTGATGGGGCGCGATCCCCGCGCCCGTGTACGGATTGTCCTCGGAGACATACAGTTCCGGCCCGGTGTGCCGGTTGGGCCAGACCGAGACGACCGCGGCCTCCGCCCCGACCGCCCGGCGCAGTTCCTCGAGCCCGATGCTGAGCACCTCGACCACGCTGGTGGCCGCGCCGACCGCCGTCGCCAGCCGCGAGACCGCCTGATCGCGGGCCTGCGCGTCGTGCTCGGCGGTGACGTCGCGCAGGGTGCCGACGAAAATGCGTTCGCCGTCTTCGGGTTTCACCAGCGAGCTGGTCGACACCGCCAGCCACAGTCGCCGCCCGTCGCGGTGGCGGATGGGCATGACGAAGCTCGCGGCATCGGTGCCCAGGTCCGGATAGCGCGGCGCCTCGGGCACGGTCCAGGGGTGGGGGAGCGCGTACGGGATGCCGTCGGGCCCGTATCCGGTCAGCGCGCCGAAGGCCGAGTTCACCTCGACGAGCGTGCCCTGCGCGTCGACGACAAAGAACCCGTCCTGCAGCGACTCCACCAGTGCGGTGCGGAAGGCGTCGCGGCCGGCGAGATCGTCGGCGCGCGAACGCTGTTGCTCGTAGCGGCGGGTGCCGTCGAGGAAGCCGCGGGTCGCCACGTCCAGGGCCGCCATGGTCTGCAGCAGGAACTCCAGCGCCGCCTCGCTGCGGTCGGTGCCGTCGGGGCTGGGCACGATGCCGTCGTGTTCGAGCAGCCGGAAGTGGTGTTCGGTGAGGTCGAGAATGCTCACCCCCTCGACCAGTGCGCGTCGGCCGAGTTCGTAGCCCTCGGCCAGGCTGTTCTGGGTGGGAGTGCGCAGATGCAGCCGCAGCGCGCCGGCGTACGCCTCGCGAAACGCGGCCAGTACCGCACTCACGCCGGGATCTCGCTCATGGCTTCACGACCGGAATGGGTTGGGAGGAATGGGAATGCCCGCGATGGCGGGCGGCCAGCACGACCGCGTCATCGGTGTCCTTGGCGTGGCGCGCGAGGATCTCGGCGGTGATCTCGGCGGTCGGCTTCGACAGGTCGATGGAGTCGACGAAGGCGCTGGTGATGCCGTCGGTGGTCATCAGCAGCAGGTCGCCCGGGCGCACGGGCACGGTCTGCGGTTGCAGGTTCGGGGGCAGCAGATAGCCGACGATGCCGCCCGAGAGCAGCGCGGTGGCGCGAATGGCCGGTTTGCCGGGAGCCGCTGCGACAATGCGGGATTCGACATTGCCGACGCCGAGCCAGTGCACGCGGTCGCGCGCGTCGAACAGGGCCAGCGAGACCGCCGCGCCGCGAGTGTCGGACATGGCGCGATGGCACAGCAGCAGCAGTACGTCCAGTGGCTCCGCGCGATTCTCGGCGAGCACCTGTGCGGCCCGGTCCGCGGCGTCCGCGGCGGCCGCGCCGTGGCCGAGGCCGTCGAGCACGGCGAAGAGCACCGAGCCGCCGCCCGCATCGAGCACAACCGACCGGTCGCCCGAAACTCGTTGCCCGGGTAGTGCGCGACCGGCGACGGCCCATTCGACCGTGCCGATGAAACCGTCCTCACGCACCGGTGGGCACCCACTTCCACATTTCCACGAGAGTGCCGTGTCCGGGCTGGGAGTCGATGACCATGCCGTCCATGAGTCTTCGGGCACCCGGAAGTCCGAGGCCCAGACCGCGTCCGGTGGAGAAGCCGTCCTCCATTGCGCGTGGAATGTCCGGAATGCCGGGCCCATTGTCCTTGGCCTGCACCACCATCGAGCGCCGGCCGTCCCGATCCTGGATGCCGAGCAAGATCTCCCCGGTGCCCGCGTAACTCGTGATATTGCGCGCCACTTCGGAAATGGCCGTCGCGATCATGGTGCGATCGGAAAGCGAGAAGCCGAGTTTGGCAGCCAACTCCAGCCCCGCTTGCCGAGCGGTCACGATGTCGTTGGACACGTTCACCGCGATCACCACGTCGTCAGCGGCCACGATCACGACCGTCTTTTTGGCTGCCCTTGCGACTGTGGATCTTCTTGTCCAGCCAGGAGAGTCCCTCTTCGAGGTCCAGGGCGGTGTGCATGCCTTCGAAGGTGAGTCCCAATTGCACCATGGCGAAGGCGACTTCGGGCTGCAGCCCGACGATGACCGTTTCCGCGCCTCGCAGCTTGGTCATGTGGGCGATGGTACGCAGCGATCTCGCGGCAAAGGAGTCCATTACGTCGATTGCGGTGACATCGACGATGATGCCCTGGGCCCGATACCTGCTGACGTAGGTCATCAGATCGTCCTGCAGGCGTTCGGTATCGGCGTCGGTGAGTGCTGACTGCACCGACGCAATGAGATAGGTGCCTTGTTTGAGAATGGGTACCGGCATCTGCCCGCCCTGGTTACCGTCCGTCGCGATCGGTGACGCGCGACACCTCGTAGCCGAGCAGACGCTCCGCTTCTTCGATGCCACCCTGGAGGTCACCGACGGCATTCATCTTCGACAGATCCAGGCCGATGGTGACCAGGGTAAGCGCGATTTCCGATGACAGGCCGGTAATGATGACATTCGCGCCCATGAGCCCCGACGCGTCGACCGTCTGCACCAGGTGGTTGGCCACCGTGGAGTCGATGGCGGGCACACCGGTGATGTCGATGACGACGACCTTGGCTCGGTTGGCGCGGATCGCGCGCAGCAGCTGCTCGGTCAACTGCCGGGCGCGCTGGGAGTCCAGCACACCGATGATGGGCAGAATCAGCAGCTGCTCGCGCACCTGGAGAACAGGGGTGGACAGCTCGCGAATCGCCTCCTGCTGCTGGCGGATGACGCGTTCGCGCTCCTGCACGAAGGACACGGCCACGGTGTTGGCGATGCGGTTGGCGGCCGGTTCGTAGGCGTCCAGGACCAGCTTCAGCAATTCGAAGTCGGACTGGTATTTCTCGAAGAGGCTGCGGGCCAGCACGTCTCGCAGCAGGAGCACGATGCCGACGACCTCGTCGGTCTCGACGCCTCTGGGGATGATGCGTTCGGACAGATCGCGCGCGTAGGCCTGCAGCGCTTCGACGCTACCGGTCTCGAGCACCTCGACGTAGTTGTCGTAGACGGAGGTGGCCTCCGAGAAGATTTCCTCGGGTGTCATGGCGGTGAGGAGCTGGGCATCGGTAATGCGGCGTGCCCACTCCTCGCGCAATTCGGTGCGGTTCTGCCGCAGGTGTTCGACAAGCTGCGGGAGCAGATTGTCGACAGGACCCGCGGGCAGTGAATCCGCCGAGAGACCGATGGACACGTCGGACATGAAAACTCCTGCCCCTTTCGCTAAGGCAAGGTCGGGATGCTCACTTCGCCGACCGAGTAACCGGCCGTGTGCTCGGTGCCGACCTCCGTCGGAAGCCGCTGCCGAGCCTAGTCTTACCCAGTACCCTATGCAGCCCAAACCAAACCCAGGTGACGGGTTGTTCGTCAAGAGGTGTGCTCGTTGCGGGTTTCGGGTCTTCGATGGTGGGCCAGCAGTGTGTCGTAGATGTCGGCGAGGGCGGTGAGCTGGCCACGATCCAGCACATCCACCATGTGACGACGCACACTCTCGACATGCGAGGGGGCGGCGGAATCCAGGACCTGCGCGCCCTTTTCGGTGAGGACGGCGGCGGTGCGGCGGGCATCGTCGGGAATGGATTCGCGCGCGACCAGTCCGCGTTTCTCCATGCGGGTGATCTGATGCGAGAGCCGCGATTGCGACCATTCGAGCACGGCGGCGAGTTCGGCGAAGCTGCGGCGGTGATCGGGAGCGTCGGCGAGCCGGGCCAGCACCGTGTACTCCACGTAGGTCAGATTCGAGATGCGCAGCGAATCCCGCCCCACCGCAGCGGCAATCAGGTCTCGGGTGAACACGTACCCCAGCCACGCGCGCATCTCGACATCGTCGAGCCAACGGGTCTCGGCCACAGTTCCACTCCCGGGTTCCGCACTCATGCTAATTCCTCCCCGCCGCGAGCAAGCGCATCATGCACAGGTAACACCCGCCCGGTTGAAGGTGCAACCTGTACCCGTTCGCATGGCCTGTCGGTCATCTCGGTTCAATCCCGCAGGGCGGCGAGACGCTCGAGGGTTTCGGTGCGGTGGGTTGCGGTGCTCGACAAGCGATCCAGGGCCTGCAGGTACTCATCGGTATTCCCGGTGTCGTCGAGGCAGACGACGCCGGTCAGTTGACGGAGACAGACGAGGTCGGGCAGGCGGGGGTCGGCGAACCGAAACGAAGTGAACCCGTGGCCGAGGCGGGCCGGTTCGTTCAGATGGTCGTCGACGATCTGCAGGGAGATACGGGCGCGCCGAGCGGCTCGTTCGAGATGCTCGATCTGGTTGTCCCACACTGCTTCTCCGCCGATGCGGCGGCGCAGCGCGGTGAGTTCGACGTGGATCCACAGCACCGGCGGCTGGTCCAGCCACAGGATCGCCTGGCGTCGCAGCAGGGTCGCGAGCATCCGCTCGATGACCTCGGCGGGCCGGGTCGGGTGGACCAGATGCAGCAGTGCGCGGGCATAGTCGGGTGTCTGCAGCAGTTCGGGGACGACGGACTGCTCGTAGGTGCGGATGCGCTGCACCGTCGCGAGATCGAGCAGGGCGTCGAGCGAGGAACCCTCGCCGTGGGCCTCGCTGTCATCGGGCCACCAGGCGTGCCCCGCGCGCCGCGCCCAGGTCAGATACCTGCCCCGGTCGGCCTCGTCCACCCCGTAGAGGTCGAGCAGGATGCGCAGATCCTCCTGCCGGCAGCCGCCGCAACCGGTCTCGAGCCGACTGATCTTGGAGGCGTGGTATCCGAGCAGGCCGGCCGCCTGGGTTTGGGTGAGGCCCCGGGCCCGCCGTAGAGCGCGTAATCGGGAGCCGAGGATCGCCTGCAAAGCCCTTGGACTACTTGCTGTTTGATGCTGTCCCCTCGGACCGAGCGTGCTTCGCCGACCATCTTGCGGATAAGCCACAGATTCGAGTCTGACAGTCGGTGCTGTCGGTCACAACGAATTCCGTCTGTGCAAATGCAATCGCAAATTTCCCCCGCCGGGGCTGCCCGCTCGGCGTCGATCCGGCTGCCGCTCATCGAGGCGCGCGGGCGGGTCGGTACAGTCGGTCTGCTTGAACCGTCGGCTGACCAGCCCCAGCCCTGCTCGAGGAGTGCGATTCGTGACCGCGCCTGATTTTCTGTACTCGGATCTGCTGCCCATCGGTAAGGACGAGACGCCGTATCGGCTGCTCACCACCGAGGGCGTGAGCACGTTCGAGGCGGGTGGGCGGACCTTCCTGCAGGTCGAGCCCGAGGTGCTGCGGATGCTGACCGCGGAGGCGATGCACGACATCAGCCACTACCTGCGGCCCGCGCATCTCGCGCAGCTGCGCAAGATCATCGACGATCCGGAGTCCAGCGGCAACGACCGGTTCGTGGCGCTGGATCTGCTCAAGAACGTCAATATCTCCGCGGGCGGCATCCTGCCCATGTGCCAGGACACCGGCACCGCCATCGTGATGGGCAAGAAGTCCGAGGGCGTGCTCACCGGAGCCGATGACGCGGAATGGATTTCGCGCGGCGTGTTCGACGCCTACACCAAGCTGAACCTGCGCTACTCGCAGCTCGCGCCGATCAATATGTGGGACGAGAAGAACACCGGCAGCAATCTGCCCGCGCAGGTCGAGTTGTACTCGCAGGCAGGCGATCCCGCGCACCCGTCCTACAAGTTCCTCTACATGGCCAAGGGCGGCGGCTCGGCCAACAAGTCGTTCCTCTACCAGGAGACCAAGGCGATCCTGAACCCGGATCGCATGCTGGAGTTCCTGGACGAGAAGATCCGTTCGCTCGGCACCGCGGCCTGCCCGCCGTACCACCTGGCGGTCGTGATCGGCGGCACCTCGGCCGAATTCGCTTTGAAGACGGCCAAGTACGCCTCGGCGCACTACCTCGACAACATGCCGACCGAGGGTTCGATGGCCGCGCACGGCTTCCGCGACCTCGAGCTCGAGGAACAGGTCTTCAAGCTGACCCAGTCCTTCGGCATCGGCGCGCAGTTCGGCGGCAAGTACTTCTGCCACGACGTGCGCGTGATCCGGCTGCCGCGCCACGGTGCGTCGCTGCCGGTCGCCATCGCGGTGTCCTGCTCGGCGGACCGGCAGGCGCTGGCCAAGATCACCCCCGAGGGCGTCTTCCTCGAGCAGCTGGAACGTGAACCGGCGCACTACCTTCCGGAGCAGACCGACTCGATCCTCGGCGGCGACGTCGTCAAGATCGACCTGAACCGGCCGATGGCGGAGATCCGCGAGGAGCTCTCCAAGTACCCGGTCAAGACCCGGCTGTCGCTGACCGGTCCGCTGGTGGTGGCGCGCGACATCGCGCACGCCAAGATCAAGGAACGCCTCGACGCGGGCGAGCCGATGCCGCAGTACATGCGCGACATGGCCGTCTACTACGCGGGCCCGGCCAAGACCCCCGACGGCTACGCCTCGGGTTCCTTCGGCCCCACCACCGCCGGCCGCATGGACTCCTACGTCGACCAGTTCCAGGCCGCGGGCGGCTCGCACGTCATGCTCGCCAAGGGCAACCGCTCCGCGCAGGTCACCAAGGCATGCAAGGAGCACGGCGGCTTCTACCTCGGCTCGATCGGCGGCCCCGCAGCCCGCCTGGCCCTGGACTGCATCAAGTCCGTCGAGGTGCTCGAATACCCCGAACTCGGCATGGAAGCCGTCTGGAAGATCGAGGTCGAAGACTTCCCCGCCTTCATCGTCGTCGACGACAAAGGCAACGACTTCTTCGCTGAAACCTCCAAGCCGATCGCCCTGCGCGTCCGCGAGCGCTCCAAGGAACGCGTCTGATGCGCACCCGCCGCGCCACGGCCGTCGCCGTCCTCGCCGGTGCCGGCCTGGTCGGCGGTTGCCTGGCCGCCGCGACTCCCGCACTCGCCCAGGACATGTCGCCGGGCGCGCTGATCCCCTCGATCAGCGCGCCGGGCAATCAGTCCGGGGCACAGGCGAATTCGCCCGCCGCGTCGGGCGCCACAACCGGTGCGGGCATCCCCCGGGCGCGAGAGATCGCCGCAGGCACCGACGGCCTCGACCCGCGCCTGGCCGCCGCCTACACCGCCGCCGCCACCGAGGCCCACAACCAGGGTGTCGCCCTTTCGATCACCTCCGGCTACCGCACCCCCGCCGAACAGGAAGCCCTCTGGGAAGACGGCCTGCAGACCTACGGCAGCCCCGAGGCCGCCCGCCGCTGGGTACTACCCCCCGGCGAATCCACCCACGTCACCGGCGAAGCCATCGACGTCGGCCCCCGCGAGGGCGCGCAATGGCTGGAGGACAACGGCAACCACTGGGGCCTCTGCCGCATGTACGACAACGAATGGTGGCATTTCGAACTCGCCACCGTCCCCGACGCCCCCTGCCCAGCCCGCCTGCCGGACGCCAGCGACCGCTGAGCCAGCCGGCCCCAACCCGCCGAGAAGTGCACCGGCCTCACCAGGCCGGCAGCCGAGTCCCGGATGCTCGACGAGCATGCATTCTGGAACGCAAACGTCGAGAAGACGTGCACCTCAGTGCATTCTGGTGATGCATGAGCGGGCGTGAGTGTCCGGAAATGCTGCGGATGCAAGGAGTATCGCGGTGGGGTTCAGTTCCAGTTGGCTGTTGTTGCGTAACACGGTAGCGGAGGAGGCGTGCGCTGCTTTGGGTGTGCGGCGCAGTGGGGTTTACACGGCGTGGCCGAGGCAGCCGCTGTCCGGTACTGCGCGGCCTGACGACTCTTACCTGGTAGTCGAAGACCGGTCTCTCGAAATGTTGGAAGATACTTGGGATTTGGGGTTGCTGTCGCTTGGTCGGGAGATCGTCGCCGCAGCGGAGATCGACGGTGCTGGATACGGTGAGGTGTCGGTGTGGCGCGACGGGCGGAAGGTCTGGGGAATCGCGTCACCGAATAGCAGCTTCATGCCACGGATTTCGGGATACGACACGACCGAGATTCGCGCGAGGATGGCCTTCGATGAGTACCTGGAATACGTCGAGTCGAAGGGCTGGACCGAGGATTCCGACGATTGGGAGGACGACTTCGACGAAGTCGATTGGTTCAATCCGATCCTCCGACTTGCCTCAGATCTCACGGGATACATCTGTGGAACCCCGATCGCAGCGCCGGGGAAAGAACCCTTCGAGATCCTTGTTCGTCCGTCGTCACAGGACGCTGGTTAACCCAACCGGTACCCCGCAGGTTCACGGCCGGAATCCGATACTGATCCGGGTGATGATTGGTTGTGGTTCGCGGTCCTGCTCGAGACAGTTCAGCATTTCACGCACGGCCAAGACACCCAGCCCGCGATAGACCGCCGCGCAGGAATCGACCTCGGACTGTTCGATGACGCGGACCACCACTCGCGCTGAGACCGGATCTCCGCGGCGGCGGGCCGGGTCGTGGGTGCCCGTGCCCGCCAGCTCGGTCAAAGCGCCCTCGGCGAGGGCGTCGCCCAGTTCCCTGTCCGGGCAGGGCGCACAGGCGAACTCGACCGACGAGGATTCGCCGGCAGGGATCGGCTCGAAATCCAATACGGCGTAGCCCCAGTCGGGTGCGCAATTGCCCGGCGATTTCCGGGATCGCACAGCGACTCCGCGCACCGCCCGCGCCAGCGGAATCGTCATGCCGCGATGATACGAGGCTGCCGGTGATCGATCAGCGAGCTCGACTGTCACTCGTTCGGTCGAGCAAGTCAGCATCGGCGAGAAGCGCTTCCCGCCCAGTAGCCGGTAACGGCCGTCGTCCCCTCCAACACGTTCCCCTCCGAAGATCGTGATACCAAGACATTCACGCTATTTCATCCTGCTGCTCGGACGTCGGCCTATGGCTGCGGCGTCGATGGGCTGATTGTCAGCCGGTGTATCCCCATTGGCAGTCGGTGTAGAAGTCCGCGGATGTCGCGGATTCGCTCACCAACACCCAGCACGGATCCGTGGGTGAATCCGTTCTGGTGTAAAGAGTCATCGAGGTCGAGAGCGCGCAATCGAACCCGATGGGCTGCCAACGTACGGTGTCAGCGCACGTGGCGGCCTGCTGGCTGTAGTTGGCGGGCATCACGACAGGATGCTCATCGAGCCACGATGCCGACGCGCTGAAGCGGCCGACGTATTCGTATCGGGGGTCGCCCATCCACCCGTCACCAGTACAGCGATCCTCTGCTCGTTTGAGCCGGAACTGTTGCGGGACAACGAATCTGAAGTACTCCGTCAACTGCTTCCGCGCTTGCGCATCACTCAGCGACCCGCACGTCGGATCCGAGCGAGCACTACTTGAAGCGAGCCGATCAACCACCACCAGGCCCAGCATCACTGTCACCGCCAAACCCCCGGCCACCACCAAGCTTCCGCGCCAACCGGCGGTGCGCCGAATCCACATTCTCCTCCGCCAATCCTCGGCAGCCCCTGCAGCACAACCGATCCGCCCAAACGATAGCGATCGCCACCGACGACTCAGCGCCGTCGGACACCATGGCAGTCGACGAACTCGTCCGGCCAGGACGGTGTTGGTAGTTCGGTCGGATCGTCACAGCCGATCCCGTCACCGACAAGATCAAGGAGCTGTCAGCGAGGGAAACTGGACAAATTTCCGCAGTGAGAGCTCCCTGATCTTGTACGGCGCGCACCCAAGCGACGCTGGATCAGATGTCTTCCTCGGCTCGGGTGGGGAGGTTGTGGGCGAGGGCGATGGGGTTCCAGGCGGTGAGGAAGGCGAGTTTGGCTTTGGTGGCCTGGCCGGAATAGTTGTTGCCGGTGCGGTAGTCGGCGGTTTGGGGTGCGGTCGAATCGCAGGAGTTGGCGATGTTGGCGGCCCAGCGTGCGTAGGCGTCGTCGGCTAGGTAGGACGTGGTTAGTGCTTCTATCAGGTCGGTTTTGAGTTTTGTGCCGGACGGTAGTGCCGAGAGGTCGAGTTGCGAGGCGTCGCTGTATTCGGACTGCCGTGCGGTTTCCGTGTCGGCCAGTTCGGCGGCTTCATGGGCGACGTTGCGGCAGGCGAGGATTGCGGGGATGGCTGCGGCGGTGGTCAGCCGGCTGGCGTGGGAACGGTCGAGCAGGGCGGAGACTGCACGGGCCTGTCGGGCGCTCGCGGCGGGATCGGGGGCGGCGGGGGTGGTGCGCGGTGCGGTACTTGTGGTGTCCGGCACCGTGTTCGAGGTGGGGCGGTCGTGTTTGTTGGTTGCGATCGCAGCGATGATCAGGGCCACGATGATGCCCGCGACCAGCCATCCGGTCCTGTTGCGGCGGTGTTGATAGCTAGGGGGCGGTAGGGGCGGGCGGGGCCGTCGGAGTGATGCGGTGGTCGCCGGGCCCTGCGGTCGGTACCAGGAAGGCGGGGCCTGGGACTGTGGCCCGCTGAGGGTGGTGGTCGACGAGGTGGCTGTCAGGGTGGTGGTCGCCGACGCGGCTGGAATTCGGGTGGTGTCGGGCGCGTGCGGGATTCGAGTCGTTGCGTGGTTGACCCGGGCGTGGCGGGTGGGCGCTACCCGCTCGGCGTGGCGGTCGAGCATGTCCAGAGCGCTTGCGCGGTAGGCGGATCCGTCGGCGGTGAGGAATGCCGTGGTTAGTGCGGTGCGCCACTCGGTGGCGGTGGGGCGGGTGTCGGTGGCGGCGGCGTCGGAGAAGGAACGGTCGAACAGTGCACGCAGGCGGGGATCGGTGCCGGTGGGAATTCCGGTGGCTTGCGACAGTTTTCCGCCGATCAGGGCGGGCGCGCCGGGGTTTCGGAACAGGCCGCGGTACATGAGTAGAGCCAGGCCGTAGCGGTCGCTGTACTGGTCGTGGGCCTGGATGATGCCGGTGTCGAGTCGGGGGTCCTGCCAGTTGGGGGTGGCGACGCCGCGGTGGGCGGTGGAGCGGGCGGGGTGGATGCTGTCGCAGTCGATGAGGTAGGTGTGCGGGCCGGATTCGGTCCAGACCACGTTTTTCGGTGAGATGTCGCCGTGCACCAGTTGCTGGTCCTGCAGCACCACGAACAGGTCGCACAGCCGGATCAGGACACCTACCCGGATGCGGGCTGCCGGTGGATTGTCGCGCACCATGAACAGGAATTCGGCGCTGCGCGGGCGTCCGTCGGGCAGGAAGAATTGCGGCGGGATCAGCGGTAGCACCACGCCGATCACCGAATTGCCCTGCCGCACCACGTCGATGGGCCAGTTGATGGAGCTCTCCGCGGTCGAGGCCAGGCCCGCCGCGGCCTCGGCGGCGGGCACCACCTCGCGCCCGCGCCGTGCGGCCTCGCTCACCCAGCCGATGGCGGCGAGGTCGGTGAGTGGTTTGTGGTAGCGCTTGTAGACCCGGGTGACGCGGGCCGTGTCGCGGCAGCGGAACAGCTGTGATTGCCCGCCGTCACTGGTGATCGGGGTGTCCTCGACGTCGTAGGTGGCCCCGGATTCACCGGAGATCCGCGGCATCGTCCACCTCGTCGCCGGTCCAGGGCCGTAGCCAGGCCACCAGTGCGGTGCGGTCGTCGTGGGAGGACTGGCGGCGGTAGCGCAGGGAGTCGAGCATGCGGTGCGGTCCGCACGGGACGGCCCAGCGTGCGGCCAGCCATTCGCGGGTGCCGGGGGAGTCGAAGATGTCGTGGGCGAGGCCGTCGGTGGTAAGGATGAGGGCGTCGGCGTCGAGGTCGACCGCAGTCACCTGCAGTACCTCGCGCGGATTCTGGTGTGGGAGCGGGCCTTTCACCACATTGGTGGGGCCGGCGTCGGCATCGGGGGCGAATACCGTTGCGTACTGGGCGTTCCGGAGCAGGAACGCCTCGGTGTCGCCCGCGCGGGCGAACAGCGCGGGCCCGCCGTCGGCGGTGAGCGGCACCCGGCACAGCATGACGGTGCAGTGCAGATCCGCGGGCTCCCATTCGGGCAGATGCATGCGCTGCATCTCGACGAGCCGGTCATTGGCCTGTTCGACCGCCCTGATCAGCGCCTCGGTGCCGTCGCCGAGCGCCTGCTCGCGCACGATCCACGCCGCGAACGCGCAACACAGCCGGGCCAGCAGGTCCGCGCCGACCTGGGAGGTGTGCTCGCGATAGCCGAGTCCGTCGCACACCGCCAGCACCAGCGCCGACCCGTCCACCGAATACCCGGCGCAGTAGGAATCCTGGGCGGTGGTGGCGTCCGCCTGATGGGTGAGACCGGCAATGCTGGCCGCGGCCAGCCAGCGGCCGCCCAGCACGCCGCCGTCGGCGCGCAGGGTGGGCAGGGCCAGCGGCTGACCCGACAGCGCCGGATAGGGCTGCGCCACAATCCGATTGCCGATGACCGGCGCGTGGGTGGGCAACTCGGCCGGCCTGAATACCGGCGGGCACGGCTCGGCGGCGGATGCGGACCGGACCGGGACGAGAGGCGCGGCGACCGGACGCGGTGCCGCGCCTGCCGGTACACCCGGATGCGATGCCGGGTCGGTACCCGGACGCCGCGGCGAATCGGGGCCCAGGTGCGGTGGCGAGTCGATGGTCGGACGCGGTTGCGGGATGGGTTGTTCCGGCCCGGCGCGCAGGTATTTCGTGAAGTCCTCGAACATCAGCCGACCACCTGTACCGGCAGCGGCGTCAGGCCGGCGGTGGGTGCGATCGACAAACCCGGGTTGGCGGAGTTGAAGGAGCGGGAGGTGGAACGAATGCTGTTCACCACCGTTTTGATGATCTCGCGTACCGCGTTGGCCGGGTCGGTGTCGGTGGCGAAGAAGGCGTGCCCGGTGGACACCCGCCCGATGGCCTCCCGATCCGCCTGCCCCATCCCGAAACTGACCACCTCCGCGCCGTACTTGTCGTCACGCCGGGTCAGCTGGTGCCAGGCGGGCTGCCAGTCCGGCCCGGTATTGCCGCCGTCACTGAGGAAGAACACGACCGGTCGGTAGAATCGAGTCCCCTTGCCCAGCCCCCGAATCCCGTTCTCGATGGCCTCGCGCGCCTTGGTGAAGGCATCGTGGAAGTTGGTCAGCCCGGCGGTGGCCAGCATCGGCAACTGCGTCTCGTGCATATCCGACAACGGCAACGCGATCTGCGCGTGCGTCTCGAACGTCACCACACTGATCCGCGCGATCTCCCCGGTGGACGGATCGTCCAGAATGGCCCGCTGCATCTCCGGCAACGCCTGATTGACGGCATCGATCGGTCGCCCCGACATGGACCCGGAGACATCCACGACGAGACAGACCGGAAACACCGGCGGGCGTTCGATATTGGCGAACTGAAGGGCTTCCGGCATGTCGGGCCTTACTTTCGAGAGTGGGAGCAGCTGCCGGCCTGGGTGACCGGCACCATTGAAACGGTAGAAAAGGACACGGGAATCGGGCATCCACCACTACCGGCAGCCCACCCATCTGCCCTGATCACCTGGCCCCCACCGGAATTCCGGACCGGAACCCCTCCCTTCACGACCGGCACAGCGCGGGCAACTGCTTGTCCGGGTAGTGCGCCGCGAGATCATCGGCGATGGTGGTGTGGGTCAGCGTGCAGAGGCGCTGGACGGCAGCTCGGGGATCGAGGTTCCAGGCCCGCAGCGCGCCATCATCACCCGCGCCGAACAGATAGTTCGCGGTCGGGTGGAAGGCCAGCTGCCACGTGGTGGAGGTCTGCGGGGTGAGCGAAACCCCTTGGGGTTTCGGATGCCGGGGATCGGTGAACGACCACAGCCGCACCGTCGAGTCGGTGCCGCCGACCGCCATCGTCTTGCCGTCGGCGCTGATGTCGAGCGCGGAGACGGTATTGCCGGTCGCCGGGATCGGGTCGCCCAATGGCGTGATGTGGGTGGGGTCCTTGATGTTCCAGACGCGCAGGGTGCCGTTGTCCCAGCCCATGGCCACGTAGGCGGCGTCGGGCGTGACGGCCAGGCCGCGCCCGGTACCGTTCCAGCCCAGATCGATGCTGCCGGCCGGTTTGGTACTGAAGTCGGAGAGCTTGTAGACCTGGAGCTTGTCCGACACCAGGACGCCGGTGTGGCCGTCGCGGGTGGTCACGCCGTTGAGCCCGGTGGTGAACAGCTTCTGGCTGATCTGCACGAACATCGGGGCACCGCGCCGGACCGGATTTGCGGGATCGGTGTAGTCCCACAGCTCGATTCGTGGCGACAGGCCGCCGTAGATGACCAGCATGATCTGGCGGTCGCGCAGGAAAGCGAGACTGATCGCGTCCGGAAAGGTGTGCAGTTCCCGGGTCTTTCCCTGTTGCGAGACGTCGATGAGGGTCATCACGCCGTGCATCGACAAACCGATGTACTTGCCGTCGACGCTGATGGTTGGACTCGCGACCACCGGTGATGCGGACGCCTGATAGTCGGGTTTGGTGACGGTGTTGAACAGCTTGATGTCGGCGGGATCGCTGATGTCCCACACGTTGGCGTCGACGCCCGCGCCGGAGGTGAGCAGGCGTCGGCCGTCGGGACTGACTGCCAGCGGCTGGATCTGAGATGCCGGACCTGCCAGCACGGAGGTGGGCAGCGACCACTGCTGAATCGTGCCGCCCTCGAGGCCGATGGTCAGCGAGCGGCTGTCCGGTGCAAACTGCAACTGGCGTGCCAGGGCAGTGCACCGGCGGGCCTGATCGGGGCAGACGATGGCCCGGCCGGTCAGTGGCGCACCGAGAGTGGCCGGATCGGCGAGGTCTGCGAGATTCCACAGCGTGGTGCCCAGCGGGCTCAGCACGGCGAGGGTACGGCCGTCGGGGCTCATCGCCATATTCATCAACGCGCCGACCGCGCCGATTGCGAAGGGCGCGGTGACGACGGCCGGGTTGAAAGGGTCATCGATCCGCTCGATCGTGATCTCGCTGTCGGCGGGGCGCGAATCCTGGTGCTGAACAGTCGAATCGCCGATCGCCAGCAGCGAGCCGTCGGCATTGTGTGCCAGCCGCAGCTCGCTCGGACTCTGCGCGATGCGTGCGCTGCGGGCCGTGGGCTGGGCAGGGTCGACCGCCCACACGGTCGCGGTCTCGAAGGAGCTGAAGATGTCGACACTGGCGATGGTGCCGGTGATCAGGGCCCGATCACCGCTGGTGAACCACATCGTGTACACCTGGCCGTCGATCGGGTACCGGGTCGGAACCTGTTGCGGCCGTGCGACATCGTGGATGTTCCAGAGCGTGACATCGCGGCCGTGGGCGACGGCGAGCAGCGTGCCGTCGTGTGACAGCGCGACGCGATCCACCGGCCCGCCCGCATCGATCGTGGCAAGCAGCGCGGGATGGGTGGGATCGGTGACATCGCGGATTCGGACCTTTTGCTCGGTACTGCCGGACACCAGGATCGAGCCGCGCCCCGCGATACTCGTGACGTGCTCGTCCTGCTCGGCCAGATCAGGTCCGGCCTGAGTCACCGTCCCGGGCGTACCGGTGTTCCAGAAGCGGATGACTTTGTCGAATCCGACGGTGGCCAGCAGTCCGTGGTCGAGATAGGTGGGGAACAGGACGGTGCCGTGCGGATCGGCGAAGGTAGTAGCCAGCGGCAGCGTCTGACTGGCGATCAGCCGGGAGACCACATTCGGATCCGAGGGCTTGGAATTCGCCGCGAGCGCGGTCAGTTCGGCGGCGAGGGTGGGGTCGCTGCCCTGCAGTTGATCGGCATCACTGAGAATGCTCGCGAAGAACGCCTGATCACGTTCCCGGCTGGTGATGGTGTTGTTCACGTATCCGGTCAGCGCCGCCACCAGCAGGGCGACCAGGGTGAGCGCCAGTCCTGACTGCAACCACAGTTGTCGTTGCCGCTGTCGGGTCGCCGCGGTGACGAATTCGGTACCTGTGCCGGACAATCCGCGTTGCTCGCCGCGAGCGCGACGGAGTCGATCGCCCCGGTAGAGCAGGGTTCGATGGCGGCCGCCGGAATCCCATTCGCTCGCATCGGATTCCGTGCGCTGGCGGATCAGCAGCCCCTCGCGGTCGGCGTCGATCAATTTGCGCAGGTGCGGCCACGCGTCGAGGACTACCTCGTGGGTGAGGGTGGCGGTGTCCTGGTCGAGGGTGATGAGGCGGGCGTGGGCGAGGGTTTCGAGGGCTTCCAGGGCGGCGTCGGGATCGGCGGCGTGGGTGAGGAGTTGGCCGGGCGGGACCTGGCGGCGGGTGTCGCGGGTGCCCTGACCGACGGTGACGAGGGCGAGCAGGAGGTCCTCTGCGGCGCGGCGGGCTCCGGGGCTCAGTTCGTGCCAGGCGTCGGTGGCGGTCTTGGCGACCGAGCCCGCGACGCCACCGACCTCGCGGTAGCCCGCGACGGTGAGGCGGTTGCCGTCGCGGTGCTGCCAGGTGGCCTCCATGACGTGGGAGAGCAACGGGAGCGTGCCGGAACCGTCGTGGCCGCCGAGGCCGAGCAATTCGGCGATGATCAACTCGGGCAGGCCGTTTTCGAGTTTGAGTCCGGCGGCGTGGGCGGGTTTGGTGATGGCATCGGACAATTCGGCCTCGCCCATCGGACCGAGAACCTGGCTGCGCTGGTTGAGCGCCTCGGCCAGCACCGGGTGGTCCAGGCAACGGGCGAAGAAGTCGGCGCGCACCCCGAGCATCACGGTGACCTCGGGGTCGAGGTCCCCCAGGCCCGCAAGGAAGTCCGTGACCTCTTGGTCCTCGGCGCCGCCGGTGAACAGCTCCTCGAACTGGTCGATGACGATCAAGCGGCGGCCGTGGCCTGCGGCCGCGAGCGCGGTCGCCAGGTTCTCGGTGGGCCGAGTGCCGGAGTGCATTGGGCGGCAGTCCATTCCGGACCCAGGTGCGGCAGCAGTCCGGCGGCCAGCAGCGAGGACTTACCCGCCCCGGACGCGCCCAGCAGCACCGCGACCCCTCCGCCGTCCCGCGCGGTCCGCTCGACCAACGCCACCAGATCGGTGATGGCTCGGTCGCGGCCGAAGAACAGGGTGGCGTCGCCGGATCGGAAGGAGTCCAGGCCGCGATACGGGCACGACGAGTCCGGTGCCCAGGCAACCGATTTCACCCAGAGCTGCCGCCAGAAGGGCAGTCCGAGCTGTCCGGTCGGCACCTCCGCGCCGGACTTGCGGGCCAGCTCGATGAGGGTGAGCAGGACCGGGCGCACGGTATCGAATTTCGCGGGCAGATTCCGGCCGCGTTTCCAATCGCTGATGCGCTGGGCATTCACCTTTCTGGCCGTCGGGCTCGCCGCCGCCATGCGCTGATTGGCCGCGTCGGCGACCCGCTGCAGCGTCGGATTTCCCGCGAAATCCCATAGCTGGGTCAAGCGCTGCGCGAATTCCTCCCGGGGCGTATGGCCCCCACCGGATTCCCCCTCCACCGGACCCTCCCGCTCGCTTCGACTGCGCCGCAATCTCATTCGGTGTTGTCGGGATTATTGCGCACGGCGGACGGCGTTCGGGCGATTGTCGGCGAAGCGAATCGGGTGCCGCAACGCCGCTATCGTTCGGCGATCACATAGGTGCGGGCCGTGCGGTCGTGCCAGCCCTGACGTCCGGGGCCACCGCGCGCGCACGACAGCACGCACAGCAGCGTCCACCCGCCGGCGGTCAGCAAACCGGGAATGAACAGGGTGGCCCACCGGGTGAAGGCCGGTCCCGTGCCGGTGCCGTCGCGGGGCGGAGAAGACGTGTCGGCGTTGACGACTCGCAATCCGAGGACTCGTTTTCCGAGGGTGCTGCCACTCGCGGCGACGAACGCGATTTCGTAGAGTCCGCTCAGCGCCACGGCGAGCGCGACAATGAGCAGCGCGGCCGCGACACCGGAGGCGGAATCGTCGGTGGAATAACCGGAGTCGTCGGCCGAGCCCGCGATGATGAACGCGGCCAGAATTCCGACCGGAATGGCGACGACCATCGCGTCGAGTACCCGCGCCGCCACCCGCGCCCCGAATCCGCCGGGATGAAAACGCCCGGACGGCAGATCGATCAGCGGTGAATACTGCGGTGGATTCATGGCGGCTCCCTGGCGAGCGGGTCGGGGATGGTCCGGGCCGGGCCCGGATCGGGTTGGACCCACCATCGGCCGCAGACCGAGCGGTCGCCATGGGACGGCATGGGAATCGGCTGCTCAGGCTTGGATTTCGGTTTTCCGCTCCGGAATTCGCGGGGGCGGGAGATGGGCGTGAACCCACGCCCCGGACAGCCGCAGGAACGCGCGCGCGGCGGCGGAGGGATAGGCGTGCTCGCGGCGCAGCAGGGCGACGGTCCGGGTCGGCATCGGCGGCTCCAGGGTGACGGTGTCGAGTCCGAGTTGGGCGTGCGCGATGGCGGGCGGCAGCACGGTGGCGAGGGTGGTGTGCCGCACGATCTCGAGGACCGAGGGAACGGCATTGGTCTCTACCGCGATCCGGGGTGTCACCCCGTGCGCCGCCAGGTAGTCGTCGATGTGGCCGCGGGTGGCGAAGTCGCGGCTGAGCAGGACGAGTTCCTGGTCGGCGAGCGCGGCGATCGGCAGCGGTTTGCGCGCTGAACGGGGTGCGCGCACCAGCGGATTGTGTTCTCCCACCACGAGGCTCAGGTCCTCCTCGAACAGGGCGGTGGTGTCGAGGCCGGGGATCGGGGTGTCGGCGAATGCGATGCCGAGGTCGATCTCATCGGCCAGGAGCGCGGATTCCATGGCGTCCTGGGCGGTTTCGAGCACGTGCAGGGTGATGCCGGGATGGCGGGCGCGGAATTCGGCGATCAGCGGGCCGACCAGATATGCGGTGAAGGTCGGGGTCACCGCGAGCCGCAGGCGACCGCGCGTGAGGTCCTCGACATCGTGGACGGCGAGATCGGCGGCGGCCAGTTCGCGCAGTGCTCGCCGGGCGTGCTCGGCGTAGACGGCCCCGGCGTCGGTCAGCCGGACCGAGCGGCCGGTGCGGTCCAGCAAAGGCACCCCGATCAGTCGCTCGAGCTGGCGGATCTGCTGCGAGAGCGTCGGCTGCGAGACGTGCAGATCCTCGGCGGCCCGGGTGAAGTTGCCGTGCTCGGCGACGGCCAGCAGATAGCGCAGATGCCGGAGTTCTGGTGTCACAGGCCAACTATAGATGAGGGCAATAGATGCGATCAGTAGTGCGACTTGGACACTATAGTGCCAGTTCAGGCAGTGTGGAACTCGCCGGTCCGAGGGGGCCGGAACGATCGGAGAGGAGTTCCCATGCCGAACCTCACGGATGGTCTCGGGCGGTTTCAGCGCGAGGTGTTCCCGGCCAAGGCCGGACTGTTCGCCCGGCTCGCCGACGACCATCGGCCCGGTGCGCTGTTCATCGGCTGCTCCGATGCCCGGGTGGTGCCGGAACTCATCACCTCCGCGGAGGCCGGAGAACTCTTCGTCATCCGCACCGCCGGCAATCTCGTGCCGCCGTATGCGCGGGGTGCGGCCAACGGCGTCGTCGCCAGCGTCGAGTACGCGGTGAGCGTGCTCGGTGTCACCGACATCGTGGTGTGCGGGCACAGCGGCTGTGGCGCGATGACCGCGCTGGCACAGGGGCAGGACCTCTCGGGGATGCCCGCGGTGGCGGACTGGCTCTCGCACGCCGACGCCGCCCGGGCCCGCGTCGATCCCGAGATCACCGGTGCCGCAGCGGTATCGGCGCTGGTTCGCCACAATGTGGTGGCACAGCTGGCCAACCTCGCCACCCATCCGGCGGTGGCGCGGGCCTTGACGCGGGACGCTCTCGCGTTGCACGGCTGGGTGTACGACATCGGTAGCGGGCGCGTCGAGGCGCTCGATCCCGCCGGCGAATTCCACGCCGCCTGAATCCGAAATTCCCTCTCACACCACCGTTCTCGCGTCCGCGAGCAGCGGTTTCCCGAAAGGAGTCACCGAAATGGTGCACGCACAGTTCGATCCGACCGCCCGCGAGGCGCTGGCCGATATCGCCGTCGCCGCCAAGATCGCCAAGGACCTGACCTGGCAGCAGATCGCGGACGCGGCCGGGCTCTCGCCCGCGTTCGTCACCGCCGCCATCCTGGGTCAGCACCCGCTGCCGGAGAAGTCCGCACTCGCGGTGGCCGAACTGCTCGACCTCGATGAGGACGCGGCCCGGCTGCTGCAGACCATCCCGATGCGCGGCTCGATTCCCGGTGGAGTGCCGACCGATCCGACCATCTACCGCTTCTACGAGATGCTGCAGGTCTACGGCACCACCTTGAAGGCGCTGGTGCACGAGCAGTTCGGGGACGGGATCATCTCCGCGATCAACTTCAAGCTCGAGGTGAAGAAGGTCGCCGATCCCGAGGGCGGCGAGCGCGCGGTCATCACCCTGGACGGAAAGTACCTGCCCACCAAACCGTTCTGACGTCCGGAAAGCCCGGAGATGACCTGAATGTCCGAAATTGGAAGCTGATCGGTCATGTGCGGGCACCTGGAGGTTTATCTGGTAACCGTACCGTCGCCTTCAGGGAGCTTCGGCGGACGGAGATGTGATGCTGGAACCACGACTTCGAACCATGTGGCTGGCCAATGCGGCGACAGCGGGAGCGGCGGTGGCCGTGCGTGCTCCGCGCCCGCTGTTCGCGGCTCAGCGCCCGCTGTTCGATCCGCAGGCGCGACGAGCGCAGGGCGAGGACGTGGTGGCCTCGGACCTGGAAGTCGTCACGGTGACCGATCATTCGGCCGTCATCACCTGGACCACCCGGGCCCGCACCCGAGGCGGGCGACTACGGCCGGTCCCGGCCGACACCGAGGTCCGCATCGCACCCGCCGACGGCCGCTCCGCGCCACGCACCTGGCATTTCGAGGGGCGGCGCACGGCCTATCACTACGCGGAGATCCGGGATCTGGAACCGGGGCGGGCCTATCGCTTCGAGGCGTACTCCGACGGCCGCCGCGCCGCACCGGCCCGCACCCTGGTGACCCGGCGGTCCGGAACACCCGAATCCACCGGCATTCTCACCACCCTGACGCCACCGCCCGGGCGACTGCTGCGCACCCTGGCGCTGACCAATGACCTGCACTACGGGGAACCGGCCAGCGGGCTGTTCGCGGGACTGTTCGAAGGGCTGCGGCACAGCACCGACGAATACCCGGAATTCATGCTGCAGGCCGTGCTGGAGGATCTGCGGCTGCCGGACCGGGCCGTGGACCAGCTCGTCGTGGCGGGCGATATGACTGATTCCGGGACCGCCGAGCAGTCGCGCGGCGTGCGTGCCCGCCTCGACGACTGGGGCACCCTGGGCCGGGACTACTTCGCGTGCAGAGGAAATCACGACATCCGGCCGCCGGAGGAGACCGACCACTGGGGTGAGGTGTTCCACGCGCGCGACCGGCTGGTCGAGTACTTCGTCGGCGGGCTGCGGCTGATCGGGCTCGACACCACCCGGGTGCGCGGGGCGGGCGGCACCCTCGCCGCACCCCAGCTGGCCCACCTGCGGGAACTGCTGCGCGGCGAACCGGACCGGCCGACACTGGTTTTCGGCCACCATCCGGTGACCAGGCATGCGGCGGTGAGCAATCCGGGCGGACCCGGCTTCGTGCTGGACCGCTTCAGCGCCGCCTCGCTGCACGGCCTGTACGCGCACGCACCCGGCGTGTTCCTGCACCACAGCGGGCACACCCACCGGAATCGGCTGAGCCGCCCGGACTCCGGGATCGGCGTGGAATTCCTCGAGGTGGGCGCGGTCAAGGAGTACCCGGGCGGGTACAGCCTGGTGCGGATCTACGAGGGCGGATACATGGTCAACTTCTACAAGACGCGGTCGGAGGCGGCGCGGCGCTGGAGCACCCGAACCCGCAGCCAGTACCTGGGTTTACACCCCGACCACGCGCTCGGCAGCTGTGTGGACCGCAATCATGTTGTGCTGCGCGACTTCTCGGGGCTGCGCGGCAGCAACGGCTGAAACCGTCCCGGCGGCGAACGGATTTCGCGCGCGACACACCGGGTTCGAGACCTGCCGGTATGTCCGGTCATTGTGCCCCGGATGTCCGGGCCTTTGGGCATACTGCCTGATGCGCGCCCCGAGCGGACATCGAAATGTCCGGTCGTTCACCGCTGTGCGCGCACCTTCGATTGGGCATGCTGGGTACGGCACTTCTCTAGGTACGGAGGCACGGTGGGCAGGCAGGGCAGGCAGTACCGTTCGAATCACGGCACACTCCGGCATCAGCGCCCACCCCTCCGCGCCACCCGCACCGTTCGCCCGCCCCGCGCGGCGCGTCCCGCCCACTCCATGCGCGAGGTGCTCTGTGCCACCGGCTGGTTCATCTTCGAACTGCCCACGGCGGTGCTGCTCGCGGTGTTCGTCGGCACCGGCTGGCTCGGCTACCTCCAGCACGCGGGCACCCCGGCCCAACCCCGCTCGGCCGTCGTCGTCCCGGCCGAGGCTCCTGCTCCCTGAACCGATTCCGCCTCCCTGAATCGAACCCTGCTCCCTTCACCGATCCACGCTCGGCCGCGCTGATCCCGGGACGGCCGAACCGATCTCGGTACGGCCCACGCGAGTTCCGTTCCCGCCGACTCGATCCGGATCCGAGTGCGGCGATCCATGCCCGACTCGAACCGATTCCCGTGCGGCGCTGGGAGGGTCACCAGGGCGTGAAGATGTGCCAGGGCGCGAAGACTTGCCAGGGCGCGAAGATGTGCCGCGCGGCTGATTCCCTTCACGGCTCCGCTCGGGCGATTCGGGGTCGGTCGGCACTCAGGGTCCGGCCGGGCGATCCCGTGTCGGCTGCGTCGATCCAGGCCCCTGAAACGACGCCACCCCGGTGGGCCGCTGGCTGCGGATCACCGGGGTGTTCGGCTTATCGGGCCGATGTCACTGGGGCATCGGCCGATTCGGCTCACAAGTTATGTCAGTCGTCGTCGAGGCCACTGCCGTTGCGGGAGCGCGACGCGGCGCGGGCGCGGCGGCGGGCGGCCTGGAGTTCGGCGAGTTCCTGCTCGAGGGTCTCGGCGATCCGGAACTGGCCGGTGTCGTAGACATTGAGCGGGGGGACCGGGTCGGCCAGGTCGGCGAGCGGGGAGCGCTCGTCCTCCTCGGCCTTGCGGGGCTTGCCGGTGGCGGAACGGCGCTCCTTGTTCACGGACTTGCCGTTGTCCGAATGACTCTCGGACTTGCCGTTGCCATTGCCGTTGCTCTCGGACCGGGTGGCGCGGGTCTCCGGCTCGATCACCTGGGCCTCGGCCTCGACGGTCCGCGCGGACTCGGCGGGAGCCGCGGTCAGCGCCGGGGTCTGGGTCGGCATGGGCGTCGGCTGCGGACGCGACGGCCACGACACTACGGTCGGTGCGGCGCGGCGTAGTTGTTCGCCCGGGTCGGGTAGATCCCGAATCTGGTCGGTGGCGCGCACGATGGCCAGGCCGTAGCGTCCGGCCGCGGCATTGTGGATCAGCAGTGACACGCCGATCATCACCGGTGCGATGGCATGCACGGCCACGTCGTACCAGCTACCGGTCTTGATGTACGGGTAGGTGTTCAGGATGACCGTCAAGCTCAGCAGCGCCATCTCGGCGACCACCACCTGGCGGCGGCTGTCGATCACACCCCACTCGGCCACCTTGTTGGTGCCGATCATGATGATCACGAGGCAGACGCTGATCATGCCTTCGAGCAGGTAGCTGAACCAGTAGAGCGGATCGCTCGCACCGCCCGGCGCGATATTGTGCTGCACGTTGACCGCGGACCAGAGCATGCCGGCCGCGACCACACCGGCGAGCGCACGCTGGCTCCACGCCCGATGTTTGTACAGCGACGCCAGTTTGGCGTGCGGGCTCGATTCTCGCCGCTGTGCGGCGATCGCCTTGCGGGCGAGCAGCAAGTCGCGAATGTCGGCCTTCTCGATTTCCTCGGTGGTCTGCCGAGCGCGGTCGGCCTGACCGGCCGCGGCCTCGGCCTGCTTCCAGCGTTGAGCCCGCTCCTGCTCGCGAATGCGTTCGGCTAGGTCGCGCTCGGCGACCAGCTCGGTCTCCGACAGCGCATCGGTGAGCGCGGGATCGTACTGGTAGGCCAGCCGCCCCCGGGCCTTCTCGACCCGTTGCGCCAGCTGACTGACGTCGTCCTCGCGCGGATGTTCAATTGTCATCTGGACTCCCGTCCAAGGAGTCCCGATGGCTGACAGGTGATTCCGGTGGGCACGGAGAACATTTCTAGTCGATGTTTGCCCAACCGCGAAACTGTTGATTTGCCGATGGTCCAATCCTTACGGCGCGCCGCGCTGCGACACGCGGATTGGGCTGGAAGTCACCGCCGTTCGGAAACCCCTCCCACCTCCCCGTCCAGTGGGGTTGCCGACCCCCTTCGCGCCCAAATGGATTCCGGATCGGACCAGTGGGATGTTCGGGACAAACCCCTTGGAGAAAACGTCGTCAGCACGGCGGCCGATACGCCAGCCGCTGGAGATGAGCCGCCCACACCTCCCGGCTCAGCGCCCCCCGCGTCACGTTGCAAATGCGTTGTATCGCATGCTGTTCATCCAGATCCCAGATCGCCATCGCACCGTTGCGAGTCCCGATCAGGTCGTCGGCCGACGCAAAGTTCAGGTGCCAAGCAGTCGGCGCGGTCGGCGCGATGGACTGTCCGATAGGCCGTGGATGGGCGCGATCGTGGTAGTCCCACAGGCGGACCGACGAATCGGCGCTCGTCGTGACGATGGTGTCGAGATCAGGGCTGAACTCGAGCGACTGGATATTGAGACCGTTGGTCGCGACCGGCGGGCCGAGTTTGTGCGGATTGGTCGGATCGTGAATATCCCATGTCTGCAAGAGGTCTCCGGTCAGCACCACCAGGTCGCCGTCTTCGGTACTGCGCTGGGCGGCGAAGGGGTGGCCCGGATCGGCGTCGATGTGGCCGATTTCGTGCATATGGGCCGGGTCCGAGAAGTCCCAGAATCGAATGGCGGAGGGCACAGTACCGTCCGCCTTCAGGTCGGTGGCCAGCGTGATCAGGGTCGTGTCGGACGCGGCGTCGAACCACAGGGTCTGGCTCGTCTGTGCGGGGTCAGGCTGTGCGCGTAGCGGAGCCGGGTCGAACGTCACCGGCGGACCGATCTTGACGGGGTGAGTCCGGTCGGTCACCCGCCAGATCTGGAGGGCGTGAGTGTCACCGAGGGGCATGCTGAACAAGAGGCTGTCGGCGACGCCATCGAACCAGGCGACTGCGGTATCGGGCAGTTCGAACAATTCGTGCACGCTGGCAGGGTCGGCGATATCGAGAACTCGAACCGTCGGTGGCGATCCGGAGGGGACGGCCGCGAGGGTACCGGCTGGGTTGAGGGTTGCGGAGTAGACCCAGCCGCCCGACGGGCCGGGTCCCAGATCCGCGAGTTGCCTTGGCGCGTGCCAATTGCGGACGTCCCACAGATATGCGTCCTGGTCGAGAACGGCGGTCAGCAGGCGATCGTTGTCACTGAGCACGGGCCGGGCGCCCCAGCCGAGCACTCCGCTGATGGCGGCGGGCGGCAGCGACCAGATTCGCACCGAACCGAGGTCCCCGCCGACTGCGAGAGTGTGCGCATCCGCGCCGAAGGATAGAACCGTCGGGCCGTCCACGCAGGGCTGCAGCGTATTCGGGATCGGGCACGGTGGTGAGGAGATCGACACGGGCTCGCCCAGGGGATAGATCCGGGCGGGGTTGGCGATGTTCCAGATCGTCACGACCGAGTGATCGCCTGCGGCGAGGGATTCGCCATCGGGAGCGAACGCCAGGGAGCGCAGCTCCGATTCATGTGCGACCGTGAGTGGCTGACCCAGCTGCCGGACCTGGGTCGGATCACCGACGTCCCACAGAGAGACAACGGCATTCGCGCGACCTTCGGATCGCCTTTCGGTCGTGCCCGTCCCGATGGCAAGTGTCCGCCCGGCGGGATCGATGGCGATCGCCTGGATGTCGGGGTCCGGTGCGGTGATCGGGGGCCCGAGGGCGACCCCCGAATGCCCGTCGGGCACCGACCACAGCCGCACCGTGTTCGCGCCTGCGACGGCCAGCCACGCTCTTGTGGGTACGAACTGCAGCGCGGTGACCGGATCGGGTGTGCCCGGCAGTACGGTGATCAGCCGTGGCGCGGTGGGCGATTCGAGGCTCCACAGCGCGACGGCATTGTCATCGGTGGCAACCGCCACCATCCCGCCCGAAGTCGTCGATGCCATCATGGTCACCGCCCGGCCGGTTTCCACAGTGGCGAGCCCACGCGGATCGGCCGGATCGGCGACACTCCAGGTTCGCAACGTCGTGCCGCACGCGGCGACGAGCGTTGCCCCGTCCGGGGTGAACGCGGCCCCGGATACCGCTGCGCCGCAGTCGATCGTCGTACCGACCTGCTGCGGATTCGGTAATGCCGTGCGCCACAGCCGGATGGTGTGGTCGGTCGAGCCCGTGGCCAGGATCGTCCCGCCCGGCTGGAACGCGATTCCCCGCACCGTCTGCCCATGCCCCGGCAGGCTCGTGGCCAGCGGCAGATTCTGAGTGGCGAGCAACCGTGACCGCACCGTTCCGTCCCCGGCATTGATGCTGTGCGCGACGAGATCCAGCTCCGCGGACAATGTCGGGTCCCCAGTGCGCACGGCGTCCGCTTCGGCCAGCACCGTCTCGAGATCGGCTGCGGCCCGCCGGGTCTCGCTGATCCTGACCTCGGCGACAATCCCTATTGCCAGCACCAGGATGCCCACCCCGAGCAGCGCGAGCACGGTCCGGATCGCGGCGGTCCGGCGACGACCACGCCGGGCTGACCGGCGCGCCGCCGCGAGGAAATCCGCGCCTGTGCGGGTCGGCGGCAACCGGAGCCGACCCACTGCGGCCCCGGCGGACTCCAGGCGCGGTCCCCGGTACAGCAGGGCCGGATCTCGTCGCGCCCCAGCCCAATCCGCCGCATCGGATTCCAGCCGCTGCTGGACCAGATAGCCGACCCGATCCTCCTCGATCCAGGCCCGCAACCGCGGCCAGGCGCTGAGCACGATCTCATGGGTGAACAGGACATGTCGGTCATCGAGTGTGACCAGTCGAGCCCGGACGAGCGCCTCCAGCACTGCGCCGGCTGCACCAGGATCCTCCGAGCTGTCGACGATGCTTTGTCGCGTGACGATTCGCCGGGTATCCCGGTGGTCCGGATCAACGTCGACGAGCTGTACGAGGAGCGGCTGGGCGTGTGCCCGTTGGGGTTCGGTGAGGTTGCTCCACACGGTTTCGGCGGTGCCAGCAACCGAACCGACTACGCCGCCGGTTTTGCGGTAGCCCTCGATGGTCAATTGGCGGCCTTCGCGGTGGTTCCAGGTTGCTGCCATGACATGGGAGAGCAGTGGGAGTGCGCCCGGATCGTAATTGTCGGCGGGACCGCGCAGTTCGGTGATGACCAGATCCGCCAAGCCGGGTTCGAGTCGCAGGCCTGCGAGGGTCGCCGGTCCTGTTACCGCGTCGGCCAGCTCGTGCGCGCGCATCGGGCCGAGCATGTATGCGCGCTCATTGAGGGCGTTCTCGAGTACTCGGTAGTCGAGGCAGCGGGCGAAGAAATCCGCGCGGATGCCGAGGACCACCACGCGAGGTTCCTCGTCGGCACTGGTCAGTTCCTGGAGAGCGGTGAGGAATTGCTCCCGGACCGTGTCTTCGGTGCAGGCGGTGAAGAGTTCCTCGAATTGGTCGATGACCAGTAGACCGGGTTTCCCGGGGGACCATCGGCCGATCGTGCCTTCGACGGCAGTGGTGAGAGCGGCGCGCGGATCCGGGCCAGGGGTGATGGTGGCGACCTGCCAGCCCTCGATGCCGGCGGTGACCGCCGGGATCAGACCTGCCTGCAGGAGTGAGGATTTGCCCGCGCCGGAGGCGCCGACGAGGGCGACGATCCCGCCGCCTCCGGCCGCGGCGGAGCGGACGCGCTCGGTCAATTCGGTTGTCGCGGTGGTGCGGCCGAAGAACCACGTGGCGTGTTCGGTGCCGTAGGGGGCCAGTCCCCGGTACGGGCAGGAAGCTTCGGGGTCGAGGGTGTCCAAACGCCAGGCGACGGCGGCCTTCCAGAGGGTATGCCACTGGCGTAGGTCGAAGAGGGGCGCCGGGACGGGTTGCCCGGTGCCTCGGGCCAGGTCGATGAGGGTGACCAGGACCGGGGACAAGGTCTCGAACCTGGCCGGGACATTGCGTCCCGCCCGCCAGTCGCTGATGCGCTTGAAGCTCACCGGTTTTCCGCCGTCGCGGCCTTGGCTCGGCCGCAGCCTGCGGTCGGTGGCGGCGGCTACGCGTTCGAGCGTCGGGTTGCCCGCGGCGGTGAACAGGTCGGTGAGACGTTGCGCGAAGAGTGATCGCGGTGTCTGCGGTGATGGTGTGGTGCCTGGTGATGGTGCGCAGTCGCCCCCGTCGAGTGTCACCACTCCATGGTGGATCAGACGGACGGGCCGGTCCTGGGATTCGGAATCCGGTGCAGGCGTAGGAGATACGCGAGGTTCTCGTCGTCGGTGGTGAGTTTGAGCATCGCGAACCCCGGGACGGTGGCCCAGATCATGCCGTGGAAGGCGGCGAACTTGGTTGTCAGCTCACGGTTTCGAGTTCCTCGTCCATGGGGATCGCGCCCTCCAAGCCGTGGGGGAGGCGGCGGCGGTTGGGGGAGCCTAGGGCGGTGGTGAGGTCGGTGCCGTCGTGTTCGGCGAGGAGGTCGGCGGCGTCCCAGACGAGGAGGGTGGCGCTTACTGTGTTTTCGGCTGCTGAGTGGGCGAGGTCGTAGTGGGCGCAGCCGGGGACGTGGGGGTAGGTGATCCAGAGGTCGTAGCCGGTCATGAAGAGGTCGAGGTCGAATTGGACGGAGAGGCCGAGGAGTTCGCTGCGGCCGTTGTCGTCGACGCCGGCGAAGGCCTCGTCGAGGGCCAGTAGGCGGGGGGCCTGGGGGTCGGCGGAGTCGAGCATGACGTGGGCGGCCGCGAACAGCGGGAGGTGCAGGGAGACGGACTGTTCGCCGCCGGAGAGGGCGCTGTGGCGGGCCACGGTGAGGCGGTCCTCGGTGCCGTCGACGCTGAGGATGGTGAAGGAGAAGATGCGCCAGGTGCGGTAATCCAGGGTGGCGGCGAGGATTTCGGGGAAGGAACGCTCCGGGTGGGCGGCGCGCGCGGTGCGGATCTCGGCCGCGAAGTAGGCGCGGATGGTGGAGAGGTCCTCGGGCGTCAGATCCGACGAGTCGCGGTCGAGCAGCTTGCAGACCGCGCGGGCGGGCTCGGAGAGGTTGTCGGCCAGCACCCAGTGCACGCCGATGGTGTTACCCGAGGACATCCGGCGCTGCTTCATCTCCGAACCCATGCGAGAGATGAGTTCGCGTGCGTCACAGGTGCGTTCGTGGATCTGCTGGGCCAGACCGGTCAGTAGTGCGTCCTCCAGGATGCGGCGCTCCGCGTCGGTGAGCAGCAGTTCCTGGTCACGGCGCGCCGAACCGATCCGCTCGGCGAAATCGGCGAGTGCGGACAGGCCGTGATCGTCGTGCACCTGCACCACGGTCAGCCCGTCGGCGGCATCCCAGTGCAGGCGGTAATCCTGGCGGGCCGCGGTCAGCGCGGCGTCGAACTCCTGCAGTGCGGTGGTGACCGCGCTGCGCGTCGACTTGCGGGCCGCCTCACCCACCCGCACCGAAGCCGTTGCGGCGGCGAGATTCTCGAACAGCCCGGCCACCTCCACCGGCAGCACGGTGAGCTCCTGCTCGGGATCCCCGTTCTCGATCCGGTAGAGCAACTGCTCCGGCGTCGACCACGCGGCATCGCTACTGGGCCAACGGCTCTCGGCGGGGGCGCCCAGTAGGCTCAGCAGATCCGGCCGCGCGTACGGGGCGAGATGCCTGACATCCGACAGCAATTCGGCCAACGCGGTGCCGAGCGTGTCATGGGCGGCCCGATGCGCACCCTCGGCGGTACCGACCGCCTCGATGGCCTCGGCGGCCGCCTTGCGAGCCGACTTCTGTTCCGCGCGCGCCGCATCGATCTTCGCGCGGGCGGCCTCGAGATCGCGATCGATATCGGCCGCACCGGCTCCGAGCGCCTCCCGCAGCATCTCCAGCTTGCGCGACTGCTCCTCGTACCCGGAGCGCGCGGCCTCGGCCTCCTCCGCGAACGCTTCGGCCAGATCCTTCGACTCGTCGAGCCGGTCCCCGGCCTCCCGCGAACGCTCGTGCTCACGCTGATGATCCCCGCGCAAGCGCAGCAGCGCGGTCCCCGCGTTCTCGAAATGCCTTACCGCAGCAGCCAAAGCATCCAGCTCGGCCGGATCCCGCGGCGCGCGGTGATCGGCCGCGATCGCGCGCACCTTCTTGTCGGCGGCGGTGTAATCGGCCACCGCCTGATCGAGATCCTTCTCGGCCTGCGTGGCCGCCTCCGACCGCGACCGCAACATGCCCGCCGCCTCGGCGACCCCGCGCAGCGCGGCCGTCACCCCGGTGGTGCGCGGAAGCGCCTTGGCAGCGGCCGAAATCCGCGCCAGCTCCTCGGTAGCGGCCCGCTCCTCGGCCCCGGCGGTATCCGCCTCGATCACGGCGGCGTCGATGGCCGCGGCGAGTTCAGCCAGCCGCAACTCACGTCGACGCGCGCGGGCGGTGGTGCCGATGAACTCGGCGTCCGCCTTGAAGTGGCGGCCGACCTGGACGCCCTGGCGGTAGCGGCCGTCCGTGGCGACCGCGACGCCGCTGGGCGAAAGCGGTTGCGCCGCATCACCCGACGCCTGCTGCGCCGTCTGGCTGGCGGTTGCCGCGAACTCGTGCAGGGCGATCGAGGCGAGCGCATCGGCGACGGTCTGTCGCGGCACGGTGAGCGAGTCGGTGTCGTCCTCGACCACCAGCACGTCGGCGAGCGTGCGCCCGGCGGGCCGCTCCTGAGCCGGTAGCGGCACCAGGAACTGGTCGGATGCGTGATCGGGCAGCTCGGTGCTCGGGCACACCCACGCGTCGAGCAGGTTGGTGGCTTGCAATGCCGCCTCGATACCGGCGGCCTCCGCCGCCCCGACACCGTCCGCGAAACGGACCAGTCGCCACAGCGGCGCGCCCGGACGATCCGGCCGGACATCGCTGCGAGCCGCGAAAGCCGGTGGCGCGTCGTCACGTTCGGCCGCGACGGATTCGCGCTCGGCGCGCAGCTCACCCGCTCGTGCGGTGGCCTGAGCGCCACGAGTACGCGCCTCTTGCCGCCGCGCGCGGATCTCGTCGGTCAGCGGTTCGGTCCGCTCGGCCAGCGCCTCGGCCGGGGTAGCGGGCGTGGTGTCGTCCTCGAGCGCCGCCGCGACCGCCGCGCGCGTCTCAGCCGCCGCGAGCGCGTCACCACCGGATCCCGTTGTCGTGGAGCGGCTTCCGGCCGCGGTCTTACCGTCACCGGCCGCGTTGCCCCGCGCCGCGTTGTCACCGGCCGCGCTGCTCAGGGCCTCGCCGTCACCGGCACTGCTGCCCCGCGCCTCGCCGTCACGGGCCGCAGCACCGCCGCCGCGCCCCTTCTTACCTTTGCCGGCTGCCTTGCTCGGTCGCGAGACCTGCTCGGTGCCCACGGCCGCGAGCGAGTCGTTGATTGCTTCGAACAGACCGGTCCGGATGGGGGAGTAGACCTCGCGGTGGGTGTCCCACCAATCGCGCAGCGCGGTCGCGGCATCGGCGCGCGCCAGGGCCACTTCCGCCTCGGCCTCGGCGAGTTCGGCCGTGGCGGCATCACGCAACTCGATGGCGCGCTGGCCCGCGCGCTCGGCTCGGGTGCGCTCGGTGACGGCCTGGTCGACCAGGGTGAGCGCGCGGCGGACGGCGCGGACGTCGGCATCGCGTTCCTCGGCATGCGAGCGGACGGTGGTGGTGAGGTGGTCGGTGCGGGCCGACTCCGGCAGCGCGGTCCAGGCGATGCCCGCTTCCTCTGCGACAGCACGCAATTCGTCCTCACCGCGGGCCAGAGCGGAGGAGGCGTTGGCGACGGCGGCGCGGGCGCGTTCGGATTCCTCGGCGCGCTGATCCACGGTCTGCCGGGACTTCAGCGCCTTGTCGTTGTGGACGGCGGCGGAGGTTTCCAGGCGGCGCACCGCGTCGGCGAGGTCGTCGAGCTGCTGTTTGCCCTCGTAAGCGCTGGAGCGCTGCAGGGTTTCACGGTCGGCGAGGGCCTGCTCGTAGGCGCGGTCGGCGTCCTCGGCGCGGGTCTCGGCGGCGGTGCGTTCGGTGTCTCGGCGTTTGCGCAGGGCCGCGGCGGCATGCAGGGCGGTGCCCGCGTGGGTCACCGCGTCCAGGCGGGTCTGCACCTGGTCGATATCCGACTTCGCCTGCACGGCAAGATATTTGCGGTACACCTTCACGAAATCGCGGGTCGCGGTGTCGGCCTGGATCAGCCCCTCGAGGGTGCGGCCCACCTCCTCCATATCGCTGAAGGAGCGGGCGGCGTCGAGGATCAGCTGCTCGTCGAGCGGCCGCAAACCGTCGGTCAGTGCCTGCGAGAGCCCCCGCGGATCCAGGTTCTTGGCCAGCTGCGGGCGGCGCAGCGTCAGGATCAGATTGATCAACTGGTCGTAGCGCTGCTGACCGAGCCCGAACATGCGGGCGTCGATGGCGTTTCGATACTCCACCGGCCGATCCACAATGGCATCGGAACCGATCTGCTCGGCCAGCTGCTTACGCGTCAACGGCCGATCGTCGGGGCCCAGCAGCGAGAAGTCCACGCCCACCCGGCCGTCGGCGACGAAATACCAGCGCGTCACCTTGTCGTTGGAGCGGGTCGCGCGCATCCCGATGCCGATCGTCACCGTCTCCGGGGCATCCCAGGTGCCGCGCGCGAACTCCATCCACACATACGAGTACGCCGATTCCTGCTTGCGGTACAACAGGTTCGACTTCATCGTGCGTTCCTCGCCCGCGAACGGGTTGAGCCGGCGCGGCTCGATGCGTCCGTCCAGCACGAACGGGAACAGCACCTCGAGGGCCTTGGTCTTGCCCGAACCGTTGGGCCCGCGCAGCACCAGCCGCCCGTCGGCGAAGCAGAACTCCTGGTCGCGGTAGTCCCACAGGTTGATGATGCCCGCCCGGGTGGGGACGAAGCGCACTCCACCGTGAATGTGGTCGGCCATCAGTTCCCGGATCCCTTCTCTGTCGAGCTGTCCGCGTTCCCGGTCGATGATTCAGCGCCGAGTTGCGTGGGGGAGATGAACAATTCGGTCTCCGCACGGGTGCGGATGGTCACGATCGCGCCGCGATAACGCGCCAGCGCGGGCAGGATGAGCAGGCCGCCGTCGATCAGCTCGACCAGCCGCAGGCGTTCCAGCAGCGACACCACCTCGGCCGTGAGACCGGGGACATCGGCCTGCCATTGCGCGGCAAAAGTATTGCCGTAGCGGGCGGTGAGCATCTGCACGGTGTCGCGGATCCACGACGATTCCAGGAACGGGTAGTCCGGAATCTCCGGTTCCTCCGCCTCGATATCCGCATCGTCGTGTGGGCCGAAAATGTCGACGGGATCGGCCAGCGGAGCGAACACGGTCGTCATCGGTATGGCGCTGTCCAACTGCTCGGTGAGATCGGTGAACGGGCGCTCCGGCCGGGGCCTGCGCTCCACCGGATTGTCGATATCTAGGACCAGATCAGCGATTTCACCCGCCAGCAGCAGGGCGACCTGGGCGAGAGTTCCGGTACCCGGGAAGCGGACATCGGTGAGGCGACCCGAACTGTCGATCAGCGCAACACCTTCCGCGCGCCGCTCGGCCCGCAGGCCGGTCAGATACTCGACCTCGGTGACCAGCTTCTCCTGCGCGAGCAGGGAACGCTCGGGTTCATCGAGCTCGTCGGCGTACACGACCGGCTGCTCGACCAAGGCGCGGCGCACCTTGCGTGCCGCGAGAGCCATTGCGGGGGAGCGGGTATCGGCGCCGCCCGCCTCCTCGCCCAGTAGGCCGGTGACGCTCTGCAGATGCTGCAGCGCGCGGGGCGGCCGGAACAGGGCGAAGACCACCGACCGGTCGATGTCGTAGAGGGCCTCACCGGCCTCGGGGTCACTCGCCCAACCACCGGCGTCACCGTCGGCCAGGGTGACCGCGCCGCGGGCGGACAGCCAGCCCACCGCGTCCACGAACGCGTCACGATCGGCGGCACGGTCCGGCGCGAGTTCGAGGCCCTCCACCCGCTCGGTATAGGCGGCGACCTGATCGGCCAACTCCGACAACGTGATCTGATCCCCGGCCCGCCCCAGCGCCGCCAGCCCCAACGCCAGGTAGGCGTAGCGGCGGCGGTCGAAGAGCCGGTCACCGGTAGTACGCGCGGGCCGCCCGGACTCCAGCCGATCGAGCACCGGGAACAACCGCGCGGTGGTCTCGGTGACCTCCAGGCGATACCCGAACAACTCGGCCAGATCCTCCCGCAACTCCGTCGCCCACCGCCGCAGCAACGGCAGCGCAATACGATCCGGATAGGTCCGAGTCACCAGGTGGTTCGCGAGAATCACCCGTGCCGCGCGCTGATAACTGTCCAGCGCCAGCGAATCGATACTCCGCGCATGCATCAGCCCACCTCCCCGCCGTCGGCGGTGGTCACCGGCGGATCCTGCTGCGGCGCTGACGAATCGGAAGCTTCGCGGGCCGACCCGACCAGGTCCTCGGTGGTGGCCGCCGAAGCCTGCGCTGGCGTGCGGGACTCTGGTGCTGGGGAATCGGGCGCGCCGACGGTCGGCCCCGGGGTGCCACCGGCGGCCCGATGACCGGGGGTCGACGCCGCCCGATCAGGTCGCGGCACCGACTTACCAGTGCGGACCGAGGTGGTCTCGCGTACTTCCAGGCGGCGATTGTTCAGGTGTAGAACGCCTTTGGAGGTGCGGACGAGGGTGGAGCCGGGGTGTTCGGACACGGTCAGGGTCACGCCGTTGTCCGAGCCGGATGTGCCGGGGACGCGGCCGCTGACCGGGACCCAGGCGGTGGAGGCGGCGTCGAGAAGCTTGAGCAGTACCTCGGTTTCGCCCTCGTCGAGCTCGCGCTCGTGGAGGTCGGCCGAGGCGAGGGAGCGGGCCGCCTCGGCGCGGGCGCGCTGGGCGTCGAGCTGGACCTGGCGCAGACGGCGAATGCCGGCGTCATTGCGTTGCAGCCGGGCGGGAGCGCCTGGTGTGGGCGGGCGGCCGGTCTCGGCGAGGGTGCGGGCGATCTCCAAAGGTGGTGCGTCCCACCAGGATCGGATCGCGGGAATGACATCGGCGTCCGGATGGGTCATGGCCAGGTGGCGCGGGCGGCCCAGGCCGAAGACGGCATCGTAGAGCGCGTGCGCGGCCTCGGTGCTGGGGGTCGCGGTGAACCAGCCCGCCAGATGCCGCAACGCCGATTCGCGGCTGACCCCGCCCTTGCGGGTCTCGGTGACCCGGCGCAGCAGCGACAGCACCGCGGCGATGGCGCTCATGGTCGCCTCGCGCAGCCGCTCACACTCGGTCAGCCCGCCCTCGTCGTCACCGATGAACCAGGCCCGCAATCCCTGCCAGCGGGCCCGCCAATCCGCTTGGCGCTCGGCATTGTTGAGCAGCACCCGCTCATCGCAGCGGGCCGCGCGTTCGATGAGATCCTCGACGCCGGTGGCCTCCACCTCGCGGATGGCGGCGGCCAGGCGCGGCGCGAAACGTGCCAGGTCCATGGAGAATTCGCGCATGTGCGCCAGTAGCGCGTCCTTGTGGGCGAGGAACGCCTCCGGCGTGGCCTCGGTGGTGCGGACCAGATCGCCCAGGGTCAGGTAGAAATGCGCGGCCCGCTCGGCCAGATCCGACAGCGCGCGGTCGAGCCGGTTGAGCACCCGGTAGACGCGGGGCGCGTCGGCGCTCTTGTTGGCCTCCGACAGCGTGTGCAGATCGGCGAGCAGTTCCGGCAGCACCAATCGCGAGAGCGCGGCCTCGTCGAGGCGGGCGTCCAGCACATCCGAAACCGCCCGATATGCCTGATATCCGGCTTGCGAGAACTGATAGACGAAGTGCCGGTTGCGATACTCGGCCAGGGTGGCCGCGCGCGTCCCGTCATAGCTGCGTTCCAGCACACCCCACTGATGCAACTGCTCGAGCAGCGGCCCGACCTCGGTCGGAGTCAATCCCGGTGCGCCCGGGCAACGATTGAGCGTGTCGGCCACATCGGAGGCGTGCAGCAGCACCACGTACGCCGCGCGGGCGGTGTCGAAAGCCCGCAGCACCCACAGGTAATCGGCCCGTTTCTCGGCCGTGGCGAAGGAGAACAAACGCAGCCGGTCGGCATGCGGAAACGCCTCGGACCCGACCCCACTAGGGTCGGGCAGCAATCCGTCAGCGGACTCGGTCACCGGGAGAAGGGTAGTACTCCCTGCCGACCGGTTCGGAATCGTGCCGAGTGTCGGCGCGCCCGATACCGCACCCGGCAACCGTTTCCCATGGTCGCGGCAGCCTCTCAGCTACCGAGCGCGGCCACACCCGCCTGCGCGAACTTCTCGTCCTGATCGCCACTGGGCGCCCCCGCGACCCCGATACCCGCGATCGGCGCACCACCCTTCGCGGTGACCGGCGTGCCGCCCGCGAGAAACAGGGTGCCTTTGATGTCGGCCAGATGCGGTGCGCCGTCGAGACGCTTGGCCAGCACCGAGGTCGGCGCGTTCCAGGAGACCGCGGTGAACGCCTTCTCCTGAGCGGACTCGTAGGACTGTGGACCCGCGCCGTCACCGCGCAACGTCACCACGGTATTGCCGTCACGATCGACCACGGCGACCGTCACGTGCTGGTTCTCCTTGACCGCGGCGTCGAGGGCGGCCTGCGCGGCTTTTGTGGCGGCAGCGATCGTGAGATGCGTGCTCTGCTGCAGATTCGCATTCGCGACATCGGCGACCACCGGCGTCTTCGCGCCCGGATCCGGGTCCTGGGCGCTCACCGACACGACGCCGACGACACCGGCCGCGACGACCGCCGCGGCGGCACCGCCGATGATCAGCTTGGTGCGCTTGGAATGGGACTGCTGCTCGGCCATATCGGATCCTCCGTGGAACTCGGGTGAAAGCGGTTCGCTCTGTTCGACTTCCAGCCTGCTGGCCCGCGGCCCGTGCCACATCGGCGCAGTGGGTGGGAATCCCCGCGCAGTCCGGTCGACACCCGTATCAGCCGATCGGATGACCCCGACCCGGGTGCGGGCACGGCAGAATGAGGATGTTTACCCACGTCAATGCCGCCGAGGAGGTGCCCGCGTGCCCGCTCACAACCAGATGTCGACACCGCCTGGTGGTCAGCCGGGGACACCGCCTCGCGGTCAGGTGCCGACCTTGCCTCGCGGTCAGGTGTCGACGCTGCCTCGCGATGACGCCCGGCTGCTCGTCACCATCGTGCACAGCGCCTTCTACGTGCTGCTGGCCGCCTCGCTGCTGCGGTATCTGCTGCGCCACCACGACAACCCGCGCATGCCGTGGGTGATCGGACTCTCGATCACGCTTGCCGTGCTCTATGTGGTGAGCGAACTGCGCGCATCGCGGCGAATCCTGTGGTTCGCACTGCTGGTGACTGTTTGGTCGGTATTGGTCGTCCTGGCACCCAGTTTCGCGTGGTGCGCGGTCCCACTGCTGTACACCGGCTTGCGCATCCTGCCGCTGCGCAGCGCCGCAGCCTTGGTCGCCGGGCTGACCGCCTTGGTCGTCTACGCCCAACTGCAACTCGCCGATTGGGTGGACCCCAACCTGCTGCTCGCCCCACCCGCCGTCGCCGCGCTGACCACCGCGCTGTTCGTCGGCCTGCGCCGCCAGACCGAGCGCCAGGCCGCCCTCATCGACGACCTGCGCGCCACCCGCCGCGAACTGGCCGCCACCGAACGCCGCGAAGGCACCCTCGCCGAACGGCAGCGGCTGGCCATGGAAATCCACGACACGCTCGCCCAAGGGCTTTCGAGCCAGCGCATGCTGCTGCAGGCCGCCGAGCGAATCTGGGACACCGACCCGGAACGGGCCCGCGAGCATGTGCGCGGCGCGGCGGCTGTCGCGGAACACAACCTGGCCGAGGCCCGCCGCTTCGTCCACGATCTGACCCCCACCGATCTCGCGGGCGGCTCCCTCGTTCCGGCGCTCGAAACGATGGCCGCGCGTGAGGCCGGTGACACCCTCACCGTGCGAATCCACGTGGAGGGCACACCGATCCGGCTACCTCCCGGAGTCGGGGCCGCGCTGTTGCGAATCGCACAGGGCGCCTTGGCGAATACCCGCGAGCACGCCGATGCGACCACGGTCACCCTCACCCTCACCGACCTCGGCGACCGCCTCGTCCTCGACATCGCCGACAACGGAACAGGTTTCGACCCTGCCACCATCCCCGCCGCCCCCGGCCGCGGCCACGGGCTTCCCGCCATGAACGCCCGCCTACGCCAACTCGGCGGCACCCTCACCGTCGAATCGGCCCCGGGCGACGGCACCGTCATCTCCGCCGAAATCCCGCTGGACCGACCATGAGCGCCGCGAATGCCCCTGCACCGACCGTGACCGCCGCGAATTCCCTGGAGCGCCCGTGACAGATTCGAATTCCCCTGTCCGGCTGGCGATCTGCGACGACCACGCGGTGGTCCGCGCGGGCCTGCGGGCGTTACTCGACAGCGCCCCCGGCATCGAAGTGATCGGCGAAGCGGGCAGCGGCCCCGAAATCGTCGCCCTCGCCGCCCGACTCCACCCCGACGTCGTCCTCATGGACCTCCAACTCGGCGGCGACATGGACGGCATCGAAGCCACTCGCCGCATCACCTCCGCCACCGCCTCGCCCCCACACGTCCTGGTCCTCACCACCTACGACACCGACGCCGACATCACCCGCGCCATCGCCGCCGGCGCGACGGGCTACCTCCTCAAAGCCGAACGCCCCGAAGAACTCTTCACCGCCATCCACGCCGCCGCCCAAGGCCGGACCACCCTCTCCTCACCGATAGCCGACCGAGTGCTCAACAGCCTCCGAAACCCTCAACCCACCCTGACTCCCCGGGAACTCGACATTCTCGCCCAACTAGCCCACGGCTTGGGGAACCGAGAAATCGCCAAAGCCCTCCACATCAGCGAAGCCACCGTCAAAACCCACCTCGGCCGCATCTACGACAAGCTCGGCGTCGACACCCGAGCCGCCGCCGTAGCGATCGCAACCGAACGCCGCCTCCTGAACTGAGCGAACCGGGCCCCGGCCGGTCGAAAAGACGGGCTGGGGCGGTCAGCCTTCTTGTCCTGCCAGTGCGGCCGTCGTCAGGGTGAGGTGTCGGGTCAGTATGTCGGCGGCGGTGTCAGGGTCACGGGCCAGCGCGGCTTCCTCTAATCGGCGATGCTCGTCAACGCCGTCGCGTTCGGGGTCGCGGTGGGCCGACCAGCGGCGGGCCAGCTCGCTCGCGACCCACAGGCGGTCGAAGGTTTCCAGTAGTACCGGGTTGCCGCATCCTTCCAAGAGGGTGCGATGGAACACCCGATGGGCCTCGGCCCATTCTTCGCTGTAGTACTCGCCGTCCTGCGGGGTGAAAACCGGTGTGCGCGCCAGACGATGGTGGGCAGCTCGGACATTGCCTTCCCAGTCGACGTCACCACGTTCGATCGACATGCGAAGCAGGACAGGCTCGATGGTGCGGCGCGCCTCCCCGATCTGTTGCCAGCGCTGAGCGGACAGCGCCGGCACCGCGAAGCCGCGATTGGTGAGCCGTTCGGCCAGGCCCTCGCCGACCAGCCGTACCAGCGCCTCGCGCACCACCGCCAGGCTCACACCGTGTTGCCTGGCCAGATCCTGCGGTTTGAGCGCGGCGCTGGGCGCGTACTCGCCGCGCATGATCGCGGTCTGCAGTTGTGCGTAGACCTGCTCGGAAAGCATCTGCTTCGCCGGCTGGGGTGGGGTGGACGTGGACCGAGTCATGGCTCGATCGTAGACGATTTGACCAATAATCGATTATTTCTGCTATCGTCGATTTTGTTCGTTCGGTACGACCCGAAAGGCGCGACACGATGAGCGCAAACAATCCCTTCGCCCGCCTCCCCGAGGCGGCAGCATTCACGGTCACCAGCAGCACGGTCAGCGACGGCGGCGCCTGGCCGCCCGCGCAGTGGTCCTCCGGCACCCCGGGCGGGAAAGACGTTTCCCCGCAACTGAATTGGAGCGGCGCTCCGGCGGGAACCAAGAGCTACGCCGTTACCGTGTACGACCCCGATGCCCCCACCGGCTCCGGGTTCTGGCACTGGGCCGTCGCCAACATCCCGGCCACGACGACGGCCCTGCCCGAGGGCGTCGGAGACGATCTGGGCAGCGGATTGCCGGTCGGCTCCATCCAATTGCCGAACGACGCGCGCCTACCTCGATACATCGGTGCGGCACCGCCGGTCGGACACGGAAAGCATCGCTATTTCGTCACCGTGCACGCGCTGGACGTCGAAGACCTCGGCATCGCCGCCGACTCCACGCCGGCTCTGCTCGGATTCACCATCGCCGGCCACATCCTGGGCCGGGCCACGCTCGTCGCCACGGCGGAGGCAATGCAGTGACGCGAGGAAAAACTATGAGCGACAACGATATCGATCGCATGGACGGTCGAACCGTGCTGATCACAGGTGCGACGGACGGACTCGGCCGCGAACTCGCGGTGCGGCTCGGCGCAGCGGGTGCCCGACTGATCCTGCATGGCCGCAACCCCGATCGGGCCGCTGCGGTCGCCGCCGAGGTGACAGCCGCGGGCGGCCACGCTCCGCTGATCATCCTGGCCGACCTGTCGCGGCTCGCGGAGGTGGACCGGCTGGCAGACGAGATCATCGCCCGCACTTCGCGATTGGATGTGCTCGTCAACAATGCCGGCTCCGGCGGCCGGTCGGACGGGAAACGCGCGCTCAGTGCCGACGGCAACGAATTGATCTGGGCGGTAAACCATCTGGCCCCGTATCGACTGACACGGCGACTGCTTCCGCTACTGCAGACCTCGGCTCCGGCGCGGGTGGTGAACGTAGCCTCCGCTGGTCAGCAGGAGATCGACCTCGACGATCCGAACCCTGAGCACGACTACAACCCCTATGCCGCCTACTGCAGAGCCAAGCTGGCGATGATCATGGCGACCATCGAGTACGCCGAGGAAGTCTCCGGAACCGGCGTCACCGTGAACGCCCTGCACCCAGCCACCCTCATGGCGACAACCATGGTGCGCGAAGCCGGCGTCACCCCGATCAGTACGGTCGCCGAAGGCGCCGACGCAACCCTCCGACTGATCTGCGATCCGGGCCTTTCGCAGATCACAGGCCGGTATTTCAACGGCACCAGACCGAATCATCCGCACGCACAAGCCGACGATGCGAAGGCACGTCGTCGCCTGCTCGAAATCAGTAACGCCGCAGTCATTTCGGCGGTGAGCCGATAGGTCACGTGGGCCGGTAGCTACCCTTCGCTCAATAGCTACCATTCGGCTACATTGACATGTCGGGATAGGTTTGTGCCGTTGTCTTCGAGTGTCGATTGGCCGGAGCTGGGAGTTCGCGATGGGCGTACGGCTGGGACGGGCGGTGTGGGCAGAGCTGATCGACCAGATGGTGGCGCAGAAGCGGCGGCTGGTCGAGTTCAGTGAGTACGAGTCCGATACCCGCCCGAATCCGCCCGCGACCGAGGAGCAATTGCGGGCTGCCGAGGACCGGCTGGGCCGGTCGCTGGATCCGCAGCACCGCGAACTGCTGTCTGTGGCCAATGGCTGGGAGCATTTCTTCATCTCGTACAGCCTGCTGGGCACCGACGACATCGGTGCCGGGCGGCGATGGGAGTTCGGGATCGAGCAAACCAGGGAGTGGTTCGAGTACGAGGAATGGGCCGAAGAGATCGGTGCCGCACACGACTCGTCGCAGTATCACCTGGTCATCGAGAACGACAACGGTTACAGCGGCACGCTGTACCTGTTCGTCGGGCAGGCGCACCGGTTGGCTACCGGTGCCGGTGTGCCGCTGCCGAACGACGATACCTATCCCGATCTGTACACCTATCTGCGCCGGGAACTCGACGCCATGGTGGCTTTCGCCGATCAGTCGGAGCTCGGTGAATACTCCCAACCGTGGTGGGGCCGCAATCTGCGCACCGATCCACCCACGATCGCCGAGATCGTCGCCAAGATCGACGAACTGATCCGCATCGGCGACCCCACACCCCCATGGCCGACACCGCTCGGGCCGATCCTGCGTCCGGGCGCGACCGACGCCGAACTCGACACCCTGGACCGCCACCTCGGCGGCACGCTGCACCCGGAGCATCGTGCCCTGCTGGCAGCGTCCAACGGACTGTCGACACCCTACTGGCGCATCGGCGACATCCTCTCGGCCGACGACATCCGTGACGGCACTCGCTGGCGAGAAGCAATCGCGCGCAAACAGATTCACGAAGAACGCCGCAATTCCGAACAGCTCCACAACTATCGCGTCTCCGGCCTGCCCGACCCGGAGCCCCCCGCGTCGGTGGAAGACCGCATCCAGCGCATCCCGGCAACCCCGTTCGCGATCGCAGGCGGCGACGACCTCTACGGCGTAGACACCCGCGACGGCTACGTGCGAGACCTACTGATGGATTCCACAGTCACAACCGGAGCACACCGCAGTTCCGCCGGACCCGTCCGCACTCATCTACTGGCTTCCTGTTGCGACCTGTGGTGGCACGTCGGTGGCCCCGCCGAGCCAGAGCAGGAGCCCTGAACTCGGCCCAGGTCGAACGCACACATCGAACAAACGCGGCGGCAAGGTCAGGGAGCTGCCAGCGAGGGAAAGCGGACAAATTTCCGCAGTGAGAGCTCCCTGATCTTGAATGGTGCACGCCCACCACCCGGAGTTGGCGCGCGATGATCTCGATCTCAACGCGCGTGCCTTCGAGGCGAGGGCCTTCTCTGCGAAGGGTGCAACGGAACCGGTCATAGCTGGCATGCTGCGCGGAACGTCGGTAGTCTGTCGGTACGGCGCAGTAGTCTCGCGGCCGTGGGATTCGAATACAACGAGTGGCTGGATGAGATCTTGGCCCGCGCCGGTGAGGGGATCACATCCTCGGATCTGCGACGGCTGGTGAACGCATGGTTTCTCGAGTTTCGGCCACGCTGGCTGAGGCCGCAGGTCGACCCGGCGACCGGCATTCACACCGTGATGATCTGGTCACGTCTGGACGACGGTCGAGTGGTGGCGGTGCATGGCCGGGTCATCGGTCACGATATTCAGTTCTTCCATGCTGGATATCTTGACCCGCAACAGATTTCAGAGTTCGAGGAATGGGAGTCGCGGCGATGAAGAACGAATTTCCGAACACGCCGGAGGAGATCGAGGCGCTGACGGCCCGACTGAGGCCCACCGGTGAGTCGTTGAACCTCGGTGACGAGATGGCTCCGGAGTCGGCTGCGGACACTGCTCCCGGCATGGTCGCGCGCTCGGTGAAGCTGCCCGACGACCTCGACATGATGTGTGGCATGCGTGCGGGGGAACTGGGTGTCAGCAAGTCGGCATATATCCGCCGATTGATCGAGCAGGACCTGCGTCTCGCCTACGGCACCGAGCCGGAGATGGTTCCACTCGAGGAGGTTCGCCGGATGATCTCCGACGCGGTCGCCGAGGTCCTCGCGAGTCTCACCACCCGGTATGGCCACGCTCCTTGATCCGGGGTGGGTTCGTCACACTCCCTTCGGGGCTCGTTGTTGCATGAAGCCGAAGAGGTAGCCGGCTACTCGGCGGATTTGGATTTCTTCGCTGCCTTCGGTGATTCGGTAGCGGCGGTGGTGGCGGTAGATGTGTTCGAAGGGGGTGTGGCGGGAGTAGCCGAGGGCGCCGTGGATTTGCATGGCTCGGTCGGCTGCCTCGCAGCAGAGGCGGTTGGACCAGTAGTTGGCCATGGAGACCTGGGCGGATTGGGTGAAGGGGCCGTAGCGGTCCATGGACCAGGCGGTTTTGTGGATGAAGGTGCGGAGCATTTCGCATTGGGTGGTGAGTTCGACCAGCGGGAATTGGATGGCTTGGTTGGCGGCCAAGGGAGTGCCGAAGGTCTTGCGCTGCTTGGCGTAGGCGATGGAGCGGTCGATGCAGTATTGGGCTGCGCCCAGGCTGGATGCGGCTTGGCGGAGGCGGTTCTCGTTGAAGAAATGCTGGACCACCGCCAGGCCGCGGCCTTCCTTGCCGAAGACGGTGGTGGACGGGACTCGAACGTCCTGCAACACCACGTGGGCGTGGTCGGTGGGCATGTTGAAGGTCCACAGGAATTCGGCGATGGTGAAGCCGGGAGTGCCGACGGGGACGAGGAAGGCGGTGATGCCGACGCCGTCGCCGGGGTTGCCGGAGGTGCGGGCGAAGATCAGGTCGGCGTCGGCGCGGTGCATGCCGGTGTTGAAGGTCTTCTCGCCGTTGAGGATCCAATCATCACCGTCGCGGACGGCGGTGGTCTCCAGGAAGGTGGCGTCGGAGCCGTGGGCGGGCTCGGTGATGCCGAAGCCGAAGAACTTCTCGCCGGTCGCCAGGTCGGTGATCCACTCGGATTTCTGTGCGGGCGAACCGTATTCGTGCATGAGCAGCAGGCCGACATTGTTGGCGACGATGGCGTGCTCGGTCTGTAGATCGCAGTGCAGGCCCAGGCCGCGTCGCGCCAGATGTTCACGGATGACGGCCATATCGAGGTTGGAGCCGTCGCGGCCACCGTATTCGGCGGGGTAGGCGTAGCGCAGGTGCCCGGCGGCGTCGGCGCGGCGGCGGGACTCGTCGAGGAGGTCCTCCCACTCGCCGTTGGGGAGGCCGCCGCGATGCCAGTCGGTGCGGGCGTCCTCACGACGATGGTCGAAGAAGCGGATATTGTCCCCGGCCTGCTCGAGCGGGACGATCTCCCGGTCGATGAACTCGTCCAGTTCGGCCAGATACTTGCGTAGATGGTCGGGCAGCTCGAAATCCATGGCGGTCACCTCGATCCGGTGGGTCGGATCTGCATGAGCAGATCCCATTCGATCTCCGGGATGCGCCGCCCACTGGCGGCCATCACGATGCTGGGCACGGTGCCGTCCAGGAACGCCGCGGCCTGCCCGGCCAGCATGGTGCCCCAGGCCAGCGTGCAGGCGGTCTTCCACCAGCGGAAACGGTCGGCGTCGAATTCGCCTCCGGCACCGGTGTATCCGCGCACGAAGGTGTCCCGGTCGGCGAAGCCGCCGAACTCGCGATCATCGATGCCGAAGCGCCACATGCGCAGCGCCGACCACGCGGCATCGCGCATCGGATCTCCGAAACGCTGCGTGCCTTCCCAATCCAGCACGGCGCGCAGGCCGTCGGGGCCGACGATCAGGTTGCCGTTGCGAATATCGGTGTGTACCAGGGTGAGTCGGTCCGGGGCGACGGGCAGGTGGCGGGCCAGCCAACGCAACGCCAGCGCGAACACGGGCCGGTCGGGAAGGAATCGTGCCACGGCCGAATCCGCCTCCGCGAGCAGCAGTTCGGCGGGATTGCCCACCGCCGCACCGGGCAATTCGGGTGAACTCTGTTCCGGATCGATGGCGTGCAACAGCGCCATCGCCCGGCCGAGTTGCTCGCCGACGGCAGCACCGAGGCCGCCCTCCTGGACCAGCCGCAGCACGCGGCGCGGCACCGTCTCACCGTCGAGTCGCTCCGAGAGCATGAAAGGCTCACCGGCATAACCGATATCGCCGCACACCGCCAGCACATGGGGGACCGGCACCCCGTGCTCGCGCGCCAACTCCCGCACGTCCGCCTCGACCTCGACCGGCAGCAACTGAATGCTGCCCGGCACCAGGGTCGCGACCATCCGCAGCACGCACCCGCCGAGATCCGCGTCGAAGGCGATATTGCGTCGCCGCGCCCCCGCCGACAGCGGCTCGACCCCCGAGATCGTCACCGCGCGGCCGATGTCCTCGGACAGGAAGCGCGCCAGCCCCTCCGCGAGTTCGCCGCTCATTCCCCCTCCCAAGCGTCGTAACCGGGCTTGGCGACGGCCAGATCGGCGCGCACGATCGGCACGAGCGCCGCCCAGGCCAGGGTGTCGTCGTTGCTGGACGGCGGTTCGGGTGCGGTGTCGAGGGTGAGTTCGCGTTCCAGCATCCGGGCCAGATGTGCCCCCACCCGGGCTTGGTGCCGTAGGTCCGGCGGCAGCGCGGGCAGCAGGGTGGTCTCCAGCAGATCCGCGAGTGCCGTCAGCAACTCCGGTGCCGTGGGCCGATACTGCATGGCGCGCCTCCGGCGTGAAATCTCTTGTTCGGCAGGTAAACCGGGATGGTACGGGAACGGACCGCGCGGCGGCCGTGAATTGCGGGCGAACGCCCGCAGTTGAAGCCGCAAGCGGCGTGGAAGGCCCGTGCCCGACCCGCCGGGATCGGATTGCCGGGACTTCACCCGAAACGGGCGAGGTCTCGTGGACGTCTGCCGGTCAGACTGCGGGCATGCGTCACTTGTCGGCCCTGTCCCATATCGAGCCTCGGGCGTCGTCCCCGATTTCATGGAATGATCGCCATTGCTGATCATTTGCTGTACTCGGACCGCGGCCGCGACACCGGACAGGTGGTGACAGTGGACAACCCAGGCCAGGACTCCGGTCAGCCGGACCAGGCACCCCTCGACTACCGCTTCACCCTGGCGAACGAACGCACCTTCCTGGCGTGGATCCGCACCGCGCTGGGCCTGCTGGCCGCCGGTGTCGCCGTGCACACCCTGGTGCAGCCGTTCCATCACGCCGGTGTCCGGCGCGCACTCTCGCTGAGCTGCATCGTGCTCGCGGTGGCGCTGGCGGCGGGCGCGTACACGCACTGGCGTGACGTGCAGACCCGGATGGAACGGGGTGAGCCGCTGCGCAACCCGCTGCTGGTCCCGATCCTCGCCGCCGGTATCGCGGTCGTGTCGGTGTTCGCGGCCATCGCGACGGCGTGGCCGTGACGGCCCCGCCCACTTTTCCCGCCGAGCGCACGGCCCTGGCCTGGCGGCGCACCGCCATCGCCGCCATGGGCACCGCGGCCCTGTTCGCCAATCACGCCGCGACCAGCGGCTGGCATCCGGCGGCCATCGCCCCCGCCCTCGCCGCGATCGTCCTGCTGTTCCTCGCGGGGCTCAGCTTCGTGCGCAACAACTCACTCCACCACGGGCATTGGCACCACGGCCAGCGGGTCATCGTCATCGCGACGGTCGCGGTGCTGGCGGTGTGCGGTGTCGCGCTCGTCATCGGACTCACCGACCCGGGCAAGAAACCAGCTGTATCGATCCAATCCATGCCGGAGATCCCGGCGGTTACAGGAGGCAGACAGTGAGTGCGGCTACCGAACCGAGCAAGTTCATCATCGACCAGAACCAACGCGCGTTGAAGGAACTCCCGTTCGCCGACACCACCGATCAGCAGGACGCCGACCGCGGGTTCATCGCCAAGCTGGAGCCCGGCATCGTGAAGAACGACAAGGGTGAGGTCGTCTGGGATGACGACTCCTACGGCTTCCTGCAGGGCTCCTGCCCCCATTCGGTGCACCCGTCGCTGTGGCGGCAGTCGGGCCTGGTGGTGAAACAGGGCCTCTACGAGGTGGTTCCGGGCATCTACCAGATCCGTGGCCTGGACCTGTCGAATATGACGATCATCGAGGGCGAGACCGGCGTGATCATCATCGATCCGCTGATCTCGACCGAGACCGCGAAGGCCGGTCTCGAGCTGTACTACGCGCAGCGCGGGCGCAAGCCGGTCACCGGCATGATCTACACCCATTCGCATGTCGACCACTTCGGTGGCGTCATGGGTGTGATGACCGTGGAGGACGCCGAGTCCGGCCGCATCCCGGTGGTGGCCCCCGCCGGATTCCTCGAGCACGCGGTCGCCGAGAACGTCTACGCGGGCGTCGCCATGGCGCGGCGCGCCGCCTACATGTACGGCGCTGCCCTGCCGCGCGGCGAGAAGGGGCAGGTCGGCGCGGGTCTGGGCCAGACCACCTCGACGGGCACCATCACCCTCATCGCCCCGACGCACGACATCACCGCCACCGGGGAGGAGATGACGATCGACGGGGTCCGGATCGTCTTCCAGATCACGCCCGGCACCGAAGCGCCGTCGGAAATGAACTTCTACTTCCCGGACTTCCGCGCACTGTGCATGGCCGAGAACGCCACTCACACCCTGCACAATCTGCTCACCCTGCGCGGTGCGCTGGTGCGCGACCCGCACGTGTGGTCGCAGTACCTCACCGAGTCGATCAACCTCTACGGTCGCGACTCCGATGTCGTGTTCGCCTCGCACCACTGGCCGACCTGGGGCACCGAGCGTCTCGTCGAGTACATGGAGTTGCAGCGCGACCTCTACGCCTACCTGCACGACCAGACCCTGCGCCGGCTCAACCAGGGGTATGTCGGCAGCGAGATCGCCGAATCCATCGAAATGCCTCCGGCCCTGGTAGATTCGTGGGCCGCGCACGGCTACTACGGTTCGGTCAGCCACAATGTGAAGGCCATCTACCAGCGCTATATGGGCTGGTTCGACGGTAATCCGGCCCACCTGTGGGAGCACCCGCCGGTCGAGAGCGCCAAGCGGCACGTGGAATTCATGGGCGGCGCGGACGCGGTCTTGGCCAAGGCGCGCAAGTCCTTCGACGAGGGCGATTACCGCTGGGTGGTGCAGGCGGTCAACTACGTCATCTTCGCCGACGACACCAACGCGGCCGCCAAGTCTTTGCAGGCCGACGTGTTCGAACAGCTGGCCTTCGGCGCGGAGAACGGCCCGTGGCGCAACTTCTTCCTCTCCGGCGCTTACGAATTGCGCAACGGCAACTTCGGCACGCCGACCAAGGAACTGCCGGAGACCATGCTGGCCGCCATGACCGTCGACATGGTCTTCGACGGCCTGGCGCTGCGCGTCGACGGCCCCAAGGCGTGGCACGAGAAGGCCGCCAGCGACTGGGTTTTCACCGACGAGAACCGCACGGTGCGTCTGCAGTTGCGCAATGGTGTACTGCTGCACTGGGATCGGCACGACGGCGACAAGGTCCCCGCGGCCGATGTCACCTTCACCCTGACCCGGCCCACCCTGATCGGCCTGCTGCTGGGTGGACAGGACATCCAGGCGGCGGCGCAGTCCGGGGCCATCAAGATCGACGGTGATGTCACCGCGTTCGGCAAGCTGGTCGGCCTGTTCGACGCTCCGGACCCGTCGTTCAACATCGTCACCCCGTAAATGCCCCGGTGAACGGATAAGCCGTGGGCCCCCGGCGGGAAAACGACCCGGGCCCCCCGGGTTTCGGTAACCCACGGGACAAAAACAGG
>NZ_JBHZAC010000001.1:0-844408 GCF_042753865.1 Nocardia sp. NPDC059240 | reverse complement strand
TTTTTTTCCCCTGCTTCGCCACTCCTGGTGGGCTTTTCCGAGCGCTGCCACCCTTTCTACAATATGCACCCCCCATCATCCCCCGGCAAAACTCAAACCCGGGGGCCCGCGGTCGTAATCTCCCCGGGGCCCCACGGCTTTTCGGTACCCGACGGGACTAGAACAGGCCGCTGATGCCATCGCCGAGCGACTTCGCGCCCAGCACCGTGAACAGCACCGACATGATGCCCGCGTGATTGCGGACGGTCCACTGCTTCCAGCGGTCCAGGGTGGCGTGGGAGGTGCCGCCGCCGAAGAAGTGCACGCCCAGCGGCACCAGCACACCCAGCGACGCGATGACGATGAACGCCACCACCGAGACGGTGCGAGCCAGGTTCGAGGTGTCGCCCTCGGCCACCGAGACGCCACCCACCGCCATCTGGATGACGTTCTTCGGATTGCTGAGCACCAGAATCGCTCCCAGCGCGGCACAGCGGCCGGGACGAAACTCGTCGAGGCGGCGCAACTGCGGCGGCAGCTCGCCGCCGGACTCCCAGGCATTGTGAATCTTCAACTGGCGCAGTGCCATCAGCAACAGGAGTAGACCGAAAACGAGCCGGAACCAGGACACCCAGGTCGCCGGGCCGCCGTCGCGTTGATGCGCACCGGCGGCTTCACCGAGCGTCACCACCGCCACCAGCACCACCGAGACCGTGGCCACCCATCCCGCCACGAAGGCGAGCGCATTCGTTCTGCCGCGCGGGGAGGCCAGGATCAGGATGACGGCGATCAGAGCCAGCGGACTGATGGCCACGCCGACGGCATGGCTGATGATCTGCCCGGACGCATGGTGCATGAATTCTCCTGTCGAGGTGTCGAAATGGGTGAGCGTTACAAACTCGACGGACGTGATCCGTTGACGCCGACGATGGGCAGCACCAGGGCGGCCGGGGCGCCCGCCGGAACGATCGGCGCGTGCGGTGCGACCGCGTCGACACGGCGATACGGATTGCCCGGTGCCGGACGGGGATCGGGCTCGCCACGGTTGGGCCAGAACGAGGCGGCGCGCTCGGCCTGCGCCGAAATCGTCAGGGACGGATTGACTCCCGGATTCGCCGAGACGGCCGCTCCGTCGACCACATACAGCGACGGATAGCCGTGCACGCGGTGATAGGGGTCGATCACGCCGTCGGCCGCGTCCACACCGATCACGCATCCGCCCAGAAAGTGTGCCGTCATCGGCGTTTTGAAGATGTCGGCCCAGGAAGCGCCCGGCTCGGCCTTCATCCGTTTCGCGATCCGCTTGGCCGCCTCGTAACCCGCCGGAATCCAGGTGGGGCTCGGCTCGCCCTCGCCCTGACGGCTGGCATAGCGGTGGCCGAAGAGCCCACGGCGGGTGTAGGTGGTGATGGAATTGTCGAGGTTCTGCATGACCAGCAGCAACATGGTGCGCTCGGACCAGTTGCGCACGTTCAACTCTCGCAGGAATCGGCCCGGATGCCGCACGGCGAGCTTGGCCAGCCGTGTCACCCGCGACGACGAGTCGGCCGGATCCTCACCGTCGACCATGAGGGTCTGCAACAGACCCATCGCATTGGAGCCCTTGCCGTAGCGCACCGGCTCGATATGGGTATCCGGGCTGGGATAGAACGAGCAGGTGATGGCCACCCCGCGGGTGCCGTCGTAGGCCGGATCCACCGTCGGCTTGCACGAGCCCAGAATGGCTTCCGAATTGGTGCGGGTCAGCTCCCCGAGTCGTCGCGAGAGCTGCGGCAGGATCTTGCGGTCACGCATGCTGAACAGCAGTTTCTGGGTGCCGCGGGTACCGGCGGCGAGGACCACGTGCCGGGCGGTGAAGGTGCGCGTCCCGACCCCGGGCAGCTTGCCGGTGCGTTTGGTGCCGACCATCCAGCTGCCGTCGAGCCGCGGTGTCAGCGTGGTCACCGTGGTCAGCGGAAATATCTGCGCCCCACCGTGTTCGGCCAGCCCGAGATAGTTCTTCAGCAGCGTGTTCTTCGCGCCGTGGCGGCAACCGGTGGTGCATTCGCCGCATTCGATGCAGCCGGTGCGGTCGGGACCGACGCCGCCGAAGAACGGGTCCGGCACCGTCTTGCCGGGTTCGCCGAAGAACACGCCGACCGGCGTCTGAATGAAGGTGTCGCCGACGCCCATCTCCTCGGCGACCGAGCGGACCACCTCGTCGGCGGGCGTCCAATACGGATGCGTCACCACGCCGAGCATCTTGCGCGCCTGCTCGTAGTGCGGCGCGAGTTCGCTCTTCCAGTCGGTGATGTGCGCCCACTGCCGGTTGTCGAAGAATCCGTCCTTCGGGACGTAGAGGGTATTGGCGTAATTCAGCGATCCGCCGCCGACACCCGCACCGGCCAGCACCACGCAATTGCTGAGTGGATGAATGCGCTGAATTCCGAAGCAGCCCAGGGCGGGAGCCCACAGGAATTCCTTCAGATGCCAGCTGGTCTTGGCGAAATCGGCGTCGGCGTAGCGGCGTCCCGCCTCGAGCACGGCCACCCGGTAGCCCTTTTCCACCAGCCGCAGTGCCGTCACACTCCCGCCGAATCCGGAGCCGATGATGACCACATCGAAATCGCTGCTCTGATCCATCGCCACGAGCTCTACCTCCGGTTGTGCGGGCACGTCGCCACCGGAGCATAGCCAGCAGATTGCCGCATTCGGCCTTGCAAGCCCGCCTTTCACCCGTTTCGGGTGAGTCGGGCGGACGACTGTCGGATTAGCTTGAGAATCGCCACATGATCCTCAGCGAACTGGAGCAAGAATGAAGTTCCCGCTCATCCAGCTTGGTTCGGCGACTCTGGACCTGACGCAGACCATCACCTCCATCGCCGCGCAGATCACCTATCTGATGCAGGCCTGGGGTAGCGCCTAGTCAAAAGACTTCCCGCTCGGAATACCCCTCCTGGCCGACAGGTTCCGAGCGGGCGGGCCGGTGCGGCGCACCCCTCATCACGCCGCACCGGCCCTTTCTTTTTCCGCGTATTACCGATGCTGCTGCGCGATACCGATTCGCGCTCAGAGCAATCCGGTCCGGCGCGCCCGATCGAGTGCGTCGGTGCGCGAACTCGTCCCCAGTTTCCCGTAGATGCCGCGCATATGCGTCTTCACGGTATTGATGGACACCCCGAGATCATCGGCGATCTGCTGGGTGGTCCGTCCCGACGGAAGTTGTTTGAGCACCGTCAATTCCGTGGTCGTCAGTGCCGGATGCGTGACCGGTCCACGTCCGGCAGCCGGATGGTGTCGGATGCGGGCGGCGAAAGCGTTCTCGTGACCGAAGCGGTCACCGAACCGGTCGAGCAGATCGAGTACGCCGTGCACCTCCAGGAAGGGGCGGAGGAGATGCTCGGGCTCCGCGCGCCGCAGCGCATTGGCCATGCTTTCGTAGGCCTTGAGCGAATTGCCCAGTCCCGCATGGGCGGTGGCGTCGAGCAACCACGCCAGCACCGCCATCAGCGGATTCACGCGGTCCTCGGCGGCCAGCAGCGGCGTGGTCGAGGCGAGCACCGAACGCGGCCGATTGGTCGCACCCGCCAGCCCCGCCTCACACAGCACCACCGCCGGATGCTCACCCACCGTGCGTCGCGCCTCCGCGACCAGTTGGTGCGCGGCCCGGCCGTCGGGCACCCGCAGCAGCGCCCACACCGACTGCACCAGCAGCCCGAGCGTGAACGGTGGCAGCGAACGGTGCAACAGCGTCGACATGCTGTGCCGCAACGACTGTGCCGCGCGATAGCGGTCCGGCGCGGCATCGAACGCGAGCACCTGTGCCACCACATGTTCATGGCTGCCGGGACCGAACACCCCGCGACGCCCGTAGTCGGCGAGTACGCCCGCGAAATAGCGACTGCCCTGATCGTCGCCCTGCACATGCGCCGCGAGCGCGGTCATCACCACCGCCTGCAGGGCGTCGGCCGAATCCATCAGCCGATGCGCGCCCGCGATATCCAGGGCCCGCTGCGCGCGTTCCCGCATCCCCGCGATGGACCCCTCCACCCCCGACGCCACCGCGAGCCGATTCGTCGACCGCAACGCCAGCCGCGCATGGCGTGCGTGCCGGGCCAGCGTCAACGCCCTCCGCAACCGCTCCTCACCGGCGCGGACCTCCCCGCGCACCAGCAGCACGGTCGCATCCTGCACCGCCACATAGGCATCGATGTCCTGATTGCCGGTCTGCTCGGTCCCGGCCCCCACCGCGAGGTTCCCCAATGGCCGGCCCAGGGCCGCAGCAACCTCGATCTCCACGGCCCGCCGCAGCAGCGCCGACCAGCGCACGGGCACACACGCCCCTCCGGGATCGACCGCGTGTGCTTCGGTCGACGCCGTGCGGGATATCGGCTTTCGTCCGGTCTCGAACCGTGGTGCTTCTACGGTCGAGAGGGAGACGGACGCCAGGTCGAGATACGCGGTGGCGTCCGCGATTTCGCCCTCAGTGAGGGCGTCGACCGCGCGGAGCAGGTGCACGTAGAGGTCGGCGGCCAGGCCGGGATCGTGATGCTCGAGCTGCCGGAACAGTTGTGGCCCATCTCCGTCGAGCACCACGCCCAGGCCTTGGTCGCGGATGAACTCCCGGGCGGGTTGGGGGTCGTCGAGCGCGCAGAGCTGCTCGAATGCCGAAAGCGCCCGGCCCGCAGCGAGATACGAGTGGGCGCTGGCCCGTCGAATGCCGGTGAGCGTGGCCGCGTCGAGGCCCCGCGCCTCGACCAGCAGGCGTGCCCGCAGCAGCGCGGGATAGCTGAACCACAGCGCCCCATCACGATTCTCGCGCCGGACCGGGAAATTGACGCGGTCCAACTCGTCGAGCACCGCGCGAGCCGGTCGCCCGGTCAACCGCTCGGCCAGCTCTTCGGTGAACGAGTCCGCAATCGCCGTGCGGGTGAGGAATTCCAGCACGAGCGCGGGCAGCGGCGTGATCACCTCGCGCGCAAGGAATTCCGAGATCAACTGCGGTGGGCGCGCCAGTGTCGTCAAGGAGGTCTCCCGATCGCGCGGTCGTGCCGCGAGATGCAATGCGGCCATCCGTACCAGCGCGGCCCACCCGTCGGTCAAGGCCATGACGCGGTCGAGCACGACGCCCTCGAGCACACAGCCGTGCTGGGCGCACAGCTCCTCGACCTCGGCCGCCGTCAATGCCAGCTCACGAATCCCGAACCGTGCCAAGGCTCCCCGCAATTCGAGCGCGTGCCACCGCAGCGGCGGATCGAACCGTGCGGCCACCACCACGGTGACATTCGACGGTGTGAGACTCGCAAACCGCTCGAGTTCCGCGAGCACCCCCACATCGATGATCTCGTGCGCCGCATCGATCACCACCACGACCGGCCCCGAATCCGCCGACAACGCACTGAGGCATCGCGCCGGCGCGGAAGCACCGACCCCCTCCCGCCCCGACACCGATTCGGCAGCCGCGTTCGCACTCGCCGCCGTCTCGACCGCGTTCGCGCCCGTTGCCATGTCGACGGCGGTCGCGCTCGTCGCGGTGTCGGCGGCGTTCGCATTCTCGGCCGCGTGGATCAGGTTTCGGCCGACCGCAGGGGCGGGTCGAGGGTCCGGGGGGACTGTCAGGTCCGGCCGGCCCGCGGTGGGCTGGCTGCGCCGCAGGGGCATTCGCGGTGCGGGCACCGCCGAGAGTTCGGTGCGGTGATGGCCGGGGCCGTGGCCGGATGGCTGCGATCGGGGTGCCTGCTCGGAGTGAATGAGGTTGTGCTGCAGGCGCGTCCAGAGATCCGTGCCGGAGTCGGCGGTGATCCAAGCGGTGCGAGTCGCCGCGTGCCGGGTGCGGCGACCTTCGAGCCAGGTACGCAGCAGGATGGTCTTGCCGGTTCCGGCCGGGGCACTGAGCAGGATAGTGCGGTGCGCGTCGGCGGCCGCGTCCAGGCGGCGGAGGAGGTCGGTGCGGGGGAGGGTCGGGTAGGTGAGGTCCGGGGCGGTCGGTTCGGTATGTCGGTCCTCGAACGGGAGGTGGTGCTGTCCCGCGGTGCTCATCGTGCCTCCTGCTCCGAACGCTGTCCCGGCGCACTGCTGCCGTTGACAGCAACGTAGCGGCAATCGAAGGGCAATTGGGAAATTTCGGACCGCCGAGTCACCCGGATCGGGTGAGGCGCACGCGCTGTGGGTGCGGCAGAGTCGCCGCCGCACCAGCTGTTTCCGGAGAGGATGTCCCCGTTGTCCGTTATTGGCGCCGCCCGCAGCGCTCAGTCCGTCCGGGCGAGCATCGCGGTGAGCGCGCGGCGGACCGCGTCCGAGGCCGCGGCGGTGGACAGGGCGCGTCGATCCATCAGGTGGTGGCGGTACGGCCAGCCGACGGTGGCGTCGACCAGGTCCAGCAGCTGCTCGCCCTCGTGGGCGGCCAGCTCGGGGGCGAAGAGGTCGGCCAGGGCGTCGCGAATCCGGCTGTCGGTCAAGCGCATCCGCGCATCGACCTCCGGGGTGCGCAGGGATTCGACCAGGCCGAGCACCCGCGGCTCGCGTTGCAGCGCGAAGATGGCCTCGCTCTGGCGGACCACCGCGTCGATGCGCTCGGCCAGCGGCAGCGCCGGATCGGCCGCGACGATCAGCGTCTCCACCTGCTCGGACTGCTGGTCCACCGCGGCGGTGATGAGCGCGGTGCGGGTCGGGAAGTGCACGAAGATGCTGCGTTCGGAGACGCCGGCGCGTTCGGCGATGCTGCGGGTGGTCGGGTCGAATTCGCCGTCGTGGACCGCCGAGAGCAGGCCCTCGATGATCGCGCGGCGGGTCTGTTCCGGATTGCGCCGCCGCCGCGGGCCGTCGTTGCCTTTGCCGCCGCTGCCCTTGCCCTCGCTCATAGCAGGAATCCGATCACATCCGGCCCCGGCCCGTGCGCGCAGGTCCGGCGCGGGGTTCGAGGGGTTTCGAGTGGGGTCACCCACCCAGTCTATTGCAGACTGACTGCAATAGTGATGTACTGTGGCCCACAGGGCAGAATGGCAGCGAATGATCGGCTACCCGTTCTGCCACCGCATCCACCGCATGGAGACAGGAGAGCGCTGATGACCGACGAGGACCTCACGAACAACGGGGACGACCGCAAGCCCGGTGGGTTCACGGTGTCCCGGCGCGGGGTATTCGGGGTCGGCGCGGCCGCCCTGGTGGCCGCCGGCGTCGGCGCGACCGTCGCCGGATGTGACAGTGACAGCGACAGCGGCTCGGCCGCCGAGAAGTCCACCAAGGACGCGTCCGATCCCAGCGGCCACATCGTCGACGCGCAGAAGCAGGCGCAATCCTCGCTGCCGTTCTCCGACACCCAGGACTTCACCGACACCGACCGGGGCTTCATCGCCAAGCTCGAGCCCGATGTGGTGAAGGATGCCGGCGGGAAGGTGGTGTGGGACAACGAGTCCTACGGTTTCCTGCAGGGCTCCTGCCCCAACTCGGTGCACCCGTCGCTGTGGCGGCAGGGCCAGCTGGTGGTGAAACAGGGCCTCTACGAGGTGGTTCCGGGCATCTATCAGATCCGCGGCCTGGACCTGTCGAACATGACCCTCATCGAGGGCAAGACCGGCGTCATCGTCATCGACCCGCTGATCTCCACCGAGACCGCCAAGGCCGGCATGGACCTGTACTTCGCCCACCGTGGGCAGAAGCCGGTCGTCGGGATGATCTACACCCACTCGCATGTCGACCACTTCGGTGGCGCGATGGGCGTCATCACCGCCGAAGACGCTGCCTCCGGGCGGATTCCGGTCATCGCACCGGCGGGCTTCGTCGAGCACGCGGTCGAGGAGAACATCTTCGCGGGCACCGCCATGTCCCGCCGCGCCGCCTACATGTACGGCGCGCAACTGCCGCGCGGTGCGAAGGGCCAGGTCGGTGCGGGCCTGGGCATGACCACCTCGGTCGGCACCGTGAGCCTCATCCCGCCGAACAAGGATGTCACCCACACCGGTCAGGAAGAGACCATCGACGGCATCAAGGTCGTCTTCCAGATCACCCCGGGCACCGAAGCGCCGTCGGAGATGAACTTCTACTTCCCCGACTTCCGTGCGATGTGCATGGCGGAGAACGCCACTCACACCCTGCACAATCTGCTGACCCTGCGTGGCGCGCTGGTGCGTGACGCGCACGTCTGGTCGCAGTACCTGACCGAGACCATCAATATGTTCTCCGGCGAGTACGAGGTCGCCTTCGCCTCGCACCACTGGCCCATGTGGAATGCCGACAAGGTCACCGAATGGCTGTCGCTGCAACGCGATACGTATGCCTACCTGCACGACCAGACGCTGCGCATGCTCAATCAGGGCTACGTCGGCACCGAGATCGCCGAAATGATCCAGATGCCGCCCGCGCTCGAGAGCAAGTGGTACACCCACGGCTACTACGGTTCGGTCAGCCACGACGTGAAGGCCATCTACCAGCGCTACATGGGCTGGTTCGACGGTAACCCCGCCCACCTGTGGGAGCACCCGCCCGTCGACTCCGGCAAGCGCCATGTCGACGCCATGGGCGGCGCGAGCGGTGTGCTGAAGGTGGCCCGCAAGGCCTACTCCGACGGCGACTACCGCTGGTGCGTCCAGGTTCTCAACTACCTGATCTTCGCCGACCCGAACAACGAGAAGGCGAAGATGCTGCAGGCCAGCGCCTTCGAGCAGCTGGGCTACGGCTCCGAGAACGGCACCTGGCGCAACTTCTACCTCTCCGGCGCGTACGAACTGCGCAACGGCAACTTCGGCACCCCGACGAAGGGCAACTCGCCCACCATGATCAGCGCCCTGAGCGTGGACCAGGTCTTCGACTCGGCGGCCTTCTTGATCAACGGCCCCAAGGCGTGGGACCTGCACCTGGTCAACGACTGGGTCATTTCCGACCAGAATCAGACCTACCGCACCGAACTACGCAATGGCGTGCTCATCCACTTCGTGGTGCCTGCCGGTTTCAAGGGCGCGGCCCCCGACGCCACCTTCACCCTGTCGCGGCTGGAGCTGATCGCCACCATGACCGGCGCCAAGGACATCGTGAAGGAGATCCAGTCCGGCGCGATCAAGGTCAGTGGCGATCCGACCAAGCTCAAGCAGCTCAAGGACGTCATGGACAAGCCCGACCCGGCCTTCAATATCGTCACCCCGTAAGCGGCGCGGGGATCGTCGCGGCGTGACGGGAGTTACCGGGGGCGTCACGCCGCGACCTTTATGAATAGATGCGGGGGTTACAGCGCACCGCATATGGCAGAGTCGTCCTCACCACCAAGATCGAGGGGACGACGATCGTGCGGTATCGACTGTGGAACGCCCTTGTGACAGCGGGATTGGTTACCGTCGCCCTCGCGACGCCGGTGGCCGCGCACGCCACCCCCGCCGACCCGATCATCGAATCCGGTGCGCTGCTGACGGACCCGGTGAGCGCCGACGGCTCGAAGGTGATCGGCGTCGAGGTCGTCGACGGCCGCAATATCGCGCTGGAGGTGTACTCGGCGGCCATGGACAAGTCGGTGCACCTGGATGTGCTGCGGCCCGCCGACACCTCCCGGCCACGGCCCACCCTGTACCTGTTCAACGGCACCGACGCCGGCACCACCGACAAGAGCTGGCACGCCCAGGTGCCGGAGGTGTTCGACTTCCTGGGGGAGAAGGACATCAACGTCATCGTCCCCACCGGCGGGCTGGCGAGTTACTACACCGATTGGCGCGCAACGGATCCCGTGCTCGGCGTCAACAAGTGGAAGACCTTCTTCACCGAGGAACTGCCGCCCCTGATCGACGCGGGTCTGGGTACCAATGGCGTCAATGCCATTGCGGCGGTGTCGATGTCGGCGACCCCGGCCCTGAATCTGGCCATCACCAAACCAGGATTGTTCCGGGCGGCGGCGACCTACAGCGGCTGCGTGCAGACCAGCGACCCGGTCGGGCAAACCTTCGCCCGCATCGTCGTCGCCAGCGTGGGCGGCAACGCCGACAATATGTACGGGCCACCCGGCGACCCGATGTGGGCCGACAACGATCCCTACCTGCACGCCGACCGACTGCGCGGTATGCCGCTCTACATCTCCAGCGGCAACGGCATCCCGGGCATGTACGACATCGTCGACGGGCGATTCGTCATCGCCCCCGGCGTCGCCGGCTACCTCGTGCACCTCATCTTCGACGGCACCATCGAGACGGCGACCGGCTACTGCACCCGCAACCTCGTCGCCCATCTCGCCGAACTCGGTATCCCCGCGACCGTGGACCTGCCGCCCGACGGCGTGCACTCCTGGGGCGTCTTCCGCGATGAGCTGATCAAGTCCTGGCCGGTTCTCGCCGAGGGGCTCGGCGTGCCCGCCTGAAAGGCACGGCCGCCGAGCGGATTTCGGAGGCGAAGCGAATTACGGACGCTGGGTGACGATGCGTTCGGTGCGATCCTCGGACTGCGCGGCGACGGCCGCGCGCTCGACGGTCATCAGGCTCTCCGAGTGGTGTTCGGCGAAGTACTTCTTCGCCCCGCCGTTGAGCCCGAACAGCGACTTGCTCCACAGCAGCCAGATCACCGCGGCCAGGTTGATCAGCAGCGCCCCCGCGCGCAGCACGGTCACCTTCTCGGTGAGCTCGTAGATCTCGAGCGGCAGGAAGATGCTGGTCGCGATGACGGCGAAGTACTCACCCCACCGCTTGACCAGCCACAGGCCGGTGGCTTCCACGAGTTGGATTGCGGCGTAAGCGAACAGCGCCACCGCCACCCAGGTCAGCACATTGGGGGAGAAGGTGAACGCCTTGTCGATGCCCTTGATGATCTTCGAATGGTCGGGGTTGAACCCGATCTGGTCGGCCAGCTGCCGGATGAGCGGAAGATCCTTGTCCCAGTTGGACTTCCAATGCTCACGTGACCCGCGCAGCTTCAGCACACCCGCGCCCAGCAGGATCAGCACCAGCGCACGGATGATGCGCTCGGTCGCCAGCAGTCGCATGATGATGCGGTCGCGCAGCAGATGCCCGCGCGGCACCTCGGGCGCGTCGTCGGCGGGACCGCTGCGGCGCGGCTCGCCCGGCACGAAATCACCACAGCGCAGGCAGCGCCAGGATTCACCCGCCGGGGTGGCGACGTGGAGGCGTACCGCGAGCTCGGGCTCGGTCGGGGCGTAGGTCTCGTGCCCTCGGGCAGCGCAGGTCCACAGACTGAAGTCCATGCGCTGGAGCGTACCTGGCGATTCTCTTAAGAACGGCCTGGATACTGCAGGGACGTGACTCATGGAAAGGCCGGCACGACGTGGAAAGGCGGGCATGACGCGGGCGGAGAGCTTCACCACGCGTGAGACCGGTCGTCCGGGCGGCATCATGGCGAAACCGGGTTCGTTCCGCAAAATCGTGGTGCGGCTCGGAGGGCGCGGTGAGCGGCGGCCGACCACACTCACGCCCTCGCCGGGGTCCGGACGCCGGGAACGGGCGTTGCGCGCTCTCATCGCGTGCCTGGTGGTCGGGGCCTATGCCGCGCTCGGCTTCGCGCTGCGGCTCGACGCGAATACCTATCTGCTGCTGGGGATTCCGTTCACGCTGCTGTTCCCGCTGGCGCTGCATCGGCGGCCGATCCGGGAACTGTGGGTGCGCGGCGCACCCCCGCCGGTGGATCGCTGGGTGTGGGTCATGGCCCTCGCCCTGGCCATCGTCCCCGTCCACGGTCTGCTCGAGGTAATCGCCGGTCGGCGCGGCACCGGGCACTGGTCGGAGGTGGTGTATTCGGCGGCGAGCGTCGCTGGCGTCTTCCCGGTGGCGTGGGCGTTGCGCGGCCTCGGCCGTGCCGGATCGCGCAGGCTCGCCGCGTGCCTGGGGACGGCCGGACTGATCGGAATGAGCACGGTCGTCGCCGGATTCCTGGTCAGCGGGCAGGGTGCGCCGCGTCCGGTGCCGTGGGCGAGCCTCGGCCTCGGGCTGGAATCGCTGCTGATGTACCTGCCGTTGGTGTTCGTACTGGAGGAAGTCTTCTTCCGCGGCGCGCTCGACTCCTATCTGCATCGTCACGGCGAGCCCGGCGGTCTGTGGTCCGCGGCATTCGTCTCGGCGCTGTGGGGCCTGTGGCATCTGCCCGTCGCGGGAGCGCCGATCACCGGCGGCGTGGTCGCGGGCGTGCTCGCCTTCCAGATCCCGGTCGGCATGTTCCTGTCGCTGTGGTGGCGGCGTAGCGGCAATCTGGCCGTGCCCGGAATCGCCCACGCCGCCATCGATTCCGTGCGCAATGCGCTCGGAGTGTGAAACGCGATCGAGTGCTCAGCCCGCCGCGAGGGCGCGCAACTGCTCCAAATACGTTCGGGTGCGCGGATCCCCGGGAAAGCGTTCGATCATCTCACGGGCGGTCTCACCCGCGATCCACATGAGCGACGGCAGTGAGCGGCGCTTGCCCGCGAAGGCTTGCAGGCCCTCGTCCAATGCAAGCTCAAGATTGCGATCGCGCACCGCGACCACCGCGAGGGTGAGATGAGCCTCGGACACGCGCATGGGTTTCCTGATACTTCCGTCTGGGCGTGTCGCGGTTTGGATGACCTGGCGGGCATAGCTTTCCGCGAGCCGGTCGTCACCGGCTACCCGGCAGCAGTCCATGGCGTAGAAGTCGAACTTCTGCGGATCCACCACGAAATGATTGTCCAGATTCGACGGGTGTTCCAGCGAATCCAAGATCGAACGACCCTGTGACAGCGCCTTTTCCACTTCGCTGCGGTCGCCCAGGCGCGCCCATGCCTTGGCGCGCTGGGCGGCCAGCTGGACGCCGACGCCGAGATGTCCGGTGGTGGCGTGCGCGGCCTCGGCGGTGTCGATGGCCCCGCGGTAGTTGGCCTGCGTCAATGCGAACCAAGCGGCCATTTCGGCTCCCCAGCCGATGATTTCGGCATGCTCGGCCTCCTGGCCCAGGGAGAGGGCGGCGCGGCGGGTGGCCTCGGCGGCGGTGCGCCAGCCCAGGTCGTAATCAACGCAACCGACCAGTAGGGCAACCCATCCGGCCAATACCAGCACTTCCCGGTGCTGGGAGAGAGTCAGTCGGCCGTCCAGCAGGGAGGTGATGCGGCGCAGCCAGCCCGTGCCCTCGGCATGCAATTCGTGCGGATCCGCACACGGATACTCCGAACACAGCCGATCGGCGGTGATCCGGATGGCATCCAGCGTGGAGGCGGACACATCGGACATGCGCAGTCGCCCAATGAATTCCAGCGTGTCCATCCCGGTCGCCGAGAGCATCTCGTCGTCCCGATTGGGCCGGGCCTTGGGGAAGAATGCCGCCGTGACCGTGTCGAAAGCGGCGGCGATGATGGGTGCGTAGAAATCGTCGGGCCGGGATTCCCCGGACTCCCAGCGCCGCCAGTTACGCAGAAGTGTGCTGTCGGTTGGCAGATTGTGACTGGACTTGGCCCGCACGGCCCGTACCGCATCCGCTTGTGACCACCCCCGAGCATCACGTTCGGCACGCATTCGGACAGCCCAGACAGGTCGATCGTCACCGGCGGACACGCTCTGTAGTATCTCACCAGTTACCGCCGGATGGACCCGGATAGGGCATCTGGATGTCAGTGGGTTGACATCTGCAATTGCATTCGTGATTACGTCAGGCTTGTTGGCAGGGCACACTTCAGACAGCGATCCCCAATCCAACGGAGGTTCGGGTGGAAGCGTTGATCTATGGGTACGTGCGTGACGATCTGACAGACGGCCGCAGTGATGAGTTGGAGGACGCCATGTGCGGTCTCGCTCAATCCGCGGGCCTCTGCTTCGCCGCAACGTTCCATGAATCGACCCCCGGCGACGGCACCGCATTCGCGGAGTTGACCGCCGAACTCAAGCGTGCCGATGCCCACCACGTTGTGGTGCCGTCGCTCGATCACCTTGCGGGCCAGACGATTCCGCGCGACATTCTGATCGCGAAGCTGGCGCACGAGGCGTCCGCGCAAGTCTGGACCGTCGAGCGCTAGCTCCCCGTACAAAGCCGCACCTGCGTCGAGAACGCAGGTGCGGCAATGGTTTTCGGGCTAGTTCGGGACATTCACCCCGAAACGGGCAGCAGGTTCAGAGGCCGAATCCGCCGCGCCCGCGTCGGCGCAGGTACTTCTCGAACTCTGCCGCGATGGCGTCACCGTCGATCTTGGCCATGGCGTCGTTGATATCCACCTCGGCGTCCCCGCGCTCCTCGAGCGAGCGCACGTACTCGGCGATTTCCTCATCGCCGGCGGTCATCTCGTTGACCGCGCCCTCCCACTCCTCGGCCTGCTCCGGCAGACCGCCCAGCGGCACCTCGACATCCAGCACATCCTCGACCCGGTGCAGCAGCGCGATGATCGCCTTCGGGTTCGGCGGCTGAGATACGTAGTGCGGCACGGCCGCCCAGAAGGAAATGGCCGGGACGCCCGCGCGCACGCACGCGTCCTGCAGCACTCCGGTAATACCGGTCGGTCCCTCGTAGCGGGTCTGCTCGAGGTTGAAGCGCTCTGCGGCTTCCTTGCTGTACGCGGTGCCGGTGACCGGAACCGGGCGAGTGTGCGGGGTATCGGCCAGTAAAGCGCCGAGGATCACCACCGTGGACACGCCCAACTGCTCGACGAATTCGAGAATGTCGTTGCAGAAGCTGCGCCACCGCATATTCGGCTCGACACCACGCAACAGCACGACATCGCGATCACTGCCCGGGGGCGAGCACACCGACAACATGGCCGAGGGCCACTGGATCTCGCGGGTCACCCCGTCAACCTGCCGAACCGTAGGCCGGTTGACCTGATAGTCGTAGTAGTCCTCGGAGTCGAGCTCGGCCAGTGGCTGCGCGTCCCAGATCAGTTCCAGATGCTCGACCGCGCCACTGGCGGCGTCGGCGGCATCGTTCCAGCCTTCGAAGGCGGCCACGAGCACCGGATCCCGCAGCGTAGGCAGGTCCGATTCGGGTGGCACCGGGGATTCACTGGCGTTCACCCGGTCAGCCTACGGTGTGTCAAGACACAGTGTGCATGCGACGCACTGGATCCGATTTGCCCCCCGCGTCGCGCCGGGCGGGTCCGCGGCTTCCGATGTCCCGAAGGTATGAGTCGGAAGAACCGCACGATACCGGGGCCATGTTTGTCTGGGCCTCCCACTACTCTTGGGTACATGTCTGTACGCAGCCGCGCCGAATTCGACACCACCCTTTTGGACACGCTCAGGCGGCGTGTCGTGATCGGGGACGGTGCTATGGGCACGATGCTGCAGGCCGCGGATCTCACGCTGGATGACTTCCGTGGCCTCGAGGGTTGCAACGAGATCCTGAACGAAACCCGGCCTGACGTGCTGAAGCACATTCACCGGGCGTATTTCGAGGCCGGGGCCGACGCTGTCGAGACCAATACCTTCGGGTGCAACCTGCCCAACCTCGCCGACTACGACATCGCGGATCGGATCCGGGACCTGTCGTATCGCGGCACCCGGCTCGCCCGCGAGGTAGCGGATGAAATGGGCAAGTCCGCGGACGGGACTCCGCGGTATGTGCTGGGGTCCATGGGTCCGGGCACCAAGCTGCCGACTCTCGGGCACGCTCCTTATGACTCCCTGCGCGACGCCTACGCCGAGGCCGCGCTCGGCATGCTCGACGGGGGCGCGGACGCGATCCTCATCGAGACCTGCCAGGACCTGCTGCAGGTCAAGTCCGCGATCACCGGCAGTCACCGGGCCATGGAGATCGCCGGCCGCCGGATTCCGATCATCACGCACGTGACGATGGAGACCACCGGCACCATGCTGGTCGGTTCCGAGATCGGCGCGGCGCTGACCGCGCTCGAGAAGCTCGGCATCGACATGATCGGGTTGAACTGCGCCACCGGCCCGGACGAGATGAGCGAGCATCTGCGGCATCTGTCCAAGCACGCGCAGTTGCCGGTGTCGGTGATGCCGAACGCCGGGCTGCCGATCCTCGGGGCCAAGGGGGCGGAATACCCGCTCACGCCTGAGGAATTGGCGATCGCGCTCTCGCAGTTCGTGTCCGAGTTCGGACTGTCGCTCGTCGGCGGTTGCTGTGGCACCACGCCCGAGCACATCCGGCAGGTGGCCGAGGCGGTGCGCGAGACCGAGCAGGCCAAGCGCAACCCGGTGCACGAGCCGAGCGTCTCCTCGATCTACAGCTCGGTGCCGTTCGAACAGGACTCCTCGATCATGATGATCGGTGAGCGCACGAATGCCAACGGCTCCAAGGCTTTCCGTGAGGCCATGCTGGCCGCCGACTGGCAGAAGTGCCTCGACATCGCCAAGGATCAGATCCGCGACGGCGCGCACATGCTCGACCTGTGCGTGGACTACGTGGGTCGCGACGGGGCCCAGGACATGGCCGAGCTGGCTTCGCGGCTGGCCACCGCGTCCACCCTGCCGATCATGCTGGACTCCACCGAAACTCCGGTGCTGAAGGCCGGTTTGGAGCATCTGGGTGGCCGTTGCGCCATCAACTCGGTGAACTACGAGGACGGCGACGGGCCGGAATCGCGATTCCACCAGACCATGGAACTCGTCTCCGAACACGGTGCGGCCGTGGTGGCTTTGACGATCGACGAAGAGGGCCAGGCGCGCACGGCCGAGCACAAGGTCGCCATCGCCGAGCGGCTGATTGCGGATATCACCGGCAACTGGGGGCTCGAAGAGTCCGACATCATCATCGACACGCTGACCTTCACCCTGGGCACCGGCCAGGAGGAGTCGCGCAAAGACGGCGTCGAAACCATCGAGGCCATCCGGCTACTCAAGCAGAAGCACCCGAATGTGCAGACCACACTGGGTCTTTCGAACATCTCCTTCGGTTTGAACCCGGCCGCGCGGCAGGTTCTCAACTCGGTGTTCATGCACGAATGTGTCCAGGCCGGTTTGGATTCGGCCATCGTGCACGCGTCGAAGATCCTGCCCATGGCGCGGATTCCCGAGGAGCAGCGCCAGACCGCGCTGGATCTCGTCTACGACCGGCGTACCGAGGATTACGACCCGCTGCAGAAGCTGATGGCCCTGTTCGAGGGCGTGTCGACGGCCTCGTCCAAGGCTTCGCGCGCCGAGGAACTCGCGGCGCTGCCGCTGTTCGAGCGGCTGGCGCGGCGCATCGTGGACGGCGAGCGCAACGGCCTCGAGGCCGACCTCGACGAGGCCATGAAAGAGGTTCCGCCGCTGCAGATCATCAACGAGACCCTGCTGTCGGGCATGAAGACCGTCGGCGAGCTGTTCGGGTCCGGGCAGATGCAGCTGCCGTTCGTGCTGCAGTCGGCCGAGGTGATGAAAACCGCTGTGGCGCACCTGGAACCGCACATGGAGGCCACCGACGACTCCGGCAAGGGTCGCATCGTGCTGGCCACCGTCAAGGGCGACGTGCACGATATCGGCAAGAACCTGGTCGACATCATCCTCTCCAACAATGGCTACGAGGTCGTTAATCTCGGTATCAAGCAACCGATTTCGGCGATCCTGGACGCCGCGGTGGACAAGAAGGCCGATGTCATCGGCATGTCCGGGCTGCTGGTGAAGTCCACGGTCATCATGAAGGAGAACCTCGAGGAGATGAACACCCGCGGCGTCGCCGCGCAGTTCCCGGTGCTGCTGGGTGGTGCGGCGCTGACCCGCGGGTACGTCGAGAACGACCTCACCGAGGTGTACGAGGGTGACGTGCATTACGCGCGTGACGCTTTCGAAGGCTTGAACCTGATGGACGAGATCATGACCCGCAAGCGCGGCGGCGGTCTCGACCCGAACTCGCCCGAGGCCATCGCCGAGGCGGCGAAGCTCGCCGAGCGCAAGGCGCGCCACGAGCGGTCCAAGCGGATCGCCGCGGAGCGCAAGGCCAAGGAGGCGCCGGTCGAGGTGCCCGCGCGCTCGGATGTGGCCGCGGATCTGCCGGTGCCGACACCGCCGTTCTGGGGCACGCGAATCATCAAGGGCCTGGCGGTGAGCGAGTACTCGGGGCTGCTCGACGAGCGGGCGCTGTTCCTGGGGCAATGGGGGCTGCGTGGCCAGCGCGGTGGCGAGGGCGCCTCGTATGAGGAGCTGGTGGAGACCGAAGGTCGTCCGCGCCTGCGGTATTGGCTGGACCGGTTGATCGCCGAGGGTGTACTGCAGCATGCCGCGGTGGTATACGGCTATTTCCCGGCGGTCTCCGAGGGCGACGATGTGATTGTTCTCACCGAGCCCAAACCCGATGCGCCGGAACGCTTCCGCTTCACATTCCCGCGTCAGCAACGCGACCGGTTCCTCTGCATCGCGGATTTCATTCGCTCGCGGGAGCAGGCCGTGGCGACCGGTCAGGTTGATGTGATGCCGTTCCAGCTGGTCACCATGGGTCAGCCCATCGCGGATTTCGCGAATGTGCTGTTCGCGGAGAACAACTACCGCGACTACCTCGAGGTGCACGGCATCGGCGTGCAACTCACCGAAGCGCTGGCCGAGTTTTGGCATCGCCGGGTGCGCGAAGAGCTCACACTGGAAGGGCATTCGGTCGCTGATGAGGATCCCGCCGATGTGCTGGATTACTTCAAACTCGGATACCGTGGCGCACGGTATTCATTCGGCTATGGGGCCTGCCCGAACTTGGAGGACCGGGCCAAACTCGTTGACCTGCTGGACGCCGGACGGATCGGCGTGATGCTGTCTGAGGAGTTGCAACTGCATCCGGAGCAGTCGACGGATGCGTTCGTGCTGCTGCACCCGGAAGCCAAGTACTTCAACGCTTAATATTTTCACCAGGTTTCCGGGCTTCGCGCAGAGTTGCAGGGTGCTCGGCGCGAAGCCTTGCAGGAGGGGCACGACCACATGAGCTCAGACCGGCTGATTGCGGGGCGGTACCGACTAACGGATCCGATCGGCACCGGTGCGATGGGGGTCGTGTGGCGCGCGACCGATGTCCGGCTGCGACGCACCGTCGCGGTCAAACAATTGCTGCTGGCACCGGGACTGACCCGGTCGCAGACCGTGGAGGCTCGGATGCGGGCGATGCGTGAGGGGCGCATCGCGGCCCGCCTGCATCACCCCAACGCCGTCACCGTGTTCGATGTGGCGGACGAGGACGGCCAGCCCTGGCTGGTCATGGAATACGTGGACGCACCCAGTCTCGCGGCGTTGATGCGGGAGAAGGGGCAGCTCGCGCCGACCGAGGTGGCCCGCATCGGGGCCAAGGTGGCCGAGGCGCTGGCCGCTGCGCACAAGGCCGGGATCGTGCACCGGGATGTGAAGCCCGCCAACATTCTGGTGGCCGACGACGGGACGGTGAAGATCACCGACTTCGGCATCTCGCGTGCCACCGGCGACGTCACCGTCACCTCGACGGGATTCCTGGCGGGCACGCCCGCCTACCTCTCGCCCGAGGTGGCGCGCGGCGAGAATCCCGAATCCCCTTCGGACGTCTTCGCTTTGGGTTCGACGCTCTACGCGGCGGTCGAGGGCAAACCGCCGTTCGGGGAGGGCGACAACCCCCTGGCCGTACTGCACTCGGTGGCCCGCGCGCTGGTGCCGCAGCCCACTCACGCGGCCGCGTTGGCACCGGTGCTGATGGATCTATTGGCCGCCGAGGCGGGCGATCGCCCGACCATGGAACAGGCCGCCGAACGATTGCACGCGGTCGCGGAGGGCCGGGCCCCGGCCGTGCCGATCCAGCCGACCAAGGTGCTGCCCGCGGCGACAAGCGTTGCGGCCATGGGCAGTTCGGACGCGACCACGGTGCTGTCCACCTCCCGCACGGGCGCGCCGAGCAATGCCGCCGACGCCACCGTGCACGTCGACATGAGTCAAGGGGCACGCGGTACGGTGCCGCCCGGGCTGCCGCCGAACGGATCGGGTGGCGGGAAATCCGCGGGCGGGCAACGTATTCCGCGTCAGCTGGTGCTGGTGGCGGCCGGTGTGGTCGGGGCGCTGGTGCTGGCCGCGGTGATCGCGATCGCGGTCAACCACAACGGCGGCGGCACGACCCAAGCCGGTGGCACCACCACGCTGACGGCGACGGGCTCCGCGCCGGTGACCAGCGGGCCGGAGAACATCGGGCCCGCGGACGGCGGCAATCAGCAGCCCACGCGGGAAGGCCAGGCGGGCGGGGCGACCCACGTGCCGACCACCACCCCGGCCCCGAGCACTCCGCCGTCGTCCACCCCGGCACCGAGTTCCTCGGCCAAGCCGACGACTCCGCCGCCGTCGACCACGGCCTTCGGTCCGCAGCCGGGTGCGTCGGTGGCCTCGTTCGTGCAGGGCTACTACGGCATGCTGCCGGGCAACGTGAGCGGCGCCTGGTCGATGCTCTCGCCCGGCTACCAGTCCTCGACCGGTGGCTATAACAGTTATGCCGCGTTCTGGGCCGGTGTCACCTCGGTGAGTGTGGGTGCGGTCACGCCCAACGGCGACAACCGGGCCGTGGTGGCACTCACCTACGTGTTGAAGAACGGGCAGGTCAGCACCGAGAACCGGTGGATCCAAGTGGACTCCTCCACCGGGCACCTGCTGATCGCGGCATCGGGCCTCTAGCAGCCCGACCCGCGTGCCCCCGATAGGCTGAACCGGCTCCACCCGAGGTGGGGCCGGTTTTCGGTTTTCTGGAAGGAGTACGAGTCGGTGGCGCGTTTGGACGCGGTGTTGTGGGACATGGACGGAACGCTGCTGGACTCGGAGAAGCTCTGGGACCTGGCATTGCGCGAACTGGCGGCGGAGTACGGGCGCGAGCTGACCGAAGAGGTCCGGCACGCGCTCATCGGGGCATCCGGACCCAACGCGTTCCGAATCCTGTTCGAGGGGTTGGGTATCGAGCACACGCCCGAGACGGTCGCGCAGGGCTCGGACTGGATGGAACAGCGGGTGACCGAGCTGTTCGCCGGCCCGGTGCCGTGGCGACCGGGCGCCCGTGAGGCCTTGGAGTTGGTGCGGGCCGCCGGAATTCCGATGGCGCTCGTCACCAATACCAAGAGGTCCCTCGCAGAGTTGGGGCTGAACACCCTCGGCCGCGAATTCTTCCGGGCCACCGTATGCGCCGACGAGGTGCCGCACGGCAAGCCCGCGCCGGACCTGTACCTGCGGGCGGCCGAACTACTCGGCGTCGACCCGGAAACTGCTGTGGCCATCGAGGATTCGCCGACGGGTGCGACCGCCGCGCAGGCAGCCGGGTGTGCGCTGCTCGTAGTGCCGTGCGAGGTTCCAGTACCGGATGCGCCGGGTCGCACCTTCCGCGAGAGCCTGGTGGGCCTGACCCTCGATGATCTGGAAGACCTGGTACGGGTGCACGCCACCCCCTGAACCACGGTTCCCATTCGTCCAAGGCCGGGCCGTGATCGTGGCCTAGCTTGCGGGTATGGACAGTGAGCTGGAGCGACTACGCCGCGTGTGCACCGGGCTGCCCGAGGTGACCGAGAAGGTCAGCCACGGCGAACCCGCCTGGTTCGCGGGCGGCAAGAAGATGTTCGTCATGTTCGCCGACCATCACCACGACGAGCGGCGCGGATTCTGGTGCGCCGCACCGGCCGGAGTGCAACAGGAACTGGTCGAGACCGAGCCGCAGCGGTTCTTCCGGCCGCCGTATGTGGGGCATCGCGGCTGGCTCGGGGTGTACCTGGATGTGGCCGTGGACTGGGACGAGATCGGCGAGATCGTCGAGGACGCCTACCGGGAGGTGGCGACGAAAAAGCTACTGGCGGCGCTGGATTCGCGCACCGCATAGGACCGGCCCGGCGAGAACGCCGGGCCGGTTCTGATTTTCGGTGATCAGTGCAGCGGACCGAAGAAGGTTCGCAGGTCGCCGGCGAGGTTGGCGGGATCTTCCATGGCCGGGAAGTGGAGGCCGCGTTCGAATTCCGTCCAGTGGGCATCGGCCGGGGCCGGGACCACGCGGCGGACGGTCTCGTCCGCACCGAAGACGGCGAAGCCCTGCGGTACCGCCGGCGGCGCGCCCCACTCGGAGGAATGCGACTGCTCGTAGAGGGTGTGGGCGGCCGAGGCGCCCGAGCCGGTGAACCAGTACAGGCTGACAGTGGTGAGCAGCTGGTCGCGGTCGATGGGCAGATCGGTCCAGGACTCGAATTTCTCGGCGATCCAAGCCAACTGGAGCAGGGGTGAATCCACCAGGCCGTAGCCGATGGTCTGCGGGCGACTGTTCTGGATGGCCAGATAACCCGAGCCCTCGCGGCGGAACGCGTCCATGCGGTCGAGGATCACCTTGTCCACCGGGTCGTTGGGGTCGAGGCGATCGGCCAGACCGGGCAGGAAGGTGGCCACATTGGCGGCCGTCATCGGATCGGTGACCACGTGCACGCCGGTCACATGCTCAGCGTCGAGAGTCGCGACCAGGCCCGAGACGCCGCCGCCGACATCGCCACCGTGTACCCCGTAGCGGTCGTAGCCCAGCCGGGCCATGAGCTCGATCCAGGCGCGGGCGGCCCGCGCCATGGTCCAGCCGACGCCCGCGAGCGGAGTGGACAGGGTGTAACCGGGCAGCGAGGGGGCGATCACATGGAACGCCTGACCCTCGGCGGGATCGGTGAGCAGCGGGATCAGGGTCAGGAATTCGGCGATCGAGCTGGGGAAGCCGTGGGTGATGAGCAGCGGCCGCGCATCCGGGTGCTCGGAGCGGACATGCAGGAAGTGGATGTGCTGGCCGTCGATCTCGGTGGTGAACTGGGGGAAGGCATTGAGTTCGGCTTCCTGTGCACGCCAATCGAATTCGGTGCGCCAGTAGTCGGCCAGCTCGCGCAGCGCGGGTTCGGGGATACCGCGCTCCCAGCCGGTGCCCGGGAGCTGGGCGGCCCAGCGGGCGCGGGTCAGACGGTCGTCGAGGTAGTCGAGATCGGACTGCGGGATATCGAGGGTGAAGGGGTGAATCTCGGTGCTCATCAAGGTGTTCCGTTCACTAGGAAGAACTCTTCCGAGGCTCTTCATCTTGCGCTCGGTACCCACGGTAGAAGCCATTGCGGAACGGTTCGTTCCTCAATGTGCGGATACGATCGACGAATGTTGGAAACCTCCGCCCGGCTGCTGCGACTGCTGTCGCTGCTGCAGTCCCGGCGCGACTGGACCGGCGCCGAGCTCGCCGACCGGCTGCAGGTCACCGGGCGCACCATTCGCAAGGACATGGACCGGCTGCGGGAACTCGGATATCCCGTCGAAGCCCGCCCGGGTGTCGACGGCGGTTACCGCCTCGGAGTCGGCGGCGCGCTACCGCCGCTACTGCTCGACGATGACGAGGCCGTGGCCGTAGCGATCGGATTGCGCAGCGCCGCCGGCGGTTCCATCCTCGGGATCGAGGAGACATCACTGCGTGCGCTGACCAAACTGCAGCAGATCCTGCCGTCGCGGCTGCGGCATCGGGTCAGCGCGTTCCAGCACGCGGTACCGGTACCGATGCGCGGGCCGCGAGTCAGCCCGGACACGCTGACCGCCATTGCCGCGGCCTGCCGCGATCATGAACGACTGCGCTTCGACTACCGGACCCACTCCGGCAGCGCGTCGCGCCGCTCGGTCGAGCCGTACCGGCTGATCAGCCACCGGCAGCGCTGGTATCTGCTGGCCTGGGACCTCGATCGCGCCGACTGGCGCACCTTCCGGGCGGACCGCATGGACCCGCGCACCCCGGCCGGGCCACGCTTCACCCCCCGCCCGCTCCCACCCGACTCCGACATCGCCGCCCGCGTCGAACGCGGTGTGGGGGAAGCCACCTGGCGCTACCGTGCCCGGGTCATCGTGCACGCCTCGGCCGATCATGTGCGGCAACGAATTCCGATCCCGATCGACGTCGAGGAACTGGGCCCGGACCGCTGCGCCTTCGAACCCGGCTCCGATCACCCCGAAATGCTCGCCCTCTACCTGGGCCTGCTCGACGCCGACTTCGAGCTCGTCGACTCCCCGGAACTGGTTGCGGCCCTTCGCGCCCTGATCGACCGCTACCAGCGTGCGCTGCCGCCGTCCTGATCGTGCGGGTCAGCCCTCGAAGGGGCGCACCGAGATCCGCTCGGGTTCGAGCTCGGTCTTCGCCAGCGCCTCCAGCAGTGACGACATGGCCTCGCGGGCGGTCCTGTGGCCGGTGTCGTGCGTGACGGTCACGGTGCCGGCGACCGGATCATGGACGAGGTCACAGCCTTCCAGACGCTCACGCCAGTATGCGAGCCGCTCGGCGTCGAAATCGACTACCCGGCTGACCATCTCGACCAGCCACTGCGGACTCGGCTCGATCGCGACCTCGAGCTCGTCCTCGAAGCTGCCGGGGTCGTCGGCCCTGTCGAACATGGCTTTGAGCCAACGCATCTGCGGGACCAGCCGGGTGTTCTCCACCGCGGTCGAATACTCCGCCCGAATCGTCCGCAGCGGCCATACCGCCACCGCCGGGAGCTCCCGGAACATCCGCGCGATCAGCGCGCTCGGATCGCCGTCGTTCCAATCCTCCGTCTCGTCCTCGTAGATGCTGCGTCCCAGTGAAATCCGCTGTGACCATCCTTGATAACTGAATCCCGACTGGTTGACCGTCTTGAAATCGGTCATCAGCCGTTCGAAATCATCGTCGGTCAGTCGTGGTGTGTCGTAGATGAATTCGACTTTCCAGCTCGCGCCCAGGACGGACGGAATCTCGAATGACATAAGCCCTTTCCGGATAATCGGCGGAAAGGCATGCTACGCAACCAACTGGACGGTCGCAAAGGAGTTTTGGTGACCGGCTGTCAGCGGTGCCGGTAGTACGCGTCGAGTATCGGTACCGGATCGAGCTCCGAGATCTGGTGGCCGGCGTCGCAGTGATCGGTGAGGTCCTTGCCGTCGCGTGCCTGTACGACTCGCAGCTCACCCACTGAATTCTGGAGTGAGTCGGCGACTTTCGCCGCGTGCCGATAGCCGGGAGCGTCTCGATCCGCGACGACCCATACCCGGCGCGCTCCGCGTAACCAGTGCGCGTGCTCGGCTCGCCAGCCTTGCGCCCCACCGGCATTGCAGGTCGCGGTTACGCCGGCGTGTATCGCGGTCAGGACATCCGCCTCGCCTTCGCACACGTAGATGTCGTGCCCGTTGCGCACCGCATCGATCACATCGGGCAGCCGGAACGGCAGATGTGCGAATCCGCCGTTCTCCCAACCGGTATCGGTTCGGCGCAGTTGATAGAACGATTTGACGTGTCCCTGTCGGTGCAGGGTTCGTACCCGTACCACGCAGCCTGCCGAGCGTCCATCCGGCCCTCGATACAGATAGGAAGCGACATTCTGCGGCTTCCTGATCGGTGGCCCGTAATCCCGTTTGACCACCGAAAGTGGCAGCCCCGCTGCGAGAATCGCCCTATCCGCCACACCCGGCACACCTTCCACCCGGCCGGTCGGACGCCGCTGCGGCGGTGGCCCGTCGAACAGATCCCGCACCCGCAACCCGAGCCGCTCGAGCACGTCCTCATCGGAGCATCCGGCAAAACACCGCAGCACGGTTCGCTGCCGTGCCGAGTTGTAGACCACCCCCAGCGACGCCCGATGCCGCCGACCATCACCCTCGTGCACCGGGCACAAATACGTGGTCCACTCGACCCCGCGCTTCCCCGGCCCGGACACCCGATTCAGCGCCCGGTTGATGGTCTCCCACGATCCCTGAGTACCCATGCCACCGGTCCTCCTACTACCGGTGTACCCGCCCGAAAGGGCTAGTCAAAGCCCCTGGATCGAGTTGTGGCGCAAGTGAAATACGGACCTCGGGCCGGCGTCGGCGGGCGCGGCGTGAAATGTCAAAGATTGTGGGGCACAGGAAAAGTGAGTGTTCACAATTGGGGCGTATCCCGGGCGTGTCGGGGGCGGGGCGGCGAGAATATGCGGCATGGTTGCGGTTGGGGGTTGGGCGGACGCAGGGGAGACCGGTGAGGTGGCCGCGGGGGCGGTACCCGGGGTGGATGTCGAGCGGTATCCGCTGGATGAACCCGGTGGTGAACGCTGGATGGACGCTGTACGGGGCGCACGAGCGGAGCTGGCTGCCGACGGGTGCTGCGTGTTGCGGGGCTTCATCCGGCCGGAGTTGTTGGGCACCTTGCGGATCGAAGGCGTCGCCCTGGCTCCGCAGGCGTACTACACCGTGCAGGACGTCAACGCCTACAACATTCCGTTGGATGCGGACCTGCCCGCCGACCATCCGGGACGGATCGTGCTGCGGCGTGGAAACGCGTTCGTCGCAAGGGATCTCATTCCGCGCGAGGCGCTGATTCACCAGTTGTACACCGACACAAGGTTTCAGCGGTTCGTGGCGGAGTGCTTCGATCTACCGGAACTGCACGAGTACACCGATCCGCTGGCGGGGCTGTGCCTCAATGTGGTGGCGCCGGGGAACTCGCATCCGTGGCATTTCGACACCAACGAGTTCACCGTCAGCATGCTCACCCAGGAGCCGGAATCCGGTGGGGTGTTCGAGTATTGCCCGAACATCCGGTCGCGGACCGCGGAGAACCTGGCGGACGTGCGGGCGGTACTGACCGGGGAAGGGGAGGAGTTCATCCGGCGGCTGGAATTGCGGCCGGGCGATCTGCAGCTGTTCCAGGGGAGATTCTCACTGCACCGGGTCGCGCCGGTCGGCGGGACCCTGCCACGGCATTCGGCGATCTTCGCCTACAGCGACACACCGGGATTGATCGGCACCGCCGAACGCACCCGGCAACTCTTCGGCCGGGTACTGCCCGACCATCTGGCCGCCGGCGAGGTCCGCGGCGATCGACTGCTCGACTGAGAAGGGAACAGCGCGTGCCGGTTTCGTTGCACAGCTCCACCGGAAAAGCCTCCTTCGACGATATCTACGATCGGCCCGATCCACGCCAGTACTACGCCCGCATGGCCGAATTGGATTATCAGATACCGGAATTGGCGAAACCGCACTTCCAGCGGCTGCTCACCGAATATCGGGAAGCGACCGGAATCACCGCGCCGACGGTCCTGGACATCGGCTGCTCCTACGGAGTGAACGCGGCCCTGCTGCGTTTGGACGCCAGCATGGCAGACCTCGCCGAGCATTACCGCGCCGGTGGCGACACCGAGAAACTCCTCACCCGCGACCGCGAACTGCTCGCCTCCGACGATCGGCTACCCGGAGTCCGATTCGTCGGGATGGATGCCTCGCGTCCGGCCCTCGACTACGCCCGCGCCGCCGGATTCCTCGACGACATCGTGCACGCCGACCTGGAAGCCGCCGACCCCACCGAGGCCCAGCGCGCCACCCTGGCCGCCGCCGACCTGGTCATCTCCACCGGCTGCGTGGGCTATATCTCCGAACGCACCCTGCTGCGCGTCGCCCGCGCCCACGGCGGAAAACTGCCCTGGATGGCACATTTCGTGCTGCGCATGTTCTCGTTCGAGCCCATTGCCACGCACCTCGGCACGCTCGGTTACGAAACCGAACTCCTGCCGGGCGTCTACCGGCAGCGCCGCTTCGCCTCCCCGGACGAACAGGCCCGCGTCCTGGACACTTTGGCGGCCAGCGGAATCGATCCCGGTGACCTCGAATCCGACGGCTGGCTCTACGCGCAGCTGTATCTCTCCCGCCCGAAGAGCGGCCTCACCGCCGAGAAATCCTGAATTGCGGGGAGACCGGACGAACCGTGCCGAATCGAAAAGACATGCGGGATTCACCTGAAACCATCGCCGGATTGTTACGGTGAACCGGTGGCACCAGCGAAAATCGTAATTGTCGGCGGTGGTTTCGCGGGCGTGGAATGCGCCCGCTATCTGGAGCGCCGAGTCAAACCGGACGAAGCGCACATCCAGCTCATCACGCCCGACGCGGGGCTGCTGTATCTGCCGCTGCTGCCGCAGGTCGCTTCCGGCACACTCAATCCGCGCTCGGTGTCGGTGTCGCTGCGGCGGGTGCTGCGGCGTACCGAGATCATCCCCGGCATGGCCGTCGGCGTCGACGCACCGACCCGGCAGGTCATCGTGCGCCGGCACTCCGGTGAGGAATGCGCCTACGAGTTCGATCAGCTGGTGCTCTCACCCGGCAGCATCACCCGCATCCAGGACGTGCCCGGCCTGCACGAGCACGGCTTCGGCATGAAGACGCTCTCGGAGGCCATGTACCTGCGCGACCATGTGCTGCGTCAGCTCGACGTGGCCGCGGTCACCGGCGAGGAGGATGTCGACCGGGAGCGGTTGAACTTCGTCACCATCGGCGCGGGCTACGCGGGCACGGAGACCACCGCGGTGCTCAACAAGGTCTGCCAGGCCGCCGCGAAACGCTACTTCCCGGCGGCCGAATCGACCATGGTGCGCTGGCATCTGGTCACCCACGGCGACAAGATCATGCCCGAGCTCGGTGAGCGCCTCGGCGCGGACGCGAAAAAGGTTCTGGCCGAACGCGGCATCGAGCTCATTTCGGGCGCGTCCGCGAAGGAGGTCACCGCGCGCGGCGTCACGCTCACCAACGGCCGGTTCATTCCGTCGCGGACCGTGCTGTGGACGGCCGGGGTCGCGGCCAGCCCGCTGGCCGGGCACCTCGGTGCCGACACCGATCACGGCCGCATTGTCGTCCAGGCCGATTTCAGCGTGCCCGGGCTGCAGGGCGTGTGGGCGCTCGGCGACGCGGCCGCCGTCCCGGATCTGGCCGGGGGCGTGGGCAAGACGTGCCCGCCCACCGCACAGCACGCCATGCGCCAGGGCAAGCACATGGCCAAGAACATCCTCGCTACCTTGCGCGGCGGGCAGGTCAAACCCTACCGGCACCCGGACCTCGGTCTCGTGGTCGACCTCGGCGGCAAGGACGCGCTCGCGCGGCCGCTGAAGATCGGATTGCGCGGTGTCCCCGCACAATTCGTGACCCGCAGCTACCACCTCGGCGCGCTGCGCACCGTCGTGGCGCGGGCACGCGTCGCCTTCGACTGGGCGGTGCACGGCTTGAGCGGAGACGACTTCCTGCGCATCGGCTACGGCGACTACGCCACCCACACCATCGGCGGATTCGAGCAGACCGGCTGCTATCTCTCACCCGGTGAGGTGGAGTTGCGGCTCGAGAAGCTGTGCAAACCCGAGACGCACGGCAACTGGCTCGCATGAAAACTGTTGTAGCGCAGTAAAACAACTTCCCTTCTGAGTACGTCAGGATTCGCCCGAATCCTGGCGCACAGACCGGTTCGTTGACCAGAATGGTGCGGTGGCCGGTCGGGGGACGGTCACACGTGTGCAAAAAGCCAGGCTGCCCCTGACCCATCGAACCCGAGGACAACCCTTGAGCGAGAGCACCTTCGCCTTCGACGAGCAGCTGCCCCGCGTGCCGCTGCCCACGTTGGAGGAGAGCTGCACCCGGTTCCTGCACTGGTGCGCGCCGCTGCTCACCTCCGACCAGTACGCCGCCACCGCGGCCAGCGTCGAGGATCTGCTGCGGCCCGACAGCCCCGCCCGCACCCTGCACGCCGACCTGGAACGATTCGACAACACACCCGGCGTCGGGAGTTGGCTCGACGAGTTCTGGCCCTCGCGCTACCTGGGCCGGCGCGATCGAATCGCGTTGAACGCCAACTTCTTCTTCCTCTTCCGCGACGACACCGTGCTGGCCCGCTCGACGAGCGCCGACCAGAGCGAACGGGCGGCCGCGCTGATCACCGCGGCCGTCGACTACAAGCTGCGCCTCGATCGCGAGGAGATCCCGCCCGCCACCCAGCGCGGCACCCGACTCAATATGGCGCAGAACAAGTTCCTGTTCTCCGAGACCCGTATTCCGGGCGCGCCGCAGGACACCGTGCGGGTGCCCTACAGTGACGCCTGGCCGGGACACTCCGACGCCCGCCACATCCTGGTCTTCTACCGCGGCAACATGTTCCGGATGGACGTGATCGGCCCCGGCGGCGCACCCTACACGCCCGAGGACCTCGCCGCGGGCCTGCGCTCGGTCATGAAGGCCGGTGCCCGTCGCGCCGCCACCAACGCCTCGCCCGGACACCTCACCACCCTGGCCCGCGCCGACTGGGCCCCGGTCTACGCGGCGCTGCGGCCCACCAATACCGCCGCCTTCGACACCATCGAGACCGCGCTGTTCTGCATCTGCCTCGAGGACTTCGCGCCGCGCGACACCCTGCACGCGTGTGATCAACTCCTGCACGGCGACAGCGGCAATCGGTGGTACGACAAGGCGGTGTCGTTCATCGTCTTCGCCGACGGCGCGGCCGGAATCAATGTCGAGCACTGCGGCCTGGACGGCACCACCATCCTGTCCTTCGTCGACACCCTGCTGGAAGCACCGGTGAGCGCACACGCCGAGGAGTCCGGCGCGCAACCGCAGGGCCTGCCCGCCGCCGAACCCGTCGAGTTCGTGCTCGGCCCCGAGGCGAAGACCGAGATCGCCTCGGCCGCCGCCTCTTTCGCGCAGTACGCCGCCGAGAACGCCACCAGCACGGTGTCGTTCGACTTCGGTACCGCCCGGGCCAAGAGCCTCGGCATGTCCCCGGACGCGCTGGCGCAGTTGAGCTATCAGCTCGCCCACAAGCGCAGCAAGGGATTCAACGGCGCGACCTACGAATCCATCGCCACCCGGCAGTTCCGCAACGGCCGCACCGAGGCCATGCGGGTCATCACCCCGGAAATGCTGGACTTCGTTGCGGCCATGGAGGATCCGGCCGTGGACCGGGACCGCAAACTGGTCGCCGCCCGCACCGCCGCCGAAGCGCACGTGCGGCGCGCCCAGGAATGCCAGCGTGGCGAGGCCCCCGAACAGCACCTGTGGGAGCTGCAGTGGATCCAGCGCCGCCGCGGTGAGCAGTTGGGCGCGACCGCCCCGATGGCGTTCTACGACAGCCCCGGCTGGACCATCAGCCGCGACGACTTCCTGTCCACCAGCTCCGCGCCATCGGTGAACATCCAGTTCTTCGGATTCGGCTCCACCAGCCCCACCTGCATCGGCATCGCCTACGTGCTGCTGCCCGACCGCTGGAACCTCTATCTGGCCACGCCCAAGCACGTCGCGCAGCAGATGCACGACTTCGCCGGGCAGCTGCGCGAGGCGGTCGCCGAACTCACGGAACTGCTCACCGTATAACCGATTGCGGGGAGTGTGCGCCCATCTGAAAGAATCACTCCCCGTGAAATCTTTCGAAGCCCTGTTCGCCGAGCTGCAGGATCGTGCCGCCAACCGCCCCGAGGGGTCGGGCACCGTCGCCGCCCTGGACGCCGGCGTGCATGCGCAGGGCAAGAAGGTACTCGAAGAAGCCGGTGAGGTCTGGATCGCCGCCGAGTACCAGAGCGATGAGGAGCTCTCCGAGGAGATCTCGCAGCTGCTCTACTGGGTGCAGGTGCTGATGGTGGGCCGCGGCCTGCGGCTCGAGGACGTGTACCGACATCTGTGACGCGCCGGGCCGCCCGCACACACCGTGCGGGCGGCCCGTCGTTCGTCCTCCGTCGTCACGCCACCTCATCCCCGTTCCGAAAGGACCACCCCAATGCTTCGCGTCGCAGTACCCAACAAGGGCGCACTGTCCGAATCCGCCGTCGCCATCCTGTCCGAGGCGGGCTACCGCAAACGCGGTGACTCGCGCGATCTGAGCGTCATCGACCCGGTCAACCAGGTCGAGTTCTACTTCCTGCGCCCCAAGGACATCGCCATCTACGTCGGCTCCGGCGAGCTGGACCTCGGCATCACCGGCCGCGACCTGGCACGGGATTCCGGTGCGCGCGTGCAGGAACGGCTCGCGCTCGGCTTCGGCCGCTCCACCTTCCGGTATGCCGCCCCGGCCGGGCGCGACTGGAAGGTCGAGGACCTCTACGACAAGCGCATCGCCACCTCCTACCCGAACCTGGTGCTGCAGGACCTGGCCGCGCGCGGCATCGAGGCCGAGGTCATCCGCCTCGACGGCGCGGTCGAGATCTCGATCCAGCTCGGTGTCGCCGACGCCATCGCCGATGTGGTCGGCTCGGGCCGCACCCTGCGTCAGCACAACCTGGTCGCCTTCGGCGATATCCTGTGCGACTCCGAGGGCGTGCTGATCGAGGCCGAGGGCGCCGACCAGTCCGACAAGGCCCGCAACCAGCTCGTCGCCCGCATCCAGGGTGTGGTGTTCGCCCAGCAGTACCTGATGCTCGACTACGACTGCCCCAAGTCGCTGCTCGACGCGGCCGTCAAGATCACTCCCGGTCTGGAGTCGCCGACCATCGCCCCGCTCACCGATCCGGAATGGGTCGCGGTGCGCGCGCTGGTGCCGCGCAAGAACGGCAACGAGCTCATGGACCGGCTGGCGGATCTCGGTGCCAAGGCGATCCTGGCCACCGACATCCGTTCCTGCCGCGCCTTCTGATCAGTCCTCGTCGGGACGATCGGTTCCCTCCGGCTCGGCGTCCACCGGGCCGGACGGGAAAGGCGGTGGGGTGCCACCGAATTCGGGGCATAGTCGCTTGAAGTCGCAGTACTGGCACATCCAGCCCGGACTGGGCGGGAACTCACCGGTCTCGGCGGCGGTCACGATGGCCGCCCACAGGGCCGAGAGGATCCGCTCGAAACGCAGCAGCTCCTCCGGATCCGGGGCGTAGGTGAGGGTGATGCCGTCGGCCAGGTACATGAGTTTCAGTTCCGCCGGGGCCCGGCCCTGGGTGCGCAACAGGACCAGGGCGTAGAACTTCAGCTGGAACAGCGCCCGGGTCTCGTAGGCGATACCCGGTGCGCGACCGGTCTTGTAGTCGATGACATGCACGTCACCGGCGGGGGAGCGGTCGATGCGGTCCACGATCCCACGCAGCGGGGTGCCGTCGGGCAGTTCGGTTTCGATGAAGGTCTCGCAGGATTCCGGATCGAACCCGGTCGGGTCCTCGAGCCGGAAGTAGACGCCCACCAGCTTGCGGACCTCGGCGAGGAAGGTGTCGAGTTCCTCGGCCGGGATCAATTCCTCGACGCCGGGCCGGGATCCGCGCACCTCGGCCCAGGCGGGGTCGATGAGCGCGGTGGCGGCCTCGACGTCACGCTCGGCGGCCGGGAGCCCGAACAGGGCCTCCAGCACGGCATGCACCACCGTGCCGCGCACCGCCGCCCGCGAGGGCGGCTCGGGTATCTGATCGATGACCCGCAACCGGTATTTCAACGGGCACTGTTTGAAATCGATTGCGCGCGAAGGAGAGAGTGCGGGGCCGCGCGGTGCGAACCGCTCCGTCTCCGGGGTACTGATCACGTCAACCGACATACCTGGCAGGCTAAACGCAGGCACCGACAAGGTGTCCGCAACGACCAACACAGAACGGAGATTCATGACGGCCAGACGGACCGGCCCTTTCGAGATCGGTGACCGGGTACAGCTGACCGACGCCAAGGGACGCAAGTTCACGGTGATCCTGGAGGAGGGCAAGGAGTTCCACACCCACGCCGGTCACATCAAGCACGACGACCTCATCGGCGCCGACGAGGGCAGCGTGGTGAACTCCGCCAAGAACACCCCCTACCTGGCGTTGCGTCCGCTGCTGACCGACTACGTGCTGTCGATGCCGCGTGGCGCGGCGGTCATCTATCCCAAGGACTCCGCCCAGATCGTGCACGAGGGCGACATGTTCCCCGGCGCGAAGGTCCTCGAAGCCGGTGCCGGTTCCGGCGCGCTGACCTGCTCGCTGCTGCGCGCGGTCGGCCCCGAGGGCAAGGTCATCTCCTGGGAGATCCGCGAGGACCACGCCGAACACGCCGTCAAGAATGTCGAGCGCTTCTTCGGCGAGCGCCCCGCCAACTGGGAACTCACCCTCGGCGATGTCGCCGAGTACGCCGGCGAACAGGTCGACCGGGTCGTGCTGGACATGCTCAAGCCCTGGGAAACCCTCGAAACGGTCGCCAAGGTCCTCATCCCCGGCGGCGTCTTCCTCGCCTACGTGGCCACCACCACCCAGCTCTCCGAAGTGGTGGAATCGCTGCGCCGGCAGGGCTGCTGGACCGAGCCTCTCGCCTGGGAGTCCATGGTCCGCCCCTGGCACGTGGTCGGCCTCGCCGTCCGCCCCGAGCACCGCATGCAGGGCCACACCGCCTTCCTGGTGAAGGCCCGCCGCCTCGCCGACGGCCACACCGCCCCCAAGCCGCAGCGCCGCCCCTCCAAGGGTTAGCCCGCGCCGGAAGATATATCTCGTGGCCGACTCGGCCCGAAACGAACGCGCCCCCACCGGTTTCGGTGGGGGCGCGTCGGTGCTTTCACGGTTCAGCAGGGCGCCTTGCCCATTGCCAGGATGGTGCAGGCGGTGTTCTCCGAGAGCTGCCAGCCGGCGTCGGTGTGCTGCCAGCTCATCGGGACGCCGGGCATGGTGCCGTGCGGGGAGGAGATGGCGACCGAGGCGTCGGCGTTGTCGCCGTTGGCCTGCACGCCCGAGACGGTCCAGCCGATGGTGCCGTAGTTGGCCAGGCCCTGGTTCATCTTGTCGATGTTCGCGCTGCGCGCGCCACCGTTGACCATCAGCTGCGTCTTGTCCGCGGACGGAATGGACGGGTCGGTGAAGCGGACGAGCACCGACTGCAGATCGTCGGCGGTCGGCGCGGCCGTGTCGGCGGCGGCGAGACCCGCACCCGAGGTGAGCGCGGCGGTGGCCGCGGCAACGGCAAGGGTCAGGCGAACGGTACGAGCGAGCATGAACGGACGAGCCTTTCGATAATCGGGTGGGAATTACTGGCAGGCGGCGCGGGCCATGCCGAGGATGGTGCAGGCTCCCGCATCGGAGAGCTTCCATGTGCCGTCGCTGTACTGGAAGGTCATCGGGACGTCGGGCATGGTGCCGTGCGGCGAGGCCACCGACACCTTGGCGTCGGCCTTGTTGCCGTCCTGCTTGATTTCGCCGACGGTGAACCCGACCTGGTAATGCGCAAGACCCTGATTCATGGTGTCGATGTTTCCGAGACGCTTGTCGCCGTCGACGACTAGTTTGGCCTTGTCGGCAGCCGGTTTTGCCGGGTCGGCGAAGGCCGTGAGCACGCCCTGCAGGGCTTCCGCGGTCGGCGCGGGCGCGGCGGCGACCGACGAAGTGGAAGTTTTCGAGGACGAAGATCCCTTGTCGTCCGAGCCGCAGGCGGTCAGAGTGGCCGTAACAGCGGCGAGGGCCGCGACGGTAGCCACGGAAACACGGAGCGTCCTCGTGACGTTGCGCATACCAGGAGTACGACTGGTGGGAAGGAGCATCAACGGCACCTTTCGGCTCGGCAGGTGATCAACTCACCGGAAACAGGTTAGGGCAGGCTAACACGCTGGTCCGGCCGGGTGGCCGCAGCCTAGATGTGATCACGACGAAACCATGTCGGAAAGCGAGAACGGTTAGAGCCCGGTAGCGTTGATAGACCGGGACTGGGAGGAGCAGCATCATGAGCCCCATCGAACATTCGGACTCGGCGGCCTGGAGGGAACTCGAGGCAGTACGCGCCGAGGCCGCTGCACTCCGGAGGCAACTCGCCGACACGCCGGATCGCACACGGGAATTGGAAGCGCGCGTCGATTCGCTCACGATTCGCAATACCAAACTGATGGACACCTTGAAGGAAGCGCGCCAGCAACTGGTCGCTCTCCGTGAGGAAGTGGATCGCCTCGGCCAGCCACCCTCCGGCTACGGTGTTCTCATCGGCGTGTATGACGATCAGACGGTCGACGTGTTCACTTCCGGTCGCAAGATGCGCCTGACGTGTTCGCCGAATATCGACACTACCACCCTCACTTACGGCCAGACCGTGCGTCTCAACGAGGCGCTGACGGTGGTCGAGGCGGGCAACTTCGACTCCATCGGCGAGATCGGCACCCTGCGTGAGATTCTCGACGACGGCCGGCGCGCGCTGGTGGTCGGGCACGCCGATGAGGAACGGGTGGTCTGGTTGTCCGGGCCGCTGTCCGAGCTGGTCGACGTGGACAATCTCGACGATCCGGATCGCCCCATTCGCAAACTGCGGCCGGGTGATTCGCTGCTGGTCGACACCAAGGCCGGGTTCGCCTTCGAGCGAGTGCCCAAGGCCGAGGTCGAGGATCTGGTGCTCGAAGAGGTGCCGGACGTCGATTACCACGACATCGGCGGTCTCTCGCGTCAGATCGAGCAGATCCGCGACGCGGTCGAATTGCCGTTCCTGCACAAGGATCTGTTCCGCGAGTACGCGCTGCGCCCGCCCAAGGGTGTGCTGCTCTACGGTCCGCCCGGTTGCGGTAAGACGTTGATCGCCAAGGCCGTTGCCAATTCGCTCGCCAAGAAGATCGCCGAGGCGCGCGGTGAGGATGCCAAGGAAGCCAAGTCGTTCTTCCTCAACATCAAGGGTCCCGAGCTGCTCAACAAGTTCGTGGGTGAGACCGAGCGTCACATTCGGATCATCTTCCAGCGGGCTCGTGAGAAGGCGTCCGAAGGTACTCCGGTGATCGTGTTCTTCGATGAGATGGACTCGATCTTCCGCACCCGTGGTTCGGGTGTCTCCTCCGATGTGGAGACCACCGTTGTGCCGCAGCTGCTCTCGGAGATCGACGGCGTCGAGGGCCTGGAGAACGTGATCGTGATCGGTGCCTCCAACCGTGAGGACATGATCGATCCCGCGATCCTGCGGCCCGGCCGCCTGGACGTGAAGATCAAGATCGAGCGTCCGGATGCCGAAGCGGCCATGGACATCTTCTCCAAGTACCTGACCGACACGCTGCCGTTGCGCGCCGACGATCTCGAAGAGTTCGACGGCGATCGCAGCAAGTGCGTGCAGGCCACCATCGAACGCGTGGTGGACCGCATGTACGCCGAGAGCGAGGACAACCGCTTCCTGGAGGTCACCTACGCCAACGGTGACAAGGAAGTCCTGTACTTCAAGGACTTCAACTCCGGCGCCATGATCCAGAACATCGTGGACCGGGCCAAGAAGTACGCCATCAAGTCCGTCCTGGAAACCGGCAACCCCGGCCTCAGCGTCCAGCACCTCTACGACTCGATCGTGGACGAGTTCGCCGAGAACGAGGATCTGCCCAACACCACGAATCCGGATGACTGGGCTCGTATCTCGGGCAAGAAGGGCGAGCGCATCGTCTACATCCGCACCTTGGTGACGGGTAAGAACGCAAGCGCGAGCCGTGCCATCGACACCGAGTCGAACACCGGCCAGTACCTGTAAGCCGGAAAGCCGAAGGGCCCGCCTCCTGGTGGAGGCGGGCCCTTTCACTTGCCCGAATCGGGCGGTGTCCGATACCGGAATCGGGCTGTGCCCGATCAGCTTCCGGGGACGAAGCCCGGGTACACCCAGTGCTTGACGCCCCCACCGGGTGCGACGTAACCGGTGAAATTCGGGAAGTTCATCGGCAAAGCCTTGAGCTGATGCGGATTACCGTCGGCGTCGGCCTGGAAGCAACTGGTGGTGACACCGTGGAATCCGGTGCAGACGATGCGGGTGCTGTTGCCGTAGGGCGAGGTCAGCCGCGCCTTGTCCACGAAGGGGTTCCAGTAGTCCAGGTCCGACGGGGTCAGGAAGTTGTTGGCCTCGAAGACGTAGATCGGGCTGTTGGGCTGCTGTACCGGCCAGTCGTCGGCGCTGGCGGTGCCGGTGGTGACGGCGAGGGCGGCGGTGACGACAGCGGCGGCCGTGGCTGCCCGGGTGACGCTTCGGGTGATGGTGCGCATGTACCCCTCCTTGGAACGTCTATTGATGTCGATCATCGATAGGTGCATCGGCGAGCGTGTAGCGACCGTAACGAACCACGCGGAATGCGTGACGGTGATCACACCGGCTGCGTCAGTGGGCGGCAGTGGTGAGCTCGTGATCCTCGGTCCAGTCGACGAACAGGCGGCGTTCGGCGAACAGCCAATTCCCGCCGGTGTGGTCGAAGGTGTCGGCGTAGCGGATCCGCATGACGAACACGCGCGGGCCCGCCGGGGTGTCGTAGACGTGGGAAGCCGTGCAGTAGGTTTCACCGCGCACGGCATCATCGGCGAATTCCAGCAGCTGATTGGCGATCACGTGCTGGGTGACCCGATAGCGATCGAGCGGTTTCATCGCCGCCTCGATCGCGGCACGCCCGCGCACGGTGGTCGTCGGCCGATCACCCCACTCGATCACCAATGTGCCGTCCGCGGTGAAGAGTTCGGCGATCGCCGCGTCGCGCCGCCGATCGGCATGCGCGGCATACCGCTCGACGAGCTCGCGCAGCGCGAGTCGGGTTTCCACGTGATCCATGCGGGCTCCTCGAGGTCGGGTTCGTGAATCTTCTTATCGCCTTGCACGGGTCGCTGGACAGTGGCGCTTCACTGGGCGGGACGACGGCGCGGCGATCGGTATAGTCCCGACTGGACTGTTTGCTGTAGTTGATGTTTCGATCCGTGGGGCGAAGCTGTAATCGGGAGGGGAGCCCCGGTGGATTTGGTGGTGGGCACGGCGTTCGCCGGTTATCGGATCGAGCGTGTCCTGGGCTCCGGCGGGATGGGCACGGTGTATCTGGCCCAGCACCCACGCCTGCCACGCCAGGATGCGTTGAAGGTGCTGTCGGTCGCGCACGGCGACGACGCGGCCTTCCGGGCGAATTTCCTGCGTGAGGCGGAAGTCGCTGCCCGGCTGCGGCATCCGAACCTGGTGGCGGTACGCGACCGCGGGGAGAGCGACGGCCGGTTGTGGATCGCCATGCAGTACGTGGCGGGGATGGATCTGGCCGAGCTGATCGAATCCGGCCGGACCACCGAAGATCTCGACCGGGTCGTGCACATCCTCACCGAAGCGGGTCACGGGCTGGACGAGCTGCACCGGGCAGGGCTGCTGCACCGGGACGTGAAACCGGCCAATGTGCTCATCGCCGATGACCCGGAAGGCCCGGATCGCGTGCTGGTCACCGACTTCGGCATCGCGCGCCGGGTGGAGGACCGGACCACGCTCGAAGGCGGCGGCTTCACCGGGACACTGGCCTACGCGGCACCCGAACAGCTCGAGGACGGGCGCATCGACCATCGCGCCGACGTGTACGCGTTGGGCTGCACGCTGTTCCAGATGCTGACAGGCGCGCTGCCGTTTCCCCGCGAGACCGTCGGCGGGTTGATCTACGCGCACATGCACGAGGATCCACCTTCCCCGTCCCGGGTGAATCCGTTGGTGCCCGGCGCTTTCGATGCGGTGATCGCGCGGGCCATGGCCAAGGATCCGCAGGATCGGTATGCCAGTTGCGGGCAACTCGCCGCAGCGGCGCGAGCGGCGTTGCACGGTGTGGCCGAGACGCTGCCGCGGCCGGGTGCGAGCCTCCCGGAGTCGGACGCCGCGGCACCGTCGGCTCCCGAACCGGGAGAACCGGCGGAGGCCGGGGGATCCCGGAACAGTATTGCCGCACGCGCGTTCTCGCCGCTGCGGTCCCGACGGGGCCGGGTGGCCCTGGCGGCCGTGGTCGCGGTCGTCGTCTCAGTGGTTGTAGGTGGCGCGGTGGTCGTGGGTGGCGCGGACGGTGCGAAAGCGCCCGGGGCCGCCCCGCCCGCGCCGAACCCGCCGCGTACCGGAACCATCGAACCCGCCGAATGGGGCAAGTACGCCTTTATCGCGCAGGCGTTTCCGGACCTGATGCCGCCCACGCCGTACGGTGCGGGGTACCAGACGCTGTCGGGGTGCGCGGCGATGGACACCCAGTTCAACCCGATCTCGTTCGACGATGTCGCGGACCCGCAGAAACCCAACTTCGCCATGGTGTCCTGCCTGGGCGACGGTGATCCGGTCATCGAGTTCGACATCATCTGCAATGCCGATCGCACCCCCGTCGGCCCCGGGAACTCGGGGTCGCGGACCGAGGGCAACGAACGCTGGTCCCGCACCACGGGTTCGGGCACATTGTTCTGGGGCGCACGGGCGAACCCGAACGAACCCGGTCAGACCGAAGGTGTCCTCGAGTTGTATTTCGATGATGCCGGCCGGAACTTCTGCCGGATCCAGGTCTCCGGGCGGACCGCCACCGGAGCCGAACTGCGCGCCCGGTGGTGGCCGAATGCGCCGCTGTGAACCGACTGTGCCCGAAGGGAATACCCGCATGAGGCGATTGGCGACCACGGTGCGCGGACGGGTGGCGGTGGCCGCGCCGATCGTGCTGATGATGGTGGCGGCCACCGGGTGCGCGGTGCCGGGCCATGCGATCGGGCAGTACCCGGCTCCGGCCTCGTTCGATGTCGGCCAGTACAGCGTCCGGCCGCTGGACCAGCCCGGCGGCAACGAATCCTACGGCCGCGTGGTCGAATCCGCGCGGATGGCCGAGGCCCTGGTCGATCCCGTCGATGTCGACCCGTCACTGTCGTTCCAGGCCACCGTGTTCGCCGAGCAGATCCTGCCGACGCCGTCGCGGGCGACGCTGCTGCTGCCCGCGGCGGCGCGCAGCGTACTGGAACAGAACGGGATGCTGGCCGGATGTTCGATCGCGGGCAGCGACGCGACACAGCCCGGGGGCGATCCGCAGGTCGGCGAATCGCGGGTGTTGTCGGTGACGCTGTTGCGCTTCCCCGACGACGACGCGGCGCAACGCGCGGCGAGCGGGATCGACGCCGCCGACGCGGCGGCGCACGCCGGGACCGTGCCGGTGGCGATACCGGATTACGCTGCCGCGCACGCGCATCGGCGGCCGACGGTACCGACCCTGTCGGCGACGATCGCCGACGGGAACTATGTGGTGAGCCTGCTGGTGGGCGAGCGAACACCCGACCTCGAGGCGCTGACGGGGTTGGCGGGCAAGGCCTTCGCGGCACAGCTGCCCCGGATCCGTTCCTTTGTGGCCACGCCCAGGGAGCAGATCGCGTCACTGCCGCTGGATCGTGACGGCATGCTCGCCCGCATGGCGCCGGAAGCGCCCGGCCGCTGGCCGTATCCGGTGGTGCTCGGCAAGGGTGACACCGATCCGGGGGCGCGCTGGACCTCGTTCGCGGAGGTGTCGGGGGTGGTGCTGGGCCCGCGGGCGACTCGGCTGTGGTTCGGGCACGACCGTGTCGATGACGCGCTCGAGGAGGCCGCGATCAAGGGATGGTCGTCGGTGCAACGCTATTCGAGCCCGTCGGCGGCGCGCCGGCACGTCGCGACGTCGGTGGCCAAGGAACTGGAGGATCCCCAGTTCCACCCCGTCGACGGCCCGGCGGGTGTGCCGGACGTGGTGTGTGTCGAGGACCAGCACGTCGCGTTCGACGCCATGCTGCGCTACGACTGCCGGGTGTTGTCGGGCCGGTATGTCGCGATGCTGTTCGGCCGGGATCTGGCCGAAGTGCGGCAGAAGGCGACGGTGCAGTACGGCCTGCTGGTGAACGGACGCTAGGTCGATGTCGAAACAGCCTGTTCCGGGCGAGATCATCGCCGGATACCGGATCGTGCGGGTGCTGGGCCGTGGCGGGATGGGCACGGTATATCTGGCGGCCCATCCACGACTGCCGCGTCATGACGCGCTGAAGGTGATGGCGGCCGAGTATGCCGCCGATTTCGAGTTCGGCGCGCGCTTCGTGCGCGAGGCCGAACTGGTGGCCCAACTCGAGCATCCGAATATCGTGCCGGTCCACGATCGCGGCGTGGACCGCGGATGTCTGTGGATCGCCATGGGTTTCGTCGACGGTATCGACGCCGCCGCGTTGATCCGGCAGTGTCCGGGTGGGATCGCGCCGGGAACCGCCGTGCACGTGGTGACCGAGGTCGCGCGCGGACTGGATGCGGCGCATCGTGCCGGGGTCCTGCACCGCGATGTGAAACCGGCCAATATCCTGCTGGAACGGCATGAGGGGCGGCCGGACCGCGTCTTCATCACGGACTTCGGGATCGCGCGCCCGGTCGTGGACTCCGCGCGCCTCACCGAGACCGGGACGGTGGTGGCGACGGTCGCGTACGCCGCGCCGGAACTGCTGACGGAGCAGGCCGTCGACCAGCGCGCCGATGTGTATGCACTGGGCTGCACCCTGTATGAATTGCTCACCGGTGCAACCCCGTTCGCGGGTCTCGCACCCGCCGCCGTGGTGCGGGCTCACCTCACCGAGCCGCCCCCGCGACCGAGTGCGCGAAATCCGGTGCTGCCGACGGCCTTCGACGAGGTGATCGGTCGGGCGCTGGCGAAAGATCCCCAGCACCGCTACGACTCGTGTGGTGCGCTCGCCGAGGCCGCGGCGGCGGCGCTCAGCGGCTGGGTACCCGCTCGCCACCCCGCCGGCCCCGACATCGAAGGCGGTGCTGCGGGCGAAAGCTCGACCTGGCGACAGCCGGAGGGGTCGGCGGGGAGCCGGGGTGAGGTGGGGGAGCGGGACTCGAAATCCGGTGCGGGTTTTCGTCGGCGCGCGATGGGGTTGGCGGTCGTAGCGGTGGTCGCGGTGGTCGCCTCGTCGGTCACCTTCGCCCTGACCCGCCATGCATCGACGTCCGCGCATCCGCCGGCGCCGACAACCGTGCTCGCGCCGTCGGCGTCCGCACCGCCCACGTCGACAACGGTCACCCAGGTCGGCTGGGGCGCCTACGAGTTCATGGTGCAGGTGCTGCCCGGATTGCTGCCGCCGACACCACTGTCGAGCGGATTCGCGGGTTTGCGCTGCGTGCCCATCGACGAGAAGGAGCATCGTCTCGAACTGACAGCTCCGCTGACCGACGAGGCCCGGCTGCAGTGCAGTGGTAACGGTGATCCGGTGGACTGGGTCGAAGTCATGTGCACGGTCGACCATTCGGCGCTGCCGCCCACGAACCCCGTCGGCAGCGGCACGGTGCTGTTCCGGAACGAGTGGCAACACGGCGGCGCGAGCGGCCGCCTGATCGGCGGCACCGGCACCGGCGTCTTCAAACAGCAGACCAGCATCCTCATGATCGATTTCGACGACGACGCCCACTCCTCCTGCGATCTGACCGCCTGGGGCGCGAAGGTCGGCCAGGACCTGGTCGGCGCCTGGTGGAACACCGTCCCTCTCTGATCGGTTCCCCGGCTGGACGGGCGAATTGTGTTCGTGCCCCCGATGTTTGGGGCGCAGGCCCGCAAACGTTCCGGTAACGCGCGGATATTCGGACCCGATGACCGGTTTGTCCTTCCGTTCGGACGGAAGTCGGGGATGGGTATCGATGCGAGGAGAAGTATGAAGGCCAGATCTGTGCTGTTCGGCGTGTTGGCCAGCGTCCTCGTGGTGGGGGCGAGCGGATGCTCGGGCAGTTCGTCGACGCAGGCGGGGACGGCGAGCACGACGGTCGCCGCCACCCAGGGGACAGTAGCGCCCACGCAGGGCAACCAGTCGGCACCGATGTCCATCCCGTCCCCGGGCGACCTGCGCAATCCGGGTGCGGGGGACGGGACTTCGTCGCAGCCCGCACCTATCACCCTCGACCCGAGTGTCACTCTGTCACCTACGGTCGTGCCGGTGACCGGGAATCCGGCACCCAACGGCAGCGGCCATGGACTGTGTTTCGACCTCAACTCCGGGCTCGCCAACGAGGCGACCAAGAGCCTCGCCCCGACCGGAAACGGCGGCTGGACTAGCCCTTACGCAAGCAACGACCCGATCTCGGCAGGCTGCGACGGCGTCCTGTCCTGGATGACCGTGGAATCGGGCAACATCCACCCGTACATCCACGTCCTGTTCTTCACCAACGGCAGCTACCTGGGCACCGCCACCTCCAGCCCCTACGGCTACACCGAGGTCGTCGGCAAGACCACGAATACCGTGACAGTGCAATACAAGTGGGCCAAACCCGCCGACGCCCTCTGCTGCCCGACCGGCGGCCCCAGCCTGGTAACCTTCACCCTCACGGGCGGCAAGGTGGTCGCGAAGGGCCAGTTCCCGCCGAGCAATTGAGTCTCGCCTACACCCGGCGGATGCGGCGGTAGGTCGGCGCGGCCGCCGCCGCGGTGGCGAGATGGCGTGCCACATCCGGGATTTCGTGAGTCTGCAGGGCAGCCAACGTGAGGCGCAGGTGGTCGGTGTGTGGATCGTCGGTGACCTCGAACGGGCCGCCGGGGGCGGCCTTGATGCCCGCGGCGGCCAAAGAGATCAGGGCGGCGTTCTCATCGGCCACCGGGAACCACACGTTGATGCCGTCGCCGCGCGGGAGGTCGATGCCGTGGCGGGAGAGCGCCTTGCGGAGCGACTCCGAGCGGGCGCGGTAGACGGCGCGGGCCTCGGTGACGGTCGTGCGAGCGGTGTCGTCGGTGAGCATGTGCAGCAGGACGCGTTGCAGTAGGCGCGAGGACCAGCCGGGTCCGAGCATGCGGCGTTCGATGAGGGGGTCGAGGTGGGCGGCGGGGCCGCCGACCGCGGCCAGGCGCAGGTCGGCGCCATGGGATTTGGAGTAGGACCGGATGTGGACGGTGCGGGCGGGTAGGCGGGTGGTGAGGGAACGCAAGGGGGAGTGGGTGATTCCGGCGCTGTGGTCGTCCTCGATGATCAACGGCGCAGCCTCGGCCACCACGGCGGCGTCGGCCAGTACGTCGGCGAGTTCGCGGACGCGCTGCGCGGTGAGGGAGGCCCCGGTGGGGTTCTGGGCGCGCGGCTGCAGCAGTACGGCGACCGGGGTGTGGGCCGCGAGGGCGGCGGCCAGGCGGTCGGGGCGCATGCCGGAGCGGTCCACCTGTACCGGTACCGGGCGGCCCGCCAGCCGGGCGAGCATGTCCAGGAACGGCGGGAAGCAGGGGTCTTCCACGATGACGGCGTCACCGAGGTGCACGTGGGCGGCCAGCAGGCGGTCGATCGCGTCGAGGGCGCCGTCGAGCACGGTGAAGCGTTCGGCGCGGGCGGGCCAGTCGGCACGGACGGCGGTCTCCAGGGCGGGGAGGACGGCCTCGCCCAGGTAGGTGGCCGACAGGTCGTCGAGACGGTCGGCGCCGGTGGCGTCGGAGTCCGAACCGCCGAGCGCGCGCAGGGCGGCGGTCAGGTCGGGCAGCAGGGTGGGATCGGGGGTTCCGCGCGACAGGTCGATCCGAAAGGCATTGTCGGACTGCGGATGTAGCCGCTGATAGCGGCCGACGGCCGGGGTCGGCCGGGGATGCGGGCGGTCCTCGACGAAGGTGCCCGCTCGGCCGCGTGCGACGATCGCTCCGGCCGCCGCGAGCGCACGCCAGGCCTGATTGACGGTGGCGGGGGAGACCCGCAATTCCCGCGCCATCTCGCGGACCGTGGGCAACCGGGTGCCGGGCGGCAGCGCACCCGAGCGGATGCGGTGGCTGACGGCGGCCGCAATGCCGGTGGCCGTGCGATCGTGGGCGGCCGCCGCGAGCGACGCCGCGCTGTCGTTCGGCGTGTCGCGGGTGTCGTGGGGGGTGGCGGTGTCTGTCGAGATGGCATCGTCCCCGGCCGCGTGTGGTGGTCCGAGTTCGGTTGTCACAGCGTCATTCTGCGTGCCCGGTCGGGGAGCTCCGAGCACCGGGTCGGAGGATTTACGGTCACGAAACTGTTTCCATCAACTTGTAACACAAGCAGATTCGTTTCAGGTGCAGTATCACAAGGCATGGCGATTGTTCGAGCGGCGCTGGTGCAGACCAATTGGACCGGCGATAAAGAGTCGATGATCAAGGCGCATGAGGACTATGCGCGGCAGGCGGCTGCGGCCGGGGCCAAGGTGGTCTGCTTTCAGGAGCTCTTCTATGGGCCCTACTTCTGTCAGCTGCAGGACACCAAGTTCTACGACTATGCGGAGTCGGTGCCAGGGCCCACCACCGAGCGGTTCGCGGCGCTGGCGCGTGAGCTGGGCATGGTGATGGTGTTGCCGGTGTATGAGCAGGAGCAGCCGGGGTTGCTCTACAACACGGCGGCGGTGATCGACGCCGATGGGACTTACCTCGGGAAGTACCGGAAACACCATATTCCGCACGTCAACGGGTTCTGGGAGAAGTTCTACTTCCGGCCGGGCAATCTCGGCTGGCCCGTGTTCGATACGGCGGTCGGCAAGGTCGGCGTCTACATCTGTTACGACCGGCATTTCCCGGAGGGTTGGCGGGCGCTGGGGTTGGCGGGGGCGGAGATCGTGTTCAATCCGTCGGCGACCTCGCGGGGGCTGTCGAGCTACCTGTGGAAGCTGGAGCAGCCTGCTTCGGCGGTGGCCAACGAGTACTACATCGGGGCGATCAACCGGGTCGGGATCGAGGAGTACGGGGACGACGACTTCTACGGGACCAGCTACTTCGTGGATCCCGAGGGCAAGTTCGTGGGTGAGGTCGCCTCCGATACCGCGCCGGAGCTGGTGGTGCGGGATCTGGATATGGACCTGATCAAGGTGGTACGGGATCGGTGGGCCTTCTATCGGGATCGGCGGCCGGACGCCTACGGAAAGCTGGTGGAGCCGTGAGCCGCACGTTCATTCATGGCGGAATCGTGGTGTCCGCCACCGGATCTCAAACACTGGATGTGTTGGTCGACGGCGAGACCATCGCGGCGGTCATCCAGCCGGGCTCGACCGCGCTGGGCAGCGACCTGGCCGCCGCCGCGGACACCGTCATCGATGCCACCGGGAAGTATGTGATCCCGGGTGGCGTCGACGGGCACACCCATATGCAGATGCCGTTCGGCGGCACCGAGGCGTCCGACACCTTCGAGACCGGTACGCGGGCAGCCGCTTTCGGTGGCACCACGACGATCATCGACTTCGCGATCCAGAAGCCGGGCGAACGCGTGCAGGACAGTCTCGTGCTGTGGCACGACAAGGCCTCCGGCAAGTGCGCGATCGACTACGGCTTCCACCAGATCGTCGGGTCGGTGGACGCCGAATCCCTCAAGGGCATGAGCGAATTGGTGTCCGAGGGCGTCTCCAGCTTCAAGCTGTTCATGGCGTATCCGGGTGTCTTCTACTCCGACGACGGGCAGATCCTGCGCGCCATGCAGACGGCCGGTGACCTCGGCGCGTTGCTGATGATGCACGCCGAGAACGGGATCGCCATCGATGTTCTCGTCGAGCAGGCGGTGTCGCGGGGCGAGACCGCACCCTACTACCACGGGATCACCCGGCCGTGGCAGATGGAGGAAGAGGCCACGCATCGCGCGATCATGCTGGCGCAGGTGACCGGGGCACCGCTGTACGTGGTGCACGTGTCGGCCAAGCAGGCCCTCGAACAGATCGCGGAAGCACGAGGCAAGGGGCAGAACGTCTTCGGCGAGACCTGCCCGCAATACCTGTACCTGTCGCTCGAGGAGAACCTGGGCGCACCGGGTTTCGAGGGCGCGAAATGGGTGTGCTCGACCCCGCTGCGCGCCCGCGCCGAGGGCCATCAGGACGAGCTGTGGCGGTTCATCCGCACCGGTGACGTCACCACCGTCGCCACCGACCACTGTCCCTTCTGCATGAAGGACCAGAAGGAGATGGGCATCGGGGATTTCAGCAAGATCCCCAATGGCATCGGCGGCGTCGAACACCGCATGGACCTGATGTTCCAGGGCGTCAAGGACGGCCGCATCTCCCTGGAAAAGTGGGTGGAGGTGTGCTGCACCGCGCCGGCGCGCACCTTCGGGCTGTATCCGCGTAAGGGCGTGATCAGTCCGGGCGCGGACGCCGACGTCGTGATCTACGACCCGAACGGGCACACCAGCATCGGGCTGGGCAAGACCCACCACATGAACATGGACTACTCCGCCTACGAGGGCTTCGAGATCGACGGCCACGTCGACACCGTGCTCTCGCGCGGGCGGATCCTCGTCCACAACGGCGACTACCTGGGCAGTGCCGGCCACGGCCGGTTCCTCAAACGCGGGCTGTCCCAGAACCTCATCTGACACCACCGGACAACGAGGGGAGAAGTGCCGCATGGATATCGGTGTGGTGCTGCAGTGCACGCCGCCCGCCTCACGCGTGGTGGAGCTGGCGAGAATCGCCGAGACACACGGGTTCTCGCACGTATGGACGTTCGACTCGCATCTGCTGTGGCAGGAACCGTATGTGATCTACAGCCAGATCCTCGCCGCGACACGAAAAGTCGTGGTGGGGCCCATGGTGACCAACCCGTCCACCCGGGACTGGACGGTCACCGCCTCCACCTTCGCGACCCTCAACGACATGTTCGGCAACCGCACCATCTGCGGTATCGGACGCGGTGATTCGGCCGTCCGCACCCTGGGCGGGCGGCCCGCGAACCTGGCGACCCTGCGCGAATCCATCACGGTCATCCGGGAATTGGGCAACGGCCGCAGCGCGCACATCGGCGACACCACCGTCCAGTTCCCGTGGGCGCTCGCGTCGCGGCTGCCGGTCTGGGTCGCCGGATACGGCCCGCGCGCACTGGATCTCACCGGTGAGGTCGCCGACGGGTTCATCCTGCAACTCGCCGATCCGGACATCACCGCCTGGACCATCGCCCGCGTGCGCGCCGCCGCCGAGCGTGCGGGCCGTGACCCCGCCGAGGTGACCATCTGCGTGGCCGCGCCCGCCTACATCACCGACGGCAGTGAGGCGGGCCTGAAACACGCCCGCGAGCAATGCCGTTGGTTCGGCGGCATGGTCGGCAACCACGTCGCCGACATCGTCACCCGGTATGGAGCGGACTCCGACGTGCCGAAGGCGTTGACCGACTACATCGCCGGACGCCAGGGCTACGACTACAACGAACACGGCCGCGCGGGCAACACGCACGCGGCCTTCGTCCCCGACGAGATCGTGGATCGCTTCTGCCTGCTCGGCACCCCCGACGACCATCTGGCGCGGCTGCGTGACCTCGAGGCCCTGGGCGTCGACCAGTTCGCAGTCTATCTGCAGCACGACGCCAAGACCTCCACCCTGGAGGCTTACGGCGAATCGGTGCTGCCGCGCCTGGCCCACCCGATCGATGCGACGGTGACCGAATCGTGAGACGACACGGCAGACGGCTGGACCCGAACCGTGGACGCGCGCTGACGCCGCGACTACCCGGGTCCGTGAATCGGTCGGCGGCGGGCGGGAATCGGTGGTCCGGAGCCGGGTGTGTCCCGCGTCGGCGGACCGCGGGCGCGGGTGCGCCGTGACGTCCACGACTATCTCGCGCGTCGCGGATGCTGTTGAAGCGCAGGGCATCCCGGCTGCACACAGATTCCGCGCCGTCGGCCGGAGCGGGTGGCGGCTGTTGTATCCGGTGGCCGCGTTCATACTGGTGATCGGCGTCTGGGAATTGGTGAAGGCGCTGGTCCCGGCCAATGGGGTGAGCATCGGCGGTCAGCGGGTGCTGCCGCGCACCACCGATGCGGCGCTACCGCATTCGTGGGCTGTGCTGACCGTGCTGGGGGAGCGGGACGGCAAGACCACCGTCGGCGCGACCCTGCTGCGGACCGCCGGTTTCACCCTCGAACTCGCGCTGCTGGCGCTGGTGGCGGGCACCATCGTCGGAGTGCTGCTGGCGGTGATCATGCAGCGGTTCGCGTTCGTGGAACGCGGACTGCTCCCGTACATCATTGTCTCCCAGACCATTCCGCTGGTCGCGCTCGCCCCGCTGGTCGCGGGGTGGGGCGGCAAGATCCACATCGCCGGGCAGCCCTGGCAGCCGTGGATGAGCATCGTGGTGATCGCCTCGTACCTGGTGTTCTTCCCGGTCGCCATCGGCACTTTGCGCGGATTGCAGGCTCCGGCAACCGCTTCGGTAGAGCTGCTGCACAGCTGCGCGGCCGGATGGTGGGCGACACTGGCACACCTGCGATTCCCGGCGGCTGTCCCGCATATCCTGCCCGCGCTGCGGCTGGGTGCCGCGGCCGCGGTGATCGGGTGTGTGGTGGCTGAAATCTCCACCGGCACCGCGGGCGGCATCGGACGGCAGATCATCGTGTTCTCCCAGCAGTCCACCGGAAATGCGGCCCGGCTCTACGCGGCGGTCATCGCCGCCGCGCTGCTGGGTGTGGTGCTCACCGCGCTGGTCTCGGCGCTCGAGGTAGTGCTGCGCCGCTACGCCCGCCCGGGCCACACCTCAGGAGTTCGGCATTGACCCGAGCTCTACCAGTGCAGCCTTGTGCTCTGCCAGCGCCGCCCCGAGGTCCAGCCGTGTCCGTCCGAGTCTGCCCCGTGCCCAACCGATTCCGGCCAGGGTCGAATCAAGTCCGCAATCACCGTGTCGAGACGGCGTCACGCCGTGGCGATATCGGCTGTTCTTTCGGAGGTACCCCGTGACCGTGGAGGCATCCGCGTCGCTACCGGATTCGGCGTCCGCCGAGGCCGTGCCAGCCGTGGAATTGCGCGGCGTCGACAAAACTTTCACCGCGGGCGCGGTCACCGCGTTGCAGGATATCGATCTGACTGTCGCGGCGGGCGAGTTCGTCTCTCTCATCGGCCCGTCGGGTTGTGGCAAGTCCACCTTGCTGCGCATCGTCGCCGACCTGGAGCAGCCGAGCTCGGGAACCGTTGTGGTGCATGGCAAGACCGCCCGGCAGGCGCGGCTGGACCAGGACTACGGCATCGCGTTCCAGCAGGCCGGACTGCTGGATTGGCGCAGCGTGCAGGAGAACGTCGAGTTGCCGTTGCAGCTGCACGGGGTGGGTAAGAAGGAACGGCGCGCGCGCAGTGCCGAATTGCTCGAGATCACCGGGCTCACCGATTTCGCGCGCCGATTTCCCGCCGAGCTGTCGGGCGGCATGCAGCAGCGTGTCGCCATTGCTCGCGCTCTCGCGCGCAAACCACCGCTACTGCTCATGGACGAGCCCTTCGGGGCGCTCGACGAGATGACCCGCGAGCGCATGCAGGGCGAACTGCTGCGCATCGCCGAGGAGACCGGTGCCGCGGTGCTTTTCGTGACGCACTCGATTCCCGAGGCGGTGTTCCTGTCCGATCGCGTGGTGGTCATGTCCCCGCGTCCGGGCCGCATCACCGAGGTGCTGGCGACCGGTGGCTGGGACCGTGACAGTGATGACGACGTGCGCTCGGGCGAGGATTTCTTCGCCGCCGTGGCCGCGGTCCGCGCCGCCCTGCATGAGGGGCATGGCGACGCAGGCACGCCGAAAAGCACCGCAGGACGGGACATGCGATGACCCGAGTCCTCAGAACCTGGTTGCCGCCAGTGCTTTTCGGCGTCGTCCTGCTCGTACTGTGGCAGGTGCTCACGGTGGCGGCGGGCGTCCCCTCGTTCCTGCTGCCGTCGCCGAGTGCCATCGGAAAGGCGTTCGCAGACAACTATCACGCCATCCTGGAGGCGGGCGTCGCAACCGGCAAGAACGCTCTCGTCGGCCTGCTGGCGGGCGCGGTGCTCGGGATCGCCGCCGCCATCGTGGCAGTCCGGTTCCGGGTGGTCGACGGGGTACTGGGCGCGCTCGCGGCGGGCGCGGCCGCGGTCCCGATCGTGGCATTGGCACCGCTGCTCAACTCCATGTTCTCCACCACCACCGACCTGCCCCGCCGCCTGGTCGCCACCATCGTGGTGTTCTTCCCCGTGTTCGTCAGTGCCGCACGGGGATTGCGGCAGGTGCCGCGCGTGCACGCCGACCTGATGACCGCCTACGCCGCCAGCGGCTGGCAGGTCACCCGCACAGTCCGGCTGCCGGCCGCGCTGCCGCACCTGTTCACCGGCTTGCGGATCGCGGCACCAGGCGCGGTGATCGCGGCCATCATCGCCGAATACTTCGGCGGCCTGCAGCACGGCCTGGGCAGCCGCATCACCTCCGCCGCCGCCAATACCGCCTACCCGCGCGCCTGGGCGTATGTGGTGGCCGCCATGATCCTCGGCCTGGTGTTCCTGGCCGCCGTGTTGCTGCTCGAGCAGCTCACCCGCAGACCCCGCACCATCCCTGGGAGATCGAAATGAGAAGTACCACCCGTAGATTCCGCATCCGGGCCGTGCTGGCCGCCGCCACCCTGGTGGTGGCCGCGCTGTCCGGATGCAGCACCTCCGACAACTCCACCACCTCCGACGGCCTGACCAAGGTCAAACTGCAGCTGCAGTGGTTCAAGCAGGGGCAGTTCGCGGGCTATCTGGCCGCGGCCTCGCAAGGCTTCTACAAGGCGCAGGGCCTCGACGTCGAAATCCTCGACGGCGGCACCGATATCGTCCCGCAGACCGTGCTCGCCCAGGGCCAGGCCGACTATGCGATCGCCTGGGTGCCCAAGGCCCTCGCGTCGCGTGAGGCCGGCGCGGGCATCACCGATGTCGCGCAGATCTTCCAGCGTTCGGGCACCAAACAGGTGTCGTTCAAGAGCGCGGGCATCACCGGCCCGGCCGACCTGAAGGGCAAGAAGGTCGGAAACTGGGGCTACGGCAATGAATTCGAGCTTTTCGCGGGCATGACCAAGGCGGGGCTGGACCCGGCCAAGGATGTCACCTTGGTACAGCAGCAGTTCGATATGAACGCCTTTCTCGCCCACGATATCGACGCCGCGCAGGCCATGTCCTACAACGAATACGCGCAGCTGCTCGAGGTGAAGAATCCCGCGACCGGAAAGCTGTACACTCCGGATGATTTCGCCACCATCGACTGGAACGATCAGGGCGTGGCCATGCTGCAGGACGCCATCTGGGCCAATACCGAGAAACTGAAGGACTCGAAATACGCCGACCAGACGGTGAAATTCATTGCCGCTTCGCTCCAGGGCTGGGCATTCTGCCGCGACAATGTCGACAAGTGCCGCGACCTCACCGTGGCCGCCGGATCGACGCTGGGCGCCAGCCACCAGCAGTGGCAGATCACCGAGATCAACAAGCTGATCTGGCCGTCCCCCAATGGAATCGGGATGATCGACAAGTCGGCCTGGGATCGGACCGTGGCGATCGCGAAGACCACCAAGAATCAGGAAGGCAAGACGGTCCTCACCAAGGACCCCGACACCTCGGCCTACACCGTCGAATACGTCACCAAGGCCCTGGATCTGCTGAAATCCCAAGGCGTCGACGTGATCGGAAGTGCTTATGTCGCACAGCCGGTGACACTCACCGAGGGCGGCAAATAACGCATTCGTGAGGTTCACCCCCGGTCGGGCACGCACTGTTAGGGTCGCGGGCATGAAGGTGGCGCTGCGGCACAATCCGTCCTCGACCATTGCCCGCTGCTTCCTGGCCGGGGGTGAACTCGTGCGGGTGGAGAGCGGCGCGATGGTGGCCCATTCGGCGGGAGTCTCATTGGCCGCCAAGGCCGAAGGCGGCATCCTGGCCGGGTTGAAGCGTTCCGTGCTCGCGGGGGAGTCGTTCTTCGTGTCCACGTTCACCGCGCCGGCGGAAGGCGGCTGGGTGGACGTGGCTCCGGCGCTGCCCGGTGACATGCTCGCGTTGCCGATCACCACCGACCATCCCTTCTTCATCAGCCGCGGCGGTTGGATCGCCAACTCGCACGGCGTGACCGTGGAGGCCAAATGGGGTGGGCTGGCGAACCTGTTCGGCGGCGAGGGCGGTTTCGGATTGCGCGCGCACGGCCAGGGCGAGGTGGTGCTGGGCGTGTTCGGGGCCATCGACGTGGTGGATCTGGGACCCGGTGAGCCGGTCACCATCGACACCGGTCACGTGGTGGCCTACGACCTGGCCATGAACTTCACCATCCGTCGCGCGGTCTCGGGCCGCTCACTGCAATCGCTGAAATCCGGCGAGGGCCTGGTCTTCGATTTCGTCGGCCCCGGCCGGGTGCTGCTGCAGACTCGCAACCCCGGTGCCTTCGCGGCCTGGGCCGGTTCGAGCGCTTCGTCCGGTTAGTTCTGTGACGTAAGTCACATGTTTATCGAACTGATATAAACCCAGGTGGAACGCGTTCTATGGTGTAGCTCCAGTCGGGTTCGGGGAAACTTTCCCGCGAAATCTGCTTCCCAAAGAATGTGAAGCGTGCATGATTCACATGCCCGACATGTTGTTCGAAAAGATGAGGAGTACCACGTGTCCGGATCTGCTTCGGATTTCCTGGCGTCGGTTCTGATCAAGACCATTCAGGGTCTGTTCACCGGCAGCTCGAGCGGTTCGGCCCCCACGGCCTGAACCGACGTAGCAACGAAGGCCCATCGAATTCGCGCGGGATATCGATGGGCCTTCGCCGCGTCCGGGGTACGTCACGACACCTGTAACCTACGAGCTGCGGACGCGGTGATCGACGCCGCTGCATGTGTGGGGGAGGCGCGGTGGAGGGGAACCCCTTCGGGCATTACCGGTTGCGGAGGAAGCTCGGCGAAGGGGGAATGGGCCAAGTATTCGAGGCATACGACACGCACACCGACCGCGTTGTCGCGTTGAAGGTGCTGCCCGAGCACTCGGCCGACAACCCGGAGTTCCGTGAACGCTTCCGGCGTGAATCACGCTCCGCCGCAGCACTGAACGATCCGCACGTGATTCCGATTCATGGCTTCGGTGAGATAGACGGACGCCTCTACCTGGACATGCGGCTGGTGGACGGCTCCGGTATGGATGCGGTCCTCGCCCAGTACGGTCCGATGGCACCGGCCGCGGCGGTCGCGATCATCGAACAGGTTGCCGAGGCGCTGACCGCAGCTCACTCCCAAGGGCTGATTCATCGAGATGTGAAGCCGTCGAACATCTTGGTGAGCGCGAGCGGTTTCGTATATTTGATCGACTTCGGAATCGCCCGCGTCGTCGCCGAGACCGGCTTGACCAGTGTGGGAGCCGCTATTGGCACCTTCGCCTACATGGCCCCCGAGCGATTGAGCATCGGACAGGCCGACGCCCGTTCCGACGTCTACTCGCTGGCGTGCGTACTGTACGAATGCCTCACCGGCGCAAAGCCTTACCCTGCTGTCAGCATGGAACAGCAGATCGCTGGGCACCTGACCGGCCAGGCGCCCCGGCCCAGTTCGATCTGTCCGGATGTGCCCATCGCATTCGACGAGATCATCGCCCGAGGACTGGCCAAGGACCCCACCCAGCGATATCAAGCCGCCACAGAACTGGCTGCCGCGGCACGTTTCGCCCTGGTACCCGTGGCCGTGCAAGAAGCGGCGACGGTTCGCATTCAGCCGAGTCCGTTTGCGAAAACGTCCGGATCCATGGGAAGCGCCGCCGCAGTTCGGGATACGGGCAGATTGCGGCGAAACCGAATCATCCTGTCCGCCATCGCAACAGTGACCGCGGTGGCCGTCACCGGCGCGTGCGTGTGGTACACCACTCGCCCGGACCCTCACTCGCCACGCCTGACTGCCATCGACGTCGGCGGCGTTCCGACAAACGTGGTGATGGATCCGATCGCCCACACCGCCTTTGTCACCAACAACAACAACTCGATTTCAGTCATCGACACGACGTCCCGCACGGTCATCGACACCATCAAAGCTGATGGGGGACTCGGTTGTGTTGCGCTGGATCCGGGCACTCAGTTCGCCTACGTCAACAACATCAAGGACCTCGAGGTCGTCGACGCGGCAGCGCGAAAATTCACGGAAACCATACGGATCCCCTGGGGAACACCGACCAAGGTGTTGGTAGATCCCGGTACCCACACCGTTTACGTAGTGAGCCAGACGGGCGGCTGGTCGGTAGTGGATCCTGTATCCCGCACGGTTACGGCCACTTTCGACACCAAAGACTTCATGCCGTTGAGTGTTGCCTTGGATCCGAGCACCCACACGGCCTATGTCACCAGCAGCCAGTTGAGTTCGATGTCGGTCATCGATCTCGCGTCACGCACGGTTACTGCCGCCATCGACATCGGCGGCAGGCCGAAAGAAATTGCGATCGACCCGAGCACCCACACCGCATACGTCACCAACGGTGAGGGGCGCTCTGTGTCGGTCGTCGATCTCGGGTTGCGCAGGGTCACCGCCACCATCGACATCGGCGGCTCGCAATCAGGAGTGGCGGTGGACCCCGCCACCCACACCCTCTATGCGGTCAGCAAAGGGTCCGTGCCGTCAGTGCAGATCATCGATACCGTTTCCCGCAGGATTTCCGCGACGGTCCGCATCGAAGACTCCCAGCCTTGGGATCCCTCGGCGGATTCGGTGTCGGTGTCGGTGGATCCCAGCACCCACGCTGCCTACGTCGTCGACACCACGGGGCGGATCTCGGTGATCGATCCGTAAGCGTGTTGTGGCACGTCACCTGTATGGGTCAGCGCAGCAGGTCGGGGATGAGGGTTCGGGTGTCGGGGACGAAGGGCCAGTTCGGGTTTTCCAGGTGGGAGCGCAATTCCTCGTCGGTCCACCACCAGCCGTCGACGATTTCCTCCGGTTGGTGGCGGATCGGGCCGTCGTAGCGGAGTTCGTAGGCGAAGAGGTGGCAGCGCATGGGGCGGCCGGCCCAGACGCCGTTCCAGGAGGCGGCGGCCAGGGGGAGGGGGTGGTCGTCGTGGGGGCCCAGTTCGATGCCGAGTTCTTCGGCGAGTTCCCGGATCGCGGCCTCGGCGGGGTCCTCGCCGGGGGCCAGCACGCCGCCGGCGAGGCAATCGTGCATGCCCGCGAAGACCGCCTTGGTGTCGGTTCGCTTGTGCACGTAGACCTTCGAGCCGTCTCGGGAGCGCACCAGCACGCCGGCGCTGGCATGCCAGATGCCCTCGGCATAGACCACGGCGCGTTCCTCCGCGCCGATCTCGCGACCGGCGGCGTCGTACACCGCGATCATCTCCGACATGGGCCGGGCTCCTTCCTGCCGCGCCGCGGGAATCGGGCGCCCTGTAAAGCACCCTAGCGATCACGTTTCACCTCCGGTGATACTGTCCGCCGTCGATGCCGCGCGGCATGATCGAGGGCGGCGTAGCCTCAGGGGCGCAACCGTTTTCGTCAGGGAGGACGAGATCATGCCGCTGCCCCGGGCCCTCGCGAGGATCAACCGCAAGATCAGCAATCCGGTGCTGGGGGTGCTGGCACGGGTGGCGCCGTTCTTCGGGATCGTGATTCATCGGGGACGCAAATCGGGGCGGGAATATCGGTCGCCGGTCATGGTCTTCCAGCGCGACGGCGGCTACCGCATCGCCTTGACCTACGGGCGGGATGTGGACTGGCTCAAGAACATCCGGGCGGCGGGCACCTTCGAATTCGAGACCCGCGGGCGCATCGTGACGCTCACCGATCCGGCGCTCGGGCACGACGCGTCGGCGTCCTGGGCGCCGCCGGTGGTGCGGCAGGTGCTGGTGGGCCTGAACGCCGAGGACTACGTCCAGGCCCGCCTCGTCGACTGATCGTCGAGCTCAGTGCACGGTGAGCCGGATGATGACGCAACCTTGCTGCCAGCTCTGGTAGGCATCGGCCAGGTTCGGATTGCCCTGCGCGTCGATGCTCATGCCGTTGAACTTCGCCCACTGCTTGTTGTCGCGGGCGATCACCTCCGAAAGCCGCACCACCGATTCCGCGTCGGTGAGCACCTCCGCGTCGGCGGTGTGCTTCGGTCCGCCGAAGGACACCGCGATGGGTGTGCCCTTGCGGATATTGCTCACCCACGGATGCTTGCCGGTGCCGATCAGGATGTCGCCGTCATGGCGGGTATAGGCGACCGGGACGTCGTAAACCTTGCCGGACTTGCGCCCGACCACGTGCAGGACGCACAGCCGCTTACCGACCTGTGGAGCCAGCAACGGCACCTTGAGCAGGCTGCGGATGAAGGTGTTGAGCAGATTCTGGGTCGAACGGATCGGCTCCGGCCCGCTCGTCGTCGGGGTGCCGTAGGGGTTGGTGTCCGGGGTCTGTTCGGTCATGCCGGGCCTCCTTCGCTCAAACGCGTTGCGCGGCAGTCACACCGGCATCGAGTATAGGCCGCTTCCGTGCGCGACGCGGCGACCTGCGCGGAGTACCGGATTCACCGGCCGAACGCGGTAGATTTCAGGCAGTCCGAGCGTGACCCCGCCGTCGAGGAGTGCGCGTTGACCGATGTGGTGGATCGCCCGGCCCGGCCCAGCGGTTCGGGACGGCATGCCAAGGCCGACGACCGCCCGCCCATGGCGTGGTGGACGGTCGCCGCGGTGGCCGGACCCGCGGCACTGGTGCTGGTGCTGTCGGCCTCACGGTACGGGTACTTCGGTGACGAGCTCTACTTCCTGGCGGCCGGGCGACGACCCGCCTTCGGCTACGCCGATCAGGGACCGGTGCTGCCGCTGCTCTCGCGCCTGATGGACACCCTCGCACCCGGCTCGTTCCTGGTGCTGCGGTTGCCGTCGGTGGCATTGACGGTGACCGCGATCGTGCTGTGCGCCATGCTCGCCCGCGAGTTCGAAGGCGGCCGCCGCGCCCAGCTGCTGGCCGCGCTCGGATACGCGAGTTCACCGTTCCTGCTGCTGCAGGGCACCATGCTCACCACCAACGCGGTGGATACCGCGCTGTGGGTGATCATCACCTGGCTCGTGGTGCGCTGGGTGCGCACCCGCAACGACCTGTTGCTGCTGGCCGCCGCCCTGGTCACCGCGGTGGATATCCAGGTGAAGTGGCTGATTCCGTTCTTCTGGCTGGCGGTCGCGGCGAGCAGTCTGCTGTGCGGGCCCCGCGAGCTGGTGCGTCGTCCGCTGCTGTGGGTCGGCGGCGCGATCGTGGTCGTCGCGACCGTGCCCGAACTGCTGTGGCAGGCCCACCATTCCTGGCCGCAACTGAAGATGGGCGGGGTGATCGGGGCCGAACAGGGGATCTTGGGCGGGCGGCTGCTGTTCATCCCGATGTCGGTGAGCCTGGCCGGATACCTCGGCGCGCTGCTGCTGCTATGGGGAGTGTGGGTGCTGCTGCGCTGGGATACGTTGCGGCCCTACCGATTCATCGGCGTCACCCTGCTGCTGCTGTTCGCGGCGTTCCTGGTCACCGGCGGTCGGATCTACTACGCGGCCGGAATGTACGCTGTCGTCATCGCCGCGGGCGCGGTCGGGGTGGTCGGCACGGCCGAACGCATCCGGCCGCCGTGGGGTCGCGTGCTGACCGCCTTCGTCGCCGTATTGGCGGTCGGCGCAACGGCTTTCACCCTCTACTCCACGCCCTGGCGGCCCGCCGACCAGGTCACCCCGCCCCGCGACGACGCGGAAGCGGCCGTCCGGATCGGCGTGTACGGGTCCTTCGGCTGGCACGAGCTCACCGACGAGGTGGTGCGCGTCTACGACGCCCTGCCGCCGGCCGAGCGGGCGCACGCCGTCATCATCACCGACACCTATTGGCAGGCCAGCGCTCTCGACGAGCTCGGCCGATCGAAGCTGCCGCCGCTCTACAGTCCCAGCCGCGGCTTCGGCTACTTCGGCACCCCACCCGACGACGCCTCGGTGGTGCTGGCCGTCGGCGGCTACGAGGCGGTGCTGCGCAGCCAGTTCGCCCATGTCGAACCGGTCGGCAAGGTCGACACCCGGCTGGGATTCAAGGGCAATACCCAGGACGTCACCATCTGGAAGTGCTCGGACCCCAAGAAGCCGTGGTCGCAGGTCTGGCCGACCTGGATGCATCTCTAGCCCGCAGCGGCACCACCGTGGCAGCCGCCGCGGGTCCCTCGCCGAGGTGGAAGCGTTCGATCGCGGCCGCCAATTCCGGTAGGTGCGCGGTCAATTCGGCCCGCAGCGGACCCCGGACGCCGAGCTGGCACAGCACCCCGGCCAGCGCCAGGATGGCCCGTCCGATCGGGGTGTACTCGGGCGGGCTGACCAGGTGGCGGGTCACGTTCGACAGGCTCGGCTCGGTGGCGCGCAGCACCTGCCGGCGCAACCACTCGGTGGTCAGGTGCACCTCGTGGCGGGTGAACAGATCCCGGATCGGGTCGGCCATGGCGGCCAGGGCGTCGACGTCGATATCGCGGTCCGGGCGCACGAAACCATGCCGGCGCAGGGCCGCGGTCAGATCCGCGTCCGTGCCGTTGAGCGCGGCATCGCCGATATCGCCGGCCAGGGCGCGCAGGTGGTCCGGGAACGGGGTGCACGCGCCGAAATCGACCACGCCCAGGCGGCCGTCGGGCAGGATCCGGAAATTACCCGGATGCGGATCGGTATAGAGCAGTCCGGTACGGGCGCAGCCGGAGATGACGAAGCGGGTCACCAGCAGTCCCACCCGATCACGCTCGGCCGGATCACCGGCGGCGATCACCCGATGCAGCGGAATACCGTCCTGCCATTCGCTGATCAGCACATCCTCGCACTGGTCCACGACTTCGGGGATCGCGAAATCCGGGTCGCCGGCGAACGCGGCGGCGAAGATGCGCTGTGTCGCAGCCTCTTTCACGTAGTCGAGTTCCTCGCTGATGCAGGCGGCGAAGGCGTCGGCCAGTCCCCGCACATCCGCGTCCGGCGTGAAAACCGTTGCCAGCGGGGCGAGTCGGCGAATCTGTGCCAGATCCGAGGCGACGGCTGCCCGCGCACCGGGATACATGAGCTTGACGGCCACCGTCCGCCCGTCCGGCCACACGGCGCGATGCACCTGACCCACCGAGGCGGCCGCCGCGGCACGAAGATCGAACTCGGCGAAGCGATCTCGCCACTGCTCGCCCAGTGAGGCCGCCATCGCCGCCTCAACCGCGGGCGGCAGCATGGCCGGGACCGTATCCTGCAGCTGGGTCAGCGCCTCCCGATAGGGTTCGCCGAGTTCCGGGGGCAGCGCCAGCTCGTAGAGGGCCAGCAGTTGCCCGAATTTGGCCGCGCAGCCCTTGAGTTCGCCGAGCACCTCGAACATGTGCTGGGCGGTGCGTGCCTGGATGTCGATTTCGACCTCGCGCGCCGGGGTGCCCATTGCCCGGCGTCCCAGGCCGCCGACGCGGCGGGCCGCGTAGGCCACCGGCAGGGTGGTGATCTTGGCATTGCGGACGGCGCTGCGGGTCGGCAGCGGATCGTCCGATTCGGCACTGCGGCGGCGCGGTCGCCGGAATCCACCCTGGCGCGGTTCGAGCATGGAGAACCTCCGAAACTCTCGGGTGTCTCAGTGTGTCATGGGGCCGATCTTCGTGGGTAGGCCGAATTCATTGGCCGATTCGGAATCACCGCCCGTCGAGAGCATGGACATTGCACGTAAACTGTCTCAGACTGTTGGTGACGCAAAGGAGCGACAGCAATGAACGAGCATGTGGGCGCGGTGGTGCTGCGACCTCGCGAGGTGCACTTCGACTTCTCCCGCTCACCGCTGCACTGGATCCCGGGCGAACCCGTGGCCTCGCACGCCATCTCCGGTCTCAACCTGATCCTGCCGCTGGGCGAACGTGGCTTCGTCGAAATGTTCCGGCGCGCACTGCCGTACGTCGAGGACGCGGAACTGCGCGAGCAGATGGTCGGCTTCATGGGGCAGGAGGCGCTGCACGCGGAGTCCCACAACCGGGCGACCTGGGAGTTCCTGCAACGGCACGGCATCGACCCCGAACCGATCCTGACCGAGGTCGAATACCTCTTCGACCGGGCGATCGCCCGGCTCGACACGCTGCCCGAACATCTGCGCCACCGGGTCGTGGTGCAGATGCTGGCCGGGATCGCCGGGATCGAGCATTTCACCGCGGTCGCCGGGGACTGGCTGCTCAACCAGGACTTCGAGGCCATGGACGCGGACCCGGCGCTGACCGACCTGTTCCGCTGGCACGGCGCCGAAGAGGTCGAGCATCGCAGTGTGGCCTGGAATGTGGCCCGTTACTTCGGGGCCCGGCGGCCCCGGCTGGTCACCTTCTATCTGGGCAGCAGCGTCGGACTGCCGTTCGGGCTGATCGCGGTGGCCTGGTGGTTGATCCGCCAGGACCCGACCATGCCGAAGATGGGGCCGGTCAAGGTTTTCCGGGAGATCAACGGTGCCGTCCGCCGGGGCACACTGCCGCCCTGGCGGCTGATCGGGCGCGGCTTCGCCTCGTTCGTGCGCGCCGACTACGACCCGGCCGACACCGGCGATACCGCGCAGGCCCTCGGCTATCTGGCGAAATCCCCGGCCGCGAAGCGGGCGCACGCCTCATGAGCCGAGCCCCCGAACTCCAGACCATCGAGGGCCGCATCGCCGAAATACGCAGCCGCGGTGTGCCACCCGCGTTCTGGGCGCCACTGCGGCACGATCCGCTGCTGCGGGTGGCCGACAAACTGATCGCGCCCGGCGCGCGCGTGCTGGCGTGGATGTCCCCGCCGGGCAAGGCCGCCCCGGGCATCGCGCGCACCACGCACCTCGTGCTGGTGGATCGCGAAGTGGTCGCCGCCGACGCGGACGTGGTGAGTTTCGTGTTCGCGCATCCACGCGGCGCGGTACTGCGACCGTGGCGGCCCGGCGCGCACCTGGACGTGGTGCTGCCGTCGGGACTGCTGCGGCAGTACTCGCTGTGCGGCGACCCCGACGATCCGTTCCACTATCGAATCGCGGTGCGGCGCATACCGGATGGCGACGGCTCGGTGGAGCTGCACGACCGGCTGCGGATCGGCGACCGCGTCGAGATCCGGGGACCGCGCAACGCGTTCCCGCTCACCCTGACCGGGCCGGGTGACGGCAGGCGGCTGCGGTTCATCGCGGGCGGCATCGGGATCACGCCGATCCTGGGCATGCTGCGCGCCGCGGACCGCGCGGGCATGGACTGGTCACTGGTCTATACGGGCCGGCATCGGGATTCGGTGCCGTTCCTCGACGAGCTGACCCGCTACGGTTCCCGGGTCCGGGTGCGCACCGACGATGTCGACGGCTTGCCCACCGGCGCGGACCTGGTGCCGACACTGGATCCCGAACTGGCCGTGTACGTATGCGGTCCGCCCGCGCTGCTGGATGTGGTGGGCGCACGGGTGATCGACGCGCCGGGCGTGGAACTGCACCTGGAGCGCTTCTCGCCACCACCGATCCAGGACGGCCGGCCATTCAGCATCCAATTGGGCCGGGGCGGGCCGATACTCGACGTACCGGCCGACCGGACCGCGCTGGCGGTGGTGGCGCAGGCCCGGCCGTCGGTGTCGTACTCGTGCAGGCAGGGCTTCTGTACCACCTGCAAGGTGCGGGTGTTGTCCGGCACGGTCGATCACCGCGACACCGTCCTCAACGACGCCCAGCGTGCCCAGGGCGACATGCTGTTGTGCGTCTCGCGTGCCGCACCGGGTCAGCGACTGGTGCTGGACCTGAATTCGGTGACGGCACAACAAGACTCGCCGCGCGGGCGCTGGGGGCTCGCGCGGCCGGGGGAACGGGGAACCGGCCGCGGCGTCGGCGGGGACGCCGCGGCCGGCAGGGGGAGACGCACCGGACCCGCGTGGGCCATCCCGCACCGCAGGAGGCCGCCCGGCTCCGAGTAACGTGTGCCCACACGATCGTTAGTCTGGCGTCGTGGGTGAGAACGGCAATGATCAACGGGCGGGCGAGGGATTTCTCGAGCATGTGCCGACGGTGGTCGGCTCGAGGATCGGTGCGAATCTGGGGACGGCGGGCGAGCGATCCACGCTCCGCGACGCGCTGCGGCGCGGCAGGCGTTCCGGGCGCGGCATCTGGTCCCGGGCCGATATCGACGGCGTCTTCAAGGCCTTCGGCGCCGTGCCGGACGAGGCGGCCACGGGCGATCTGATGCACGTCCATCCGAACGTCGTGGGCCTCATCGCCTCCAAGACCGAGGACCACCGACTGCGGTACGGCTATGGCGAGTACCGCCAACTGCGGCTCGTGCAAATCGTGCCGCCCGAGGCTGCCGACCCGGGCTACCGGCGGGCGCTGGCGATCTGTGCCGAGCGGCTCGGCGCTGTATTCGGCTCGCTTGCAGCCGATGTCCCGCTCCTGCACCGGCACACCTCCGATGTCGCTTGGACCATCGGCGCGTGGGGCGAGCCCGGTTTCCTGGCACGCGGCCGGTTCTCGCCCGACGGGTGCACGGTGGAGACGAGCATCCACGGGCAGACCCATGTGCACCGTCTGGCACCCGGTCGACCCAGCGGCGTCGAGGTCGCCGAACTGACGATGGGAGCCATCGAGGCGGCGAGGTTGAACTCACCGGGGGACCTGCACTACACCGCCCGTGCGACGCAGCCGCCGCGTCAGGTCACGGACGCGTCCTTCGGTTTGCGGGCTGCCCCCGCCGCCCCCGATCTCGATCGATCGGCGTGGCGAGGACGGCCCAAAGTGGTGCACGCCTACATCAAGTCCGAGACGATCTACGACTGGATCGACGGTGAACTCCACGAGGTCTCACACACCGACTTCGACCCGCCGAAGCGCGCCACGTAAGCACGTCAGCGGGCCAGGCTCGCCCGGGCGATGCCGAAACGCATCAGGCTCGGCGGCGTGAGCCGGGTGCCGTAGTAGGCCGCCCACGCTTCCGGGGTGACCGGGACGACGGCCCGATTGTGCTGGACCGCACGGACAATGGCGGTGGCCACCTTCGACGGCGGGTACCGCCGCCAGCGGTAGAGGGTGTCGAACAATTGCTGCCGGGCCTGCTCCTTTTCCGCCGAGACACCCGAGAACTCCGTGGTGCGAACGATATTCGTGTGGACGATGCCGGGACAGACAGTGGTGACGCCGATGCCGTCGGCGGCCAGTTCGGCGCGCAGGCAGTCGGAGAAGGTGAAAACCGCTGCCTTGCTGGTGGAGTAGGCGCTGAAACCCTGCTGCGGGGTGTAGGCGGCCATGCTCGAGACATTCACGATGTGACCGCCGAGGCCGCGCTCGGCCATCAACCGCCCGAACGCCCGGGAGCCGTGCACGACGCCGAACAGGTTGATGTCGATGACCCGCTGGAAGCTCTCGGCCGGGGTGCGCAGGAACGGTGCGGCCTGGCCGATGCCGGCATTGTTGACCACCACGTCGGGGACGCCGTGCACCTCGGCCACCTCGTCCGCGTGCGCCTCGACCGCCGCCGCGTTCGCGACGTCCAGGACGTACGGGTAAGCGGTGCCGCCGGATTCGGCGATCAGGGTGGCCGTCTCGCGTGCGGCGTCCCGGTCGATATCGGAGACCACCACCTCGGCTCCGTCGCGTGCGAAGGCCAGGGCGGTCTCGCGGCCGATGCCCGACCCCGCGCCCGTCACCACCACAAGATGATCGTCGAAGGGGCGGCCCGCCGGGCGGCCGACCTCCGCGCGCCGCAGCTCCCGCGACGGCTCCCGGCCCGACACCGCATCGATCAGCTGCACGGCCGCGCGTGCCAGCACCCGCGGATGCGAATACGGCACCCAGTGACCGGCTTTCAGATCGCGCCGCCACAGCTGCTCGGTGTACTCGGCCTCGTCGTCGAACACGGCGGGCCGCACGGCCGGATCGCGGTCGGCGACGATGAGCTGCACCGGCACCTTGGTGTGCCGTTCCCGCGACGAGAACACCTTGCCGACAACCAGATTCGCGCGATAGATCTTCAACCCGTTGGCGGCGTCCGCGGTGAACGTCTCGCCCAGGGTGACCTGCTCGGGGGGCGTGCCCTGTGCCAGCCGCAGCCCGAGCCGGAATGCGCGATCGGTCAGCCCGCGTCGCACCAGTGCGGGCGTGATCGGGGCCATGAACGCGAATTGATAGGCGACCGAGGCCAATTGGGCCAGCGGGCCCACCAGGTTGCGGGGCGTCGGGCGGGCGAAACGCCGCCGCGCCCACGCGCCCGCATGATCGAGATTGGGGCCCGAGACCGAGGTGAAGGAGGCGATGCGCAGCTCGGCGTCGGGCTCGCACACCGCGTCCCACACCGTCACCGAACCCCAGTCGTGGGCGAGCACATGCACCGGCTCGTGCGGGCTCACCGCATCGGCGACCGCGAAGAAATCGGTGGCCAGCTCGGCGATCGCGAAGGCGTGGAAGTCGTCCGGATCGGTCGAGCGGCCGTGCCCGCGCGAGTCGTAGCTGACCACGTGGAAGCGATCGGTCAGATGCGGAATCACGTTGTCCCACAGGTGGTGTGAGTCCGGCCAGCCGTGCACCAGCACGATGGTCGGCCCGTCGGGCACGCCCTGCTCGTAGACGGCGATCTCGATGTCGCCGTTGCGGACGGTGCGTTGGCGGGGTTCGGCGTCGGTTCGCAGCGCCATTGCGGCTCTCTTCTGTCTCGGACAGTTGTCACGAATCAGCCTGAACTGTCCGAGGCGAGGAGTCAATGGCAGGCGAATCTGCTAATCCAGAGTGGAAAACGCAGACTCAGACAATTATCGGTGCGAGAACGAATCCGCGGGCGCGAGCGGAACCACCAACGCCGACGGGTAGACCGCATTGCGCTGGATCTGCTGCGAGGTCCCCAGCAGTCGGCCCAGATCCGCCGGATTCGGAATCGTCGACGGGAACGTGCCCGAGGTGATGCGCAGACGCAACGCATGACCCGGCTCGAGCCGATGGAACGCGGGCCGGATCTTGATCTCCATCTTCACCACGTCACCGGGCGCCAGCAACTGCTCGTTCTCCTTCAGCACGATGTGCTCGGGCGCATACACCGCACCATCGGCCGACCAGGTCTTGTCCGGGTCCAGGGTGCGCTGACTCGCCAATTGCGAACCGCCCGTGATGTTCACGGCCGTCCCGTCCGGCGCGACATCGTCGAGCCACACCTGGAAGGCGGCATCCGTACCGGTGGAGGAGGCGTACAGGGTGACACTCGACGGTCCGGCCAGCACGGTCGGCTCGGTCACCGGATCCATCGTGTAGCGCGGCCCCGCCGTCGGATTCTGCACCCACTCGGTGCACGGATTGGAGACGGTGAACACCCGGAACACGAAATCGAGCAGGCCCGCCGTGTACTGACCCAGCGTCTCGCGATTGCAGATGTTGTCGATCCCGGTGTAGGCCAGGCGATCCGAGGCGTCGGTGACCGTGGGCCGGTCCGCGACGAGCCGGTCACCGTCGAAATAACGCTGCTGGACGGCGGCCTGCTCGAACGGGTAGCGCGCGGTGTCGGCGGCATTGTTGTTCGCGTCGATCACATGCAGCGGGTTGCCGGTCTCGTCGACGCCGTTGTGAATGTCCTTGAGCCACCGGTCGAACCAGGCCAGTGTGATCATGTCGGTGTCCATGCGTGAGCCGGGACCCAGGCCCAGGCCGACGTGATACCAAGGGCCCATGAGCAATTGGTAACGCCCGTCGGCATGCTGATCGGCCGCCATAGGCGCGAACTGGTCGCGCCCGGCCGAGAGGTTCTGCAGCTGAGCGTAATTGCGCACCGCACCCTCCTGGTACAGATCCCACCAGCCGTCCACCTGATACATGGCGATGCCGTTGTCGACCAGATTGTGCAGGTCGGTCTCGAAACGCCGGTCCTTCCACCAGGTGTTGTCGTAGGCGGTAGCACCTCCGGTGTACGCGTCGAAGAGCAGCTTCACCGTGCTGGTGTCAGGGCCCACCAACGCCATCAGGTGGTCACCCAGCGAACGCAGGAACTGCTGCGGCGAAACCACGGCGGTCAGGAACGGCCCGATCAGGCTCAGGTACGGGACCATCAGGGAGATGACCGTCAGCAGCAGCGGGCTCATCATGCCGTCGTGGTTGAGCACCTCGTCGAAGATGTTGTTGGACACCGCGAACGGCACGATCGCCTTCAACGGTGAACCGGGGCCGACGGTTTCGGCGGTCCGCATGGCCGACAGGCCCGGGAACGAATAGCCGTACATCCCGACCTTGCCATTGGAACCGGGCAATTTCGCCGCCCAGTCCACCAATTCCGAGCCGTCCACGCCGTCCTGCTTGGACGCCGGACTCCACGCGCCGGTCGACCCGCCGGTGCCGCGCACATCCGCGGTCACCTCGATATAGCCGTGCCGCACCAGCATGTCCTGCATGGAGGTCGCCTGATTGATGATGCGCCGCGCATCCTTCAACTGATCCGGCAACTGGATGTGCAGATCGTCGATCACCCCGGTGAGGGCGGCCGTCAGCGCGCTGGTGACCGCGCCGTAGGTGGTGAAGTTGACGATCACCGGGAACTCACCGGCGGCCCGCTGCCCCGTCGCCGGATCGGTCGGATACCGCACCTCGGCCTGCAACTGATTGCCGTCGGAGAGCGGAACCACCTGCCCCAGTTGATAACCCACACCGTACTGCTCCGGCGTCGGCTGATAATCCGACGGCAGCCCGAAATTCGCGGGCGCGTTCGGCACCGGCCCGAACACCGGCGCACCCTGCGCGGTAGTGGACGAAACAGTCATGGCCAGCACGGAGAACCCGGCCACGGCCCACGGTGCCAGACGGCAGCGACGGGGCCGGAAGGTGCTACTCAACGATCTACCTCTGCGGGGTCGGGAGGTCGCTGCGCGCGCCGCTGCGGTGGCGAACGGCTCGGACCTCGTCGTCGGAACTGAGCACACCGCACAGCGTCGGCGCGTCGCTACCGGCAATCACCCCGACTGTGACCCCTGCCCATGTGCACTCGACCAAACAAGCGCGCTCGACCGGAACCGCACTCGAACCAAAGAAGCGCACTTGACCAATGCGCCCCGTCATCCCGGCATGGTTCTGGCCGGGATCCACACCAGCCGTGCATGACCGGTGGCTGTAGATTCCGGCCAGAAGCGCGCCGGAATGACGAGGAGAGGTCGGTGGGCGTGGTCGGTCGAATTACGGTGTGAACGAAGCAGATTCGAGGCGGCGGGCGATGCGGGCCGCCGAGAGGGTCATGGCGTCGGTCGGGCGGTGGGGGTCCAGGCCGGTGAGTTCGTGGACCCGGGCCAGGCGGTAGGTGACGGTGTTGCGGTGGATGGTGAGCAGGCGGGCGGTGGCCAGCTGGTTGAAACCGGTGTCCACGAACACTTCCAGGGTTTCGGCCAGCAGTGGTTGGGCGTCCAGCGGTGCGAGGACGGCCGCCAGGCCCGCGCGGGCGGGACCGCCCGCGGCGACGGTGTATTCGAACATCAGGTCCGGACGGCGGCACACCGCGTGCGGGCGGTCCAGGCAGCGGCCCAGTTCGGCGAGCATGCGGGCCTCGGCGAAGACCGTCGGAACCGCGGCCCGTGAGTCCGCGGTCGCCACCCCGACCCAATACGGCGCGGGCGGTCCGGATCGCGACGGCACCTCTACGGGTTGCGCGGCCTGGCCGAGCGCGGGCCGGGGGAGCTGACCGTGGGCGGGCAGCCGGCCCGAGAGCGCGGCGAGTGTCGCAGTCCCGTCGTCACCGGGGTGCAGCGGCAGCAGTGCGGTCCAGCCGCCGCTGTCCAGGCGCAGGAACACCCCAGGAATCGCCTCGATGCGGTGACGCAGTTCGCTGGTGTCGGTGCCGCGCGTGCTGCCGAGCCGGAAGACGGCCACCAGGAAGGCGTCCGGCACCGCGATCGCCGGTTCCTCGGCCCACTCGATCGGATCGCGACCGGTGAGCAGGGCATCGGCGATGGCCCGGCGGCGTTCGAGCAGCTCCCAGCGCGGATCGTGCGCCCGCTGCACACACGCGGTCGCGATGCGGGTGGTGAGCAGGGTGACGTACTGCAGCAGCGACATGGCCGCGGCGTCGAGCAGTTCACGCTCCGGCTCGGTCGCGGTCTCCTGCAACCGCGACCACAGGTATTCCGCGCCCAGGCTGTAGCGGCCCAGCACATCCTCGAGCGATTCGCCGTCCCGCACCCGGCTCAACGCGATCTCCACCAGCTCGTGGGTGTCCTCCGCCGAGGGCTTGCGTCCCGAGCGCACGAAGTCGAAGAACAGGTCCACATTCAACTTGGTGCCGCGCTCGAAACCGCTGGCCACCAGCGGTTCCGGCAGGGTGCGGTAGGGGCCGACGGCACCGGGGATCTGCTCGCGCGCCACGACGGCGCGCCGGTACAGCTCTTCGAGCGCTCGGTCCCGCAATCGCGCGTGCATAACTCTCCTACTACCCGTACAGCGACTCGATAGTAGCGGCGTAGTTGGTAGCTATCGGTTTGCGCCTCAGTTTGCCGGTTGCCGTGAGGTTATCGCTGCCCGGTGTCCACACGTCCGGGAGCACCGCGAACTTCTTGATCTGTTCCACCCGGGAGAGCTTGGTATTGGCGGTGTCGATGCCCTCCTGCAGCGACTCCAGCACGCGTGGATCCTGGGCCAGCGCGGCAATGCTCCGGTCGGTTAGCTGGTGGCGCTCGGCGAAGGCGGCGGCCAGATCGGGGTCCAGGCAGATCAGCGCGGTGTTGTAGGCGCGACCCTCGCCGATCGCGACCACCGTGCCCGCCAGCGGGGTGCTCTCGGTGACAGTGTTCTCGATATTGGTCGGCGACATGTTCTTGCCGGCCGCGTTGATGATCAGTTCCTTCTTGCGGTCGACGATCTTGAGGAAGCCCTCGGCGTCGATCTCGCCGATATCACCGGTGTGCAGCCAGCCCTCGGCATCGATGGTCTCGGCGGTCTTGTCGGGGGCATTGCGGTAGCCGCGCATCACCATCTTGCCGCGCACCAGCACCTCACCGTCCTCGGCGATACGGACCTCCGCGCCCGGGAGCGGGCGGCCCACCGTGCCGATCTTGATGCGGTCGGGGCGGTCCACGGTCGCGCCCGCGGTGCATTCGGTCATGCCGTAGCCCTCGCACAACGGCAAGCCGAGGCCGAGGAAGAACTCGTGGGTGTCCTTCGGGATCGGAGCCGACCCGGTGACCGCAATGCGGATGTTGTCCATGCCCAGCTGCTTGCGAATGGTGTTGAGTACCAAGCGATCCGCGAGCTGATACTGCAGCGTCCCGAAGATGCTCTGCACTCGCCCGTCGGAATTGGCGCGCGCACGGGCCCGGCCGACCCCGATCGCCCAGTCGATGAGCCGCCGCTTGAATGGGCTCGGCTCGGCCGCGAAGCGGTCCTCCAGCGCCGCTTTGACCTTCACCCACACGCGCGGCACGCCGAGGAACACCGACGGATGCACCTCGGTGAGCGCGGAGGCCACCTGCTTGAGATCCGGCGACGTGGTGATCTGCGCGCCGGTCAGCAACGACAGATAGTGCGCGAACCAGCGATTGGCCGCGTGCGCGTCGGGCAGGTAGGAGACCACCTTGTCGGCGGGCCCGCCGGTGCCGAATTCGTCCACCACGCGGGCGTTCTCGAGGAAATTGGTGTGGGTGAGCTCCACGCCCTTGGGGGGACCGGTGGTGCCGGAGGTGTAGACGATGGTCAGCAGATCCTCGGGATCCACCGCGCGCCAAGCGGATTCGAAATCGAAGCCCGCATTCTCGTCCGTTTCGATCGCGGTGAGCGAGACGCACCCCTCCGGTGCCTCGTCCACACAGATCACGTGGTCGACCGTGACGCCCTGCGTCGCCGCCTTCTCCACGGCCGCCAGCACCTGCGGCGCGAACTGCCGCTCGCAGATCACCACCTTGTTGCCCGCATTGCCGAACTGGTAGGCCAGCAGATCCACGGGGTTGGTGTTGTACACCGAGAACGGGGTCGCGCCCGTGTGCAGAATCGCGGTGTCGCACAAGTGGAATTCGGGGCGGTTGGTCATCATCAGTGCGACCGTGTCGCCGCGCCCGACGCCGATTCCGGCCAGCCCGGTCGCGATCGTGCGCACCCGATCCCCGTATTCGCTCCACGTGACGGTGACGCTGCCCCCGAGCGTGCGCAGCGCCACCTCCTGTGGATAGCGGGCCACATTGGCCTGGAACGCCTCGACCATGGTGCGCGGGGCCGTTCCCGCAGCCGGTGTTGAACTCACGAACACAGCAGACCGCACAAAGGATGGGCGGGTCCACTGGCAATGGCGAAGATCTACCGACGCGTACTTGTGCATAGTGACAAAGTCGGGGGAGTGGGGTCCCGGCGGTGGCGTCGGCGTCCGCCGGCCCGGTGATCGAGGTTTACATGAATTTACCAATGATCTTGTTGCGCAACTTGATTCGAGTCCGGTATAGGGGCTCGCGACGTATCGTGTTAGCACGAACAGGACCGCCGGACCCCGACCGGGACGTCCGATCGGGTAGGCGTGCGCGGCCACGAGGAGCGAGCGGTGATCACCCCTACCACCAGCGGAGTACAGGACTACATCCACGCCGAGGAAGTCGAGTACGTCGACATCCGATTCTGCGACGTCCCCGGCATCCAACAGCATTTCTCCATCCCGGCGAAGATGTTCGACGCCGAACTGGTCGAGGGCGGCATCGCCTTCGACGGGTCCTCGGTGCGCGGCTTCCAGGCCATCCACGAATCCGACATGCTGCTACTGCCGGATCTGCGCACCGCGCAACTGGATTCGTTCCGCGCCGCCAAGACCCTCAATATCAGCTGCTTCGTGCACGACCCGCACACCCGCGCCGCCTACAGCCGTGACCCCCGCAATGTGGCTCGCAAGGCCGAGGAATACCTGCGCTCCACCGGGATCGCCGACACCGCCTACTTCGGACCCGAGGCCGAGTTCTACATCTTCGATTCGGTGCGCTACGACACCAGCATGAATCGCGCCTTCTACGAGGTGGATTCGGCGTCCGCGGACTGGAACACCGGCGAGAAGTTCAATCCCGACGGCACCCCCAACCGCGGCTACAAGGTGCGGCCCAAGGGCGGGTACTTCCCGGTCGCGCCCTATGACGCGGATGTCGATCTGCGCGACCGCATGTGCACCAACCTGCAGATCGCGGGCTTCGACCTGGAGAAGGGGCACCACGAGGTCGGCACCGCCGGGCAGGCCGAGATCAACTACCGGTTCAATACGCTGCTGGCCGCCGCCGACGATCTGATGCTCTACAAGTACATCATCAAGAACACCGCCTGGGAGGGCGGCAAGACCGTCACCTTCATGCCGAAACCGCTCTTCGGCGACAACGGTTCCGGCATGCACGTGCACCAATCCCTGTGGAAGGACGGCGTTTCGCTGTTCTACGACGAGGCCGGGTACGCGGGGCTGTCGGATCTGGCGCGGCACTACATCGGCGGACTCCTGCATCACGCGTCGTCGCTGCTGGCCTTCACCAACCCGACCGTGAACTCCTACAAACGCCTCGTGCCCGGTTATGAAGCGCCGGTGAACCTGGTCTACAGCCAGCGCAATCGCTCTGCCGCCGTGCGCATTCCGGTCACCGGCACCTCCGCCGCCGCCAAACGCCTGGAATTCCGCTGCCCCGACTCCTCGGGCAACCCGTACCTGTCCTTCGCGGCCATGATGATGGCCGGGCTCGACGGCATCACCAACAAGATGGAGCCGCCGTTGCCCGTCGACAAGGACCTCTACGAGCTCACCCCGGAGGAGAGCTCCGAGGTCGTCCAGACCCCGGGCAGCCTCGAGGAGGTCATCAACCGCCTCGAGGCCGACCACGAATACCTCACGCAGGGCGGCGTTTTCACCGAGGACCTGATCGACACCTGGATCCGCATCAAGCGCGAATCCGAGATCGCCGAGATCAACGTCCGCCCACACCCCTACGAATTCGAGCTCTACTTCGACGTATAGAGACCGGCAGGCTCGAGTCCCGCGAGGGACTCGGGCAGCGGGCGGGAATGCAGGACGCCCAGGCGTTGCGTGGCGCGGGTGAGTGAGACGTACAGCTCGGCCGCGCCGCGCGGGCTCTCCGCGAGGATCTCGTCGGGCTGCACTACCAGCACCGCGTCGAATTCGAGGCCCTTGGTCTCCCAGGCGGGGACCGTGCCCGGCATGCCGGGCGGGCCGATCACGATGCTGGTGCCCTCGCGACCTGCTTCGTCGCGTTCGAATTCCGCTATGGCCGAGGCCATCTCGTCGACCGGTAGCTCTCGCGCCCACGGCTGGACGCCGCAGGCCCGCACCGAATCCGGCGGCACCACGTCGGGCGCGAAATCGGCCAGCACCGCGGCCGCGACGGCCATGATCTCCGCCGGGGTGCGGTAGTTCACCGTCAGCGACCGGTACTGCCAGCGGCCCGGGACATACGGTTCCAGCATGTCGCCCCACGCGGTCGCGCCCGCCGGGGAGCTGCGTTGCGCGAGATCGCCCACCACGGTGAAGGAATGGCTCGGGCAGCGCCGCATGAGCACCCGCCAATCCATCTCCGAGAGCTCCTGGGCCTCGTCGACCACGATATGGCGGTAGGTCCAATCCCGGTCGGCGGCCGCGCGTTCGGCGAGCTCGCGGGTGTCGCGTTCGAGGAAACGGTCGGCCAGGTCCTCGCCGTAGATCAGGTCGGTCGCGAAGAGGTGGTCCTCGTCGTCCATGTGGTCGGCGCGGCTGACCAGCAGATCCAGCACGCCTTCGGCATAGGCGGCCTGCGCCTTGCGTTCCCGCTCGGCCGCGGCCTCCTCGGCGCTGGTGTCGCGGCCCAGCAGATCGATGAGCTCGTCGAGCAGCGGCACATCCGACACCGTCCACGCGGCACCGTCGGCACGGAGCAGGGCCGGGTCCGCGCCCGCGGCCGCGAGTCGCTCGGGCGACGAAAGCAGTTCCGCCAGTACGTCTTGCGGCTCCACGGTCGGCCACAACTCGTCGATCACGGCCGCGAAACCCTCGTGCTCGGCGAGCTCGGCGCGCAGATCGGTGCGCATGTTCTCCCAGGCGTCGCGGTCCTCACGAGTGAGCCAGCCCTTGCCGATGCGTGCGATCGCGCGTTCGGTCAGCGCCCAGGTGAGCACCTCCAGGAACACCGGCCGGGCCTCGTTGTGCGGACGGCCGCTCTCGCGCGCCTCCTCGCGCGCCCAGCCGACGATATCGGCGTCGATTCGCACTGTGACATCGGTCAATTCGAGCGAGATCGGATCCCGCGGCACCTGCTGCCGATCCGCGACCGCGGCCTTCAGCACCTCGAGGATCTTGCGGGAACCCTTCAGCCGCGCCGCCTCCGGAGTGTCCTCGGCGGTCGCGCGCAGTCCCGGCAACAGCGCGCCCGTGGTGGTGAACACCACGTTCGTCTCGCCCAGCGACGGCAGCACCCGCCCGATGTGCTTCAGGAAGGCCGTATTCGGGCCGACCACCAGCACGCCGTTGCGTTCCATCTGCTCGCGCTGCGTGTACAGCAGATACGCGACCCGGTGCAGCGCCACCACCGTCTTACCGGTTCCCGGGCCGCCCTCGATCACCAGCACACCCGGATGTTCCAGGCGGATGATCCGATCCTGTTCGGCCTGAATGGTCGCCACGATGTCGCGCATGCCCTCACCGCGTGGCGCGTTGACCGCGGCCAGGAGTGCCGCGTCCCCGCGTTCACCGTCGCCGGGGCGACCGAAAACCTCGTCGGTGAAATCCACCACCTGCCGGTCGCGGGTGTGGAATTGGCGACGTCGCCGCATGTTCTCCGGGCTCGCGGCGGTCGCGACATAGAACGCCCGCGCCGCCGGCGCGCGCCAATCCATCAGCAGCGGTTCGAATTCGTTGGCCTCGTCGAAAATGCCGATGCGGCCGATATAGGTGGGTTCACCGTCCACACTGTCGAGGCGGCCGAAGCACAACCCGTTGTCGGCGACACCCAGTCGCCGGATCTCCTTGGACAGCGAGCGCACTTCCGCGTCGCGTTCCACCAACGCGGTCGCGTTCCCGCGCACCGTCAACGTCTCGCTGTAGCGGCCCTTCACCCGCGCGCGTTCGGCATCCAGCCGCGCGTACAGCCCGGCGACATACTCCTGCTCCGACCGCAGTTCTTCTGCATACCCCTGATCCGGCACCGGCACCTCACCTTCCCGACTAGCGATCCCCGCCGCCACACCCCGCCGTTTGCGCAGGTTGCGGCCTTAGGTGAGCAATAGTGCGCCATCACCGGGGTCTTGTGGCAAGCCCCCCACTGTGTTATAAGGTTGAATGGGAAGGAAGCAATCCTTCCCATTCTCATATCCCCGTTTCTCAGGCCGCCTCGGGGCGCTGCCCACCGGATGCGATGTTCATGATGTCCTTGTTGCCGTCGGCCCACTGGGCCGTCATCAGCATGTAATCGACCTTCCAGTCCCCGTCCACGAGCTCCAGACCGATCCGATACGTGCCGCCCAGGGTCCAGCGCGGCGAGCCGAGCGGATTGGCGAGAATGTGGACCGCCTGGAACACCGCGGTCAACTCGGCGTGATCGCCGTCCACGGACACCAGGTGATTGCCGAGCAGATGCTGGGTGGCGTCGAAGCTACCGATCAGCTTCTCCCAGTCGGCGCGAATCTGCGCCGGTGCGACGGTCGCGGGCCCACCGCCCCACACGCTCGAGTAGTCGAGGGTGACCTCGTCGGCGAACACGCTCGGGAAGGAATCCCAGTCCTTGATGTCGATGTACCAGAACAGACGGGTGACGGCCTCGATGATGTCGGCGCGCTGCTGGGCGGTGGCGGTCCCGGAAACAGAAGTGGTCATGGCGGTTCTCCTACGGTGCAATGGAATCGGTGGTGACGGGCAACAGATCGCGGGCGGCGAGCACGCCGCGGGCGACCGACATGGCCGAGAGCACGCGGGGAAAACCCGCGTAGGGGAGGGCTTGCAGGATCGCCTCGACGATCTCGCCGGGCGCGACACCGGCATTCAGCGCCGACCCGATATGCGCCTCCAACTGCGAGCGGGTATCCCCGAGCGCGATGAGCGCGCCCAGGATCACCAGCTCGCGCCTGCCCGCGTCCAGCCCCGGCCTGGAATGAATATCGCCGTAAGCGAATTCGACCGCGAACCGATGCAGATCCGGAGCGATCTCGGCCAACTCGTCGTAGACGCGCCCCCGAACACCGCCCGCCCCACCGAGTTCGGCCTGTCTGGCGGCTCCCCGCTGGAATCTCTCGTTCATGAATCAGAGCTTGCTAGCCGCCAAAGCCGGTAACCAGCTCACGCCGTGCCTCGTACTCCCAGGGCCACCCACACCGGCCCCTGTGCCAGACTGCGGTCATGGCGGTACGTGAGGACCTGGCGGAATTCCTGAAGTCTCGACGCGCCCGCGTCGATCCGCAAGACACCGGCCTGCCCCCCTCCGGCCTGCGCCGCGTCCCCGGCCTCCGCCGCTCCGAACTCGCCCACCTGGCAGGCATCAGCGCCGAGTACTACCAACGCCTCGAACAACGCCGCGCCGCCAACCCCTCCACCGACGTCCTCGACGCACTCGCGAGCGCCCTGCGCCTCAACGAGATCGAGACCGCCCACCTGCACACGCTGGCCCACCCGCCCCGCGTGGCCGAAACCGGCGCTGTCACACCGCGGCCGGAGCTGCTGCGCATGCTCGACCTCATCGACAAGGCCCCCGCCGTCGTCATCACCGACCTCTTCGACGTCCTCGCCGCAAATCCCGTGGCCAACTACGTCTTCGGGCCCATGGCCGCCGAGAACATGGCGCGAGCGCTGTTCTGCGATCCCGCGGCCCGCACCTTCTACGTGGAGTGGGAGGACGTCGCCGCGGCCACCGTCGCCCAGTTGCGCCGCACGGTCGGCCGCTATCCGAACGATCCGGCGACCACCGCCCTGGTGGACGAACTGGCCTCCGGTAGCGCGGAATTCATCGAATTGTGGAAAATCGGGGAGGTCGAACAGCGTTCGTTCGGCCGGAAGATTATTCGCCATCCCCATAGCGGCGATGTGACTTTCGACTACGAGAATCTGGAATTGCCCGGTGATCCACGGCAGCGCATCGTGACCTTCGTCCCGGCGGCCGGGACCGAGCTGCCGGATTACTTCTGATCCGGATATCGCACACTCGCACTCACGTGTGATCTGGGCCGCGTTCCGTATCGGTCCGGGGACAGGTGTCGGACCCCATTGTTAGGGTTGCCATCAATTAGCTAGATATTGCGAATTGACCGTGCAGCGTGTAGAAGGGGTTGTTTTGCAGGCACCGACTCGGGAATCCGATCCGTTGCTCCGGGACCGCGTACAGCGTTTGGTGAGCTTTCTGAACGAACTCGTTCACGCTCGCACTTCGCCCGTGCTGGACGTGGCCGACCACGAAGCGTGGATCGCGCTCGAGGGGCGCGGAATCGTGCTCGAACCCGAGCCCGAAGCCGGATCGGTGCTGTTGAGGTCGCCACGGGTGCTGCGGGACGACCCTCCGGCGCTGCCCGGCGTGCTGGTCGGTCGCGTCGAGGGTGATCTCACCGATTCCACGGCCGCGCCGCGATTCCCCGACGAGATCGGCACCGAGGGTCTGCGGCCCGGGTTCGATCGCTGGCTCGCACACTGGCGGGAATGGGCCGATATCGATCGCGGCCAACTCCCCGCTCGGGAATTGCACGACCGGCTCACCCGGATACTGCAGGAGCTGTCGGCGCGCCCCGAATCGGTGGAACTGGTGCTGGCCAACGGATTCCTGCAGCTCCCGGAAACCGCCGCGAACAAACGCGTTCGCACCCATCTGATTTCGCAGCCGGTGCGCGTGGAACGTGAGGATCGCACCGGCGATATCATCGTCCGGATCGCCGAGGAATCCATTCCGCTGCTGGAGGATTCACGGCTGCTCACCGACCGTTCCGATTTCGATGTCAGCGGCTCGCGCATGCTGCAGGAAACGCTCGTTGCCGAGCAGACGACCACGCTCGGCACGGATATGGCGCGGTTCCTGAAGGAATGGTCGAGTCGCGCCCTGCGTACCTCCGTCGAGGTCGTCGACGGGGCGACCCCGCCCGCGGACCGGGCCACGCTGTCCGTCGCGCCCGCGTTGGTGATGCGGGAGCGCGGCGCGTTCGCGCTGGCCGACTACTACGAGCGCATCGTCCGGCAATTGGACCGCGCCGACGCGCCCATCCCGTTGGGCCTGGCACAGCTGGTCGAATCGATCGAACCCGAGGAACGGGCCGCCTGGCTGCGCACCGTTGGCACCGCGGGCGTCGGCGAACCGGGGGCGGAGCCGTTGTTCCCGCTGCCGGCCAATGCCGAGCAGCGCACCATCATCGAACGCCTCGCCGTCGACAGCGGCGTCGTGGTCGAGGGGCCGCCCGGGACCGGCAAGACCCACACCATCGCCAACCTGGTGTCCGCGCTGCTGGCGCGCGGACAACGGGTCCTGGTGACCAGCGAGAAGGCGCAAGCCCTGCGCGTGCTGCAGGACAAGCTGCCCGCGTCCATGCGGGAACTGTGCGTGTCGCTCACCGAGGCCGGGCAGGGCGGCTCGGCCGACCTGAATCGCAGTGTCGCCGAAATCGCCGCTCGCAAGGCGAGTTTCGACCGCGGAGCGACCCTGCGCCGCATCGACGAGCTGACCCGGCGACGCGAGCAGGCGCAGCGCGGACGGTCACGGATCACCGAGGACATCCGGGCGATCCGCGAGTCGGAGACCTATCGGCATCCGGAGATCGCACCCGGTTACGCGGGCACCGCCGCCGAGATCGTGCGGTCGCTGAAAGCGGCCGAGCCCGAACAGAATTGGCTGCCGGAACCGGTGCGCGGCGACCATCCGCCACTGGCCGCCGACGAGCTGTGGACCCTCACCACGCTGCTGCGTCAGGCGACACCCGAACGCAATGCCCGAGCGCGGCAGCACTTTCCGGACCTGACCCGGCTGCTCCCGGCCGGCGAGGAGGTGGCCGCACTGTGCGGGCAGGCCGCGCGCGAACCCGGGCACCTCGGCCACCGTGCCACCGACGGCGTCGACCCGGCCGACCTCGCGAGAATGTCGCCCGACGACCTCGAGCGGTTCCGCGTCGCGTGCGAGGGGCTCGCCGACGCCGTCGCGCGGGTCCGGCAGCTGCCCGAGCAGTACCACGCCGCCGCCGACGCGGTGCTGTCCGGGCGCGCCGGGCATCTGTGGTCACGGACCGCGCAGATCACGCAATTGGCGGCCGAGGCGGTCGCCGCCGACAACACGGTCGGCCGGCACATCGTCGAGGCTCCGGTCGCGGGACCGGCAGCACTGGCCGCCTACGCCGCGCTCGGGACGGCGATGGCAGGTGGCACACCGTGGCGCGGTCGGCTGTTCAAGTCCCGTGAGCAGCAGGCCGTCGAACGCTTCGAGGCACCCGCGACCGTCGACGGCGTGGCCGCCACCACGAGCGAGGCGGTGGCGTTGGTCGTCGCCCACCTGCGCGCCGTGGACAGCGCGGACGTGGCCGCGGCGATTCTGACGGACATCGCCATCGCGATGCCGCACAACGAGTCCCGAGCCTCCCGGGTGAACGCGCTGCAGAATGCCGCCATCGCCGTCGACACCGTCGATACGCTGCTGAAGCGGGCCGAGACCGTTGCGGTCACCCTGCGGACCGCGCGACCCGGCGCACCCGGGATACACACCCTCGCCGAAGCCGAGGCCGTCGCCGGTGGCGCGCGGATCATCGCGCAGGCCCGCGACGCCGAACTTGCCCGGGTCCGGCTGGCCCGGCTCGCACAGGAGATCACCACGGCCTTCGTCTCCGGGCCCTCCCCGGAGAGCCGGGCCCTGGCAGCCGCGCTGTCGAATGCCGACGCGGACGGATTCGCCACGGCGGTAACGGCTTTGGAGCACGCACGGACCGAACACGCGGACGCCGTCCGGATTCGCGAGCTGCGCACCCGATTGGCCGCGGCCGCACCGGCTCTGGACGCCCTGCTGGCCGATACCGCCGCCGATAACGCCTGGAGTGATCGGCTCGCCGCGCTACCGCCGGCGTGGGCGTGGCGGCGGGCGCACGCCTGGTTCACGGATCAGCGCCGACCGGGGCGCGACCTGGCGCTGGAATCGGAACTCGAGACCGTCGAGGCCGACATCGCCGTCCTGACCGAACAGTTGGCGGCCGAGCGCGCCTGGCTGGGCTGTCTGGACCGGATGACCGCACAACAGGTCACCGCACTGCAGGCCTACCGCGACCACGTCACGAATATCGGCAAGGGCACCGGCAAATACGCGGAGCGCTACCGCATTGCCGCGCGCGAGGCCATGCGGCACGCCCAGGGCGCGGTACCCGCCTGGGTGATGCCGCTGCAGCAAGTGCTCGACACCATTCCGCCGGACCAGGATTCGTTCGACGTGGTCATCGTCGACGAGGCCTCACAGGCCGATATCGCGAGTCTGTTCCTGCTGTGGCTGGCGCCGCGCGTCATCGTGGTCGGTGACGACAAGCAGTGTGCGCCCGGCGAAGTCGCCTCCGGCACGCTGGATTCGGTTTTCGAACGCCTCGAGCGTTACCTGCACGATGTGCCCGAGTATCTGCGGTCGAGCTTCACGCCACGCTCGAGTCTGATGTCCATGCTGCGCACCAGATTCGGTCAGGTCGTGCGGCTGCGCGAACACTTCCGGTGTATGCCGGAGATCATCACCTGGTGCAGCAACGAGTTCTATCTGGACGCGCCGCTGGTTCCGGTGCGCCAGTTCGGTGCGGACCGGCTGCCGCCGCTGCGGACCACCTACGTCGAGGGCGGTGTCGTCGGCGGTCGCAGTGCGGATCTGGTGAATCGGCCCGAGGCCGAGGCGCTGTGCGCGGCGCTGGTGAGCTGTCTGGAGGATCCCGCCTACGCGGGCAAGACCTTCGGCGTCGTGGTCTTGCAGGGCCGGGCGCAGGCCGAGTTGATCCGCAACGAGCTGCTCCGGCACATCGATCCCGACACCTGGGACGGCCGACGTCTGCGCGTGGGTACGCCGCCCGAATTTCAGGGCGACGAACGGCATGTCGTGTTCCTGTCCATGGTGGTCGCCCCGGAACAGCGCTTTCAATCGCTGACCGGGACCAATCATCAGCGCCGCTTCAATGTCGCGGCCTCGCGTGCCCGCGACCAACTCTGGCTGTTTCATTCGGTGACCTCGGACCGGCTGCGCGATATCGATCTGCGGCACTCGCTGCTCACCTATATGCAGTCGACCTCCCCGGCGCCGGCCCCGGCCATGCCGGCGAACGTCACCCGTGACGAGCGGCACCCGGACTTCGACAGCCTCTTCGAGCAGCGCGTCTTCCGCGACATCGTCGACCGCGGCTACCACGCGAACCCGCAGGTGGAGGTGAACAATCGGCGCTTGGACCTGGTCGTCACGGGGGCGGCCGGGCGGCTCGCGGTCGAGTGTGACGGTGACGCCTGGCATTCCACCCCACAACAGCGGCTCGCCGACTTCGAACGCGAACGGGAGCTGCGCCGGTGCGGCTGGGAGTTCTGGCGAATCCGCGAATCTGAGTACTACCTCGACCCGGTCGCCGCGCTGAGCGGTCTGTGGGAGGCGCTCGGCCAACGCGGGATTCGCCCGGCCGCCACCTGGGGTGAGCCGGTCGTCTCCGCTGCGTCGCCGGTGGCAGCCGAGCCGGTCACCGAGGACGAGCCGCTGACCGAGGACGAACCGGTGACCGAGATCGAACAGGTCATCGAGATTCGACCGGCCGAGGCGCCCCGCGTCCCGGAGACCCGTGCGGTGACTTTCGAGAAGCCCAGCACCATTCCCGGAAACCTGCTTGCGCTGGCCGAATCCGGCCCGATCAGCACCAGCGAGGCCGCCGACCGCCTCGGGCTCAGCGCCACCGAGACACGCCGGGAGATCAAAGGCCTGATCGCGCAGGGCCGGCTGGAACAGGTCGGCCAGCGTCGAGGCACCCGCTACCGGCTCATCGCCACATCCGCCGACTGAGCGCCGCGACCGCCGACACTCCGAGGGCGGATGTGGGACGGCCGGGGGTGTTGTCGTTAGATTGGGGGCATAACGGATCGGTTGCGACACGAGATTTGCCCGCAGGGAGGCGGGTTCGTGGCGTGGCGCGGGAATCTCGTTGTGACACAACGTGCCACGTGCAAAGGCGCTGCGTGATCATGTGGGGTGGGTTGAAACTATGACCTTTACCTCACTGGCCGCGCGGGGTGGTGGTGCGGTCATACGATCCGGGGCTGACAGATGCGGGAAGGCGAGTAGGCCATGGATCGAAATGCGTTCGTCGAAGTGATGAACGAGGCGAGCGGCATGTTGGAGGCCGGGCTGGCGGAGGAAGCGCTGGCACGGTTGACGGCGTTCGACGATGGCCTGGACGTGGCGCCCGAGCCCAAGGATTACGGCTGGATCGTGTCCTACCGGTTCCGGTCCGCCTTCGCCGCGGGGGATTACGCGCAGGCGCTGCACCTGGCCGAACGCGGTCCGGCCCGCTTCCCGGCCGACATCCCGCCCGCCACGCTGGCCACCATGTACTCGATGGCCGTCGAGGCCGCCACCCAGCAGGATCTGCCCGACAGCGCCGTCACCATGGCCGACCGCTGCATCGAGCTGCGGCGCGCGCACGGCGAGCACGCCGAGGTGCTGATGGCGGCCATGACCGCCTGCACCCTGCTCGGCGATATCGAAAGACACGACCTGGCAAGCAGATACGCGCAACTGCTGATCACCGAGGGTGTCGGACACGACGACTACCGCGGGTACGGGTACTACGCGCTGTGCGCCGCCATCGAATCCGGCGTCGGCACCCACCTCATCGACACGCTGCGCGCCGGGCGCGAATGGCTCGAGAGCCAGGACAACGAATTCGCCCGGGTAGCACTGGAATACCTGGAAACCGCGCCTGTACTGCGCGAACCGCTCGCGGTCAATCTCGATCTCGCCGACCCGCTCGGCAACGGCATACCGCTGTCGGACCCGCTGAACGATGGCATCCCGCCCCACAACGGCACACCGCTGGGCAATAGCGGACCGGCCTCCGATCCGCCGCTCGCGCCCGACGCCATGCAGACGCAGTATCTGCGCCTGGGTGACGGTGCGCCACAGGTGGTCACCGGCCCGTCACAGCCGCCCGCCGAGCAGATCGCGGGCGGTCAGACCGCCGACGCGCTCATGGAAGCCAACCGCCCCGGCATCGCCGCGGCCGCCTACCGCGCCCTCATCGACGACGCCCTCGGCACCGGCAAGCCCGATCCGCTGATCATGGGCAAGGCCACCCTCGGCCTGCTCACCGCCCTCATCTTCGACAACCGGGTCGGCGAGGCGCATTCGGTGTGGGTCGACGAGCACGGGCCCACCTACCTGGGCATCTGGTCGCTGGAGAACGGTCAGACCTCCGTGCACGACGCCATCGCCTACAACCTGGTCGCGGCCTTCCTGCACTCGCTGAGCACCGGCGACCCGAATGCCGCCAACCACGCCGTCGACTCGCTCATGAACCGAAACGTGGAGTGGGCCTACGAGAACGACCCGCAGGTCGTCCCCGGCATGATCAACTCCTGGCGCCGCCACCTCTACGAGATCCACAACGGCGAACCCGCCCCCGAATACCGCTGGCACCTCACGCAGGCCGAACAGCGTTGGGGCCACCCGATTCCCGAGGCCGGCCTCTACTGGATGCGCCCCTACCGCTGGGTCGTCGACTGGGTCTGACACGCCGGTGACGTCCGCTCCGGAGGCGGCCGCCTAGGCTGGCCGCATGGCAGCGACGGAAATCTGGCACAACCCCAAGTGCTCCAAGAGCCGCACCGCGAAGGCGGTCCTCGACGAGACCGGCACCGACTACACCGAGCGCCGCTACCTTGACAATCCGCCCTCGGCCGGCGAAATCCGCTCGGCACTGACCAAACTCGGCCTCGAGCCGTGGCAGATCACTCGCACCGCGGAGCCCGAGGCCAAGGAACTGGGCGTCTCGAAGTGGGGCAAGACTCCCGCCGACCGCGACCGCTGGATCGAGGCTCTCGCCACCCACCCTCGCCTCATTCAACGCCCCATTGTCTTCACCGCCGACGGTCGCGCCTTCCTGGCCCGCGACGACGAATCTCTGAACGAACTGCGCTGACCCGCATTCCGGCGTCGCCCGAGGGATCGGCTCAGGAGAGAGCGAAGACGGGGAAACCCGGTGCGATGTCGGCCAATTCGGCGTCGGTGGCGTTCTTGGTGACGCCCTCGAAGAAGCGGCCGACCTCCCAGCCCCAGCGGTCGAGGTAGGCGCGCAGGACCGGGATCTTGTCGGCGTCGGGGAGTTCGGTGGCGGTGAAGGTTTCGGTCTTGCGGCCCAGGCGCAGTTCGCCGGTGCGGGACACGCGGAGGTTCTTGACCCACTGGGTGTGGCCACGCGGCGCGACCAGGTAGCGGCCGGTGTCGGTGTCGAGGACATTGACCAGGGTGGTGCGCCATTCGCCGGACTTGCGGCCGCGCACGGCCAGCAGGCGGCCGCCGGCGACATTGATGCCGAGCTTGGGCAGGGCGTTGAACAGGCGGTTCATGATCGGGTCCAGGCCGGTCGGGCCGATGTAGCGGGTGGCGGCGTCGCGGGCGTCCATGGCGGATTCCTTCCAATCTTGGAGAGCGGTGCTCTCTGTTGGGATCAGTGTGCGCGCCTGTTGTTCATCGTGTCAAGAGCAGTGCTCTCGAAATTTGGCAGTGATCCGAGACGTGGCACACTGTCCGCATGAGCGTTCCCAGGACCGCCCGCGAACGGGCCCGCGCCGAGATCACCCGCGAGATCACCGACGCCGCCCGGCGACAGCTCGCCGAATCGGGTGCCCCGGCCCTGTCCCTGCGGGCCATCGCCCGCGAACTCGGCATGGTGAGCTCGGCGCTGTACCGGTACTTCCCGAGCCGTGACGACCTGCTGACCACGCTGATCATCGATGCCTACAACTCCCTCGGCGACACCGTGGAACACGCCGTCGCGAGCGCGGACACGCCGCGCGCGCAACTGCGGGCGGCCTCGAAGGCCGTGCGGGACTGGGCCATTGCGCACCCGCACGAATACGCGCTGGTCTACGGCTCGCCGGTGCCGGGATATCAGGCCCCGGAGACCACGGTCGGCCCGGCCTCGCGGGCACCGGTCGCGATGCTCGGCATCGTCTACCGGGCTTGGGAGGCGGGCACGCTGACCGTCTCGCCCGACGACCTCACGCCGGAGCTCGCCGCCCAATCCGCGAACATCGCGGCCATGATCGCGCCCGGGCTGCCGGAATCGGCGGTGGCGCGAGCATTCATCGCGCTGACCCAGCTGTTCGGCATGGTGACCTTCGAACTGTTCGGCCAACTCGACAACAGCATGGATCCGGCCGGGCCGTTCTTCGATCACTCGGTGGCGGCGATGGCCGACTACATCGGGCTCGCGCGCTAGCGCGCGGAATCCCGCCGGGCTACAGCGGGAACGGTGGGGTGCCGACCCCGGCGATACGCAGATTGCCCCACGGATCGCGCTCTTGCAGCACGCCGGGCGCGGGTGCGCTGCCGGGCACGGTCAGGAAGACCTGCCCGCGTCCCGGATCGGGCAATACCACCCCTTCGGTGGTGGAAATCCGCCCGTACCAGTGAAATTGGCCGTCTGTCGGGTCGAGATGACCCGTCAGCGCCACCCGCACCGCCACCTCGGTACCCGGTGCGTCCAGCAGCGCGGGACCGCAATAGTCCGGTGCCGGTTCGGGTTCGGTGACCGCGGCGTGCGGGTCGGCCGGGGCGGGGGAGTGGCGGCGGACCCGCCGCCACCTCACAGCAGTCCTCGGCGCCGCCAGATCCGCTTGCCCAGCGGCCCGATCAGCCCCTGTTTGTCCAGGAACGCACCGAGATTCGCGGCCCCCAGCCCGAGTGCGCGCCGCGAATGCGGATTGGCGCGCGCCATCCGGCGCGCGGCCCGCCCGTCCTCGATGCCCGCGCGGGAGTACATGTGCCAGTTGGTCATGAGGTGCACGAACAGTGGCGCGGCGACCGCGACACACAGTCGCGTGTACCGCAGTTCGGCCTTCGACATGGTCGGGACCCGGTGCGCCAAGGCATCTCGCGCGAATCCGATATGCCGCGCCTCTTCGGTGACGTGAATCCGCATGGCGCGCGCCACGAGTGGCTGCAGTTGCGGATCGTCGAGGGTGCGCCGCTGCAGCGCGTCGAAGATCTCCTCGCCCACCAGCGCGCCCACCCACACCATCGAGCCGCGCAGGAACAGCTGCAGCGAGGCGATGGTGGCGCGCTCGAAACGATTGGGCCAGTACGGCCGTGCCTCGATGCGGTCGATGAGTTTGCCGAACATCATCATGTGCCGGCATTCGTCGCCCATCTCAGTGAGCGTGTAGTGCGCATGCCGCGAGGTGGGATCGGCGGCCATGAGTTCGCGCAGGAGCAGCCGGTTGAGCAGGTTCTCGAACCAGATGCCCACCGAGAGCACATTGGCCAGTTCCTCGCGCGAGAGCTCACGGCGCTGCGCCGGGGTCATCGATTCCCACAGCGGTGTGCCGTAGAGCGAGACGACCTCGGGCGGCAGGAAGAGTTTGTCGGGATCCAGCGGGGCGTCCCAGTCCAGGTCGACGACCGGGTCGTAGGACTTCTTCACCGATCCGGTGAGCAGGCGGGCGGCGAAGGATTCGCGCGGGGAGAGTGCGGCCGGGCTGGTGACTGCGTTGTCGCCCATGACAGCTCCTGACTCTTTACTGATACAGGCTGTTACACTCAGATTAGTGGTACATGCTGTCACGGTCAACGCTGGAGTGGGTATCGTGAGCCGAGTGACCGGCACCCGACGCAGACCCGCGCAACCCCCCGCGCGGGACCGAGAACCGGCCGCCGACGGCCGCAGCACCCGCTGGACCGGGCACAAGGCCCGCCGCCGCGCCGACATGCTGGACGCCGCTCTCACCGTCATCGAGGAGAACGGCACCGAGATCTCGGTCCAGCAGATCGCCGACCGCCTGCAGGTGCCGCGCCCGGTCGTCTACCGCCACTTCGACGGGCGCGCCGACCTCGACGAGGCCATCCGCCGCCACATCCTCGATTCCCTGCTGGCCGAACTGCTTCCGCGCCTGCACCCCGAGGGCACCGTGCGCGATCTGGTGCGCGGGGCGGTCGGCACCTACGTCGGCTGGGTGGAACGCCATCCGCAACTGCATCGCTTCCTGGCCGCCGCCGACCCGCACGGCGAAACCTCCACCGCCCTGGCCGGGGCCCGCGACCGCATCGGCGGCCGGCTCGCCGACCTGTTCTCCGACACCCTCGAACGCTTCGGCATCGACCGCAATCGGGCCCGCCCCATGGCCTTCGGCACCGTCGGCTTCGTCGACGGCGTGGTCAACAGCTGGCGGGCCGCACCCACGCTGACCAGCGAACAGGTCGAGGGCATCCTGACCGAGTCGGTGCTTTCGCTGCTCGAGGGCAATGCCCGTAGTCTGGACCTGCCGCTGACCCGCGACACCGTCGTCGCCGACCTGCTCTCGCGCACCGCGGCGGCCCGCGCGTGACACTGCCGCACCACCAGAGGATTTCGATGGCCATCCGTTCGTACGCCCGGCCGGCCGTGCTCGCCGCGATCGCCGCCGCCGCATTGGCCCCGATCGCCCCGGCGGCCGCCGATGTCGCCCTCCCCGACGGCCTGCACTGTGATGTCCTCGATTGCCGCAATGACACCGACCGCGACTACGTGGTCTCCGGCGATATGCAGTGCGAATACAGCGATGCCGACGGCGGCGGCTCCTCCGGTAGCGAGCAGTTCACCGATGTCGTTCCGGCACACAGCCTTTTCCGGCTGCAGGGCTGCATCGACGGTCAGTCGCCGTACCTGCGGTCCATCGACGAGGTCGAGTAGTCCTCAGCCGCGGGTGAGGGCTCGATAGCTGCGGTTCCACAGCCATTCCACCGGCCCGCGCTCGAATCGGCGCAACCAGAAGTGCGCGAAGCTCAGCATGAGCGCACACACCAGCACGTAGATCCCGGCGGTGAACGGCACCCGCGCGTTGGCCGACACCAGACCGGCCAGCCCGAGACCCCAGCCGTAGCACAGCCATCCCGACACCAGGTTCTGAAGGATGTAGCAGCTCAACGCCATTCGGCCCACCTCACTGAAACGCCGGCCCACCCAGCCCGGCCCGGGACGGTGCGCGTACACCTCGGCGACCAGGGCGAGCAGACCCAGTGAGACGATCGGGGCGGTTCCGTAGCGGGCCACCAGGATCAGGTCGCCGCCGAGCAAACCCAGCAGCAGATCGATCGGGGCCGCGAGCCCGAAGCCGATCACCATGAGGCGCTTGCGGATTCGCGCGCCTTCGGCCTCGAAGATCCCGGCCCGGAACAGGCGCGCGCCGAGCAGGAACAACGCGATCGACATCGGGAAAATGAACAGCGGCTCCAGTCGGAACGCGAGCAGATGCTGCCAGCGGAACGCCACCAGATCCCAGAACGAGCCGTCCGCATAGGGATTCGGATCCAGGGGCCGATGCCCGCCCGCACCGCCGGGAGCGAAGAGGATCGCCACCGCGATCAGCGACAGCATCGTCACGTGGATGCTCGCCGTAGTGATCAGCCACCGTCGCTGCGCCTTCGGGCCGGTCGCCAGGATGAACGCCACCACCAGCCCGGTGATCGCGTACCCCATCAGCACATCGAATTCGGCGACGAAGAAGAAATTCACCAGCCCGTCGAGCAGCAGCAGTCCCGCCCGCACCGGATACCGGCCCGGCCAGGCCCGCCCGGCCCGCACCGCCGATCGCTGCTGAATAGCCAGCCCGATGCCGAACATGATGGTCAGCAGCCCCAGGAACTTGCCCTGCGCCAACTGCTGCAGGATTCGTTCGGCCCACAGCCACGCCCCCTGCGGTTCGTCGCTGTGCGCGACGTAGCCGAGCAGCCCTTCGGAATTGGTGAAGATCCAGATATTGGTGCCCAGTGTGCCCAGGATGGCGATGCCGCGCAGCACGTCCAAGGCCCCCAGCCGGGCCGAACCGGACTGGGCGGGAACGGATTCGGGGCCGTCGGCGACGGCGGTCCCCGGCAGCGGGAGACGTGGTGCGGGAGCCGGTTCGACCATGCCGGTCATTGTGCCGCCGACCCCGCCCGGCGCGGATCGCCCGCGAGAACGACCCGGCATCCGACTCGCGAATGACTCCAACCCGGACAGTCCACCCGCGCCCGGGCGTGCCTTTCGCCTAGGCTCGAGGCATGCAGCGCATCATCGGAATCGAGGTCGAGTACGGCATTTCGACGCCTACCGAGCCGTCCGCCAACCCGATTCTCACGTCCACCCAGGCGGTGCTCGCCTATGCCGCGGCCGAGGGCGTGCCGCGCGCCAAGCGCACACGCTGGGATTACGAGGTGGAATCGCCGTTGCGCGACGCGCGCGGTTTCGATCTCGGCAGGCTCAACGGGCCCGCCCCGGTGATCGATGCCGACGAGGTCGGGGCGGCGAACATGATCCTCACCAACGGGGCTCGCCTCTACGTCGACCACGCCCACCCCGAATACTCCGCGCCCGAGGTCACCGACCCGCTGGACGCCGTCATCTGGGACAAGGCCGGTGAGCGGGTGATGGAGGCCGCCGCCCGCTACGCCTCGAGCGTGCCCGGTGCGCCGCGCATGCAGCTCTACAAGAACAATGTGGACGGCAAGGGCGCCTCCTACGGCACCCACGAGAACTACCTCATGAGCCGTGAAACCCCGTTCAACCAGATCATTCTCGGGCTGACGCCGTTCTTCGTATCACGTCAGGTGGTGTGTGGTTCCGGTCGCGTCGGCATCGGCCAGTCCGGTGATACGCCCGGTTTCCAGCTCTCGCAGCGCGCGGATTACATCGAGGTCGAGGTCGGCCTGGAGACCACGCTCAAGCGCGGCATCATCAATACGCGTGACGAACCGCACGCCGACGCCGACAAGTACCGTCGCCTGCACGTCATCATCGGCGACGCCAACCTCGCCGAATGGTCGACGTATCTGAAGGTCGGCACCACCGCCCTGGTACTGGACCTGATCGAGGCCGGCGAAGACCTCTCGGACCTGCAACTCGCGCGCCCGGTCACCGCCGTGCACACCATCAGCCACGACCCGACTCTGCGTGCCACCGTTGCCCTTTCGGACGGCCGCGAACTGACCGGCCTTGCGCTGCAACGCATCTACCTCGACCGGGTCGAGAAGTTCATGGACCGCACCGGAGCCGACGACGCCCGTACCAAGGACGTCATCGAGAAGTGGGCCCACGTCCTGGATCTGCTCGAGCGCGACCCCCTGGAAACCGCGGATCTGCTGGACTGGACCGCGAAACTGCGCCTGCTGGAAGGCATGCGCAATCGTGAGGGCCTGACCTGGGCGGCGCCCAAACTGCACCTGGTCGACCTGCAGTACTCGGATGTGCGCCTGGACAAGGGCCTCTACAACCGCCTGGTGGCGCGCGGCTCCATGCAGCGCCTGGTCACCGAGCAGCAGATCACCGACGCCATGACCAACCCGCCCACCGACACCCGCGCCTACTTCCGTGGCGAGTGCCTGCGCCGCTTCGGCGCGGATATCGCGGCGGCGAGCTGGGATTCGGTGATCTTCGACCTGGGTGGCGACTCCCTGGTCCGCATCCCCACCCTGGAACCGCGGCGCGGCACCAAGTCTCACGTCGGAAAGTTGCTGGATGGTGTCCGCACCGCCTCGGAGTTGGTGCAGCAGTTGACGCACTAGGCGTTCGCCACCGTGTCATTCGACATCGAGGGGGTCTGGGGACATGTCCCCAGACCCCCTCTTTTCGGGGGTTCGGGGGCTTGCCCCCGAGTGAAATCCCGGGGGTCCGGGGGTGTCCCCCGGGAAGCGGCAGAGAGATCGCGGCAACAGCACAATGACGTTTAATCCGGCATGTTCCCGCCGCTGGTGGGTAGTGTTGGGGGACGAGCATCGGATCTTCTCCGGTGCTCGCCGATGATCACAGAGGAGGTCGGCTGCTATGGCACAAGAGCAGACCAAGCGCGCCGGTGGCGGCGACGAGGACGAGGGCCCGGCCGGCGACGGCGGGGCGGGACAGGAGCGTCGCGAGAAGCTGGCGGAGGAAACCGACGACCTGCTCGACGAGATCGACGACGTCCTCGAGGAGAACGCGGAGGACTTCGTCCGCGCCTATGTCCAGAAGGGCGGCCAGTGACCCAAGGTGACCCCCTGCGGCTCCAGTTGGGGTTCGCCCAGTCCTCCTTCTCCGAGTACCTGCGTTTGCACGCGCCGGAACTGTTGCCCAGCAACGCGATCGGATCCAACGGCACGCACCCCAATCCGGGCGTGCCGTCCGATATCGCCCCGCACGGCACCACCATCGTGGCGGTCAGTTACCGCGGCGGGGTGCTGATCGCCGGCGACCGTCGCGCCACCCAGGGCAACCTGCTGGCCCAGCGTGACATCGAGAAGGTGTACATCACTGACACCTTCTCCGCGGCCGGTATCGCCGGTACCGCGGGCATGGCGATCGAGATGATCCGCCTGTTCGCGGTGGAACTCGAGTACTACGAGAAGATCGAGGGCGTTCCCCTCACCTTCGACGGCAAGTCCAACAAGCTGTCGAAGATGGTGCGCGACAACCTCCCCGCCGCCCTGCAGGGGCTGGCGGTGGTGCCGCTGCTGGTCGGCTACGACCCGGACGCGCTGGACCCGGACAAGGCCGGGCGCATCGTGTCCTACGACGTGGTCGGCGGACGCAGCGAGGAGCGCTTCGGGTACACCGCGGTGGGGTCGGGTTCACTGTTCGCCAAGTCTTCGCTGAAGAAGACCTACGCGCGCGGCATCGGTCAGGAACGGGCGCTGCGGATCGCGATCGAATCGCTCTTCGACGCGGCCGACGACGACACCGCCACCGGTGGTCCGGACACCATGCGCAACATCTACCCGACCGCGATCGTGATCGACGGCGAGGGCTCCGAGATCGTCTCCGAGGAGCGCCTCAAGGAGATCACCCGGTCCATGGTGGAGGAGCGGGCCGCGCAGGCCGCAGAGGGGATCGGTGAAGCATGACACTGCCGTATTACGCGTCGGCCGAACAGATCATGCGCGACAAGACCGAACTTGCGCGCAAGGGCATCGCACGCGGCCGGTCCGTCGTGGTGCTGGTGTACGACAAGGGCGTGGTGTTCGTGGCCGAGAACCCCTCGGCCACCCTCCACAAGATCAGCGAGCTCTACGACCGCGTCGGTTTCGCCGCGGTGGGCAAGTACAACGAGTTCGAGGCGTTGCGCCGCGGCGGCATCCTGCAGGCGGATCTGCGTGGCTACCAGTTCGATCGGCGCGACGTCACCGGCCGCTTCCTGGCCAACCTCTACGCGCAGAGCCTCGGCACCATCTTCACCGACCAGCTCAAGCCCTACGAGGTGGAGATCTGCGTCGCGGAGGTGGGATACCCGGAGCAGTCGACGAACTCGGTGCTCTACCGCATCAACTTCGACGGATCCATTGTCGACGAACGGGAATTCGTGGTGATGGGCGGCAACACCGACCCGATCACCACCGCCCTCAAGGCTTCCTACAAGCCCGGCCTCGACCTGCATTCGGCCGTCACCACGGCGGTGGCCGCGCTGCAGAAGGCCGTCCCCGAAGGCGACAAGGACAAGTCCCGCACCCTGGCCGCCCCCTCCCTCGAGGTGGCAACCCTGGAGCAGTCCCGCCAACGCCGCGCCTTCCGCCGCATCCAAGGCGCGGCCCTGCAAGAGTTGGTGACCGGCAAGACCCCGACCGCGAAAGCCGCGGCGGAAGCCGACAAGCCGTCGAGCGGAGACCCCTCGTAACCCGCCCGGCAGCGCAAGCAAATCCCGCTATTCGGGATAAGGCTCCTTTGCACTCTCAATAGCAGAGTGCAAAGGAGCCTTGCTTTTTCGCAGGCTAAGACGCGTGCAGCGTTGCACCGCGTGCTAAATCGTTGTGAATACGTTTGCACAAGCTGTCCGACAAGCCCGTTACCGGGGACTTCAGCGCTGTAATGTCGATAGGGTGCAGCGACGAATCATGGGGATCGAGACCGAATTCGGGGTGACGTGCACGTTCCACGGTCACCGTCGGTTGAGTCCTGACGAGGTGGCCCGGTACCTGTTCCGCCGGGTAGTTTCCTGGGGCCGTAGTTCGAACGTGTTCCTTCGTAATGGTGCCCGGCTCTACCTCGATGTCGGTTCCCATCCGGAGTACGCTACGGCCGAATGTGACAGCTTGGTGCAGTTGGTCACTCACGACCGCGCCGGTGAGCGAGTCCTCGAGGATTTGCTCATAGACGCCGAGCAGCGGCTCGCCGAAGAGGGCATCGGCGGTGACATCTATCTGTTCAAGAACAACACCGACTCCGCGGGCAACTCCTATGGCTGCCACGAGAACTTCCTTGTGGTGCGTGCCGGTGAGTTCTCGCGGATCTCGGATGTGCTGTTGCCCTTCCTGGTTACCCGGCAGTTGATCTGCGGGGCCGGGAAGGTGTTGCAGACGCCTAAGGCGGCGACGTTCTGTCTGTCGCAGCGGGCGGAGCACATCTGGGAGGGTGTGTCGTCGGCGACCACGCGGTCGCGGCCGATCATCAACACTCGTGACGAGCCGCATGCCGATGCCGAGAAGTACCGGCGGCTGCATGTGATCGTGGGCGACTCCAATATGGCCGAGCCGACCACCATGCTCAAGGTGGGTACCGCCTCGCTGGTGCTGGAGATGATCGAGGCGGGCGTCGCGTTCCGAGACTTCGCTCTGGACAACCCGATTCGCGCTATTCGCGAGGTGTCGCACGATCTCACCGGTCGGCGGCCTGTGCGGTTGGCGGGCGGGCGGCAGGCCAGTGCGCTCGAGATCCAGCGTGAGTACTACGCCCGCGCGGTCGAGCATCTGCGCAACCGCGATCGCGATCCGCAGGTGGATGCGGTGGTGGATCTGTGGGGCCGCACCCTCGATGCCGTCGAGGCGCAGGATTTCGCCAAGGTGGACACCGAGATCGACTGGGTGATCAAGCGCAAGCTGTTCCAGCGCTACCAGGACCGCTACAACATGGAGCTGTCCGATCCCAAGATCGCGCAGCTGGATCTGGCCTACCACGACATCAAGCGCGGCCGCGGCGTCTTCGACCTGCTCGCCCGCAAGGGTCTGGCCAAGCGGATCACCGAGGACGAGGCGGTCGACGCGGCGGTCACCACGCCGCCGCAGACCACCCGCGCCAAGCTACGCGGTGACTTCATCACCGCCGCACAGGAGGCCGGACGCGACTTCACCGTCGACTGGGTGCACCTCAAGCTCAATGATCAGGCGCAGCGGACCGTGCTCTGCAAGGACCCGTTCCGTTCGGTCGACGAGCGCGTGGATCGGCTGATCGCCTCGATGTAGGCATTCGCTCGAACGGGCCGCGAACCTGCTGGTTCGCGGCCCGTTTTAGGTTTTGACCGCTTTGTCCGTTTTCGCCAGGTGGGGCGAGTAGGGGACGACTGGGGGGAAACGCGACCGCCCATGCTCCACACTCGCGACACGCCTACTACTCTCTACGGGGTGGCGATATCCAAGGTCGAGCGGTTGATGAATCTGGTTATCGCGCTGCTGTCCACCCGCCAATTCCTGACCGCGGAACGCATCCGCGACAGCGTGGCCGGGTACGAGGAGTCCGCGAGCGACGAGGCCTTCAGCCGGATGTTCGAGCGGGACAAGAACGAGCTGCGCGATCTGGGCATTCCGCTGGAAATCGGTCCGGTGAGCCGGTATTCGGGCGTCGAGGGCTACCGCATCAACCGGGACGCCTACGAGCTACCCGATATCGACCTCACCAGCGAGGAGGCCGCCGCGGTCGCGGTGGCCGTGCAGCTGTGGGAGTCGCCGGAGCTGGCCGCGGCCGCCGAGAGTGGACTGCTCAAGTTGCGGGCTGCTGGAATTCACGTGGAGCCCGACGCCGGGGTGTCGGCGGTGCCCGCGGTTCCGGCACGCACGCGTGGTTCGGAGCCGGTGCTGGGCAAGCTCCTCGCCGCCATCGACGCGGGGCGGGCGGTCACCTTCAAACACCGTCAGTCGCACGGGGATCCGGTCGAACGCGATGTCCAGCCGTGGGGTGTGGTCACCCATCACGGCCGCTGGTACCTGGTCGGGCACGACAATGCCCGCGACGCGCAGCGGGTGTTCCGCATCTCGCGCATCGACGAGGACGTCACCGAGTACGGTCCGGCCAATGTGGTGCACAAGCCCGAGGACCTGGACCTGCGGGCCGTGGTCGCCGAGGTCACCGCGCAGACGCCGATCACCGGTTCGGCCACCGTGTGGGTGGCCGACGGGCGTGGCCAGGAGATCCGCCGCCTGGGCCCGGTCATGGAGGAGCGCGAACTCGGCGGCCGCCACGGCGCGATCGTGGAGGTGCCCATCCGTTCCCGCGACTGGCTGGCCCGCCTCATCACCGGGCTCGGCGCGGACGCCCTGGTGCTCGCGCCGGAAGACCTGCGCGACAATGTGATCGCACGCTTGAAGTCGGTGCTGGATCGGACGGAGGTCACCGCGTGAGTGACGCGAACAATGCGCGCAAGGCCGCCCTCGGCACCCGCGCCTCCGACGGCGCGAAGGAGCGGCGCGCCAATGCCGCGGCCACCAGCCGCCTCTCGACTCGGCTGGCCCGACTGCTGAACATGGTCCCGTACTTCCAGGCCAATCCCGGAATCAGCGCCGCCGAGGCGGCCGCCGAGCTCGGGGTGTCCACCAAGCAGTTGATGACCGACCTGAACCAGCTGTGGATGTGCGGTCTGCCCGGTTACGGTCCCGGCGATCTGATCGACCTGTCCTTCTCCGAGGAGAGCATCGAGGTCACATTCTCCGCGGGCATCGACCGTCCGCTGCGGCTCACCTCGCTCGAGGCCACCGCCCTGCTGGTGGCGCTGCGCTCCATTACCGATCTGCCCGGCATGGTCGATCCCAGTGCGGCCCACGCGGCCACCGCGAAGATCGAATCCGCCATCTCCGGTAGGGAATTCACCGGCCCGACCCAGCCGGCGCCGGTGGAGGCGCCCGCCGTGGCGACCGTCCGCGCCGCCCTCGAGCACGCGCACGCGCTGCGCCTGGTCTACTACTCGGCGAGCCGCGATGTGGTGTCCGAGCGTGTCGTGGACCCGATCCGAATCGTGCTGGTGGACAACAACAGCTACCTGCAGGCATGGTGCCGGCAAGCGGAGGGCGTCCGGCTCTTCCGCCTCGACCGCATCGAGGAGGCCGCCGAACTCGACGAACCGGCCCGCCCGCCCGCCGAGGCCGCCGCCGACGAGACCGCGGCCCTGGACCTGTTCGTCGACGATCCCGCGGTTCCGCTGGCCCGCTTGCTGATTCGTCCCGACTACGCGTGGGTGCTCGAGCAGTACCCGATGCACCGGGTCACCGCGCATCCCGACGGCAGCATCGAGGCCACCATGCGCTTCGCCACCCTGGACTGGATGGCCCGGCTGCTGCTGGGCTTCGGCGCGGGCGTCACCGTGCTCGGCCCCGCCGAATTGGTGACGGCCGTGCGGGAGCGTTCCAGCACCGCGCTCTCGGCCTATGCCACCGCGTCCGCGGACGCGGCCTTCGCCGCCGGGTTCGAGGAGGTCGGTCCCGCTTGAGTTTCCGCGTGACGGTGCTGGGGGCGGGCAGCATCGGATGCTATGTCGGGGGCCGGCTGGCGGCGGCGGGGGCGGAGGTCACCTTCGTGGGCCGTCCGCGCGTGCTCGACGAATTGCGTACTTTCGGACTGCATCTCACCGATCTCGACGGCGACAGCGTCCGCGTCGCACCGGATGCCTTCCACACCGCCACGGAACCCACCGGTGATACCGATCTGGTGTTGATCGCGGTGAAATCCGCGGGCACCGCGACCGCCGCCGCCGAACTCGCCGGTTTGGTGAAACCCGGGACGGTGGTGATCAGCCTGCAGAACGGCATCGGCAACGACGCGGTCATCCGGGAGATCCTGCCCGCCTGCGTGGTGCTGGCGGGGATGGTCATGTTCAACGTGGTCCATCACGGCCAGGGCCATTTCCATCGCGGCACCACCGGCACCGTGGACATCGCCGACGACCCGGTGCTCAACCGGTTCGCGCCGATCCTCGGCAAGTCCGGGCTGGGTTTCAAACGGCACCCCGACCTGCTGCCCGTCCAGTGGGCGAAGCTGCTGCTGAACCTGAACAACCCGATCAACGCGCTCTCGGGTCGCCCGCTGCGCGAGGAACTCGGCACCCGCGACTACCGCCGCTGCCTGTCGCTGGCTCAGCGTGAGGCCCTCGCGGCCATGGCCGCCGCCCGCATCCGCCCGGCCCGGCTCACCCCGCTGCCGCCGGAGGCGATGGCGCGGCTGCTCACCATGCCCGATACCGTGTTCCGCAGGGTTGCCGGAAAGGTGCTGGCCGTCGACCCGGTGGCCCGTTCCTCGATGGCCGACGACCTCGCCGCCGGACGCAAAACCGAAATCCCTTGGCTGTGCGGTGAAATCGTGAGTCTCGGGGCCATGGTAGGAATACCCACACCGGTGAACCAGAAGCTGATCGATCTCGTGACAGCGGCGGAGAACGGTGACCGGCGCACCTGGTCGGGCCCGGAATTGCTGGAACAGCTCTCCAAGGCCGCGCGTGACGGCGCGGCGAACGAGGGTTGACAAGAAGGTTCGGGTTATGCGGGTCCGGTAGCATCGGACTCACCAAGTCTTTGGAGGTAATGGAATGACAGGCGCCATCAGCCCGTGGCACTTGCTGATCGTTGTGCTGATCTTCTTGCTGTTCTTCGGTTCGAAGCGCATGCCCGACGCGGCCCGCAGCCTGGGTCGCTCGATGCGGATCTTCAAGACCGAGGTCAGCCAGATGCAGAGCGAGGGCAAGACGGGCGAGGCCGCTCCCGAGGCCGCGGCCCAGCCGGTGCAGCCGCCGGCGCAGCTGCCCCCGGCTCAGCCGGTGCAGCAGCCCACGCCGCAGCCGAACGACCAGCAGAAGGCCTGAGCCCCACGTTTTGTCCGGGATGAGTGAATCTCATCCCGGGTAAGTCGTTGTCCGGGTCCGGGTCTTGGTTGGCCGCGAGGCGGAGGCAGTCACACACACATGCGCATCCCGTTCGATCCCCGGCGCAGCAAGCGCCGCACGAACCCCGACGGCACCATGTCCTTGGTGGATCACCTGCAGGAACTCCGCAGGCGATTGCTCGTCGCCCTGGCTTGGATCGCCCTCGGCACCCTGTTCGGGTTCTTCTGGTACTCACACTCGTTCTTCGGGATCGACAGTCTCGGTGAGATCCTGCGTGGGCCCTACTGCGATCTGCCCGCGTCCTCGCGGGCGAATCTGAGTGCCGACGGCGCTTGCCGATTGTTGGCCACCGCCCCGTTCGAGCAGTTCACCCTGCGCTTGAAGGTGGGTACCACCGCGGGCATCGTGGCCGCGAGCCCGTTCTGGCTGTATCAGCTGTGGGCGTTCATCACCCCGGGCCTCTACGCCAAGGAACGCAAGTACGCGATCTCCTTCGTGGCCGCGGGCGCTGCCCTGTTCATCACCGGCGCGGTGCTGGCGTACTGGGTTGTCGCCCATGCCCTCAGCTTCCTGATGACCATCGGCAACAACGTGCAGATCACCGCGCTCTCGGGTGCGCAGTACTTCAGCTTCATCATCAAGCTGCTGGTGATCTTCGGCGTGAGCTTCGAAACCCCTTTGCTCATCGTGGGTTTGAACTTCCTGGGCGTGCTGACCTACGCGCGGCTCACCAAGTGGCGACGCGGACTGATCTTCGGGCTGTTCGTGTTCGCGGCCATCGTGACGCCGCAGGACCCGATCTCGATGCTCGCGCTGGCGCTTGCGCTGACGTTGCTGTTCGAGATCGCGGTGCAGGTGGCGCGCCTCAATGATCGGCGTCGCGCCCGCAATGCCGAGGCCTGGGAGAACCTGGCCGACGATCAGGCGTCCCCGCTGGACACCGCCCCCGGCGGCGTCGACGCACCGACCCCGGTGCCGACCGCGGAACCGGTCGCCGCCACACCGGTCGAGAAAACAACAGGAGTCGTGTCGGATTACTCCGATACTCTCTGAAAAGTGACATCAAGGTCGCTTACTGGCGAACTGGCGGCATTCGCCGCCGAACTGAAATTCGAGCTCGATCCGTTCCAGCGGCAGTCGTGTGAGGCGCTCGAGGGCGGGCACAGTGTGCTCGTCTGCGCGCCCACCGGCGCGGGCAAGACCGTGGTGGGCGAATTCGCCGTCCACATGGCGTTGGCCGCGGGCGGCAAGTGCTTCTACACGACGCCGATCAAGGCGCTGTCGAATCAGAAGTTCGCCGATCTCACCGAACGTTATGGTCGCGACGAGGTCGGCTTGCTGACCGGTGACCAGTCCATCAACCCGGACGCCTCGGTGGTGGTGATGACCACCGAGGTGCTGCGCAACATGCTCTACGCGAGTTCGGATGCGCTGCGCGGGCTTTCGTACGTCGTCATGGACGAGGTGCACTACCTGGCCGACCGCTTCCGCGGCGCGGTCTGGGAAGAGGTCATCCTGCACCTGCCGCCCGAGGTGCGCCTGGTCAGCCTGTCGGCGACGGTCTCCAATGCCGAGGAGTTCGGCGCGTGGATGGAGACCGTGCGCGGCGACACCGCCGTCATCGTGGACGAGACCCGGCCGGTGCCGCTGTGGCAGCACGTCATGGTCGGCCGCCGCATGTTCGACCTGTTCGACGACAAGTCCAGCGACGCCAAGGTGATCGTGGACGAGGATCTGCAGCGCTACATCAAGCACCGCGAATCGGTTGACCGGATGGACAATTGGGCGGTGCCGGGGCGCGGACGGGGTGGGCCGCGGCGGTCGTTCCGGCCGATGCCGCGGCCGGAGGTCATCGCCAAACTCGACGATGAAGGGCTGCTACCCGCGATCACGTTCATCTTCAGCCGCGCGGGTTGTGATGGCGCGCTCGCTCAGTGCGTGCGCTCGCGGTTGGACCTCTCCCGCGACGACGAGCGCGAGACCGTCGACGCCATCATCGAGAAGCACACCGGGGATCTGCCGCGCAGCGACCTCGAGGTGCTCGGGTACTGGGAGTGGCGCGAGGGCCTGCACCGCGGGTTCGCCTCGCATCACGCGGGCATGCTGCCCGCCTTCCGGCACACCGTCGAGGAGCTGTTCGTGCGCGGGCTGGTGCGCGCGGTATTCGCCACGGAGACACTGGCTCTGGGCATCAATATGCCCGCGCGCACGGTGGTGCTCGAGCGGCTGGTCAAGTTCAACGGCGAGAGTCATGCCGAGCTGACGCCGGGGGAGTACACACAGCTCACCGGGCGTGCGGGGCGGCGTGGCATCGATGTCGAGGGGCATGCGGTGGTGCTGTGGCAGCCGGAGGTCGACACCAGCGCGGTGGCGGGTCTGGCCTCGACCCGGACCTATCCGCTGCGGTCGTCGTTCCGGCCGGGCTACAACATGTCGATCAACCTGGTCGACCGCATGGGCGCGACGGAATCGCGGGCGCTGCTGGAACGGTCCTTCGCCCAGTTCCAGGCCGACCGGTCGGTCGTTGGTCTGGTGCGTGGCATCGAACGCAACGACTCTCAGCTCCGCAAACTGCGCTCCCAGCTCGGCGACGAGAGCTTCTTCGAATACATCCAGCTGCGCGAGCGCATCCGGGAACGCGAACGCGATCTGGAACGGCAGAGCCGCACCGATCGCCGCCAGGCCGCGGTGAATTCGCTCGGCGCGCTGCGGCGCGGCGATGTGGTGGCGATTCCGTCCGGACGCCGCCAGGGGCTCGCGGTGATCCTGGAACCCGATGCGACACCGGGGGATCCGCGTCCGCTGGTGCTCACCGAGGACAAGTGGGCCGGACGCATCTCCGCCGCGGACTTCCCGACCCCGGCCGAATCGCTGGGCCGGCTGCGGCTGCCCAAGCATGTCGACCACCGCACCGCGCGGGTACGCCGCGACCTGGCCTCGGCGCTGCGCAGCACCGGGATCACCATGCCGCGCCGGGCCCGTACCGGCGGCAAGGCCAAGGCCGCCGACGACCGCGACCTGCAGACCCTGCGCCGGGCGCTGCGCAACCATCCGGCACACGAGCGGCCGGATCGCGAGCAACTGGCCCGGATCGGCGAACGCTACAACCGCCTCGAGCGCGAGACCGAGCATCTGCGCCAGCAGGTGGCTGCCACCACCAACTCCCTCGCGCGTACCTTCGACCGCATCCTCGGGCTGCTCGAGGAACGCGGTTACGTCGCCGACGGTGAGGTCACCCAGGACGGTCGCCGCCTGGCGCGCATCTACGCCGAAGCGGATCTGGTTGTGGCCGAAAGCCTTCGGCAGGGTGTGTGGCGTGGACTGGGCCCGGCCGAACTGGCCGCGGCGGTGTCGATCCTGGTATACGAATCCCGGCAGGAGGGCGGCTACCTGGGGGCTTCCGGCCCCACCGAGCCCATCCGCCGAGCCGTCGACGCCACCATCGGCATCTGGTCGCAGCTGCGCGCCGACGAATCCCGGCACCGCCTGCAGCCCACCCGCGAACCCGACCTCGGTTTCGTCACGGGCGTCTACACCTGGGCTCGTGGTGACGACCTCGCCGATGCGCTGCTCGTCAGCGGCGATCGCGGAAACCCGCTCTCGGCGGGCGATTTCGTGCGCTGGTGCCGGCAGGTCATCGACCTGCTCGACCAGATCCACAACACCGCCGACGATGTCGAGGTGGCGGCCACCGCGAGCAAGGCGGTGCGGGCCATCCGCCGGGGTGTCGTGGCCGTGGACGCGGCGTAGTAGATGTGACTGTGCTTTGATTCAAGGGTGTACCGACCGCAGTGGGCACGCGAGCGCGTTCCCGCTCGGGGGGCTAGCGTGAGGACAACGGATTGCGAGTGGAGGCAAGCGAATGAGCGGCCCGTACGGACCGAATGACGCCCCTGGCCAAGGGGGAGGCAACGATCCGACGCAGCAGTGGGGCGGCCAGCAGCCCGCGCCCGGCGCCGGACCGACTCAGCAATGGGGTGGCCAGCAGCCCGCGCAGCCGACCACGCAGTGGAATGACCCGTCGCAGCAGCAGCCGCAACAGCCGGGCCAGCAGCCGTGGGGGCAGAGCCAGCCGCAGCAGCCGGTGCAGCAGCCGTGGGGGCAGTCGCAACCGCAGCAGCCGGTGCAGCAGTGGGGGCAGCAGAGTCAGCCGCAGCAGCCCGTCCAGCAGTGGGGGCAGAGCCAGCCGCAGTGGCCGCAGCAGGGTCAGCCCGGCGCGCAGGACTGGAACCAGCAGCCCGGCCAGCAGTGGCCGCAGCCGCAGCAGCCGCCGGCCGGTAAGAAGAAGACCGGGATGATCATCGGCATCGTGGTCGTGGTGCTGCTCGTGCTCGGTGGCGTCGGCGGTGGCCTGGCCTGGATGCTGAGCAAGGATCAGCTCGACAACAGTGCCGTGCAGTCCGGTGTGCAGAAGGTGCTCAAGGATTCCTACGGCATCGACGACGTCCAGAACGTGAGCTGCCCGTCGGGGCAGAAGGTTCAGGTGGACAAGACCTTCGACTGCACCCTCAAGGTGGGTGGCGAGAACAAGAAGGTCACCATCAAGATCACCAAGGATGACGGGACCTACGAGGTCGGCCGCCCCAGCTAGTTTCGCTGGGACCCGATTTCGGGGCAAAAGTCTTGGGCCCGGCCGCGATTCGACGATCGCGGCCGGGCCTTCTTGTTTGCCGGGGGTTGGCTGGGCGGGAGATGCGAGTACAGTGGGCGGAAATTCTCTTCCGACCGCCGTGGGGGCGTTATGAAGCTGATTGTCCGGTCTCTGGGATGGACCGCGACCGTGTTGACGGTCGCGAGCGTCGGACTGGCTTCTGCCCCGTTCGCCGCGGCCGATGACGCCTCCCCGCTGGTGAACGACTGCACCACCGGCCGGTCCAATGTCGAGCCCGCCAGGATCCTGCTCGCCTGTGGCGACGGCAACCTGACCGTCCGCGATATCAATTGGAGCAGCTGGGGACCCGATACCGCCGAAGGCGACGGCACCGAGTACCGGGTCGTCTGTCAGCCGAGCTGTGCGAGCGGGCACGAGGCGACCGCATCCACGCACATCACGTTGCGCAATCCGCGGGACGGCTATTTCACCGAGGCCGTCATCACCGATCTCAACGGTCAGCCCGAAACCTGGCCGGTCGGGCCGCTTCGGCACTGACCGGCACTCGGGTCGCTCGATTCAGCGTTTGGCCATCGCGGTGATCAGGCGTTTGACCGGGCTCTCGGCGTTGTAGGCAACGGCCAACTGCGCCAGGCGATCCGGATCCGCGGGGGTGGTCGGTAGCAGGTCGGGCCGGGAGAACTCGACCGTGGCGTCCTGCACGACTCGGACCACCGGGGCGGCGGCCTTCAGATAGTCGTCGGCGGCAACGAGTTTCGCGCGCACACCCTTGGCGAGATCGGAGTCCGGGTCGGCGGCCGCGGCCCGCAGTGCCTCCACCGAACCGAACTTGGAGATGAGCTGAGCGGCGGACTTGTCGCCGATGCCCGCCACACCGGGCAAGCCGTCGGACGCGTCACCGCGCAGGGTCGCCATATCGGCGTACGCGGGGCCCGCATTCTCCACCGGCACACCGTATTTCGCCGATACCTCGGCAGGGCCCCACAGCTCGGCCTTGGACAGGCCGCGGCCGACATAGAACACCTGGACCCGGGGAGCCGGGTTGTCGCGCACCAACTGCAGAAGGTCGCGGTCACCGCTGACCACGATCACCTCGTCATCGGTTTCTCGGGTGGCGAGCGTCCCGATAACATCGTCGGCTTCCAGACCCTCGGCCCCGGCGGTCGCGATCCCGGCCGCCTCGAGCACCTGCATGATCAGATCGACCTGCGGCGTGAGCGTATCGGGGACCTCCTCGGCCGCCACCCCGTCCACCACCGCGCCGCTGTCGGCCACCCGATGCGCCTTGTAGGAGGGCAGCAGATCCACCCGGAACTGCGGCCGCCAATCCAGATCCAGGCACACCACCAACCGACTCGGCGCATGCTGCTTGACCAGGGCCGCAACCATATCGGTGAATCCACGCAGCGCATTCACCGGTTGCCCGTCGGGTGCGGTGATCTTCTCCGGAATCGCATAGAACGCCCGGAACCACAAACTCGCCCCATCGAGCAGCAACAGCGGACCGGCACCAGGGTTGCTCATAGCGCCCGACCCTACCGGCCCCGACCGACACCGTGGCGCATCATGGCGGAGGGTAACGTCGGGTGGCATGAGCTCTCATGACGAGTCACGGTTCGCGGCGGAGGTCTACGGGGCACGGTTGGAGCGCGCGGCGGAGTTGACGCGCAATGCCCACCTGGATGCGCTCCTGATTACTCCCGGTCCTGACCTGCAGTTCTTACTCGGATCCCGGGCGCAGTCGTTCGAGCGGCTGACGTGCCTGGTGATTCCGGCCAGCGGGGAGACTCCGTCGGTGGTGATCCCGAAGATGGAATTGGCCTCGCTGCGGGCGTCTGCGGCCGGGGAGCTCGGGTTGCCGATTGTGGACTGGGTGGACGGCGTGGACCCGTACCGTCTTGTGCGCGGTGTGCTCAATGCCGGTGCGCGCGTGGCGGTCACCGATGTGATGCCCGCTCTGCACCTGCTGCCGATCGCCGATCAGTTCGGCTCCCTGCCGGTTTCGGCGACCCCGCTGCTGCGGGAACTGCGAATGGTGAAGGACGCCAGCGAGATCGAGGCGCTGCGGCGTGCGGGCGCGGCCATCGACCGGGTGCATGCCCGCATGGGTGAGTTCCTCCGCCCCGGCCGCACCGAGGCCGAGGTGGGCGCGGATATCGCGGCCGCCATCGTGGAAGAGGGCCACACCAAGGCCGATTTCGTCATCGTGGGCAGTGGCCCGCACGGCGCGGACCCGCACCACATGGTGTCGGATCGGGTGATCGAGGCCGGTGACGTGGTGGTCATCGATATCGGCGGCCCGGTCGAGCCCGGCTACTTCTCCGACTCCACCCGCACCTACGTGCTGGGCGAGCCGGAGGAAGAGGTCACGGCGCAGTTCGCCGAACTCGAGCGGGCCCAGGCCGCCGCGGTCGCCGCGGTCAAGCCCGGCGCCACCGCCGAATCCATCGACGCCGCCGCCCGCGACGTGCTGTCCGCCGCCGGGTTGGGCGACTATTTCGTGCACCGCACCGGTCACGGCATCGGTCTGTCGGTGCACGAGGAGCCCTACATCGTCGCCGGCAACGACCTGGTGTTGCAGGCGGGCATGGCCTTCAGCATCGAGCCGGGCATCTACTTCCCGGGGAACTGGGGTGCGCGCATCGAGGACATCGTGGTGGTCACCGAGGACGGCTGCGAGTCGATGAACACTCGCCCGCACGGCCTCACCCGCCTGGTTTGATCCGCCCGTCCGAGCGGCGCGGCCGTCAGGCGGTCGCGTCGAATTCGGCGGTGTAGCGCCAGAAGTCGCGCATGGTCGAGTCCGGGATCGGGCTGTCCATGCCGACCTGGGTGAGCAGGATGGCGACGGTGCCGGTCGCGGGCACGATGTGCGCGGAGGTGCCCGCGCCGCCGACCCAGCCGTAGCGGCCGGGAATGTTCCACGGCTCGAGCCGCGCGATATCCACCGACGCGCCGAAGCCCCAGCCCTGGCCCTCCAGGAACAGATCGCCGTGCGCGCGCTGTTCGGGTGTGGTGTGGTCGGTGGTCATGAGCCGGACGGAGTTGGCGGACAGCAGTTTTCGCCCGTCCGGGGTGACGCCGTCGGCGAGCAGCAGGCGGGCGAAGCGCAGCCAGTCACCGGCGGTGCCCGCGAGGCCACCGCTGCCCAGCGGGAAGGCGGGCATGGTGCTCCACTGCCCGTCCGGCGCGTCGGCGAGCTCCAGACCGGTCTCGGTGCGGCGGTAGTAGCTGGTGAAACGGTCGCGCGCGGCCTCGGGCACGGTGAAACCGGTGTCGGACATGCCGAGTGACTCGAAGACCCGCTCGGTCAGGAAGTCGGGCAGGCTGCGCCCGGAGGCGCGCACGATCAATGCGCCCTGCAGCGCCGAGCAGGTGTCGTAGAGCCACGCGGTGCCCGGCTGCGCCGCCATCGGCACCGCGGCCAGCTCCGCCAGCCACTCGTCCATGGCCGGATAGCTCTGCACCTCACGGCCGTCGCGCTGTACCGGGAACAGCGCCTGGATGGCGGGCAGTCCGAAATCCGACGCCCACCCGTACCCGGCCTGCGAGCTGAGCAGATCGAAGACGGTGATCGGCCGATGCGCGGGCACGACTTCGTCCAGTGGTGCGTCGGGGCCGCGCACCACCATCGGGTGCGCGAGCTCGGGCAGCCATGGCGCGATCGGATCGTGCAGACCCAGCACCTCGTCCTCGATCAGCATCAGCAGTGCCGCTGCCGTCACGGGTTTGGTGATCGACGCCCACCGGAACAGCGAATCCGCGGCCATCGGCACCGTGCCACCCGCATGTGCCATGCCGACCGCGGCGAGCTCGACCTGGTCGCCGCGGGCTACCAGGCCGACCGCACCCGGCACCCCACCGTCATCGACGTGCGCCTGCAACACTTCTCGAAGCGTGGACATCGTTCTACCTTCCCTCGAATGCGCTCGGGAGAGGTGACGTTCCGGGGGCCGGAAAGTAATCGGTCGCCGGTGTCAGTGCTCCGTGGCCGGGGCGTCGGATTTGAAGACGCTGCTGGCCAGCACGCGCCGGACCTCGATGGCGATCACGACGCGGGTCGGGTTCACCCGGGGCTGGCGGTAGCGGCCGGCATAGCGGTCGACGGCGTCGGCGACGGCCGCCGGGTCGTCGAGGACGGTGGCCGGGCCCTCGAGGGTGATCCAGCGCGGGCCGTCGACCTGGCTGACCGCCGCATAGCCGGAGCGGCGCACATTGTTGACCTTCACCGAGCCGTCGTTGGTGATGATCCGCGCGATCCCGGCTTCGGGATCCCAGGTGAAGCCGACCGCCACCACGTGGGGGGTGCCGTCGGCGCGCAGGGTGCTGAGGGTGGCCAGGTGTCGCTCGGTGACGAAGTCGGCGGCGGCGGGGGACAGTTCGGGGCGGGCGGCGGTGCTGGTCATGCCCCGACGCTAGCAATCGTCCATCGGGCGTGCCGGTAGGCGGGGGTCGGGTGGCACACTGTGGGCCATGGGTTTCGGATCGCGGGACGTCGACAAGGGCGTCGTGCTCGTCCTGGGTGGGCGCAGTGAGATCGGGTTGGAAGTGGCGCGGCGACTCTCGCCGGGCCGCGAGGTGATTCTGGCGGCGCGCCGCAGCGACCAGCTACACGAACAGGTCAAGGAGTTACTGATCGCCGAGGCGGCGGCGGTGCACTGCGTGGAGTTCGACGCCGACGACCTGGACGGGCATCAGGCGCTGCTGGAGAAGGTGATCGCCGAGCACGGCCGCATCGGCGTGGCGGTGGTGGCGTTCGGCATTCTGGGCGATCAGGCTCGCGCCGAGCAGGATCCGGCGCACGCGGTGGAGATCGTGACCACCGATTTCGTGGCGCAGGTGAGTGTGCTCACCAGCCTGGCCAATCTGCTGCGCGAGCAGGGCGACGGCCAGATCGTGGTGTTCAGCTCCATTGCCGGTGTGCGGGTGCGTCGCGCCAATTACGTCTACGGCTCGGCCAAGGCGGGTCTGGACGGCTTCGCCTCCGGCCTGCAGATGGCCTTGTCCGACACCGGAGTTCACCTGCTGATGGTCCGTTCGGGCTTCGTGATCGGGCGGATGACGGCGGGCATGAAGCCCGCGATCATGTCCAGCACCCCCGATTCGGTCGCCGACGCGGTGGTGTCCGGCCTGTATCGGCGGGCCCGGAAGGTGGATGTGCCGCGCCGGATTCGGCTGCTGTTCACCGCCATGCGGTTCACGCCGTACGTGCTGTGGCGGCGGGCGCGCCGATGAGTGCCGCCCCGGGTATCGGATTCGACCCGGATCGGCCACTGGTGGTCGTCGGGATCGGCGCCGATGGCTGGGACGGCCTGGGCGGTCCGGCACAGCGGGAGATCGCGGCGGGCACGGTATTGCTCGGTTCCGCACGGCAATTGGCGTTGCTCCCGAAGTCGCGGGCGCGTGGCGAGCGGGTGGCGTGGCCCTCGCCGCTGCTGCCCGCGCTGCCGGGGCTGCTGGAACGCTATGCGGGGCAACGGGTGGTCGTGCTCGCCAGTGGTGACCCGATGTTCTTCGGCATCGGCGTCACCCTGACGACATTGCTCGGCGCGCCGTCGTTGCGGGTGTTCCCGCACGTTTCGTCGGTGTCGCTGGCCTGCGCGCGGCTGGGCTGGGCGCTCAACGAGACGCCGGTGGTGAGCGCGGTGGGGCGGCGGGCGGAGACGGTGCTTCCGGAATTGGCCGGCGGCCGCCGGGTGCTGGTGCTCAGCTCCGATGAGCACACCCCGGCGCAGGTGGTGGATCTGCTGGTGCGCAACGGTTTCGGTGGCTCCGCCGTGACCGTGCTGGAACAGCTGGGCGGCCTCTCCGAATGTGTCTACGGCGGGATCGCGGCACGGTGGGATCGGCCGATCGGGGATCCCCTCAATGTCATCGCCATCGACTGTGTCGCCGACCCGGTCGCGCCGCGGCTGACCCGGATCCCCGGATTACCCGATGAGGTGTACGGCGGCGACGGGCAGCTGACCAAGGCCGAGGTGCGCGCGCTCACCCTGTCGGCGCTCGCACCCGCTCCCGGCGAGCTGCTGTGGGACGTCGGCGGCGGTTCGGGCACCATCGCCATCGAATGGTGCCGCACCCATCCGGCCTGCCGGGCCGTCACCTTCGAACGAATCGACAGCCGCCGCAAGCAGATTGCCGCCAATGCGGCAGCGCTCGGTGTCCCGGGTATCCAGGTGCACGGCGCGGCTCCCGAATCGTTCGCGGAGGCCGTGGATCCGGACGCGATATTCATCGGTGGCGGGCTCACCCAGGACAGCATGTTCGAAGCGTGCTGGGACCGCCTGCGTCCGGGCGGTCGACTGGTGGCCGCTGCGGTGACGGCCGAGTCCGAAGCGCTGCTGCTGCACTTGTCCGAGCAGCACGGTGGAGCGTTGCGTCGCATGCAGATCTATCGCGCCGAGCCACTGGGCGGCTTCACCGCCTGGCGTCCGCACCTACCGGTCACCCAGTGGTCTGTGGTGAAACCGGTTGTGGTGCAGGCAGATACGGCCACGCAGCGCTAGATCGGCGGCAGCGCGAGTGGGCCGGGTTCGAAGACGGTGACCAGCACGATGAGGTTGCCGTACGGTGCCGAGCCGTTGGCCAGGCGATGCGCCATGCGCGCGAACGAAGTGCGCCACCGGTATTTGGCCTCGAGTTCGGCCTGTACGCGAGGCACGAAGGTACCCTCGCTGATCAGGCGAGCCTGTCCCTGTAGTTGCCGGGAGCCCATGGCCGGGGTGCCCCGCCAGTCGCCGGGCTGCACCAGCACCCGCCCGTCCTGGGCGAGCTGTTCGGCCTCCGCGGAGTAGGACGAGGTGCGGAAGGCGAGGCCGTTCTCGCCGATCGGTACCACCAGCCGGGGCACGGTGACGAGTTGGCGGGGTCCGATGGCCCGGGTCACCAGCACGGTTTTCGCCTCCTGCCACACCGCGGCCGGGCCCGTGTGCTGCCGGGGTGCCGGTACGGGGGTGGCGTCGCGCGCGAACTGGGTGCGGGCGGCGGCGGGGTCGATCATGAGGTCTGTCATCGCCTTCGATCCTTTCGTGCCGAAATCCAACGGGATCGGTGCCGGGCGCGCAGCGAACCGTGAGGTCTGCCTCCCCTCATAGCGGTTGCCGTGTATTCGCTACCGGGGCGGCCTGACCTTGTCACTGTGTGCCTGCCCACTGCCACGGCGCAATAGCGACACACTGGGCGGCCCATTGAGTTTCACCACATGGACACCGTCGGCCACGTTGCCCCAACACTTCTCGACCGATCCGTGTCGATCCCCTTCGATACTCCAGAGATTCGCGGTCTCCGGCAACGATGCAGGTCAGAAGGTTGCATGAGGCGTTGCCGGGAGATCGCTCGGTCGGCGCGCCGGGCCGCAGCGACGCGATCGCGTCTGGAACACGGCTGGTTGACCTGTCGGCGGCCGGTTTCGCCTAGGCTGACCGACGTGAGTGCTGCCGCGTCGCGAACGATTGCTTTGCCGCACTGCCGGGTGAGTTACGCCGAGTACGGTGCGCAGGACGGAATGCCGGTGCTGTACTGCCACGGCGTCCCCGGAACCCATTTGGAGGGAGAAGCTTTCGACGAAGCGGGAATCGCCGCCGGGGTGCGGGTCATCGCGGTGGACCGGCCGGGGATGGCGCAATCCTCGCTACCGGCGGGGGAGCGGGTGGCCGACTGGGTCACCACGGTCGCCGCGCTGGCCGACCGCCTCGAACTGACCCGCTTCGGCGTCATCGGGGTGAGTGGCGGCGGCCCGTACGCGCTGGCCATCGCCGCGGGCCTGCCGGATCGGGTGTCGGGTGTGGCGCTGGTGTCCGCGCCCGCCCCGGTGGAGGTGCAGGCCGAGGCGGCCGACCTGGATCCGGTGGCGCGCAGGCGGCGGCGCGGATTGAATGTGCTGCGCCGCGTACCGTTCCTGGTGCACCCGATGGCGGTCGAGATGTCGATGGTGATCCGCCGGCACAAGGGTGTGGCCGGGCTGGTCGCGCAGATGGCGGCGGTCGACCGCGACCGGGTCGAGGGCGACGCCGAACTGACCGCCAAACTGGAAGCCAACCTGCGCGGAAGTTTCGAGCAGGGCAGTCGCGGCTTCGCCACCGACATCCGGCTGGTGTTCACCCGCGACTGGGGTTTCCAGCTGGCCCAGGTGAGCGCGCCCGTGCAGATCTGGCACGGCGACGCCGACGGCAACGTGCCCGCCGACGACGCCCGCCGGCTCGCGGCGGCCCTGCCGCACAGCAGCACGCACATCGTGGCGGGCGCGGGCCACCTGCTGTTCGTCGACCGCGCCGCGGACATCCTGTCCTCGCTCGGCACCGGCGGAGTCTGACCCGCTACCCTCGAAGTTCGACGGAATGGGAGGCGTCGCAATGCGTTTGGTGATCGTGGGACCCAACGGGTCCGGCAAGGGCACCCAGGCGGAGCTGCTGAAGAAGGAACTCGGCATCGCGCACATCTCCACCGGCGAGATGCTGCGGGCCGCGGTCGCGGCCGGAACGCCGCTGGGACGTGAGGCCGAACCGCTGCTGGCCGCCGGTGCCCTGGTGCCCGACGAGCTGGTGCTGAAGATGCTCGACGCGCGGCTCGCCGAACCCGATACGGCCCGGGGTTTCCTGCTCGACGGGTATCCGCGCACGCTCGCCCAGGCCGAAGCGCTCGACGTGCTGCTCGCGACCGATCGCGCGCTGGATCAGGTGATCGAACTGGCGGTCGCGGACGAGGTGATCCTCGAACGCTGCGCCGCGCGGTTCGCCGTCGAGCACCGGCCCGATGACGATCCGGAGGTGGTGCGGGCGCGATTGGCGCTGTACCGCACCAACATTCCGCCCATCATCGCGCGGTACCGGGAACGGAAACTGGTCACCACGGTCGACGGTGCGGGCGCGGTCGACGAGATCTTCGGGCACATCTTGGCCGCGGTCCCCAGGTAGCTGCGGTCCCCAGGTAGCTGCGGTCCCCAGGTAGCTGCGGTCCCTTGGTGGCCGCGGTCCTGCGGTAGCCGTGCCGAAGTGGTTGCGGGTCAGGCGGTTTCGCGGAGCGTGGCCACCACCGCGGCGATGGCCGGATCGGTGGCCGCGATGTCGTCCAGTGCGGCGGTGAGCGTTTCGTCGTAGGTGGCGCGCGCCTGCTGGTACCGGTCGCGGCCCGCGCCGGTGATCACGGTGTACACGCCGCGCTTGTCATCGGGGCACAGGTCGCGATAGGTGAACTCGGCGGCGTTGAGGCGGCCGACCAGCCGGGTGACCGAGCTCTGATTGAGTCCGAGCTTGTCGGCCAGTTCCTGCATGCGCAGTTCGTCGTTGTCGGCCTGATCGAGGAAGCTCAGCGCCCGATATTCCGAGAGTCCGAGCCCGTGGCGGCGCTGCAGCGCGGCCGAGAGCCGGTTCTCGACATGGGCGTGCACGAGCAGCATGCGATTCCACGCGGTGGCGTCGGCGCTGACGTTCGTGGCTTCGACCTGCGATGACATCTGTTCACTCCTCCGACCCGGGCGGGCTGTCGCACGGTGTGTGCGACCGGCCTTGACACGAGCTTACATGTACATGCATGCTCTTGGTCGTAGGAAGTACTTGCACATACATACAACTACCGAGGGACTGATTCCCATGGCTTGGGTCTACCTGCTCATCGCATCCGTCTTCGAAATCGTCTTCGCCCTGGCGACCAACGCCACCCACGGCTTCACCGTGCTGGGCCCCTCGCTGCTGACCGCCGCCGCGGCCTCCGGCGGCATCTTCTTCCTGAGCTTGGCGCTGCGCACGCTGGATGTCGGTGTCGGATACACCATCTGGACCGGTATCGGCTCCGTCGGCACCGTGATCTTCGGGTCGGTGGTGTTCCGCGAGGCGATCACGCCCGCGAAAGCGGTGGCCTTCGTCCTGATCATCGGGGGAGTCCTCGGGCTCAAGATCGCCGACAAGCTCGCCACCGCGTCCGCCGAGTCTCCTGAGCCCGTCGCGTCCAACGCGTGACATTCGCTGCATCCGAACACTTTTCGAGGAGTTCCATCATGTCCTGGGTCTACCTGCTGATCGCCGTCGTCTTCGAGATCGCCTTCGCGCTGGGCACCAATGCCACACAGGGTTTCACCCGCCTGTGGCCCTCGGTCTTCACCCTGCTGGCCGCCGCGGGCGGCATCTTCACCCTGAGCTTGGCGCTGCGCACGCTGGATGTCGGTGTCGGATACACCATCTGGACCGGTATCGGCTCCATCGGCACCGTCGTACTGGGCGCGCTGATCTACAAGGAGAAGATCACCCTGCCCAAGGTGCTCGCCTTCGGCTCGATCATCGCCGGGGTGCTGGTGCTGCGCCTGGCCGCGGGGGCCTGAGACCGGATCCCGCACAGCCACCGCCGGACGTCATGTCCGGCGGTGGCGCTGGTCTGGTGTCGGTGATAACGTCCAGACATATGTCCAGCTATGTGTCTCTAAAGGTGTGTGCGGCATGAGAATTCGGGTCGATCTGGATCTGTGTCAGGGGCACGCGGCCTGTCAGGCCGAGGCGCCCGAGGTGTTCACCGTCCCCAAGCGCGGTCAGGTCGAGATCCTCGATCCGGATCCCGGACCGGAGGTGCGCGCCGCCGTGCTGCAGGCCGTGAAGTACTGCCCGACCCAGGCGCTTTCGGTCTCCGACGGCGAGGTTTGACGGCCGGCGCCCTTGTCCCGGACTTCGATCCGCAGTAATGTCCGGACACGTGTCCATGAATGGTTTGGGCGCAGGTGCGGAGAGGATCTTTCAATGACGCTGGTCAAGCCGCGGCGGGTCTCCGGGGGAGCGGACGAGTACGGGCATCTCGAGGAATTCCGCACCGATCCGATCGCGCTCATGCGGCGGGTGCGCGCGGAATGCGGGGATGTCGGGTCCTTCGAACTGGCCGGGCGCAATGTCATTCTGCTGACCGGGGCCGAGGCCAACGAGTTCTTCTTCCGGGCCGCCGACGAGGAGCTCGATCAGGCCGCGGCGTATCCGTTCATGAAGCCGATCTTCGGCGAGGGCGTGGTGTTCGACGCACCGCCCGAACGGCGCAAGGAGATGCTGCACAATCAGGCGCTGCGCGCCGATCACATGCGCGGGCACGCGGCGACCATCGCGCACGAGGTGGATCGGATGCTCGCCGGATGGTCGGACTCCGGCGAGATCGATCTGCTCGAATTCTTCGCCGAGCTGACCATTTACACGTCCTCGGCCTGCCTGATCGGCAAGAAGTTCCGCGAAGAGCTCGACGGGCGCTTCGCGCATCTGTATCACGAGCTCGAGCAGGGCACCGACGCGCTCGCCTATGTCGACCCGTACGCACCGATCGAGAGTTTCCGCCGCCGCGACGAGGCGCGCGTACAGCTGGTCGAGCTGGTGCAGTCGATCATGGATGGGCGCGAGGCGAATCCGCCGTCGGGCAAGGATGAACGCGACATGCTCGATGTGCTGATCTCGATCAAGGACGAGCACGGGGTGCCCCGGTTCTCGGCCAGTGAGATCACCGGCATCTTCATCTCGATGATGTTCGCCGGTCACCACACCACTTCGGGGACTGCGGCGTGGTCGATCATCGAGTTGCTGAGGCATCCCGAGGTGCTCGCTTCGGTGGTCGCTGAGCTCGACGAATTGTTCTCCGACGGTTCGGAAGTCAGCCACCATGCGCTGCGGCAGATCCCCCAGTTGGAGGCGGTGCTGAAGGAGGCGCTGCGGCTGCATCCGCCGTTGATCATCCTCATGCGCATCGCCCGCGACGAGTTCGAGGTGTGCGGGCACCGGATCGAGCCCGGTGACATGGTGGCCGCGACCCCGGCGGTGTCGAACCGCCTGCCCGAGGACTTCCCGGATCCGGATGCCTTCGATCCGGGCCGCTACCTGGATCCGCGTCAGGAGGATCTGGCCAATCGCTGGACGTGGATCCCGTTCGGTGCGGGCCGGCATCGCTGTGTCGGTGCGGCGTTCGCGCTCATGCAGCTCAAGGCGATCTTCTCGATCCTGTTGCGGGACTGGGAGTTCGAGCTCGCGCAGCCGTCGGACAGCTATCGCAACGACCACTCCAAGATGGTGGTGCAGCTGCAGCAGCCGTGCCGGGTGCGCTACCGCCGCCGCCGGTGAATCCACCCCCGGGTACCATTACCAAGCAATTGCTTGGTTTTGTTGGGAGATGCTGTGATCGATGACTTCCGGGAACGGAACGGTGCCGCACTGATCGCGGGCGGCACCGGTGGAATCGGCGCCGAGATCGTGCGCCTGCTGGCGGGGCGGGGCAGCGAGATCGGCTTCACCTATCGCGCGAACCGGGACGCGGCCGAGGCGCTGACGAAAGAGGTTGTGCAGCACGGTCGTTCGTGCGACTCCTGGGCGGTGGACCTGGCGGACGCGGAGGCGGTCGCCGACGTCGTCGCCGGCTTCGAGCAGCGTTTCGGTGAACTGCACACCGTCGTCTACGCCGCCGGACCGCACGTCCCGATGGTCCATCTCAGCAACGTGTCCCCGCAGCAGTACCGCGACCAGTTGAACGCCGACGCCGCCGCGTTCTTCAACCTCATGCACGCGACGCTGCCGCTGCTGCGCCGCTCCCGCGGGAGCGTGGTCGCGGTGACCACCGCGGCCACCCGCCGCTTCCCGGTCCGCGACGGGCTCTCCACCGGTACCAAGGGGGCGGTCGAAGCCGTGGCCCGCGCGCTCGCCGTCGAGGAGGGCGGCTACGGCATCCGCGTGAACTGTGTCGGCCCGGGCATGCTCACCGACGGCATGGCCGAGCGCCTGATCACCTCCGGCGATCTCGATCAGACCGCCCTCGAGGTGGCGCGCCGCAATATTCCCTTGCGCCGCTTCGGAACCGCGACCGATATCGCCGAAGCCGTCGCGTTCCTCGCCTCCGACCGGGCCGGGTTCATCTCCGGCCAAGCCCTCGACATCGACGGCGGCTACACCGCCTGAGCGGCCCGGCCGAACCCCGTCACAGCGGCGGTGAGACCGGGAATGTCACCGGGACCGTGACCGGGGCGCGGTGGAAAGCGCTGGGCTGCCAGGCCAATTCGGCCAGCGGAACGGACAGTTTGATATCGGGCAGGGCGTCGAGGAGTTGTTCGAGGGCTTCACGGACGATGATCGCGGCGACCGACTGGGCGGGGCAGGCGTGCGCGCCGATGCCCCAGGCCAGGTGTGAACGGTTGCCGGTGCGGTCGCCGCTGACCGCGGGATCGTTGTTGCACGCGGTGATGGCGATCAGGACCGGTTGATCGGCCGGCAGCCAGCCGTTGGCGATGACCTGCGGGTGCTGCGGATAGCGGGGGCAGCCGTTGGCCATCGGCGGATCGCTGAAGAGCACCTCGTCGATCGCGTCGCGCAGTTGCAGTGAGCCGGTGAGCAGGCCCTCGTGAAAGTAGTTGTCGGACGCCATCAGTACCAGGGCGTTGACGATGAGGTTCCAGGTCGGTTCGGCGCCCATGGCGTAGAGCTTCGCGACTTGCTCGACGATCACCCTGTCCTCGAAGTTCGCGGGGTGCTCGATGAGCGCGGAGATCACCTGACGGCCCGGGTGCGCGCGGGCGGTCGCGACGGCCTCGGCCAGTACCTCCTGGAATCGCCGATCGGCGAGATCGGAGCTGGTGGCGTCGGCGGTCTCGGTCAGATCGGCCAGTGCGGCACCGGCTTTCGCGGCCAGGGGCGCCGGGAGGCCGATGAGCTCGTTGAGCACGTCGAGGGTGAGCGGGCGGGCGTACTGGGCCAGCAGATCGGCCTGTCCGGCCTCGCAGAAACTGTTGATCAGCGGTATCGCGGCGGCCTCGACCGCGCCGCGTAGCCGGTACTGGTCGATGCCGGCCATGGCGGCGACATAGGCGGCGCGGTGCGCGGTGGGGGAGCCGGCCGGACCCCATTCCATCAGCGGCAGCACCGGGCACTGTGCTCCGACGGTGGTCTGCCAGGCGTGTGGATCGGCCGGAAAGTGCTCGGGGTCGGCCAGAATTCGCAGGGCTTCCCGGTAGCCGAGTACCAGGGTCGCGGGGACACCGTCGGCCAGCTCGACCGGCGCCACCGGGCCGTGCGTGCGGCGCAGCTCGTCGAGGGCGCGGTGCGGGTCGGCGGCGAACTCCGGTGCGTGCAGTTTCACGACGTGAACAACTTCAACGTGTAACTCCGATGAGCCGGTGAAACGTGAACAGTGAGAATCGGTGGAAAGCAGCATGTTTCGAGCAATCCGATGGCCGGTATGTGACGGCCTTCGGAACGGTTCGAGACGTGCCGGGAAAGATCTGTGTTGCTGCCCGGATGCGGGCGTGCCGAGCCTAGCAACCCAGGGCCGCGGGTGCAGTATCAAACATGCTCCGCAGTAACAGGTTTCAAACTACTGGCATGATACGCGCAGTTATCGCCGGGCGTGGCAGGGCGGTACGGCTCGACCGATACACCTGCCGATTTACGCGCCATTGGATCCGCGGCGGGCCATCGGTCCGAATCGATTCCCCGCGAACGGGTTACGAATCGGACATCGGTATTGCGCAGTGCACGAGCGTCCTTCGCTCCGCGATCGTCAGAACGTCGTCCGCGCGGGCGGGAACGCCACCGGCAGATTCACCAGCGCTCGATGGAAAGGGCCCGGCCGCCAGGCGAGTTGCTCGACCGGGCAGCCGAGTCGCAACTCGGGCAACAGGTCGAAGAGCTGATCGATGGCGTGCTGCGCGATCGAGTACGCCAGATCCTGCGCGGGGCAGGCATGCGGGCCGGTGCCCCAGGCCAGGTGCGGGTTGTCGCCGGTGTAGCGGCCCACGATCGCGGGGTCGTTGTTGCAGGCCGCCGTGCTGGTGACTACGGGCTGGTCGGCGGGCAGCCAGACCTTGCCGACCACGATCGGCTGCGCCGGATAGGTGATGGCGCAGTTCGCCAGCGGCGGATCGATGAACAGCGTCTCGTTCAACGCGTCGCGGGTGGTGGATGCGGCCGGGCCCGAGTAGCGCTCGTCGGTGAGCATCAGCAGCAGCGTGTTGGCGATCAGGTTGGTGAGTGGTTCGATTCCGGCGTCGTAGTACGTGACGAGCTGATCGATCAGCTCCGCATCGCTCAGATCCGTTGCGTGCGTGATCAATCGGGAGGTGACATCGTCGCCGGGGACGCGCCGCTTGTGGCTCACCAGTTCCCCGAGCGCGGAGACGAACAGCGCACGGCCGGCGGTGGCGTCGCCCTCGACCATCAGGGTCATGCCTGCCGCGATCCGTCGAGCGATCTCCTCCGGGCAACCGACCACGTGATTCAGATAGGCGACCGTCACCGGAAAGGCGTACTGGCCGACCAGATCCGCGTCGCCGTCGAAGCAGAAGGTATTGATCTGCGCGGTCGCGATCTCGTCGATCGTGGCATTCACTTGATGCAGGTCGACCGCATCGATGCTGTCGACACTGGCCCGGCGGTAGCGTGCGTGCTCCTGGCCCGCGCTGCGCCGGGTGTCGGGTCGATAGCGCAGCATCGGCAGGATGGGGCAATCGCCCGGAATGTTCTGCTCCCAGCGGCGTGGGTCGGCCGGGAACCGCTCCGGGTCGTTGTTGATCTGCACCGCCGCGCGATAGCCGATCACCAGGGTGGCGCGAATGCCGGGCGCCAGCTCCACCGGCGCCAGCGCCCCGAACTGCCTGCGCATCGCGGTGTAGAACGAGTGCGGATCGGCCGCGAACTCGGGGGTATGGAGCGGTATCGGAGCCTGCTCACGCGTGGCGGTGCCGGTCCGGTGATGGCCGGACGAGGGTGGTGGCGTTGTCAACGACCTGACTCCAGGGATGGAACGGGGGTGTTCATGAGCGGTGAAACCGGCTCGAACATCGGTCGCGCCGACCAACTGTCGCTCGCCGGCCGAACCCGGCAGACTTCATGCTCGCAGATATTACACAGGAATCGCGGCTGCGGACGCCGCGAGATCAGGGGTGGGAATGCGGTCGCGCCGACGCGAGATGCACAGTGCACGAGGCAAATTCGGGATTCCGAGGTTAGGGCTGTCGCCGCGCCGGAGGGTGGACCGCGCCCTCGGCGCGGCTTCCTTGCGTACGGTGGCCGGGTAGTGCCCGGGACCCGTTGCGGCCGTGGGGCGGCAGCAATGATGTCGAACGACAGGGAGTCACGATTGACCAGCGGTAGTCACGACGCACACGCCCCGGTGGCGCTGGCCGACGAGCGGGTCGGCGTGAACGATGCCGTCGCCGCCGCGGTGACGCGCTCGGTGGGCTCGATGCCCGCGCTGTATCTGGTGCTGGTGGCGTTCACCGGATACATGGCGCTGGGGACCTGGTGGGGGCCGCTGCATCGGCTCGATCCGTATCCGTTCCCGTTCCTGCTGTTCTTGAACAATGTCGCGCAACTCGTACTGTGCCTGATCATCCTGGTCGGGCAGCGGGTGCTGAGTGCGGCGGCCGACCGGCGTTCGGTACAGACCTACGAGAACACCGAAGCGATCTTCCGTCAGGTGGCGGATCTGCAAGCGCATCTGGACCGGCAGGATCGGGTGTTGAGCCGAGGGCTGAGCCTGCTGGAGACGAGCCCGCATCCGTGGATCGAACAGCACCGCGTGCAGGACCCGCCGCAGGCCGCCGACCAAGCCGTCAGTCTCAACGACCGCATCGCGGCCTGGCTGACCACCAAACTGGGCAGCGTCTGGGCGTTCTATCTGGCCGCCGCCACCCAGGTGGCGTGGATCCTGTTGGCGGTGGCCGGGATTCAGCACTTCGACCCGTACCCGTTCCTGTTCATGTCCTTCCTGTCGTCCTTGGCGCAGCTGGTGTTCATGATCGTGATCATGGTCGGCCAGGATGTGCTGGGCCGGGCCGGTGACCGCCGATCCGAACAGACCTTCCTCGACGCCCAGGCGGTCCTGCACGAATGCCTGCGCATGAAAGTGCGCCTGACCGCGCAGGATCGAGTCCTCGACAGCCTCACCGGCTACGTCACCGGCCAGGTCACCGAGCAACTGGCCCAGGCGATGCACGACACCAACGAGCGGGTCGCGCATCAGGTCCGCGTCCACGAGGCGATGACCACCGGCACCGCGCCCGTCGACGCCCACCGGCTGCGCGCCTGGGACGAACTACCGCCGCCCGATCGGGAACGAAACCGCGTCCAGGCCCGGCGCATCGGCGAGAACCTCGCCGCCATCGGCTGCTTCATGGTCCCGCATTTCGACTCGGCACTCGACCTCGCCTTCGACGACGCCGAAGTCCGATCCCTGGCCGGTCTGGAATACAACCGCTGGATGGAGGAGAAAATCGCGGCGCGACAGGCGGATTCACCGGGATCCTGCGATGACGCCACCCCGCTGCCCTGGGAGGAGTTGCCGGACGCGGCCCGAGTCCGGCACCTACAGGCCGCGCGCCGTATCCCGGTTTGGGTGGCCCGGGCGGGTTTCCAGGTGCTGCGCGGCGCGCCCGAGTCGGGGACCGGCAGGTGACCGATCCTGCGTACTAGGTGGCCGCGCCCTGGTCGCGGGCGGCGGTCACGGCGGCCTGGTGGACGGCTTCCGCCGCGCTCTCGGAGGTCGCGGGTACGGGGCTGCCGGCCATGGTGTACCACTCGCGAATGGCATTGTGTTGCACGGTAACCAGTGCACGATTTTCCGAATCGGACCAATATGTCCGAATTGTCAGATCGCCGGACAGTATTCCCGCTTCTTCCGTACGGATTCCGTCGGGGCCCGTGGTCACGGCTGTGGTCCAGTTGAGATTCACCATTGCACTTCGCCTTGCTCTCGGAACTGCGAACTTCGCGCGGAAGTGTACGCGGCCGCTTCCGGATGTGTCTCGAGAATGTCTGCTGACCGCGCGTGAATTCGGTTGCGAGGACCCGGATTCAGAAATGCTTCGGACCATTCGGTATTTGGAGCTGGAATTACTCGATTCCGCCCGTCAGCAGGCGCGGTAGAAGTATCCGTCGGTGCCGCGCGGCACCAGTGCGCGGTCCCGAATGACCGTGGAAGCCGCTCGATTCGGTTGCGTGCAGACGCTGTCGAGGGGTGCGGGCAGGTTGTCGAGGTATTCGATGTCGATGACGGATCGGCCGTAAACCGCGGTGCAGCGGTCGCATTCCCCGAAGCGCAGGCATTCCTCGGCGACGGCGAAATCGAAACCCGCTTGCTGCCTGCCGGTTTCGCCGAGTTCGGCCGAGTTCTTCTGTCCGACAGCCAGACCGGCGTTGTGTGCGGACTTCGCGAGGACCGTCGCCAGCCGCAGATTGTTCGCCGCGGTGAGCGCGCCGCGCGAACGGGTGTAGGAGTCGAGGTTGTCGAATTCCACCGCGGTGAACCCTTTCTGGGCACAGGTGGCGATGACCTTTCGGAGGATATCGGCGAGGCGGCCGCGTTTCGTCGCCGTGGAGGTATCGAGAATCAGCTCGTCGGGCCAATTCTCATCGATCAGGGGTGCGCCGTTCCGGTCGGAAAGGACCAGGTCGGGCCGGTCGCGCAACCATGCTTCCCGGTGCCCGGGCTGGGTCTGGAAGGCGTTGACATAACAAATGTTGTACAAGCCCTCGGCGGGGGTCGCCGTACTGTCGCGGGTGACGATCTTCGTGCCCGGTGCCGGCGCGTACGGGCCGCCCAACTGGTAGTCGGCCACCCCGCCCGCCGGAAAGCCCGGCGTGCCGGGCGAGTTGGGCGAGTTGGGTGCGGTCGAGCATCCGGCGGTGATCAACGCCCCGGCGATCGCCAGTTGCAGAGATCGTCGGAGGAACGGGGTAATCGCGGGATGCTCGGTCACTCGCACAGTCTGTGCGCGGCTGTGTGAGGCAACGATGAGGAGCCGCGGTGACCGGATCTCGCTATCCGCGGATGGGGAGTCCGTCCACGCGGGAGTCATTGCTCTGGCAGACCCGGCGGCCCCCGTCGTACTTGATCTTGCCGCCGCGTGAGGACGTGCAATCCTCCGCGCTGACCGTGGCGGGCCGGGCGTGCGCCTGGGCCGCGAACGCCGGAGCGGTCATGCTCAGCGCCACGGCAATCGAACCGGCGATCAAACGAGACTTGTGCACTCCCTGCCTCCGAGTCTTCCAGTCGGAACCTTCCATGCCGGGCCGATTATGCCGAAGAGGAACCCCTTCGGGTCACTTCCTGCCGCCGCGACACGCCGTCCCGATATCCGGCAGCCCAGTGGGCGAATCGACGGCCGTGCGCTATCGCGTGGCAATTCCGTTGGCGCACTGGGGAAAATCTCTGGATAGCTATTGCCTACCGGGTGTGATCCACTGCATACTCTCCAATCAACACGAGTTGATTGGATCCGAGAATATGGTGACGCGGCGCGATGTGGCGCAGCTGGCGGGCACGTCAGAGGCCATGGTGAGCTATGTGCTCAACGACGGGCCGAGGGGAGTGGCGCCGGCGACGCGGGCCCGGATCGTCGCGGCCATCGAGGAATTGGGATATCGGCCCAATGCGGTGGCGCGGTCGTTGAAGACGTCCCGGACGATGACGCTGGGGCTGGTGGTTCCGGACAACTCGAATCCCTTCTTCGCCGAACTCGCCAGGGCCGTCGAGGATGTCGCGTTCGAGGCCGGGTATTCGCTGCTGCTCGGCAATGCCATGGACGATGATGCGCGGGAGTCGACCCACATCCGTGCCCTCATCGATCGGCAGGTGGACGGACTGATCGTGGCTCCGGCGCACGGGGCCGGCAGTTGGATCGCCGAACTGTCGGGGACGACGATGCCGCGGTTGATCCTCGATCGGGAACTCGAACTGCCGGGTGCCACCCATGTGCTCGTCGACAATGAGGGTGGCGCGTATCAGGCCACCAGACATCTACTCGCCCACGGACTTACGCGGATCGGCTGCATCGCCGGTCTCGACGGCATCCATCCGACCGTGGACCGGGTGGCCGGCTGGCGGCGCGCGCTCACCGAGGCCGGTCGGGTGCCCGCGCCGGAGATGCTGGTGCACACCGCGTTCGGGCGGGCCGAAGGCTATCGCACGGGTCGTGCCCTGTTGCTGGGCCCGGACCGTCCGGAGGCGCTGTTCGTCGCCAGTGACGAGCAGGCGCTGGGTGTGCTGCGTGCCGCCGCCGAGGTCGGGTTGCGGATTCCCGAGGATCTCGCGATCTGCGCCTTCGACGGCATCGAAGGCAGCGCCTACACGGTGCCCGCACTCACCACGATGCGCCAGCCGTTCGAGAGTCTGGGACGTTCGGCCGTCGAATGGTTGCTGGCCAAGATCGCCGATCGGGACCTCGCCCCCAGCCGAATCGTGCACGAAACGACCCTGGTCGCCCGCGGATCGTGCGGTTGCCCGGATCCGCTCGGCGGCGACTCGGCCATCCAGGATCGCACCTGATTACCGCTAGTCGAAAGTAGGTACACCCCACATGCGCACCAGGACAGTTTTCGCCGCGGTGCTCGCGGCGGCGGCCACGGTCACGCTCTCCGCCTGCGGCCAGGAGCAGACGACCGCCGGCCCGGCCACCGCGACCGGTGGCAAGCCCACGGTTTGCCTGATCATGAAATCCCTTGCCAACGAATACTTTCAGCAGATGCAGACGGGCGCGAAAGCGCATGTCGACCAGCTCGGCACGCTCAGTCTGCAAGCGGCGGGCATCCAGAACGAAACCGATGTCGACGGTCAGATCGCCCTGGTCGACAAGTGCATCACGCAGGGGGTGCAAGCCATCGTGATCGCACCCGCGGATTCCAAGGCGCTGGTGCAATCGGTGGTGAAGGCCGATAAGGCGGGCATCAAGGTCGTCAACATCGACGTGGCCCTCGATCCCGACGCGTTGAAGGCCGCCGGTGTGGAGGTGCCGCTGGTCGGACCCGACAATCGCGCCGGGGCCAAACAGGTCGGTGACGTCCTCGCCAAGGCGGTCGGGCCGGCCGGGAAAGTCGTGATCCTGGAAGGCAATCCGGGCGCGGACAACGCGCTGCAACGCAAGAACGGATTCAACGATACCATCGCCGAGTCGAAGCTGAACCTGCTCGACTCCAAGACCGCCCACTGGGAAACCGACGAGGCGTACACGGTATTCGGCAATATGCTCACCGCGCACCCCGACATTCAGGGCGTGATGGCGTCCAACGACTCGATGGCGCTCGGCGCGATCAAGGTCATTCAGGAACGCAAGGCCGCCGTGAAAGTCGTGACCATCGACAATATTCCGGCCGTCAAGCCCTACCTGCAGAGCGGGCCGGTGCTGGCCACTCTCGACCAGTTCGGCTCCGAACAGGCCGGCGACGGCATCGATGTGGCTATGAAACTCATCGGCGGCCAGTCCGTCACCGGCTGGCAGAAGACCCGGATGACCGTCGTGACTGCCGGGTCCTGACGGCTCCGGACACGCCGGGGTGGGTGTTGACGGCTCCCGCCCCGGCGTGCCCTCGAACTCTGTGGGAGCAGCAATGAACTCCGAATCCGATGCGCTGCTGCGCATCACGGGACTGGTCAAACGCTACCCGGGCGTGACGGCACTGGACGGCGTCGATCTCGCGGTGACGGCCGGTGAGATCCATGTGCTGATCGGCGAGAACGGCGCGGGCAAATCGACCCTCGTGAAATGCCTTGCGGGCGTGGAACAACCGGACGCGGGGACGATGACGCTCGGCGATGTCGAGCATCGACCGGCCGGGGCCGCCGCCGGGCTGCGGGCCGGAATCCGGGTCGTGCACCAGGAACTGGCATTGCTGCCCGGGCTGACGGTGGCCGAGAACCTCTTCCTGCAACGGTTGCCACGGCGGTTCGGGGTGGTCGACCGTCGTGAAATGCGCAGGCGCGCAGCGGCTCTGCTCGCCCGGATCGGTCTCGACGTGTCGCCGGACCTGCCGGTGGGGCGGCTGGGCATCGCGCAGATGCAGTTGATCGAGATCGCGAAGGCGCTGTCGAGCGAATGCCGTTTGCTGATCATGGACGAGCCGACCGCGACGCTCACACCGCGCGAAACCGCCACCCTGTTCACCGTGATGCGCCAACTGAAGGCGGAAGGGGTGGCGATCATCTTCATCTCCCATCACCTCGACGAGATCTTCGAGATCGGCGATCGAGTCACGGTGCTGCGCAACGGAACCAGCGTCGCCGCCCGTGCCGTCGCCGACCTGACGATTCCCGAACTCGTCCGCATGATGGTCGGTCGCGACCTGGCCGCGGAGTACCCGCCGGTCACCGCGCGCCCCGTCTGGCCGGAACTGCTGGAGGTCAGCGATCTCGCCGTCACCACGCGCGCGCCCGCGATCTCGCTGACCGTGCGCGCGGGTGAGGTGGTGGGCGTCGCAGGGCTCGTCGGATCCGGTCGCACCGAGGCGATGCGGGCGATCTTCGGAGCCGACCGCCCGGCCGCGGGCACCGTGCGGGTTCGTGGACGGGCCGTGCGCATCCGGAGCCCGCGGGACGCGGTCCGGCACGGCATCAGCTTCCTGACCGAGGACCGCAAGGCCCAAGGGCTGGTGCTGGATCTGTCGATCGCGGCCAACCTCAGCCTGGCCGGTCTGGACCGGGTCAGCGGGGCGGGGCTGCTGCGTCGTGCCGTCGAAATCGCGAGCGCCACAGCGCTGTCGGGCACCCTGCGGATCAAATCCAGTGGTCCCGAGCAGCTGGTGCGTTCGCTGTCGGGCGGCAATCAGCAGAAGGTGGTGCTCGGGCGCTGGCTGGCCGTCGACGCCGACCTGCTCATCGTCGACGAACCGACCCGCGGCATCGATGTCGGGGCGCGCTACGAGATCCATCAACTCCTGCTGGATCTGGCCGGGGCGGGCAAGGGCGTGCTCGTGGTGTCCTCCGACCTGCCGGAACTGCTCGGCATCTGTGATCGGATCCTGGTCTTCTCGGCCGGGCGGATCGCCGGTGAGGTGGCGCGGGCCGATTTCGACGCCGCGCGCATCCTCCATCTCGCCTACTCCGGATACGTGAAGAACGGTAGTGCAGCATGACTTCGATCAGCTTGGGGCGGGCCAATACTCGCACCGGACAGGCGCTGAGCCAGGTGCTCGGCGAGGCGGGCATCGGGGTGGCGCTGGTCGCGCTGGCGGGCTTCTTCCTCGCCGCCGCACCGCATTTCGCCACCACCGGCAATGTCCGCGACATCATGACCCAGATCACCCTCAACACCATCCTCGCGGTCGGCATGACCTTCGTGATCCTGGTGGGCGGCATCGACCTGTCGGTGGGGTCGGTGATCGCGCTGTGCGCGGTGGTGGCGGGCAAGGCCATGGAGAACGGCACCTCCTCGGCGATTCCGCTCGCCATCGCGGTCAGCATGGCGATCGGCGCCACCTGCGGCCTGATCAGCGGCTTCGTCACCGAACGTTGGCGGGTGCCGTCGTTCATCGTCACCCTCGGCATGCTCTACGTCGCCCGCGGCACCGCCGAGCAGTACACCGGCGCCCGCACCATCTACAGCCTGCCCAAGGCGCTCACCAACTTCGGCACCGCCACCGTCGCCGGCGTGCCCGCCGTGTTCGCGGCCGCACTCCTGATCGTCGCCCTCGCCTGGTTCGTGCTGTCGCGCACCGTCTTCGGCCGCCTGGTCTACGCCACCGGCAACAACGAGGAGGCAGTACGACTGTCCGGCCACCGAACCGGCCTGATCAAGGTCATCTGCTTCGTAATCGGCGGCCTCTGCGTCGGCGTCGCGGCCGTCGTCTACATGGCCCGCCTAGGCGTCGCCAGCCCCATCCTCGGCCAGGGCTACGAACTCAACGCCATCGCCGCCGTAGTCATCGGCGGCGCCAGCCTCTCCGGCGGCCGCGGCTCCGTAATCGGCACCCTCCTAGGCGCCTGCCTACTAGGCGTCCTAACCAACGGCCTACTCCTCATGGGCGTCTCCGACTTCCAACGCATGATCGTCACCGGCGCAGTAATCATCATCGCCGTCATCCTCGACGCCTACCGCAAACGCCTCACAACACACCTATCCAGCACCACCTGACCACCTGACCGCCTGAACCCGCACCGACTCGAGTGCGTTCGTGGTTCGGTCGGCCTCCCTCAGGCAGCCAGACTCTGATTGCTACTTCGTAGTCAGCCTTCGACGACACGGCGCAAGGCCGAGATGTTGAAGTCTTCGTTCGAGTTCTGGATCCAGGAATCGATATCGAGCTCGGTCGGATCTTCCACCCTGACACCGTGACTCAGCGCTGCGGATACTTGCTCCGCGACCAACTCATAGGCACGAAAAGGCACGGGCCACGCGACCAATCGATGCCAGTTGACCGACTGCCCTTCGACTGGAGCAGCCCAACTGTGATGCTGCAGAAAGGCTTCGACTTGCTCGGGCATCCGCCATTCCTCGGTGAGCTGTTCGTTGTGAACAACTTCGCACCACAACACGGGCGTATCCACATAGAAGCGGGCATACCGGCCGTTTGCGGCATTGAGCACCAGATACGACTCGGAGGGCATACACGACAACGCCAATGCCAGTCCCGCGGAAAACTTCTGCCACGAAGTGTCGAGGCATATTGCGTTCATCTCGGTACCTTCGGCTCACCAGTTGCCGGCCAAGTATCGTGCTTCGCCATCGGCGGTCTCTTGCGACTCCTGACTGATCAGACTCAGGACGATCGTGTTGTAGACAATCTTCAGCTGGATCCACACCAGCGGACGTTCCCAACTCATCATCGCCGATTCCCCCGGCGCTACCCGGGTGGGACTACCCATCGCCGGAAACAACCCATTACCAACGGCCGCGAAGCCATCCACCAGGGGCCGCCGCCGCTGTGCCCACGAGATGGACGGGTCGATCTCGTCGCTCACGAGCACCGACACCTCATCGAACATCCGCTTTTGCCGATCCGCCGACGCATAAGGGCGTTGTACTCGGAGATCCGTGCGCAAGTCCGTGCGGTACTCGGTGGATTCGCCGAGGTCCCATCCAGCGGCATCACAGAATCCGGGAAGGTCTTTGTCCAGATACCAGGTCCAGTCGAACTCGGCTGCCAGGCGCGCAGTTCGAATCGCGCCTTCAACATCGACCTGCAAGGTGGGTACTTCCTTCAACGCTGGACTGATTGTGTACTAACCCGAATCGGCGGGCCGTGAGCAACTCTGCTCGCCGGGCCATCGATGTGGTTCACGGGAACGTATCCGATCGACCCGACAGCACGCACGCTCATGCCACTGATCGCTCGGTCCAGGGCAGCTGCGACGCCCAACGATGAACGCACTGATCTGCATCCGATGCCTGCGGACTCCTCTCAGGCCTGCCTCCCGGCAAGCCATCTCGGTCGTCACCTACCCCTACAGCCCCACGACCCGCACTGAGCTCAGTGCGCGCGCCCTCAACCTCGCGATCCACCAGTGCCGGAATCAGTTTCGCGACCATCCCGACCGCCGGGCCGGCTATCTGCACTACGGGCCGTAGCGGGACTGGAAAACGCTGAAATTCGGTGAACGTCGATGGGCCCGTGCAGATGCCGGAGTTCACTATCCTGGTTGTCTGAAGGGTTGCACGATGAAGGGGGCGCGAGCAATGTCGATCGCCGAAAGCTCCGGAGTGGGGACTACGCCGGTCTCGGTCGCACTCCAACTGGATGATGGCGGGACCAGGAAGTACTTCGGTGCGCCGAGCCGAATCTCCTTCGGCGCCTTGCAGATGCGCGGCTGGCAGATCTACCCGGTGCGGCAGGGGCCTGGGGAGTTCGAGGGTCAGGACGCGTATCTGGTGAAGATCAACTTCGATCTGATGCTGGAGGCCGAAGTTCCGAGTCCGTCGTGGTTCGAGATCGGATTCGCGCTGTCGGTCGCGGATGCGGACGCGGTGGTCATCGATGCGATTCCGCAGTACGTGCTCGAACCGCAGCCGGAGAGATCCTTCGCGCTCAACCGTTATCTCGCCTTCGTCCCCGGCGACGACGTGAAACTGCCTGCGACACTACCGATCGTGGATCTGTTCGGTCTCGGAGGACCGGAGGTTCGCTGGCGCTACACAACGACGGGCACCGGTGGTGTGCGCCCCGGCAACTACACGTGCTGGACCACCATCGCGGTCCCCTCGGGGTGCCCGGAACTGACCGTCGATATTCACGCCCGGTTCGACCTGGGTGTCGCGTCCGAGTACGCGCGCATCTACACCCCGGCATCCGAGCCGGCCAGAGTCGTTCTGGCACTGCGGGAATCGACCCCGTACGCCGGACAACTCGACCCGCTCAGCGATTCCGGATCGGCTCCGAACAGTCCTCATGTGCCGCGGGTATTCATCTCCTACACCCACGACGACCGCGACCACAGCATGGCAGTCCTGCGTTTCGGTGAATTCCTCGCCGCGGATTGCGGTTTCGATGTGCACATGGACCGTTGGGACCTGGATGTGCGGCGCGACTGGTATCTGTGGGCGATCGAGCAGATCACCGCCGCTGATTTCGTCGTGATCATCGCCTCGCCGGGCTGCAAGCGGGTTGCCGACGGACTGGTCGGCAACGAGGAGAACCGTGGCATGCAATCGGAGATGTCGATCCTGATGGACCGGTTGAACTATGACCGTGAGACCTGGCGGCGCAAGCTCCTGCCGGTCGTGCTCCTGCCCGACCGCTCCATCGCGGAGATCCCGCTGTTCCTGCAGCCCGGCATCGGCGATTACTACCTGGTTTCCGATCTGAGCATCAAAGGCGCGGAGGATCTGCTGCGCGTGATCACCCGCAGCCCCGTCAACGCGCCGCCCCGGCGAAATCCCACGGTGGTGGTACTGCCGACCCGTCCTGCAGGATCGTGACCAGGAGCCGACCGTGCCCGCCGCCATCATCACCGCCAGCGCGAGCATCATCGTCGCCGTACTGGCCTTCCTGCTCAACCAACGCGGGCAACTGGTGCAGGAACAGCGCCGGGCCCGCCTCGAACGAATCAGCAGTCAACTCTGTGATCTCTACGGGCCACTGCACGCCTGGGTCGAGGTGAACGAGCGCATCTGGGAAGCACTGCGCGCCACGCACCTGCCTACCGAACACGACCGGCGCCCCGACGCCGACTCACCGATCTGGCGAGAATGGCGCGATCACGCGCTGCTACCCGCCAACCGCAAAATGCGTGACCTCATCGTCGAACGCGCCGACCTCCTCTCCGAAACCGGTGTGCCCGAACCACTCCTGACCTTCTGCGCCCACGTCAGCGCCCTCGAGGTCACCGTCAAATCCAGCCCCCCGACCTACCAGCGCACCCTCATTCGCCACCCCGGTTCCGACTACATCACCCACGTCCGCGAAACCTTCGCCGCCCTCAAAGCCGAACAACACCGCCTCCTCGACTCGACGACTCACTCCTGACCCGGCGAGCATGGGCGGCCATGTCCCATAGTCCATGCACCTGGCCACACCAGGTGCGAAACGGCGGGAGCCGTCGAGGCAAGCACCCAACGATCAGCCGATGACCGCGCGTACCCACCACGAGTGGGTTCTCGTCGACACCGGCGCACCGCAATTGCGGCTGCGGGAATTCACGGTGACTGCCGTCGAACCGTTCGCGCCCGCCACCGCCGAGGCAGCCCTCGCCGGCTATTCGAGCGCGGCCGGAATGTTGGGTTCTGGATGATGAAGCCCAGCTGCGACCTACTCTGACTCAGAGAGACTCGAGGAGTTGTGGGGGCCGGTTGGATCGAGACGATGCGCCGCAGCACATCGATCGGCGCGCCCTGCAAGCAAAACTCGCATTGGTGGTCGCGCGGGCGATGACGGTCGAGGGCGCCGCTGCGGACGTGCTCGAATCCGACCTCCTGGTAGCGGCTCGATCGCTCGGTGCCACACTGCTGCCCGAGGACGGCGACTCTCGCTTCCTGCTGGGCGCATTCCACTGGTACCGATACCTCGCTGTGCCGTCGAGCCTGCAGCGCGGCGAGCTGTCGATCGCCGTCAGCATGCTGGTCCCGGTTTTCCTCGGCCGGGCACGTTTGGAGATGATCGGGGAGAACCTGCTGCCGACGCTTGCCGATAACCTATCGCCGACAGCCTTTGGGCTGCTCGAACAGATGTCGGTGTCGTCGGATCACGACTTCGCCGATGTCGTGGTTCGGCTGTGGCAGGGCATAGTGGCCGTGACTCCCGCTGACGATGTCAACCATGTGGTGCGGCTGTCCAATCTCGGTGCGGCACTGAGAGTTCGCTTCGAGCGGGCCGGCGCGCTGGCCGACCTGGACGAGGCGGTGCGGGTAGGGCGGCGCGCGGTCGAGGCGCCCTCCGATCATCCGAATCGTGGAGCGTGCCTGGCGAACCTCGCGGGCACGTTCGGGACTCGGTTCACGCGTACCGGTGTGATGGCCGATCTCGATTCAGCTATCGACTACGGCCGCAAGGCAGTCGGCACGGCAGAGCCCGGCGATCCGGACCTTGCCGGCTGGTTGTCGAATCTCGGGGTATTCCTCGAGATTCGATTCGAGCGGATCGGGATGTCGGCCGATATCGACGAGGCAGTGCAGATGGCGCGGTCTGCCCTCGAGATCACCTCGATGGCGGACCCGAACCGGGGTGGTCGTCTGTCGAGCCTCGGGAATGCCCTGCGCATCCGATTCGAGTACAGCGACAGTCTCGATGACCTGGATGAATCCATTCGGGCGCATGAAGAAGCGGTGGCCGCGGGGCCGCCGGACGGACCGTACCGGGGCCTGCGATTATCGAATCTCGCCAGCGCGCATCGAGCCAGGTTCGAGCGCCAGGGCCGGTTGGATGATCTGGATGAATCGATCGAACTGAACCGTGCCGCCGCGGTCGCGATGGCGGACGAGAACCCGGACAGACCCCGTGTGTTGTCCAATCTCGGTAATGCGTTGAGAATTCGATTCCAGCACAACGGGATCCAGCAGGATCTGGAGGAAGCAGTCCGCGTGGGCAGGTCTGCGGTCGAGGTAACTCCGGCCGATCACGCCGCCCTGCGATCGCGGCTGTCGAATCTCGGAAGTGTGTTGCGTATCCGGTTCCAGCACTTGGGCACTCTCACCGATCTGAACGAATCCATTCGCGCCGCCCGTGATGTCGTGGCTTTGACTCCACCCGACCATGCCGACCTGCGTAGATACCTGTCCAACCTCGGAAATATGCTGTTGATCCGGTATGAGCGCACCGACGCGGTCGAGGATCTGGACGAATCGATCGAGCTGGGCCGTCATGCCCTCGGCCTGACTCCACTCCATCATCCGGATCAGCCGGGAATGCGATCGAGTCTGGCAGGCGTGCTGGAAACGCGGTTCGGGCGCGCCGGTGAGTTGGCCGACCTCGACGAGGCGGTGGATCTGCGCCGGTCCACCGTCGAGGCCAGCGAACCGGGCCACGCCGACCGCGCGCACTATCTCTCTCACCTCGGCGACGCCCTGCGGCAACGATTCGAAAAGACTGGGCTTGCAGCCGATTTGGACGAATCCATCCGGCTGGGTCGCGCGGCGGTGGAGATGACCGGCATCGACGAGGCCTCCCGTGGGTCGCGGCTGTTGGCACTCGGGGTGGCGCTGCGCGCGCTGTGCGATGTGACAGGCAGACCAGCCGATCTCGCCGAGGCCGGCACCGCGCTCGAACAAGCGGCGACGGCGACGCAGGCCAGACCTTCGGTGCGGATGGTCGCGGCGCGCATCGGTGCTGACCTGTTCGCATCCTCGCAGCCGAATCGTGCTGCCCGGTTGATCGAGACCGCGGTCGGGCTGCTGGCTCAGGTTGCCCCGCGACAGCTGCAACGATCCGACCAGCAGTTCGCCTTGGCCCGTCATGCGGGGCTCGCAGCGGATGCGGCTGCACTCGCACTCGCCGACCCGGAGACTCCGCAGCACGAAAGAGCCCTGCGGGCAGTGCAATTGATGGAAGCCGGTCGTGGCGTACTGCTCAGTCAGGCGTTGCAGGTTCGAAGCGATCTGACCGATCTGGCAAAGGTGCAGCCGGATCTCGCCTCGAGCTTCATTCGGTTGCGCGAGCGGCTCGATCAGCCGGCCGAACTATGGCTGGACGAGCACCCCGTGGACGCTCGGCAGACGTTGGTGGCCGAGTTCGAGGAGTTACTCGCCCGCATACGGGCGCATGACGGGTTCGCCTCGTTCGCGCTGCCGCCCAAGAGCCAGGAGTTGGTTGCTCAGGCCCAGCAGGGGCCGATCGTCGTGTTCAACATCAGTAGTCACCGCAGCGATGCCATCCTGCTCACGGCGGAACAGATCACCAGCGTGGCGTTGCCCGGGCTGCAACTGACAACGGTCATCGATCGGATCTCTGCGTTTCGTACTGCCCTGGATTCCGCTCAAACCAGCACCAGCTGGGTGGCGAGGGCAGCCGGCGAGGCCGAACTGAGTCGCACTCTGGAATGGTTGTGGGATCACGCGACCGGTCCGGTACTGAATGCCTTGGGCTATCACCAGCGGATCGCGCCCGACCGTGCCGCACCACGAGTCTGGTGGATTACCGGGGGACTGCTCAGTCTTCTGCCGATGCATGCTGCCGGCTATCACCACACGCGGGTAGACCCCGACGCCCGTACCGTGATCGATCGGGTGACCTCGTCCTACACACCGACCATCGCCGCACTACGCCATGCTCGCCGTCGCGATTTCGGGACCGGCTCCGGCGTTGAGGGTGGATCGCTGATCGTTGCGATGCCCACGACACCGGGCATCAGCGCGCACCTCCGTTACGCGCTCGACGAGGCTCGTCTCGTGGCCGGCCGACTTCCGGACACGGTGACTCTCGTCGAGGCCGAGGCCGGAACATCCACGGCGGCAAGCGGTCCGCTGACCACTCCGACGCGAGCCAACGTGTTGGCATTGCTGGAAACACGCTCGATCGCCCACTTCGTCTGCCACGGTCGGAGCGACGCCGAGGACCCCTCCCGCAGCGGTCTGCTGCTGCACGACCACACCTCGATCCCCTTCACCGTCGCGGCGTTGACCCCGCTCGATCTCGATCATGCTCGGCTGGCTTATCTTTCGGCCTGCGAGACCGGACTCTCCACCGCCGTCCGCTTGCTCGACGAGGCCATCCACCTCGGCTCGGCCTTCCAGCTCGCCGGATACCCTCACGTCATCTGCACCTTGTGGCGGGTGAACGATCGAGTCGCACTGGATGTATCCGACGTTTTCTATCGAGAACTCACTTCCGCAGCCAATCCCGATCCCGCTCGCGCTCTTCATCATGCCGTTCGTGCAGTCCGCGACGCCTACCTCCCGCGGCCATCACTCTGGGCCGCTCACCTGCACACGGGGGCGTGACGGTTCCCCGGGGTCTGTGCTGATCGCGGGCACACTTGAACAGTGCTCGATCTCGAGGTAGGTGGCTGAGGTGTGACGAATGGATTGTTGAATCGGTTGGTGGACAATGGATTAGGTAGGGTCGCTCCCGCGAGGGCGGAGGGGCTGACACTGCCGGCGGGTTCGGAACCGCTGATCGACGTCATCGCTGCGGGTTCACGGGTGCGGCGTGAGTTCTTCGGGATGCGCGTCAAGCCGAACACGATCATCAACATGAAAAGTGTTCTGTGCCAGGAGGATTGCGGCTACTGCTCGCAGCGCCGCGGTTCGCAGTCCGAGGTACCTCTGCCTCGTCGCCAGTGGCTGCGGGCCCGGTGAACGCGACATCGTCCGGATCGAAAACACCATCGCCGCAATCAAAGCCGACAACCCGAACGTCGAGATCTGCGCGACCCCACCTTCGCCGACCGGGCGGACACCCTTGCGCGCGCCGGCCCCGCCGGGTTGTCTCCGTGTTCCGGCGCGATTTTCGGTATGGGCGAGTCCGATGAGGACATCGTCGATGTGGCCATCGCCCTGCGGGAACTCGACCCGGACTCGGTCCCGATGAACTTCCTTATCCCGTTCGAGAGAACCCCACTGGGTGACCGGTGGGAACTGCAGATCAGCGGTGGTTCCAAGACCGTTGTGTGATGATGGCTGATAGCAAATCGCGTGTGGCTGTTGGTGAATGGGGGAGGAGCGGGGATGACAGCACGGATTCGGTTGGTGGGTGGGAACGCTCAGTCGGAGCTGACTGATCTGATGGCTTGGCTATCGCGCGAGGACGAGTTCCGCGGCCGAGTATCTGTGGAGCAACCGGTGGTGCGGCCCGGGGACATGGGCGCGGTCGTGGATGTGCTGGTAGTCGCGGTCGGGGCACAGGGATTGGGTGCGGCGTTGGCGGCGTCGCTGACGGTGTGGATCAAGCACCGTCGCCCCTCGGCGGAGATCGAGATCACCCGCGGTGCGCATCGCAGCGTGACGATCACGGTGACCGATCTGCCGGCTCCCGAGGTGGCCGAGCTGCTGCGGAAAGCACTCGAGGGCTAGGGTGCGGTTACCCGATGCAGCCAGGTCACGGGCGCTGCTGCTGGGAACCAGTTCCTACGCTGACACCGACCTTCCCGATCTTCCGGCGGTGCGCAACAACCTGACAGCACTTGCCGAGATCTTCACCAGTTCGTGGGCGACCGCGCTGGCCCCGGAACATTGTGTGGTGCTTCCCGATTTGTCCGACCGGGGCGTCATCGGCGCGGCGCTGAACGAGGTTGCCGGGCAGGCCGAGGATCTGCTGCTGGTCTACTACGCCGGTCACGGCTTGGTCGGCGTGGACGGCGCCCTGTATTTGGCCTTGCCCGACACTCGCAGCGATCGGGAGATGGTGTCGTGGACGGCGCTGCCGTTCGAGCTGTTCCGCAGCCGACTCGCCCATGCTCGGGCCGATAATCGGGTCCTCATCCTGGATTGCTGCTTCTCCGGTCGGGCAATCGGTCTCATGACCGATGTCAGCTCGGCGGTATCGGGTCAGATCAGCGTGGCGGGCGCCTGCACGTTGACCTCGTCGCCGGCCAACCGCCCATCCATGGCTCCGGACTCGGCCGAATACACCGCCTACACCGGTGAACTGGTGGCGTTGCTGCGTCACGGTCCCACCGACCCCGACGTCGAGTTGCTGACCCTCACCGCGATACACGAACACCTGGAAAAGGTGTTGCCTGCCAAGGGATATCCGCGGCCCGAACAACGCAATACCCGTACGGTCGGGCGCCTGGCATTGGCTCGCAGGCCCGATGGGACGCCGCCTCCGCCTCCGCCGCCGCCTCCGCCGCCGCCTCCGCCGCCGCCCGAGCCCGTCGTCGAGGTGGGCCCGGGATGGGGCTGGGTGCGGGTCGACTTCCCGTGGTCGAGCCAAGTCTCGCTACACCACAAGGCAGCGTTGAATTGGGCGCCGTCGTCGGGTCCTGACGACCGCAGATTCGCTGTCCATGCCTCGGCGGAGGCGGCCTACGCCGACCTGGTCGACTGGGTATCCACGGAGGAGAGCAGCAACGGCGACCAGCGAGAACTGCTCCAGCATCTCCGACACGTGGACCGAAGTCGCCAGATGATTGCGTGCTGCTCACACGAAACGGTTTCTCCCGAGGTGAATCCGAATTTCGCACCGCCGGCGGTGGTGTACTGCGTGTACTACGTCCACGAGGGCATCGACGCCCGAGCCGCCGGCCGGCGGTTCTTCATGGACTGGCGGCGGACGATGGTCGAGATTTCCCCCGGATCAGGCCGGTGCATCTGGTATCGAAGGCTGTCCGAGGGCTGGAACCTGCATACCGTGCCGCTGGCATGACAAAGACTTGTAGGGACTGAATCATCGCCTCCCCATGGCGTATCTGGCGACCGCACCTTCGAGCCGTACCGCGATTTCGTCGGCACTCAATCCTTCGAAACTGCCGACCGCAATCGCCGTGGCGAGTGCGTCGTCCTGATACCGATCGAGGTCGAGGCCCGCGATGTTCGTGCGGCCCAGACGCGGCTGACCGTCGCCGGTTTGATCGACGATGAATCTGGCCATCAGGGGGATATCGGTGCCCTGCATGGCCGCACCGCTGAAACCCGCAACGCCGCGCAGATATCGCTCGACGGCCAGTCGGTGTTCGGTGCCGGTGAATCGGTATTCGATGAGGTTGCGGAAGAACGCGTACGCCACGCCGCGGTAGGCAGGCCCGGCGTCCCGGATCAGCGCGGCGACCGAGGCGTCCCAGCGGCCTTCGATCATCAGTGCCCTCAGCGCTTGATACGCGGCTCGGATCTCGGGACTGATCGAGCCCTCGTGACCGCCTGCCTGTGCGGCCTCGAGGATGGCGCCCATCGCGGCGATCTGGGGTGAGCCGCTGGAACCTGGCGGGCCGCTGGGCTTTCCGCCGTCGGTCGGGCGCAGGTTCTCGAGCCAGCGGGCCGATACGCCGTCGGTCGCCTTGCGGGTGGACCCGGCCTCATCGCCCCCATGGATCGGATACACGACGAAGACGAAGAAGCGCTCGATCAGAAGGACGGCACCTACGACGGTCGGGTGGGGTTCCCTGAAGTCGGAGGGCTCCGAGAACATCAGGGACCCTGATTTCGCCCGGGACTCCGCTTCCTGCTGATTCGGCCAAGCGTATTTCGAAGTGTGCCACTCGAACGGAGAGCCCGGCGCTCCGTCGAGTTGGGTATAGGCGATGCCCCACGTCGTACCGGATTCAGGCATGAAATCCCCCGTTGTGGTGTCGATGAGACCGATCGGCGACGCTCGAGAGCGCCGCCCTGGAGTTCGGAAAGTGTTCTGTCACACCTTCTCCGGTCGGCAATCGCAATCAATGGTAGCTATCGGCGGCGGGTCCGGTTGATCAATGCCGAGCCGGCGACAGCCGTGATGAGACCACCAACAGCGGTGGAGACCAGAAGAACCAGGCACCCGCTGCTGCCCGCCGTGGCAAGCGGTTTCGCCTGCACTTCCCGCCTCTCCATCTCCATCATCACCGCGGCGAGGCGGTTTCCGGATGCCAGCGCGGCATCGAGGCAGGTCTCCATGTACAGCTCGTATCGACTACCGAGCAAGCCCTGTAGCAACCGAACCGCCTCGGCGGATCCGCCGCGATACTCCCTGGCGGACCAGTCGGCCAGGACATGTGGTGTGAACCGCGAGTCGGCGCCGGATGCCGCCATAATCTGTTGCGACAGCACAGCTCCGATCTCCCACGGCGTCGTACCCGTGTGGTACCTGAAGATCGCGCTGCCGGCCTTGCGGCCATCGACGATTCGCTGCATCTCGACATTGCAGACATTGCCGGGCACACCATCAACCGAGGTAATGCGCACGCCATCCCCTGCGGCGAGCGCTGCGAGCAGTACGGGAGCATTCGACATGAAACCAGTCTGGCAAAGCGCTCATAATCCGGCAAGGAGATCGAAAACGTCAGTGAGGGCGAAAGCGCTTGTGCGATAAAGCATTCAAAACGAGGACTCGGTGGGCTGGAAAACGACCGCCGAACTCAGATCTCAGAAGTTGTCCGTGAACCTCTGAGCTTATGACTGTCGGCGAACACCACAAATTTCGTCCCGAACGCCGAAACCTGATGTGGCGTCAGTATCGTAATCGCGCCCAGCACTGAGCATTTCGATGGCTGATCACCGAGGTGGAGGCGGAGCGGCCGCACTACTCTGGATGTTCGATACGTTGGCCAGACGAGGGGAGATCCGGGCGATGTCGGTTGAGAGTCCATTTGGTGGGGAAGTGCCGGTTACGGTTCAGCTTTCGCTTGATGACGGTGGCTCGCGCGACGCGCGCGCGGCTTCGGATTTGATTGCGTTCGGTGCTCTTCGTATGCGGGGCTGGCAGATTCATCCTGTGCAGCCGCGTCCGGAGACGTTCCGGAGTCAGGACGCGTATCTGATCAAGATGAACTATGACCTGATGCTGGAGCCCGGAGTGCCGGGTCCGGCCTGGTTCGAGATCGGGATCGAACTGTCGGCGGCCGACGATGGGCGCGTGGCCGTCGTGGACGCGATTCCGGGGTATGTGCTGGAACCGCAGGAACCGGCTGCCTATGCGCTGGATCGGTTCCTGACGTTCGTGCCCGGCACGGATGTGCGGTTGCCGGCGACGCGCCCGACGGTGGATCTGTTCGGTGTCGGCGGCACCGAGGTGCGCTGGCGACACATGGCTTCGACGGCGGCCGGGGTGCGAGCCGGGTCGTACACCGCGTGGGCGAGCCTCGTGGTGCCGACGGGCTGTGCGGAATTGGAGGTCGCGATCGACGCCCGGTTCGACCTGGTGATCGGTTCGTCGGACGCGCGGCTGCACGAGCCGGCCGCCGAACCGGTGAAAGTAGTGGTGAAACTGGCAGATACGGTGTCCTCCGGTCAGGAACCGGTGCAGGCCAACGGATCCGGCGGTTCTGTGCCGCCCCGCGTACGCGGCGTGGCGGGCCGCCCGTCGCGCGCGCCCCGGGTGTTCGTCTCCTACACACACGACGATCACGACCACACCGATGCGGTCCTGCGGTTCAGCGAATTTCTGGCCAGGCAGTGCGGATTGGACGTGCACATGGACCGCTGGGAACTCGATCGGCGGCGCAATTGGTTCCGGTGGGCCATCGACCAGATCACCGCCGCGGATTTCGTCCTGGTCATCGCCTCGCCGGACTGCAAGCGCGTCGGGGACGGGCCGGTCGAGAACCTCACGAATCGCGGTATGCAGTCGGAGATGTCGGTGCTGATGGATCGATTGCACACCGACCGGGCGGCCTGGGAACGCAAACTGCTGCCCGTCGTGCTGCCCGGACGGTCGGTCGAGGAGATCCCGCTGTTCCTGCTGCCGGGCATCGCCGACTACTACATCGTGTCCGAGCTGACGGTCGAGGGAGCCGAGGACTTGCTCCGGGTGATCACTGCGCAGCCACCGTACGAACGACCGGAACCCAATTCCTCGCCGCCGCATCTGCCCACTCGACCGATCTGATCAGCCGGGTGAGGTGGGCGCGTCCGGGGCCGCCGAACCGGGCTGCGGATCGACCAGACCGACGGTGAACGGGGGACTGTCCGCGCCCGCCGAAACTCGGATCCGAGTTCCGGGCGCGGGCTCGTTCTCGATGATCCATCGATTCAGCGGCCGCCGGACCCACTGTTCGAGCAGCGGGCTGTGGATCTCGCGTGCGCCCAGGCGCGCGCCCTCGCGGGCCAGGTGCTCGGACACGGCCGCTTGGATGGCGGGCTGGTCGAATTCCAGTTCATAGCCGCGTGCGGTGGCCGAATTGCCCAGCTGCGTCAGGAATTTCGCCACGATCCGGTTGATGACCTCTTGGCGCAGGACATCGAACACGACGATGCCGCCGCCGAGCCGGCCGAGCAGTTCCGGTCGCCCGAGCTGCTCGGAAAGATACTGCGTCACAGCCGCTTCGAAGTGTTCGCGGATCTCCTCGTACTCGGGCGGCTCGGTGGCCGAACCGCCGACGCCGTCGAGGGTGTCGGAGCCGAGATTCGAGGTGAAGATGACGATCGACTGCGAGAAATGCGCGGTCCGCCCCTGGCCGTCGGTGAGGCGGCCGTCATCGATGATCTGCAGGAACTTGTCGAAGATTCGCGGATGAGCCTTCTCGATCTCGTCGAACAACACGACGCTGAAGGGGCGCTCCAGAATCCAATTGGTCAGCGTGCCGCCGTTCTCATGCCCGACGTACCCGGGCGGCGCACCGGTCAGCCGCTCACTGGAGTGGTCCTGGTTGTACTCGCTCATATCGAATCGGCGCAGGGCGGATTCGTCGTCGAAGACCAATTCCGCTATCGCCTTCGCGAGTTCGGTCTTGCCCACACCGGTCGGGCCGACGAAGAAGAACACGCCCTTGGGCCGGGTCGCGGGTGCATCGGGGCCGGAGACGAAGTCGAGCCCGACCCGGGCATTGATGAGGACATCGGCCACGGCGCGCACCGCTACGTCCTGACCGATCACCCGATCCGCGATCCGCTTCTCCGCCCCGAGGATCTTCTGGCGATCCAACTGCTCCCAGGGATCGCTCTGCAGCCCGAACCGATGGCGCATCACCAGTCGGCGTGGCGAATTCGCGTCGATCCGGGTGAGCTGGGAGGTCGACCCGAGCGAGCCGATGTCCAGCAGCGTCATGCCCTCGCACAGGTTGCTCAGGGTGGTCGCGGCCCGATCGAGTTGCTCCCGGCTCAGCTCGTTGCTGCCCCAGTACCGTGGCAGATCGCGGCGCAGAAAGTCGGTGCGCTCCATCGTGTTCGGGCGGGGCACGTCGAGCGTGGACACGTTCGGGTTGTTCCGAAACACCCACTCCGGGATCACATTCAGCTGATTGGCCAGCAGAATGACGATATTGCGCAGCGGCATGCCGTCGCGGGTGCGGGTGTATCCGGCCTCGGTGATCATCTTGCGCAGGCAGGCCAGGTTCGCCTGATAGTGGTCGTCCATCGCGATGCCGCGGGCGAAGATCAGATCGGCCTGATCGATCACCACCGCGCAGGAACGCTCGGTCTGCAGCAGCAGGCTCCGCGTCGCCACCAGCAGATCGGTCGGGGTCCGGATCGCGGGATTGGTCGATGAGCGTGCCTGCGTACGCAATTGGCGTTCGGCGGCCGAGAGCTGCCTGGTACGACCCGAGTCGTCGGGGCTGGGAGGTTCGGGCGGTGGCGGGGCCGGTGCGGTGTCGAGCCGGGAGAGGATGAACGAGCGGCTCGCGGCATCGTGGAAGGCCAGACCGTCGATCAGGTCGTAGCGGGTCGTGACGGCATATCCCGCGACGGTCAGAAACTCCGGCAGCACGGCGGCGAGGGGACGGTATTCGTCGCCCCACAACACCAGGTCGTCGATATTGCCGTGCAGCACCAGATGTCGGTTGCGCCGCACCTCGTGATACATCCTGGTGAACCAGGCTGCGGCCGGTGCGGAGGCGGTCATGAGGTCGCCCGCGAATCCGGCGCGGACTCCGCCGACCGCAGCAGCCCGGCCGAACCCGGGGTTCGCGGACCCGCCGCGCCCTCGTCCCAGTGGATGTCGCCGGTGTCGAATCCGCCTTGGCGCAGTGCGGCATTCACCTGTTCGGCCACGGTCAGCAGGCTGTCGCACGCGCGATCGTCGAGCTCGACGTCCTCGTCTCCCGCACGCATATAGTTCACCCGATGCCGTTGCTGTGCGTCGTCGTGTACCGCGATGAGCAGCGGCTCGCCGCGGCGCGGCTGTGCCTGCACGGCGACGCTGCCGTCCTCGCCGAAGACCAGCGACGCGGGATCGACTGCGAAACCCAGATCCGGTAGCGCGGAGACGATTTCACGCAGCATCTCGCGCCGCTCGGTGGCACGGTCGATGGCATCGTCGACATCTTGTTCGACGCTCTCTATTCTCGCCGGCAACTGCCGGCTGAAAGCCAGTGCGGTGTCCACATCGCCGTCGTCGAGCAGGGCCTGGATTTCGTCGAGCACCTCGGTGGCGACGGCCAAGCCGCCGACTTCCAGGCCGGCCTTCTCCACGGCGTGCCACAGGTCGCGCAATCGAGCCCGCAATTCCGTCGTGGTGGCGGCTATTTCACGAATCTTCTCGGCGTGCGCGGCCACCGCGGCCGTCACCGTCGCGTGATGCGCGCGGACTGTCTCGGCGCAGACGTTCGTGGCCCGGGCGAGCTCCGCAGTGTCACCCTTGGTCAGTAGACCCTCCAGCGTCGCCACCGCGCGATCGGCGGCCAGGCGGCCCGCCGAGTCGAAGGTGGACCGGTCACTGATCCGGAGTTCGCCGAGCATCGAGCGAATCACCGTAAGTTGTTGCCGGCCCGTACTTCTGGTGCGCTGCACGGCGTTCGTGGCGACCGTCGCGCGCAACGCCTCGGCGTCGGTCACCGCGTGGTCGGCGCCGACCAGCGTACGCGGATCCCGAGCCGCGTCCAGCAACGCCCGAGCCTGATCGAGAGCCGCGCGCAACTGTGCGGATTCTGCCGCGTCGACACCGGGGAGGCTGTGCAGCGCGTTCGCCGCCGCGACGACCGCCGCGAGTCGTCGTGCCACGGCGGCACGTGCGGCCTCGAGCGCCTGCTGCGCGCGGCGCGCCTGCTCGGCCTGACGGATCTGTTCTCGCCGTCGGCGTTCGGCTTCGATCCGTTGGGCGTATTGCGCATTCGCGTGCACTGTACTGTATTTCGGAGATCCGCTCACGGCACAGTCACCTGTCCTTGTCCTCGCCGGGCGCGACGATGTCGAGCGCGGCTTCGAATCGGTTCTTGAAATGGGGCACGGCGGGCACGCCCTGCCATTGCAGCGTGCCGTCGGTGCGGATCGCGAAATCGAGGCCCGCACTGGTGTCGGGGCCCGTCAGCTCTTCCGCGTGACGATCGGTCAGCGCGTGCAAGCGCTGATTGTCCGAACCACGCCAGCGCAAGTCACCGTGCCGGGCCGCGATGTACGGACCGTCCACCAGCAGATCCAGGGATCCGAGCAGTTCATGGACGGCGGGATCACGGCTACGGCGCAGATGCGCGAGGGTGTGGCCGGTGTAGCACATGACCGACAGATCCCGCTGTCGTCTGATCTCGGCGATCAGGGCGGCGAGTGCCGGTGCCTGACTGAAGGGCTCACCGCCCGAGATGGTCAGTCCGTCGCGGGCAGTGCGGACGATCTCCGCCGCCAAGGCCGGCACCGGGACTCGGGTGCCGCCGGTGAAGGACAACCACTGCGGACTGACGCAGCCGGGGCAGGACAGCGGACAGCCCTGCACCCACAACACGTACCGGACTCCGGGGCCGAGAGTACGGCAGGCCGAACTGGTTTCGGCGACGGTGATCTCCGCGGCGGTCAATGCAGGCTCGCAAGCCACACGATGAAAAGGACCATCAGGATGAACCCGCCGACGCTGATGATGGTCTGTGACGCAGGACTGAGTTGATCCCAGAGGGAAGGCTTCTCCGGTTCGGGCTGGTGCACTGGAGGCAGAGGAACAGAGGGCGTCGGCGGGGTAGGCGGCGGGGCGGGCCGCGGCGGAATGATGTCGGTGCACCATGGACACGCGGTCAGCGACGTGTGGTAGACGTGGTTGTCGTCCTTCTCGCATCCGATGAGTTGGTATCCGGCGCGATCGAGCGCCTCCGCCCACTCTCTGGCGGTGGGGCGCGCCGTTGGATTCGAATAGCCTGCGGCAAAACATGTTTCGGCCAGCTTCCGCACTTCCGGGGGCAGCACGGTGGCGGGCAGTCCACCCGAGACCTCGACGAAGCGGTCGGGTGTCAGGATTCGATTGTTGCGCTGCTGGATGTTCTCCGGAATGCCCGGATCGGGCGCATCGGGATCGGCGTCGGTCAGCACCCCCTCGTAGGGGTGGTCGCCCTCCATCAACATCTGGCACACCATGATGGCCAGCCCGAAATCGTCGTGGGCCGCGGTCAGCCGGTCGTGCCCGCCAATGGATGCCGTCGGTGGCGCGTACTCGGGCGTCAGCTTGGTGTTCGGGTACAGCCTGTCGTTCTTCGGGTCGATGAATTGGACTGCGTCGCAATCGATCAGCGTGACATGGCCGGTGCGGGTCACCAGCACGTTCGACGGACTCACGTCGCCGACGACGATCCCGGCCTCGTGCAGCATGTCCAGCAGCCTGGCCGTGCGCGCCGCGACCGCCAGTAGCACCCGCCAGGTCGGATCGTCGACGGCGTCGGCGCGGCCCACGGGATCGAACAGCGTGGTGATCTTCTTGCCGTCGACGATCGGCATCAGGAAACCGGTGACGGTCGCGTCGTCATTGCGAATCTCGGAGACCGGCCAGGCGACATGGGTGTGATCGGCATGGTCGCCGTCCCACCGGGCGGGTTTCGTTCGCATGAGCGCGGTCAGCCGCCGGGACCGGGCGCGATCGTGCTTCTCCAGGTAGATCTTCGCGCAGAGATCGGGATGCTCTCGGATCGCGTACACGAATCCCTCTGCGCCGCTTCCGATCGCGGGCTCCTTGAGGGTGATGCGGCGGCCGTCGGGTAGGTAGTGGTTCATGCCCGGACCTCCGGTGCGCGGACCGGCGCCGGCGCGACCGCCATGATGATGGTTTTGTCGTCATTGGAGGTGCGGGCGAACTCCTCGGACTCCAAGCGCGCGCCCAGGTCCGCCTCGCGGGCCTCGGGCGCACGGAAGTATTCGAAGTACCGGGCGAAGGCCGCCGGCGCGCGAAACGCCAGCTTGCCGTCGGAGTTCTCGACGGTGAGCATGCCCTCGCACAGTCCGTCCGTGCACAGTGCGATTCCGGCGATGCCCGGGTCGAACACGATCCCGCTGGTCATGGCCGGCTCGCGGCCGGGCGAGGTGAGAAAGGTGGTGACCCCGAGGTTTTCGCGATCAGCGCTGGTGACGACCAGATGCGGGCTGCCGTCGTGTCGATAGGTCACCAGGAAGCAGTCGCCGATGCTCACATAGGCGAAATACGGTGGGCGGGCGACGACGGCGAGCAGGGTGGTGGCGTAACTGGCGCGGACGGCCGGAGCGGATTGCCCCGGCTTCTCGCGAAGGACCGACCGCACCGCGATGTCGACGCTGCGGTCGAAATACCTGAGGCAATCCCGCCGGAAGAAGTGCAGTGCATTGAACCAGTCGTCCATCGTCGCCGGTACCGGACCGCCGAAGGCGTCCTGCGCGGCTTCCACGGAGGCCAGCGCCGCGAACGCCGACCCATCGTCAGAGCGGCTACTGGATCCTGCGCCGTCGGCCACCGCGTAAACGGAGAATCCATCGGCCATTTCGCGCACGGCGCAGCTGTCTTGATTGGGGATGCGCTGTCGCACGTGCCCGGGCCCGATTACCGATGCCCGGACGGTCCGCCAGCCGACCCCGCTCCGATTCGCACTGTTCGAATGAGTCATATCAATGGTTCTCGTCGAGGAACGTCCGAATCCGTTCGATGCGGGTCTGGACCTGGCCGTAGACCTCCTCAGCCGGTGCGGAACGGGAAGTGGGGTCCGCTCCGGTATCGATGCTCGCCGAAACCAACATCAGGACCTGCGAAAACTCGAGTTGAGCGAGGTAGTGCGACGAGTTCGGTGCGAGCCCCTGCAGCATGTCGATCTCCGCGCCGGCCACGCCGAGCGCGAAGAACAGCATGTGCTTGCCGGCCTCCTGACTGCGGATCACCGGCACGAGCGAGCGCCAGTTGTCGGAGCGATGGCCGCTGGCATCGGTCGGCACGCCGTCGGTGATGAGGTAGACGATGGGCCGATTCGACAGGGGAATCCCCTCGGCGCGCAGCCGGCCGCGTCGATCCGCGATCAGCTCGAAGGCGTACTGCAGGCCCTCGACCATGGGCGTGATGCCGCCCGCCTGCAGTGCGGGCGGATTGAATTGCGAGACTGGGGCGTACGGCTCGCTCGCCCGCCCCGGCGTCCGGCCGGTCGGATCCACCGCGACGACATGGTTCGCGCCGAAGGTGACCAGCGCGATCTCGCCCTGACGGCGAACGACATCGTCCTTCATCAGCTCCGCGCGCAGGGCCGCGAGTGCCCGGTTCAGCTCGTCGATGCGGCGTTCCCCGCCCGGCCCCTGCTCGTTCATCGATGAGGACGTGTCGACGACGAGTGTGATGAGCAGACGGCTCTTGGCCTGCTGCACCGGAAGTGCGTCATTGAACCCGATACCGGGTTGTGGTGTTGTCATTGTCCGTACCCCGCTTCAAGATTTTGCTGTCGTTTTCTGGGCTGTTCCGCCGCCTGTGCCAGTACGGGATCGCCGGGTGCGGCGAATGCGCCCTGACGATCGACCGGGTCGACCCACAGGACCAGATCACCGAATTCGGCATAGCCGCCGGATTCGTCGATGTGCGTGCGGGCGGCACCCTGGCCCTGCAGTTGGTTGAGGATTCCGCGGATTTCGGGGTTCTCGCGCGCGGCGTCGACGTGGACCGCGAGTGCGCGCCGACGGACGGCTATCGGGGGCGCGTGTGCCTGGAGTTCTTGATTCGTCGTGGGATTCGACTGTGCAGCGCCATTGGGCTGCCAGGTCGATTGGTCGTGGTCGGCGGCCGGGTCGTGGTCGGGCTCTCCGGGTTCGGGGACGACCCACCGAACGACGACCTGTGTGAACACGCAGAGCATCAGCAAAGCGGCGGAGAGCACCACGAACGTCGCCAAGGCTGCGGGCCAGCCGAATTCGTGCGCGGACGTGCACGACGCCGTCGCCTCGGCGGGAAGGGGCGCCCGTGCGGTCGTCGGCACGGTCGTCGGCACGGTGCTCGAATCGGGTACCAGCACGTCGGTGGGACGGGGCACCGAGGTGTGCGGCAGTGGATCCGCGTGCGCGGCCGGCAATGCCGCCGTGCCGCCACACCCCGACTCCGTCCAGTATCCGGCCAGCAGTGGAATCAACATCAACGCAATCGGCAGCAACCACAACAATTGGCTGCCCCAAGATCGTCGCACCATGATCAGAATCCCCCCGAGTGCTTCGGTGTTCTCATTATCAACTCGCCTGTGGGGTCGGTCACAAAGTTGTCAGGAACTTCTCAGGGTCGAATTCCTGTGTCCGAGCCGAGATTTCATTCGACACATTGCGCTATGAGAGACTCGGAGCCGGGTGACCGGCGGCGACTTGCGGTTGCGTAGCTCCCCTCCCGCCACGCGATCCGAGTCGCCGCCGATGTGCGCCGTTGCACCTATCGAGAACACCACGTCCGCAAGGGACTCGGTGCCCAGGCTGTAAAACACTGAAATCCGCTGAACGCCAATGCCTGCAGGTAGCCTGACGGAACGGCAGCGCAACAGGGGGCGGCAACCGTGGACAACGAATCGGAACGGATTCGCGCCGTGTTCGCAACGGCATGGACTCTCGTGCAGATGTATGACGAGTCAGACGATCTCGACGCGCTGCGGCAGGCGGTGCTCATTACACAGCAAGAGCTCGCCTCATTGCGAGACAACGAGCCTGGGCTGTCGGGATATCTCACTATTGCCGCGATGGCCTTGAAACGGCTCGCCGATCGCGACGGCAACCTCGAGGCCACGCGCGAGGTGATCCGATTGGGCCGTGCCGCGGTGGCGGTCGTCGGCGATGACGATACCGCCCGCGCGGTCGCACTCATCAGCCATGGCCAGGCGTTGCGTGATCTGCACTTGGCGACAGGGGAATTGGCGGCGATCGAGGAGGCAGTGAAGGTCGCGCGTGAGGTCGTCGAGCTGGTTCCCGCCGACGATCCGGACTACTGCGGACTGCTTCATGACGCCGGGGAGTACCTGACCATGCTCTATGGGCGCACAGATGAACCCCGGCATTTGATCGAGGCGCTGGACAGGAAGCGGGCGTCGGTCGCCGCCTGCCCGCCCGGACACTCCGGCATCGGATATCTGCAGGCGAGCCTGTCGATCACGTTGGCGCGATCGTTCGATCGCACCGGCAACCGGGCCGAAATCCTGGAAGCCGTGCGGCTGTGCCGGCGCGCGATCGCCGTGGGGTCACGTGACCACCCGATCAAGCGGGCGAACGAACTCTCCGTGCTCGCCAGTCACCTGCACACACTGTTCAATGCGACCGAGGACATCACGGTCATCGACGAATGCCTGCGCCACCGCCGCAAGGCGATCGCGCTGACGCCGAGGGGGCACGGGACCCGGGCCGAACGGGAGACCGTGCTCGGCGGCGAGCTCATCACGTGGTCGATGCTGGATGGGGACCGAAAGCGGTTGAACGAGGCGGTGACCGTGCTGAGTACGGCATCCGCGTCCGCGAATGCGCCGATCGCCGTGCGGATCTCGGCCACCCGGCTGCTCTCGCACGCCCACGGCTTGTCGGGACGGCGCGAGAAGGCCTTGGCGGCAATGGAATCCGTGGTCGATGTGTTGCCGAGCCTGTCGCCGCGCGCACTGACTCACGTCGATCGGGAATTCGGATTGGGACGGCACGCCGGGCTGGCCGCCCAGGCCGCGGCCGCCGCGGTGGCCGCCCGACGGCCCCGGCGTGCGGTGGAACTGCTGGAGCAGTGTCGCGGGATCCTGCTGGGCGAGGCGATGGAAGATCGCCGAGACATGACCGAACTAGATGCCGTCGCACCGGAATTGGCTTCCGAGCTGACTGAACTACGCAACCAGCTCACCGCACTGGAGGACGCGGTTCGGCGCGACCCGCGACTTGTCTACGCCGACCCGGATTCGCCGGCGGTGGTCGAAGTAGGTGAACGCCGACGCGCATCTGCCGACCGCTGGACCGCCTTGGTCGAGCAGGTGCGGGGCCTGCCGGGCTTCGAAGGATTCCTGCGCGTACCCGACTTCGACGTACTACGCCGCCACGTGGTCGGCGGTCCCCTGGTGATGGTCTTCGTAGAAATGCCACCGTCCGGCGGTTACGCCCTCATCGTGCCCGACAATCCGGATATCGAGATCCGGGTCGTGTCGCTGCCCAAACTCACCATCGCCGGACGCACCGAGCAATTGCAGCGCCTCGACCAGATCATGGACGGTCAGCGGGGCAGCTTCGCCGACCGGGCGCGGTCCGAACAGGAGTTGCACAAGCTGCTCGAATGGCTGTGGGACACGATCACCGGACCGGTGCTGGCGAAACTCGGGATCGGCGTGCCGTCCGAGGATCCTCCCCGCGTATGGTGGTGCCCCATCGGTGATCTCGCGCTGTTGCCGATCCAGTCCGCCGGACACCACCGGCGACCCGGAGGACGCACGGTGCTGGACCGCACCGCCTCCTCGATCATCACCTCCCTGCGCGCGCTCGGGCACAGCGCCGAGTCGCCGGCCCGATCGAACGGCTCCGCGCTCCTGGTCGCGATGCCCGAGACACCCGGGGTCCCGCCCCTGTGTGGCGCGGATCGCGAAATCGCGAATATCGCTGCGGTATTGCATGATTCGCAGATTCTCCGAGGTAGCGCGGCAACCGAAGCATCCGTGACCGAAAGCCTCGCGCGGCATTCGATCGCGCATTTCGCCTGCCACGCGATCGCCGACCCTGACGCACCGAGCACCAGCCGCCTCCTGTTTCACGACTACGAGACGAACCCGTTCACCATCGGCACCCTGCTGCGCCTACGCCTCGACAACGCGGACCTCGCCTACCTCTCGGCCTGCAGCACAACCCACACCACCCGACTCCTCGCCGACGAGGCGATTCACCTCACCGCCGCCGTCCACCTGGCCGGCTACCGCCACGTCATCGGAACCCTCTGGGCCATCAATGATGCCGCCGCCGGCGCCATCGCTGCCGACTTCTACCGCGGTCTCACCGACAACGGCCACCACCCGCCCCGAACGCACCTCTCGGCCCAAGCCCTCAACAAGGCCATCCGCCTCGAACGCGCCCGCCACCCCACCAACCCCACCCGCTGGGCAGCCCACCTCCACCACGGCATCTGACCAGCGGATCCATCCGGCCCACAACAGCTTCCGGCATCATCCCGACGGTATGACGCCTGATCAAGGCTCGTTGGCCAGGCAGCCGGAGATCTGGCGGGAGTGGCGCGATCATGCCCTCGTGCTCGCCAACCGGAGGATGCATGATCTGCCTTTCGCGGCAAGGTTTATCGTCCTCGAATGTGGATTGTGCCGCCCGGTGGTATCGAGGGATGCTGGTGCTGGTAGTGCTGTATGGCGTTTGCCTGCGCTGCGGATTCGGTCATCCATCCTGACTGATAGCCGCATTCGCCGCAAGCGATTCGGAATCGGTTGCTGGCCTTTTGATTTGCGTTGTAAACGAGGAGTGCCACAATGCCCACAACGACCAGCAGGCATAGGAATCCGCCGTCCATACCATTCCTCACTTTGTGTTGATCTCGTAGTGCGACAATCCGGTGTGTCCGCCCGGCCGATGTCCACGAACGGGATCGGCACCGGCTGAATGGGCTGTGCGCCTTCGTATTGCCATCACAACAGGTCAGCTGCGGTCGCGCGCGGAGGTCTGGAATCTGCTGAAAATCACTGTGCACCTTGCGACTGGCATCAACGTGACGGCCGGTACCGTGGTAGACAGCCGGGAATTTCGGGGGGGGCAGGTGGCAACTGGCGGCAGCGAGTTCGGGGATCCGCACGGCAAGCGACGTGCGGAGCTGCGATCGATTCTGGACACACGCCTGGAGCGAATCCGAGCAGGCTCGGGGTCGGTAATCGATCCCGAGATAGCAGAGATCGCAAGCGATCTGGCCGCGCTTCTTCGCGACGGTGACGGCGATATCGAATCCCGGCTGTCGCTGGGCTGGTTTCATTGGCTCCGCGTCTTTGCACTGCCGCCGGAACGGGGCGAGGATGACTTGTACCGGTCCATCGAGCTACTGGCGCCGGTATTCATGTCGGATGTCGACCTCGATCGCTTGCCCGCTGCGCTCCTGCCCGCTCTCGCGATTCACGTCGGGGATGTTGCCTGGACCTTGCTCGATGAGGCGCTCGACGTGGGAAACAGCGAGGCGGATATCGATACCGTCGTGTTCTTGTGGCAACGCATTGTGGAGGTGACACCGGCGGACGACCCGGAGCGTCCCGGATGTCTCGGCAATCTCGGGCTCGCGCTGCAAAATCGTTTCGAGCGTCAGGGTTCCGTGGATGATCTCCACAAGGCAGTGGGTCTCTACCGTGACGCGGTGGACTGCTGTGTTCCTGATTACCCGGAGCGCTCGGCGTGTTTGGACATGCTCGGGAGGGCCTTGATTCGGCGGCACGAGCGGTTCGGTGGGGTAACGGATCTGAACGAAGCGGTCGAAGTGGCCCGCCAGGCGGTGGATGGCACCGCGGCGGGAGAGCCTGCGCACGCCACCTACTTGAACACCCTCGCGATCGCGTTGCATTCGAGGTTCGAACGGATCGGTGGCCTGGACGATCTGACCGAGGCTGTAGATATTGCTCGCCGAGCAGTCCGAAACGCGCCACCCGGACATCCCGACCACCTCGTGAACCGCAACACCCTAGGGCTGATACTGAACAGCCGATTCGGACAATTCGACGCCATGGCGGACCTCGACGAGGCGATCGAACTGGCACGCTCGACTGCCCTTGCCATCGAGTCCGGCAGTCCGGATCGTGCGTTGATCCTCAACAACCTCGCGACCTTACTGATCACCCGGTTCGACCGGATCGGTGCCCCGAGCGATCTCGAGGAAGCGGTGGTCGTGGCGGGCCGCGCCGTGCATTCGGCGGTGGCCGGCAGCCAGAGCCATGCAATGTGCTCCAGCACTTTGGGTCTCGCTCTGCGGACCAGATTCGGACGTCTCGGAGCGGTGGCCGATCTGGACGAGGCAGTCGAGGTGAGTAGACAAGCAGTGCACGGCTATTCGCCCGACCATCCCAGCTATCTCAAGTGTCTCAACAACTTCGGTAATACGCTGCGCGCCCGGTTCGAGCGAATCGGCGCGATCGCGGATCTGGCGGAGGCAATCAGGGTGACGCGCCTGGTCGTCGCTGCCACTCCCATCGATCATCCCGACCACGCGATGCATCTGGATACGCTCGGGGTCAATCTGCGTCTCATGTTCGAGCGGACCGACGTGGTGGCGGATCTGGACGAAGCCGTCGAGGTGAATCGACAGGCCGTGCGGGGCACATTGCCCGGTAGCCCCGGTTACGCGAAGCGCCTTGGCGCGCTGGGGAATACACTCGGTCAACGATTCAGCAGGGTTGGCTCGACGGCGGATCTGAACGAGGCCGTCGGGGCCCTCCGTCGTGCGGTCGCCGCCACACCGAAGAATCACGTCGACCGAGCGATGGTTTCGCACAATCTCGGGTTCATCCTGGTCCAGCGCTATCTGCACGCGAACGTGGCCGAGGATCTGTCCGAGGCGATCGAATTGTCCAACCAGGCGGTGCAACTCATCCCCGTCGACCACCGTGATCGCGCGAGGTTCGCGAGCTTGCACGGGTTTGCGCTGCAAACCCGCTTCGAAAGAAGTACGGATCCAGAGGATTTGGCGCAGGCGTCCGCGGCGTGGGCGCACGCGGCCACCGTGCCGGGAGCAGCACCGTCGGTGCGCATCGGGGCGGCCGCGGCGTGTGCCGGACTGATCGGAGAAGCCGAGCCGGGTCGGGCTGCCGCCCTACTGGAGCAGGCGATCCGGTTGCTGCCCGACGTGGCGCCTCGGCAACTGGCACGGTCGGATCAGCAGCACGCCCTCGTCCTGTCCAGCGAGCTCGCGGCTGACGCGGCCGCCTTGGCGCTGAATGATCCATCCGTGCCGGCGCAGGACCGGCCGACGAAAGCACTGTGGTTGCTCGAGACCGGTCGTGCGATCCTGCTCAATCGAGCCTTACAGGGCCGCAGCGATCTCACCGTACTCGCCGAACAACATCCCGGCCTTGCCGCCGAGTTCCAGCGGCTGCGACTGCTCCTCGACGAAACACCTTACGACACTACGCTTTCCATGGAGCAGGAGGCCGCGGTGCCGGACCGTCACCGGCTCGCACGCGACTTCGACGAGGTGCTGAACCGTATTCGCTCCGAACCAGGATTCGAATTCTTCGCGCGGCCGCAATCGATCGAGCAGCTTCAGGCTCAGGCGGGTGAGGGGCCGATTGTGGCCCTCAATATCAGCCGATTCCGCAGCGACGCCCTGCTGGTGACTCCGGGAGCAGTCATCAGCGTCCCGCTAGCCGATCTCACGCGCGACACCGTGATCGACAATGTCGAGGCATTTCACCAAGCCCTCGACGCCCTGAACACGCCCGTGTGGAGTGCGCGACGTGCGGCCGAACGGCAACTATGCGCTGTCCTGGAATGGCTATGGGACGTCGCCGCCGAACCGGTCCTACAGGCTCTCGGAGACCACGGGGCATTCCCATCCGATCAGGCCGAACCTCGCGTGTGGTGGATCCCCGCTGGCCTGATGAGCCTGCTGCCCATCCACGCGGCCGGATATCACACCGAACCGCCGGATCTTGCTGCCCGGGCCGTGATCGACCGAGTTGTGTCGTCCTACACCCCCACCATCGGCGCCCTGCGCCACGCTCGTCGGCCGGCACCCACCAATTCCACGATCGCGCCGGCCTTGATCGTGGCGATGCCGACCACTCCCGGCCACCCTCATCGGTTACCGGGGGTGCTGGATGAGACCCGCATGCTCACCGCCCTCCTGCCGGCCACGATCGCACTCGTCGAAACGGATGGCGCAGACGGCGATTCGTTGCCGACCAAGGCAGCTGTCACAAAGCTGTTGCAGACGTGTTCCCTGGTTCACTTGGCTTGCCACGGCATCAGCGATCCGGTCGATCCATCCAACAGCCGACTGCTACTGCACGATCACGACACCGACCCGCTCACCGTCACCGCACTCGCGTCCCTTCACCTCGACCACGCCCAGATGGCCTATCTGTCGGCCTGCGAAACCGCCGCCGCCACCAATCCGCACCTGCTGGATGAGGTCATTCACCTGACCTCCACATTCCAGCTCGCCGGCTACCGCCACGTCATCGGCACCCTGTGGCCGATCAACGACGACATAGCGGTCCAGGTCGCCAGGACGTTCTACACCACCCTGCACACCGGTTCCGGCAACGGCTCACTCGAGATCGAGCGCGCAGCCCACGCGCTGCATCAAGCCATCCGCGCGGCCCGCGAGAAATTCCCGACCTCACCATCCCGCTGGGCAGCCCATCTCCACGCGGGAGCGTGAAATCCGCCTCCGGCCCGCAGTTGACGGCCGGGCTGACCCCCGCACGCGCGGGGAACATGGCGACGCCGCGACCACGCGCCCGCCGTAGCTGGGCCCACCCCCGCCCGCGCGGGAGCATACTTTTTGACCTGCGGGTTCTGGTGCCAGCGGTCGGATTTTCATTCCCTTTAGTTGGATGGAGTGATGTTGGCCTGGCCGGAGTTCTCTTCTGCGGCTGGACTATGCCTCTGATTACACGCCCTTCGTTCATGGAACTTCTGTTGGCAGGGCTGTTGCTGGTTCAGGACGTGTTGCCAACCGCCCGTAAATCCGCAGCTGCGTCACTACTGTGTGTGGAGGGAGCGAGGTTCGAGGCGGAGAGCAGGGTGGTAGACAACGAACGCGCCCGCGGCGCGGGCGGTGAACCCCGCGCGGCCCTGCGGGCTGCTATTTCGGCGCGGCTGGAGCGGGTTACCGCGTCGGGGGATCCTGCGCCGATCCTTGACCCCGAGGCCGTCGACGAAGGGCGACGGCTGACCGCCCTGCTGGATGACACCGATGGCGATATCCGGTCGCGGCTGGTGCTGGGCTGGCTGCACTGGCGCCGTTACCTCGCGCTACCCGATGGCCTGGACGAACCCGACTGGCGTGCCGCGCTGACAATGCTCACGCCGTGTTTCATGGCCGGCGCGGAACCCTTGCCTGAGCCGTTGCTGCCCGTCCTTGCCGACCACGCCCGGTATCGCGCCGCCGGTCAGTTGGGGCGGGTAGGCGCATCGAACGATGTTGAGCTCGGCACGGTCGCGATCGACCTGTGGCGACGTATCTTGGCGGCCACCCCTGCCGGCCACCCCGAGCGGGCCGCGACGATGGCCATTCTCGGCGAGGTGCTCTGGGACCAGTATCGGCGGGCAGGAATGCTGGCCGATCTCGAAGAAGCAGTGCAACTGTGCCGGCAGGCGGTGGCCGCCGCTGCCACCGATGACCCCAACCGGGCCGCCACGCTCAACACGTTGGGGAACGCGCTGCAAACTCGGTTCGGTCGGACGGGGGTGCTGGCCGATCTGGAGGAATCAGTGCGGGTGGGCAGGCAAGCAGTGGCAGCCGCCCCGGCCGGCCATCCCTTCCGGACGAGGTATCTCGCTAATCTGGGGGTCGCGCTGCAGACCCGGTTCGAGCGGACCGACGCGCTGGCGGATCTGGACGAGGCGATACAGCTAGCCAGGCAAGCGGCCGACGGCGTCCCTGCCGACCATCGCGATCGAGCCGCCACACTGGCCGGTTTGGGAAATGCGCTGAGCCGCCGGTTCGAGCGTACGGGCGCGCTGACCGACCTGGAGCAGGCGGTGGAGGTGGGCCGGGAGGCGTTGGCCGCCACCCGCGCCGACCACTCCGACCGGGGTGCCAGGCTGGCCAATCTCGGGGCCTACCTGCATCGGCGGTTCGAGCGTACGGGGGCGCTGGCAGATCTGGACGAGGCGGTGCGGCTGGGCCGCGAGGCGGTGGATGCCACTCCTGTCCGCCATCCGGCCCGGGTGAAATACCTCTCCAACCTCGGCAATATGCTGCGGCGTCTGTTCGAGCGGACAGGTGTGCCCGCGGACCTGGACGAGGCGATCCAGCTAGCCCGGCAGGCGGCGGACGCCACTCCCGATGACCATCCCAAGCTTGCCGACAGGTGTGACAGTCTCGGAGCCTTGCTGCATCGGCGGTTCGAGCGGACGGGAGCACTGGCCGACCTCGATGAGGCGATACGCAAGGGCCGGCAGGCGATGGATGCCACCCCCGCCGACCACCCGAGCCGCGCCGCCAAGCAGGCCGGCCTCGCGAACACGCTGGCGCTGCGGTCCGAGCGGACAGGCGCTTCCGCCGATCTGGACGAGGCGATAGTCCTGGGCCGGCTGGCGGTGGATGCCACTCCCACGGGCAACCCGCGGCGGGCAGAGTACCTGTCCAACCTCGCGAACATGTTCGAAAGCCGGTTTCTACGCACGGGCGCATCGGAGGATCTGGACGCGGCAATACACCGGGGGCGGCGGGCGGTCGAAGCCATCCCCGCCGACCACCCCGACAAGGCCGTCGTACTGGCAACGCTGGCCAACACACTCAAGAGCCGATTCGAGCGCACAGGAGCACTGGCCGACCTCGACGAGGCGATACAAAAGGGCCGGCAGGCGATGGATGCCACCCCCGCCGACCACCCGAGCCGCGCTGCCATGCTGTCAGGACTGGCGAACGCGTCGCGAATCCGGTTCGAGCGCACGGGCACACACCCCGACCTCGACGAAGCGGTGCAGCTGGTGCGCAAGGCGGTGGATGCCACCCCCGCCGACCATCCTGATCGGGCAAAGTATCTGTCCAACCTCGCGATTACGCTGCAGGTCCGATTCAAGCGGACAGGGACACCGGCCGAGTTGGACGAGGCGATAGAAAAGGCCCGGCAGGCGGTGGACGCTACCCTCGACGACCATCTCAGCCGGGCGAGCTACCTGTCCAACCTCGCGGCCATGCTTCAGGTCCGGTTCGAACAGGCAGCGAGACAAACTGATCTCGACGAAGCGATGCGGATAGCTCGGTACTTGGCGGGCCCCACCCTCGCCGAGCATCCCGGGCGGGCCGCCATGCTCGTCAACCTCGGGAATGCGCTACGGCTGCGATACGAGCAGACCGGCGCGTCGTCGGATCGCGACGAGGCGATCGACAACTTCGAGAGCGCGGTCAAGGCCGATACGATCGCGCCGTCCACCCGTATTCGAATTGCCCGTGCGGCAGGCAAACTCGCCGCTGAATCGCATCCGGCGCGGGCGGCCGGACTACTGGCATCCGGCGTCCGGCTCTTGCCCCGGGTGGCGCTGCGCGAATTGACACGGACCGATCAGCAATACGCGCTGGGCGGATACGCCGGCCTGGCCGCCGATGCCGCCGCGATGGCACTGAGCGATCCCACCACCTCCGAGGATGAAAGGCCGGGAATCGCTTTACAGTTGCTCGAAGCGGGCCGAGCCCTGCTGCTCGGTCAAGCCCTTCACCTTCGAAGCGACATCACCGACCTCGCCGAGGAGCACCCGCAGCTGACCGACCGCTTCCTATTGCTGCGGGACTTGCTCGATCGAACGTCGGACAGCCCCGCGGCCGACCCGTCGACGCAGGGATTCGGCGCGTCGGTGCTGCCCGAGGACCGGCTGCGGGACCGGCACGAGCTGGCGCGTGAGTTCGAGGACGTGCTGGCCCAGATCCGCTCGTATAAGAGCACTTTCGCCCTGCCACCGTCCCTCGACGAATTACACGCGGAAGCCTCGAAGGGGCCGGTCGTGGTATTCAACGTCAGCGCCTATCGAAGCGACGCGGTGCTGGTCACCTCTGCTGGAATCAGTGCCGTAGCCCTGCCCAACCTCGGCATGGATGTCGTGCTCGACCGGGTCGGCACGTTTTTACGAGCTCTGTCCGTCACGGTTGATGGAGCCTCGACCTTGGTGGAGCAGCGGGCGGCCCAACAACAGATGAGCGGTGTTCTGGAATGGTTGTGGGACAACGCCGCCGGTCCCGTTCTCGATGCGCTGGGCTACTTCAGCCCACCCGCGCCGGGCTGCTCGTGGCCTCGGGTGTGGTGGATACCCGGCGGGCCGTTGAGCGTCTTGCCGATTCATGCCGCCGGTCACCATGCCGACGGCGTCGATGCCGTGAGGCGGACCGTGATGGATCGCGTCATATCGTCCTACACGCCCACCATCGCGGCTCTCCGTCATGCCCGACGTCCACGGCAGGCCCACGATGTGTCCCTGAGAGCGTTGATCGTGGCCATGCCGACGACGCCCGATGGGCCCGCCAGTTTGCACGGGGTGTCCGACGAGGTGTTCAAAGTCGCTGGGCACCTGCCTGATTCGATCGTCCTGACCGAGCCTGATCCCACCGTTCCGACCGTCACCGACCGTCTGCCGACGAAGGCCAATGTCCTGAATCTGTTGCCCGACTGCGCTATCGCTCACTTCGCCTGCCATGGAACCATTGACGCGGCAGACCCCTCGCGCAGCCAGTTGATACTGCACGATCACGCGAGCGATCCGCTGACCGTCGCTGCGCTGGCCTCGATTCACCTCGACCGCGCTCAGCTGGCCTACCTGTCGGCGTGTGAAACCGCCCTCGCCATCAACCGGCGTCTCCTCGATGAAGCGATCACCTTGGCCGCCGCTTTCCAACTCGCTGGATACCCCAACGTCATCGGTACCTTGTGGGCCACCAACGACCGCGTCTCCGTCCAGATCGCCGACAGCTTCTACACCGCCCTCACCGCGAACGACAACGCCGTGTGCCACCCGGCTCGCGCACTGCACGATGCCATCCGCGACATCCGTGACGAGTACCACGGCAGACCGTCCTTCTGGGCTGCGCACTTGCATGTCGGTGCGTGACGACCACATCAGGGTGAACTTCGAGTTCGGGGCTGCTGCGGGTCGCCCGAAACCGTGCAGACGGGCTGACCCTGGAGCAGGTCGTGGCTGATTTCGGGGTTCATCCGATGACGTTGTCACAGGCCGTGGTGTAGGTGCGCGGCCCAGCGGGTGGGCGCGGAGCGGTATCGGTCGCGGTGGCGGCGTATCGCTTCGTTGAGGGCGTGGGCGGACAGTTCGGTCTTGGCTGGGTGCTTTCCGTTGTCGGTCAGGCGGCGATAGAAGTTGGCGGCGATGTCGGCGGCTGCGGTGTCGTTGACGGGCCAGAGGGTTCCGATGACGTGGCGGTAGCCGGCCAGGTGGATGGTGGCGGTGAGGTGTATTGCCTCGTCGGCGTGCTGGGGACCGGTGCGGGTGGTGCTGCATGCCGAGAGGTAGGCGAGTTCGGCGTGGTTCAGGTGCAGGCGCAGGAGTCGGCGGACGGTGAAGGGATCCGTGTGGTGGTCGTGCAGGAGCAGTCGGCTGTTGCCCGGCTCATCGGGATCGTCCACTGCGTGGCAGGCGATATGGGCGATCGGGTGGCGGGTGAGGGCATCGGCGACGGATCGGCCGGTAGCTGCGCTGCTCCGCAGGATCTGCGTATCGGGCAGCAGCGCAGCGATATCCGCTAGTTCGCGGTCGGCGCCGCGCAGGGTTGGGGCGCCGTCTGTCTCCGGCATGGCGATGAGAACGGCCGAATTGCCGGCTGCCGCAGTGTGTTCGGTGTTGTGTCCGAGCGCGCGCAGCGTGGTGACGAACGAGGAGATCGTCCGATCGAGCACGGTTCGGCCTGCCTGTTGCCGGTGATATCCGGCAGCCTGGATCGGTAGGAAGGCGAGATCGCCGACGGGGCACCACCATACGCGTGGCAGTTTTCCGGTCGGCTCGGCGATGCGCAGTTCGGTGAGTACCGGGTCGGCGATGGCGTCCCACAACCATTCGAGCAATTCGTGCAGCTGATTCTCGGCGCGCGTGCGCGCCGCCAGGCTGCTGTGCTGACCACTCACGATGTCGTCGAGACTCTTCAATTTCTGGATGCGCGCCAGCGGCGTGAGTTGGGGCAGCGGGACTGCACGCACGGGATCCTCGGGATCGGCCGGAATGACCAGCGCGTGGCCTCCCACCGGGGGGAGGTGGACGAACAGTATGACGATGGGGCCGTCGACAGCGGCCTGCCGTCGAAGTGCCTCGATGTCCGGCGGCCGCAGCAAGCGTTCGAAGCCGGGCATGCGACGGGCCTCGTCCAGCAGGGCCGTCCATCGTGCGCCGAGTTCCCGGCGCTGATCGTCGATCTTGTCGACCTCCGCGGCGTCCGCGTCGTCGAGCACCTGCCGGCCGTCGACCCGGACCGCGTCCTCGGCCATCACCAGCCGGTCGCGCACCGCTGCCAATTCGGCCGCCAATTGTGGTGCCGCCGCGGCCAGTTCGGCGAAATCGCGGCGGTCGTCCATGGCCTCGCCGAGCAGAATGCCGCGGCAGTGTTCGAGTAGCTCCACCGCGCGCGCCGGCTGCTTCGCGGCCACCGCGGCGCCCGCGGCGGACGCGGCCAGGCCCGCCTGTCTGCTCAGGGTGTATTCGCGATCGGATCGTTGCAACGATCTGGTGGCCACGTTCGGCAGGAGTTCGACGACCAGTTCGATTGCCGCCAAGGCATTCTCGGCGTTGCCCGCGGCGGTTTCGGCGAACTCGAGCAGCCGCGCGGCGGCGATTCGGTGGGAGATCGGGGCGATGGTGGCCGCCGATGCGCAGCGGAGCACGGTGAGTGTTTCCGGCAGTATCCGGCGGTCCTGGGTCGCCATCAGGCGATACGCCAGTTCGGCGCCGAGGGAGGTGTGACGCTGTGCCCAGTACACGTGATCACTCGGTGTCAGCGCGACGGCCTCACGTCGCAGTCGCAGGCAGTCATTGTGAGTCGCGAGGTCGAACGTCGCCGCGGACAGGTGGTGCAGGTGGTCGGCGAGGATGGAGATATCGCTCGCACGACGCAGCGGATTCTCGTCGCCCCGCGCGGTGATGGCTTGTCGGCACAGTTCGATCGCCTCGTCGATGTCACGTTTGTCGCCGGTGAGGTCGAATGATCGTGCGAGACAGAGGGAAAGGTTGACCTGCAGTCGGGTGATGTCGGCATTCTCGGGCGGGCAGGCGTCCAGGGCCGCGCGCCGGGCGTCGATGGCTTCGGTCAGGTTCCGGGGATCATTGCTGCGTTGGTGAAGCAGCAGGCTGTGGCCGAGAGCGTCGAGCAGGGCGTAGTAGCCGACGGCGTCGGCCGGGGTGGTCTCGACGGCCTGGCGAGCCAGCCGCACGGCTTCCCGTCCCGCGGAACGATCGCCGGTTGCTTGGTACGAATCACCAAGGATGCGACCGAGATTGGCGACCACGCTCGGGCGGGCGATGTCGTCTACGGGTGTGGATTCGGCGGCCGCTCGCGCGATGCGTCCCGCCTCCCACAGCAGTCCTTGATCACCGGTGCGCTCGGCGAGCCGCTTCAGGACGTCCGCGGCGATCGAGACATATATCGAATGCCCCAGATCATGCTCGGGCAGGGTCCGCAGCGCCTGCCGGCAGATCTGTTCGGCCTCTTGCAGGGCGGCGGGAGCGCCGGCCTCGTCGTACCAGGAAACCAGGACGAAGGCCAGGTTGAACTCGGTCGCCGGCCGGTCCGGATCGTCGAGGGGACAGACGGCGACCGCTTGGCGCGCGAGGTCGAGGGCCTCGCTCAAGGTGCGCCGATCCGCTGTCCGATGTGCCAGCGCCGTCAGCGATATCGCGAGCGTGGTGAGCGCGCTCGCTCGGTCCGATCGACTCGGCTCGTCGGAATCGAGTGCTTGCCGGGCCCACTGTATTTGCTGTTGTACGACATCGATATCCGTCGAGGGGTCGAGTACGGACATGACGGCCGTGACCGCGATGGTGCTGAGCAGATCCACGCCAACCCGTCCGAGGGCTTCGAGAGTCGCGCACAGCTCACGCATCAGCGCGGCGCTCGGCTGCTGCAGGAGTAGTTTGCGGGTCAAGCCGCCGAAGGTCGCCTGATGATCGCGGTGCTCCGGTGAATCCGTTGTGGCCGAGACGATGTCGCGCCACACGTCCACGGCTTCTGCCAACACCGCCTGGTCGTCGGTCGCCTCGACGAGCTGCTCCAACGCCCACCCGAAGGTCAGCAACAGCTCGGGCGTTGCCTTACCGGCATCGGCGGCCGCCGTGCATGCCTCGCGCGCCAGTTGCACCGCCTCCTGAGCGGTGCGTATTTCGTGTGTCTGCTCGTAGTGGAATTGCCGTAGAAAGCTGAGTATCTGCCGTTGTTCGATCCCGCGAGGATCGCCGGTGGGCAGGTTCGCCAGCAGTGTCCTCGCCATGCTCTCGGCCCGCCGCAGGGCCGCTGGGTCGGAGACGCAGTCGGTGACGGTCCGCAGGCCGCGGCTGACCGCGAGCAGATCCGGCACCGCGGGCACGCTGCCGGGAAATACCGCGAGGGTGGCCCGCGCCGCCTGGTCGATATCGGCAGCGGACACCTCGGGGTGGCCGCCGTCGAACAGTGTTGTCGCGGCGAACAGCTGATCGAGGGCGAGGGCCCGGAGAATCGCGTCGTCGGCGACCGGTGATCCCGCGGCCTTCCGAGCGGTGTGCAGCAGCTCTGTCAGCAGCCTGCGCTCGTCGTCCACGCGTTCGGCCAGCACGCGCAGTGCATGGCACAGAGTGTGTGCGGCGCCGGCCCATTGCGGGTGTTCGGGTGGGGTGTTCGCCCAATCCGACCTGGCGCTGTCGGCGATCTCGCGCAACAGCTCGATGTCGTCGACGAGGTCGAACACGGCCGCCGATTCGCTGGAACGAGGGTCGGCCATCGAAATCGCTTGCCAGAGCACCGACAACAGCCCAGGCCGATCGGGGCTGTCCGCAGCCACTCGGACGACCGTCGCACGACCGATTCGGGCACCTTCCTCCAGGAGCGCGATTTTCGATGATCTCTCGTATAGGCCGAGCAGCGCGCCGATGAGATCCTTTTGCGCCGCGGCCCAATCCGGGTCGTCCACCGGCACGGCCGCCACGGCGGTTCGCGCGGCATCGGCGATCTTGTCCAGCAGGGCCGGCGTGGGTACCCGCTGACCGAGTTCGGCGAGGTCCGCCCACCGCAGATACAGCATCGCGACGCGGTCGGGATGGTCGGTCGCGGCGACCGCGATCACGCGCTCGTCGGCGTCCACCAGTGCTCGCAGGTCCTCGACGTCATCGCTGTATTCGAACCATGCCGCCAGGATGTTTCGATGGTTGATCCGCGAAAGCACGCGCACCGGATCATCGTTCGGCGCATCCGCGGTCGCGGCCACCCCCTCGTCGGCTTTGTGCACGGCCTCGCGGAGCTTCTCGATATCGCCGGTATGACGTGCCTCGGCGTGCAGCGCGAGACTCAGATCGTGCAGGTACGCAGCCCGTTGCGGGTGATGGTGCGGCAATTGCGCCAGCATCGCGCGAAGTTCGGCGATGAGGGCGCGTAGGGCCGACAGATCGGCGGGCTCGTCATCGGGGATCGTATCGTCGCCCGTCATGATCCAGCCCCCTGCGCTCGTAGTGCCGCCTGCCTGTGGTCGCGCCCGTCTCCTGCCTCGGACCGCACCCCGCGAGGCGTCGTTCGCCAGCATAGTGCGGTTGCGGTATTGCGTTGTCGCGTACGCACATTCAGCGAATTCCAGCTATTTCCAGCCTGGCCGATCTGCCCGATCTCCGCGTGGTGTCGTGGAGAAGTGCAACTCACACAGGCTGTTTCGAAAGGCTGCGTGGCCCGTGGAGCCCGGCCCCATTGACCGCCGGCGGCGACTGGGCGGTGTGACGGGAGGGGTGCCCCACCTCCTCACAGCCGCCGCCGGTGGACCCGGCCGGGGGCTACGGCTGCGGGAGATCGAGCAGTCGGGCAGCGATCGTCTCGGCGCGGGCGGTGTCGTGCAGCCGCGTGAAACCCTCGAGTGCCTGCTGCCAATGCGCGCGAGCCGTCGGCCAATCCTGTTGTGCGGCGGCGATCTCACCGAGCCCGTCGTGGCCGCGGGCGAGCTCGAGCACACTGTGCGCGGTGACCGCTAGTTCGATCGCCTGCTCGAAGGCTTCCCAGGCCTGGCCGGACGCGCCCAGCAGCCGATAGGCGGTGCCGAGGACATTGCAGGTCATCGCCTCGTCGACGTACAGGCCGAAGGACGCGAACATCTCGCGGGCCTCCAGCAGTCGGGGCACGGCGTCGAGGCACTTGCCCATGGTGACCTCGATGAGAGCGGTGTCGCGCAACAGGATTGCGACATTGCGCGGCAAACCGAAACGGGTGACATAGCTCAGCGCGGTCAGGCTGTCGCGCAGCGCCGCCTCGAAGTCCTCGCGATGAAAGTGAACCCAGGCCCGGTGTGCGATGGCGGTGTGCTCGCCGTGCGCATCGCCGATCTCGACGAACAACGCTCTGGCCTGCTCGTAGTTCTGTGCGGCGGCGACGTCGTCGCCGCGGGTGAGCAGTGCCAGGCCCAGATTGTTCCGAGTGACGGCCTCGGCGTAGCGGTTTCCCGCGCGCTGGCAGGCCCGCAGCCCGAGTTCGTGCGTTTCGACCCAGAGATCCACGTCGTTGGCGATGAAGGCGAAACCCCGCAGGGCGAAGGCGAGTTGCCAGCACTGTTCATCGAGCCCGCGCTCGAAAGCCATGCGCGCCGCGCCGATCAGGTTGTCCCGGTCGGCGCTCAGTCCTTGCTCCGCGTCGTCGTAGTCGCCGTATTCGTGCGGCAGCGGGATCGGTGCGGGGATCATCTCCGCGCGATGCCGATGCGGAGTGAGCAGCCGATCGGCGAGGTCGGCGCGAGCCAGGTAGTGCTCGACGATTCGACCACGGGCCTGAGCGACGGCCGCGGTGGTGAGGGTCGTGTTTGCCAGCTGAATGGCGAAGGCGCGCAACAGGTCGTGAAAGGCGTATCTGCCCGGCAGCGGTACGTCCAGGAGATTGGATTCGACCAGCTGACGAAGGTGCCGCAGCACCGCCCGATCGGCTCCGGCGAGGGCCACAGCCGCGTCGGCGTCGAAGGTCCTGCCGCAATGCAGGCCCAGCAGGGCGAGGGTCTCGCACACCTCCGTCTGCAGGCGTGCGGTCGAGTACTCGAAGATCTGCTCGATTCCACGGTCGCCGTCATGGAATGCGCCGAGTTCGGGCGCCGCGTCGTCGCCGGAGATCGGGATCGGCCATCCTTCACTGCGCAGCACTGCCGCCGCGATTCGAACCGCTACCGGTAGTCCATGGCATTGTGCGGCGATGTTTTCCAAGGTGGCGCGGACCGGTAGTCGCTCCGGTGGTACGTCCACGACGAGTTCTTCGAGCAGTGCTACGGCATCCTGCGCGGACAGCGGCGTGATCCGGATCCGGACAGCGTCATCGAGGGCGTTGAGATTGCCGCGGCTGGTGATCAGGATCCCGCATCGGCTGTCGGCGGGTAGCAGTGGGAGCACGTGCGCGGTGTCGCGAACATTGTCGAGGACGACGAGCAGCCGCTGGCCGCGCAGGTGTGCGCGCAGCAGTGCGCCGCGCTGATCCGCTTGCGCCGGAATGGATTCGGTTGGCAGGCCCAGCTGCCGCAGCAGCTTGTCCGCCGCCTCCGCAGCCGGCATGGCCGGCTCCGCGGCGTAGCCGTGCAGATCGACGAACAGACACCCGTCGGGAAATTCGTCGCGTAGCGTGTGCGCGGCGCGCACGGCGAGCGCGGTTTTCCCGACTCCGCCGATGCCGGAGACGACGCACACGATGTCGCCGTCGTCCCGAGCCAAGGCCTGCTGGATCAGGCGGAGCTCGTCATCTCGTCCGGTCAGGAGAGTGGTGTCGCGCGGGAGGTGCGGTGACGCCGCCGCCGGAAGGCGATCTCGGGTACGCCCGGACTCGCTGCGGATGGCGATCTCCACCGAATCACGCAGGGTCGCAAGGTGTCCGGCGTCTTCTCGGTCGACATGGAGTTCGTCGAGCAGACGGTCGAGGAGCTCGGTACCGGGCAGGGTGGTGCCGTTGAGATAGGCGTAGACGCTGCCGGTGGAGATGTTGAGGTTCTTGGCCAGTCGAGTGCGGCTGACCCGCCCGTGCTGTCGCTCGGCTCGCAGGATCGCCGCGTTCAACTCGGTGGTGAACTGCTTTTTGAGCGCCTCCACCTTCGCCGCGCCTGGTCGTGTGCCAGTCAATACCCACCTCCGGCTCGCCACCCCCGGCGACGTAGTTGAGGAAATTTCAGTATCTTCCAGCCGCGCGGTGATCTCGATATCGATTGTGGTGCAGTTGGTCCTGCAGGGCCACCATGGGGGGAGCGGCATGTACGGGATCGGGGACGGGTCGGTGCGTAATTGGCTGGCCATCGGCAGCGAGGGCCGGATTCTGTTGGCAGAGCGGTCGAGCGGAACCGACCGAAAACCTCCGCCGGTGACCCTCGTCGACGTGGTGCTCGACGCCGTCGAGCGCGAGATCGCCGTGGGCTTGTCGCCATGGAGCGGAGTTCTGTTGGGGCCGTTGGGATCACCGATCATCACGGAGTTCGGCCGCGGGCGGGGGAACGCGGACGCGCGCGACGACCTCGAGATCAAGGGTGTGCTGCGCATGCGTCCCCCGGCCGATCGCCCCAACGGCTCTGCCGAAGCGGCTGAGGGCGGCGGGGAGTTGGGGCCTTGGCCGGCCGGAACGGCAGTGAGTTCTATTGTGACACGGCAATATCGACGTCCGGAGCGGCACGAACTGTTGCTGCCGTCCGGCATCATGTCGGTGTATGTCTCGGAGCCCGGAACAGGTGACGAGTTGGATACGCGCCCGGCCGCAGTGTATGTGCTGCCGATCGGCCGCGATCTCGATCGCCTCGTCAAGGGTCTCGGCGGCACGGCCTCGGGGTTGCACACGGTGGATGTCGAGGGCACGGTGTTCGTGGCAGCTGCCCTGCGGTTCAACACCTTCGAACTACGGCTGCTGTTCTCGCCGACGTATCCGTTCCAAGCGCCGACGGTACTGATACAGACCGGCAGCAGCGTCGTGGCCATGCCGATCACCTGGGATCTGAACACCCCGGAGCGGTCTCGGCTGGAATCTGCCGTGCGGCGGGCCCACGGCGGCTAGCGCTCCGAAACCTCGTCTTGCTCAGTCCTTTCGATCGCGGTCGGGGTTGCCGCCCTTGCCTCGGGTAGTGGTGATGAACGCGGTGACGATGGTGGCTGCGCCGGCGCCGAAGATGCCCGCACCCGCCGTCGCGGCATTGTGGTCGACACAGTATTTCGAGATCAGTGCCAGGATCGACACCGTGAGGACGCCGCAGATCGCACCGAGTGCCCGCAACCCGATCTCGGCCCAGTCCATGCGCCGATCGTGCGCTTCGGCCTTCTCGACGGTTGCCAGGATGCGGTCGACGGTGCCAGGTTTGATCTTTTCCCACCTCTGGGCGTCGGCCGGGCTGAGCGCGGCGGCCATCTTGTTGGGCAGGGTCGGCGGATTGCTCGGCGGGGCCGGCGGGAGTGAAGGTTCGTCCGGTGGTGGTGTCACGTCGTTGGTCCTGCACTCGAAGGATCGGGGCGGTCGAGGGATTCGAGTCGGGCGTATCGGGTCTCGAGCAGTCGCTGGATGCGTGCGGCATGGTCGGTCCTGGCGACGCGGGTGTGGGTGGTCCCGCCGAAGGTGAAGGTGGAGGCGAAGCCGTCACCCAACGCGCGGATCCATCGTGTTCGAGGTGCGGTCACCGGATATTCGGGTGGTGTGGCCGGGCTGGGGTCGGGACCTGTCGTCGTCGGAGTTGGTTGAGGCTCGGCAGGGGCGGCGGGCGCGGGTTCGGCCGTGTCCGGGAGACGGAGGAGTTCGTCGAAGTCGGCCGGGGAGAAGGAGAGTTCGTCGAGTTCATCCAGGCTGGTCGGCGATATGTTGCCCGGAGTGAACGACAATTCGTACGAATCGGATTCGACGGTGTCCGGTGTGGGCGGTTCGTCGAGTAATCCCGTCCACGGGATGCCGAACTCCTGCAGCTGATTCAACGCCTGGCGCAGTTTTTCGCCGCCGTGCCCGTAGGGGGCGAGCAGATCGAAAAGGTCCGCGTACAGCCTCGCGTCTGCTTGCTCGGCAGCGTCGACGGCTGCTCGATAGTGCTGTTGAGCCTCGTCTCGACGTCGGCGCGCTCGCGCGAGCATCAATACTTGAACGCCGAACACGACGCCTATCGTGAGTGGTACCTGGACGAGAGTGATCGCGCCCATGCTGATTCGGTCGAGGACGGCCGGCCATCGACCAGATGCTGCGGCGAACTCCCCGGACGCAATCCATGTCATCGAGACCGTGCCGACGAGCGCGAGAACGATTCCGGCCCTTGTGATCACACGACGGCGGGGTCGAGGCCAGTCCGGGCCAGTCAGGCCTTTCAACCAGCCCGAACCCAGTCCGATGATGGCCGCCGACGTCGTCATGAACAGCACCATCAATGCGGAAAGCGTGACCGCGAGCGCGCCGCTCCCACCGAGGTGACTAAACGTCACGAAGTCCAGGACTCCCGCCGCGACAGACGCCGCGATGAACAGCGGCACCGCGGCCAGCGCCGCAAAACGAGCGATGCCACTCCGATGCAGAACCGGGGGGAGCTGTAGCGACGCCTCGGCGTACTCCCGCGCCCGTTCGAGCCGAATCACGTTGGCCGCGTTGACGGCGGCACTGCGCGGGATGCGCACCTGCTCGTCGTAACGGGCCAGCGTGGCGACGAGGATGGGAACGGGATCCGTGCGCATCTGCGCATCGGCTGCCGCTCGCCGACTCTCGACTTCTGCTTCCCGGGCCGCCGTCTGGGCCTGCTGTTCCTGGAGTGCGATCGCTTGGCGGCTGGCGCGATTCTCGAGATAAGGACGGATGCCGGCCAATGTCCCACCGGCCAGGACCAGGACCACCGCCACCACGATCGCTACGATCAACCACGTCACGGCTGCCACACTCCAGCCGTCATCGAACGCATGCGCTTCGTCTCGACCGGCGTTGTGTCACTGAATGATTCCTCGTCCGGCACTCTGCACCCCTGCTGTGCGCACTGCCTCTCGACTATCAGGATAGGCTCACCGATTGCCGTGTGGGTGCGGGTTCGACGTCCAGTCGATTTCAGCGTTTTCCAGCCTCATAGAGGTATCGGTCTCCGTAGTGCTTTCCTGAGGTAATTGAAAGGCACACAAGCCGTTTCGGGTGAGGCGGTGCCGGGCCCACCGAAATCGCCGCCTGATCTTCCGGTCCGGAAATCCGGGGGAGACTCGGTGACCAGGTCATTCTCCGCACCCGGAACCGCCACCGGTTGTCGGCCGTTACGAAATCGGATCCAATTGGACAACAGTGGATTTGGCGCGTTGATAGGTTGCCAGCAGGGGCGACGGCAACACTGCCGCTCGCGGAGGAGTGGACATGTCATTGATCAACTTCAACGCCTATGACAACAACCCCCCGCCGCCACCGCGCCGGGCACGGCGAGGGTGGCTGGTCGGGGGAGCGGTCGTCGCGGGCGTGCTCGTCGTGGTACTCGCGATCACGCTGCGACCCGCGACGGGACAATCATCCGGCCCGGCTGCGAACAGCGATCCCGCCGCGGATCTGTCCTTCGATCCGGTTCGTCAGCAAGGCGTATGCCTCGACGGCCTGCAGCCGACGCCGGATGGTTGGGCACAGGGTTTCGCTGCCCAGATCAAGACCGCGGTCGCCAACCTGGAGGCATGGGACACCGATCCGGAAAACCCGCCCAACACCGGCACCGAGCAACCTCACGCCGGTCTGAATCTCTGGATGAAGGCGGTTTACACTAACTCGCTGTCGACTGATAACCCCCAGTTCACGGCACATGCCGCGATCAGGTCGGTGTCCGCGTTGAAGACACCGCTACCGACGAACGCCGACCCCGGCGACGCCCTCTACCAACGGTGGAACAGCGCCTTCGAGCAGACCAAAGCCGACCGGAAGGCCGCGATCACCGAAGCGAGCAAAGGCGCGGATGCCTTGGGCGCACTGCAGTTCCCGCCGCACGATTCGACGTTCTCCGGCATCAGCGGCTGCATCTCGGCACTGCTCGACGACGTCCCGGACGTCACCGACGAGCACACTCACAGCGCCTCGCCGCGCTCGTTCCTGATCGCGACCGACTGCAACGAACCCGTGGCGCCGCAATTGAAGGGAAGTTTCAACGGCGCGACGCTCTACGTCATCCAGAGCTGCGTGAGCGGCATTGCCGACGAGTGTTCGCGCTACTTCCAGCAATTCAGTGACCGCATGCATCAACTACACGTCGGCCAGATCATCCAGATTCCCGAGGATCAGGCACCCGACGCGATCGCGAAGTGGATTCAGAACGGGAGTTTGCAGTCGTGACGCTACTAATTGCCGCGATCATCGTGGCCGTGCTGTTCGTGCTCGCCGGTGGGGCGTTGGCGGGCATCCGTCCCTGGATCGAGAACCGGGCCAGCAGCAAAGCGATCGCACTCCAGGAACAGCAGGCCCAGACGGCGGCCCGGGAAGCAGATATCGAGAGTCGCCGTGCGGCAGCCGATGCGCAGATGCGGACGGATCCCGTTCCCGTCCTCGTCGCCACGCTGGCGCGTTACGACGAGCAGGTGCGCATCCCGCGCGCTGCCGCTGTCGACGCGGCGAACGTGGTACGCGCTGCCCGGGACCAGGAGTACAAAGAGGAGTCGGAGCAGCTACCTCAGTCGCTGCTGAAACCCGGCACCACGCGGTACGCGATCCTGGCTGCGGTGCCGCTGTTCGTTCTCGGATCTCTCGTCGCGGGCGTGCTGGACTTCATGACCTTCCGCGGCTTCAGCGGCGGTCTCACCCTTCCCATCCTGCTCTCGGTGCTCACCGTGCTCATCATGACGGTGTCCTCGGTCCTGATCGGGCTCGGCATGGGCTGGCACAAGGGACTGGCGGGTGCGGAGTGGTCACGGTCCCGCCGCGGCATGATCGCCAGGGCCGGAGTCGTTTTCGCGGTCGCGGGTCTGGCCGCCATGGTGTGGATCGCACCCAATCGCACCTCCGGGTTTCACGACGCCGAGGTGAAACGTCAGACCTCGATTCTGGCGCAAGCCGAGAACACCCGACCGCAGACCGACCAGACGCGTGCGGCGGCCACGACCGCACGCCAGGCCGTGGACAAGGCGAAATCCGACAAGACGCTGGCCGCTGCGGTCGACCGAGTCAGCGTCGGCGGGATCACCTTTCTCGAGATCCCGTTGACCGAGGGGATGCTGTTCGGCGTTCAAGTTTTGCTGGCTTTTCGAGCGCAGCAGCGTCGAGACGAGGCTCGACGGCGCCATCAAGAGGCCGTCAACGCGTTCGAACGGGCCGAGTCGCGACTGGACGCGGACCTGCTCGAGTTGCTCGCCGGCTACGGGCACGGTAGTGAACAGTTGCGGGCGGCGAAGATTCGGTGGCAACAAGACAAGATCACCAGGCAAATGCTCGACGAGCAGAACCCGAACGGTCGGGCCGCGCCGGAACCTGCTGCGGCCTCGGAAACTACTGCGCCCGCTGAGGGGAACGCCGAGGGCGAACCAGACGGGGCGGTTCCGCCGCCCAAACCCGCGTCGCCCCGGACAGACATCCTCGACGGCTTGGACGAGATGAACAACCATCCGCACAGCTCGGAGCCGAATTCATGAGCAGCTACAACACCCGCAGCGTCAAGCTCAGCGCCAACCGCTCTACACAGGTCGCCAAGCAACTGCGCATCGCACTGGAGAACAGCACCCTGGTCCGTGCGGCGCAGGCCGACCTGACCGTGACCGCCGATGATCTGGCCGCCCTCGAGGAATGCACGAACGCGTGGACTCCCGAGTTGCGGACCGCGGTTGCGATACTGTCGCCGGCCGAACACAAGCGGGCTCGAGAAGCCGTCGCGCAGGCGAGGGCGCTCAGCAGCCAGCAGGCGAACACTGCCCGTGCTGAGATCGCCAGACAGATCGCGGACGCCAAAGCTGAACTCGCGCAGGCCTTGCAGCTGGCGCAGCGCCGCATCGACAACGCGATCGCCGAGACGACGGCACAGGCCATGGTCACGAGTGCTCAAGAACTGGGGTACCGGGTGACGCGTCGCAAGGAGGGCGACACCACCGCCATCGACATGCGGCGCGACCACGAGATCGTGCTGGCGGTGGTGCGTGGGGAGACCGTTGCGATCGATCACGCCGGTTTGTCCGACTCCTCATGTCTGCAACGCCAACAAGACCTGGTCGAGGAGATCCGTTCGCGCGGAATCGAACTGGCGGAAGGCGAGCGTGACGACCATCGAGACGATGGCGGCGGCAAACTCATCCGCGCGGCCGTCGCGGGTCAATCGAGCCTGCTGAGCGATCCGGGCGCGTTCGCGCAGACCGCGGCTCGTCAGCACGAGCACAAGACGGCCCCACCACCGGCCATCCGCCCCAACGACATCGGTGACGATCTCGACGGCCCGAGGATCCAGGCATGACGGCCCCGAATCCGTTGCGCCGCACCCTGCGCTTCGAGGCCGACCTCGACAGTGCGCGGGCGGCACACACCCAGGTTCTCGTCACGGGAGCCGGTGTCAACGACATCCTGATCGACCGCGACGGACGCGCGTTGCGGCTGCAGGGCGCCTTGCACAGCTACTGTGCGTATCGCTCACTCGGGCTGGTGGTGTATCGGTTCGGCTCGGGGGCGGTCGCGTTGCAGACGCTTCCCGACGGAACCGCCATCACCTTGCAGTTGCCGGGTGCCGCTGATGGACCGGCAGCCGCGGTCGCCCAGATTCTGGAGCAGCTGCGGGAATTGCCCATCCCCTCGGTCTTTGTTTTTGATTTCGCCGATTCGCTCATTCCCCCGGCGCAGACGCTGTCGTTCGAGGTTTCGCTGCTGGTCGAACACCTTCGCGCGGTCACCCAGGATGTCAGCAGATGGCAACGGCGCGGGATGCAGCTTGTTATCGTCGATCGCGGGGGTGGCGTGAGTCCGCGGCTGGCGGCGCAACCCGGTATCCGGCCGGTGCATCTCGGGGCTCCCGACCAGGACGAGAGCACGCTGTTCATCAGCAAATCGGCCAATGCGCAAAGTGGCGAGCGGCTCTACCTGCACCGTGATCTCAGTGTCGCCGACGCCGGTCGCCTCACGCGCGGGTTGCTCAATCTCACTGTCCACGAGCGCCGTCTGATCAGTTCGGCCGAGAATCCGCTCAGCGCCGCACAGATCACGGAGGTGAAGTCCGAGGCGATTCGCCAGCTCAGCCAGGGGGCCCTGGAATTGATGCCGGACCGTTTGGCCTTCGGCGCGGACGTGGCTGGACTGCCGAGCGTCCGCTTGCACCTGCAGGAGATGCAGCTGATCGGTCAGAAGACCGTCCGAGTGCTGCTCAGTGGTCCGCCCGGTACAGGAAAGACGCTGTGCGCCACCGCGATCGGATCCCTGCTGCAGGTTCCGGTGGTGCGATTCGGCTCGGTGCTCAACCAGTTCCTGGGCGTTTCGGAGAGCAATATGGATCGCGCGCTGCACGTCCTGCGTGAGCTCGCGCCGCTGGTGTTGTTCATCGATGAAGCCGACCAACGCGGACTCGGCAATCGTGGCCACACCACCGAAACCCATGAGACCTATCAGAACCTGCGCGCCATGCTGTTCGAGTTCCTCGGCGACACCGGCGCGGACAACGGCATCTCGGTGGTCGCCACTACCAACGTCCCCGCTCGGCTCGACGAAGCCGTCCGTTCGCGGTTCACGGTGCTGCCCGTCTTGTTCCCCTCGGGGCCGGAATTGGCGCAGATCATGGCGATTCACGCGCGCCGCAATGGGATTCCGGTGACCGTTGATCTGACCGACCGCATGTGCGGGTACATGGCCGACGGCCACGCGCTATCGGGCCGCTCGGCGCCGAAGGTGTTGACCAAGGCCTGGATTCGAGCCCGCGGGGCTCGCCGCGACGAGGTGACCGACGACGACGTCGCGCAGGCGCTGTCGGACTTCGTCGGCGACGACTGGACGCCTGCGGCCGAATACAGCACGCTCACTTCGGTATCGGCCGTCGACAGCGCCGACGCGTGGCCCTGGGTCGCGGCCCAGCGACTGGGCGAGACCTACGACACCCCGAGCGCGCTGAGCATGTACCTCCGCTCCGACGGCAAAATCGACACGGCGATGATCGCCGATCGCATCACCGCACTGGAGAAGGCCAGTGTCTACCGCTGAAGACGATCGCCGAACGGCCGCAACCCATCCCGACGAGCGTTTGATGGCGCGAGTGCGTTCGGCATTGGACCGCTGGGGTGGCCACCCGGCCGCGGTGGCTCCCACCAGTTCGATCCTCGGCACCGGCGCGATCGCCGCGGTCGAGGCCGCAATGTCGGCCCACCACAACGATATTCCAGCGATCTTGCTGCCGTCCGCAAGTTATGCGCTCGGCATCGCGCTATCCGCGATCGGTGTCGGCGCGGGCGACGAGGTCCTACTGCCGGCACTCGACTGGCCAGCAAGCTTCGCCGCAGTGGCGAACTTGGGCGCACAAGCCATCCCGATCGCCGTCGATCCCGCGACCTTGACCATCGACCCGAACGCCTGCGCCGCGGTCGTCACCCCTCGTACCGCCGCCATTATCGCCAGCCACCTCCACGGCGTCTGCGCGGACATCCCCGCCATCCGCGCCGCCGCCCCACACCTACCGGTCATCGAAGACTGCGCAGCCGCTCTCGGCAGCAGTATCGACGGTCTCCGCACCGGCACGATGGGCGACCTCGCGGTAATCAGTTTCGGCCCAGGCAAACGAATCGACGCAGGCGAAGGTGGCGTCCTGTTGGTCCGCGACCCACAGCATCACCGTCGCGCCCTGTCCGCCTGCGTTCACCCCTTGCGCGCAACCCTGCTGGGTCTCGAGGCAGACCATCGCTCGACAATCATGCGCCCGCATCCACTCACCGCGATGCTCGCTCTCGATGCTCTGGCCCAATGGGATCCACGCGCAGACGAGAAGGCCCACAGGGACACGGCACGCGAGCTGAGCGAAGGACCGGCGGTCGAATTGGTGGGCCACGACAGCCGGCGAACCAACGCCGGTCCCACGATCCCCATCCTCGCCACAGGTAAACAGCTTGCCCTGCACGGGAAAACGAATGCGGTGGTCCTCCCCGGCAGCAACAACGAGACCATGCTGCACGACCTCGCGGATCGATTGCGGCTACTACCTACAACCGGGAAGCCGAACTCTGGCGAGGAATCAGGTTGTCGGGTGGGGTGATTCGTGCGCCGTGGCCGTATGTGCCCGACCTTGGTCGGTCAGTTCGGTGAGTGCGGCAAGGAATGCGGCAGCCTTGAGCCGGGGCATCGTTGCGAAGACTTCGTCGAGACCGGTCATGAACGCACTGATCTGCTGCTTCTCGCGTTGATCGGGGCAGACGGCACGAGAAGGCGGAAGAGCAACGGACGGAGCGTCTCACGGTCGCCGGCAGTGTGCGCTCAGGTCGAATGCAGTGCGAAGTTTGTGACGTAACGGGCATCGGAGCCTCGTATCCGAAGCCCGCGGCCTCGAATTCCGAACGATGGCATGCGCGGTCTCCTGCGCGGCGCGTTCGGTTCCGGGGACGTTGCCTGTGCGCTCGTAGATTTGGGGGCGAAGCGCTGTGAGGGTTTGGAGGAGATAGCTGTGGCGAGATTTGTTCTGGTTCCCGGTGCGTTCCACGGGGGTTGGTGGTTCGAGCCGCTGGCCCGGCGGCTGCGGGACCTCGGCCACGAGGCGTATCCGGTGACCTTGACCGGGCTTGGGGGTCGAGCGCATCTGGCGAGCGGCGGGGTGAATCTGGATACCCATATCGCGGATGTGGTCGGCGTGCTCGAAGGCAACGACCTGGCTGATGTGGTGCTGGTCGGCCACAGCTCGGGCGGCATGTCGATTACCGGCGCGGCTGAGATTGTGCCGCAACGGATTCGGGCGCTGATATATTTGGACGCCTTCGTTCCGCGAGACGGCGATTCGGTGTGGGGTCTGAGCACCCAGGTGTGGCGGGACCGCTATCTGGCCGATGTCGGTGGCGACGGCTACTCGATGCGGCCACCGGCTTTCCTCACCGAAGCCCGGGTTACCGCGCAGCCGCTGGCCTCGATGCTGCAGCGCATCCGGCTCACCGGTGCCGCAGACGGAATCGATAGCAAGCACTACGTTTTCATGACCGAGTACCCGCAGACTCCATTCACCCAGTTCTACGATCGGCTGCGGCTGGATCCGTCGTGGACGGTCCACACGCGTCCGTTCGGTCACAACGTGATGGCCGAGATGCCCGACGAGGTTCTGAAGCTCGTACTACATGCCACCGAGTGAAACGGCCGCCGGACGGGGGTCATCACTGAGTACAGCAATCTGCTTGTGTCAGTGACCAATCTGGCGAACGGCGGGACTGCCGGCGGTGTATCCGATAGTGCACTGCGACGGCGCGCCGTCAGCGACAAGATCAGGGAGTTGTCAGCGAGGGGAACTGGACAAAATTCCGCAGTGAGTACTCCCTGATGTTCAATGGCGCACGCGTGGGGGACGTCGGATTGGCGGTACGGGCTCCATGCGTTCGCCGACCGGCCCGAAAGCGCCATCGTTCTCCAACGCAAGGCCATTCAGGTGACCGTCGCCACTGACGCTCTATTGTTGCGTCGATTCGTTAGTCGACAGGCCCTCGGGCCGACAGGACGATCCTGAGCACATGCTCGACCGCAGACTCGAACAATGCTCCCCGTAGCTCATTTCGAACAGCGAGATTGCGGGTGGCGAGGTCGAGCACCTGATCGGGGGTCAGACGGCGCACTACCAGGGCGGCAACATCCTCCAGATCGAGTTCGCTGTTCGCGTTCTCCAGTCTGGTCAGCGCAAACGCGACGACGATCTCCTCGTCCGTCATACTTCGCCTCCGCCGTTCGTTTGTTCGGCCACGCCGTGGTAGCCAGGGTCAATACTACGGCTGCGGTCGATCGGTTCACCCTTCCGCTGGACCGTGCGACCGGCTGGGACTCCACTCGACGGCTGGTCCGGCGAACCGCTGCGGGGGTGCCGGCTCGTCGATACGAGTACACGCCATTGCCGAGTTGAGTGCGGTTGAGGCTGGGACCACCGGCACGTACCCAGCGGGAATCGTGATGGAGAATCGGGCAAGTGAGCAGATTCGCTGAGATCATCGTTCTTGCCCGAGATGCCGAACACGTCATGCACCACTTGACCGTTCACGATGACAACCGCGAGTGGCATCAATGCTTCACCCCTATCGGCGATGCAATGTTCGAGGGCGCCAATCGCGCGACAGACGAGTGCTACGCATGGGTAATCCAGTTCCGCCGCCGCACCTGGACTGGCCTCTTGGCACACCTGGAATCTCTCGAGTGGCCCGATCCGAACTCGGTACAAGTTCTCGTCCACGACGAGGAAGACAGCTGCTTCGGTCTGTGGATGATCTACGACGGCAAGCTCACCGAGATTCCGCTCCCTCGGACGAAGAGGCTGGAATTCCCGTCCACGATCACCGGCGTCCTCCTTCGGACAGACGACGAGGATTGACATCGCACCACCCAGGGGAATGCACAGTCATGCCGCTGACCGCTCGGATTGAGGCGACTACGGGCGGCAAACTACGCTCCGGCAGAAGGGGCGGGAGGGGGTCTCTCGCCGCGTTCCGCATACTCACATCAGGGTGAGTTTTAGCTCTGGTCGGAAGCCATGACGCCGTTAGGCTGAGTAACTAACGCGACGGGGAAGGGGAGCCCATGGCCAAGCAGTTCTCGCATCTGGATGGGTCGCTACGGCAGTTCATCGAGGCGCAAGCGGTGTTCTTCGTTGCCACCGCGCCGTCGCAAGGGGGACGAGTCAATTTGTCGCCCAAGGGGTATCAGGATACTTTCGCCGTGCTCGACGATCACACCGTCGCCTACCTCGATCTGTTCGGTAGCGGCGTGGAGACGATCTCGCACTTGCGTGAGAACGGCCGGATCACGATCATGTTCTGCTCGTTCACCCGCAACTCCCGGATCCTGCGACTGTTCGGCTCAGGGCGCGTCGTACGACCGGACGACCCCGAATTCGTAGAGCTGCGAGCGAATTTCGGACTCGCGCATCCGGGTATCCGCGCAGTCATCGTCGTCCATCTCGAGCGCATCGCCGACGCGTGTGGATACTCCGTCCCCTATTACGAACTCATCGGCGAACGGCCGGTCCTCGACGCTCACCATGCCAGGCAGCCGGAAGAGAAATTCGCGGGCCGGATCGCCGGAGACAACGGGCACAGCATCGACGGCCTCCCCGCACTGGATCCAGACCACCCGGTACCATCCCATGTGCCCCGCTAGAAGCTGCCAGAACACATTCTCCTGCCGCTGATCTGTTGGGAGGCAAGCCATTAGAGTGACACACCGATTACAACGGCGGGCAGCCGAAAATTAGGAGCCCACTGATCGGCGCGGGGTGCTCGATCAGGTGCTGCGTCAGTAGCCACAGGCTGGCTCGTGGTGGCCGATCTCGCGGCAGTCCCTGAAGGTGTTGGCGTCCTCGATTGAGGGCGGCAGTGCGGCTAATCGCTCCCATAGGTCGAATTCATATGCCTCGTAACGGCTATCGCTGCCCACCGGCGCGACCTTACTGGACGGAATTCGACGTCAAGGCGTCAATGTCCGGACCGAGCCCAGCGTTGTCAGGCGCGCCAGGAACCATCCGGGTGCAGCACCCATTCTCTGCCGTGAGGACGGACCACGAGTGGGGTTAGCATCTGGTTCAGTTCGTCATCGGACAGTGTTCCGCCGTCTCCGAGCCCCACCCAGTTGTAGGCGTTTTTGAGAACTGGTATAGGGGTATCGAACGCTTCGCGCCAGTAGATGATGAGCTGGAAGGGCGTTGGGCTCTCGAGTTCCTGGATCAACCAGGTCGCTATTTCAGCCGGAGCGTCTCCTCGCTGGGCGCGTGTGCGCAGCTCGTTGACGACGGTTTTTCTGAGCGGGCCTGATCCCACGATCAACCTCCTCAGCTGCGATAGCGATCCCGTTCTTGTCATCGGCCAGCGTATCCGGACTCCTCACATGCCGAACATCCGCTATCGCCGCGTGGCGAGTGGCACAAATTGGAGGACAAACCGGGCGAAAGGCCTCTGGAATGTGCCACTCGGCGGCGGGCTGAGGCGGTTGGGGATGGACGTGGGCGGATGGGGGGTCGCAAATAGATTGTGCGCGAGGGATTTTGTGAATTGGCGTACCGGTGGGTGGGGAGGCTGGGATCGTGAGGGGTGGAGATAGTTTCGACGGAAGGTCCGGATTATGACCGCCACTCATCGCCCCATGGCACCGTCCACCGATGACAGTGGGGCGATCAATGAACTTCAGGAGTCCTTCGGGAGGCAGCGGGCCGCGTTTGCTCGGGATCCGTATCCGAGTCTGGAGGTACGGCAGGATCATTTGGGGGCGCTTGCGGGGATGATGCTGGGCAGTCGGGAGCGGATCAGACGGGCTGTGTCGGAGGACTTTTCGGTGCATCCGGAGCTGTTCACCGATCTGGTCGAGGTGCTCGGGGTGGTGGGGCGGGCGGTTTACGCGGCCGAGCAGTTGAGCTCGTGGATGGCGGCGGAGGCGCGGTTCACCGATCCGGGGTTGTACGGGTCGGCGCAGGCCGCGATTCGGTACCAGCCCAAGGGTGTGGTCGGGAATATCGTGCCGTGGAACTTTCCGTTCGACCTGTCGGTCGGTCCGCTGGTGGAGATGTTGGCTGCGGGCAATCGGGTGATTTTGAAGCCTTCGGAGTTCACGCCGGCGTGCGGTGAACTGCTGAAGGAAATGATCGCGGGCACCTTCGATTCCGACCATGTCACGGTCGTCACCGGCGGCGTCGAGTTGGCGCGTGCGTTCTCCCAGCAGCGCTGGGATCACCTGCTGTACACCGGAAATCCGGAGGTCGGGCGGTTGATCGCCGTCGAAGCCGCCAAGAACCTGGTGCCGGTGACGCTGGAGCTGGGCGGCAAGTGCCCGGCCATCCTGGCCGCGGACAGCATCGACGCGGCATCGGTCGAACAGGTGCTCGGCACCAAGCTGATCAAGAACGGCCAGATGTGTATCTCGGTCGACTATTGCCTGGTGCCGCGCGACGGCGTCGACGATTTCGTCGCCTTGGCGCAGGCGCATATGGCCGAGCATGCGCCGAACTTCACCGACACCGACGACTGCACCGGCATCATCACCGAACGGCACCTGGACCGGCTGATCGACCTGCTGGACGAGGCCCGGGACGCGGGATGCGCCATCGTCGAACTGCAGCCCACCGCCAAGGTCGATCGTGCGAGCCGACGCATGCCGCTCTCGCTGGTTCTCGATCCTGCCGACGATCTCGGTGTGATGCGGGAGGAAATCTTCGGCCCGATCCTCGTCGTCAAACCCTACGACACCATCGACGACGCGATCACCCACGTCAACGCGGGCGAAAAGCCGCTCGGGCTCTACGTTTTCGCCAAGGACGCCACTATCGCCGACCAGGTCCTCACCCGCACCTCCTCCGGCGGCGCGTGCGTCAACACCTGCGCGGTGCAGGGCGCCCTACCCGCCCTCGGCTTCGGCGGCATCGGCACCAGCGGGACCGGCCGACACCACGGCATCGAGGGCTTCCGCGAATTCTCCAACCCCCGAGGCGTGGTCACCCGCGGCGAAGGCGACCTCATCGGCGCGCTGTATCCGCCCTACGGAGACCTCGCGCAGGCGGTCGTCACGGCCGCACTCGGGGGCTGAACGTCGCGAGGTGAGGCCGGCCGCCTGCGGACGCCCGCACGACAGGCAAGTGCATCGATTATGAATCGAATGCGTCTAGAGTTCGGTGTATGACTGTCGCCCTCGTGCTCTTCACCAGAGATCTGCGCGTGCATGACAATCCGGCGCTGACCGCTGCCTGCCGCGAAGCGGAAACGGTGGTGCCGCTGTTCGTGCTGGACAGCGAGCTGCTGGTGAAGGTGGGGAGCGCACCCAATCGGGTGCGCTTCCTGGGGGCGGCATTGGGGGAGCTCGACGCGGAGCTGCGGGCGCGGGGCGGGCGGCTCGTCATCCGGTCGGGCCGGGTGATCGACGAGGTCGCCCGGATGTCGCACGAGGTCGGCGCGCGCAGCGTGCACATCGCGGCCGAGGCCACGGTTTACGGCCGGGAGCGGGAATCGGCTTTGCGGGAAAGTCTTTCGAGTGCCGGCTGCGAGTTGCATGTGCACGCGGCGTCGATCACCGCGGTGGATCCCGGTGCGGTGCGGCCCGATACCGGCCGCGACCACTACGCGGTGTTCACCCCCTACCTGCGGCGCTGGCTGGACACCCCGATGCGGCGACCCCTGCCCGCGCCGGAGGCGTTGTCGGTGCCGTCCGTCGCCGCCGGTGTGACTCCGGGCGCGATCGCGGAGCGGGCGGGGCAGGGTTCGCCGCTGCTGGTGGTCGGCGGTGAGACGACGGCACGGAAGTTGTTCGAGCACTGGCTGTCCGGACCTGTCACCCGGTATGCCGAGCTCAAGGATCTGCCCGCCGTGGACGGCACGTCGGGCCTGTCGCCGTATCTGCATTTCGGCTGCCTGTCCCCGGCGGAACTGGTGTTCCGGACCGACACCGCCGACGCCGGCGGATACGCCTTCGTCCGGCAACTGGCGTGGCGGGACTTCTACCATCAAGTACTGGCCGCTCGTGGCGATGTCGCCACCGCCGACTACAAGCCCGCATCGCACCCGTGGCGGACCGATACCGCCGGGGTCGCCGCCTGGTGCGCCGGCCGCACCGGATATCCGATGGTCGACGCCGGGATGCGACAGCTGCTGGCTCAGGGCTGGATGCCGGGCCGGGCGCGGTTGGTCGCCGCGAGCTTCCTGGTCAAGACCTTGCGGGTGGATTGGCGCATCGGGGCAAGGCATTTCGAGCGCTGGCTGGTCGATGCCGATGTGGCGAACAATCGGCTCAACTGGCAGTGGATGGCGGGCACCGGCACCGATACCCGATCCAGCCGGGTGCTCAATCCGCTGCGGCAGGCCGAGCGTTTCGATCCGGACGGCGACTACGCCCGTCGCTGGCTGCCCGAACTGGCGCAACTGCCGGGCGCGGAGGTGCATCGGCCCTGGCGGGCAGGTGTACTCGCCGCGGACTATCCGCCACCGATCGTCGAGTTCAACGGCATGTGAACACGATTCGCCCGACCGCCGCGGTCACCCGCTCGGAAATGCGGACAGCGCAGTGCTGCCGACCATGTCCGAATCCGTGAGCCGCAGTACGCCCAGCCGTCGCAACATTTTGCATCGATTATGGATCGATATGTCGTACGGCTGCCCGCTATGTGCATTCCTGGCCGAGTGCCGTTCACAGCTCCCGACGCGCTGGGCCGAGGTACTCGACGGACTCGGCCAGTCCGGACAGCCGCACCACGCCCTCGGGCAGGATCACGGTGTCCCACCCCGGCCCGCCGACACAGGTTCGGGCTCCCGCACCGATACAAGCGCGGACCGCCGAGGTCAGCGCCGTGGGCTCCTGCTGTGACCAGAGCACGACCGTCGCGGGCGCGGCAATGCGCGCCAGGGTGTCGGCCAGCGCGGCGGTCGGGACATCCGGGCCGAGCATGCGCGTGTCCGTACCGCATTCGGCCAGCGCCGCACGCAGCACTTCCAGTGGCAGCGAATGGGTTTCGCCGCTGGTGCAGGCGAGGAGCGGGGCGGCGGTCTCGCGGGCCGGGGGCGGCGGCACGGACCGATGCAGCGTCGCGGTGATGCACCACGACAGCAGGTGCTCGACGTCCACACACCCCTCGCCGCCGAGCTGCCGACCGACGACGGTCGCGAAAGCCGGGCGGCACAAGCGATCCCACGTGTCCACGACACCGTAGGCGCGCACATGCTTGTCGAGCAGATCGCAGACCACCCCGGTGTCGAGTGCGAACGCGGCTGCCAGCAGCGCGGTCTCATCGCCGAACGAGAGCGCCGGGCCCCGCACGGTGGCCGCCGCGCCGCCCGGACTGGCCCCGGCACGGACGAGTTCCAGCATGCGGGTGAGCACGTCGATATCCGCGTCGCCGTAGAGGCGGTGCCGACCCGGCTGATCCTGTTGCGGGCCGATCCCGTACCGGCGATTCCAACTGCGCAGGGTGGCCGTCGGAATGCCGAGCTGTTCGGCTACCACGCGGACCGGATAACCTGCCCGATCCTGGTTGGGTGACGGTTTGCGCGGCATGAACTGATTGTGCCGGTTCGTCCCCGAGTTCCGTTCATGCCTTGCGCATCGCGTGAATTTCTCGACGGCAACGCCGAATTCGTACTCCGTCCCTTGCCGGTCACTGCGGCCGGTAGGTGCGAGCGATCAGCGCCGAACGCAGATACCACAGGTCGGCGGGCTGGGCGGGATCGAGCCCCGTGAGCTGACCGACCCGCTTGAGCCGATAGTCCACGGTATTGGCGTGGATATGCAGCGTGCGGGCGGTGCGCTGGCGATTGAGGTCGTGGGAGATGTGCCGCTGCAGCGTTTCCAGCAGTTCCGGGTGTTCGTCGAGCGGGGCGAGCAGGGCCCCGAGGACTTCGCGGCCGGGGCCGGGACGGGTGAGCTGGTATTCCAAGGCGAGTTCGTCGAAACGATAGAGTCCGGGCAGTGCGCGCAGCCGGGCGAGCATGTCCAGCATCTCGTGGGCTTGATCGGCGGCGTCCGGGATCTGCGCCGTCGTGGCATCGACCAGCGCCGCGGTGACACCGACCTGTGCGGCCTCGGAGACGGTCGTGACCAGATCGTCGAGGCCGGCGTCGTGATCGAAGGTGTCGGGGATCAGAATCGTCCCGCCGTCGATCGACAACAGCGACAACGCTTGTCCGCGGCAGCGTGACGCCAGCACGGCTTGCACGCGGCGCAGTTTGCGGCGCGCCACGACCTGACCGTCCAGATAGGGATTGTGTTCATCGGGGTGGGCCGGAATCGACAACGCCAGCACGGCATAGCCTTCCGCGATGGTGATACCGCATTCGCGAGCCATGGTCGAGCTCGGATGCCCGCCCAGCAACGCCGAGACCAGCGTGTGCACCGCATTGTGGTGCTCGCTCACGACCGCCCGGTATTCGCTGAGGTAGGCGCGGGAGACCGTGGAGGTCATGGTGTCGAGAATGTCGACCATCATGGTCACCCCCGCCACCACTTTGTCGAAGTCCTCGGTCGTCAGATTCGCCACCACGAGACCGAACCCCATGCGGAAACCGGCGTGCAGGGCGTGATGGATGGTGTCGATCGGAATGCCCTCGCGTGCCCAGCCCGCCGCTGCGGCGTGCAATCGGTCGATCTTGCCCGGGATGTCCTGACCGTCGAGCGTGCCGACCGCCAACTCCAGGCAGACCCTGGTGACCGCGGTGACATCGCCGCGGACCGCGTCCCCGGGCAAGGTCGCGCAGGGGATCACATGATCCAGAAAATGGCCGACCATCCGGCGTGACAGGGCCCGGACATCCCGCAGTGGGGACGACATCGGCTTGCCCGCCGCGGTGAGCCCGGTCAGCTCCGGATGGTCGACGGTCATCGGCGACTCCCATTCTCTGGCAAGGCAAAGCGTCCTTTCCGGCCCGACACTAGCCGCGCGATTGCGGAGCCGGAGCACACTCGGCGTCCTCTGAGCAACACCACGAACTGCTCCGGCGATTTCTGTGGCATCGCACAGCGTCAGTGCGCGCCAACCAGTTCGGCGCTGCGGTCGAACAGGCGCTGTCGCAGCGCACCATCGCGGCGGGCCGAGACGGCGGGCAGGAACCGCAGGCCGGGAGTCGAGGTGAAGAACTCCCCGCTCGTCGTGCCGAGGCTCTCGTCGAGCACCAGCCGGATCCCCATCTCGGCGCCTTGCCGAGGCGTGCGGACCAGGGGAGTGCGGGACGCCGCCCGCGCGGTGCCGGTCAGCAACCGGCTACCGCGCACCAAACCGGAGGCCACGATGCCGGGGCAGAAGCAGTTGACCGTGACACCGGTGCCGTCGAGTCGCCGCGCCAGCTCCTCGGTGAACAGAATGTTGAGCAGCTTCGAGCGTCCGTAGATCGGTTCGGATCCGATCGCGCCGTGCGGGACCGGGTCGGCGAAGGTGTCGAGGTCCAGGCGTGCCGCGCTGCGGTGCGCCTCCGACGCGGTCACCACGATTCGCGCTGTGCCGGAGGCGATTACCCGGTCCAGCAGCAGGTGGGTCAGCAGGAACGGGCCGAGGTGGTTGGTGCCCGCCATCACCTCGTATCCGTCCGCCGTGACTCCGGCGCTGAAGCTGTGGATGCCGGCATTGTTGAGCAAGGTGTCGATCACCGGATAGCGCGCGGTGATCTCGGCGGCGGCGCTGCGGATCGAGGACAGCTCGGCCAGGTCCGCGACCACGTACTCGGGTGCGGTTACGACGCCCGGTTCCGCGGCGAGTTCGGTGACGGTATCCCGGGCCTTGGTTTCGTTGCGGGCCACCAACGTCAGGGCGGCGCCGCGCCTGGCGAGTGCCCGGGCCATCTCCTTGCCGATTCCGTTGGTCGCGCCGGTGATCACGATGCGCTGTCCCGAGATCGGGCGCTCTGGGTAGGTGGGCACGCGGTACTCCTTGCGTTGCTACGGCTTTCGGCCTGGGCTGTCGCTGACATTCGAATGTCACTGACATCTGAAATCAGAGTAGGTCCCGCTCGGCGGTTGTCAAGGAGCGCGGGAACCGCAAGGTGGGCCCCGCTAAACTGCCCGGATGTCCAACCGGTTGAGCCGTCCCGAATCACAGGCACGAACACGTGCCAGGTTGGTCGCGTCGGCAACCGAGCTGTATCTGCGGGACGGCTTCACCGCGACCTCCAACAATCAGGTCGCCGAGGCCGCCGGATACAGTCGCGGCGCGGTGTATTCGAATTTCGCCAGCAAGGAAGAGCTGGCACTGTCGGTGCTGGACAAGCACACCACCGAGGAATTCGCCGAGTTGGTGCGCATACTGACCGCGGGCAGCGCCCAGGACCGGATCGACGCGTTCCAGGCCTGGGCGATGGCGGCCAGCGGCGATCCACGGTGGGCGTGGTTCAAGACCGAGCTGGCATTGGTGTCGCGGCGCAGTCCGTCATTGCGTGCGCAACTCGCGGCCCGAGATGAGCAGGCGCGCAGCGAGATCACCGCACTGGTCGAACAGGTCGGTGCCGACCTCGGCCTGGCCGTCCCCGCTCAACCCTCGGTCGTCGCGGGTCTGCTGATGGCACTGGGCAAGGGCATCGCCATCGACAGTCTCATCGATTCGGCGGGACCGCCGACCTGGCTGCGGGAACTGTTCGACCTACTGAATCCACTGCTCGCCATGCTGTCGGAGAACCCGTCCGATTGACACTGTCGGCTGCCGATCATTGCCGCAAAGCCCGCGCGAACAGGGGCCACGAGTCGTGCAGGTCCTGCTGCCAATAGCCCCACGAGTGTGTTCCGGCCGCGCGGAGATTGAAAGTGGCCGGGATGCCGAGGCTTCGGAGGCGGTCGCGCAGGGCGAGCGCGCATTGATCGGTGATCGCCTCGAGGAAAGCGCCGCTGGTGAGCTGAGCCAGGAGTTTGCCCGCATTGCCGTGGATGCCCGGGCCGTCGAGCGTATCGAGCGGGCCGGGTAGGCCGGTACCGGTGGAGACGTAGACCGCGGTGCCGCGGAGGCTCTCGGCGTGCAGATAGGGATCGTTGGCAAGCCAGGCGGGATCCTCGGGCAGACCCCACATATTGGCAGGGTCGCCGCGCCAGCGCAGCACCACCGCATCCACGAACAGCCGGCCCACCGGATCACTGGTGCGGGCGCAACCGCTGTAGGACCCGACCGCGCGATACAGGCCGGGCGCGGCCAGCGCGAGTTGGAAGACGGAGGTTCCGGCCATGGAGATACCGGCAATGGCGTTCGCGCCGTCGCCGTTCAGCGCCGAATCGATGATCGGCGGGAGTTCCCGGGTCAGCAGGGTGGTCCAGCGCATCCGCCCCAAGACCGGGTCGTCGGTCCGCCAATCGGTGAAGTAGCTGCCGTTGCCGCCCATGGGCACCACCACCGTGACCTGCTTGTCGCGGAAGAAATCGACGATATCGGTCTGCTCCGGCCAACTGCTGGCATCGGAACCGCCATTCGCCCCATTGAGCAGATAGAGGGTTGGAGCGGGAATTGAACTGTCCGGCGCGGGAAGCACTTTCAGGGTGATGTCGGTGTCCGTGGCGGCCGAGTGCACCCGCAGGTCGAGCAGACCGCCGGCGTCCTCGGTGACCGCGATCAAGGCGGATCCGTCCGGCGCGGACCGTGCCGACGCCAGCGCCGCCGCGGTCGCGGGTTCGGCGCGGGCGGGAATCGCGACGCCGAGCCAGAGCAGCGTCGCCGCCAGGGCGAGCGCCGAGAGCGGGCCTGCTGCCTTCACCCGTGACCTCCGAATGTCTCGACCGGGCCGATCGGCTGGTGACGCTAGGGCGAAAGCCGCACCGGGACAATGCCTGTCGCGACACTTTGGACGCCGTCCGGACGTCGGCGCGCCGCGTTGGGAGCGATCACAGACTTTCGCCGCGGTGCTGGTGGGCGTGCCCTCGCATGCCGTTCACTCGAAATCCTGTTTCCGCCGGGCTCCAGTGCCTCGGTGCGGGCATGTGGTTCTCAGCATTGGGAAACGAGGGTCATTCATGGTCACATTCGGCTTGTTCGACGATTGGCGTCCGGAGCCGGGCGTGCTCACCGTCTGGACGGCATCGCCGGCGTCCCGGGCGAGGATGCGGGGCGCGCCGGCGCATGACGTCGCGCCGTCCTACCAGCAGGAGGCGTACCTGCGTGCGGCACAACGCAACTCCGGTGTGGGATTGCGGGTTTCGCGACTGTGCATGATCTCCTTCGACATCCCCGACACCCTGGACCAGCGGGCGATGACCGCGACGGTGCAGGCGTTCCTACGCCGGCATGACACCTTCCACAGCTGGTTCGAGCCAGCGCCGGAAACCGGGTTCGTGCGCCATGTCGGGGACCCGGCCGACATCGAGTTCACCCCCAACACCTACGGCGAGTTCACCGACCTCGACCTGCTGCGCGAGCGGGTGCAGGCCGAGACGCCGGGCCCGTTCGAATGGGATTGCTTCTCCTTCGGCGTCATCGAACGCCCGGGATCGTTCACCGTGTACGCCGCCGTCGATCACCTGCATACCGACGGTGTCGCCCAGGCCCTGTCGTGTGTGGAACTGCTGCTGCTCTACGGCACCGAATTGTCCGGCGGTGAAATGACTCTGGCCCCGGTCGACGGCCATATCGGCTACTGCGAGCGCGAGCGCCGCCTCAATGAGCAACTCACCGCGGAGTCGAGTTCGGTCCGTCGATGGGCGGAGCTGTTGCAGGGCAACGACGGTGACCTGCCGAGCTTCCCGCTCGAGCTCGGCGCGGGCGGCTATGCCCGGGGAGCGCAACTCACCCTGCCCCTGCTGTGGGAGGCCGATACGCTGCGCTTCGAGCAGGTCTGCGAGAAACACGGCGGCCGGTTCCTGGGCGGGTTGTTCACGGCGGTCGCGCTGGCGGAGTGCGAATTGGACGACCGGGAACGGTATTTCGGCCTCACCCCGGCGAACACCCGATTCCTGCCGGGGGAGATGGGCTCGGTCGGCTGGTACACCAATCTCATTCCGGTGGCGTTCCCCGTGCGTGCCGAGGACACCTTTACCGCGCTGGTGGGGGCGGCGCAGCAGGCGGCCGACCAGGCCAAGGACCTGACCGACGTGTCGCTGCACCGGGTACTCGAACTGATCGCGCCCGAACTCGGGATCCGCGGCTGGACGGCGCCGATGGTGTCGTACGTCGATGTCCGGAAAATGGCCGGTGCGGAGATGTTCGACGCGATCAAGGGCGGGTTGTACGGGAGCAACGCCAGCTCCGGTGAGGTTTTCCTGTGGGTCAATCGATTCCGTGAGGTCACCACGCTGAGCCTGTTGTTCCCGGACACCCCGCAGGCGCACGCGGCCGTCGAACGGTATGTGAAGACGCTGGTCGCCATCATCACCGCGGTGGCCACCGACGGCGACTACGCGGCCGCGATCCCGGCGGTCTCGTGACGGTCCGCACCCCCGGTCTGGCCGAGGACGCGGATTCCACCGCGCGGCCCGCCGGCGCCTGGATCGCGTTGGCGGCCTGCCTGATCGCGGTGTTCATGCAGATGCTGGACCTGACCATCGTGCATACCGCCATGCCCGCGCTGGCCCGGGAGCTGCATGCGAGCGGTTCGGCGGAGTTGTCGATCGTGAGCGTCTACGGGCTGGCCTTCGCCTGCACCCTGCCGACCGCCGCCCGGATCGGTGACCTGTTCGGGCGACACGTCGTGTTCCCGATCGCGCTGGCGGCCTTCGCCGCGGCTTCGGTCCTGTGCGGCCTGTCCTCCGGCGCAACCGAATTGGTGCTGGCGCGAGGCGCGGCGGGTGTCGCGGCGGCGCTGGCGTCCGCGCAGACCATCGCGATCATCACCGGGGCGTTTCCCGAACGCGGGCGGGCTCGGGCCTTCGGCGTCTACAGCGCGGTGGCCGCCCTCGCCGGGATGGCCGGACCGATGCTGGGTGGCGCGCTGGTGGACGGCGACCCGCTGGGACTGGGCTGGCGAGCCGTCTTCCTGATCAATGTTCCGCTCGCCGCAGTCGCGGTGGCACTGGCGAATCGGCATCCGGAGGCCTCGCGCCGCCCGGCAACCTGGCGCGCGCAGCCGGCGAACGACGCACGCCACGTGGGGAATCCCGGGCGGATGCTGCGGCGGCTCGACCTACCGGGAGTGACGCTCTCGGCTACCGGGTTGGGGTTGCTGGTGTATCCCCTGGCTGTCGGGCGTGAAAAAGGTTGGCCACCAGTCATGTTCGTCCTCCTGGCGCTGTCGGTTCCGACCCTGGCGGTGTTCGGGTGGCAGCAGCGCCGACGGGCGAAGCGCGGCGCCGAGCCGCTGGTGCGGGTGGAGTTGTTCGGCGAGCGCGGATTTGCGGTGGGTGCGGTACTCACCCCGATGTTCTACGGCGTGTTCACGGCGCTGTTGTTCACGGTGTCGGTGGCGGCGCAGTCGGGGCTGGGGTGGTCGGCGTCGCGCACCGGGCTGGTCATGCTGCCGTTCGCGGTCGGCGCGGTGGCCGGCGCGCTGTCCTCGCCGGTGCTGGTGTCGCTGTGGGGATCCCGGGCGCTGACCGTCGGCGCGCTGGTGTTCGCTGTCGCGTTGGGGGCGACGGCGGACACCATCCATACGGACCTGTCCGGCCTCGACCTTCGCGATCTGGCGTGGCCGGTGTACGCGGCGGGCGCGGGCATGGGCTGGTTCGCCGCGCCGCTGCCCGCCGTGATGATGTCCGCGGTGGCCGAGCCTGCCACCGGGTCGGCGTCGGGAATCGTGCCGACGCTGCAGCAGGTCGGTAGCTCCGTCGGCGTGGCGGCGCTGGGCATGGTGTTCTTCGCCAGGGTGGACGCGCGGTCCTACCTGGACGCGATCATCACCGTGCTCTGGCTGATGGCCGGGCTGTCCGCGCTGCTCGCCGTGCTCACTCTCGCCCTGCCCCGGCGGCGGCCGTGAACACCCGATCCCTGCCGCGCCGATCATCGCCGGCGGCAGGGGAACTACCGCCGCCGTTCGCCACTCGCTCCGTCGGCGTGATCGCGTGCGCGGCGGCGGTGGTGCTGTGCCTGCGCGCCGGGCGCTACGGGTACTTCGGCGATGAGCTGTATTTTCTCGCCGCCGGGCGACGCTTGGCGGTGGGGTATGCCGATCAGGGCCCGCTGGTGCCGGTGGCGGCGCGGGTGGCGGACTGGATAGCGCCGGAATCGCTTGTCGTGCTGCGGATTCCGGCGATCGGGTGCGCGGTGGCGACGGTCTGGCTGTGTGCGGCACTGGCCCGTGAATTCGGGGGTGATCACGGCGCACAGCGCCTCGCCGCCCTCGCGTATGCCACGAGTCCGTTCCTGATCACCTCGGCCGCGACCCTGTCGACGTTCGCGGTGGACGCCACACTCTCGGCGGCACTGCTGTGGATGCTGGTGCGCTGGACGCGAACTCACGACGACCGCCTGATCCTCGGAGCTGCGGCGGTGGCCGGGGTTGACTTGCAGGTGAAGCTGCTGCTGCCGGTGCTCGGCGCCGGAATCGGGCTGGGCGTACTCGCTTTCGGCCCTCGGACACTGTTGCGTCGACCGATGCTGTGGGCGGCGCTAGCGGCCGTGGGCCTCACCGTGCTCCCGAGTCTGGTGTGGCAGGCGCGCCACGGCTGGCCTCAGCTGGCGATGGGCACGGTCATCGCGGCCGAAGAGCGCGCGGCGAGCGGCGGGGTCGGCGGCTTGCCGATCCAGCTCGGACTGCTGCTCGGTCTGCTCGGTTGTCCGGTGGCGGCCGCCGGGCTGTGGGCGTTGTTCCGGTCGCCGCTGTTGCGCACCTCTCGATTCGCGGCCGTGGCCGTGTCGGTGCAAGCATGCTTCGTCGTGCTGACCGGGTCGCGGCCCTACTACCTGGCCGATGTGTTCCCAGTGCTGTTCGCGGCGGGTGCCTGGTGGTGGACGGATCGGACACACCGAGCCTGGCTCACGGTCGCCGGTGCCGGCTCGATCGCCATTGCGCTGGCCGTCGTCCTCGTACTGCCACTGCCCGCATCGTCACTGCGCGAGCCCGCCGATACGCCGCACGCGATATCGACGCGGATGCGACTGTTCGGGCCGGGCGACTGGGGTGAACTGGTTGCCGCCGTGCAGCGTTCGGCCCAGGAATCGAATCCACGGGCGAGTCCGATCACCGCCGTCATCGCCCAGAACTATTGGCAGGCAGCGGCTCTCGACCGCGCCGGTACCGCTGTTCCACCGGTGTACAGCGCGAACCGCGGGTTCGCCTACTTCGGTACCCCGCCCGAGCCGACGAACACGGTGCTCTACGTCGGTTCGGACGCCATGGAATCAGCGCTGCGCCAGACCTTTTCCGAGGTGCGGCCGGTGGCGCGGCTGGATGACCGGCTCGGCCTCGCGGGGATCACCCGCCACGTCGTCATCTGGCGCTGTGATCAACCTCGTCGCCGGTGGTCCGACATCTGGGCCGACTGGCACACCAATGTTCTCGACTCGGGCGAAGGGAGAGACCGGTGATCTACCGCGGAACCGCCGCCGAAGTGACCTGGTTCCAGCAAGAGTGGACGCTGCCGGAGCTGATCGAACGCAAAGCCGGACGAACCGTCTCGGTGGTGCTGCCCGCGCTCGATGAGCAGGACACCATCGCCGGCGTGCTCGAGTCGATCCGCGATCTGGTGGGCACGCTGGTGGACGAACTCGTGGTCGTGGACTCCGGCTCCACCGACAACACCATCGGCATCGCCGAAACCGCCGGGGCGACGGCGGTTTACACCCGTGAGGAGGCGCTCCCGAGCCTCCCGGCCCGGCCGGGCAAGGGCGAGGTGCTGTGGCGCTCGCTGGCCGTGACCACCGGCGACCTCATCGTCTTCGTCGACTCGGATCTGCTCGCGCCGAGCCCGCGCTTCGTACCGGCATTGCTGGCCCCGTTGCTGTTTCAGGACGGAATCGAGTTGGTGAAGGGCTACTATCAGCGCCCCTTGGCGGCGGGCTTCCCGGGCGAGGCCGACGGTGGCGGGCGTGTCACCCAACTGCTCGCCCGCCCCCTGCTGACCGCGCTCGTCCCGGAACTCGGTGAGGTACTGCAACCCCTCGGCGGAGAGTACGCCGCCACGCGAAAACTGTTGACCAGCATCCCCTTCGCGCCCGGCTACGGCGTCGAGATCGGCATTCTCCTCGATACCTGGCAGCGATACGGTGCGCGGGCGATAGCCCAGGTCGATCTGGGCACCCGGGCCCACCGCAACCGGCCGACCCACGAACTGGCGGTCATGAGCCGTCAACTCGTCGCCACCCTGCTCGACCGGCTCGGCATTCGTGACTCGGGCATCGGCCTGGCGCAGTACCGGCCCGGCGCGACATCCTGGCAGCGCACGGTCAGCCCGGTATCGACCGACGATCGGCCACCCATGGCGAGCCTGCAACTGCTCGACGGACGATAACCCCGACGGCCGGCCGATCACGGCTCCGCGGGCTGCAAGGCGGCCACGATCTCGTCGGCGAGCAGAAAAGGAGCCAGGCCGTGGCCGTGCTTGTTGCGGTGCACGAGCGAGATGACGTTGTTGCTGAAGGCATCTCGCACCGGCCGGAAGGCGAGGCGGCCGTCGTGCACCTCCTCGGCGACATCGAACTCACTGAGGAAGGCGATGGCCTCGCCGGACATGGCGAGCCGCTTCATCGTCTCGATCGAGTTGGTGTGGAAGGCGGGCTCGACGTCGAGGCCGGCCTTGGCGAAGGCTTCGGCGACGATGCCGTGAATCACCATCGAGCGGTCGGCGAGGATCGTCGGATACGCCGTGCACTGGGCGAGCGGAATCGTATCCATATGGGCCAGTGGATGACTCGTGGAGACCACGGCTCCGAGCCGGGTGTTCATCCGCCAGCGGACCTCGACCTGGGTCGAGGACGGGATATTGAAGCCGAGCCCCAGATCGGCCTCGCTGTTCTCGACCGCCCGCAGGATATCCAGGGTCGCCATGGTGCGGATCGCAATCCGGATCCGGGGATGACGGGCGTGGAAGGTCGCCGCGGCGGTGGCGACCACGCTGCTGGCCAGACCGGTCATCGTCGCGATCACCACCTCCCCGCTGCCGAGCGCATGCAGATCGCGGATATCGGCGACCGTCTCGCGATACTGCCGCAGTGTCAGGCGGATGTGCGTGAGCAGCGCCTCACCGGCCGGGGTGGGGCGCATACCGCGCGGCAGGCGCTCGAAGAGCTGCTGATCGAGTTCGGCTTCGAGCAGCAGGATCTGCCGGTTGATCGCGGAGGGCGCGACGTGCAACTTCGCGCCCGCCGCCCGGATGGAACCGAGACGCGCCACCTCGTCGACGTACTGCAGCAACCGGGAATGGAGCATGGCGTGCCTCCTGCGCCGCTCGAACGAAAACTCGGCCACATCGTACGAAAAATGTGTACACCTCGCGCGAAAACGGATGCTTGTCGGCAACAGTGCCTTCGCGTTTCATCGGTACCAGGCACATACGCCGAAACACCAGCGTGAGGATCGCAATGCACCAACACCTGTCGACAACCGACGTCCCGGCCTCGGAGGTCTCCGCCCAAGACGACTACGTACGAACGATTTTCAGCATCCTGGAAGGCGAGCGGGAAGCCGACCTGCTGCTGCGCAATCTGAATATTCTCGATGTGCACAGCGAAAGCGTTTATCCCGGAACCCTTCTGGTCCACGGCGGACGGATCATCGCGCTGAGCCCGGACGAATCGATCGTGCGTTTCCGGGAAGTCTTCGACGGCCAGGGCCTGTACGCGATTCCGGGCCTCATCGACGCGCACCTGCATTTCGAATCCCAGCTCGCGCACCCGGCGGCATTCGGGGAGGCGATCGTGCCCAGCGGCACGACCACGGTCTTCGGCGAGACCCTCGACTTCGCCAGCGCGGCAGGCGATGAGGCGGTCGAGGCCGCCCGGGCGCTGTTCGCCGACCACGAGGCACTGCCGTATCGCCTGTATGCCTTCGCGCCGGGCAAGAAGACCACGCCCGAGGTCACCGAGGCGATGCTGGCGATGGATCCGGTCATCGGGCTGGGCGAATTGGCCCACCTGTCCTACATGACCGGCAACGCCGACGACTTCCGCAAGTCCGCGCTCGGACGGGCGAACGCGGGAGTCGTGAACTGTCACTGGGGCGTGACGTCACTGTCGGACACGCTGCTGAACTACATGCCCGCGATCGGCGTCGACAACAATCACGACGTCTGGAACGAGGACGATATCGAGAAAAGCATCCGATACGGCCTCAACACGCAGATCAAATTCGGCGTCGGCAGCCCCGAGGTCATTCGAACCATGTTGCGCGCCATCGTGAAACGCCGCTGGCCCGCCGAGAACTTCCAACTCTGCGCGGACAATATCTCGGTGGATCGCGTGCTGCGGCACGGGCATATCGACTGGGTCATCTCCCTGGCCGTCGAGATGGGGATGCCGCCGATCCAGGCGATCAAGATGGGCACGCTCTACACCGCACGGTCCTTCCACAAGGATCGCGACCTCGGCTCGCTGAGCCCGGGACGATTCGCCGACATCGTGCTGACCGACAGCCTCTCGAAGATCAACCCCCGCTATGTGTTCAAGGGCGGCAAGCTCGTCGCGCAGGACCGCGTGCTGCTCGAGCCGGTCGACATCGACTATTCGGCCCTCGCCACGATGCCCGAGCGCGGGCTCGGCGACCTGCGCGCCGACCAACTCGACCTCGTCCCGATCGAGATCTCGGCCGACGGCAGCCGGGCGAAGGTGCTGTTGTTCGATGTGTACGGGCGGGGGCATCTGAAGTTCGCCCAGGAGGTCTGGGTGCCGTATCGCGACGGCGTGGTCGTCCCCGAATACGAAGGGGCGCCGCTCAATCGGATCTCCCTCGTGCAGCGATACGCCGACGGGGCACGGCACACCGTGAACGGGCTGTTCAAAGGCGTCTCGATCGACACCGGCGCGGTCTCCACCTTTTGGCCGGCACCGTCGGCCTACTTCGTCGTCGTCGGCACCGACAGCGCCGAGATGCACGACAATCTCCGGCAGTTGGACGGGCATGTGGGCGGTTGCCTGGTCACCGCGGACGGGGAGACGAAAGCCCTACTGCCACTGGACTTCTACGGCGTGATGGCGGACATGAACCTGACCGACCTCGTCGACGCCACCCGATCGATCGACGACGCACTGCTGAAACTCGGCAATCACAACGAGGGCGAACCCGTCGTCAACAAGCTGCTGACACTGTTCATCTCGCTCGACCGCTTCGGGTTCATGCAGTAGCCCGGCGCGAGAGACAAGGATTCGACCGTCATGCACGACAAAGACGCGGGAGTCATCGACACCGGAAACACAGTGCGCCGCTGGATCACCTATATAGCCGGGATCTACATCCTGACAATGGGTCTCAGCCTGGCCGTCCGAGCGGGCATCGGCATCTCGCCGCAGAGCAGTCTCACCCGCACGATGACATTGGTGGTGCCCAGACTCAGCCAGGGCAACTTCAATCTCATGCTCGAGGTCATCGCGCTGCTCGCGACCTTCGCGGTCAGGCCGCGAGAGTTCAAGGCGGGCAATCTGCTCTCGCTGGTCCCCGCGCTGATCCTGGCCGTACTGCTCGACTTCAACCTGCGGCACACCGCCTGGCTCACTCTCGGCGCGTACCCCGCCAAGGTTGCGCTGCTGTTCGCCGCCGACGCCATGCTGGCCTTCGGGCTGTTCCTGATGATCCGCGCCAACCTGGTGCTGATGCCCATCGACATGTTCGTCAATACCGTCCAACGGGTCACGGGCCGCAAATGGGGAAACATCAAGACAGTCTTCGACTGCACGTTGCTCGCCCTTTCGGCAAGCATCGGCGTGATCTTCCTGGGCGCACCGCATTTCATCCGCGAGGGCACGATCCTCAACGCGATCCTCGTCGGCCAGTACGTGAAGATCTATTTCTTCCTGTACCGCAGGTACACGGTCCGGCGTCGCTCGAGCGAGCCACCGAAACCGGTGGCTGGCAGCGCTGTTCGCGGCGGCGAAGAATGATATGGATCGCGCCGGTCGGGGAACCATCGCGTCGCCCGGCACGGGATTCCGTCGTGGAGGAACGCCCATGTTCAGGAGATCCGGGATCTTCACCGATCCACCCGTAGCGTTGACGGCCGCCGAATTGCGCTCGGGGCTGGCGGGCGCCCGGCGAGCTGCCCGGCAAGCCCTTAAAACGCTGCGTACGGCAGGCGGCCAATACCGGCGCTATCGGCGGGACGCCGGCACGACCTATGTGGACTGGCCGCGATGGCACAGCGAGTACCTCCGCGAGTATCGGCGGGGATCGGATTGGGTCAGACCCGACAACCCGGGCGGGATTTCGGGAGCGGCATCCTTCAGCGGAACGCTGTGACGTCGGTTCGTGTAGACCGTGCGGTTGGATTGGTTGGCGCGCAAGGTGTTTTGAGAAAACATGATGCGGCGGGTGCGATGGCCGAGTTTGCGTGAACACGCCGCGTCCCGGTTCACCCGGTAGCCGATGGCTATGGGTAGCGTCCCAGTCATGGGGGATGTCGTATTCGGAAACTGCCTGGCCGTCGACCAATCCGATCGCCGGGGTTGGGCGAAACCCATTGGTCATTGTCCGCCCGCGCCTTCGGTATGGCGTACGTATCACGGAGGAACGCGATCATGAACATGCTGCACAGCTCGATCACGGTGGCCTTCGTGATGTGGTCGGCCTGATCCCCGCGGAGATGGCAGCCATCCATACAGGTCAGCGGGTGCCGGCGTGACGGACGAGGAGTTCGGGCGCATCATCCCGCTGTTCGGAGACCTCGGCGCGGGGGAGCGGGCCGAGTTCCCCTCCTGCCCCGTCGAACGGCCGACTCCCGACGATGAACTGACCCGCCGGCTCATCGAACTCGTCGTGTCCATCGGCGGCGGTGATCGGGCCGCGTTCACCGAGCTGTACCGGCTCACCAGCCACCGGGTGTTCGGGCTGGCGCTGCGCATGCTCGGCAATCGGGCGACCGCGGAGGAGGTCACGCAGGAGGTCTACCTGCAGATCTGGGTGCTCGCCGGCCGCTACGACGCGACGATTTCCAGCCCGATCGGATGGCTGATGATGCTGGCCCATCGGCGCGCGGTGGACCGGATTCGGATCGATCGTTCGTCCACGCATCGCGAAATCGCCTTCGGGCATTTGCATCTGGGCCAGGACCGCGATGTCGTACTCGAAGAAGTCGAGCAGATTCAGGATGAGCAGGCCGTGTCGCAGTGCCTCGACGCGCTGACCGCGCTGCAGCGCGAGACGATCGCGCTCGCGTACTACGGGGGCAGAACGTATACCGAGGTGGCCGAACACCTCGGCACCCCCGTGCCCACCGTGAAGTCACGGATCCGGGACGGACTCAAACGCCTGGCCGACTGCCTGCTGGGGAGCGGACCGAAGTAGCCACCACGACTCCTGTTCGGCACGTGGCGAGATCACCGTGTTCGCGACCGCCGGTCTTGTATTGTCTGGGCATTCCGCCTGTGTTCCGCGTTGTAGCCGCCCCCTCGCCTACGCTCCGCTCAACAGGAAGTGACCGACAATGACCGCCGACGGGCCGTCGAACGAAGATCTGCTCGAGCTCGCCTACCTCTATGCGATGGACGCCGTCACCGAATTGGAACGGGCCGTCATCGAGCAGCGGCGGCAGCGGGCCGACCGGGCAACCGCCGCGGCATTCGACGAAATCGTGACGCGGGTCCGCGTGGCGCTCGCCATGGTCGTCCGGTTCGACTCCTGCCCTCCGCCACCCGAATTGGAGGATCGGGTGCTGCGCGCACTCGATCGGCACGACACCGCGCAGGCCACGGAAAGAGATGATCCGTCGGACGGCGCAGCACCGCTGGGCTGGCTGTGCGCGATCGCGAGCGTGCTGATCATCCTGAGCACGAGCACGTACCTGATCTACGACCGTGCAGTCGATCCCGGCCCGATCGTGGCCGCCGCCGTCGCCGTCCTCGATCGATAGGGCTCGGCCAGCAAGCACTACGCTCCGGCGGCGCGTGCGGCGCGACGGGACAACGCGGCGAAGGCATCCCGCAGCGCTTCCGGGCCGATGACCTCGATCTCGGTGTCGAAACGGGCCAGCGTCGCGGCGAGCGCGGCCCAGGACCAGGAACCGGTCAGCAGCCTGGTTCGGGTCGGGCCGAGTTCCTCCACCACCGCGTCGCCGGCGAACGCGGCAACCTGTGCGGCGGGGAGATCGAGAACCACTTCGCCGCGACAGGGCCAGGTGTTCACCCGCTCGGAGCCTTTGAACCGGGCCGAAAGGAATTCGGCGACATCGTCGTTCGGTACCGGCCGGGGAGTGAAGCGCGGCCCGTTGGGGACGCGCAGCGCCATCCGATCGGCGCGGTAGATCCGCCAATCCTGCTGCCCGGGATCCCAGCCGATCAGATACCAGCGTCCACCCCGGGCCACGAGGTGATGCGGTTGCACCCGCCGGGCCGGGCGCGACCCGAGGTCATCCGAACCGCCTGCCGACCGGTAATCGAATCGCACCTCCTCCGCGGACCGGACCGCGGCGCTCAACGCCAGCAGCACCGCGGTGTCGGCCTGGGAATCGGTGCCGCGCGATTCGACGGCGGTCACCTCGAGCGCGTCGACGCGCTGCCGCAGCCGCGACGGCAGCACCTGCCGCACGGTCGCCAAAGCGCGGGCCGCCGCCTCCTCGATACCCGCTCCCGTCCCGACCGCTATCCGCAATGCCACCGCGAGCGCGACCGCCTGTTCGTCATCGAACAGCAGCGGCGGCAGCTCGCTACCGGCCTCGAGCCGATAACCACCCTCCGGTCCCTTCACCGCGTGAACCGGATAACCGAGCTCGCGCAGCCGATCGATGTCACGGCGAACAGTGCGTTCACTGACAGCCAGCCGCTGCGCGAGCAGCATGCCCGGCCAGTCCCGACGAACCTGCAACAGCGACAACAACGAGAGCAAACGGCGGGAGGTCACCTTCGACGACGCGATCGGCATAGTGGCCAGACTGCCAGAAGAAGCGGACATTCCCTGACCTGTACCGCTGCGAAGGTGAATTCGTCGCCGGAACCCTCCGGCCACCAATCACCGCGAAGGAACCGGATCACCATGTCGGTAAACACTGTCACCCACTTGAACTTCCACGGTCAGGCCCGCGCAGCCCTCGAGTTCTACCAGTCGGTGTTCGGAGGACAGCTCATCATCGCCACGTACGGAGACTTCGGAATGCCCGCGGAGTTGCCCGACGCCACGAAGGTGGTATTCGGGCAGATCATCGCCGACAACGGTTTCCGGGTCATGGCCTACGACGTACCGGGCGCAAATGCCCCGAGCCCCCACGACACGCCCCTCACCCGCCGCGAGCACGGCACCACCGTCACCACCGAACCCTTCTTCCTCTCGGTGCGCGGCGACACCGTCGAGGAAATCGCCACACTGTGGGACCGCCTCTCGGACGGCGCGACCATCATCGAAAAATTCGGCCCGGCCCAATGGGCACCCGGCTTCGGAATGCTCCGCGACCGCTTCCACATCACCTGGATCCTCGACGTCGCAACCGAATACGCCCCGTCCTGAGCTGAACCTCTTGGCGCACAATGAGAAAGTCTCTTTCGGGATCGTTCAGCGAGACGACCCGAAGTTGCCCGCCGCCGAAGGGTTGAATCGACGCATCAACGGGCAGAGACCATCTCGGCTCAATGTACACGCTGGTACCAAGTGCAAAGGACGGCATCACATGAATGAGAGCATGTGTCGTTCCTGAGCGCGCACGGTATCTGCCGAGCCACCGGCCAGCCGATCGTTCACCAGGATCTTGACCGCGACACAGGGGTTGCCGGTGTGCTGGCCACCGGCAACCCCGCCGAGTACGGTGCTGTGCTGCGCCGACTCACCGAAACAGTGGCGTCGGGCACGAACCTTCGACCAGGCCAACACCTCCGCGTGGAAAGAGGACGCACAGTGATCGACCACGTCTACATCTCCGTCACCGATATCGACAAGGCGCTCACGTTCTACCTCGAAGCCCTTGCCCCCGTGGGCTGGAGCGCATTCGGGAACTACAGCGCCACGTCCGGGCCGGACACTGTGCCCGACCTCTTCGGTCTCGGCGACGCCGATTACATCTCCGGCACGAAGGTCGGCTCGAGCATCTGGCTGCGCCGGCGCGAACCCGGCGAGACGGGCCTCTACCTCGGCATCGTGTGCAACAGCAACGAAATGGTCGACGCAGCGTATGCCGCTGCCATCAAGGCAGGTGGAATCGACGAGGGCGTACCGGCCGACCGGACCTACTTCGCGTCCGGCTATTACGCCGCCAACGTGCGCGATAGCGACGGCAACCGCCTCGAGTTCGTCTGCAAAGCCTGGAACACGGCGCGGTAGCCAATTACATCGTGCACATGGTCATCCGGACTCTCGGCTGGCCAGAACCTAGCGATATGGGTCCCTGCAGGCGCTTCTCGGCGGATGGAATCTTCCGCAGAATCGAATCGATCCCGGTTGAAGATATTGGGCGCGAGGCGATTTGGAGGATGAGGTGTCTATTGGACTCCAGCAGGCGCAGGCTATTGTCGCCGCTGCCGAGGAGCGGGCGCGGCAGATCGGTGTGCCGATGAATATCGCGGTGATGGATGGCGGCGGTCATCTGCTCGCGTTCGCCCGCATGGACCGTGCGATCCTCGGTTCGATCGATATCGCGCTGGCGAAAGCGAAGACATCGGTTCTGTTCAACGGCCCCAGTGAGAACCTGTGGGAATTCTGCAAACCGGGTGGGCCCGCACCAGCCACGGAGCTCACCAACGGAGGCTTGATCCCGTATGCCGGTGGTGTGGCGATCAATGACGAAGACGGTAGCTTGCTCGGCGCGATCGGGGTGTCCGGCGGTCTGCCGGTACAAGACGGTGACGTCGCCAGGGCCGGTGTCGCCCAGCTGTTCCAGGAGGCCAAGTGATGAAGAAGGTTCTGATCACCGGTGCGGGCAGCGGTTTGGGCAAAGGGACAGCGATCGGGCTTGCACGGGCGGGCCATGCGGTGATCGCGACCACGCAGATCTGGCCACAGGTCTCCGAGTTGCGCGCGCAGGTCGAGGAACTCGGTCTGGCCGACCGTGTCACCGTGGACAAGCTGGACATCCTCGACCAGCGCGATGTCGACAGTGCCATGCGGTACGACTTCGATACCCTCGTCAGTAACGCCGGTACCGGTTTCGGTGGCCCGCTGGCCGAGATTCCGGTCGAATTGGTGCGGGAGACATTCGAAACCAATGTGTTCTCGAATCTGAATCTGATGCAGCGGGCGATCCGCAAGTTCGTCGATGCGGGTACCCGCGGCCGCCTCGTGATCGTGAGTTCGATGGGTGGCATGCTTACTGCGTACGGGCTCGGTGCCTATTGCTCGAGCAAGCATGCCATCGAAGGGATCGCGGCGACCTTGCGTGATGAACTGGCGCAGGGTGGAACCGGGATCACGGTGCAGACCATCAACCCGGGGGCCTACGACACCGGATTCAACGATCGACTGGGCGACAGCACCTTTCACTGGCAGGACGACGCGGTGAACTTCACCTCGAGGTCCTCGATCGAGAAGGTGTTCTCCGAGATCATGCAGCGGCAATACGATCCGCAGGACATGATCGACAAGATGGTCGAAGTCATCGGCGCGGACAAGGGCAACTACCGCACCGTGTGGCCCTTGGCGACCGAGGAGCTCGTCAAGCAGGTCCAACAGGACGCCTGGACTCGCCAAGTCATCTCGGAGTAGCGCCGACACCGCTATCACTCAGGGGCGCAAGGGAAGTCGGAGTCTTCCCGTACGGCTGCCCCGCTGGGTCCACGTTGAGTCGGTGGCGGTCGAGGACAGGGCGGCTGGGTTCTGTGCTGATATTGGAGCCGGTGGGTGCGCGGCCCGGAAGTTCGCCCGATAGGTCAGCGGTGGCACGCCGGTCTGGCGGACGAACTGCGGGCGCATCGCGGTGGCATTGGCGAATCCCGCATGGCGAGCGACGATTTCGACGGTGGTGTCGGTGGTTTCGAGCAGCTCGCGGGCATAGCGGACCCGCGCGTTGAGCAGCCACTGCAACGGAGTGGTCCCGAAGTGGGATCGGAAGTGCCGGTTGAGGCTTCGCACGCTCAGCGACGCATGCTCGGCGATATCAGCGAGTGTCAACGGACGGTGCAGATTGGCATTCATCCATTGCAAGGTGTCGCCGAGCAGAACATCGGTATCGGCCGGGGCGGGGTGGGCGATGAACTGGGCCTGCCCGCCTTGACGCTGCGGTGGCATCACGGTGTGGCGTGCGGTGTCGGTGGCGGTCGCGGCACCCAGATCGCGGCGCACCAGTTGCAGACACAGGTCGAGTCCGGCAGCCACACCCGCGGACGTGCACACCGTGCCGTCTTCCACGTACAGCACAGCGGGATCCACCTCGACCTGCGGATACCGCTGCGCCAAGAGGTCGGCGTGCTCCCAATGCGTGGTGGCCCGGCGGCCGTCGAGCAGACCGGCGGCGGCCAGGATGAAAGCCCCGGTGCACACCGACGCGATGCGTGCGCCGCGCGCGTGCGCATCGCATAGCGCGTTCAGCACTTTGGCCGGTGGATCGGCGTGGGTGGGCGCGCGGCCGGGAACGACGATGGTATGTGCCTCGGTGAGCGCGTCCAGGTCCCAGTCGGTGCGCAAATCGACTGCGCCGAAAACAGAATCGGTGCGTGCCCGGCGTCCGGGGGCGACGATGCGGATTTCGTAGGTTGGCGTGGCTGCGAGGAGGTTGGCCGCGCCGAACACCTGGCCGGGGACTGCGAGCTCGAAGGCGACCACGTTGTCGAGCGCGAGAACCGCCACGATCTTCATGGCCAGATCATAGCGACATTAGTCTTTCTGGCCACTGTCGAGGTATGGGCGACCCCACCAGAATCGAAGGCGCCGAACGCCGCCAACCCGACGGCCGATGGCGCTACGCCATCGACCACCCGTTCTTCAACCACTGACACTCGAGGAGAAACATGACCATCGATGCTGGTGCACGATTGGAATTCCACGTGCCGACAACGGAATTGGCGATCGCCGCCGACGAACTGGCTCTGTCGGTGTCGCCGGAGTTCATCTACAACCACGCAATGCGCGGCTACCTGTTCGGACGCGAGATCGCGGCCGCGATGGGCATGCGCGCCGGAGCCGACTACGACGACGAACTTGTCTTCGTCGCGTCCATCCTGCACGACCTCGGAGCCACGGAGCACGCCAACGGTAACCAACGTTTCGAGGTGGACGGCGCTGACGCCGCTGCGGAATTCCTCGACAGCCGAGGAGTTGATCCCGACCGCGTGAAGCCGGTGTGGAATGCGATCGCACTGCACACCAGCGACGGCCTGTGTCATCGTTTCGGGCCCACCGAAGCCGTGACCCAAATGGGTATCGGAGCCGACATCATCGGCCGCTTCCGCGACAAGCTCCCACCGGAATTCGCCGACCGGGTCCACACGGCGTATCCCCGCTACAACCTCGGCTACGCCCTCTCCGAGACGATCGCCGACCAGATCCACGCGAACCCCGCCAAGATGGCCTCCCCGATGAGCTTCCCCGCCCACGTGTACCAACTGCAGTACCCCGACCATGCCCCCACGCTCACCTGGCACGACATCCTCGACGCCTCGGGATGGGCCGACAAACCGAGAGGCTGAACGTGGCAATTGTCTTCCGCGCCAGAATGATTGAAATCGATCTCGGTTATCGAGTGAGACAGGCTTGGATGCGGGTCATCAGTTCGGCGGTGCGGAAGGGCTTGGGCAGGTAGTCGCATGCGCCTGCGGTCAAGGCGAGATCGATGACGGCGGGCTCGGTTTCGGCGGACACGATCATGACCGGGGCCGAGGAGCTCTCGCGCAGCCGCAAGCAGACCTCGATGCCGGAGAGGTCGGGGAGCAGAATCTCGAGCAGGATCAGGTCGGGATGCCACCGTGAGTTGAGGGCCAGCGCTTGGGTGCCGGAGCCGGCGTGGAGGGCGTCGTACCCCGCGGCCGCCAGCACGAGGAGGGCCATCTCGGCGGTCGTGGCGTGCTGCTCGACCACGAGCACCCTGGAAGTCGGTACAGGCGGGGACGGCGGGATCGGCGGGTGCGGGGCACGCGTGATCGAGAGCTGATGAGTGTTCATGGGTTAACCCCTATCGACCGGATCCCCCGACCCGTTGTGTCGTCCCGCTTCCAACGCCTCCGCAGGTCAATCAAGAACCGACTGGTCTGTGCGCTAAAACCGGGCCTTGAGACTAAGCCGACAGCAATCGATCGGCAATCAGAATGTTGGAATTGTCCCGCACACGTCGGCCGCTGTTCACTGCTGCGAGACCGCTTCGAGACCTCAACACATCGACGTGACCACACCGCGACCCACCCGCGACCTGCACGATCGAACGGCGAAACGAGTTGTTGCCGACGAGACCCGTTGGCGGCGTCATGGATTCGTCGTGTCCAATCCTGAGCTCATCGGGGCGAACGTCAGGTTGTTGCGAGCAGTCCTCCGTCTATGACGAAATCCGACCCGGTGATGTTCGCGGCACGGGGGCTGGCGAGGAAGACTGCGAGGTCAGCGATCTCGTCGGGGCGGGTGAATCTGCCGGTGACCGATCCTGCCGCGGCGCGCCGAATTGATGGCCCGATCGATCTGGGCCGCGCTACACGGCATCGCCGAACTCATGCTGCGTCAACCGAACAAGCGGTTCGGACTGGACGCCGCGCCGGAGGAACTGGCGGTCGCCACGCTGTCGACCCTGCTCGGACTGTAACGCGCGGCCACCGCTGGGATGACTGGCTCGAGCTGACGGTCGGCGCAACACTGAAGCGATGTGGGTGCGGCGTCTGGAATCCCTGGCAGGTCTGTCGGCGGCAGCGACCGCGGATCATCTGCTGTTGTCGAGCGTCGAGCCGTACGGGGATGTCGCCGCCTGGGTGGGAGCTGATGGCACTGCTGCTTTCGGCGGATCTGATCGGGGTCCCGGTCTCGTCGATTGGCTGACGGTGATCGGGCCGCACGCATCGGAGTTGCTGCGGCATGTTTTGGCGGACATTCCCACTGTGCCGCAAGGAATATCGGTTCCGAGGGGCACGGATCTGAGTGGCCTTCGTGTGACCTGCCTCGAGCAATGGGATCAAATGGTGAGGGCCCGGACTGTGGGGGCCGAGCCCCTCGTGCCCGGTGACGAGTGCGTTGTCGAGATAGCGCCGAATACATTGGCGGACGACGAAATTCGTGATCTGCTGGCACTCGCGAACCCGACGTACTCGCTGCATCCCGGGGACCCGGGGATCGACGTCTGGGCCGTTGTCCGTGACTCCGCGGGTGCCCTTGTCGGGTGCGGGGCGTACTGCAGGCGCGCCGGCGGTGTGGGCTGGTTGGGCTCCATCGCGACCCTGCCGACGGCACGCGGGCGGGGCATCGGTGCGGCGGTCGGTGCCCGACTGACGCGTCGCTCGATCTCGGCGGGTGACCGGCTCTGCGCGTTGCATCACTGGCACCCCAACGAGCCTGCGCGGCGGCTCTACCTGCGGTTGGGCTACACGACCACGCATCAGATGACCAGCGGCGAGCTCGACGCTCGACCGGGCGGTGGCGACCCATGTCGCAGGTAAGGCAGGTGATAAGCGGCGTGCCGGTGCGCAATTGGGTCATTCCGATGGTGGGCAGGTGGCGTTGGGGCGCTGTTGTGGGAGGCCGGAATGGAATGGGTGGCGCCAGTGAGTCATTCAGACTGAAACATCGTTGCGTCAACGGTAGGGTGACCTGCTGGAATCCGAATGTTGTCGGGTTCGGTTCGAGCGCTATTGGGAGATTCATGAGTTACACGAAGTTTGTCGCCACTGCATTTATCGCTGCGGCGGCTACCGGGATTGCCGCGGGCACGGGTTATGCGGCTCCGGTGGATCCGGCTCCGGCGGTGCAGCCGGCGGATTCGACGCTGCGCGGTAGTGAGCAGGGTGTCGACTACAGCGTGGTGGTGAACGATGCGAACGCTATCGTCACTCAGGTGAGTGGTGGACAGTTCAGCCTGGATTCGGCGGCACAGACCGTGCTGTTGAAGAACCAGGCCGGTGACGTGGTGACGCGGGTGCCGTTGAACGGGGTGCTCGCGGGCAAGCAGTACGGGCTGACCGCCGCCATCGATACCGCCGGCTCCCGGTTGACGCTGACCTCGGTGTCGGCGCCGCTGGCCTCGGCCAAGGACATCGATGCGTCGGGCGACTTCTTCGGGCAGCTGCAGCATGCCGCGATCGGCGGCATCATCGGCGGCATCCTGGGCGCGTTCCTGTTCGGGATCGGCGCGATTCCGGGCGCGATCATCGGACTACTGGTCGTCGGCGGGCAGCCGCTGATCGATTCGGGTTCGGCCATGCTCAGCGGGCAGAACTGAAAACGCTGATTCTCGGCGGGACCCGGGAAGCCCGGGACCTGGCCGATATCGCTTCCGGTGAGCGGGGATTCGAGATCGTCTCCTCGCTCGCCGGGCGCGTGCGCGAACCCGTCCTGCCGGTCGGGGACGTGCGGGTGGGGGGATTCGGGGGAGTCGACGGGCTGCGGGAGTGGCTGGTAGGGAACCGGATCGAAGCCGTGGTGGATGCCACGCACCCGTTCGCCGAGGGGATTACCGCCAACGCGGCGGTGGCTGCCGCGAGTCTGGGATTGCCGGTGCTGCACGTGCGGCGGCCGGGGTGGCATGAGCGCGACGGGGATCGTTGGGTCCGCGTGCCTGATTTGGGGGCGGCGGCGGAAGCCCTTGCGGGGCTTGGTGATCACGTGTTCCTGACGATCGGTCGACAGGGTGTGGCGGCGTTCGCGGACTCGGGCGCTTGGTTCCTGATCCGGGCTATTGATCCACCCGAGGGAGCGTTGCCGAAGCGGCACGAATTATTGCTCGCGCGTGGGCCTTTCAGTGTTGCCGAGGAGATCGCGCTGCTGCGGAAACGGCGGATCGATGTCGTGGTGACCAAGGACAGCGGGGGAGCGCTGACCGAGGCCAAGCTCACCGCGGCGCGTGAGCTTGGCATCCCGGTCGTGATGATCGATCGGCCCGCGCTACCGGACGGCGCGGTACAGGTGGAAACCGTTGCGGCGGCCTGGGATTGGCTGCGCTCCCGCTGACCGGTAACCGACCGTCTCAGGACAGGCGGCTGGTGCGGTCCAGGAGTTCGGGGAGCCGGTCGAACCAGTCCAGGACCGCTCGTTCGTAGCGGATGCCGAAGTCGAGGGTGGCGCGCTCGAATGGGGACATGCGCTGTTCGTCCTGGCCGGAGAGGTAGCCCGAGAGGCGTTGCTCGTGGACGCCGCGATTGGCGGCGACGATGCGTTCGAGGCGGAGCGGGTCGACGAATTCGCCGAAGGACAGCGTCAGCAGCAGTGGGACGCGGATGGTTTCCGCGCCCGGGTCGCGGGCGATCCACTCCGCGAACGCCTCCCGGCCGTCCTCGGTGATGCGGTAGGGGGTGCGGTCGCGGGCGCCGGACTCGCCCTTCTCGACCAGGCCGAGCTGGTGCATTGCGGCGAGCTCCCGGTACACCTGGCTCTGGGTGATGGTCCAGAAGTCGCCGATGCGGTCCTGGGCCTGCGCCACCAGATCCCACCCGGACATTTCGCCCCGGTGTAGGAACCCGAGTAGGGACGCTGCCGTCGAGTTGAGCGGCCGTCGAGCTTTGTCTTCTGGCACCACTACCCCTTCCAGCTACGTTCTACTGTGGAATATTAGTCACCGTATCGGCGCGATGTGAACACCCGGGGTCCACCGGCCGCGTCGAACACCGTGGTGGTGGACGCGCCGACGATCAGCAGCGTGCGCATATCCACCTCGGCCGGATCCAGCTCACCGAGCGTCACCACCCGCACCGACTCGGTCGGCCCGCCCACATCGCGGCCGATCACCACCGGCGTCTCCGCCTTGCGATGCTCGAGCACCAGCTCGCGCATAGCGGCCACCTGCCACTGCCGCTGCGACGACGCCGGGTTGTAGACGGCGAACGCCATATCCGCCGACGCCACCGCCGAAATCCGTTGCGCCACCGTCTCCCACGGCTTGAGCCGATCCGAGAGCGAGATCATGGCGAAATCGTGCCCCAGCGGCGCACCCATCCGGCTGGCCACCGCGCTCGCCGCGGTCACCCCCGGCAGCACCCGCACCGGCACATCACGCCACTGCGGATCCGCCGACTCCTCGATCACCGCGGCCGCCATGGCGAATACCCCGGGATCCCCGGAGGAAACCACGACCACCTTCGCCCCGGCCTTGGCCATATCCAAAGCCATTCCGGCCCGCTCGGATTCGACCTTGTTGTCGCTGGCGTGCCGCCGCTGCCCGGCCCGCACCGGCACCCGGTTCACATAGGTGGTGTACCCGACGATGTCGGTCGCCTCGGCCAGCGCCCGCGCCACCTCCGGCGTGGTCCAGCCCTCGGCGCCGGGGCCCAGGCCCACCACCACGACCTCGCCGACGGATTCCGCCTGCGCCGCAACCGGCTTGCTCCCGGCAGCGCTGGCGATGCCCGCCCCGCCCCGCGCGACATCAGTGACCCGGGGGACGGCGGAGGTTTCCGCGTCGACACCGGCCATGGCCGCCTGCGTGCCCACCGCGACGTCAGTGCCGGGAGTGGCTGCGACACGGGTGATTTCGCTGGCGGCTGTCTGCGCTTTGCGTTCGCTCGCGGTGGCTGTGGTGGTTGCGCCCTGCTCGGTCAACGGGATTCGCGTGGCGGGCTGTGGGCCCGGAACGATGGCGATCGCGAAGTACGGGACGCTTGCTTCGTCGACGTCGGCGGCGCGTAGTACCCGCTGGCGAGTCGAGCTGGCGCGTTCGACATAGAAGGCGTCGTCGAGGCGGCCGGAGTCGGAAAGGGCTTGGCGGACACCGGGGTAGGTGCGGCCGAGCTTCATGATGGCGGCCGCGTCGGTTTCGCGCAGGCGGCGGGTGAGTTCCTCGGTGGGGAGGGTGCCGGGGAGGATGGTGAGGACCTGCTTGTCCTCGACCAGAGGGGTGGCCAGGGCGGCGGAGGCGGCGCTGACCGAGGTGACGCCGGGGATGATCTCGGTGTCGAAGCGGTCGGCCAGGCGGCGGTGCATGTGCATGAACGAGCTGTAGAACAGCGGGTCACCGGCCGCGAGCAGGGCCACGGTGCGGCCCGCCGCGAGATGTTCGGCGAGGACGGCGGCGGCGTGCTCGTAGAACTCGTCGATCGCGCCTTGGTAGCCGCCCGGGTGGTCGGTGGTCTCGGTGGTCACCGGATAGACCAGGTGCTCTTCGAGCTGGTCGGCGCGCATGTACGGGGCGGCGATGGCGCGCGAGATGCTGCGCCCGTGCCGGGCACTGTGGAAGGCGATGACATCGGCCTCGCCGATGACGCGGGCGGCCTTGACCGTCACCAGTTCCGGATCGCCGGGACCCAGCCCGACACCCCAGAGCTTGCTCATTCTTGTTCGCTCGCAATCGCATTGAGGGCGGCGGCGGTGATGGCGCTACCGCCGCGCCGGCCACGCACGGTCAGGAACTCGATATCGCCGTATTCGGCCAGCGCCTGCTTGGATTCGGCGGCCCCGATGAAGCCGACCGGGATGCCGAGGATCGCCGCCGGGCGGGGGGCGCCCGCATCCAGCATGTCGAGCAGGTGGAACAGTGCCGTCGGGGCATTGCCGATCGCGACCACCGCGCCTTCCAGGCGATCGCGCCAAAGTTCCAGCGCCGCAGCGGATCTGGTGTTGCCGATGGATGTCGCCAGCTCCGGCACCCGCGGATCGCCGAGCAGGCACAGCACCTCGTTGGCGGCGGGCAACCGCTTGCGCGTGACACCCGACGCCACCATATTGGCGTCGCACAGGATCGGCGCACCGGCCCGCATCGCGGCCCGCGCCTTCGCCACCACGTCCGTGCTGAATTCCACGTCCCCGGCCAGATCCACCTGCCCGCAGGCGTGGATCATCCGAACCACCACCTGCGACACGTCCGCCGGGAACCGGGCCAGATCGGCCTCCTCCCGAATGGTCGCGAACGAGCGCCGATAGATCTCGGCCCCGTCGGTGAGGTAGCTGGCACGTACGTCGGACATGGCTCCCACCTTAGATTTCGCCGTCGCACCGGCCATGGGCGGGTAGTGCGCCCGGCCACAGCAGGGGCAGCCGTCGGCCACAGCCAGCGGCTGTAATCGGCCATGGCACGGGCTGCGATTGGCCAGAACATGGGTTGCGGCGTGGCACTGTGGGGGCTTCGGCCGGGAATCGTGGGGCTGCGGCCGGGCATGGTCCGGCTGCGGTCAAGTGCCTCAGGGGTCCGGTCAGGTGCGGGGACGTTCCAGGAGGCGGGACATGACGATGTTGCTGCGGGTGCGCCCGACCCGGGCGTTCTCGCGGATGCGCTCGACGGTGGCCTCGATCTCGGCCATGTCGGTGGCCATCACGTGGACTAACGCGTCGGCTTCCCCGGCGATCGTCCACACGCCCACCACCTGCGGGATGGGTTCGAGGCTGCGGCGTAGCTCGTTCGGAGAGATGTTGTCGCGGTAGAAGACTTCGACGTACGCCTCGGTGCGCCAGCCCAGCGCGGCCGGATTCACCACCGCGGTGAATCCGGTGATCTGCCCGCCCGCCACCATCTTGTCGACCCGGCGTTTGACCGCGGGCGCGGACAGGCCGATCACCGCGCCGATCTCCTGGAACGAGGCGCGGGCGTGGTCGAGCAGGTGGGCCAGGATCCGCCGGTCGAGATCGTCCACGAGCCGTTTCCTTTCGCAATCGTGCACTCGCACCGCTCTGACGCAACGAATCGCCGCTGAGTCCATGATCAACGCAATGATTCGCTATTTCCTGCGCAACGGTACGCCACATACCTTCGGTTCAGCCCGGTCCGCGCCACTTCCGAGGGAGTCTCGTTGACATCCGTAGCCACCCTGCCCGCCCGCGATGATGCCGCCCGTCGGCCGATACCCCGCCGCTATCTGATGTGCCGACCCGAGCACTTCGAGGTCACCTACGCCATCAATCCGTGGATGAATACCGCGGACCCCGTCGACCGCGCGCTCGCCCTCGCGCAATGGGACGGCCTGCGCGCCGCCTACGAGGCGCACGGCCACCGGGTCGAGGTCATCGAACCCGTTGCCGGACTGCCGGATATGGTGTTCGCCGCCAACGGCGGACTGGTCATCGGTGACCGAGCGCTCTCGGCCCGATTCGCCAATTCCGAACGCGCCCAAGAAGGTCCGGCCTATCACGACTGGATGGCCGCGCAAGGCTTCGCCGACGTGCTGGCCGCCCGCGAAACCAATGAGGGCGAAGGCGATTTCGCCATCGCCGGGGAGCGGATCCTGGCGGGCACCGGGTTCCGCAGTGCGCGCGGCGCGCACGAGGAGGTGGCCGAGTTCTTCGGAATGCCGGTCGTCTCACTGGATCTCGTCGATCCGCGCTTCTACCACCTCGATACCGCGCTCATGGTGCTCGACGACACCATCGCCTACTACCCGGCCGCCTTCAGCGGACCCAGCGCGCGGCTGCTCGCCAGCCTCTACCCGGACGCCGTCATCGCCACCGATGCGGACGCGGAAGTGCTGGGCCTCAACGGGGTCAGCGACGGCTACCACGTCTTCCTTACCGACAAGGCGACCGCGCTGGCCGGACAGCTGCGCGAGCGCGGCTACGAACCGGTCGGTATCGAACTGTCGGAGCTGCTGAAAGCCGGCGGCAGCGTGAAATGCTGCACGCTCGAATTGCACCAGGTCAGAACGGCAGTCGGGTCCGGAAAGGACTGACCGCCGGATCGTGCAGCGGATGCGCGAGGATCAGGAAGCGCAGGAGGAGGATCCCGCCGGTGATCTGGAGCAGCGCCAGCGGGATCTCGGCGAGCAGGGCGGTCCCCGTCGACACCCAGATATCGCCCGGCTCGGCGGTCACGATGTCGAACCAGGCATCGACGAGGAGCAGCAGGCCCGTGCCGAAGGCCGGGAGGATCAGTACGATTCGACGTTTCCAGCCCAGATAAGCGGTGGTCGCCATCATCAGGACCAGGCCGACGTCGAAGCCGATCCAGGCCAGCGACCAATTGCGCGCATGGTAGTCGTCGGGCAGCGTGAGACCGAGATAGACCATCCACGGAATCAAGGCGATACAGCCGCCGACCATGAACGCCAGGCGGACTCGTCGATGCACCCGGACCACCTCCGGACGTGGCAGCACCCGTTCCGGCGGCAGTTGCAGGCGGCGGATCAGTGCCCGGCGGTCCTCATCGGACATCGCCGCGATCTCCTCATCACTGAGCTTTGCGAACGTCATGGCCGCCTCCCGGATGTGAACTCGCCACCGCGATGTCGGCCACCGCGCTGGATAAACCCACTCTGCACCGAGTCGGGTGGTCAGCGCACCGGCAGTCGCCGGAATGTCGCGCGCTCGGGTTGATCGAGCCCGTCCTCATGAGTGCGGACGGGGTCGGATAGCCGGTCAGCACGATAACCGCCGCGCGTCGACGAGATGTCCCCGTGCCTCGGAGTCGCCGTCGACGGTGGAATCTGGTTTCCAGCCGCTGGCCGGAATGTCCATCGCCGCAACCTGGACCGTCACCGGTGCAGCCCCAACTCGACCAAGATCAAGGTGTACTCACTGCGGAAATTTGTCCGATTCCCCGCGCTGATTGCACCCTGATCTTGGTTTTGTTCGGGTGCATGGTTCGGGGGGCGGGCAACCGAGGGATGCGTCTGCGGTAGCGCGACGTGGTCCCGAGGTGGAGGGTGCACCGCGGTGGCCTCCCCTTCCCCCGTGTCGGGGTGGTCAGTCGGTGGGGATGACCCGGTAGCCGTCGGTGGTGGCGATGACGTCGGTGACCGCCCCCTTGGGGCGGCCGCAGCGGCGGTCGCAGCCGGACCAGTGCTGGCGGCCCGTCGCGACGATCTCTGCCGGGTCGAGGCCCTCACGGGCGAATTGCGGTGCGCCGGAGGGGACCACGCGGCCGGTGTCGACCGCCTCGGCGACGTCGGCGCGGACGTCGGTCAGTGACTTCGCGCAGCCGGGCATGCCCGCACAGGCGCTGACCAGCAGCCAGGGGGAGTTGGCGTCGAAGATCAGGCCCATGGGGGCGAGTACGCGGACTACCTGCTCGGCGGTCCAGTCGTCGAGGTCGGTGATCACCAGGCTGCGCCACGGGGTCAGGAAGACCGGGCGCTCGACGGCGGCGATGAATTCCGCGGTGCGGGCGGGCAGCGAGCCCAGGCGCACGCCTGCGCCGAGGGCCACCTTTTCGTCATCCTGGGTGAGCCAGCCGATCGGAATGTCCTGGCGCGGAGCCACTTCGAGGGGTTCGCCGGACGCGTCCAGGTCGTTGCGAGCGGTCAGGAGATGCTCGGTCAATCGGGTGGTGCCGTCCGGGATTTCGTGCAGCCGCCACTGGCCGTCGCGCAATTCCAGGAAGCCGTGGGCGGCGGCGAGCATGAGATCCACCACCTCGGCGGCGGGCACGCGGACGCCGGTATCCTTGCCCGCCAACAGGAGTGCGTAGGTGTTCGCGTCCAGGGCGTGCACGCCGATGTCGCCGCCGAGGCCGCTGACGTCGCCGCGGCCGTCGTCGAGGGTGAACAGCACGCGGCCGGGCAGTTCGGCCAGGCGTGGATGTGCGCGCAGGCCCTCATCCAGGGCGGGGACCAGGGGATGCACATCGGTCCAGCCGCCGAGCCGGCCCGAGAGGGGAGACGCGATGATGTTGCGGACCCGCTCGTGGGTGGCGCTGGGCAGCAGCCCGGCCTCGGTGAGTCGATCGGTGAGCGCGGCGGCGTCGCGGACCTGGCGTAGCTGAACGTTTCCGCGCGAGGTGAGTTCGATGTTGCCGTCGCCGAGGTCGACCGCCGCGGCGGCGAGGGACTGCAACTGTTCGGGGGAGAGGCGGCCGCCGGGTACGCGGATGCGGGCGAGGGGACCGTCGGCTGCTTCGTGCAGGCGCAGCACGCCCGGGCAGGAATCGGGATCGGATCGCGTCATGACGTCCCCAGCCTACGGAGGATGCCGAGGTCGGGCATGCGCGGGCCGTGAGTGCAGCGGAATGGCTTGTGTCCGATATCCAAATCTAGAGATATTGCAATCTATGCATTGATTGCGCGGGATGGTGGGAGACAAAAAGATTCCGGGGCATCGAGCCCCGGAATCTATTCGGCACAGGTTGTGGTGGGTTGGGTGAATTCTGATGGGTTGGGTGAATCCGCGAAGCGGTTGGTGATTCCGGCCAGGCCGGGGGTCAGCCTGCCTGGTGGGGTTCGATGGACTTCGGGGCGCCGCGGCGGCGGGCGAAGGCGGGGGACACCTCCCAGGTGTCGTTCATGAGGCTGGGGACATTGTGGTGTTCGACGTGGTCGCGGTGGATGGTGGTGGTCATGATCGTGATGCCGAAGAGGACGGTGGCGGCGCAGATGATGCCGGAGAGCATGGCCCACTGCGTATGACCGGAGCCGGCGGCCGTGAGGGCCATGGCCAGCGTTGCGAAGGCAACCAGTGCGCAAAAGTATCCCGACCAGGCAGCAAAGCGGTTCCGCCTGACCCATCCTGGAGTGGTTGGCATACCCGCAGCTTACGGGCGGACCGGTCGGTCTCCCAGGTTCTCGGACGAGCCTTTGCCGCACTGTGATCCGGGCGGGTTGCGGGGGCCTTGCGGCGGGCGCGATAGCATCGGCGAGCTCGTCGAACGGAAGAAACCGGTGCAATTCCGGTGCGGTCGCGCCACTGTGACAGTCAGACCTTCCGATGAGCGCCATACCGTGCTGGGCGCGTCACCCGAGGAAGGCCGAAACCTGTGATTCTGCTGCTGTCCACGTCCGATACCGATCTGCTGAGCGCGCGAGCCAGCGGCGGCGAGTATCGGCTCGCCAATCCCGCGCGCCTGCTGCCGGAGGATCTGACCGGCCTGCTCGACGGCGTCGAGCTGGTGATCGTGCGCATTCTCGGCGGCAAGCGCGCCTGGGAGACCGGGCTGGAGACGGTGCGCGCCAGCGGGATTCCGCTGGTCGCGCTCGGCGGCGAGATCGCGCCGGACGCCGAGCTCATGGAGTGCTCGACGGTGCCGGGCGGCGTGGCCGCCGACGCGCACAACTACCTGGCCGCGGGCGGGCCGCGAAACCTGCTGCAGCTACACAACTTCCTCTCCGACACGGTGCTGCTGACCGGGCACGGATTCGAGCCGCCGGTGGAGATGCCGAGCTGGGGTGAACTGGAACGGGATTCGCGGGCGGTCGCCGCCGACGCCCCGACCGTGGCGGTCGTCTACTACCGCGCCCAGCACCTGGCGGGGAACACCGGCTACATCGACGGGCTGTGCAAGGCGATCGAGGACAAGGGCGCACGCGCCCTGCCGCTGTACTGCGCCTCGCTGCGCACGGCCGAACCGGACCTGCTCGCCGCGCTGCGTACCGCCGACGCGCTGGTGGTCACCGTGCTGGCCGCCGGTGGCACCAAGCCCGCGACCGCCTCGGCCGGTGGCGACGACGAGGCGTGGGATGTGGGAGCGCTCGCGGACCTGGATGTGCCGATCCTGCAAGGACTCTGCCTGACCAGTGGCCGCGAGCAGTGGGAGGCCAATGACGACGGCCTCTCGCCGCTGGATGTGGCGACCCAGGTGGCGGTGCCGGAATTCGACGGCCGCATCATCACGGTGCCGTTCTCGTTCAAGGAGTTCGACGCCGACGGACTGTCGACCTATGTGCCCGACGCCGAGCGCGCGGCCCGGGTGGCGGGCATCGCGGTGCGGTACGCGCGGCTGCGCCATATTCCGGTCGAGCGCAAGAAGATCGCGATCATGCTGTCGGCGTACCCGACCAAGCATGCCCGCATCGGCAACGCGGTCGGTCTGGATACTCCTGCCAGTGCGATCCGGCTGCTCACCGAGATGCGTGCTGCCGGTTACGATCTCGGCGCGGAGGGGGAGATCCCCGGCCTGGAGCAGGGTGACGGCGACGCGCTGATCCACGCGCTGATCGCCGCGGGCGGCCAGGATCCGGACTGGTTGAGCGCCGAACAGCTGGAGGGCAACCCGATTCGTATCGGCGCGGACCTCTACCGGCGGTGGTTCGACACCCTGCCGGAGGATCTGCGTGACGGCGTTACCGAGGCGTGGGGCGCGGCCCCGGGCGAGCTCTACGTGGATCGCTCCTCCGATCCTGAAGGCGAAATCGTCATCGCCGCACTGCGTTTCGGCAATGTGGTGCTGATCGTGCAGCCGCCGCGCGGGTTCGGCGAGAACCCGGTCGCCATCTACCACGACCCGGATCTGCCGCCGAGTCACCACTATCTGGCCGCCTACCGCTGGCTGGCCGCACCCGAGGGCTTCGCCGCCGACGCGGTGGTGCACCTGGGCAAGCACGGCAACCTGGAGTGGCTGCCGGGCAAGACGCTCGGCATGTCGGCGTCCTGTGGCACCGATGCCGCGCTGGGTGATCTGCCGTTGATCTACCCGTTCCTGGTCAACGATCCGGGCGAGGGCACCCAGGCCAAGCGCCGCGCCCACGCCACCCTGGTCGACCATCTGATCCCGCCGATGGCGCGCGCCGAAACCTACGGCGACATCTCGCGATTGGAGCAGCTGCTCGACGAGCACGCCAATATCTCCGCGCTCGACCCGGCCAAGCTGCCCGCCATCCGCCAGCAGATCTGGACGCTCATGCGCGCGGCCAAGATGGACCACGATCTGGGCCTGGCCGAGCGGCCCGACGAGGACGTGTTCGACGACATGCTGCTGCACGTCGACGGCTGGCTGTGCGAGATCAAGGACGTGCAGATCCGCGACGGCCTGCACGTGCTGGGGCAGGCCCCGGCGGGGGAGGCCGAAGTCGATCTGGTGCTGGCCATGCTGCGTGCCCGGCAGCTGTGGGGCGGCGAGGTCAATGTGCCGGGACTGCGAGAAGCGCTGGGGCTCAGTGAGGCCGGGGACGAGTCGCGCGAGCGGGTCGACGCCTTCGAGAAGCTGGCCCGCGAACTGGTGCTGACCATGCAGGAGGTCGACTGGGATGTCGACTCCATCGACGCGGTCACCGAGACCATGCTCGGCGGGGAACTCGCCGAGGCCGCCGGACTCACCGACATCGCCGGCCCGCTGACCGAGGTGCGCCGGGTGCTGGGCTTCGCGGCCACCGAGGTGGTGCCGCGACTGCGGCAGACCGGCGTCGAGATCGCGCGAATCCTGCACGCGCTCAACGGCGGATTCATTCCGGCCGGGCCCAGCGGGTCGCCGCTGCGCGGGCTGATCAATGTGCTGCCGACCGGGCGGAATTTCTACTCCGTCGATCCCAAGGCGGTGCCGTCGCGGCTGGCCTGGGAAACCGGTCAGGCCATGGCGGATTCGCTGCTGGAGCGGTATCTGGCCGACCACGGCGAGTACCCGCGCTCGGTGGGTCTGTCGGTGTGGGGCACCTCGGCCATGCGGACCTCCGGCGACGATATCGCCGAGGTGTTCGCGCTGTTGGGTGTGCGGCCGGTGTGGGATGAGGCCAGTCGCCGCGTGACCCGGCTCGAGGCCATCGGTCTCGACGAGTTGGGCCGTCCGCGCATCGATGTCACCGTGCGCATCAGCGGCTTCTTCCGGGACGCTTTCCCGCACGTGCTGGCGCTGCTCGATGACGCCGTCCGCTTGGTCGCCGAGCTCGACGAACCCGCCGAATCCAACTATGTGCGCGCCCACGCGCAGGCCGACCTGGCTGAGCACGGTGACGAACGTCGTGCCACCACAAGGATTTTCGGCTCCAAGCCGGGTACTTACGGGGCGGGCCTGCTGCAGCTCATCGACTCCAAGAGCTGGCGCACCGACGACGATCTGGCCCAGGTGTACACCGCCTGGGGTGGTTTCGCCTACGGCCGCGATCTCGACGGCGCGCCCGCGGCCGACGATATGCGCACCGCCTACCGGCGAATCGCGGTGGCGGCCAAGAACACCGACACCCGCGAACACGACATCGCCGACTCCGACGACTATTTCCAGTACCACGGCGGCATGGTGGCCGCGGTGCGCGCGCTCACCGGCAAGAACCCCGAGGCCTATATCGGTGACAGCACCCGCCCGGACGCGGTGCGCACCCGCACGCTCTCCGAGGAGACCACCCGGGTGTTCCGGGCGCGCGTGATCAACCCGCGCTGGCTCGAGGCCATGCGCCGGCACGGCTACAAGGGCGCGTTCGAAATGGCCGCCACCGTGGACTATTTGTTCGGCTACGACGCCACCACCAATGTGGTGGCGGACTGGATGTACGAAAAGCTCGCCGAGTCCTATGTTTTCGACGAGACCAATCGGAAGTTCATGGAGCAGTCGAATCCGTGGGCGCTGCACGGTATTGCGGAGCGTTTGCTGGAGGCGGCGGAGCGGAAACTCTGGGAAGCGCCCGAAGCCGAAACCCTGGATCGGCTGCGGCAGGTGTATCTGGAGACCGAAGGCGAACTGGAGTAATCGAATTCGACCGGTCCACCGGGTGGTGGCGGCGTGTCGGGGTGACGCGCAGGACAAAGGCGGACAACCCCGGCACCTGGGTCTTCCCTGTTCAGGATTCTGAGAGCATCATAAGAATGTCCCGGCGTCGTACTCGGGGAGACCATCACAGGTTTTTACGGCGCGGGGTCACCCGTGAACGTCCGATGACGTTATCGGGACCGATAATTCGATGTGGGAATTCCCCGATTCGCCGTGCCCTCGCGTCCGCGAATTCGAGTTGCAGTGTTCGGGCGGATCTCTCGGGATTCGCCTGCTCGACCCTGCGGTGAATCGGCTCTTCGATGGCAGGGAAAAATCATGAGAATTGCCAAGATTGCCGCTACCGCTTTACTTTCCGTCGCCGCGTTGTGCATCGCCTCGGTGACCGCACACGGTGAACCCGCCGTCGCGCAACCGGGGATCAACGGGGTGGATCGGGGTGTCGACTACTCCGTCGCGTTGGCCCCCGACCGCTCCGCGGTCACCACCACGCTCACGGCGGGACACTTCGAACTCGCACCCGGCGCGGTGAACATCATCGCGCCCTCCGGCGAGGTCATCGCCTCGCTACCGCTCACCTATCAAGCCGCCGACCGCACACTGACCGTCGTCCCGGAGGTGAACGCGGCCGCCACCGAACTGACGGTGCGACCGTCGAATCCGGCCGATATCGCCGCACCCAACGGTGATGTCGCGGCGCTGCAGAATGTGGCCAATGCCGGGTCGATCGTGGCCGGTGCGCTCATCGGCTGCATCGTCGGCATCGTGATCGGGATCTGGTTCTTCCTGGTCGGCGCGATCATCGGCTGCGGTGTCGGCGGCCTGCTCGGTGCGATCATCGCAGGAGATCAGCCCTAGGCCCGATTCGTCCCAAACCCGATAGTGGGCACGACCGCCGCCGGACCGGTCCCCGTCGGTTCGGCGGCTGGGTCGTGCGTGAAAACTGTTATGCGGGAGTGATTTCGATGCCGATGGTGCCGCTGTCGCCGCGCCGGAGCTTACTGCCGAGGAGGACCAGCCAACCTTGAATTCCGTAGCGGCGCTTGATCAGATCTCGCACCCGCGCGCTGCCGGGAGCGTCGAGGATCTGCGCCGAACCCTTCAGCACCTCGCCGCGAGTGTTGCCTCGGACATCGCACGGTTGCACCGTGACTTGCGGATTGCGCCGGATGCGCTTGACCTTCCAGCTGTCGGTGACCGTCCAGACATAGAGTTTGGCACCGTCGAGGACCGCCCACACCGGCGTCCCGACCGGCGTCCCGTCCTTCTTGAAGGTGGTCAGCTGTACATAGTTCGCCTTGCCCAATGGCTCGAACGTGTTGTCCACGTGCGCAGCCTAGTCGCTGTGCGGGCGCGACGTGGATCACGCGCCGAGCCATAGGCGCGTACCCCCTCTCGATCGCTAGCTTGGATTTCGAACCCGATCGGCGAGGAGGAACGATGGTGGCAGTTTCGATTCCGGTGCTCTGGGGCGGGAATCTCCCCGAGACCTTGGACTTCTACCGCACCCTGGGCTACCAGGTCACCAGTGAGATGACCCGGCCCTATACCTATGGAGTGGTCGAACGCGACGGCTTCGAGTTGCACTTCGGGCCGACCCCGAAGGACCTGCCGTCCGCCGAGGAAGCCCACGTCTGCTGCCTGGTGCTGGTCGACGAGGTCGAGGGCTGGCACACCGAGTTCAAGACCGCGCTGCGCGCCCGCTACGGCCGGATCCCGGACAAGGGCGCGCCGCGCATCACGCGATTCCGGCCCGGCCAGACCCGCTTCACCGTGGTCGACCCGGTCGGCAACACCATCATCTATATCCAGCGAGACGAACCCGATGTCGAATACGGCGGCTCGAAACAGCTCGAGGGCCTGGCCCGCGTGCTCGACAACGCCCGCATCCTCAGCGTGATGAAGAGTGACGACAAGGCGGCGGTCCGGGCGCTCGAGACCGGTCTGCGGCGGTTCGGTGCCGACGCGTCCGCCGAAGACAAAGCTCGCGCCCTGGCTATGCTCGCCGAGTTATCCGCTGCGGCAGGCGATTCCGGCGAAGCCTGACCCGGGTCAGGCGGGGTTCGCGCCCACCATCCGGAGGGCGAGGACGGCGTAGTCCGCGCCGATCTGGTCGGGGGTGCGGCGGTAGTCGGGCTGGTACCAGCGCGAGGTGTCCACGCACAGCGACATCAGGGCGAGGGTGATGGCGTGGGAGTCCGGGACGTCGAAGACACCGTCGGCGACGCCCTGGGCGACCAGGTCGCGGACCAGGCGGTGGATGGCGATCTGGAGTTCGATGACCTCGTTGCGGTGCTCGGCGGTGAGGTCGGTGAGGTGGTGCAGCACGACCTTCACCGAGGCGGCGTGCTCGGCGTGCCACACGGTCAGATCACGGACCACGGCGGTCAGATGCTCGGCGGCGCTGCCCGAACCGGCCGCCGCGGCGGTGGCCACCTGGTGGGTCAGGCGCATCGACGACAGCGAAATGCGGTAGAGCACTTCCTCTTTGGAACCGAAGTGCACATACAGCCCGGCGGGGCTGAGCCCGGCGCGGGCGGCGATATCGCGCGTGGTGGTGGCGTGGAAGCCGCGCTCGGAGAAGGCGTCGATGGCGGCGAGGAAGATCCGGCGCTGGCCTTCGGGAAAGCGGCGCTGGGACAGCTCGAGATGCGCCACCGAGGCGGTGTCGCGGCTGCCGCTTTCGGCGTTCGGCGCTACGTCGTCGTTACCCATCGAATGAGTATCTCCCAGTGAGTATTTCATCCGGTCACCGGCTGTGTATCCGGTCCGGCCACCGGCCGGGCGCGAGGGACGCCCGGCCGGTGCGAGGAGCGCCGGATCCGCTGTTGGCGCGGGGGATCCGGCGCGGGTCGGGGGTCAGTTGGCGGGCTTGGCCGGGGGCAGCGGGGCGTTGATCGTGGAGTAGTACTGGATCGCCGCGCCGATCGCGACGGGGATGGTCACCAGTAGCGCGCCACCGACGGTGCCGAGCGCGGACATGGCCGCCGCACCCGCGAGGCAGCCGACCGCGGCCGCGGGCAGGAACGAGAAGATGCCGCCGATGATGCCGGTGGCCAGGGTCGCACCGCCGCCGGCGATGATGCCGCCCGCCAGGCAACCGATGGCCGCGCCGCCGACCGCGCCGGTCGCGGTGCCCAGCGCGCCGCCGGTGAGGATGGTGCTGGTCAGTTTCTGCCAGGCCAGGGCCTCGCGCTGCGAACCGTCGTCGAGGGCGACGGCCTGGGCCACCGGCTGGTAGACCGCGTGCGCGACGTCGAACTGCGGGGTCAGGGTGGCGGTGTGGTCGGCGATGTCCGCGGTGATCGGGAAGACGAAATCGTCCACGCGGAACGACAACTGGGTCCCGGCGAGCAGGCTGCCGTCGGCGCCCTCGATCTTGAAGACACCGTTGTCGACGCGCATCGAGCCCGCGTCGGTGTGGATCACCGCGGTGCCGTCCTGGGTCGCGCCCGCGGTGAAGTGCACGGGCGCGGCGTCGGCGGGGGCGGCGTGGGCGGTACCGCAGCCGAGCACGGCGGAGCCGATCAGCAGGGCGGAGGTGGCGGCGATCTTCATCAGCGTTCCTTCACGAGCAGGCACCTGGCCGGACCAGGTGGACAGCAGAGCCGGTCGGGATTCCGTCGGAGTGGACGTGGTCCCGGTCACAGGTAAACTAAGCGGGCGCTTAGTTCGCGGCGAGACGTTAGCTGGATCACAGCGGTGTGGTCAAGCCCACATTGCTAAGCGGCCGCTCACCGAGGGGATCGATGACGAGAAACCGGCGCGAAGACGCGCTCGAGAGCCGGAACCGAGGGCAGTACTCGGTTCCGGGAGAACTGCGAACGCGTCAGGAGGCGCGGGTCAGCACCAGCGGCTCGGTGTCGGTGATGGCGACGGTGTGCTCGGAATGGGCCGTGCGCGAACCGTCGGCCGCACGCAGGGTCCAGCCGTCCGGATCGGTGACGATGCGGTCGGTGCCGCGGGCGAACCAGGGCTCGATGGCGATGGTCAGACCCGGACGCAACCAGAAACCGCGCCCGGCACGGCCCTGATTGGGGATGTGCGGGTCCTCGTGCATGGTCCGGCCCAGGCCGTGGCCGCCGAACTCGGTATTGATCGGGTACCCGCCCGCCTCGGCCACCGCCGCGATGGCAGCCGAGAGATCGCCGATGGTGTTGCCGGGCCGAGCCACGGCGATGGCCGCCGCGAGGGCGTCCTCGGTGGCGCGGACCAGACGCGTGTCCTCGGGATCGGGGGTGCCGACGATGACGGTGACGGCCGAATCGGCGACCCAGCCGTCGATGCTCACGGCCAGGTCCATGGTCAGCACGTCGCCGTCGCGCAGGGCGTAGTCGAACGGAAGTCCGTGCAGCACGGCGTCATTGACCGACAGGCAGACGGTGTTGCGGAACGGGCCGCGCCCGAAGGAAGGGGAGTAGTCCCAGTAGCAGGAGACCGCGCCGCGCTCGCGGATGCGTTCACGCACCACGGCCTCCAGTTCGAGGAGGTTCACCCCGATCTGGGCCTTCGTGCGCAGTTCGCTCAGCACCTCGGCGACGAAACGCCCGGTCACCGCCATGCGCTGGATTTCCGCCGGGCTCTTGAGCTCGACCATGACAACCTCCTGGATTGGTATTTTTATACCGACCATAGCGGGTTGCGGTATTTAAATACCAACCGTAGGGTGGCGGTCATGGTCCGACTGCCCCTCACGCCCGCTCAGCTCGAGGCGGGCCGCCGCCTGGGTTCCGCGTTGCGTGCCGCCCGCGGGCAGCGCGATCTGCTGGAAGTGGCTGCCGCCGCGGGTATTTCGCCCGAGACCCTGCGCAAGATCGAATCCGGTCGGCTGCCGACGCCCGCCTTCGGGACCGTGGTGGCGCTCAGCCGAGCCCTCGACATCCCCCTCGACGAGCTCGCCGACATCTGGCAGCCCAGCGCCGCGGAGCATCGCTCGGCATCGTGAGGCGCGGCAGGTCCGGTGTGCCGCGTGCTCGGTTCAGTCGACCGTGAGCTCGATCGGCACCGCGATCACATCCACCATCGCGCCGTTGCGCAGCACCGTCACCGGTAGTGAGCGGCCGATGGCGTCGGCGAACAACTGCCGCTGAATGCCCTGCGCGTCACGGATCTCGGTGGCGGAAATGCTGAGCACCAGATCCCCGCGCCGCAATCCCGCCCGCTCGGCCGGACCCCCGCGTACCACCTCGACGATGCGCAGTCCCGCGTCCTGACCGGTGCGGGCGGCCACCGCCGTCGGTAGCGGCGCGGGCACCCCGACCACCCCCAGATAGGCACGGCGCACGCGGCCCTCGGTGAGCAGGGTGCTGATGATGCGCCGCGTGGTGTCATTGATCGGGATGGCCAGACCCAGCCCGATGCCGGCGACCGCGGTATTGATCCCCACCACCCGGCCGGCTGAATCCGCCAGTGCTCCACCGGAATTGCCGGGGTTGAGGGCGGCGTCGGTCTGGATCACGTTCTCGACCATGCGGGCGGCACGGCGATTGCCCACCGGCACCGATCGGCCCAGCGCGCTCACCACCCCGGCCGTCACCGATCCGGCCAGTCCGAGCGGGGAGCCGACCGCGACCACCAGCTGGCCCACCACCAGGCGGTCGGCATCGCCGAGTTCGACCGCCGGTGGCGCGCCGCCGCGGGCCCGCAGCACGGCCAGATCCGAGAGCGGATCCACGCCCACCACATCGAATTTCGATTCCAGCCCGTCGGCGAACACCACGGTCCCGCTCGAGGATTCGCCCACCACGTGCGCGTTGGTGAGCAGGAAACCGTCGTCGGTGAACACCACGGCCGAGCCGCCGCCGCGACGGGTCTGCACGCTGGCCACATGCGGGGTGACCGTTTTGGCGACCGCGATCACGGTGCGCGAGTAGGAGTCCAGTGCGTCGGCGTCGGGTGTCCCGAAGCCGGGCTGCGCAGCTTCGTCGTCCACGACGACCACCATCCCGATTACATGATTACGTTGCTATGGCTCCAGGATGCGCGCGTACAGGCCGCACGACAACCGGTTCGCCGACAGCGCAACCAGGTTCAGCGCAGGCGGTACTTGAGGTGGGTGACGCGGGAGCCCGCGGTGATCTCCGGATCCTCCAACAGGACGGGTGCGTTCGCCAGCTCACCCAGCAGGGGGACGCCGCCGCCGAGCAGCACCGGCACCAGATCGACCCAGATCTCGTCCAGCAGGCCCTGATCCAGGCATTGCCGGGCGATATCGCCGCCGCTGACGCCGACCATCTTCCCGCCCGCGATACCGCGCGCGACATCGACGGCCTCCTTCACACCGCCGGTGACGAAGGTGAACGGGGCGTCGGGATGCTCGGCGATCCACTGCTCGGGCACGGTGTGGGTGACCACCACGATCGGCTTGTCGGCCGGATGGATGCCACCCCAGCCATCGGTGAGGGTGAACAGGCGCTTGCCGACGATGTAGACGCCGACCTGATCGAGCCAGGCGCGCAGATAGGCGGCGTCGTCGGCGGTGAGGGTGAACGGGATCTCGGGATGGGTGCTGGGGATGGCGACATCGCCGCCCTGATACCAGGCGAACAGATGCTCGAAGCCGGTTTCGCCGGGGCCGGCGATGAATCCGTCGAGGGACATGTTCGCGCCGGTGACTACCTTGCTCATGGCCGTACTCCTTCAAGAGAGGGAACGAAGCGGCGTGGCTGCCGTCTCTGCTGTGTGGTCGGAGCCGATACCACCGAATCTTCGTACTCGGCGCGCGAAGTTGTCGGGAAACCATGGCGCGGAGCGGTTTCGACCCCGAAACCGGCGCGCGGGGGATGATGGAGACGCTGACTCGAGAACACGGCGAGAGACACGGCGATGAGTGATAGCGAAGTACGGGACCTGGCGCGATCGCAGCGGCGTGCGGCGGCCGACGTGCTCGCGCGCGGAATGCGTGACAACCCCATCAATGTGGCGGCCTTCGGCCCGAACCCGGAACGCCGCGAGCAGGCGTTGACCCGATTCTTCCGCGCGGCGGTCTACGGGGTGGCGGGGCGCGGAACCGTCGCGGGAGCGCTACGCGAGGGCCGGGTGGTGGGTGTGTGCGGGATGGCCCCGCCGGGCCGCTGCCATCCGACGCCGGGGGAGAAGGCGCGCATCCTGCCGACGGTGCTACTGGGTACCCCACCCGGGACCACCGGGCGAGTGGTGGGTTGGAGCAACGAGTGGGCGCGACGCGATCCCGCCGAACCGCACTGGCATCTGGGTCCGGTGGCCGTGGACGCCGGATTGCAGGGGCAGGGCATCGGCAGCCTGATGCTGGCGGATTTCTGTGCCCGCGTGGACGATCGGCGCGAAGCGGCGTACCTGGAAACCGACAAGCGCGAGAACGTGAAGTTCTACGAGCGCTTCGGCTTCACCGTGCTCGAGGAGGCCGAGGTGCTCGGAGTACCCAACTGGTTCATGCACCGACCGCGCGCGGAATGAGCCGCGCGCGGCCGGGCGCGATCAGGTGGCCTGGCTGACCGAGGACATGTGGAAGTCGGGAATCCGCAAGGGCGGCATGGCGGTGCGGGTGAACCAGTCCTTCCACTCGCGCGGCAGCGTGATCTCGGTGCGGCCCGCCTCGCTGACGCGGCGCAGCAGATCCAAGGGGCTCTCGTTGAAGCGGAAGTTGTTGACCGCCCCGGTGACTTCGCCGTTCTCGACCAGGTAGACGCCGTCGCGGGTGAGGCCGGTGAGCAGCAGTGTGGCCGGGTCGACCTCACGGATGTACCACAGGCAGGTCAGCAGCAGACCGCGTTCGGTATTCGCGATCATGTCCGCGAGGCTCGCGTCGGTGCCGCCGGTCATGAGCAGGTTCTCGCCGGGAAGGGTGGCGGGAGCATCGAATTCGGCGGCCGTGGCACGCGGATAGACCAGCGAGTCGATGACGCCCTCGCGGACCCAGTCGGTGCGCACCGCGGTCAAACCGTTGTCGAACACCGACAGCGATTCCGAGGACGATCCGGTCGCCACGAACGGGCGGTACTCGAGGCCCGCCGCGCTCGGGTCGGAGTAGAGGGTGAGCGGAATCCCGGTGAGCCGCTCCCCGATTCGGGTGCCGCCCGCGCGGGAGAACGCCGTGTGGCCCTCGTGTGCGCCGCGGCCCTCCATCGTCCAGGTCATGTAGATCATCAGGTCGGCGACCGCGGAGGGCGGCAGCAGCGTCTCGTAACGGCCCGCGGGCAGCTCGACGCGGCGCTTGCTCCAATCCAGGCGACGCGACAGCTCCGCGAGCAGGCTGGGAGTGTCGACGTCGGCGAAATCGGTGGTGCCGGTGCCGACCCAGGCGCTGGCCAATTCCGCGCCGGTGCCGCGTTTTCCGTTGATCTCGACCGAACCGGTGGGCTGCACCCAGCGCCGTCGCAGCCCCGTGGAGGTGCCCAGCCAGGTGGAGTGCACCTGGTGGTGGGCGAAACCGTAGAGGCGGTCGGTGCCGTCGAAACCGGTGGCGAGATCCTGTGCGAGGGTGGTGAACACGCCGATATCGGTGGTCGCCGGGTCGCCCTCCCACTCCAGGAGTTTGTCGAGGGTGTCGGCGTCGACGGCGTCGGGATCCAGCAGCGGCATGGCGTCGCGGGCGGGTTCGGCGTCGCGGGCGGCCTGTTCGCTGGCGCGCACCACGGCCTCGATGTCGGCGGGGTCCACGCTGGTGGAGCTGACGCTGCCGACGCGCGCGGAGTTGGGGCCGTCGCGGAAGATCGAGACCACCACCCAGTCGCGCGCGACCGAGGAACCGTTGGTGGTCATGGAATTTCCGGCCCAGCGCAGCGAGGCCTCGTGCGCGTCGGTGACGATCACCATGGCCTCGTCGGCGCGCGAGGACCGCAGCGCGCGTTCGACGACGTCGGGGGCGGGGAGCACACTCACTGTGCCGGCTCCTTACTCACGGTCGGTCCTTTCCTACTGCCCGGCCTCGGCGCGGGTATTGAGAATATTGATGCCGCGCACCAGCACCGACGGGCAGCCGTGCGAGACCGCCGCCACCTGACCGGGTTGCGCCTTGCCGCAGTTGAACGCGCCACCGAGCACCCAGGTCGAGGGGCCGCCGACGGCTTCCATGGATCCCCAGAAGTCGGTGGTGGTGGCCTGGTAGGCGACATCGCGCAGCTGTCCGGCCAGTTCGCCGTTGCGGATGCGGAAGAAGCGCTGGCCGGTGAACTGGAAGTTGTAGCGCTGCATATCGATCGACCACGACTTGTCGCCGACGATGTAGATGCCGTTCTCGACGCGGGAGATCAGTTCGGCGGTGCTGGTGTCGCGTTCGGGATCGGGTTGCAGCGACACATTCGCCATGCGCTGGATCGGCACGTGGTGCGCGGAGTCGGCATACGAGCAGCCGTTGGAGCGTTCCAGACCCAGGCGCGGCGCGAAGACGCGGTCGAGTTGATAGCCGACGAGGACGCCGTCGCGCACCAGATCCCAGCGCTGCCCGGCCACGCCCTCGTCGTCCCAGCCGACGCTGGCCAGGCCGTGCTCCTGGGTGCGGTCGCCGGTCACATGCATGATCGGGGTGCCGTACTTCAGTGTGCCGAGCAGGTCGGGGGTGGCGAAAGAAGTGCCCGCGTACGCGGATTCGTAGCCGATCGCCCGGTCGTATTCGGTGGCGTGGCCGATGGACTCGTGGATGGTCAGCCACAGATTGCTGGGGTCGATGACCAGGTCGGTGGGTCCGGCCGCCACGGTGGGGGCCTTCACCTTCTCGGCCAGCCATTCGGGCATCCGCGCGAGTTCGCCTGCCCAGTCCCAGGTTCCGTCGGCGCCGCTCACGTATTCCCAGCCGCGTCCGGCCGGGGCGGCGAGGGTGCGCATGGTCTCGAAGACGCCCGCCGACGGGTCGACGGTGATGGCCTCGATCTCCGGGTGCAGGCGGACGCGCTGCTGGGTGATGCGGGAGCCGAAGCTGTCGGCGTAGAAGGTCTGCTCCTTGACCTGCAGCACCGACGCCGTCACGTGATCGACGCCGTCGGCGGCCTTCAAACGCTCCGAATAGTCCAGCAGCAGCGCCACTTTCTCCGGGGTCGGCACGGCGAAGGGGTCGATGTCGTAGGCGGAGACGTATTCCGCGCCGTCGTAGCGCGGCTCCGGGGCCAACTCGACGCGTTCACGGTTGAGTCCGCGCAGGGTCCGCGCCACGGTGACCGCGCGCCGCGCCACCTCGGCGGCGGTGTCGACGGTCAGGTCGGCGTGCGAGGCGAAACCCCAGGTGCCGTCGACGATCACGCGCACCGCGAAGCCGAGATCGATGCTGTCGGACACCGATTCGACGCGGCCGTCACGCAATCGGATGGACTGCTGCACAAGTCGGTGCACGCGCAGGTCCGCGTACTCGGCCCCGGCGGCGCGGGCCGCGCCCAGCGCGGCGTCGGCGAGCGCGGACAGCGGCAGCGCGCGGAACGCTTCGTCCACAACCTTGGTAGCGATGCTCACCCGATCCAACCTAGAGGCCGACACGCCGGAGGTTCAACAAACCACGCAGCCCGAATGAAATTCACGCCGCGCAAACCTGCATACGCTGCAACAATGCGCGAACTGCGATGTAGCACACCATGAAACGCCGCGCACAACTCCAGTACCTGCCACGTTTTGCTGACCGGATGCCGTACTGTCTGCCCGCGTGCCGCCATCCGCACTGCGCGATCGTAAACGGGAACGCACCCGTCGAGCCCTGCTCGAAGCCGCCGTAGAACAGTTCGAGAGCCGAGGGTACGAGGCGACCACCGTCGCCGATATCGCGGCCGCCGCCGAAGTCGGCACCCGGACGTTCTTCAACTACTTCGCCAGCAAAGAGGAACTACTGTTCCCCGAGCCGGACGAACGTGTGCAGGCCGCCGTGCGCGCCATCGCCACCCGCCGCCCCGGGGAACGTCCCGTCGAGGTGCTGCTGCGCGCCCTGCGCGCGGCCGGCGACAATCCCGGCGATCATCTCGGCGACACCCTCGCCGCCCGGATCGCTGTGCTGCGCGCACAGGTTTCGCGCACCGTGCCCGCGGTGTCCGGTCGCGCCGCCTACGCGCAGCTCGCCTCCCAGCAGGAGATCGCCCGGCAGTTGCGCGGCGCGTTCCCCGAGGAACTCGACGATGTCGGCGCGGCCGCCCTCGTCGGTGCGGTCGTCGGCGCGGTCTCGGGTGCGCTCACGGTGCTGTTCCAGCGTCCCGGCCTCGAAGACGGTGAAGCGCTGCAACGGAAAATCCAGGAGACCACCTCGAAGGTGCTGGCCCCCTGGCTCTCCCAGCCCGCCCCCGCCCCGCGCGAACTGCCCGGCGAGCAGGGCGCGCTGCTCGCCGACGGCCCGCTACATCCGGGGCCGGAGACCTACCAGGCGGACCCGGAAGCCTTCCGCCCCATCGCGACCATCCACCGCCTCACCCCGGAGTCGCTGCAGCGCTCCACCTTCGACGGCGGCGCCCCCCGTTCCCTCCCCGGCGGCCACCGCCAACCCGACGACGCGCGCGTCTGATCCGGATCAGGCGAACTGCTGCCAGCCGAGCCGGATGACCATGACGGTGACGACGATCAGCAGGACGATTCGGACGAAACCAGCACCCTTGGCGAGGGCCATGCGTGAACCGGCCACGGAGCCCGCCACATTCGCGACCGCCATGGACAGGCCCAGCGCCCACAGCACGTGGCCGGTGCTCGCCAGGAAGATCAGCGAGCCCAGGTTGGAACCGCAGTTGATCACCTTCGCCATCGCGGCGGCGCGCACGAACTCGGTGCCGAGCAGGGTGGCGAAGGTGATGATCAGAAACGTGCCGGTGCCGGGACCGAGGATGCCGTCGTAGAGGCCGATCAGCCCGGCCGCCAACGCCACCACCAGGATCGTCTTGCGCCGGGTCGGGGGATGCGTGGCCATGGTGACGCCGACCGACGGGCGCAGCGTGACGAAGATCGCGACACCGATCAGCACCACCATCACGATGGGCACGAAGTACTTCTTGTCGATCAGCGCGACCGCCGCCGAACCGCAGGCCGCCGCGATCGCGGCCAGCACCGCGCCGGGCAGCAACACCTTCCAGCGCATCGGCACCTTGCGCGCGAAGGTGATCACCGCGGCACTGGTGCCGGAGAACGCGGCAATCTTGTTGGTGCCCAAGGCCGTCTGCGGGGCCAGCCCCGGCAGCACCACGAACAGGGTCGGCAACACGATCAGCCCGCCCCCGCCGACCACCGCATCGACCCATCCGGCCGCCGTCGCCGCGGTCAGTAGGACCGCCCAGTCCGCAAGGCTCATTGGCCGACCCAACCAGAGCCGACCACACAAGATCAAACCGCCCGCCGCAGGGGGCGATCCGCCGGTTGCCGAGCGGGACCAGCGGCCACGTGGAAGACCCTGCCGCCGGGGCGTGAGCTGCGGACGGGACCGAGCCCACCGAACCGGGGTATCCGAGTGGGTGCGCTGCGGTACAGCAGCGGCGCAAACGAACGTCCGCGAGCCTGGTGATCCGACCCCGCAGGTGTGTGACGGATGGGCTCGGGCGAGTCGGCCGCTCCGGAGCGTGACCGCAGGTGGCGGCGGGCGGACCGTAGGGTGGACGGGTGCGCCGGTTCAGCTTGTGGTTGCGGGGTAAGCCCCTCATCACCGATACGATCCTGGCCCTGCTGCTGCTGGGCATCGACGTGCTGGCCGTGAGCAACAGCACCTACAAGGCCACCTATCTGGTGCTGAGTGTCGTGCTGGTGGTGCCGATCGTGTTCCGCCGCACCCACACCCGGGCCGCGGCCGTCGCCATGGTGCTGCTGTCGGTCACCGCGTCGATGGTGCACGGGGCCGTGGGCGACAAGTCGGTGCATCCCGCGCTGCTGGGGCTGGGCATCATGCTCTACACCCTCGTCGCGTATGTCGGCCGCCGCCAAGGGCTCGTCTACCTGGGCATTCTGGTGCTCGACAGCCTCATCTCGGCGATGGCCATCGGCAATCCCTCGGGCACCGACATCGCGTTCACCGCGCTCTACTACGCGTTGTGCTGGACGCTGGCCGAATTCGTCGGCGCGCGGCACGCCTACGACGCCGAGGTCGCCGCGCGCCTGGCCGTCGCCGACTACGACCGCGAACGCCGCGCCCACGACGCCGTCGCCGCCGAACGCATGCGGATCGCGCGCGAACTGCACGATGTGGTCGCGCACGCGGTCAGCGTCATCATCGTGCAGGCCGACGGCGCACGCTACGCGCTGCGCGGCGATCCCGATACCGCCGAGCAGGCGCTGTCCACCATCGCCGGGACCGGCCGTGACGCCCTGCGCGAGCTGCGCCGCACCGTTGAACTGCTACGCACCGAGCATGCGCCCGAACAACTTCCGCAACACGGGACCGCAGGCATCGCCAAGATGGTCGACATGATGCGCAGCGCGGGGCTGGACGTATCCCTCGAATTGAGCGGCGAACTCGACACCGTCACCCCCGAGGTCAGCCTCGGCATCCACCGCATCGTGCAGGAATCTCTCACCAACACCCTGCGCCACGCCGGCGCCGCCCCGCACGCCGCGGTCAGCGTCACCCGCCGCGACACCGACGTCCTGCTCGACATCACCGACTCCGGCGGCGTCCCGGTGTCGGCTGCCGCCCCGACCGGCCCCGTCGGCCACTGCGGCCACGGTTCTGGCAGCCACCGCATCGTCACAGCCGACGGCATCGGCAATGCCGGAAACGGCGGCAACGGAAACGGCGGCGGCCCAAACAAACCGGCGGTCACCGCCCCCTCGCGCATCCCCGGCAGCGGCCTCGGCCTGGTCGGCATGCGCGAACGCATCGCCGTCCTCGGCGGCGCCCTCACCGCCGGCCGAAACCCCCACGGCGGCTGGACCGTCCGCGCCACCATCCCCCTCGACCGCACTCTCCCCGACGAATAGGTGTGCCGCAGCCGAAAGAGGCGGCCGCCTACTCGGGCCAGCCGGAGTTCTTGATGACCTCGACGAAATCACCGCGCTCGAATCCGGGCACGAAGTGGCTCAGGACATCGGCTTTCACATTGCCGAAGGTGGTGGCGGGGCGATCCTGGATGCCCTCGGTGAAGGCGGCGAGGATGGCGTTCTTGAAGTTCGGGCGGGGGTGGGCCGCCACGACGGCCGCGCGCTGCTCGTCGGAGAGCGCCTCGTAACCGATTCCCAGCACATCGAATTCGACACCGCGGGTGACCAACGCGATCTCGGGGGCCATGTGCAAGGGGATCTCCGGTGTGGTGTGCAGGGCGATGGCGGTCCACACCAATTCGGCCGCTTCGGCGGTGATGCCGTGGGCCGACAGGAAGCGCCGCGCCTCGTCCGCGCCGTCGATCTCGAAGCGCTGGTCGGTGCGCCGGAAACGCTGCGTGAGCCCGAGGTCGTGGAACATCGCCGCCACGTACAGCAGCTCGGGATCGAACCGCAGACCCGCTTCCCGGCCGCGCAGGACTCCCCAGAGGAAGACGCGCCGGGAATGGTCGAAAAGCAGCGGTGACGCTGTCGTACGGACGAGCTCGGTGGCCTCGCGGGCCAGGGTGGAATCCGGAATATTCACGCCTGCAATCGATTCGGTCATGGTCTCAGCCTCGCCGGTCGCATAGGCTCGCCACCATGTCCTTTCAGACAGAAGAACCACAGATTCGGACATGACCCATCATGTGGCGTTCGTCGTCTTCGACGGCGTGACCCTGCTCGATGTCAGTGGACCGTCGGAGGTGCTGCACCAGGCGGGCGCGCTGGGGCACCCGTACGCGGTCACGCTGGTCTCCGCGCTCGGTGGAACCGTCACCACCGCAACGGGATTGGCCCTCTCGGGCACGGCTACCGCGGCTATTGCCGGGCCGGTCGACACTGTCGTGATCGCCGGCGGTGACCGGCTCGCCGCACAACCCATCGAAAACGAGCTGCTCGCGACGGCGAGAGAACTGTCCGCCCGTGCCACCCGGGTCGCCGCGGTCTGCACGGGCGCGTTCGTCCTCGCCGAACTCGGGCTGCTCGACGGTCGCCGTGCCACCACACACTGGCGGCACGCCGACACCCTCGCCCGCCGCTACCCCCGCGTGCGGATGGTTCCCGACTCCATCCACGTCCACGACGGGCGGTTCGTCACCTCGGCGGGCATCACCGCGGGCATCGACCTCACCCTCGCCCTCGTCGAGGACGATCACGGACCCGGGGTGGCCCGAACCGTCGCACGTGAACTCGTGTTCTTCATCCGCCGCCCGGGCGGCCAGGCCCAATTCGCCGACGCCGCCGCGAGCGCCCCCGCACCCGGCAGCCTCCTGCACCCGCTGACGCTGGCGATCATCGCCGACCCGACCGCCGATCACAGCCTGCCCGCCATGGCCGCCGTTGCCGCGGTCAGTACCCGCCACCTCACCCGACTGTTCCACTCCGAACTCGGCACCACCCCGGGCCGCTGGGTCGAACGCATCCGCCTCGACGCCGCCCGACAGCTGCTGCTCGACGGTCACACCGTCACCTCGGCGGCGCAACACAGCGGCCTGGGCAGCGACGAAACCCTGCGCCGCGCCTTCGCTCGCCATCTCGGCACGACTCCGACCGACTACCGCAACCGCTTCACCACCACTCGACCGCCGACGGTTCAGTAGGGGTCGTACGGGGATTCGGGGTGGGTGGTGCGGACCGGATAGGTTGTGGGGGTGCCGATCACCGTTCTAGTTGTCGATGACCAGGAGCTCATGCGTGCGGGGTTGCGGATGGTGCTTGGTGCTCACCCCGATATCGAGGTGGTGGGGGAGGCGGACAATGGGGCTACCGCTATTGCCAGGGCGGGGGAGTTGCGGCCGGATGTGGTGTTGATGGATGTGCGGATGCCGGTGACCGACGGGGTGACGGCTACCGCGCGGATTATCGAGTCCGGGTGGGGGAGCAGGGTTTTGGTGATGACGACCTTCGATCTCGATGAGCATGCGCTGGGGGCGTTGCGGGCGGGGGCGAGTGGGTTCCTGCTCAAGGACACGCCGCCGGAGGACCTCATCTCCGCGATTCGGAGTGTGGCCGCCGGGGACGCGGTCGTCTCGCCGAAGGTGACCAAGCGGCTGCTGGATCGGCTCATTGCCGAGGATCCGGCCGCGGGGCGCGATCCGGGTGTGCTGGATGTGCTGACCGCGCGTGAGCGGGAAGTGCTCGAGCACATTGCTGCTGGACGCTCCAATGCCGAGATCGCGGGTGCGTTGTTCCTGTCGGAGGCGACCGTCAAGACGCATGTCGGGCGGGTGCTCACCAAACTCGGCCTGCGCGACCGGGTCCAGGCGGTGGTGCTGGCCTACGAGACCGGGCTGGTTCGCCCCGGTAGCGCCTGATCGGTGTGACCGGCGACGCATCCGGGAGAAAAAACGGGTCCTCGTGCGTTGCACGGGTAGATCGATCGAAAGGATCGCCCGATGCCTGCCCTGCTGTTCCTCGCCTACTTCGTCGCCGAGATCGCCACGCTGGTCGTGGTGGGTCACTTCATCGGTGTGTTCCCTACGATCCTGCTGCTGTTGGCGGGCTCGGCCGTGGGTCTGGTGCTGGTCCGCTCCCAGGGCCGCCGCGTCTTCGAGGGCTTCCGCCGCGCCGCGCGCGGTGACCTCGACCCGAGCACCGCCGTCGCCGACGGCGCGCTGGTGGCCACGGGCGCGGTCCTGATGTTCGTCCCCGGCCTGCTCACCACCGCCCTGGGCCTCCTCGCCCTGCTGCCGTTCACCCGCTTCCTGTTCCGTCCGGTCGTGGCCGCCTTCGCCGCGCGCCGCCTGAGCCGCGTCGCCACCGCGGTCGGCCCCTACGGCTACCGCAACGTGGTCATCGACCCGGACGGTGAAGTCATCGACGCCACGGTCGTCACCGAGTACTACGACGACGGCCAGGGTCCCGGCCCCGGCTACCGGGCCATCGACCCGCGCTGACCGCTACTGCGCACGACCTTCACCCCGGTGCCCGGCTTAAAGCCGTTCGCGCACCGGGGTGATCACGTTGTCGACCAGCCACGCCGCGACCTTGTCCGGATAGGGTGCGCGCAGGCTGAGCACGATATGGCCGAAGCCCGCGCCGATGAGTTCCAGCACGGTGGCGCGGGTGCCCGCCGGGTCGGCGTAGTCGACGATGTATTGCACCGACCGGGTGATCTCGCCGGGATCGCGGCCGATCTCGGCGCAGTGCGCGTCCAGCATTCGCGAACGCCGCGTGAGGAATTCGAGGTCGTTGTGCGGCGGTCCCGGGATGTTCCACAGGTCGGCGCGTTCGGCCACGAGCCGCAGAGTGCGATCGCCCCACCCGCCGATCAGCAGCGGCGGGCGCCGGACGGGCTTGGGCTCGTTGCGGTTGCCGAGCAGCGTGTAGTAGCGGCCGTGAAAGTCGAATTCCTTTTCACTCCACATGCTTTCGAGAATGTCGATGGTCTCGGCCAGCCGCGCCAGGCCCTCGCCGGGGGAAACGATCGGCAGCCCGTACGCGGTGTACTCGGCCTCGGCCGGATTGGGTCCGGCGATGCCGCCGGTATCGGCGGGCTGGCGGGTGCCACCCACCCCGAGGCCCATGATCAACCGCCCGCCCGAGACGGCATCCACGGTGCTCGCGATCTTGCCCAGCACCGCGGGTTCGCGAATCCGATTGCTGGTCACCAGGAGTCCCAGGCGCAACCGCCGGGTGCGGGCGGCCAGCGCCGCGAGCAGGGTCCAGCCCTCGAGGACCGGCCCGTCTGCGGGGCCGCCCAGGGGGAGTAGGTGATCCCACAACCAGGCGTCGGCGATCTCGGGCAGCTCGTCGGCCTCCTCCCAGACGCGCAGGATGTCGCCGTACGCGACCCGCTGGGGCGTGGTCTTCACGCCGAATTCGATATCCACCATACCGTCAACTCTACTGATGATCAGTGCTGCTGACTATCAGTAGAACGATAGAATCGGCCGCATGGCCGACCCCGCACCCGACGACGTTCTGCACTCCCGCCTCGGCTACCTGCTGAAACACGCCTACCACCGGTTGGCCGAGGACATCACGACCGCCTTGCGGCCCTTGGGAATCGACAGCCGAGAACTGGCCGTCCTGGTGTTGCTCGACGACACCGACATCCCGCTGTCGCAACTGGATCTCGCGCAGCGCCTGCGCATCGACCGCACCACGATGACCCAGTTCACCGACACCCTCGAGGCCAAAGGGCTGCTCGCGCGGCGGCGCAGTGCCGAGGATCGGCGCAAGAACATCATCGAACTGACCGTCGACGGGCAGGCGCGGCTCGCGGCGGCCGAAAAGGTCCGAGCCGAGGCCGAGACGCGGTTCCTCGCACCCCTCGGTGCGAGTGCGGCCGGGCTGATCGAGGCATTGCGCACGCTCACACGGTGAGGGTCAGAGGTCGAAGCGGGCCCGCAGCGCCATGCGGACACTTTCGAGGGTGGCGGCATCGAGCATGCCGACCTTCTCGAGGAACAGTGACGCGCTGAAGGTGGCGATCCGGAAGACCGCGATCGCCTGATCGCTGCCCGGCATCGGAATGGTCAGCAGCGCACGGGGATTCGGGGCCTCGCGGGCGGGGATCACCATCGATACCGCGATCAGCCCGCCCCGGACGACATGCGGCACCGAATCGAGGACCACCACGGTGTGCACGAGGTCGCGGACGCCGCGCAGCTTCCAGATCTCACCCTGAATGCCGGGGACCTCACTCACCGGCGGCCCACGCCTCCAGCGAGACGGCCTCGGCGGCCTCGGCGGCGGCGGAGACCTCGGTGTCGGGGGCGAGTGCGGCGAGCTCCTCGGCGACGAGCATGCGGCGGGCCGCGCGATACAGAAAATCGGAGACGTTCGGCTGTTCCTTGATCAGTTCGGTGACCCGATCATCGGGGAGCGAAACGGAGATCTTCATGCGACGACGGTAGCACCGGGGTAGCACCGCACGGCGATTCCGGGGCGTGCGCTGGCGCGGCGTGCGGTGCGGTTGTCGGCGCGGCGCACCCGTCCGGCAGACTGGGCACCCGTGAGTACCCAGTTGCTTGTCGGCGGTCGTATCTACAGTTCGAGCAATCCTGACGCGACGGCCATGGCCGTCAGCGACGGGACCGTGGTGTGGGTGGGGCTGGATACGCCGGGGCGGGCGTTGCATCCGGATGCGGAGATCGTGGAGCTGGACGGGGCGTTCGTGGCCCCGGGGTTCGTGGACCCGCATGTGCACGTGACCGCGCTGGGGTTGAAGCTGACGGGACTGGATCTGGCGCAGGCCGATTCGCTCGAGGCGTGCCTCGAGACGGTGCGGGAGTTCGCGGCCGCCCATCCCGAGGGTGTCGTACTCGGTGAGGGCTGGGATGAGACGCGATGGGCGGACGGGCGTCCGCCGTCGGTGGCCGAGCTCGATGCCGCCGCGCCCGGCCGGCAGGTGTATCTGGCTCGGGTGGACGCACATTCGGCCGTCGCCTCCACGGCGCTGCTGGACGCGGTGCCCGGGATCACCGAGGCCGCCGGGTTCACCCGGGGCGAGCCGCTGCGCGCCGACGCGCATCATCGGGTTCGGGGTGCCGCGCTCGGGGCGTTGAGCCGCGAACAGCGTGATCAGGCCCGGCGGGTGGCGCTGGACGCGGCCGCCGCCAAGGGTGTTGTGGCCGTGCACGAATGCGCGGGACCCGAGATCTCCGGGGCCGAGGATGTCCGCGAACTCCTCGACTTCGCGCACGGGGTGGAAGTGCGCGCGTACTGGGGGCAGGCCGTTCGCAGCGCGGACGAAGCCCGCACGCTGGTCAAGGAACTCGGTGTGCACGCGCTCGGCGGTGACCTGTTCGTCGACGGCGCGCTCGGCTCGCACACTGCCTGGCTGCGCGCACCCTATGCCGACCGCGACACCGTCGGCACCTCCTACCTCGACACCGAAGCCATTGCCGCACATGTGCTGGCCTGCACCGAAGCCGGAATCCAGACCGGATTCCACGTGATCGGCGATGCCGCCATGGACGCCGTGGTCGCCGGATTCGAGCAGGTGGTGGACCGGCTCGGTGGACCGGCCGTCGCCTCGCGCGGGCACCGCCTCGAGCACGCCGAGATGATCACGCCCGAGCAGATCGAGAAGCTGGCCGCTTGGGGCGTGATCGCCAGCGTCCAACCGGGATTCGACGCCGCCTGGGGCGGCACCGACGGTATGTACGCCACCCGCCTCGGCGTCGAGCGCGCCGCCACCCTGAACCCGTTCGCTGCCATGGCTTCCGCGGGCATCTCCCTGGCCCTGGGCTCCGACGCCCCCGTCACTGCCCTCGACCCGTGGGAAGCATTGCGTGCCGCGGTGAATCACCGCACCCCCGGCCACCAGATCTCCCCGCGTGCCGCCTTCTCCGCCGCCACCCGCGGCGCCTGGCGCGCCGGTGGTGTCCGCGACGGCGTCGCCGGCACCCTGGTCCCGGGAGCCCCTGCCTCCTATGCCATCTGGGATGCCCGCGAACTCGTCGTCGCGGCCGCCGCCGACTCGGTCCAGCGCTGGTCCACCGACCCCCGCTCCCGCGTCCCCGGCCTCCCGCCGCTCACCCCGGACGCCACCGCACCGAACTGCCTGCGCACCGTCCACCGCGGAGTCACCATCCATGAAGCCTGAGCTCGACCCCGAAAACCCTTCCGGTACAGCCGGTTCAGCACTGATCGATCAGGATGGGACCGTGAACGGCGCGAGGTCGTCGGCGAACCGACTATTCGAATGGATGCAATCGCGTCCGGGTGTGTCCCGGCTGATCGCGGCGGTAGTGGCGGGTCTGCTGATTTTCGCGAGCTTCCCGCCTCGGACGCTGTGGTTCCTGGCGCCCGTGGGGATCGCGGTGTTGACGCTTGCGGTGCGTGGAACGGTCCGGGCGCGTGGGGCTTTCGGGCTGGGGTTTGTAGCGGGGCTGGGGTTCTTTCTGCCGTTGCTGCCTTGGACGGGGATTTATGTGGGGCCGGTGCCGTGGATTGCGCTGTCGGCGGTGTGTGCGTTGTATGTGGGGTTGTTCGGGCTGTTGACGCGGTGGGTGGTGCGGCTGCGGGGGTGGCCGTTGTGGGTGGCTTCGGTGTGGTCGCTGGCGGAGTGGGCGCGGTCGAGTTTCCCGTTCGGTGGATTTCCCTGGGGGAAGCTGGCTTTCGGGCAGGCCGACGGGTGGTATCTGCCGTTCGCGATGGTGGGTGGTGCGCCGCTGGTGAGCTTCGCGGTGGCGTTGACCGGTACCGGGCTGGCCGCCGTGGCGCTGGTGGTTTTGCGAAGGTTGCGAGGGGACGGGGCCGATAGCCCGGAAGTGGCTGCGGTCACATCGAATACGCCCAGATGGGGAGCAGTCCGTCTCACATCGTGGAACCGGATTGTTGCTGCGACAATGCTTGTGGCTATAGTTCCGGTTACCGGAGTGATCCTCCGGACCGCGCTGCCCGGCCCGGAGGACGGCAACCGGCCGATCACGGTCGCCGCCATCCAGGGCAGCGTGCCGGAACTGGGATTGGACTTCAACGCCCAGCGCCGCGCCGTTCTCGACAATCACGTCAACCGCACCGAGCAGCTGGCTCGGGAGATCGCGGCGGGCCGCTTCCCGCAGCCGGACGTGGTGATCTGGCCGGAGAACTCCTCCGATATCGACCCACTGCGCAATGCCGATGCGGCACAGGAAATCTCGCAGGCATCCGTGGATGTGAAGGCTCCCATCCTGGTCGGCGCGGTCCTGGTCAACGCCGATCGCACCACCACCAACTCGGTCATCGTCTGGAACGGTGACGCCGGGCCGGCGGAGCGCCACGACAAGAAGATCATTCAGCCGTTCGGCGAATATCTGCCGTACCGCAACTTCTTCCGCCACTTCTCCGAATACGCCGACCGGGCAGGCTATTTCGTCCCCGGCAAGGGTGACGGCGTGGTGCATGTCAAGCCCGCCAACGGCGGTGACAACGTGGCCATCGGCGTCGCGACCTGTTACGAGGTCGCCTTCGACCGGGCCTTCGAGCAATCCGTTCGCGCCGGCGCGCAGATTCTCACCGTCCCGTCGAACAACGCCACCTTCGGCCGCAGCGAGATGACGTATCAACAGCTGGCCATGTCGCGGGTGCGCGCGGTGGAGCACGGTCGCGCCGTGGTGGTTTCGGTGACCACCGGGGTGAGCGCGATGATCACCGCGGACGGGACGATCCAGCAGCAGACGCCGCAGTTCGTGCCTGCGGCGCTGGTAGCGACGCTGCCGCTGCGCGACAACACGACACTTGCGACGCGTTTGGGCCCCGCGCCCGAGGTGTTGTTGTGTATTCTGGCCGCGGCTGCCACCTTCGTGGCGCTGATTCGGCGTCGTGGCAGTGCTGATCTGAGTCACGACAGCAAGTGATGCTCTGGGCCACGACAGCAAGTGATGCTCTGAGGCAAGGCAATCGCGGGCACGTGTGAGAGGGCCGTCCCGCACCGGCGATAAATTCGCCGAAATTTTGCCGGGGCCTGTTGGGTTTTCCGATATGTCCGAGTTCGCGCGGTTTCCTTATGCGAGTTAAGCGCCAATCGCGAGGTTTGCTATGAGGTAACTGAACTAAATCTTCGCTCCGCCAACGCTGTTCGTTGCGGGCAACTCGAGATCACCACCGATCCGCTCGGCGTGATGCTCCGAATCATAGGGCGTGGGCCACGTCCTACGGTTCGCGCGTGCGCGCGAACGCGGACTCCGGGGGACCCACCGTGATCGTTTTTTCGGGCTCGGGGAGTTGCGTCTAACAGCGTCAGAACGGAGTGTTTGATGAGTTCATTGGCCACCGACCGTGTCGACCAATGTTCTTCGGGTGAATTCTCGGCTCAACCTTTCGCGCTCTCTCCCGCGCAATCAGCACTCTGGTACGCCCAGCGCATCCGACCCGACATTCCGCTGACCATCGCGCAATTCGTGGAGATCCACGGCGATCTGGATGTCGGGCGACTGCTGTACGCGATCGAAAGGTTCGGGTCCGAGAGCGAAGTCGGCCACGTCCGGCTGCTCGAGATCGACGGTGTCCCACACCAGGTCATCGACCCCACGTGGCGGCCGGGCTGGGCGCGCATCGATCTGCGCGAGGAACCGGATCCGCGGGCGGCCGCGCGCGCCTGGATGAACGAGCACGCCAGCTCACCCATTGATATCGAGCACGATCCGCTCACCATCAATGTGGTGCTGCGCGTCGGTGATTCGGACTGGATCTGGTACACCCGCGGCCACCACATCGTCATCGACGGCTACGGCGCCATGAACGGCACCACCCGCGCCGCCGAGATCTACACCGCCCTGGAGAACCAGACCGAGCCGGTGGTCTCGCGGGCCACCCCGCTGGCGACCATTTACGGCGATGAGAACCGCTACCGGGATACCAGCCGTTTCGTCACGGACGGCGACTACTGGCGGGAACAGCTCACCGGAACCGGCGAGCCGATCACGCTGTCGGCCAACGGATCGCTGCCCGTGGTGTCGGATGCGGGCCGCCGCAGCGCCACCGCCGTGATCGGCCGCGATGTCGAGGCCGCCATCGAAGCCGCCGCCACCGCACACAACTCCAACTCCTCGGCACTGTTCGTCGCGGCCTTGGCCGGGTACGTGCGGGCCGTCACCGGCACCCAGGACGTGGTGCTGAGCCTGCCGGTTTCCGCGCGCACCACCGTCGCGCTGCGGCGTTCGGGCGGCGTGGTCTCCAATGTGGTGCCCATCCGCGTGCAGTTCGCCGACACCGACTCCGTCGCCGACACCGTGCGCGCCATCGAACTGCAGATCACCGGCGCCCTGCGGCACCAGCGCTACCGCAGTGACGACATTCGCAGAGACTGCGGCTACTCCCGGGATTCACGCGGCTTCTTCGGGCCGATGGTCAATCTCATGCTCTTCCACAGCGAGCTCAAGTTCGGCAGCCTGATGGGCTCGATCAACGTGCTGTCCACCGGCCCGGTCGAGGACCTCTCGATCAACCTCTACAACGGCCTGGGCAATCGCATCCACATCGACTTCGAGGCCAACCCGCGCCTCTACGGCGATGCCGAACTGTCCATGCACCACGGCCGATTCCTGGACTACCTGGCCCGATTCGTCTCCGCCGACCCGGCGACCGTGATCGCCGATATGCCGGTGCTCACCGAGCTGGAACGCGAACGCGTCCTGCACGAATGGAATTCGACCCAGGTGGCCCGGCAGGAGGGCACCCTGGCGGGCCTGTTCGCCGACCGCGCCGCCATGTCCGCGAGCCGGGTCGCCCTCGACTACGAGGGGGAGACCCTCACCTACGCCGCCTTCGACGAGCGCGCCAACCGGCTCGCGCGCGAACTCATCGCGCGCGGCGCGGGCCCCGACACCCTGGTCGGGCTGGCCGTGCGCCGCAGCCTGGACCTGCTGATCGGCATGTACGCCATCGTCAAGGCGGGCGCGGCCTACCTCCCCATCGACCCGGACCATCCGGCCGACCGCATCCAGGCCATCCTGGAACAGGCGCGCCCGCTGTGCGTGCTCACCGCGGCCCGTGACCGGCTCGAACTGCCGCGCAGCGCACCACGATTCGACATCGACACCGCCGACCTGGCACAACGCTCCGGCCGTCCCGTCAACGACGCCGACCGGCACGCCCCGCTGCGCCCGGATCACCTGGCCTATGTCATCTTCACCTCCGGTTCGACCGGGAAGCCCAAGGGTGTCGGCGTCACCCACGCCGCCATCGTGAACCGTTTGCGCTGGATGCAGCACGCCTACCCGCTCGACAGCGCCGATGTGGTGCTGCAGAAGACCCCCGCCACCTTCGACGTGTCGGTGTGGGAGTTCTTCTGGCCGTTGCAGATCGGTGCGCGACTGGTCATCGCCGCCCCCGACGGGCATCGTGATCCGGGCTACCTGGCCCGGATCATCGCTGAGAAGAGCGTCACCACCGCGCATTTCGTGCCGTCCATGCTGTCGGTGTTCCTCACCGACACCGATGTCGCGGGCTGCACCGGGCTGGAGCGCGTGTTCTGCTCGGGTGAGGCGCTGCCCGCGGCGACCGTCGCGGAATTCCATGCCGCGCTGGGCACCGGTCCCGAAGCACCGCAACTGCACAACCTCTACGGCCCCACCGAGGCCGCGGTCGACGTGACCGCCTGGCACTGCACCCCGGGCACCACCGAGGTGCCGATCGGCGCGCCGATCTGGAACACCCGCACCTACGTGCTCGACGCGCGCCTGCAACCCGTCGCCCCCGGTGTCGTGGGTGAGCTGTATCTGGCGGGCGTGCAACTCGCGCGCGGCTACCTCGGACGCGGCGCGCTGACCGCCGACCGGTTCGTCGCCAACCCGTTCACCCCCGGCACCCGCATGTACCGCACCGGTGACCTGGTGCGCTGGCGTGGCAGCGGCCGTTCCGGTGTGCTGGAGTACCTGGGCCGCAGCGACTTCCAGGTCAAGGTGCGCGGCCTGCGCATCGAACTCGGCGAGATCGAGGCCGCCCTGCTCGCCGACGAGCGGGTGGCGCGCGCGGTCTGCGTGGCCCGCCGCGGCCGCGGCGGTGACGAGCTCATCGGTTACGCGGTGGCCGCGCCCGGCGCGGATCCCCTCGACCCGGCCGACCTCAGCGCCGGACTGCGGCGCACCCTGCCCGGCTACATGGTGCCGTCGCTGCTGATGGTCCTCGACGAACTACCGCTGAGCGCCAACGGCAAGGTCGACCGCAAGGCCCTGCCCACACCCGACGCGGGCGCCCGCCGCCCCGTCGCCCGTCCCGCGGCCGCCCCGAGCAATGATGTGGAGCGGCAGCTCACCGGCATCTTCGCCGAGGTCCTCGGTACCGACGAATTCGATGTCCAGGACAGCTTCTTCGACCTGGGCGGCAACTCGCTGACCGCCGCGCGGGCGGTGGCACGGGTCAATGCCGCGCTCGGCGTCTCGCTCACCATCCGCGATCTGTTCGAATCCTCCACCGTCACCGCGCTCGCCGCGCGGCTGGCCGACGCCCGCCCGGAACAGGCCTCCCCGAAACTGGTGGCCGGTCCACGCCCGCAACAGGTTCCGCTCTCGCTGGCTCAGCAGCGATTGTGGATCCTCAACCGTTTCGCCGAGCACGCCGCCGCGTACAACATGCCGCTGGCCGTGAAACTGACCGGGCCGCTGGACATTGCGTCGCTGCGCGCCGGACTCGTGGATGTGCTGGCCCGGCACGAGAGCCTGCGCACCACCTTCCCCGACACCCCCGACGGCCCGTGCCAGCTGGTGCATCCGGCCGCCGAGATCCCGCTCACCCTCGACCCGATCGACGCCGTAGGCTCCGACGTGGTCGCCCTCGCCACCGAATTCGCCGGGTACGGTTTCGATCTGCGCAGCCAGGCCCCCGTGCGGGTGGCGCTCTACGCCACCGGTCCCGACTCCTACCTGTTCCTGATGGTGCTGCACCACATCAGCGGCGACGGCTGGTCCATCGCCCCGCTGACCCGCGACATCATGACCGCCGTCGCCGCCCGCGCCGGCGGCGCCGCCCCCGCCTGGACGCCGCTGCCCGTGCAGTACGCGGATTTCGCGCTGTGGCAACGCGAACTGCTCGGCGACGAGGCCGACCCGGCCAGCGCGCTGGCCCGACAGCTCGCCTACTGGCGGGCCGCCCTGGCGGATCTGCCCGATCAGCTCGACCTGCCGCTGGATCGTCCGCGTCCGCGGCAGCGCTCCACCGACGGCGGCACCGTCGAATTCACCATTCCCGCGCCCACCCGCACCGCGTTGGCCGCCGTGGCCGCCGAACGCGGGGTGTCCACTTTCATGGTGTTGCACGCCGCGCTCGCGACAGTGCTTGCGCGCCTGTGCAACACCACCGATATCGCCATCGGCACCCCGATCGCCGGGCGCAGCGATCCCGCGCTCGACGAGCTGGTCGGCATGTTCGTCAACACCCTGGTGTTGCGCACCCGGGTGGATCCGGCCGCCGGATTCGACCGCATGCTCACCGAGGTCCGCGACACCGACCTCAACGCCTTCGCCAATGCCGACGTGCCGTTCGAGCGGCTGGTCGAGGTGGTCAATCCGGAACGTTCCGCGGCCCGGCACCCGCTGTTCCAGGTCATGCTGTCCTACGACAGCAGCCCCGAACTGCGCATCGACCTGCCCGGGGTGGACACCGAGGTGGTCGAGATGGCCACCGATATCGCCAAATTCGACCTGCAACTGACCGTGCACGAACCCGCCGGTACCCCCGGCGAGGAAGCGCCGCTCACCGCCGAATTCGGGTATGCCGCCGACGTTTTCGACCACGCCACGGTCGAGGCCATCGCGCGGCGCTTCGGCGCGGTGCTCGCCGCGGCCGTCGCCGACCCGTCCGTCCCGGTCGGCGACCTGCCGCTGCTGGACACCCGGGAGACCGCGAAACTGGTCCCCATCATGGGTTCTCCCGCCGAACCCGCCGTCACCCTGGCCCGGCTGCTCACCGACACCGCCGAACGCGTCCCGGACGCGGTGGCCGTGCGGTATCTCGGCACCGACACCACCTATCGGGAGCTCGACGAGCGGTCCAACCGGCTGGCGCGCGTGCTCATCGAGCACGGCGCGGGCCCGGAGGTCGTGGTGGCCATCGCGCTGCCGCGCGGCGTCGACAGCATTCTCGCGGTGTGGGCGGTCGCGAAAACCGGTGCGGCGTATGTGCCGATCGATCCGGACTACCCGGCCGACCGCATCGCCCATATGCTCGCCGACTCCGGCGCGATGCTCGCCATCACCGACGCCGAACGCCACGCCGATATGCCCGACTGGCCGCGTAATCGGGGGCGGCACCGCAAGAACTACGTGGACTGGCTGCTGCTGGGCTCCGAGCAACTGGCCGAGGAGTGCGCGCAGTTCCCGGCGACGGCTGTCACCGACGCGGACCGTCACCACCCGTTGCGGACCGGCGGACCGGCGTATCTCATCTACACCTCCGGTTCCACCGGTCAGCCCAAGGCCGTGGTGGTCACCAATGCGGGCATTGCGTCGCTGGCGCACGAGCAGATGCACCTGTTCAAGGTCACCGATTCGGCTCGTACCCTGCACTTCTCGTCGCCGAGTTTCGACGCGTCGGTGCTGGAACTGCTGCTGGGATTCGCGGCCGGGGCCACCATCGTGGTCGCGCCGGCGGGCATCTTCGGCGGTATCGAACTCGCGCGCATCCTGCGTGAGGAGCGGGTGACGCACGCCTTCGTCACCCCCGCAGCCCTGGGCACCGTGCCCACCGAGGATCTGCCCGAACTCGAGGCGGTCATCGTCGGTGGTGAAGCCTGCCCCGAGGAGCTCGTGAAGGTCTGGACCGCACCGGATTCCCGGCCCGGCCACCCGGCGCGGCGCATGCACAACATGTACGGGCCGTCCGAGGCGACCGTCGCCGCCACCGCCACCGGGCCCATGCTCGCCGGACGGCCGGTGCCGATCGGCCTGCCCGTGCGCGGCATGCGACTGTTCGTGCTCGACGGCCGCCTGCATCCGGTGCCGCCGGGTGTCGCGGGCGAGCTGTACCTGTCCGGACCCGGTCTGGCGCGCGGCTATCTGGGCCGGCACGGCATGACCGCGCAACGGTTCCCGGCCAACCCGCACGGCCGTCGCGGCGAACGCATGTACCGCACCGGCGATCTCGTGGTCGCCGACGGCACCGGGCAGCTGCGCTTCCTGGGTCGCGCCGACGACCAGATCAAGATCCGTGGCTTCCGCATCGAACTGCGCGAGATCGACCACGTGCTGGCCGGGCATCCGGGCGTCACGTTTGCACTCACGCTGGTGCATCACGACGAGCGCGGAATCCCGCGCCTGGTCGCGTATCTCACCGCCGACACCGAACTCGACCCGGCCGCGGTCCTCGAGACCGCGCGCGGACGGCTGCCCGGCTACATGGTGCCCTCGGCGCTGACCATCCTCGAGACCGTGCCGGTCACCCCGTCCGGCAAGCTCGACCGCAAGGCGCTGCCCGCACCGGAATTCGTGGCCGCCGCACCCACCCGTGCCCCGGAAACCGAACTGGAACAACAGGTCGCGCTGGTATTCGGCACCGTGCTGGGTGGCACGGTCCCCGGTGCGGAGGACAACTTCTTCGAGATCGGCGGCAACTCGCTGCTCGCCACCCGCCTGACCGCGGCCCTGCACACCGAATTCGGTGTCGAGTTGCCGGTGCGCGCGGTGTTCGAGGCCCCGACCGTCGCGGGCGTGGCCGCCAAACTCGCGGAAGCGCCCCGGACGCAGCGTGTCGCGCTGGCTGTGCACGCACCGCGTCCGGAGCGCGTACCACTGTCGCTGCCGCAACAGCGACTGTGGTTCCTCAACAGATATTCCCCCGAATCCAGTGCCTACAACATTGCGTTCGTGCTGCGGATCGACGGCGATCCGGATATCGACGCCCTGCGGGCCGCGCTCGCCGACGTGGTGGAACGCCACGAGGTGCTGCGCACCGTCTTCCCCGAGGACGAACAGGGCGCCTATCAGATGGTGCTCGACACCGCCCGCTGCCTGCCGGTGCTCGACCCGGTGGAGGCCGACGAGGTCGGCGCGCGGACCGCGTTGCGCTCGCTGGCACGGCGCGGCTTCGACCTGACCCGCGAGATCCCGCTGCGAATGACCCTGTTGCGCACCGGGAATCGTCGTCATCTGCTCGGCATCGCGCTGCACCACATCGCCGCCGACGGCTGGTCGCTGGCCCCGCTCACCCGGGATCTGGCCATCGCCTACACCGCCCGCCACGGCGGCGCGGCCCCGGCTTGGACGCCACTGCCGGTGCAGTACGCCGACTTCAGCCTGTGGCAGCGCGAAATCCTGGGCCGCGACAGCGATGCCGAGAGCGCCGCCGCCGCACAGTTGGCCTACTGGCGTTCCGCGCTGGCCGACCTGCCCGAGGAACTGCCGCTGCCCTACGATCGGTCGCGCCCGGCCGAACCGACCGGGCGGGCCGGGGCGGTGCGCTTCGAGGTGCCGGAAGAGTTGCAGCGCAAGCTCGCCGACGTCGCCCGCAGCCACGGGGTCAGCCTGTTCATGGTGCTGCGCTCCACCCTGGCGGTGCTGTTGCGTGCCGTCACCGGCGGCCGCGACGTGGTCATCGGCACCGCCGTGGCCGGTCGTACCGACACCCGGCTCGACGATCTGGTCGGCATGTTCGTCAATACGCTGATCCTGCGTTCCGATGTCGATCCCGACCGGTCCTTCGCCGAACTGCTGCAGGCCGACCGCGATACCGAACTGGCCGCCATGGCGCACGCCGAGGTGCCCTACGAGCGGGTCGTGGAGGAACTGCAATCCGAGGCGGGGGAGCGTTCCCGCCGTTACGGGGCGCGCCCACTGCTGCAGGTCGCCCTCACCGTGCAGGACACGCCCGTGCCCGCGCTGCGGCTGCCCGGATTGTCGTTGCAGGCCGAGGAACTCGATATCGCGCTGGCCAAATTCGACCTGGAACTGCGGGTGCTGCCCGGTACCGGCGAGCCCGGCGACCACGACCGCGCCTTCGAATTCGTCTACGCCGCCGAACTGTTCGACCAGTCGAGCGTGGAAACCCTGGCCGAACGCCTGGTCCGGGTGCTCGACGCGATCGCCGCCGACCCGCGCCGCCGGGTGCGCGACATCGACGCCCGCACCGCGCTCGAACGCGAAATGCTCACCCCCGCCTGGGGTCCCGCGCCCGAACCGCAGTGCAGCCTGGCCGCCTACTTCGCGGCCACCGCGCACCTCAATGCCAACCGGGTGTTCCTGCGCTTCGACGACACCGAACTCACCTACCTGGAATCCGACGTCTACTCCAACCGGCTGGCGCGGGCCCTCATCGATCGCGGCCTCGGCCCCGGCGACCGGGTGGCCCTGGGCCTGACCCGGTCGGTGGAATCGGTGCTGTCGGCGCTGGCCGTCGCCAAGTGCGGGGCCGCGTTCGTGCCCGTCGACCCCAACTATCCGGCGGATCGGGTGCGGCACATGCTCACCGACTCCGGCTGCCGGGTCGGGATCAGCATGACCGAGCACGCACCGGACCTCTACACCGCCGCCGGTGACCATCGGGTCGACTGGCTGCTGCTCGACGACGCCGAACTCCTCGACGAACTCGAGGTGCTCGACGACGGACCCGTCACCGACGCCGAACGCGCCTCCACCCTGTGGACCGCCGACCTCGCCTACGTCATCTACACCTCCGGCTCGACCGGAAAACCCAAGGGCGTGGCCGTCACTCACGGCGGCCTGTCCAACTTCGCCGACGAGATCCGCGACCGCATGCGGGTCGACCGGGACTCGCGGACCATGCACTTCTCGTCCCCGAGCTTCGACGCCGCCATCTTCGACCTGCTGCTCGCGGTCGGTGCCGGCGCGACCATGATCATCGTCCCGCCCGACGTGTACGGCGGCGACGAACTGGCCGCCCTGATGGATCGCGAGGAGATCAGCCACACCTTCATGACACCGGCCGCGCTGGCCACCATCGACCGGGAACGCTGGGCGCTGCCGCACCTGCGCGCCGTCATGGTCGGCGGGGAGGCCTGTGGGCCGGAACTGGTGGCGCGCTGGGCACCCGGACGCACGATGTTCAACGGGTACGGGCCCACCGAGACCACCGTGGTCGTCACCATCGCCGGACCGCTGGTCGTCGGCGAACCCGTCACCATCGGCAACCTGGTGCGCGGGGCGCGTGCCCTGGTCCTCGACGAGCGCCTGCGGCCCGTCCCGGTCGGGGTGCCCGGTGAGCTCTACATCGGCGGACAGGGCGGTGCGCGCGGCTATTTCGACCGGCTCGCGCTCACGGCCGCCCGCTTCGTGGCCGATCCGTACGGTCCCGAAGGGGCCCGGCTCTACCGCACCGGCGATGTGGTGCGCTGGACCGCGGCCGGGGACATCGTGTACCTGGGCCGCAGCGATCACCAGGTCAAGGTGCGCGGCTTCCGCATCGAACTCGGCGAGATCGACGCCGTGCTCACCACGCATCGCGCGATCCAGTTCGCCCACACCGAGGTTCGCGAGATCGCCGGGGTGCAGCGCATCGTGTCCTATGCGCTGCCGACCGACGTGACCGCCACCCCGGACCTCGAGGAACTGCGCACGCACTGCGCCAAGCACCTTCCGGCGCACATGGTTCCGTCGGCCATCACCCTGCTCGACCACATTCCGCTCACCCCGGTCGGCAAGCTCGACCGCGACGCCCTGCCGCAACCCCAAGCGGTCGTCGCCGTGGTCTCGCGGGATCCGGAGACCGAGACCGAGCGCCTGGTCGCCGAGGTGATGGGGGAGCTGGTCGGGGCCGAGGCCCTCGGCGCGGACGACAGCTTCTTCGAGGTCGGCGGAAACTCGCTGCTGGCCACCCAATTGGTGGCCCGGCTCGCCACCGCCACCGGGGTACGCCTGGAAGTGCGGGCGGTATTCGCCGCACCGACCGTCGCCGGGCTCGCCATCGCCCTCGACACCGGCTCCACCTCGGCGGATCTGCGGCCCGAACCGCGCAAACGCACTCGGCCCGCGCAGATCCCGCTCTCGGCAGCGCAACGGCGACTGTGGTTCCTGGAGCAGTTCAACGCGGGCGAGCAGGGAGAAGCCTTGGGGGCGTACAACGTTCCCGTCGCCCTGCGCCTGCACGGCGAACTCGACATCCCGGCACTGCGTGCGGCCCTGCACGAGGTGCAGCGCCGACACGAAACCCTGCGCACCGTCTTCCCCGAGATCGACGGCGAACCCTGCCAGCAGATCCTGGAACCGGGCGACGCTGCGGTCACCCTGCCATTGCGCACCGTGCCGGAAACCGAGGTGCCCACCGAGATTCGCCGCGTCACCGCCGGCGGCTTCGACCTGGCCACCGACATTCCGTTGCGCGCCGCCCTGCTGCGCATCGCGGGCGGCAAGACCGAGCACGTGCTGGTGCTGGTGGTGCATCACATCGCCATGGACGGCTGGTCACTGCAGCCGCTGGCCGCCGACGTGGCCGCCGCCTACCGGGCGCACGCGGGCAAGACCGGACTCGAATGGCCCGAATTGCCCATCCAGTACGCCGATTACACGCTGTGGCAGCAGGATGTGCTGGGCCGCGAGGACGATCCGGAGTCGGTGATCAGCCGCCAGCTCGACTACTGGCGACGCGCCCTCGACGGTCTGCCGGAACTGCTTGCAGTGCCTGCAGATCGGCCACGACCGCCGGTTCCGACCTACCGCGGCGGCACCGTCGAATGCACCCTGGACGCGTTCACCCACCGTGAGCTGCAGATGTTGGCGGCCGAGCACGGCGTCACCATGTTCATGGTGCTGCACGCGGCACTCGTGGCACTGTTGCATCGACTGACCTCCGGCGACGATATCGCCGTCGGCACACCCATTGCGGGGCGCGGACATCCGGCACTGGATCGCCTGGTCGGCATGTTCGTCGGGACGCTCGTGCTGCGCACCCATCTCGACGGCGGGGCCGCGTTCGCGGAGCTGCTGCATGCGGTCCGCGACACCGACCTGGAAGCCTTCGCACACGCCGACGTCCCGTTCGAGCGCCTGGTCGAGGTGCTCAATCCGGTGCGCTCGCAGGCACATCACCCGATGTTCCAGGTCATGCTGTCGGTGCAGAACCAGCCCGTGCGGGTACTGGAACTGCCGGGGATGCGCATCGAAGCCGACGACGCCGATCCGGGCATCGCCAAATTCGATCTGCAGTTCACGCTCACCGAATCCTGGACCGCCAACCGCGAACCCGACGGCATCACCGTGTCGGTCAACTACGCCGAAGACCTGTTCGAGGCGGTGACCGCGCAACGGCTCGCACAGCGCTTCGTGCGGTTGCTCGGCGCGGCCGCGGCGAATCCGGCCCTGGCCGTGGGCGATCTGGAACTCCTGGACTCGGCCGAATGGTCGGCGCTGGCACCGGTGCGCGGCACCGAACCCGGGCTGCCCATCACCTTCCCGGAGGTGTTCGAGGCCGCCGCCAACCTCAACCGTTCGGCCATCGCGGTCCGCTCGGCCGGCACCCAGATCTCCTACGACGCCCTCGACCGCTGGACCAACCGGCTCGCGCGGGTGCTCATCGGCTACGGCGTCGGCCCGGAAACCCTGGTCGCCATGGGGATTCCGCGCTCGGCCGAATCGGTGGCGGTCATGCTGGCCATCGCCAAGGCCGGGGCCGCGTTCGTGCCCGTCGACCCGAACTATCCGGAGCAGCGCATCAGCCACATGCTGCTGGATTCCGGTGCGGCCGTGGGCATCACGCTGTCGTCGTATCGGGAGCGCATGCCCGACGGGGCCAACTGGACCGTGCTGGACGCGCCCTCGTTCCGGCGGCGCGTGCTGGCCACCTCCGACTCGCCGATCGTGGACGCCGAACGCACCACCGCGCTGCGCATGGACAACCCGGCCTACGTCATCTACACCTCGGGCTCCACCGGCATCCCCAAGGGCGTGGTCGTCACCCACGGCGGCCTGTCCAACTTCGCCGCCGAGACCGCGCACCGCTTCGACGTCGGCCCCGGCTGCCGCGTCCTGCATTTCGCGACACCGAGTTTCGACGCCGCCATGCTGGATCTGCTGCTCGCCCTCGGCGGTGCGGCCACCCTGGTGATCACGCCGCCCGGCGTGGTCGGCGGGGAGGAACTGGGGCAGGTGTTCATCGAGGAAGGCATCACCCATGCCTTCATCACCACCTCGGCGCTGGGCACCGTCGACCCGACCGGCGTGACCGCACTGCGGCACGTGCTGGTCGGCGGCGAGGCGCTGCCACCGGATCTGGTCACCCGGTGGGCCCCGGGCCGCAAGCTCTACAACGTGTACGGGCCGACGGAAACCACCATCGTCACGGTGATCTCGCAGCCCATGGCACCCGGCGGGCACATCACCATCGGCGGACCCATCCGCGGCGTCGGCGCCAGCGTGCTCGACGCGCGCCTGCACCCCGCGCCCGGCGGGGTCACCGGTGAACTGCATCTGGCCGGCGCCGCCCTGGCCCGCGGCTACCTGCGGCGGCCCGGGATGACCGCGCAACGCTTCGTGGCCAACCCCTTCGGCAAGCCGGGCGAGCGCATGTACCGCACCGGCGACCTGGTGCGGTGGGTCGAACGCGGCGGGCGCGGACGGGATCTGGAGTACGTGGGCCGCACCGACCATCAGGTCAAGATCCGCGGCTTCCGCATCGAACTCGGCGAGATCGACGCGGCGCTGGCCAAGCACGCGGCCGTCGAATTCGCCACCACCATCGGGCATCGCACCCCGGCCGGATCCACCGCGCTGGTCGCCTATGTGAAGCCGCGCACCGGGACCGCGCCGAGTGCGGCCGAACTGACCGCGCACGTGGCCGAACTGGTGCCCAACTACATGGTCCCGCAGTCGATCATGCTGCTGGACCGGGTGCCGCTCTCACCGGTCGGCAAGCTCGATCGAAAGGCGCTGCCGGAACCGGTGTTCGCGGCCCGCGAGGGCTACCGGGCACCGTCCACCCCGATCGAAGCGGCGCTGTGTGCCGCGTTCGCGCAGGTGCTCGGCATGGACCAGTCCGACTCGCCGCGCCTGGTCGGAGCCGACGACGGGTTCTTCGAACTCGGCGGCAACTCGCTGCTGGCTACCAAGGTGGTGGCGGCGTTGCGGGCCGAGGGCATCGACCTGCCGGTGCAGGCCATGTTCGGCGACTCCACCCCGGCGGCCATCGCCGGACGGCTCGCCGACGCCAAGGGTGACGCCGGGGCGGCGCTGGCCGCGGCCTTGGGTGCGGTGCTGCCGCTGCGTCCCGGCACGGACTCCGGTGTGCCGCCGCTGTTCTGCGTGCATCCCGCGATCGGCCTGTCCTGGTGCTTCGCCGGGCTGCTCTCGCAGCTGCCGCACGAACGACCGGTCTACGGGTTGCAGGCCCCGCACGTGGCGGGCGAGGAAAGCCACAGCACCATCGCCGAAGCCGCGAAATACTATGTCGCACACATGAAGTCGGTGCAGCCGGACGGTCCGTACCATGTGCTGGGCTGGTCGCTGGGCGGGCTCATCGCCCACGAGGTGGCCGTGCAGCTGCAGCAGGGCGGCGACGAAGTAGCGCTGCTGGCGCTGATGGACAGCTACCAGCTTTCGGATCAGTGGCTCGAACAGGCGGTGCCGTCGGTGTCGGCGATCATCGCCGAATTCGGCAGCGACCTGCTCGGCGGCGACGCGGAGATCGACTCGCGCATGACCCTGCACGAGGCGGCCGAACTGCTGCGCAGCCGGTCCGGGCCGTTCGCGGCGCTCACCGTCGACCATCTGGAACGGCTCTACACCGGCTACGAGAACGGCGCGGAGCAGGCACACGGGTTCGCACCGCACATCTTCGACGGCGACATGCTGTTCTTCACCGCCGCCGACGACGAGATCAACCGGGCCGACCCGGAGCGTTGCGCCGCGGCCTGGGAGCCCTACGTCACCGGCGTCGTACACGACCAGCTGGTGCGCTGCACGCACGCCGGCATGACCACGCCGGAATCCCTCGCCGTCATCGGGCCGGTGTTGCGGGATCAGTTGGCGGCCATCGACGCCCGGCGGGAGGGGGACCGATGAGTCTCGCGGTGGAAGTACAAGGGCTGGTGAAGTATTACGGCAAGGTGCGGGTGCTCGACGGGATCGATCTGTCGATCCCGTCCGGCACCGTGATGGGGTTGCTCGGGCCCAACGGCGCGGGCAAGACCACCACCGTGCGCATCGTCACCACCTTGCTACGCCCGAGTTCGGGCACGGTTCATGTTGCGGGCGTGGATGTTCTGAAGAATCCGGCGCGGGCCCGCACCCGGCTGGGCCTGTCCGGGCAGTACGCGGCCATCGACGCCAACCTGTCCGGGTTCGAGAACTTGCGCATGGTGGCGCGGCTCTACGGCATGAACCATCGCCGGGCCGCCGAACGCGCCGAGGAACTGCTCACCGTGCTCGGCCTCGAACACGCGGCCGGGCGACGCGCGGGCACCTACTCCGGCGGTATGGCCCGGCGGCTGGACCTGGCCGGGGCGCTGGTGTGCAGACCCCCGGTGGTCGTGCTCGACGAGCCGACCACCGGCCTGGACCCGCGCGGCCGCCTCGACATGTGGCGGGTCATCGGCGAACTCGTCGACGACGGCACCACCGTGCTGCTCACCACCCAATACCTCGAGGAAGCCGACCTCCTCGCCGACCGCATCACCGTCATCGACCGCGGACGGGTCATCGCCCGCGGATCGGCCGACGAACTCAAGACCTCCATCGGCGGTGACAAGCTCACCGTCACCCTCGCCGCCGGACAGGACCCGGCACCCGCGCGCCGCGTGCTCGCCGGAATCGGCATCGGCGAGCCCGAAACCGCCGAGGGCACAGACGAACTCACCGTCGTCGTCGGCGACGGCACCCGCACCATGGTCGAGGCGCTGCGCCGCCTCGACGACGCGGGCGTCTGCGTCATCGACGCGACCGTGCACCGGCCCAGCCTCGACGACGTGTTCCTGTCGCTCACCGGCCGCTCCGCCGAACGCAAGTCCGCCGCCATCCTGCCCGAGCCCGTCCAAGAGGAGATCCTGTCGTGACGACGCTCCCCGCCGAGCCCGCCGCACCCACCACCGACCCCACCGCCGAGGAGCACGGTCGCCACCGCGCCTCCGGGCCCGCGATCCTGCTACCCCGGGTGGTGCGCGACAGCGCGATCGTCGCCTATCGCAACCTGCTCACCATCCTGCGGGTGCCCACCCTGCTGGTGACCGCCACCATCCAGCCGCTGATGTTCGTATTCCTGTTCGCCTACATCTTCGGGGCGTCACTGGGCGGCAGTCAGTACCGGGAGTTCCTGCTGGCCGGAATCTTCACGCAGACAGTCGCTTTCAACGCCGCGTTCACCACTGTCGGGCTGGCCAACGACCTGCACAAGGGCATCATCGACCGGATGCGGACGCTGCCCATGTCGCGGCTGGCGGTGCTGATGGGACGCACCCTGTCGGATCTGGTGGTCAATATCCTGGCGTTGGCCGTCATGGTCGGCTGCGGGTACGTGGTGGGCTGGCGCATCAACGGCGGCGTCGTGAACGCGGTGCTGGCGTTCGCGGTGATCCTGCTGTTCGCGTTCGCCATGTCGTGGGTGGGCGCCATCACCGGGCTGATGTCGCCGAGCGTCGAGGTGGCCCAGAGTGCCGGGCTCATCTGGCTTTTCCCGCTCACCTTCATCTCCTCGGCATTCATCTCCAGTGAGACGCTGCCGGGGCCGCTGAAGACGGTCGCGGCATGGAATCCGATCACCGCGGTATCGGCGGCCGGGCGCAAACTCTTCGACAACGGGTCACCGCCGTCGTTCAAACCCGCGACCGGGTGGCCCGCCGAGCACTGCGTCGAATACTCGATCTACTGCTCGCTGGCCATCCTCGCCATCGCCGTCCCGGTGGCCGTGCTGCAGTACCGGAAGGTGGCCAGCCACTGAGTGTTCGGTAGTTAACGTGAAACGAGGTGCTCCGCGATAACTTGATCGAATTGAGTGGGCCGCACATGCGGCCCTGATCCGGGGAGACACCATCAACATTTCGAAACGTCTGGTCGCCGTGGCGAGTTGTGCGGCCGCGGTCGCGCTGCTCGCCGGATGCAATGACACGACCGTCGCGACACCGGCCGCCACACCCTCGGCCGCCACACCGTCCGTCTCGGCGCCGACGACGACCGTGGCGGCTCCGGCGACCAGTGCTGTGCCCGCGGCCGGACACCAGGGCACCGGGTCAGGTGGCGGCGTCGATCTCACCGTGACCGTGCCGGGCTCGACCACCATCAAGCTCGACGGTGACGCGATCGCGTTCGACTTCACGCTGACCAATCCGTCCGCCACCGCCACCAGCCAGGCGGTCGGCGTGGTCGCCGCCATGGGTCGCTGCAGCTGCGGTCCGGGCGGCGCGAAGATGAGCCCCCAGGGCACGATGCAGTTGCTCGACGCGAGCAGCAACACCTGGAAACCGGTGACCTTCGTCCGGGAGGGGACCGGGATGGACTACCTCCTGGAACCCGTCATCCCGTCGACCACACTGGCTCCCGGGCAGTCCACGACCTACCACATGAAGGTGACGCTCAACCAGGATCCGCAGGTGCACTACACCGCCGGAACCGGCGCGATCACCGTCACCCTCGAAGTGCCCGGCAAGAGCCTGAAGTCACTGGGCAGCGCGACCGTTCCCATCACCGTCCAGCCGTGAGCTGTTCGGGCAGCGCACCCAGCTGCCCGAGCATGCTCAACACATCGAAAGAGCCACGGAATTCGGTGATCCGGCCGTCGCGGACGCGATAGAACACGACACCGGGCACCGCCACCGCGTGGCCGGTCGCCGCGATGCCCTGGAACTCACCGTGCTGGGTGCCGTGCCCGGTCCAGCGCTCGGCCACCCGATCATCCTCGGCCACAAGCTCTTCCAGCGTGGAATGCCAGTCGGGGAAGGCGGCACGCAGGGCGGCGTTGAACTGCTTGAGCCCCTCGATGCCGCCGACCTCGGGGGAATGGATGACGACGTCGGCGGCCATCAGCTCATCGGCCGCCGACAACCGTCCGGCACTCCAGAATTCGTCGACGAAACGCTGCACCAGCGCCTTGTTCTGCTCGGACATGATCACTCCTCGAATCGGGTCGGCCCGCCGGCGCGGGCCCGTTCCGTCACTGTGCGCCGCAGCGGGCGTCGGGGATATTCCAGAAACGTGGTATCCCGCAGCGGGGTGGCACGGTCGTAGCCTGAACAGGTGGGGATGAACCGGTCGGCGGATCGGGCACAGCGAGACATCGTGCGGCTGTGCCATTCCGGGCTGGACGCGCGCACCGTCCTGAGCGAATCTCTCACCGCTCTACGTGCGGCGATACCCATCGCCGCCTACTGGGCTGCCACCACCGACCCGGCCACCGTGCTGTTCACCGGATCGGTCATCGACGCCATTCCGGAATCGGCCACCCCGCAGTTCCTGGCCAACGAATTCCTCGACTCCGACGTGAACCGGTTCCGGGTGCTGGCCGCCGCGGCCGACCCGATCTGCTCGCTGTTCGACGCCACCCACGGCAGCCCGGAGGACAGCGTCCGCTTCCGCGACATCCTCGCGCCGCTCGGGATGGGCGACGAATTGCGGGCGGCGTTGCGGGTCGGCGACAGCTGCTGGGGGGTGTTGTGCCTGCACCGGGAACCCTCGCCGCGTGGTTTCCGTGCCGAGGAGATCAGGTTCCTGCATACCGTGGCCCCGCATCTGGCCGAGGGATTGCGTGCCGCCGTACTGCTGGCGGATCTGGCCGCCCCCGACGGACATCCGGCCCCCGGGCTGCTCCTGCTCGACGAATCCGCGGCGGTGCTGGCGATGACTCCCGAGGCGCAGACCCTGCTGGCCGAGGTCGCCGATCAACCCCCGCGCGCCGAACTGCCGCAGGCCATCGTCGCGGTGGCCATGCGCCTACGCAGCCTCGAACACGACCCGAATTCACCGGTGGTGCCGCGCATCCGGCTGCGCACCCGCACCGGCCGCTGGCTGGTCGCACACGCGTCACGACTGCACACCGTCCCCGACGCCGAGCCGACCGGGCCCATCGCCGTCATCCTCGAGCCTGCCCGCGCCCCGGAGATCGCGCCCCTCAAACTGGCCGCCTACCCGCTGACGCCGCGCGAACAGCAGATCGCGGCGCTGGTGCTGGCGGGCAATTCGACGCGGCAGATCGCCGATCTGCTGGTGGTCTCACCGTTCACGGTCCAGCAGCACCTGAAGTCGATCTTCGAGAAGGCCGGGGTGCGCAGCCGCCGTGAGCTGGTCGCCAATCTGCTTGCCGCCCACTACGGCTCGGCATGAGAACGGGTCCCCCGCACCGAATGGTGCGGGGGACCCGTTTTGTCGTCTTCGGCTGTGACTCAGCCGCGGCGGCGGCTCTTGATCAAGTCCATGCGCTCCTGCAGGAGCTCCTCGAGCTCTTCCTTGCTGCGACGCTCCAGCAGCATGTCCCAGTGTGTGCGCGGCGGCTTGACCTTCTTGGGCTCCTGGGTGGTGCCCTCCATCAGGATGCCCTCCTGGCCGTTGCGGCACAGCCAGGTCGGCGGGATCTCGGCGTCGTCGGCGAACGGGACGTCGAATTCCTCACCGTTGTCGGTGCGGTACTTCGCCATCCGGCGCGGCGCCAGGTCGTGGTCGCGGTCGGTCTCGTAGCTCACCGCTCCGAGTCGAGACCCCCGGAGTACGCGATCTGCCATGAGTGCGGTCCCTTCTCGCCTGTCGGCAATGTTCTACAGCTCTGTCGAGGTTCTACAGCTCTGTCGTTCAACAACTGTTTCTGCGTCTGCGCTACGTCTATCCAACGCAGACGCGCACGTGTGGGTTCCCGTGGGGAGAACCCAACCATCCTACTCGTCCGGCCGGGTCGGTTTGCTGCGGCGTGCCCTTCCGCCCGGTCGCGCCCGTCAACCGCTAATGTTGCGGACCATGTCTCGACGCGTGCTGTCCTGCTGCCAGTGGTGCGGGCGGGAGATCGCCGAATCGGAGATCGGACGCCGCCGGCGGTATTGCCGCCAATCATGTCGCCAGCGCGCGTACGAACATCGAAACAGCGTGAAGGGCACCGGTATTCCCGATGATTCGGTGGTACTGAGTGCCCAGGAGGTGTCCGATCTGTCGGACCGGTGGTTCGCGGCCCGCTGTGCGGCCGAGGATGTGGCCACGGCCGTCTCGGAGGGGGCCGAGATGATCGAACTCGCCGATCTCACCGCGACATTGGTGGCCTTGACGCGTGAGGCCGAGCGGCTGCGCTGAGCGTGCTGTGGCGGCCGGGACGCTGGTCGCGGACGCTCAGGGTGTACACGAGGCCGATCCCGGCGGCGGTGACGGCGGCGACAAGGCCGAGGGCGGTGAGGGTTTCACCGTCGGGCCGGGTCACCGGCTGCCCACGCAGCGCCTGCCACATCAGCAGGGCGACCAGTCCGAGGTAGCCGAACGCCAGCACCCCGATGACTCTGGTGCGGGCGGCCTCGGTGCGCAGCCAGGACACGGTCGGGGCGAAGCGGGTCAGCACGACGGCGGCCACGATGAGCAGCTGAATGCCGTGCAGGCCCGCGAAATGCGCGATCCGCATATCGCCGCCCGCCGTCGACCAGTGCGTCACCGGCATGCCCGCGACACCGTCGCGCACGGCCGGCTGCCCGTGCTCGAAGGTGTGGCCCGCGGCGAGCGTGACCGGATGCCCGGCGGCGTCGGTGGTCTGCTGCTTGCCGCTGAAGCCCATCGTGTAGCCCAGCGCCATCCCGAACACCGCGATGCCCAGACCCGCACGGATGGCCATCGAGGTCGGGCGGTCGGTGACGCGCTGCCACGAAAGGGTCACCGCGATCACCAGATTCGCCAGGAACAGGCCCGGCACGCCGGTCATGAACACGTACTGGCCGATGGTGTTGACCGCGTCGTGCTGGGTGTTGAAATGGCTGAAGGTGCCGCGCGCGGCCTGCACCACGACGAAACCCACATCGACGACCGCGGTGGCGGCGAACAGGGTGCCCATCCACCAGGTCAGGCGCTGCCCGCGATGCGGGAACGCCACCAGCCAGGCCAGGGTGCCGCAGTAGAGGGTCATGGCGATGGCGAACTTCAGCGGTTTGAGCCAGACCGATTCGCCCAGCAGCATCCGGTCGTCGAATGCCATGGCGCACAGGGAGAAAACCGCCAGGACGGCCATGGCGACGGTGGTCGTCAGCAGCGGGCGGTGCAGACGGTGAGCGAAGGTCGGGCGGGGGAGCGACGCGAGCGACGGGCGATCGAGCGTGGTCATGGAGCTGACGGTAGGAGCGCCCGGCCGCACGCCACGTCCCCCGACGGTGGGGCGCTCACGTAGTACCCGGGTATGAGAACGGCCCCGGCGGTAGTAGCCGGGGCCGTTCTCTTCGAGCGCGAACGCCGTTGTTGCGCAAGCCGATCCGTACGCCCCTCATCGGCGTTCGGAGCAAGAGGGTGGGTCAGTCGACCGGTGCGCCGACATCCATGCCGCGCCCGGCCAGCCAGGGCAGCGGGTCGATGGGCGCGCCCTCACCGGCGTGCACCTCGTAGTGCAGGTGCGGTCCGGTGGAGTAGCCGCGATTGCCGACGGTGGCCAGCACGTCGCCCGCCTTCAACTGCTGGCCGACCTGGACCAGGATGTCCTGCATGTGGCCGTAGACGCCGATGGTGCCGTCGTCCTGCATGACCCGCACCCACAGGCCGAAGCCCGAGGCCGGGCCCGCCTCGATCACGGTGCCGTCGGTGACCGCGCGGATCGGCGTGCCGAAACCGTCGCCGAAGTCGATGCCCGCGTGCATGGCACCCCAGCGCACCCCGAAGCCGGAGGTGAGCGGACCGGCGACCGGGCGCACGGTCTTCGGGCGGTTCTGCTCGGCGTGCAAACCGGCCAGGAATTCGAGCACCGGCTGCGGCACGACCTGCGGCATCTGCGCCTCGCGCGGGGTGAACGCGGTGAAGGGCGCATCGGATTCCAGGGCCGCGTTGGCGACCGGGCTGCCCGCGAGCGCGCTGTCGACGTCGGGGTCGGCGGCCGCGAGAGCGGTCAGGGAGGAAGCGACGACCGCGGTCACGGCGACCGCGCGGGTGGCGGCCGTCCGGTACCGGCCGGATCCACGCAAGCGAGATAACGGAACGGTTACGGGCATGCCTCGAACGTACGAGGTGACAGTGTCCGGCCCGAAATCGCGTTGTGACCGTCACGTTGGTACAAAAAGCGCCCCGAACAGGAACAACACCATCGTAATTCCGCCATGACGGCGGCCGACACTGCAGGTGCTGTATTGACCCGGCCGAGCCATGCCGCCAATCTATTTAAGTGGTCGCTAATGGAGTGAAAGTATTGAGCGCGCTCGCCGACGACACTCGCCGCGCGATCTTCGAATCACTGCCCCAGGGCCCGAAATCGGTCGGCGACCTCGCCTCCGCCCTCGGCGTCACCAGTTCGGCCGTCTCGCAGCATCTGAAGGTGCTGCGCGAGGCGCGGCTGGTGATGATGCGCCCCGACGGCAACCGCCGCCTGTACTCCCTGGACCCCCGCGGCCTGGCCGACGCACGCGACTACCTCGAACAGTTCTGGCCCAGCGCCCTGGCCGCCTACTCGGCCGCCCTGTCGACGGCTCGCGAGGATCCGCCGGACTAGCCGCCGACAGTGCGCGAACCAGTCGACGGCGGCGGGGGATACGGTGTCGGCGTGGGTACGTCCGTCGCAGTCGAGCCGCAGCGCCGGGCCGCGCTACCCGGGTGGTCGGTACCGGTTGTCTTCATCGCGGGCGGAGTTTCGCAGTATCTCGGTGCGGCGATCGGCGTGCACCTGTTCGGCACCGTCGAACCCGCGACCGTCGCCTGGCTGCGTGCCGCCGCGGCCGGTGTGGCCCTGCTGGCGTGGCGGCGACCCTGGCGAGTGCGCTGGACGCGGCGGACGGTCCTCGTCGCCACCGGGTTCGGCATCGTCACCCTGGGCATGAATATCGCCTTCTACGAGGCGATCGCGCGCATTCCGCTCGGCACGGCCGTCGCCATCGAATTCCTCGGTCCCGTCGCGGTCGCCACCCTCGGGTCCCGGCGCCCGCGCGACTTCGCGGCCGTCGCCCTGGTGATCGCGGGCGTCTTCCTGCTGGCCGGAGTGTCCTCCGACGCGCGCCCGCTCGGCATCGGTTTCGCCCTGCTGGCCGCGGCCCTGTGGGCGGGTTACATCCTGCTGGGCAAGCAGGTCGCCGACGCAGGCTCGGGCCTGGATGCCTTGGCCGTCGGTATGGCCGCCGCCGCAATGCTTTTGGCCCCGATTCTGGTGACCAGTCAAGTGCTGTTGGACGCAACCGCCTTCGCCGATCCGGACACCTGGCTGCTGGGCGTCGGTGTCGGGGTGCTGTCCAGCGCGGTTCCCTACGCCCTCGATCAATTGGTGCTGCGTACGGTCGGGCGCGCCCGCTTTGCTCTGCTGCTGGCTCTGCTGCCCGCGACCGCCGCCGTCATCGGCGCGATCGCCCTGTCCCAGCGACCCTCCGGCCCGGAGCTCGGCGGTATCGCTCTCGTCATGGCCGCGCTGACTCTGTCTGCGGCACAGCGGAATTCGGACCGGTAGCGGCTCACGCCCGGGACAATACCGCCACCAGGAAATCGGAGTCTGCGCCGAAGGGTCGCAGGTCCCACGTCGACAACAGCAGGTCCTCGGTCAGCCCCGCCTGCTCGGCATCATCGAGGAACTGCGAAAACTCGTAGCCTCGATCGGCCCCGAACCCCACGACCACCCGTCCACCGGGCGCGAGATGCCGGGCGAACCCGCTCAGTACGGCCTGCCGGGTGGAGGGCGCCAGGAACGTCACCACATTTCCGGCGCACACGATCACGTCGAAGTCGGCGGCAACGCCGCGCGCCGGCAGATCGAGTTCGGCAAGGTCCCCGACCAGCCAGGTCGGTCCCGGATAGTCCTGCTCCGCCGCCGCGATCAACACCGGGTCGACGTCCACCCCGACCACCACATGCCCGACCCTGTGCAGATATCCGCCCGAGCGTCCCGCACCGCACCCGGCATCCAGCACTCGGCTCCCACGCGGCAGCATCGCATCGATCAGCCGCGCCTCCCCGACGATGTCGGCCCCCTCGGCCGCGAGATTCCGAAACCGTTCGGCGTACCGCGTCGAATGCGTCGGATCAGCGGCGACGATCTCTTCCCACTGGCTGGGTGTCCGTCCGCTCATGACTGTTCCTCCTCGCTCGGGCCGTCTTCCGCACCCACTGTGCCACTCGACCGGAGGGGCCCGATCATGGGCACTCGACTGCGAGCCGGTCGGCAACGGCAAGCATCTGCCGCCCGACGGGTTGCAGGCCGAGCTCGGTACAGACGAGGCCGGTCGAGACGCGTTCGATCACACCCCATTGCCACAGGGCATGGACGTCGAGCCCACAGCGCCGGGCAAGACGATGTGCCCGCACCCACGGGCCTTCGGCCATCAGCTCGAGCGGATCCTCGCGCATCAGGACGCCGAGATCGTATTCGGGTTCGATGATCAGCCCATCGGGATCGACGAGCGTGAATCCGCCTTCGGCCTCGAGTAGATTCCATTGATGAACGTCGCCGTGCACGAGCACCGCCCGGGAATCATCATGGGCGGCAACCCGTTCCGCGGCGCAGCCCAGGGCATGCTCCACAGCGCGTTCGGAGCAAGGCCGCCCCAACTCCTCCCACTTCGCGGCAATGAACCCGGCCAAGTCCCGTCCCTTGTCGACACCGGTCGGCAACCCGCTGCCCGGCGCACGCCGCCACACCCGCATCGCGGTGGTACACAAAACCTCCTCCCGCGCCCGCTGCGACCACCTCAGCCGATCCAGCGACCGCCCCAACCGCGGCAGCAACAGCACCCCCCGCCCCTCATCCATCCGCAACGGCCGCACACACCCGTCCCCGTCGACGAGCCGCAGCGCCGTAATCTCATGCCGCTGGCTGTGATCGCTACGCGGCATCAACACCTTCACCACCGCGGGCGTTCCATCCCCGCAAACAGCCTCCGCCACAAACGCTTCCGTACCGGAATCGAACGCCCGACCGACGGTGATCGACCAATCCTCCTCGATACCCGCGACCACCGCCGGCAGCCGCTCCAGCCACTCCTCGGCCCCCTCTGACCGAGCCTTGACCCGCACCGGGCCCGGAACATGAATCACACCCCGAATCGTCGCGGAGGACACACCGTCCGCGCCAGCCGATATTGCGGGATGGCTCGATTCCGGTGATGCTTGCGACCATCAGCCGCAGGGCCAATGGGGGGTCGGATGGGTTCGGGTACGCCACTGGTGATCGAGGCCGCCATCAACGGGTCGACGGCGAAGCAGGCGAATCCGCATGTGCCGCGGACGGTCGAGGAGATCGTGGCGACGGCGCTCGGGTGTGTCGAGGCGGGCGCGGGCATCGTGCACAACCACAACGACGAGCCGAACGTCGGTGAGCCGAGCGTGCATTCGGCCGATCCCTACGAGGCGGCCTGGAGCCGAATCTGGGAGACCTGTCCCGGATTGCTGATGCACCCCACCACCTCGGGGGAACGGTCTGCCGCGATCGCGGATCGCTTCTCGCACATCGAAGAACTGCATCGGCGCGGTGCGTTGACCATGGCTACCGTGGACGCGGGCTGCCTGTCACTGGCGTTCGAGGGCGCCGAAGGGCCTTCGGATCTGCCTGTGTTCGGCAACTCCGCCGCCGACGTCGGCCGGGTGTTCGGATGGTGTCGTGAGGTCGACCTGCCGGTGCACGTGTCGATCTTCGAGCCTGGCTTTCTGCGGCTCACGCTGGCGCACCACCGGGCGGGGCGACTCCCCGGGCGGACGAAGATTCAGTTGTATTTCGGCGGACCTGCGGCGCTGTTCGGTCTACCGCCGACCCAGGCCGGTCTGGATGCGTACGTCGAAATGATCAGTGACACAGGGCTTCCCTGGATGGTCGGGGTGCCGTGGGGCGACGTCCTCGGGTCGGGGCTCGCGGAGGCGGCATTGCGAGCGGGTGGTCATGTCCGAGTGGGGCTCGAGGATTATGCCGGGCCAGGTCAGCCGAGCAACGAGGAACTGGTGGCGCGGGCGGCCGACCTCGGTGCGCGGCACGGTCGTCCGCCGGTCGCAGCGCAAGACGTCATGGCTGTGCTGTGGGGCGAGAGGTAATACGCAGTCCGCCAATATCTGTGCTTCGGGCGGTCGGATAGCCTGGCGGGGTGTTCTTGGTCCAGGTTGTCGTCGCGCGGGTGCCCAAGCGGATGCTGTCGGTGTTTGTGCGGAATGCGGAGTTGTTGAAGTTCTTGACCGTCGGGGCGATCGCGTTCGTGACGACCACGGTGTTGTTCTTCGGGCTGAAGTGGACTGTGCTGCACGGGAAGCCGTTGACGGCGAACATTCTGGCCACTTTGATCGCGACGGTGCTGTCGTATGTGCTCAACCGGGAATGGGCTTTCACTGATCGCGGTGGTCGTCAGGGGCGGCATGAGGCGGCGTTGTTCTTCCTGGTGGCCGCGGTCGGCATGGTGATCACACAGTTGCCGTTGGCGGTGTCGAGTTATGTGTTCCAGCTCCGGGTTCCGCATGTGTCGCTACTGGTGGAGAACATCGCCGACTTCCTCAGCGCGACCGTGATCGGCACCTTGCTGGCCACGGCCTTCCGGTGGTGGGCGATGCGCAAATTCGTCTTCCCGCATCCTGTCGCGATGGTCGAGCGGGCCGAGCCGGTGCGGTCGAAGGAGCGGTAGTGGCGAGCATTCGCCAGGAGGTCGTGATCAATGCGGCCGCGCAACATATTTGGGATGTCATTCGCGATGTCGGTGCCGTCCACGAGCGCCTGCTTCCCGGCCGGGTGGCGGAAACCCGGGTCGCGGGAGTCGACCGGTTCCTGACCTTCCCTGACGGCCATGTGATCCAGGAGTTGATCGTCGCCATAGACGACGAGTCACGGCGGCTGGCTTACTCCGTGGTGGAGGGCGCCAGACCGGCACTGGACTACCACCACGCCTCGTTCGAAGTCCGCGCCGAGGGCGAGTACGGGCGACTGATCTGGACCACCGACATCCTGCCCGACACCCTCGCTCCCGAGATACGAATCCGCACGCAGATCGGCATTGCGGAGATGAAGAAGTCCATCGAGGCAGCAGAATACGAGCAACCGTAGCGGCGCGATCCGAAGGGGCGACACGATGGGCAACCTCGCACTGGTCACCGGAGCGACCTCGGGAATCGGCAAGGCCTTCGCCGAACGGCTCGCCGCCGACGGCCACGACTTGATCATCGTCGGGCGCACCAAGGACCGCCTCGAAGAGTTCGCCGTAGCTCATCCGCAGGTCGAGGTCCGCACGATCGCCGCCGACCTGTCCACCCCCGAGGGCATCGACACCGTCGCCGAAGTCGTTGCCGCCGAGCCCCTCCGGATGCTGATCAACAATGCCGGTGTCGCCCACTACATGCCGCTGGCCGACCTGTCCGCCGAGCAGGCCCGGGAAATCGTCAACGTCAAGGTCCTCGCCCCTACCTTGCTCATGCGAGCCGCTGTCGGAGGTATGCAGAAGCGAGGCACGGGCAGCATTGTCAACGTGGCGGGCATGATCGCGTTCAGTGGACCCGCCGATGCGTCCGTCATGCCGCGTCGTGCGGTCTACGGCGGGACGCTGGCCAACCTGGTGGCGATGACACAGTTGCTGGCGGCGGAATTGGCGGGTTCGGGTGTGACCGCGCACGTGGTCTGCCCGGGCGTCGTGGCCACCAATTTCCATGCCGCCCAAGGCTTGGACGTGAGCGCGGTGCCCCGCATGAGCGCCGAGGACCTGGTCACCGGCGCGCTGCGCGGAATCGAGCTGGGAGAGGTCGTTATCGCACCCGGAGTCGAGGACCCCCTGCTGCTGGAGCACGTCTTCACCGCTGATCTGGCCGCGTTCGACGGTCAAAGTCCCGAACTTGCTCGCCGCTACCGCGGCTGACACCCTCTCCGGTGGGGAATCAGCCGACGCGGCGGTAGGACTGTTGGGAGCGGCGGTCGAGGCCGGTGCCGGGCCAGGGGCGTTTGCGGAGTTGTTTGTCGGCGGCGTTGATGACTTCGGGGACACCGATTTTCAGGAGGCCGGGGTCGGGGACGGCGGCGTCGGGGTTGCCGATCTGGCCTGCCCAGAGGACGGCGTGGCGGCCGAGCAGGTGTGGGGGTGGGCCGGAGCGTGACGGCGGGTTGGGGCCGAACAGGAGGACAGTGCGGGTGCCGAACGCGGTGGCGAGGTGGGCTACGCCGGTGTCGCCGCAGATGACGAGGGCGGCTTCGGCGACGGTGGCGGCGAGTTCGATGAGGTTCTGCTGGCCGGCGAGGACGTGGGCGGGGGACAGGCCCGCGCGGGCGGCGACACCGAGGGCGGCTTCGCGTTCGGATTCGTCACCGGTCAATACGACTTCGCGGCCTTGCACCAGTAGATGACGGACCACGGCGGCGAAGCGGTCGGGCGGCCAGCGCCGCGCGGCGGCGCCCGCGCCGATGTGGACGAGGACGGCGTCGCGGTGGCTGGTGGCGGCGACCGGCGGGACCAGGCCGAGGTTGCGGGGGTCGGCGGCGATGCCGTCGAATTCGAGCAGATGGCACCAGCGGTCGACGTCGTGCATGTCCGGCTGCCAGTCGGGGCCGGATAATTCGGGGAAGGCCGGGTTGCGGTAGGTGAGGATGCGGTCGGGCCGGGTGCGGACCAGTTCGGCGATGCCTTCGGCGCTGCAGGCGAGGTTGACCGCGAGCGCGGGTTTCTCCCCGTCCCAACGTAATCCGAGGGGATCGGTAACGGGCACCATCTCGTCGACGGAGGCGATCAGGTCGACGATCGGTTTGAGGCGATGCGAGGCGGCGAGAGCGATATGGTCGTCGGGTCGGGCCCGGCGCAGCGCGCGCAACGCGGGAACCGCGGTGAGCAAGTCACCGAGTCCGCGTGCTCGCAGCACTAGTACAACCGCCACCTTTTTCTCCTAGCCGGCCACGCTGCCCACGACGCGAGACTCCCTACCGGACACCGCAGAGAGCCAATGACTGAGGACTACCCGGCCTGTCCGGGAGTGAAACCAGGGGAACCGGTCGTGACGACGCCGAATCCGTTTTGTACTACCGGCTGTCGTTGGCAGGGTGTGATCGATTACCGTGTCCAGTCATGACCTTCGTCTACAACCTCGTGGTGACGGCGCACCTGCTCGGAATGGCGGCGGTGGTCGGCGGATACGTCGCCTCCCGGCCGCGAGTGTCGGAACTGATGGTGTGGGGTGCGCGCGCCCAGATCGTGACCGGTGTGGTGCTGCTGGGGATGGCCGAGTCGATTCATTCGCTGGACAAGCACCCGGACATGGCGAAGATGATCGTCAAACTGGTGGTGGCCGTGCTGGTCGCGGCGTTCGCCGAAATGGGGCGCGCGGACGCCAAGCGCGGCAAGGAGGTGGCGTGGATGACCGACGCCGCGGGCGGGCTGGCCATCCTGAACGTCCTGATCGCCGCTTTGTGGAAGTGAGCGCGCCCGAAAGCGGGCGTGCGGCAACGCGATAGCGCGGCCCGTAGTCGAAACACGATGCCGCACCGGGTGCTTGATGGCACCGGGTGCGGCATTTGTCGTATCCGGGGTCAGCCGTGGTGGGCGAGTTCGGGCGGGAGTTCGCGGGCGGTGTGGCGGGCGAAATTCTTGGCGAGTTCGGCCGCGACCACGGCATGCCCGGCCATGGTCACGTGGATGCGGTCGGCGGAGAGCCAGTCGGCGCGCAAGCGGGCCGGGTGGTCCCAGAATTCGGTGAGGACGGCGTCGTGGCGGTGCGCGACCCGGCGCACCGACTCGGCGAATCCGGCGAAGCGGGGACGCAGCGGGGCCATGCGGCCGGTGAAGGCGTCGGCGAGGGTGAACAGGGACAGTCGCGCACCTGTCGCGGCCACGCGCGTGCACAGGTCGTCGAGGGCGGTTTCCACCTCGGCGAGGGTGGCGTCGCGCAGGAACAGGTCGTTGCCGCCGCAGGTGATGTGAACCAGGTCCGGGCGAAACGCTTGCAGCGCCGGGAGTTGCCCGCCGATGACCTCGGCGAGGACCGCGCCCTCGACACCGGTGTTGAGGTAGTCGGTGCGAGGGTGGGCGGCCAGCAGCCAGCGCGCCAATCGGTCTGCCCACGGCACGTTTTCGTAGCCGGGCCACGGGTCGCCGGTGCCCGCGGCCGTGGAGTCGCCGATGACCGCGAACCGCCGCCAGGGCACGTCACGCAGCAGCGCGGTCGCGGCCGCGTCGGACAGGGTGAAGGGATCGGTGGATTCGATGCGCTCGCTCATGCGGGAGTCTCCTGGGTGCGGGTGGGCAGGGCGGCGAGCACGGCCGCGGTGACCGCGATGGCCGCGCACACGGCGAACAAGGTGTGGAAGGCGGTCAGCGGCTGGGTGGGGTGGGCGGCGAACACGGCGGCCAAGACCGCCACCCCGAGCGCGCCCCCGGACTGCCGGGCGGTCAGATTCATGCCGACCCCGGCCGCGAACCGTTGCGGCGGCAGCGATCTGGCAGCGGTGGTGCCCAGCACGGTGATCAGCAAGCCGATCCCGCCGCCGCCGAGGATCCCGGCCGGAATCCACGCCTTCCAGAGCGCAGGCGTGCCATCCCAGACCCCGGTGCTCATATAGAGGGTGGAGGCGGCGAACATGACCGCGCCCAGCACGCCCAGCCACCGCTGCCGGCCCACGGGTGCACGCCCGGCCGCGACCGCGGTGACCATCGAGGCGATCGCGCCGACGGTCATCGCGCCGGCCGATTTCAGCACCGAGTAGTGCCACATGGTGTCGAGCCACAACGGCCCCGCCAGCAGCCAGGCGAACATGGTCGCGCCGAACACGAACGCGACGGCATTGACCTGCGCGTAGGACCGGCTGCGCCACAACGAGACCGCGATCGCCGGACGCGGATGCCACCGCGACCGCCACAACGCCAGGCCCAGCAGCGCGAGCCCGCCCAGTCCACAGATCAGCGTGCGCCAATCGCCCCAGCCCCACTGCTGGCCCTGGGTCACCCCGGCGACGACCGCGCCGATCCCCACTCCGGTGGCGGCGGTCCCGAGCAGGTCGGGCAGCCCGTGCGGCTGCCGCTGATCGCCGCGCGCCATGCGCGATCCGGCCACGATGAGCACGACGGCGATCGGCGCATTGATGACGAACACCGAACGCCACCCGAACCAATCGACGAGCGCCCCACCGACGGCCGGGCCGACCGTGGCGGCGAACCCGCCCGCCGCGGTCCACGCGGCCATGGCGACCCCGATGCGTTGCGGCGCAGTGACACTCAGGACCAAGCCCAGCCCTGCGGGGATGAGGAACGCGGCCGTCGCGCCTTGGAGGAAGCGCCCGGCGATGAGCCAGTCCGCGCCCGGAGCGAGCGCGCACAACAGTGAGGTGAGCGCGAATCCGGCCAGGGCGCTGAGGAATAACCGCCCACGCCCGAGCGCGTCGGCCAACTGCCCGGCCGGGGTGAGTAGCGCGGCGAACGCGACGGCATAGCCGCTGACGATCCAGGTGAGGGTGGTCGGCGCAGTCGCCGGGAAGTCACGGGTGATCGCCGGGAAGGCGATGTTCACCACCGACAGATCGAGGAACGACATGAACGCCGCGCCCGAGGCGACGACCAGGGCCAGGCGTGCGGACGCGGAGGAGGCCGCCTGCGCAACGGTGGTCGGCGCTTCTTCGGCCACCGCGATGGTCGGCCCGGCGGCGCTGGTGGGCGTGGCGGCGGAGGACCGGACTTCGGTCGAAGCGGGTTCTGTCGACGGGGCTTCGCTTGTGAGGGATCGGGGAGCCGGGGGCGATGGGGTGGTCGGTGGGTCGGGATCGGGTGGGGTGGGCCGGGGGTGGATGGTCTCGGTCATCGAGGTGCTCTCTGCGGGACGGGATGACGGATCTCGGTGGGTTGGTTGAGCGGAATCAAACTGTACGCACGATCGTTCGTATTGTTGAAAAGTACGACCGATCGTGCGTTTATGCAACCGTTGGTGCCAAGATGGAGAGGTGGACGAATCCGTGCAGCCTGCCGAGCAGGAGATTTCCGATCAGCGGCTCCTCAAGGGCGCGCGTGCCCGGGCGAGCATCGCCCGCCGCGCGGCCGAGGTGGCCTCGGTGGAAGGGCTGACCGGGTTGAGTCTGGCGCGGCTCGCGGGGGATCTGGGTGTCAGCAAGTCCGGCGTGGCGACCTTGTTCGGGACCAAGGAGAAGCTGCAGCTCGCGGCCGTGCAGTCGGCGCGAGAGCAGTTCATCGAACTGGTGATCCGCCCGGCCTACAGCCGGGAGCGCGGGATGGCGCGGTTACGGGCGATCGTCGAGAACTGGTTCGCCTACATCGATGGGCCGACGCTGCCGGGCGGTTGCTTCCGTGGCCAGAGCATCCCCGAATTCGACAGCCGCCCCGGCCCGGTGCGTGACGCGCTCGCCGCCGACCGTGACGACTGGTTCGCAGTGCTGGAGAAGGAGATCGGCCGCGCCCAGGAGCAGGGCTATCTGGCGGGTCTGGATCCGCACGCGGTGGCATTCCAGCTCGACGCCATCGTCAGTGCCGCCAATACCGCCACGCGCATGGGTGATGAGACGGCGCTGCCGCTCTCGCGCACCCTCATCGACGGGCTACTCGGTACCCGGGACTGACCGGTTCCGGTACTGCAAGTCTGCATCGAGTGCGTGAATGCAGTTCGGTCACAGTCGGTTTCACGTGGAGCAATCCACCAGCGTGTCCTACGCCGGGCGTGGCGCGTACATGATCAATGCGACCCCGGCCAGGCACACCAGTGCCCCGGTGACATCCCAGCGGTCGGGCCGGAATCCGTCGAAAACCATTGCCCACAGCAGGGATCCGGCCACGAACACGCCACCGTAGGCGGCGAGGATCCGCCCGAAGTGGGCGTCGGGTTGCAGGGTGGCGACGAATCCGTAGAACCCGAGCGCGACTACCCCGGCCCCCATCCACGCCCAGCCGCGGTGCTCGCGCACCCCTTGCCAGATCAGCCATGCCCCACCGATTTCGGCGACGGCCGCGAGCCCGAACAGCAGGATCGATCGCAGGACGGTCATGATCGACACCCTAGGGTCCGCCGCGGCCTCGCGCCTGCCCGCCGTCCCGGAATGTCGGCCGATAAGTCCGGCCGGACTTCGTCCCGGTGCCGGTCGGACCGTCCCCCGGGTACGCGGTCCGACCGGTCGCCCTCAGCGTTGCGCCGTAGCGTCCTCGAAGAGTTGCTGACCGAGGTAGCCGCCGGGCCCGGGCACCCCGGGCGGTATCGCGAACACGGCCGAACCGACCGGAATCGTCCACTGGTTGAGTGCGTCGAATTCGGCCAAACGCTGCTGCACGGGCAGGTATTGGGCGTCGATGTCGCGCTGGAACGACGCGAACAGCAAACCCGAGTTGGAGACGTGCCCGGGCGCGGGCGCGTCGTCGTAGTTGTAGCCGCGGCGCAGGAACCGCTCCCCGTCGTGCGCGTGATGCGCGCGGGCGATGTGGGAGGACGGCGGGATCTTCGGGATGCCGTACCGGTCGACGGCCGCGAAGTCGGGTTCGTCGAATTCCCGTGTGCCCGAGAGCGGTGCGCCCTCGGCCACGGTGCGTCCGACGGTGATGGCGCGCCCGTCGGCGTCGAGTTCGTCCCAGGTCTCGAGGTTCATGGCGATGCGCCGCAACACCATCGAGGTGCCGCCGGCCAGCCACGGCCGCGCGGCCCCGTCGTCCCACACCAGGCGATCGAAATCCGCTGTGCCGGGGGCGATGTTGACGGTCCCGTCGACCGAGCCCATGAGATTGCGCATGGTCTGCCCACGTGCGGCATTGCGGAATCCGCGCTGCACCCATCGCACCGAGACCAGCGATTTCACATGCTTGGACAGCACCCGCACCGCGTGCGCGACCGTGGTGGCCTCGTCGGCGCAGACCTGCACCACCAGGTCCCCGTCGCACCAGGCGGCATCGAGTTTGTCGATGCTGAACGGCGGCAACGGTTTCAGCCAGTGCGGGCGGTGATCCTCGAGCCCGGCGACGGTGAACAGGCGCGGCCCGAACCCGACGGTGACGGTGAGCCGGGCCGGGCGCGCGGCCAGTTCCGGTTCGGTGTCGGCGAGCGCGGGCGCGCCGCGGGTGATGCGCAGCGCGTCGTCGGTCCAGATCTTGAGCAGCCCGATGATATCGTCGCGGCCGGTCCCCGCTGCCAGGTCGTAGCCGACGAACGCCGCATGCAGGGGCGGCTCGGTGGCGATACCGGCCTGATGCGCGCCGTAGAAGTCGACGGTGTCCAGGCCCGGATCGTGGTCGTGGGTGCGGTGACTCGCGGTGGCCGCACCCCAGCCGAGCCCGGCGGCCCCGGCCGCGCCCGCCACGACGGCCGAGCCGCCCAGCAGTCGCCGCCGGGACAGGGCCGGGTGCGGTGTGCGCGGGTCAGCCACCGTGGGTGGCGTTGTCGCCGGAGGGCTGATAGTTCTCCTTGCCGCCGGCGAAGTCACGCACCTGCGCGGTGACGGTGGTGGTGGAACCGTCGGAGAAGGTCAGGGTGAGCGGGGTTTCCGCGCCGGTGCGCAGCGGCGCCTTCAGACCCATGAACATGAGGTGGTCGCCGCCGGGCTGCAAGATCGCCTTGCCGTGCGCGGGGATGACCAGGCCACCGGGCTTGGGACGCATGGTCTTCTCGCCCGCGCCGTCGGGGGCGGTCTCGTGGATCTCGACGGTCGCCGAGGCGGGGCTGGTGGCGGCCACCAGGTTGATCGGCTTGTCGGAATTGTTGGTGAGGGTGCCGAAGGCGGCGGACATGCCGCTGTCGGCGGCCTTGATCCACTGATCGGAGATGCTGAGCGCGTCGGCGGCCTTGGTCGAGCCGTCGGAGGCGGTCTGGGAGTTGGAGCAGGCGACCGGCAGCAGCGCGAGCGTGGCGATGGCGGCGGCCGCGCCGAGACGGCGGGCGAATCCGCCGGTGCGCAGGCGGAAGGTGTGGCAGCGGGGCATCTGGGACATGGGAGGTCTCCATCTGTCGGTGAGGGGAGCATCCGGTGTACGGCGAAACCTGGTGTGCGCAGCGCACTGTCGTGCGTGGCGATCGACCGCATCGAGGGTCGTGCGGTGCCGCGGTGTCAGGCCGGAGCGAAGAAGAAATGCGAGGCGCCGGGTCCCGGTGGACCGCGGCGGCCGATGGCGGGACTGACCAGCAGGCGTCGTGCTTCGGCCCGATCGTCCCCAGCGCGTGCGCGCGGACAGGTGGCGGGAGGGACGAGAGCGGAGACGAGCGTGAGGATGAATCGCCGCACACTGGTGACTGCCCGGCGCATGCCCGCCTCGGCGGCGCGAATGGCCAACGCGCCCACCGGGATCGCGATCAGGTGCGCGGCCAGCATCGACGGCGAGGCCAGGTGATGGTGGTGGCCGGGCGCCATCGACAGCGCGCCGTGCCCGACCGACTGGCCGACGGCGAGCAACGCCATCGTCCCGGCGATCCCGTAGCGGGGACGCAGCGAGGCCACCACGACCCCGATGAGTGTGCACGCCGCCAGCAGCAGTGTCAGCGCCGACGAGTCCGGTGTGCTCGCGCCACCGCCGAGTCCGTGCGCGAGGATCGCCACCGCGCCCGAGGCCGCGCCGACCGCGGCGCCGCGCAGGCGTGCGGTGTGATCGGTCGGTGAGCGCACCGGGACATGCTACGACGTCGTGTCGGAGAGGATGTTTCCAGGTGGTATGACCGGCTGCGATGCGGTGACCGACCGGCCTCTCCACGGAATCTTCACATTCGGCGCGAACCATCTCCACGGCGGTTGCCTAGTGTCAGCGGCATGGAAACCAGTCCGAGGAGTCCGCGCCGGATCCTGGTGGTCGAGGATGAGCCGACCATCGCCGAATCCATTGCCGCCCGGCTGCGCGCGGAGGGCTACGCGGTCGACCTCGCGCACGACGGGCCCGCCGCGGTCGAGGCCGAGGCGGCCGGCGACCCGGATCTGGTGGTACTGGATGTGATGCTGCCCGGCTACGACGGCCTCGAGGTGTGCCGGCGCATCCAGGCGCGCCGCCCGGTGCCGGTGCTCATGCTCACCGCCCGCACCGACGAGACCGACATGCTGGTCGGGCTCGGGGTCGGCGCGGACGACTATCTGACCAAACCGTTCTCCATGCGAGTGCTCACCGCCCGCGTGCATGCCCTGCTGCGGCGGGTCGAACGCAGTGCCGCGCCCGGGGCCACGCTGGTCGTCGGTGATCTGCGCATCGACACCGATCAGCGTCGGGTGTGGCGCGCCGAGGCCGAAACACAGCTCACCCCACTGGAATTCGAGCTGCTGGTGCACCTGGCACGGCGTCCGCGCACGGTGCTGGCGCGCGAACGACTACTCAGCGAGATCTGGGGCTGGGCCGATGCGTCGGGCACCCGCGCGGTCGACTCGCACATCAAGGCACTGCGCCGCAAGCTCGGCGCCGACCTGATCCGCACCGTGCACGGGGTCGGCTACGCGCTGGAGGCGCGATGAGTGCCGAAGACACCGCGCGGGCCGCGGACGCCAGGAGTGTCGGGGCGGTGCTGCGCGTGGCCGGGAATCGGGTGGCGGCGCGGATGCCGCGGCCGTTGGACCGGGTGCCGTGGATCAAGCTGAAGCTGGCCATCCTGCTGGTGGGGTCGGGTGCGGTGGCGTTCGGGTTCTTCGCCTGGCAGATCGGGTGGCTGCCGCAGAAGACGACGTTGGCGGCCACGGTGCTGGCGTTGGTGCTCTCGCAGGTGCTCGCGCACGGGATGACGTTGCCGTTGCGGGAGATGACCGCGGCGGCCAAAGGCATGGCGCAGGGCGACTATTCGCGCCGGGTGCGCGCCACCTCCCGCGACGAGGTGGGGCAGCTGGCGGAGGCATTCAACCAGATGGCCGCCGACCTCGCCGCGGCCGATCAGCAGCGGCGCGAGTTCATCGCCAACGTGTCGCACGAATTGCGCACGCCCATCACCGCATTGGGGGCGGTGCTCGAGAACCTGGTCGACGGGGTCGCCCAGCCCGACCCGGCCACCCTGCGCACCGCGCTCGCACAAACCGAACGGCTCAGCGCGCTGGTGTCGGAACTGCTCGCCTTGTCGAGTGTGGAAGCCGGTGCGGTGTCGCTGGATCGGGAGACGATCCCGGTGGCGCCGCTGCTGAAGGAGGTGGTCGCCGAGGCGGAAGTGATGGCCGCCGCGATCGACCGCCCGGTCCGCTTCACCCTCGTGCTCGCCACCCCCGGCCTGACCGTGCACGCCGACCGCGCCCGCCTGCACCAGGTACTGCTCAACCTGCTGGACAACGCGACCCGGCACGGGCCCGCCCACGGCGAGGTCCGGCTCTACGCGCACGCCGGACGCGGCCACACCGTGCTCGAGGTCGCCGACGACGGTCCCGGCATCCCGGTCGCCGAACGTGCCCGCGTCTTCGAACGTTTCACCCGCGGCGGCCGGGCCAGCGGCGGCGGTACCGGCCTGGGCCTGGCCATCGCCCGCTGGATCGTCGACCTGCACGGCGGCACCATCGCCGTCGCCGACCCGGGCTCCCGCATCCGCGTCACCCTCCCCACTTCCTGACTCTCACCCCACCCGTCACCCGGCGCGCCCCGCGCTCCCGGGACGGTCCCGCACACCCATCGGAGGCTCCGCCATGCCCGAAAACCCCGACGTACAGTCCGAATTCCCTGACCCGGGAGTCGAACAGCCTGCCGTCGCACCCGAAAGTGCCACCGCGACATCCGAAGTCGTCGCCGATCCGGCGGACCCACTCGGCGGCGTTGCCGATTCGTCCGGCCAGCTCGGCGGCGTTGCCGATTCGGCGGACCCACTCGGCGGCGATGTCGATCCGGCGCACCTGCTCGGCCCGGTCGATATCGGTCGAGCGAGCGGGGAGCCCGCACCCGCGAACACCGGGGCCCGTCCCGGCTCGTCGTCGGCGGGTCCCCGGCAGACCTCCTACACCGCGTACCCCGCCGGGCGGTCGGCGAGGCGGCCTGCGGCTGCCGCGCCCTACCCGATCTCGCCTCGCCCGTCGCGCATTCCGCGCTCGGAGCTGGTGTCGTTGCCGGGCGGGCTGCTCGCCGCGACCGTCGGCACCGGGTTGGCGGCGGCGGTGCTGGTGCCGGTCGACCGACCGGGCGTGGGCTGGCTGCTGGCTGGGCTGACGATCACGGGTGCCGTCTATGCGGTCGATCGTGCCGCTCGCCGCCGGGCTACCGGGTCGGATCGTCCTGATACCACGAACGAAATCGCTACCAGCGCAACGGGTTCGACTGCCGGTCAGGGTGCGAACATGACCGAGTTGCCGGCCGTCGAGGAGCACCGCACCGGTTCGCGGCCGGTGCGATGGGAGCGGATCGGGTGGGCCGTACTGGCTTTGGGTCTGCTGGGTGTGGGGGTGGTGCGCGATGCGTCGTGGCTGTTCGCGTTGTGTGTGATCGGGGCGGCGGTGGCCGGGTCGCTGGCGGTGGTGCCGCGTTCGGTGCACGGGCTGTGGTTCGACGCGCTGGCGGTGCCGTTCGCGGCGGTGATGTCGCCGCCGTGGCTGTATCGAGCGGTGCAAGGGACCCGGGGGCGACTGGGTGGCGGTTCGCAGCGGGTGTGGTGGTCGGTGGCGGTGGCGGCGGCCCTGTTGTTGATCATGGTGCCGCTGCTGTCGGGAGCCGATGCCGTGTTCGCGGGATTGGTGGACGGGCTGCTGCCGCACATCGATGTGCCCGCGGTGCTCCGATGGGGTGTGGTGTTCGTGATCGGCGCGGCGGGAACGGCCGGGATGCTGTACCTGCTGGCCGGGCCGCCGCCGAGACACGAGGACGCCCGCGTGCACGACGCCACTCGGCAGGACGACGGCCGGGTGGGCGACGAGAGCGGATACGAGGACTCGGCGGATGACGAGGCCGAGGACTTCTACGCGGGGTCGGATCCGTTGGGGTGGATGGGGATTCGCCGGTTCTCGCCGGTGGAGTGGGGTATTCCGGTGGGTGCGTTGTGTGTGGTGTTCGCGGCGTTCGTCGGCACCCAGATCGCGGTGTTGTTCGGTGGGGACGGGTATGTGCAGCGCACGGCGGGGCTCACGTATGCGGAGTATGCGCGCGGCGGATTCTGGCAGTTGTCGATCGTGAGCATGTTGACGCTGGCGGTGATCGGAGCGGTACTGCGGTTCGCGCAGCAGAGCTCCCGAGGCGAACGTCGCTGGCTGCGGATCGCGGTGGCGCTGGTGTGCGGGCTGACGCTGGTGATCGTGGCCTCTGCGCTGCACCGCATGTGGCTCTATCAGCAGGCGTACGGGTTCACGGTGATGCGGTTGCTGGTGGAGGTGTTCGAAGGCTGGATCGCACTGGTCTACGTGCTGGTGCTGGCGAGCCTGGTGCGTTTGCGGCGCGGCTGGGTGCCGCGCGCAGCCGTCGGTGCGGCGGCGGTGACACTGCTGGGTTTGGCGGTGCTGAACCCGGAAGGCTTTGTCGCCGACCGCAATATCGACCGCTGGCAGTCGGGTAAGAACCTCGACACCGATTACCTGGGCACCCTGTCGGCCGATGTGCTCCCCGCCGCCGGTCGCCTGCCCGCCCCGCAGCGCGCCGCCATCGCCGATGTCATCCGTGCCCGCCTGTCGGACGATCCGTGGCAGGGCTGGAATTACGCGCGCGCCACGGCCGGTCGCTGAGCCGGTGTCAGGGGGCGAACGGGACGGGGGTCCACGTGTGGCCGCCGTCCTGGGTGGTGAGCATCTGGGTCGCCTCGTGGGTGCTGGCGCCGGGCTTGCTGATGATCGCGAATCCGGTGGTGTCGGTGGTGAAGTGGGCGCCGTGCAGCTCCCAGCCCTTGGCCGGGGCGGTGTAGGTGGTGTTCCAGGTGGCGCCGCCGTCGACCGAGAGCAGCAGCCGGTTGCGGAGGCTCACGATCAGATGGGTGGCGTCGATGGCCGTGAGCGTGGCGCCGGCGGTGAGTTCCGGTGCGAGCTGGCTGATTTCGGTGAAGGTCGCGCCGCCGTCGGTGGAGGTCAGCAGCCGAGTGGTCGCGGGATCCTCGGAGTCGGGGCCGGGGTTGCCGCACAGGGCGAACAGTCGCCGCTCCGACAGTGCCGTCCAGTCGGCGGGGCCGTTGCCGCCGCACGGCAGTTTCCAAGCGCTCCAGACGCCGTCGACGAGGCGGGATCCGGATTCGGTGCGGTTGTAGACGACCAGCCAGGCCCGCGAACCGACCACGGTGAGGCCGGGCATCGGCTTGGGGCCGCCGCCGTAGCTGACGGGGACTTCGGCGGTCGCGGTCCAGGATTCGTGGTCGAGGGGGCTGCTGTAGAGGGCGACATCGCCGGTGTCGACGGTGGTGAGGTACACGGTGTCGTCGGTCCATGTCACCGACCAGTCGCCGGCGATACCGGGGTCGACCGGCTTCCAGGTGGTGCCGCCGTCGTGGGTGGCGAACAGTGCGTTGTTCGCCCGGATCCAGCCGTTGCGGGAATCGGTGTAGCGCAGCCATGCCTCCTTCGTTCCGGCGTCGCGCAAGGGCGTGGGCAGTGGTGCGGGCTGCCACGTCGCGCCGCCGTCGGTGGTGTGGCGCAACTGCAGGCAGGACGGGGCCGCGCACGGGTAGGAGTGGCCCAGGAGCCAAGCTTCGGTGCTGGAGACGAAGGAGGGGGCTTCGGGTTGGAAGCCGACCGGGTCCGGTGAGGCAGCGATAGCCGCCGGGGTTGGCGGCGCGGGCGTGGCGGTGGCCCCGGCAGCCGCCTGTGACGTGGTGGCGGGAGCCGACTGCGAGGCGCTGCCCGAGTCCGGGCCGCTGTCACCGGGTTTGATGGTGAGCGCCGCGACCACCCCCGCCGCCAGGACCGGTATTCCGACTCCGACGACTCCGGCCAACGCGACCGGATTCCGCAACCCCACCGGCCCGGACTCCCTTCGATACCTCCGCGGGCCGGTGTCCCGGACGGATCATCCGGGCGGCCCTGCGGCACAACGGGATCGAGTATGCCCGGTGGCGGCGCGGCGCGCTCACCCGGCTCCGTGACCTCGGCGGGCGCACCGGCCCGGCTCCGGCGCGGAGCTCGTGTCGGATTTGCCCGGATGGGTCGGTGGTTCAGCCGCGCAGGCGCTCGAGCAGCCGCAGAGCGGTGTCGAGGGTGGCGTCGACGGTGTCGGTGACGTAGAGCAGGTCGATGAAGAAGTCGTCGAATCCGGTGTCGGCGGCGACGGTTTCGATGGTGGTGGCGATGAGTTCGAGGTCGGTGCCCGCGGCCACGTTGACCCGCAGCACGGTGTCGATGGCCTGTGGGTCGCGTCCGGCGGCCACGGCGGCTTCGTCGATGATCGCGCGCAGGCTCAGCAGTTGCTTGCCCCAGCCGGGCGGGCCGGGCACCGGGACCACGGGCAGCCAGCCGTCGCCGCGGCGGCCGATGCGCGCGAGTCCGGCCGGGCTGAAGGCGCCCAGGTAGAACGGCGGGTGCGGCCGCTGTACGGGCTGCAGTTCGCTGCGGTGTTCGGGCACGTGCACGAATCGTCCGGTGTATCCGGCGGGGTCGGTGGTCCAGATGGCTTGCAGCGCATCGAGGGTCTCGTCCAGGCGTGCCCCGCGCTGGGTGAACGGGATGCCTGCGGCCGCGTACTCCTCCGGGGACCAGCCGATCCCGAATCCGGGAATCAGCCGCCCTTCGCTGACCACGTCGAGGGTGGTCAGCGCGCGTGCCAGGTGTGCGGGCCGGTGCAGTGGCGCGATGAGCACATTGGTGCCCAGTTGCACCCGCTCGGTCACCGCGGCCGCGATCCCCAGCAGCAGGAACGGATCGAGCACCGAGTTGAATTCGTCGGGAATGGTGTCTTTTCCGGCGTATCCGACGCTGGGATTGGTGGCCGCGAGTAGCCGTTCACCTACCCAGAGGCTGTCGGCCCCGGCCTGTTCGAGGGTGGCGGCGTAGTGCGCGATCCGCGCACCTTCACGAGCCTGCGGACCGTACTGCGGAAGCGAGAACCCGATTTTCACCCTTCCCGTCCTACCAGAAGGTCTCGACGGCGATTGTTCCGGCAGGTGAGCAGCGCGCGGTCCCGGCCGGATTCGGCGCGGGCGGCTTTGGCAGGATCGGCCGGTGGGAGAACACAAGCAACGCATGCTCGCCGGAGAGCTCTACCGCGACAATGACCCCGAGCTGGTCGCCGAACGCCTGCACTGCGGGCGCCTGCTGGACTCGTTCAACGCGACCCGCGCCGGGGAGGACGAGCAGCGGCGCGCGATTCTCGAGGAGTTGCTCGGGGAGATCGGCGAGGGGTCGTGGATCATGCCGCGGTTCCAATGCGACTACGGGTATCTGATCCGGTTGGGCCGCAACAGTTTTCTGAACTATGACGCTATCGTGATGGATTGTGCCCCGGTGACCATCGGCGACGATGTCTCCATCGGCCCGCGCGCCCAGCTGCTGACCGCCCTGCACCCGATGACCGACCACGAGCTGCGCCGCGAACGCTGGGAGACCGCCGCCCCCATCACGATCGGTGACAATGTGTGGCTCGGTGGCGGGGTGATCGTCTGCCCGGGGGTGACGATCGGCGCGCACACGGTGGTCGGTGCGGGCAGTGTCGTCACCCGGGACCTGCCCGAGAAGGTGTTCGCCGCAGGCAATCCCGCCCGCGTCATCCGCACCCTGTGACCGGGCGGGGCCGAGCGTGGGGAGAGTCCGGCCGCGCGCCTGCCCCGGCCCCCGCACCGAGGCCACCGAAGGGGCAGCGCTGGCGTCGAACCATTGCCGGCGCGGTATCGGCTTCCGTCCCGGATGCGTCGTTTGCGGCGGAACCGGCCGCGGCTATTCGGGCAGCCCGACGAGTTCGGCGCACACGCGGTGCAGGCGGGTGGCCGCCGCGTCGTCCTGGGCAGCGGGGGTGGGGGCGGTGACGCGGTTGCGTTGGAAGTAGCAGCCGGAGACGGCGGCGACGTCCGGGTCGGCGGCGAGGTAGGTGAGGGTTCGGCCGCCTTGTTCGGGGGTGCTCATGAGCAGGCGTTTGCCGACGGCGAGGGCGGGGCGGGCGAACCAGGGCGCGGAATCCCAGATGCCGGTGGCGACGACGCCGGGGTGGAAGGCGTTGGCGCTGACCCGGGTTCCGCTCAGCCGTCGCGCCAGGTCGCGTACGTAGAGGATGTTGGCGAGTTTGGCGCGCCCGTAGGCGCCCGCGCCGGTGTAGCCGTGGCGCAGTTGCGGGTCGTCGAGGTGCAGGCTCGCGCCGTGGTGCATGGTCGAGGAGGTGAACAGGATGCGGGCGGGGGCACTGTCGCGCAACAGGTCCAGCAGTAGTTCGGTGAGCAGGAATCCGGCGAGGTGGTTGACGGCGAAGGTGGCCTCGAGCCCGTCGGGGGTTTCGGTGCGGTGGTAGAAGAAGCCGCCCGCATTGTTGGCCAGCACGTCGAGGCGGTCGTAGCGGGCGCGCACCGTGTCGGCGAGCGCGCGGACCTCGTCGAGATGCGACAGATCGCACGGCAGCGCGTCGATGTCGGCGGTTGCGACGGCGCGCACGGAAGTGGTGGCGGCGGCGAGCTTTTCGTGATCGCGGCCGACGAGGAGCAGATGGTGTCCCGCGGCGGCGAGCTGGTGCGCGGCGGCCAGTCCGATTCCGGAGGTGGCTCCCGTGATCAGCATGGTCTTCATGCCCGGCCAGCCTGCCACACCCCGGCGGTGCTGTCGCGGCACCCGGGTCATTCGATCGTGATGCTGATCTCGTGAGAGACACTGTCGCGCAACAACTGTGACAGCTGTCGCGGTGCACGAACCCGAACCGGTGAATTCGTGCGGAATACCGAGTGACAGCACACCCTCCGGCCCGTACCGTCTGAGACAGACGCCCGCGTGGTGGCGGGCAGTCCCCGGCAAAGGAGCCGATCATGGCGCACCCGCACGAACTCTCCACCCTGCCCGCACCTTCCGCGCCCGGACTGCCGCCCACTGCGCGCTTCGACCTCGGACCCGCCCGCCATCCGCGCGTGCACCTGCATCGCGGTGTCGGAATCCGGTTGAGCGACGGCACCATTCTGTCCGCGGACATCACCCGCCCCGCCGATCGGCGCGGCCGGCCGGTCACCGAGGCGCTGCCCGCCGTCATCACCCTCACCCCCTACAACAAGACGCTGATGACGCGCGCCAACCCGCTCATCGACGCCGTCACCGCCGCCGGACCGCTGGTCTATCGCTTCATCGCACCCTCGGCGCACGGTCGCGCGGGTGGCCGGGAGATGGTGCGTGCGCTCGGCGGCGGCGCGCTGGAAGCGGTGCGCGCCAACCGGACTCTGATCGCCCGCGGCTACGTCCATGTCGCGGTGGATGTGCGCGGCACCGGCACCTCCACGGGACGTCTCGAGCTCATGTCCGCGCGTGAACAGCGCGATCATCTCGAGGTGCTGGCGTGGGTGCGTGAACAGCCGTGGTGCAACGGGGATCTCGCCATGACCGGCATCTCCTACCTCGCGATGACCGCCCTGCAGACCGCCGGTCATCGCCCCGAGGGCCTCAAAGCGGTGTTCGCCCTGGTCGGTTCGGAGGATCCCACCCGCGATCTGATCCTCACCGGCGGCAGCCAATCCACCTTCACCCTGGCCTGGCTGGCCGCGGTCAACGGCGGCAAATGGCTGCCCTCGATTCCGGGACTGCTGAAATCCGGTGCCGCGACGCGTTATCTGCGTGACCGCCTCGCCAGCCCGTTCACCCGGTTCACCGATATGGCCGCCGTCATGGTCGACGAGCAGCACCCGGAGCACTTCTACGGCGAGGACGCGCGCGCCCGCTGTCCACGCCTCGAGGATGTCACCGCCGCGACCTGGATCCACGCGGGCTGGCACGACGTCTTCTCCCGCTCCACCACCGGCCTGCATCAGCGGCTGCGATTGCCCGGTGGCGCAGCGCAACTCGTGGTGGAGGACAGCTATCACGTCGGTCCGGGCACCGGCTTCGGCACCGCCGATCATCCGCAACGCCTCGACGAGTTGCAGTGCGCGTTCTTCGATCGCTGGGTCAAGGGCATCGACAACGGGATCGACGCCTACGGTCCGGTCACCGTGCGCCAGCTCGGCGGCGGCTGGGTCAGCCGCGCGCAGTTCCCGCATCCGGCCGCCCGCGCACACCGCTGGTATCTGTCGCGGCAACCCAGCGGCGCGGCCCCGCACGCCGCCTGCGACGGTTCGCTGCGGCCGCGGCCCGACCGGCATCCGGCGCGAATCCGGTTGCCGCGCAAGCGTCCCGGCATCGCCTCGCAAACCAGCACCTGGCTGCTGATGGGATTGCCCACGCTGCTGGGGCGGGACTGGTCGATCGACGACCGCGCCCACGAGGCGGCCGCGGTCACCTTCACCGGCGATGTCCTCGAGCACGATCTGCTGATCTCGGGACCGATCAATCTGCACCTGCGCGCCAGTGCCGCGGGAACGGAAGCCTTCTGGGCGGTGACCGTCACCGATGTCGGCCCCGACGGCACCTCCACCGTGCTGGCCCGGGGTGCGCTGCGCTCGACCCGTCGCGCCCTGGACGAGGCGGCCAGCGGTTACCACGACGGTGCATTGCTCGCTCCCGCGCACCCGCTCACCGCCGAGTCGGTGCTGCCGGTGAAACCCGGTGTGCCGCACGACCTCGACATCGACCTCACCCCGACCGAGGCGATCCTGCGCAGCGGCCACCGGTTGCGCGTCGCGGTCGCCCGCACCAGCTGGCCGCGCTACTTCCTGACCCCGACCGTCACCCGCCGCATCGCCGACCAGCACATCGTCCTGGATCCCGAGCAGCCCGGGCATCTCGGCTTCCTCGCGGTGCCCCTCGGCGCGGTGGTGCCCGACGCGTCCCAGCGCGAACCCGACGCCTCGTAGCCGGAACCCGCCACCGGCGGTGAACACGCTGTGGCGCAAGGTCACAACCCGTACCGTGGATTCATGGAGCCGGTCCTGGTCACCGGTGCCGCCGGGGGGCGTGATGGATCCACCGGCCGGCACCTCACCGCACAATTGCTCGGCCGCGGCATCCCTGTGCGCGCTTTTGTCCACACCGACGACGTCCGTGCCACCGTGCTGCGTGCCCTCGGCGCGGACGTGATCGTCGGCGATGTGCGTGACCTCGCGGTGCTGCGGGCGGCCATGGCGGGGGCGCGCAGCGCCTACTTCACCTACCCGGTCCTCGACGGCCTGCTCGACGCGGCCGGTGCGTTCGCCGTCGCCGCCCGCGAGACCGAGGTCGAACGCGTCGTGGCGGTCTCGCAGCTCGCCGCCGGACCGCAAGCGCTGACCCCGCGCATGCGTCAGCACTGGGTGGCCGAGCAGATCCTGAACTGGGCGGGCATCGGCGCGATTCACCTGCGCGCGGCCGTCTTCCACGAGAACCTGGCCCGCATCGCAGCCACCGGCGCGACACTGAACCTGCCGATGGGCCCGGCCGGCACCGAACTGCCGCTGGTCGCCGCCTCGGATGTAGCGCGTGTGGCCGCCGCACTGCTGACCGAGCCGCAACTCGAGGCCGATCCAGTGCTGCTGCTGACCGGTGACGTGGTGTCCATCGGCACCGCCGCGCGGCTGCTGGGCCGCACCTACCGCGACGATGACCCGGATGCCTGGCAGCGGTGGGCAGTGCGGTTCTACGGCAGCGACCATGCCGCCGAGCATCTGTCGAAACTGTGGGAGATCTTCCGGGTCCTCGGTGAGGGCACCGGGCTCTACCAGGTCACCCCGGCGATCGAGAAGATCGGCGGACACCCGCCGATCACCCTGTCGGACTTCGCCATCCACCGGCCGGTGCACTGAACAGGGGACCGGGCAGCAGCGATCGGCCCGGTTGATCGCGGCGCCCGGCTATGCGCGGTACTCAGGTGCCACGTATCGGCTAGCTGTGGGGCCTTGCTCAGCTGCCTGGTCGGTGGAGGGTGGGAACCTCGGCGAGGCTGGAATAGACGCGTTTACCCTGTGCACGAGCTGAGGCGACCATTTGGTCGGCACCCGCGGAGGGGCCGCCGATCCGCAGCACGGCATCACAGCGCGCGAGCAGCTGCTCGGCGATGGGGTGAAAGATCTCCTCGTACACCGGGTCTCCGTGCCGGGTGCTGCCCGCGGTCTCGAGCAGCGGCAGCGCGAGCGCTTCGCCGGTGACGGGCAGGTGCCCGGCCCGGAACAGGGTCAGCGCGGTCTCGTTCATGGCGGCCACATTCGCCGCCAGCTTGGCCGGATCATCGCCGGTGCCCGAGCGGTACGGGCCCGCCACCATGATCATCTGCGCATTGGACATGGCAACTCCTTCGGTACTGGGTGAGTGCGCATCCGGTTCACACCGCATGCACGACGACGCCTGCCTCGCGCAGGGCGTCGAGGGTGGGTGGCCCGGCCGGATGGATCGCCGAGTCGGAAGCCGAACGGTCGGTCACGAATTCGTGGGCGGCCGCCAACGAAGCGACCTGGCTGAAGGCACGCACGCCGAGCTTGGTGGCATCGGCGACCGCGAGCACCCGGTCCGACTGGGCGATGCCCGCCTGCTTGACCGCGGCGTCATCGAGGGAGAACTCCGACCAGCCGTACTCGCCGTGCACGCCGCCGATCGACATCACGAACACATCGAACGCCAACGCCTCGAGCGTCCGTAAAGCCAACGGGCCGACCAGGGATTGTTCACCCGGCCGCGCCCGGCCCCCGGCGATCAGCAGTTCGATCTGCGGCTGATCGGCCAGGCATGCGGCCGTCTGCAGACTCAGCACGGTCACCGACAACGGGACCCGCTGTGTGAGCGCCCGGGCCACATGGACGGTCGTGGTGCCGGCGTCGAGCAGCACTCGTGAACCCGGTTCGATCAACGCCGCGACGGCCGCGCCGAGGCGGTCCTTGACCGCCGCCGACCAGTCCGCGCGATCGGCGAAACCGCCTGCCCCGGTGCGCGACCGGGTCGCGACCGCACCCCCGTGCACGCGGCGCACCAGCCCGCGCCGCTCCAGCGTGTCGAGATCCCGGCGCACCGTCATCTCCGAAACACCCAGGCGTGCGGCCAGTTCCGTCACCGCGGCGCGGTCGGCACCCTGCACCAGGCGCAGTGTCACATCCAAGCGTTCGGCGGCATCCACCCCACAGTTCTAACATCCTCATGTTCGAATGAACAGAGAGAAGTTCGTAACAGGGTGTCGTACCGTCATTTACCCCGCAGGTAATGGCTTGCAGTACTGCCCGATTCGTACGATCGGCACATGGCGACACCCACGGCAGGCGACCTCCTCCGACACTGGCGCACCACCCGGCGACTGAGCCAACTCGAACTCGCCGGACGCGCCGACACCTCCACCCGCCACCTCAGCTTCATCGAAACCGGCCGTGCCACCCCCAGCCGCCACATGCTGCTGCACCTCTCCGACGAACTCGACATCCCGCTGCGCGAACGCAACCGCATGCTCCTCGCGGCCGGCTACGCCCCCGTCTACGCCGAACCCGCCCTCGACAACCCGGCCATGACCGCCATCCGTGACGCGATGCGCGGCATCCTCACCGGCCTCGAACCCCATCCCGCCCTCGCCATCGACGCCTCCTGGACCATGGTCGACGCCAACGCCGGCATCGCCCTGTTCCTGCACGACATCGACCCCGCCCTGCTGACACCACCCGTCAACGCCCTGCGCCTGACCCTGCACCCCGACGGCCTCGCACCCCATATCGTCAACCTCGCCGAATGGCGCGGGCACCTCTTCGAACGCCTGCAACGCCAGATCGACGTCACCGGCGCCCCCGAACTCACCGCCCTGCTGCACGAACTGCGCGCCTACCCCGGCGGCGAGGAAGCCCCCGGCCTCCCCGAACCCGACCAGGCCGTCGTCCCCCTGCGCCTGCGCCTCGACGGCCACGAACTCGTCTTCCTCAGCGTCACCACCGTTTTCGGCACCCCCATGAACGTCACCGTCGCCGAACTCGCCATCGAAGCCTTCCTCCCCGCCGACGCCGCCACCGCGGCGATCCTGCGGGAACGATTGGTCGAATCCGCCCCATCCGACTAGTCGGTCCGCGCGGGCTGGTTCGTACCGGACAATGAGAGCCCATGGACGTGCCCGCGCACCTCACCCAACTGACCGGCACACCCATCACCCGGCTGCACCACCTCGGCCACAGCCACGCCTGGACCCTGCACCGCGCCGAAACCGCAGACGGACGCCAACTGTTCGTTAAAGCCCTTACGGACGGCGACCATTCCAGCGCCCTCACCGCCGAAGCCGCCGGACTGCGCTGGCTCGCCACCGCACACCCCGACCTCGTCCCACCCGTGCTCGCCGCCGACCCGCACATGCTCGTGTTGCCCTGGCAGCCAACCGAATCGGCCACCCCCACCGCCGCCGAACGCCTCGGCCACGACCTCGCCACCCTCCACACCAGCCGACCCGGCACCTACGGCGCACCCTGGCCCGGCCACATCGCGACCTTGCCCCTCGACAACACCCCGAACGCGGGGGACTGGCCCACTTGGTACGCCCACCACCGCCTCGCGCCCTACCTACCCGCTGCCGCACCCACACTGGGCCCCGACGGCATCCGGCTACTCGACCGCGTCATCGACCGCATCGACACCCTCGCCGGGCCACCCGAACCACCTGCCCGCCTCCACGGCGACCTCTGGTCCGGCAACATCCTCTGGACCGACCACCACGCCCTGCTCATCGACCCCGCCGCCCACGGCGGCCACCGCGAAACCGACCTCGCCATGCTCACCCTCTTCGGCGCACCCCACCTCGACCGCATTCTGGCCGCCTACCAAGAGATCACCCCCCTCGCCTCAGGCTGGCGACAACGCATCCCCCTGCACCAACTACACCCCCTGCTGGTGCACGTCGTCCTCTTCGGCGGCCCCTACCGCGGCATGCTGCTCGCAGCCGCCGCCGCGGCACTCGCGGGCTGATCAGCCGCCGTACATCAGCGCCTTCACCAGCTTGTCGGGCCAGATATTGCACAGGGATTTGACGATGAAGATGTTGGACGGGTTGATCTTCCAGCCGGGGCCGTAAGTCGCGGCCAAGGAATTCAAGACCGATGACATCGTGGACTCGTCGAAATCCTTGTACTGCGAACAGGTCACGGTCGCGGCATCGCCCGCGTACGGGGCGACCGGGGCGCTCGAACTGGTGGGAGGCGTTGTCCGTGCGGTAGTTGTCGGAGCGAGGGTGGTGCTGCGCGGCGTGCTCGTACGGGACGCCGTGTCGGGTGCCGCCTGTGGGTGGCCGTCAGTGGTGCTGCTGCACGCGATCGAACCGGCGGCCACCGCCGCCAGCGCGATCGGCAACAGCCATAGTCGCGTGCGAGCACGGAAAATACGCTCGGACAAGTCGTTCCCTCCCAAACATCACCGGGCCTGAGCAAGCCCGACCAACACCGGATTCGGTGGACCCGATCAGCCTAGTGCGGGTACTACCCGACGCCGGGGAGGCTGGGGGACTACCCCGACCCGCGAACCAGACGAACGTCGGATGCGCTGGGTCACCCGGTGGAACTACCGTTCGACCATGACCTCCACCGTCCGGCGGCGACACGGCCTGCCCGCGCTCCTCGCCGTCATCGGCCTGACGGTGGTCGCCGCGTGCGGCAGCGACCACACCGCGCCCGCCGCCATCCCCGTTCCCACCCTCACCTGGCAAGCCTGCCCGGCCGCCACCGACGGCAACGCCACCACGCAGGGATTCGACTGCGCCACTGCCGAAGTCCCCATCGACTACAGCAACCCCGCCGGCGGCAACTTCCACCTCGCCGTCATCCGGCACCCCGCCACCGACACCGGCCGACGCCTCGGCACCCTGTTCTGGAACCCCGGCGGCCCCAGCGACGCGGGCACCCAATACCTGCCCGCCGCCATCAACGGCTTCCCCGCCGAAGTACTGAGCCGCTTCGACATCGTCAGCTGGGACCCCCGCGGCATGGGCGGACGCACCACCCCCGTCCTGCAATGCTTCGACTCCGCCACCGCCGAAACACAATTCATGACCGGCGCACCCCCACAGGCCCTCCCCGTCACCGACGACCAGATGCGCGCCTTCGTCGACTTCCAGCAGCGCCTCAACACCCGCTGCACCGCCCACGCCGGCGACCTCGCCAACCACGTCTCCACCGCCGACAACGCCCGCGACCTCGACCTGCTGCGGCAAGCCGTCGGCGACGACGAACTCTCCTACTACGGAACCTCCTACGGCACCTTCCTCGGCGCCACCTACCTGCAAATGTTCCCCGGCCACACCCGCGCCGCCGTCCTCGACGGCGCCATCGACCCCACCGCCTGGGCCACCGACACCACCGACCCCGACCTCACCACCTTCCTACGCGCCCGCTCCGACCTCGGCATGGCCGCCACCTTCAAAGAATTCCTGCGCCAATGCGGCCTCGCGAGCACCACCCACTGCGCCTTCGCCGCCGAGAATCCCGAAGCCACCCAGGCGAAATGGGACGAACTCATGCGCCGCACCGCCGCCCACCCCATCACCCTCGACGGCGACACCGCCGACAACCTCGCACTACTCACCTCCGCGCAGAGCGCCCTCTACCTCACCACCCCACTACCAGGCTTCGGCCGCTTCCCCGGCTGGCCCGCCGTCGGCGACATGATCCAGCAAGCCTGGCAAGCCAGCGGAACCAACACCCCGGCAAGCACACCCACCACAACACCTACGCCGTCAGCCACGGCACCCACGCCGTCGGCCACCACACCCAGCGCGAGCGCCACCACACCGCCGCCCGCCGCCGCCTCGACCTACACCACCAGCATCGGCCGCCAGCGCGCCGTCATCTGCGGCGAAAGCCCCAGCCCCGCAACCGTCGACGGTTACCTACGCGGCGCGCACACCTCCTACACCCGCGCCGGCTACACCCCCTGGCCATGGGGCGCCACTTGCCTCGGCTGGACCGTGCACGAGGACAACACCTACACCGGACCATGGGACCGCGCCGCCTCCACCCCGGTCCTGGTGATAGGCAATACCTTCGACCCCGCCACCGCCTACGACAGCTCCAAAGCCATGGCCGCCGCCCTCCCGGGCGCCCGCCTGCTCACCGTCGACGGCTACGGCCACACCGAACTCCTCAACCCCAGCGCCTGCGCCCAATCCCACATCGCCGACTACCTCATCAACGGCGCATTGCCGGCCCCGGACACCGTCTGCAAGCAGAACAAAGGCCCCTTCGAATAGCGGGTGGCTGCCCACAGCAGCGCAACCACCCGCCCACGATTACGGCGTACCCGGCACGGTGGCCCAGGCGTCGTTGACCGTCGGTGCGTAAGAGTCGTTGGCGGTGAGCGGCTTCAGGCCGAGCGCGCGATCGGTCATACGGAGCAAGCCGTACTGATCGGTGCGCTGACTACTCGTGAAGTTGGACTTGACCGTGCCAGTGGAGCCCAGCAACAACGTCGGGACACGGTTGGGGTAGTTCGGCCCGTACGCCTTCGTCGCGCCCTCGTCGAAAGTCAGGATCAACAGCGAACGCTGCTGAGTCCAAGCGGGCGAGTTGAAGATCGCGGGCAAAGTGTTCTTCAACCACGTGTCGCCCGCGGCGATACCGCAATCCTCCATGTCATCGCAGCCGTCGGCCGCGAACCAGACGAAATTCGGCGTCGTCGCCGCACTCTTCAAATCGGACACCATCTGCGGGAGCGGCTGCCAATGCGCCTGGCAATACGACGGATTCGTCTTCATGTTCTTGAAGTACCAAAACGGCACATCGTCCGGGTAATAGTGCCCGTGCGCGGTCGTATCGCAGTTGCCACTCTGGTTCTCCACGTACGCCTTCCAGCTCTTACCCGCATCCTCGACCCGGTTTCCGACATGCGGAGCATCGATGGTCGTGGTCAGAATGCTGTTACCGGTCAGCCCGTAGAGCGCACCCGCGCCGAAGGCCACATAGTTCGGGTCACTGGGATGAGTGGTCGCATACGAAGCGGACAGCGTCGTGGCTTGCGAGCGCAGACCGTTGATATACGGAGCCTGTGCGGTATTGCCGATGATGTTCTCGTAGTTCTCGTTCTCCATGTACACCAGGAAGACGTGATCGAACCCGGGCACCTGCGAGGCGGGCGCCACCAGGGCCGGCGTCGGGAGATTCGCGCCGACGGTCAGCGAAATATCATGGGCATAGCCGTCGATCGAATCGCCCGCGGCGTAGGTGAACAGCAGATCGACCTCGACCGTCCGCGTACCGGCGGGCAGCTTGCCGGTACCGGTCTTGTGCAGGAACTCGGTGTTGTTACCGCGATCGGACGCGGTGACCGGGCCCAGTTGCGTCGCGGTACCGATCGCGGCGCCCGAGCCATTGCGGAAGGTGGCCTTCAACGCGACCCGATCGTTCTGCGACGCGTACCCGCCCAGCCAGCCCGACAGCGTGAAAGGCACACTGCCGCCGTCGATCTGGGATGCGACCGCCGACACGTCGACATCCTGCTCGAGCTGCGAGTCGCCGGTGCCACCGCCCTCGAAGAAACCCTTATCGGTGCCCGACGCGCCGGTCGTGGAATGCGTCGGATAGCCGCCCGCCGCGCCGTAACACACCACGCCCGCAGAGCCGTTGCGCACGACCCAACCGGGCACGGTCATCGCGTCCAGCCCGGTGGGCGAACACTGCGCGACATCGTTACCGCTCGGATCGACGATCAGATTCGCGCTGGTCGCCGCGCCCGCGGGCCCGGCCCCGACCGCGGTCGCCAAGGCCGCGACGAACATACCCGCCGCCGCCATCGCCAGCGAGCGCTGTATTCGCCCGAAAGTGCGAATTCGATTCATGGACAGTCCTTTCCGTGACTCCGACCGTCTGTGACAGTCGGGAGTGATCGTGGTCTAGACCGGTAATGGGCACAATGGCGTGCGTAGTCAATTCCTCAGGTCTTTTCCGGACCGCCACCGGCCTCTAACCCAGGTGGACCGTCGGTGCACGGCTATTCGGTCTGGACCAGAACTGGCCCGTTCGACCTGCACTAATGTCGGGGGAGTGCAGTTGCAGCGGATTCACCACGTCGCGATCATCGCCACCGACTACGAGCGGTCGAAGGAGTTCTACACCGAGGTGCTCGGGCTGCGGGTGATCGCCGAGCACTATCGGGCCGAAAGGCGTTCGTACAAGCTGGATCTCGCGCTGCCGGACGGTGGACAGCTGGAGCTGTTCTCGTTCCCGTCGCCCCCGCCGCGACCGTCCCGACCCGAGGCTGCCGGGCTGCGGCATCTGGCGTTCGCTGTCGCGGACGTGGAGGCGGCGCTGGCCGAGCTGCGGGGGAGGGGAGTGGCGGTGGAGGAGATTCGGGTGGACGAGTACACGGGGAAGCGGTTCGCCTTCTTCGCCGATCCCGACGATCTGCCGATCGAGCTGTACGAGGTCTGAGCGGGATCGACATCCGGCCCGGATGTCGATCCCGAACATTAGGAAATGGAACTATGCGCATCGACGCATGTTGTTGCGTTCGAGGAAGACTCCGGCTCTCACGATCACGCGCACCCTCACTACCTCACACATCACCCACCAACCACGAAGAGGGGAGCGGCTATTCGATGCCGCCGGGTTGTCGGATTGCGGGCTCCCATACGATGGGTCGCATGACCAAAGTGCTCCTGAAGACCTCCGCCGGGGACATCACCCTGGAACTTGACGAGGCCAAGGCACCCAAGACCGTCGCGAACTTCGTCGACTACGTCAAGGCGGGCCACTACGCGGACACCGTGTTCCACCGGGTGATCCCGAACTTCATGATCCAGGGTGGCGGCATGACCGCCGATATGAAGCAGAAGCCGGCCCCGAACCAGGTCGAGAACGAGGCCGCCAACGGCCTCAAGAACGACAAGTACACCGTCGCCATGGCGCGTACCTCGGCCCCGCATTCGGCCAGCGCGCAGTTCTTCATCAACACCAGCGGCAATGACTTCCTGAACTACCCGGGCCAGGACGGCTGGGGTTACGCCGTGTTCGGCAAGGTTGTCGACGGCGAGGCCGTCGTGGACACCATCGGTGCCGTGCGCACCGCCAACAAGGCCGGCCACGGCGACGTGCCGGTCGAGCCGATCACCATCCTGTCCGCCGAGCTGGTCTGAACCACCTCGCCCTAGCGGACGAACGGCCCGGAACCATGGGGTTCCGGGCCGTTGTCGTTGCTACGTAAGGCGTTTCAGGCGTCGAGGACGCGGACCTCACGCGTGACCACGGGCGGCAGTACCGACCAGGGGAAGTTGATCCACTGGTCGGTGCGCTTCCACACGTATTCGCAGTCCACCTCGGAGTGCGGCTTCTGGTAGATGACCGCGCAGCGCACCTCGGCGACGTGCGCGGAACAGAAGTCGCGCACCAGCTTGAGGGTCTTGCCGGTGTCGGCGACATCGTCGGCGACGAGCACGGTCGCGCCGGTGAGGTCGACGGCATTGGGCACCGGCGGCAGCATGACCGGCATGGCCAGGCGCTGATCGACGCCGGTATAGAACTCCACATTCATGACGTGCAGGTTCTTGACGTCGAGGGCGTAGCCGAGGGCTCCGGCCACGAAGAGGCCGCCGCGGGCGATCGAGAGGATGAGGTCGGGTTCGAAGCCGTCGTCGGCGATCTCCTGGGCGAGATCGCGGCTGGCGTCACCGAACAATTCCCAGCTCAGTTCCTCGCGGTCACTCATGCCTGACTCCGTTCTGGCTGCGGCGGTGGGTCTTCGGATCTTACGGATGGTGGGTGAGGGTGTACCAGAGCAGGGCCAGGGTGCCCAGTGCGAAGAGCGGAACCAGGATCATGGTTTCGACCTTGTTGCCGGTGCGGTCGATGATCGGCACCCGGGTGCGGATCTGCAGCGGCCACAGCAGGCGGCAGCCGCGATCGGTGAGGCAGTCGCCGATGAGGTGGGCGAGCGCGCCGAGGCCGACGGAGAACGGCAGCCAGAGCGGTTTGTCGCTGATCCAGTGATCGATGGCGAAGGTCCCGCACACGGCCAGCAGCACGACGGTCCCGTAGGACTTGAGTCCCTCGCCGCTGGGCGCGAAGCCGAGCGCCTTGATGGCGAGCGCGAGCAGGAAGAACACCAGCGACAGCGTGAAGTACCGTCCGAGGAAGTGCTCACCGGCCCAGGTGCCGTAGGTGACGAGCGCGACGAACGCGAACGAATGCGTCCCGTGGCGATGTCCACCGGAGGCCCACGAGATGCCCTTGCAGGCGTAATGCGAGATCGGCCCCAGCACATGAGAAATGGTGCCGTTAGGGTGATCGGCGTCGGGCAGTAACGCGGCTCCCGCGGTGAGGAACGTCCCCATCACCAGATCGACGGGGCGGATGACCCCGGATTCCACTGCGGGATAAGTCAAAACGGTAAACGGCAACGCCGCGGCCGCCGCCGACCACGCGAGCGCGCCGCTGGTCGCATGTGAATGTCCTAGCACCGCTTGGAGGTTAGCGGATGCGGCTGACAGGTCTTTACGGTCGAATGGCGTGCCGAGGTGTATTGCCCGGCAGCCGATTCCGTCGAGTGCTTCCGGCGTGGCGTGAATACGGGTTCGGGACAACACAATTCGCCGATGAACTGGCATCGCGTACAGGCCGGGTGTGTTCCATGTCGCTTTCCGGGTGCCCGAGCGCGGGCGGTCGGAGCGCTGAAATAGTCTCGGAGCGATTGAGCTTTCCGGTTCAGAGAGGAACGGGCATGTCGGTTGCGTCCGCGGTGAAGGATCAGATTCAGCAGATCGGTGGGGGATTCATGTTCTCCCGGGAAGCGCGAGCCTTCTCCGACAGCACCGGTGTTCCGGGGTTCTTGCCGGGGTATACGCGCGGGCGCGGCGGGGTGCTGGGTGAGGTGGACGCGGATGTGGTGAGTTCGGCGTTCGGGTTCTTCCGGCCGGAGACGGTGCGGGCGGCGTGGGAGGCGACGTCGGCGATGTCGGCGGAGTCGGCGGCGCTGGGCTATTTGAAGGTGTGTCAGGATTTCGGCCGCCGCAAGCTGGCCGGTTTCGAGGATTCGGCGCGGCTGGCGGAGTTGCTACAGCGGGTGGTGGCGGCCACGGATCCGGTGGGTGCGCCGCTGTTCGCGGGCTGGCGGGCGCTGCCGCAGGCCGAGGATGCGCCGGGGCTGGTGCTGCAGCTGATTCACGTGCTGCGGGAGTTGCGGGGCGGGTTGCACCTGGTCGGTGTGCTGGGTAGTGGGTTGACGCCGTTGCAGGCGGTGCTGATCGCGGGTTCGCCGCTGGAGTCGGGTGATGATCACGCCCGCAGTTTCGGCTGGCCGGAGCCCTACGGTGAGATCACCGCGGAGCTGAAAGGCCGTTGGATGCAGGCGGAGTCGATCACCGACGATTTGATCGCACCCGCGTTCGCGGTGCTCGAGGACAAGGAGGGCGAGGAGCTCGCCGGCCTGCTGACGTCTTGTCAGGCTGTGGTTTTCGGCTCCCGCTGAGAGTGCGGCCGTGCTGGTGCGGTGAGCAGCCAGCGCCAGCGCGGCAGTTCGGTGACCACGGTGATCGCGGCGAGGACGGCGACGAGAACGACTGCCCAGACCGGCAGGACGAGGATCGCGCCCCAGAGTGCACCGCCGAGTTCGAGCAGCATGAACGCGATGGTCACGGTGCCGTGGACGGGGACCGGGATCTGTTCCTTGTCGCCGGGGGTGGCGAACACGCCGGGGAGGGCGATGAGGACGATGACCGCCAGGATCGACCAGACCACGGAGTAGTGGAACAGCCCCCACGGCAGGGTGATCCAGCCGACGAGCTCGGTGAGGACGCGCAGGAGAGCGGGGATCCGACCGCGGTCGGTGAGATTGGGGGAGGTGGCGGCGCGTTCGAGCATGCGGTGAGGGTCGCATACCCGGGTGGTGTGCGCAGCTCGAACCCGCGCGGGGGCGGCGCTCGAGCTGCGGTGTTCGAATCCGTTTCAGCGGTGCAGGAATTCGAGGGTGACGCGTTCGAAGGCTTCCTTGGCCTCGTACATGACCCAGTGCCCGCACTTGGGGAAGACGTGCAGTTCGGCGTTGGGGATTTGTCGCAGGGGGATGAGCGCCATGTCGGTGGGGCATTGCCGGTCGTCGGCGCCCCACGTCATCAGGACCGGGCTCTTGACCTTGTGCAGCATGGACCAGTAGGGCGGGGTGGGGGAGTTCGCCATGAACTGTTGTTGCTGCGCAAGCGCTTCGGATCCGTACATGGCTTTGAGGCTGGCGTGCGAGGCCGGGTCGGCGGCGGCGTTCCAGCGTTCCTCGACGAGTTCGTCGGTGATCATCTTGGGGTCGTAGATCATGCAGCGCAGCCAGCGGTCGAGGCCCTCGCGGGTGGGGTTGTCGGCGAATTCGGCCAGTAGCCGGGTGCCTTCGCTGGGGTTGGCGGCGAGCAGGCTGTGTCCGATGCCGCCGATGGCGATGAGTTTCTCGACCCGTTGCGGGTGTTGCATGGCGGCCATGACGGCGACGACGCCGCCCATGGAGTTGCCGAGCAGGGCGGCGGAGTCGAGGTCGAGGGCGTCCATGAAGCGGATGACGGCGTCCACGGCGGTCAGGACGGGGTGGCCGGGGACGGGGTCGCTGACGCCGAAGCCGGGGAATTCGAGGACGTAGCAGTGGAAGTGGTCGGCGTAGAAGCCGAGGTTGCCGCGGAAGTTGCGCCAGCCGTTCACGCCGATTCCGGAGCCGTGCAGCAGAATCAGGGGAGGGCCGTCGCCGGCCTCGTGGTAGCGCAGGACGCCTTTGTCGGTGGCGATCTCGCGTCGGGTGTTCTCGTAGGTGACATCCACGCCACCACAGTAGAACAGGTTTCAGTTCAGGGCTCCGATCTCCAGGTCGGAGTTATGAGAGATAGTCACATGCAGACATGCGCATGTATTTAAGCTAATCTCATCGGTATGGACACCACCCGGAAGAACAGCCAGGACGACCACGGTCACGGCCTGCTGGGTCCGCGTGCGGAGATGGCCGCCGCCGTCGGATCCGGCATCACCTACACCGCCGGTATGGCGACGAAGTATCTGCTCGACACCCCGGGCTGGGTGCCGACCACACTGTTTCTGGCCACCTATGTGCTGGGTGGCTTCTTCACGATCCGTTCGGCGGTGCAGACCATCCGCCGCGGCCGCTTCGAGGTCGACTTCCTGATGCTGGTGGCCGCCGCCGGCGCGGCCGCGGTGGGCAAGTGGGCCGAGGGTTCGGTGCTGCTGTTCCTGTTCAGCCTCGGGCACGCGCTCGAGGAGTACGCGATGAGCCGCGCGCAGCGTTCCATCTCCGCCCTGGGTGAGCTGGCGCCGCGCACCGCGCTGGTACGCCGCGGCCCCGATCGGGTCGACCAGGTCGATATCGAGGAGTTGCGGGTCGGGGATACCGTTGTGGTGCTGCCGAATTCGCGGTTGAGCGCCGACGGGATCGTGGTCGCCGGGTTCAGCGCCATCGACGAATCGTCGGTGACGGGGGAGAGCATGCCGGTGGAGAAGCAGCCGGTGGCCGACGCGAGCGCCGCGCTCACGGCGCGCACTCCGGTGCCGGAGGCGCATCGGGTGTTCGCGGGCACGCTCAATGGTTCGGGTGCCCTCGAGGTGCTGGTGACCAGCCGTGCGGAGGATTCGACGCTGGCGCGGGTGATCGCCATGGTGCGTGACGCCGATACGCAGAAGTCGCCGACGCAGCGGTTCATCGACCGCTTCCAGCTGGTGTACGTGCCCGCGGTGATCGCGGGTGTGCTGGCGGTGATCGGATTCGGGGTGCTGGTGTTGTCGGAACCGTTCGCGGACAGCTTCTATCGCGGCATGGTGGTGCTGGTGGCGGCGAGCCCGTGTGCGCTGGCGATCGCGACGCCGAGTGCGGTGCTCGCGGGGGTGGCCCGCGCGGCGCAGGCGGGGGTGCTGGCCAAGGGCGGCGGCCCGCTGGAGTCGTTGGGCCGGGTCAAGTCGATCGCCTTCGACAAGACCGGGACGCTCACGTGGGGTCAGCCGCGCGTGACGGATGTGGTGGCGGTCCGGCCGGAGCTGCGGGAGTTGTTGGTTTCCACGGTGGTGGCGGTGGAGTCGTTCAGTGATCATCCGTTGGCGGCCGCGATCACCCGTGATCTGGCGCTCGAGGTGCCGGTCGGGGCGGAACTGGCTGCCACGGACGTGAACTCGGTGACCGGGCGGGGTGTGACGGCGGTGGTGGACGGGGTGTCGGTGGAGATCGGCAATCTGACCATGTTCACCGAGCTGGACCCCTACGGGGTGCCCGACGATGTCGCCGCGACGGTGGAGCACCTGCATCTGCTGGGCCGCACCACGATGATCGTGCGCCTGGGCGGCACGTACCTGGGTGTGATCGGGGTGATGGATACCCCGCGCGCGGAGGCCGGTCCGGTGATCGCGCAGCTGCGGACGCTGGGCATCACCGACATGGTGGTGATCTCCGGTGACAATCAGCGGGTGGCCGACGCGGTCGCGGACGGTCTGGGTTTGGATGGCGCGCACGGTGGTCTGCTGCCGGAGGACAAGGTGTCGATGATCGCGACGTTGAATGCGCGCGGCGGCACCGCGATGGTCGGTGACGGCGTCAACGATGCTCCGGCGATGGTGAATTCGTCGGTCGGTATCGCGATGGGTGCGAGTGGTTCGGCGGTGGCGTTGGAGACCGCGGATGTGGCGTTGATGACCGATGACATCGGGCGGTTGCCGTTCGCGGTGGCGTTGAGCCGCCGCAGTGCGGCGATCATCCGCCAGAACTTGATCGTCGCGCTGGTGATCGTGGCGGGTCTGGTCCCGGCGACGCTGATCGGGTTGCCGATCGGTCCGGCGGTGTTCATCCACGAGGGTTCGACGTTGCTGGTGGTGGCGAATGCGTTGCGGCTGCTGCGTTTCCGCCGGGGCGAAGAGCATGCGGGTATCGCGCACGAGGCGCGTCCGGCCTGATCGGGTGGTGCGCCGGGAGCTGTTCGGGGCTCCCGGCGTATTCGCAGCATCCGGGCGTGTGGTTCACAGCGGGCTCCCAGACCCGGTGCGCATGCTGAGGTTCGAATCCGGCGGGATCGCGCCGGATTGGGAGCGAACAGGATCAGCACATGTCGTCACATTCGAGGCTGCGGGCGGGGCGGGCCGCGACCGCGACGCTGCTGGCGGTGACCGCGGCGGGCACCCTGACCGCGACCGCCTTGGCTTACGCCGATTCGCACGGCAATTCGGCATCCGGTGGTGGTTCGACGCCGTCCGGGAGCGTGGATACGCCCGCGACGCCGGATGGGTCGGCGGCCGCGGCGACGTCGGCTCCGGCGGTGCGGTCGGGTTCGGGTCGGGTGCACGCGCGATCGAGTGGCTCATGATCGCGGCCGCGGCGCGGACAGCCGCTGTGGAGTGGCCGGTGTGGAGTACCTCGGCGCGGGTGGTGGTGACCGATGCGGCGGTGCTGGGTGCGGCGCGCGGGCTGGTGCGGGCGCATCTGGCCGCGGTGGATATGGCGTGCAGCCGGTTTCGGGCCGATTCGGAGGTGCGGGCGCTCGCCCGCAGCGCGGGGCAACCGGTCGGCGTCAGCGCTTTGCTGGCCGAGCATGTGCGGGCTGCGCTGATCGCGGCGCGTGAGACCGGCGGCGACGTCGATCCGACAGTCGGTGCGGCGATGAACGGGTTGGGTTATGACCGGGACTTCAGTCTGCTGCTCCCGGCGGCCTCGAACCGGCAGCCGCACAAGATGATCCAGGCCCATGCTGCCCACGACCACGCTTCGCAGGACCAGGTCGCCCATGGCCAGGCCGCGCAGGACCAGGCCGCCCATGGCCAGGCGGCCCAGGACAAGGCCGCCCGACGCGAGGCCGGCCAGAACGAGGCCGGCCAGAACGAGGCTGTCCGTCGCGAGGCGGACGAGCCGGACGTGTCGCGCGTGCGGGTGGTGGCTGCCGTGCGGGCGGATTGGACGGCGATCGCTCTGCACGATCAGGTGTTGACCGTGCCCGCAGGTGTGCTGCTGGATCTGGGTGCGACCGCGAAGGCGTTGGCCGCTGATCATTGTGCGGCGCTGGTCGCCGATCGTTTCGGTTGCGGTGTGCTGGTGAGCCTGGGCGGCGATATGGCCACCGCGGGTCCCGCTCCCGCTGACGGCTGGCAGGTGCTGGTGGAGGATCGGCCGGGTGAACCGCGTTCGCGGATCATGCTTCCCGAGGGTGCGGGGTTGGCGACGTCGAGCACGTTGCGTCGCCGCTGGTGGCGCGGCGGGAGCTTGGTGCATCACATCGTCGATCCGCGCACGGGTGTCGCGGCGGATCCGGCGTGGCGGACGGTGTCGGTGGCGGCCTCTTCGTGTCTGGCCGCGAATGTCGCCGCGACGGCGGCGATCGTGCGGGGTACGGACGCGGTGGCGGGTTTGCGGGGCAGCGGGCTGCCGGCGCGGCTGGTGCGTCGCGATGGCCGGGTGCTCGCCCTGGGTGGCTGGCCGGAGGGTGACTCGGGTGGTCGGCCGGAGCGTGAACTGTGATGGGGCAGGCCGGGTTCGACGAGGCGTTGTGGGCGTTCGGTCGCGGCTGCGGCGTGATGGCGCTGGTGTTGTTGACGGTGGCCGTGGTGGCGGGGATCGTCGCACGGTCGGGACGGGCGGTGGTGTTGCCGCGTACCGGGATGGCGGTGTTCCATCGGGGTGCGGCGTTGACGGCGACCGGGTTGGTCACCGTGCATGTGGTGAGCCTGCTGCTGGATCCGTGGGCACAGTTGCGACTGCTGGATGTGGTGGTGCCGTTCACCGGCGAGTATCGGCCGCTGTGGGTCGGTTTCGGAGCGGTGGCGGTGGATGTGCTGGCGGCGGTGACGGTTTCGGGGTTACTGCGCCGGCACATCGGCCCACACTTGTTCCGGGCGGTGCACTGGGCGACGTATGTGTTGTGGCCGGTGGCGGTGGTGCACGCGCTGGGTGCGGGCACCGACGCGTTTCGGCCGTGGCTGCTGGGGGTGCTGGTGGCGTGCACGGCCGCGGTGGTCGCGGCGGTGGGATGGCGGATGAGTCAGGGATTCAGCGAGATCCGTACCCCGCTGGTCGGGGTGCCGCGATGAAGGCCACGACGGTTGCGGGAGCGCTGCCCGCGACGGGGGCACGGCTGCTGGCGGCAGCGCGCGCGGATCTGTCGAGTCATGAGGCGATCCACGGCCGGTTGCGCACGGCCGCAACCGATGTCGCGGCCGGTGGCGGCGGGTCCGGTCGGCGTGCGAGCGACGGTCACAGGGCCGAGCACCGCTACGGTCTGTCCGAGTACCACCCCCTTGGATTGTTCGAGCACCCTCACGGTTTGATCGACGCGGTTGCGGCCGCTGGATTGCGCGGGCGGGGCGGGGGCCGGGTTCCTGGTCGCGCGCAAGCTGGCCGCGGTCGCTGCCGGGGGCCGCCCGATCGTGGTGGCCAATGGCGCGGAGGGGGAGCCCGACAGTCACAAGGACGCGGTACTGCTGTCGCGGGCACCGCATCTGGTGTTCGACGGCCTGGTCGCGGCCGCGGCGGCCGTGGGCAGCCGCGACTGCCGCTGCTATGTGCCCGAGGACTCGTTGGACACGCTGCGTCACGCGTTGGCCGAGCGGCGAGCCGCCGGATATCGGGAACCTGCGATCACCCTGGTCGCTGCGGTGGATACCTTTGTGGCGGGGGAGAAGTCGGCGGTGGTGAACGCATTGGCCGGACGCGCTCCCGTGCCCTCGGATCGGACGGTCAGTCTGTCCCACTCGGGGCTGGGCGGCCGCCCGACGCTGGTGCAGAATGTCGAGACGCTCGCGCAGATCGCGTTGATCGCCCGCTACGGCCCGCAGTGGTTTCGGGCCGTCGGTGCCCGTGAGGAGCCGGGCACGCGGCTGATCAGCCTGTCGGGCACCAGGATCGGCGGCGTGTTCGAAGTCCCGTCCGGGATCAGGTTGGCCGAGATTGTCGGCGGTCCCGGCGGCACCGACCCGGCTTCGGTAGCCGCGGTACTGGTCGGCGGCTGGCACGGCAGTTGGATTCCCAGGGCAGCGCTCGAGACGGCGGCCCTGTCCGGGGAAGGGCTGCGCGGCTGGGGTGCGAATCCCGGCGCGGGGGTCCTGCGGGTGCTGCCACACGGCCGGTGCGGGTTGCGGGTCACCGCCGAGATCACCACCTACCTGGCCGCCGCGGGCGCGGGGCAGTGCGGTCCGTGCCGCTTCGGGTTGCCCACGCTGGCCGCGCGATTCGCCGAACTTGTCGCCGGCCCGGGTGATCCCGGTGAGATTGCGCGGATTGCGGGACTGGTCGACGGGCGGGGCGCCTGCCATCATCCCGACGGTACCGCTCGGCTGGTGCGTTCGGCGCTGGCGGTGTTCGCCGGGGAGATCGAGCGGCATCGGCACGGCCGCTGCTGTGGCGATGTCCGGCTCAGGACGGGAGTCGCGTGATGGCCGAACCTGCGCGCCTGCACATCGATTGGACACGGTGTGAGGGTCGCGGCCTGTGCACCGAACTGCTGCCCGGGTTGCTGACCCGCGACGACTGGGGTTATCCGCTGACCACCGAGCATCGCGACACCGCCCTCACGCCTGCGGATCTGCCTGCCGCGCGGGACGCGGTGCGGTTGTGTCCGCGCCTGGCTTTACGGCTGCTGCCGCTGGCATGATCGGTGGGGTAGGTGTCGGGAAGGGGAGAGCATGGTGGCGAACGCGGGCCGAATCCAGCGGCTGCGCAGCCTGATCGAGCATCCGCGCACCGGGGCGGCCGAACGCGCGGCCGCGCAGCGCATGCTGGATCGGATACTGGTCACCGCCCGCCCCACGGTCGGTGATCGCAGCTACGGGGCGCGCCACGACCGGCCGGGACGGCACGCGAGCCTCTCGCGTATCGCCGAGATGATCCGTGAGGATCTCGCCCTGGCCCGGGTATTCGCCGAGGCCGCCGTGCCCGGAGAACTCGTCACCCGCAACGCTGTTCGCGACGCACCGGCACCGGTCGGCTACCGGGTGGACACGCCCTTCGACGCGGGGATCCGCATCGTGGTGGAGGGGGTGCCGCGTGCGTGGGGGTGGCCCGACGGGTACACCGAGTCCGAGGCGCTGCGGGAGCTGGTCGCCGAGGTCACCGACATCATGAACGCCTACAACCACGACGGCAGCGACATCGACCGCCGCTACCACGGCCACGTCGAGGTGCGCGCGACAGCCGAGTAGCTCGCGGCCACCGAATGGCGGTGCGGCACAGTCGGTTCGCCGCTCGGCGACAGGGTGATCGGTGCGTTGTCCGGAAACGGGCGATGCCCCCGCACCGAGGGTCCGGGGGCATCGATCATGCAGGGTCTAGCTCACGCGGTGACTACGCGCCGGTGAGGTCGAAGCGGTCGAGCTCCATGACCTTGGTCCAGGCGGCGACGAAGTCGTTGACGAACTTCGCCTTCGAGTCGTCCTCGGCGTACACCTCGGCGAGTGCGCGCAGCTGCGAGTTCGAGCCGATGGCCAGGTCGACGCGGGAGGCGGTCCACACGGTCTTGCCGGTGGCGCGGTCCTTGCCCTCGTAGGTGCCGTCCTCGGCGGTGGCCGGGCCCCACTTGGTGGACATGTCGAGCAGGTTGACGAAGAAGTCGGTGCTCAGCACGCCCGGCTTGTCGGTCAGCACACCCAGCTGCGAGCCGCCGTGGTTGGCGCCCAGCACACGCAGACCACCGAGCAGGACGGTCATTTCCGGCGCGGAGAGGGTCAGCAGGTTGGCCTTGTCGATGAGCAGGTACTCCGCGGGGATGCGGGTGCCCTTGCCGATCCAGTTACGGAAGCCGTCGGCGGCGGGCTCGAGCGCGGAGAAGGACTCCACGTCGGTCTGCTCCTGGGTGGCATCGGCGCGACCGGCCTGGAAGGGGACCTCGATGTCGAAACCGGCGGCCTTGGCGGCCTGCTCGACACCGGCGTTACCGGCCAGCACGACCACGTCGGCGAAGGAGACCGGCTTGCCGAACCCGGTCTGGATGCCTTCCAGCACCCGGATGACCTGGGCGAGCTCGTCGGGCTGGTTGACCTCCCACCCGGCCTGCGGCTGCAGGCGGATACGGCCACCGTTGACGCCACCGCGCATATCCGAGCCACGGTAGGAGGACGCGGCCGCCCACGCGGTCGAAACCAGCTGCGCGACAGTCAGACCCGACTCGACGATCTTGGCCTTGAGGGCCTTGGCGTCGGCGTCGGAGATCAGCGCGTGATCCACGGCCGGGATCGGGTCCTGCCACAGCAGGGTCTCGGCGGGCACCTCGGCACCGAGGTAACGGACCTTCGGGCCCATGTCACGGTGGGTGAGCTTGTACCAGGCCTTGGCGAAGGCCGCGGAAAGCTCCTCGGGGTGCTCGAGCCAGCGGCGGGTGATCTGCTCGTAGACCGGGTCGATACGCATCGACAGGTCGGTGGTGAGCATGGTCGGCAGCTTGGCCGGGCCGTCGAAGGCGTCGGGGATGATCGCCTCGGCGTTCTTGGCGACCCACTGGTGCGCACCGGCGGGGGACTTCGACAGCTCCCACTCGTAACCGTAGAGGGTCTCCAGGAACGAGTTGTCCCACTGGGTGGGGGTGGGGGTCCAGGTGACCTCGAGGCCGGAGGTGATGGCGTCCTTGCCGACGCCGGTGCCGTAGGTCGAGGCCCAGCCCAGGCCCTGCTCCTCGAGCGGGGCGGCTTCGGGCTCGGCACCGACATTGTCGGCCGGGCCGGCACCGTGGGTCTTGCCGAAGGTGTGGCCGCCGACGATCAGCGCGGCGGTCTCCTCGTCGTTCATGGCCATGCGCGCGAAGGTCTCGCGGATGTCGACCGCGGCCAGCTGCGGGTCCGGGTTGGCGTTGGGGCCTTCCGGGTTGACGTAGATCAGACCCATCTGGACCGCCGCGAGCGGGTTTTCGAGGTCGCGCTTGCCGGTGTAGCGGGCATCGCCGAGCCACTCGGTCTCCGGGCCCCAGTACACGTCCTCTTCGGGCTCCCACTGGTCCACGCGGCCACCGGCGAAGCCGAAGGTCTCGAAGCCCATGTCCTCGAGGGCGACGTTACCGGCGTAGACGATGAGGTCGGCCCACGAGAGCTGCTTGCCGTACTTCTTCTTCACCGGCCACAGCAGACGACGCGCCTTGTCGAGGGAGGCGTTGTCGGGCCAGGAGTTCAGCGGCGCGAAACGCTGCATACCGGCGCCGGCGCCACCGCGGCCGTCCTGCACCCGGTAGGTGCCGGCGGCATGCCAGGACATGCGGATGAAGAACGGGCCGTAGTGACCGAAGTCGGCGGGCCACCAGTCCTGCGAGGAGTGCATGACCTCGACAATGTCGGCCTTGACGGCCGCCAGATCCAGGTTCTTGAACTCGGCGCGGTAGTCGTAACCCGCATCCATGGGGTTGGCCACGGCCGGGTTCTTCTGCAGGATCTTCAGGTTGAGCTGGTTGGGCCACCACTGACGGTTGGCGCTACCACCCTCGGCCGGGTCGGTCTGTCGGCCGTGCGCGACGGGGCAGCCGCCGGTCTCGGCGGGTGCGTCGATGTGGGCTTCGGACACGGTGTGTCGTCCTTCCAGGTAGGTGATCGGGGCTGTCGATCACGAACTGTGATCGCTACTTCTGTTGTGTTGCTGCTGTTTTCGAGCATTCGGGGCACAGGCCCCAGTAGACGACCTCGGCTTCGTCGAGCGCGAAACCGTGGCTGTCGGACGCGGTCAGGCAGGGTGCGTCGCCCACGGCGCAGTCGACGTCGGCGATCTGACCGCACGACCGGCACACGACGTGGTGATGGTTGTCGCCGACGCGGGTCTCATACAGCGCGACGGACCCCATGGGCTGGATCCGCCGCAGCAAGCCGGCGGTGGTCAGGGCCCGCAGGACGTCGTAGACGGCCTGGTGCGAAACCCCGCTCAGGGTCTGGCGCACAAAGCCGAGAATCGAGTCGGTATCGGAGTGGGGATGCTCATGTACCGCAGTCAGCACCGCGAGCCGCGGTGCGGTCACACGCAAAGCGGCCCCGCGCAACATGCGCTCGAAATCCGTAGGCGTGGGCACGACCCACACTCTGCCCGTTTTTCTGGAATGAATCAAGTCTTGATCGCTCGGGTCGGAGACATTCCCGTCAGCCTCACGACGACGATCGCGCCCGGGTTCAACCCGCCCCCACTTTCTGGGGCACCGGGGACAGGGTCAGCGTGTTAACGCTTTGCCCGAAGATGCCCGGAACTGGGCGTTTCGGGCAACAGTACGGCGAAGGACGCTGTAGCGCAGGCGATTACGCAAAGTTGTGTGCACGCTGGCCCGTAACGGGGATTCACAGGGTTCGATGTGGAGCTTGCACACGAACGGTAGGCAGTACCGAACTTCGAGGGGATCTCATGCGGATCAAGTCCATGGCCGTCATCGCGTTCGCGGCGGGCGTCGCCATCTCCGTCAGCGGATGCGACCCGAACACCTCCGCCGGACCCGCCACCACGACCCCGGCCGCACCAACCACCCAACCGGGAGCCTCCAGCCCCGGAGGCATCGACCACGACGGACCCGGCGCGGGAGCACCCATCACCACCACCGCGGCCGGCGGCATCGACCATGACGGGCCCGGAGCCGGGGCACCGATCACCACCGTCGCCGGTGACGGCACACCCCCCAAATGCGTGACCGGTCAGATCATCCTGGACAAGGGACACGGGGGACCGGTCGGCGGGGACTGGTTCCTGCGCTTCATCAACAACAGCTCCAAAACCTGTGTCATCCAAGGCTTCCCAGGCGTCTCACAAACCAACGGAGCCACCGGCGACCCCGTCGGCGAACCCGCCCAACGCGACCAGGGCCCCGGAGCACCCACCCCCAGCCCCGTCACCCTCACCCCGGGTGCCGCCGCCCAGTTCGAATTCATCACCTACCCCAAACAGGTCAACGACTGCAACGCGCTACGCACCAACACCCTGCGCGTCTACCCGCCCGACAACACCGAATCCATGTGGCTGCCCTGGGACAGCCTCATCTGCCCCAGCCCGCAACGCATGCTCGTCGTCCGCGCCGTCACCCCGGCCTAGCAGTCCGCCAATCCCGGTCCGGGGGAGCGGACCCCCGAACCGGGAACGATCGACTAGTGCGCGAACGCGTCGTTCATCGGCGTCGCGTACTTGTCGTTCGCCGTCAACGCACCCAGACCCAACGCCGCCTCGATCGTGCGACCGGTGCTGTAGTGGTCATAGCGGGCATTACTGGTGATCGCCGCCGGAACCGTGCCCTGCGAACCCACCAACACCGTCGCCACATGATTGTCGGCCTCGCTGAGATCCTCATCCCAGGTGACGATCAACAGCGAACGCTGCTGAGTCCACGCCGGCGAGGACAGGATCGGATCGATCGTCTGCTGCAACCAGCCGTCCTGAACCTTGCGGCTCGCCGCATTACCGTTGCCCGCCGACTCACCGTCGTAATAGTCATCGGCACCGATCCACGAGAACGCGGGCGTGGTGGCCGTCGAAGCGAGATCGGTCGCCATCTGATCGGTATCGACCAGATGCGCCGCACAACGCGCCGCATTACCGGAGATGTTCGTGAAGTTGATGAACGGCGCGTCATCGGGCGCGTAGTACTGATCCTTGTTGTGCTCGGTCGCCGCGCTCGCATTGCACGGCGCACCCATGCCCTGCTCGTAGGCCTTCCAGCCCTTACCCGCCGCCTCGAGCTCATCACCGAGATTCTGGTTGGGGTCCTTGATATTCGGCCAATACGTCGCACCCACCGCGTACGTGTCGCCACCCGCGATCGCCATATAGTTCTCGTCGCTGGGGTGATACACCGCGTGATAGTTCGTCATCGACGCACCCTTGCCCAGCAACCCGTGGAAGTACGGCATATCGGTGGTGTCAGGCGCGATCGCCGAATAATCGGTGTTCTCCATCATGATCACGAACACGTGGTCGTAACCGGGCACCGTCGAGGCCGGGGGAGTCAACGCCGCCGCGGCCACCGGCGTCGACAACGTCAACGACAGATTGTCGAAATACCCCGCCTCATGCGCACTGTTGACGAACTTCACCTGCACCGCGATCGACCGCGTCCCCTTCGGCACCGCCGCCGAAGTCTTACGATCGAGAAAAGCGTTCTTGGACTTCCGATCCGAAGCACTGACCGTCGGCAGCGCACCACTACCCACCGACTGCCCCGAACCGTTGAGGAACGTCACCGCCACCTGCGCCTGCCCGGCATAGCTGCCCCAACCACCCAGCCACCCCTCGAGGTTGTAGGTGACCCCACCACCATCGATAGCGCTCGCCGCCGACGCCACATTCACCGTCTGAGCGATCGCCCCATCACCCTGATTACCCGGCGCGAAGAACGCCTTACCCGGTGTCGGACTCGAGGGATACGTGAACGACCCTGCCGACGAGCAGATCACATCCGGGCTCCCTGACGTGATGCTCCAGCCCGGCAGGGTAGTAGCGGCATTCCAGTCCGTCGTGCAGTACCCGGCCTCCGCATCCCCATTGACGATCAGATTGCCGCTACTCGTCTGCGCCTGCGCGGCAGGCGCGGCCATGACCGCACCCACCATCGCCACGATCCCGGCCAAAGCCGACCAAACCCGCATTTTCCGAAACTCCTCCCACCACAACGATGTTCGCCGTGGTTTGCAATGCAGGAGCTTTGTACCGACCCGACCTTTCCGAACCCCCAACACTGAACACCACACTCCGAACAGCGGAAGAACGGCTCACCCCGTTGTGCGAAACCTCTCCAGGTAGGCGACGGCGGACCACAGCCGGCTCGGGTCCTCAGCGAAATTCCCGAGCCCCGCATTGCATCCAGGACACAACAAGCCGCGGACCTCACCCGTCCGATGGTCGTGATCGACTGCGAGCGGCATCTTCTCCAGCGCCCGGCCGTCCTTCCGAGGCCGCCCGCCGACACGGGAAATATCGACCTCGGACTCGTGAACCCCGCAGATCGCGCACCGATAGTCCTGGCTGGTGCGCATCGAGTCGTACTGCTCCACTGTGATTCGGTACTTGGACCAGAGATTGGCGCGGCGTGCGATCTCGGGACCCTGCCGAGCCCTCCGCGCGCGTTGATAGCACGCCGAACACAACGGGGCACGTGGACCTGGCTGCGCCATCGCGGATCTGGGCTTCCACTCACCACAACCCTTGGATGGCGAACAACGAATGAGCTCGTCCGGGGTAGGGGAAGCAGTCGTCATAGCGAAAGGATGTCAGACGGCACCGACACGACTTCAACTTTACATAGTGTTGATTATCGGCGCGGTTACGAGATCGGAGTTGATCTTGAAAGGTGTTGTGTACCTGCGGTGTTCGCGCATACTGCGCTTGCTGCGGTGGCCGGTCGGCTCGGCTTCGCTCTTGGTGGCTGCCGCGTGAACACTCGCCGCCTGGATGGTGCCGCATCGGTCGAAATGAAATCTTTTGCCGGACTGGCTATTTGGTGGAAAATTTCCTGTTTCGGCCGGTTGGTCGGAATCGGTGATATCTGGCCCGATTCGGCCTCCGTGGCTTGCGCCCTACTCCCCTTGTCGCCGGGTTTCCCCACCCTAATACGTCACAGTGACGTATTAGGGTGGGGTGGCTGGAGGGTGGAAGTCGTTGGTGTCAGGGTTATTTGGGTGAATTCGGGGGTCAGGCGGAGGCCAGGGCGGCGTCTCGGCGGCGGAGGGCGTCGAGCCAGTCGATGATGGTGTGCAGGGCCAGGCCGAAATTGCCTACCTGGCAGTGGTTCTGGGCCTGTTCGTGGCGGGTGAAGACGCGGGTGGTGAGGGAATTGGTGGCGGTGAGGAGGGCCAGTTGGTCGAGGAGGACCTGGTTGGGGATGTAGTGGTCTTCGTTGCCGTGTAGGAGCAGGACGTCCTGGGTGACCTGGGCGGAGATGGAGGCGGTTTCGTACTCGCGGTAGGTCTGGAACATGGCGAAGGGGGTGGTGGTGGCGGTGGTGTGCTTGCCCTGTTCGATCGCCCATTCCAGCAGCAGGTTGCCGGTGGCGGCGCGGGTCATGAAGGCATCGACCGCGGTGGCGTCACCGGTGTCGAGCCACGACATCAGTTGGGTGCGCACCTCGTGCGGGAAGACGTGCAGGTTGATCTCCAGGAAGGAGGTCATGACGCCGTAGCTGATGCTGCGGCGGATGCGGGGTTCGTGGGCCGCGGCGCGCAGGACCAGGCCGCCGCCCATGGAGAAGCCCATCAGCGTGACGTCGTCGAGGTGGTAGAAGTCCAGGACGGCGGCGACGGGATGCTGCCAGTCGGCGCGGAACGGGATGTGGGCTTCCTCGAGGGTGGCGCCCTGGCCGGGGCCCTCGAACAGGACGACGTCGTACCCGGCGTCGCGCAAGGCGAATCCGGCCGCGAACCATTCCTCGATGTAGGAGTCGAAGCCGCCGAACACGACGATGGTGCCCAGCGGCGCCTCAGGGGTGAAACGGTAGGCCGACATCCAACTCTCGCCGAACGGGATGCGACTGTGGCTCTCGGGCGGCACCTCGTAGTGCGTGCGCACGGTGTCGAGGAAACGGGTGCGGGTGGGGAGTTTGCGGTCGTCGCCGGTGGGCAGGAAGAACTCCGCGATCCGGATGTAGGCGGCGCCCTGCAGGGATTTGCCCGCGGCCAGCGCCTTCTCGCCGAGGGCCAGGAAGATCTGCGCGAAGGTCGGGTAGTCGGCGACATCGGCGACGGCTTCGCGCATCTCGCTCAGCATGGCGGGGTCGCCGACCCAGCTGTAGAAGCGGTTCATCTGATAGTTGACGCTGGCATCCGGATGCAGGTCGTGATAGCCGATCGGGAGTGCGGCCAGGCGCCGGTCGAGTTCGTCGCGGGCGGGCATGGTCGGGAATTCACTTGTCACCGAGACAGTTTCGATGTCGGAGGCTCGCTGGATCAACGAGAATTCAACGGCCGCACCATAAGCGGCGCTTATCGATCGAGTATCGCCGTCGCCGGGTCCGCTCCCCCGACTCCGGGACACCCCACCCCGATGCGTCACAGTGACGTATCGGGGTGGGGTGGCTGGAGGGTGGAAGTTGTTGCCGTCAGCCCGATTTGGGTGATTTCACAGCCAGTTGGTGGTGGTCGACGTCGTAGTCGTCGTCGACGTCTCCGTGGTCGTCGTGGTGCCCGTGCATGTCGTGGTCACCGTGCCCGAGGCGGTCGTCGTACAGGTGCCGGTGAACGTCTCGGTCTTGGAATCGGTCGTCGTCTCCGTGGAGGTCTGACTCGCACTCCCGGTCGGAATGATCTGCCCCGCACCGGGAACCCCCGGAACGACAGGATCCACCGGACTCACCGGCACCACCGGCGCCAACGGAATCGGACTGTCGGCCACCGCGATCGGCGCGGCGCCCAGCAGCCCGGCGCAGGCCACGGCGGCGAGCACGACGACACGGACACCACTCACACCTGCGGGCAAGGCTTCCTCCTGGGATGGACGAGCTGCATCGGGTGAACCGGGCACCACGCTAACCGACAACCCTCACCGGATGGTGCCGACGCCCCCGATCAACGGCAGATCCAGCGCGGTGACCCAGCCCGCCGGCAGCGCGTTGACCGCCGCGACCGCGTTGAGCGCCCGCATCCCGGTCGCCAGACAGCCCGCCACCGCCGGCGTGCGGCCCGACCCGTCGGTGAACCGGAAGGAGGTTTCCTGCGCGATCGACGGGCTGCCGACGATATCGACCCGGTACACGTCATCCTTCGTCCCGGCCGGCCAGTCCGGGGCGGCGTCGAGACCGATCCGGTTGACATGCTCGAGCACGATCACCTCCCGGCCGCGATACACGCCGTTGATGGTGAAGCGGATCGCGGCGACCGTCCCCGCCTTGACGACACCCTTGGCGGTCGGCCGATCGTCCGGGGTGACCCACTTGTCCCAGGTGGTGGTGATGGTGTCGAGTTCGATCCCGGCGGCCTTGGCGATCATGGGAACCGTTGCACCCCACGCCATCACGAGCATGTCGGGGTGCTCGAGCAGGGCGGTGAACTCCGGCGGATGCCCGATGCCCATCTCGAATTCGTAATCGCCCTCGTAGTCGGTGTAGTCCAATAGTTCCGAGGCGCGCACCGAACGCACCTCACCACACAAACCCATCAACGTCATCGGGAACAGGTCGTTGGCGAAACCCGGATCGATACCGGTGGTGAAGCACGACGCTCCCCCGGCCTCACACGCCGCGGTGATCGGGTCACGCCAGAACGCGGGCACGGTATCCGGCCACACCCACGGCGTCATCGCGGTCGAACACACGTCGATCCCGGCACGCAGGAACGCACCGATCACCCGCATGTTCTCCTCGGCGAACGCAGCGGTCGGCCCGTAGTGCACGACCGCGTCGGGGCGGGTGGCGATCAACTCCTCGATCGAGTCGGTGGCCAGGATGCCGGTCGCGTCGGCACCGCACAGGTCCCCGGCGTCCTTGCCGACCTTGGCGGGATTGCTGACCCCGACCCCGACGAGTTCATACCCGGGGTGGCGCAGGATCTCGGCCAGCACCATGGAACCGACGACACCGGTCCCCCACAGCACGATCCGCTTCGTCACGATCTCTCCTGATGTCATCGGTGGAACTCCCCGCAATCGACGGTGAGCATCTGGCCGGTGACCGCGGTGGCGAGGTCGCTGGCCAAAAACAGGGTCGCGCGGGCGACCTCATCGGGTCCGGCGAGCCGGCCCAGATCCGTGGGTGCGGCCTTCTGCCGGTAGATGTCGTCATGGGTCACCCCGGCCTGGCTGGCCAGCCAATCGAAGTAGGCCTTGTTGATGTCCTCGTACACATACGACGGCGCGACCGAGTTGACCCGGATGCCGCGCGGCCCCAACTCGGTCGCCAGCGACGAAGCCAGATGTTGCAGTGTGCCTTTGGAGAGCTTGTAGCCGGAGTATTCCGGTTGCGAGCTGTAGGACACGCACGAATTGAGCATGATCACCGAGCCGCGGCTGGCTTCGAGAGCGTCGGCGAACAATGCCGAAAGCCGCAGCGGCGCGAACACATTGGTTTCATTCGCCACCCGCAACGCCTCCAGGTCGATCTGCGTGATCGGGTACATGGGCGGGATGGCGAAGGCATTGTTGATCAGGCAGTCCACGCGCCCGAGCTCGGCGACCGCACGCTGCGCGAGCGCGGCCCGGTCGGCTTCGACGGTGATGTCGGCGCGCACCACCAGGGCGGTGGTGCCGAGGGCGGCGATCTCGTCGGCATACTCCTGCAGCCGTTTCTCGGTGCGCCCGGCCAATACCAGGGTCGCGCCCATGCGGGCGGCCTCGATCGCGAGGGAATGGCCCAGGCCCGGACCGACGCCGGAGATGACGATGACCTTGCCCGCCAGCAGCGGTACCGGCGTGTACGTGTCGGCGGGGGTGGGATGGGATGCGGCTGACACGACTCCTCCTCGAGTCCTCAGCAGTTACAGAATGTAACGACTTTGATGTGACAGACTGTAACGACTCGAATTCACGGCGACAAGGACGGATTTCGTGACCACACGCCACCGGCTGGGCCCGCACCGCGACCCCGCGGTGGACACCGCGGTCCTCGACGCCGCCCGCGAACTCCTCGTCGAAATCGGGTACGCCGCCACCTCCATCGACGCCATCGCCGCCCGCGCCGGCGTCTCCCGCCCCGCCATCTACCGGCGCTGGCCCTCCAAAGCCCACCTCATCGCGCAAGCCGTCTTCCCCGACGTCGGCTCCGCGGTCGTGGCACCGGATCTGCTCGGCGAGGTCCGCAAGGTCATCCGCGGCACCATCCAACTCTTCGGCTCCGCCGAGACCCGCGCCGCCATGCCCGGCCTGATGGCCGAGATGCGCCAGGACTCCGGCCTCTACGAGAAACTGTCCGCCCGCCTCGACAGCCCCACCCGCGAGGAACTGCGCGACTACCTGCCCGGCGAGACCCGCCCCGGCCTCGACCCCGACACCGTGCTCGACACCATCGCCGGTGCCGCCCTCTTCGCCATGTGCATCCGCGATATCGACGACCTCGACGGCTTCGCCGCCTCGCTGGAAGACCTGCTGCTCTACGGCATCCTCGGACAACGCCCCACCGACTGAACCCCCAACCGACCTCGGATCCGCGCGCAGCGCTCAGATCTTCGCGATCCCGACACCCATCATCAGTGTCAGCGAATCGAACAACGGCCAGAACTCGACGATCCGGTCCCCCTCTACCCGCATGATGCCGCTCTCGGCCAGCGTGATCACCGTGCCCGTGGGTGGCGCGGACTGGAACTCGCCGGAATGGGTGCCCCGCCAACTCAACCGGGCCACCACCCGATCACCCTCGGCGATCAGGTCCTCGACGGTGTGCACCGAACCCGGGAAGCCCTGGGCGAAGGCGCGACCGACCGCACGGAATCCCTCCCGGTCGACACTGCTGCCGTCGGGCAGGTGCACCACCAGCGACTCGGCGAGCACTTCGTCGAGGGCCGTGGCGGGCGCGGTGCCCGCGGCGATGGCGTCGGTGATCGAATAGAAAGTGCGCACAAGGGTTTTCGGGTCAACGCTCATGGCCCGACGATAACCCCGCACCCGCGGCACAGGCGGCCGAACGCCCGCACTGCACAGGCCGTGCAACCGGCATAGGGTGGTCGGCGTCGTTCGTCCAGGGAGGGGATTGATCACATGAACGTTCCACAGCCACACGGGTATACACCGGCCCCCGCATGGCCGCAGCAGCCCGCAGCCGCGGGCGGGCCACCACAGCCCGGAAACATCGGCGGTCCACCACAAACCGGAAACATCGGCGGTCCACCACAAGCAGGAGTCGTAGGCGGGCGACCGCAGCCCGGAGTTCCACGCGGGCCGTCGCATCCGGGTCTGCCGCATGCACCCCGACCGCTGATCACCGCCGTCACCGGCCTCGCGCTGCTACTGGCCGCGCTCTCGACTGCCGTCCACTTCTTCTGGGGCGGCGGCACCTACAGTCTTTTGACGGTCATCCCCGCCCTGCAGATCCTGTCCGGGCTGGGTGCCGCCGTCGCCTGCTTCGTCGCGCGCGGCGGGGCCGCCCGCCCGGCCGCCGGTGTCGCGGCCGGACTGCTGCTGATCACCAACCTCAGCTTCCTGCTGCTGCACCTCGAACACGCCCGCTACTACTCCCTCGGCATCAACGGCAACTGGCTGACCATCCCCGCGACCCTGGGCGCACTCATCGCCATCGTCACCGTCCTCATCCCCACCCCGGACGGCCGCACGGCGACACCATACGGCTCCCCCACCGGCACGAATCCCGCACCCGGACAACCGTATTCCGCCTCGCAGGCCCTCTCGCTGGCCGCGCCCGCCGCGCCCGCCGGGACAGTCGGGACAGTCGGGACAGCGCCGACCTGGCAGCAGCAGCCCGCCGTTCCCTCCGTCCCCTCGTACTCCGGCACCCCTGCATACCCCGGCAATCCCGCACAACCTGGCAATCCCACGTACCCCGGCACTGCCGCACCACCCGACAGTCCCGCCTACCCGGGCGCTGTCGCTTACCCCGGCGATCCCGGGCACCCAAGCGACCCTGGATACCCAAGCGACCCTGGATACCCAAGCGACCCTGGATACTCGGGCGATCCCGGGTACTCGGGCAGTCCCGGGTACCCGGGATCGCCGGGTCACTCGGCTTACGGAACCCACCCTGGCGCCTCGGACTACCCGGGCGGGGCGGGGCAGGCTGCCAACCCCTTCGGGCCCGGCCTGCAGTAGTGACCCCGACACCGGCGCAATCCCTGGACCGGTCGCGAATTTCACTGGGCGCAACCGGGTTTCGCCGGTAGCGTGCCCGCCATGGCGGTGAAGAGCAACAGCTATCTCGATCAGGTCGTGGCACAGCAGGCAGAACTCGAGGAGGACCTGCGTTCGGGTCCGGCGCGGTCGGCGACCGCCCCGGCGGGTGGCGCGCTGGCCAAACGCGCCGGGCGGGTCGGCCCGGCTCCCGAGCACACCCCGCAAGGCGCGGTGGAGGTGCGCGTGAGCGGGTTCTGGCGTTGGCGCACGGTGTTGGTGCCGCCCAACGCGTTCGTCGTGCACACCCGCCGCGGCATCGCCGAGCCCCTGCATATCGGGTTGGGTGTGTCGTTCCGGTTCAACCCGGCCACCGACTCGTATCTGGTGGTGCCCGGCGCGATTCAGACGATCCTGATCAACGCCTACTGCATCTGCTCGGAACTGCAGGGTGTGCTGGTGCAGGGGTATGTGCAGTGGATCATCGACGATTTCGCCACCGCCTACCGCAAACTCGACTTCGCCGACCCCGCCGATCCGATGCGTCTGGTCAATGTGCAGTTGCGTGAGCAGGCCGAGGCCGCCATCAAGGACAAGGTGTCGACGATGGCGGTGCGTGATGTGCTCTCCGACAAGCAGCCCATCATCGAGGAGTTGACCGCGCGGCTGCGCACCGTCGCCGAGGGCAGCGGGGACGGTGGGGTGCGCGGGGATCGCGGGCTGGGGCTGGCGATCGTGACCGTGCAGATCAAAGAGGCGGTGGTGTCGTCCAACACGCTGTGGGAGAACCTGCAGAAGCCCTACCGCAGCCAGCAGAACCGGGTAGCGCGACTGGCCGAACTCGACGCGCAGGAAGCCGTCACCACCCGGGAAGCCGAGGCCGCCCGCACCGGCGAGGAACGCCGCATCGAGAACGAACGCGAACTGGCCGAACTGCGCGCCCGCAACGACGCTGCCCGCTTCGACCGCGACACCGGGGAACGCCTGCGCCGCACCAGCCGCGAACACGATGTGGAACGCGAAGTCGCCGACCTCGCCCAGCAGTCCGCCCTGCACGCCCTGCGCCTCGAACGCGACAAACACGCCGAACAGCTCGAGAATGCGCGGCTGCAGCAGGAACTCGCGCGCCTGCGACTCGACGCCGAACTCGCTCTCGCGCACGCCAAGACCCGCGCCGCGCACGAAGCGTCACTGCTCGGGCTCGAACGCGACCGCCTCGGCATCGACAACACCAACCAGCGCAGCGCCGCCACCGTGCAGGCACAACTGATCGAAGCGCTGCCCGTCATCGTCGCAGCGCTGCCCACCCCGACCGAATTGAAATCGGTGCAGATCGGCGGCGACAGCAACGGCCTGGCCGGCCTCGCCGGTCTCGTCACCCAGTTGCGGGAGATCGTCGCCGCCGTGCGCGACACCCCGAACCCCTGAACCGGTACCCGGAGTCCCAACCAGCACAGTGTCATCCAACCCGCGCGGCGTCATTCGTGGGGTGCGGTCGTGGGGGCGGCGGTCGTGGGGCGGCAGCGTCATCCGTGGTGGCGGCGATATACCGCCGCCGCCCCCGGATGCAACGCGACCGTGCCCGTGCCGATCAACGAGCGCGCGTCCAGGAACTGGGTGCCCGCCGCCTCGGCGGGCACCAGCGAATCCGCGTGTGTGAGCAGCACTTCGGTCAACGCCGCCACCGTCGAATCCGCCAGATTCGCCGAGGCGACCAGCAGATTGGCCACCCCGATCGTGTGCACCGCAGGCATCCCCGGATAGGTGCCCGCCGCGATCAGCACCGGGTCGTAGAGGTAGCCGAACCGTTCCCGCATCGCCGGGGCCAACGGCCCGAGATCCAGCAGCCGCAACCCGTTCAACGCCGCGGTCGGCACCCCACCTGCCCACAACAACGCCTCCGAACGGCCCTGTGTGAGCGCCGATACCGCTTCGGGCAACGGCAGATGCGTCACCGTCACCTCCTCCACTCCCACTCCGGCCGCCGCCAGCAACTTCACCCCACTCGCCGCCGCTCCCGACCCGGTCGCCCCCAAATTCAGCCGTGCGCCTCGGAGATCCGCGACCCCGCGAAAAGTGCTGTCGGGAGCGACGGCCAACTGCAGATAGTTCTCATACACGCGCCCGATCGCGGGTGGCCGCTGCGGGTCCTCGGCCAGCGAATCCGCCAGCACCAGCGCAACATCGGCGTTCCCTGCCGCCAGCAGCATCAAGTTTTCCCGCGACCCCGCCGTCGTGAGCACGTGCACCCGGATCCCTGCCCCGGCAGCCTCCCGCGCCAGCAGCACCGCGAACGCATGATAGAAACCGCCCTCCTCGCCGGCCGCCAATCGCACCGTCATCGCATCACCCTCGCGCGCGCACCCCGCCGACAGGGCCGATACCCCCGCCACGGCCAGTACCGTTGCGCCACTGAGCAACTGGCGCCGCGTGATCATGCGATCCTCCCGTTCTCCGCGGGCGCGGCGGGCAGGCGGACGACGACCGCGAGACCGTGCGGGTCGACGGCTCGCACCGACAAACTGCCGTGCCGAGAGCTCGCCAGCGCGGCCGCGATCGGCAGGCCCAGCCCGGACCCGGTGTGGCCGCTGCTGCTCGAGCCGCGGAAGAAACGGGTGGAGAGCTGATCGAGTTCCGCAGCGGGAACACCGGTCCCATTATCGGCCACGGTGATGCCCACCCAACCGGGGGTCGCGGCCACCGTCAGTCGCGTCGTGGTGCCGGCCCCGGCATAGCGGCAGGCATTCGACAGGGGCACATCCAGGATCTGAGCCAGGATGTCGGCGCTCACCGCGGCCACGGCGACACCCGGCCCGGAGGTGGACTCGACGCAATCGCGCACGGCCGCAGGCGAAGTCTGCGGGGTGGCAGGCGCGTCGGTCGGGGTCGCACCGGCAACAGCGCCGACTTGGGCAGCGGGCGCGGGCGCGGGATGCGTGAATGTGGTCGCCGTAGGCTCGGCGCCGGTAGCCATACCTGTGAGAGGCTCGGCGGTCGTGGGGCCCGCCGAGGCGTGTACGGCCGAGGTTGGAGTGGGGGTGGCCGTCAGAGCGATGCCCGCCTCGGCGAAGGCGGTGCGCCACGCGTCGATACGGTCCTCGACCACCGCCATGGCGTCACAGTGCTGGGTGGCAGATGTGGTGACCGGATCGAGATCGGTGCCCTCGGCCACCGCGAGACTCAGCAGCCCATCCAGCAGCCCGGTGAGCCGCTCCACCTCGCGGGTCGCGCCCCGAAACGTCGCCGCCGCCGCATCCGAGATCGCCGGTTGCAGCGAATCAAGTCGAATGGTCAACGCGGCCAGCGGATTTCGCAGCGCGTGCGCGGTGTCGTCGATCAGGCGGCGTTGGGCGTGCGCGGAATCACGCACGGCAGCGGCCATGGAATCGAAGGATTGCGCGACCGCCCGCAACTCCGGGGGTCCGCCGTGGCGGCGGGTGACGGTGGCGCGCACACGCGGTCGCGGCAGCGAAGCGGTGAGTTCGGCGACCGCCACCGACAGTCCGGCCAGCGGCCGCAATACCCACCGCGACAGCCACCATGCCAGCACCCCGCACACCGCCAGCGCCGCCAGCGCGCCCGCCGCCACGATCAGCCACACCCGGGTGATGTCGGCGCGGGCCGTCGACGTCGACGCGATGATCAGGACCGCGCCCTCCACCTGCATGTCCGAGCCGACCGGCCGCGCGATCAGCAGCGGGTCGGGACTCCACGGCCGCAGCCGGGTCACGGTGGCGGGCCGTTGATTGCGGCGTGCCGCCGCAAGCGCCGCCACCACCCGTGGGTCGCTCGCGTCGACCCCGGCGTTGATCACCGTGGCCCCGCGTGCGTCCACGATCAGGACCGCTTCGCCGTAGAGGTCGTGGAACCCGGCCACCTCCATGCTCAATGCGCGGTGGTCGCCGAGTTCCTGTGCGGTGCGTGTCAGGCTCGCGAACCGTTCGGCGTCACCGCCGCGCCCCGACACCAGTTCCTGGGTGCGGCTGGTGGCCGTGGTCAGGCACAGCGGTACCGCGAACGCCAGCACCGCCAACGCCGCGAAACCGGTCAACGCGATCAGCAGACGGCGGCGCATCGGCTCACGCGCCCCAGCGGTAGCCGTAGCCGCGGATGGTGGTGATCAGGCCGGGCCGATCGAGTTTGGCGCGCAACCCGGTCATGTGCACGTCCAGTGACCGCGACACCGCCACGAACGCGTCACCCCAGATGCGGTCCATCAGCTGCTGGCGGCTGACCGCGGTGCCCGGCCGTGCCGTCAACACTTCGACCAGCGCGAATTCCTTGGCCGTGAGCGCGATCTCGACGCCGCCGACCTGCACGCGGCGCGCGGTGAGATCCACCCGTACATCCGCGTACTCCACCACGCGAGCCTCGTCGGGGGCGGCGGTGGCGGGCTGGGAGCGGCGGGTCGCGTTCTCGAGCCGGGCCAGCAGTTCGGCGATGCGCGGCGGTTTGATCACGTAATCATCGGCGCCGCCCCGTAATCCGCGCACGATCGAGCGTTCGTCACTGCGCGCGGTCAAGATCACCACCGGGACCGTGGTGACCTCCCGCAACTGCCGCAACACCGTCAGGCCGTCCGCGTCGGGCAACCCCAGATCCAGCACCACGGCGTCGAATCCGCGATGCGCGGTCAGCACATCCGCGCCCCGGCGCATCCGTACCGCCTGGTGCCCGCGCACGGTGAACGCCTCGACGAGCGCCTCCCCGACCCCGTCATCGTCCTCGACCACCGCCAACCGCATGGCTCCGATTCTCTCCTCCACGACAAACCGATCGGTCCCCGCCCTGGGGGTGTGCTGCCCGCGGACCCGTACCCCGGGCAGTACCAGCCACTCTCAGCGCGCCGGGATCTGCTCGGTGACTGCCGGGTGCGCGACCTGCGCGGCCTCGGGTGCGGCAGCGGCGGCTTCCTCGGCGTCGATGGTGGAGGCGGTCGCGGTCTCGCGCATGAAGAAATACGTCACCAGCGAGATCAGCACACACCCGGACACGTACCAGAAATACAGCGACTCGTGCCCGGCCTTCTTGAGCGCCAGCGCGATCATCTCCGCGGTGCCGCCGAAGATCGCGACCGTCAGCGCATACGGCAACCCGACACCCAGCGCGCGAATACGCGTCGGGAACAACTCGGCCTTCACGATCGCGTTGATCGAGGTGTAGCCGGTGATCACCACGAGTGCGCCGAGCATCAGCGCGAACGCCGCGAACGGATTGGTGGTGTCACCCAGCAGCGTCATGATCGGCACCGTGCCGAGGGTGCCCGCGATGCCGAACCCGATCAGCAGCTTGCGCCGCCCGATCCGATCCGACAGCGCCCCGGCGATCGGCTGCAGCACCACGAACACCAGCAACGCCACGAAATTGATCCACGCCACCGTCGATTTCGCGATCCCGGAGGTGTTGACCATGTATTTCTGCATGTAGGTGGTGTAGGTGTAGAACGCGACCGTGCCGCCCAGCGTCAACCCCACCACCAGCAGGCATTCGCGCGGATACCGTGCCAGCACCCGCAACGACCCCTGACCCGAACCGGTGCCCGCGGATTGCGTGGTGGCGCGGAAGGATTCGGATTCGTCCATGCCGCGCCGCAACCACATCACGATCACCGCCGCCGCGGCCCCGATCAGGAACGGGATCCGCCACCCCCACGCCGAGAGCTGCGCGGCGCTCAGCACCTGCTGCAACACGATCTGCACGCCGAGTGCGATCAACTGCCCGGCCACCAGCGTCACGTACTGGAAACTGGAATAGAACCCGCGCCGCCCCGCCGAGGCCACCTCCGAGAGATACGTTGCGCTGGTGGCGTATTCACCACCCACCGACAACCCCTGCAACAGTCGCGCCAGCAGCAGGATCACCGGCGCCGCCAACCCGATCGAGGCATACGACGGTGTCACCGCGATCAGCAGTGAACCACCGGCCATCACCGTCACCGACAACGTGAGCGCGCTGCGGCGGCCGAACCGGTCGGCGTAACGACCCAACGCCCACCCGCCGATCGGGCGCATCAAGAATCCGACCGCGAAAACCGCTGCGGTGGAAAGCAATTGGGCGGTCGCGTCCCCGTCGGGAAAGAACGTTTTCGCGAAGTACACGCTGAACGCCGCATACACGTACCAGTCGTACCATTCGACGAGATTGCCGATCGAACCGCGCATCACATTCGCGACCACCCGGGCTTCCCCGGACGCGTGGGTCCTGCTCACAGATCTTCTCCCTCACCAGCGACGCGGTGGCGCCGTCGCCTCCGCGGGCTCCACTGTGTCGCCCGACACACCCCCGCCCCAACCCCTCACCCCGATTCCTAACGCTCCCTTAGGACGATCACCCCCGTGCGCGGCGATCCACGCCAATCCCGCCCGCGCACCCCACCGCGCGCCTTACCGTCTGAGAAGGCTCGAGTGGTGTGAGTGGAGCGAGAACTGTGATGAATCAACCCGATACGTCCCCAGCCGCCTTCCAGGCGACCGTCGCGATCGACCCCGACGCGATCGCGGTGCGCAATATCGGCGGCAGCGAGAGCCTCACCTGGGGGCAGTACGCCGCCCAGGTGCGGGAGATCGCCGCCGGGCTGGCCGCACTCGGGGTGGGACGCGGGGACACGGTGGCGTTCATGATGGCCAACCGCGTCGAGTTCTACCCCCTCGAGGTCGGGGCGCAACACACCGGAGCGACCTCGTTCTCGGTGTACAACACGCTTTCCGCGGAGCAACTGCACTACGTGTTCGCCAACGCCGGCAACCAGGTGGTGATCTGCGAAGCCCAGTACGTGGACAAGATCCGCGCAAGCGGGGTACCGATGCGCACCATCGTGTGCGTCGACGCCCCCGCCCCGGGCACCCTGACCGTCGGCCAACTCAAACAACTGGGGCGACGCGACTTCGACTTCGAGGCCACCTGGCAGGCGATCACCCCCGACGACATCGTCACCCTCTGCTACACCTCCGGCACCACCGGCAACCCCAAGGGCGTCGAGATCACCCACGCCGCACTGGCTTTCGAATGCCACGCCTACGCCTCGGTCATGCCCGTCGACTACGGCGACCGCATCACCTCGTTCCTGCCGACCGCGCACATGGCCGACCGCGTCACCAACCTCTACATGCACCAATACTTCGGCACCCAGATCACCGTCGTCCCCGACCGCACCCAACTGCCGGCCGCCCTCGCCGACGTGCACCCCACCATCTGGGGTGCGGTGCCGCGGGTGTGGGAGAAACTCAAAGCGGCCGTGGAATATTCGGTCGCCGCCGAAACCGACCCGGCCCGCCGCGCCGCCCTGGACTGGGCCCTCGAGGTCGCCGCCCGCAAAGCCGCCGCCCAACTGGCGGGGGTACCCCTCGACGAGGTCCAAGCCGCCGAATGGGACCGCGCCGACGCCGCCGTACTGGGGGCATTGCGCGCCAAACTCGGCCTGGATCAACTCAAATGGGCGCTCTCCGGGGCCGCGCCCATCCCGCCGGAAACCCTCGGCTTCTTCTTCGGCCTCGGCATCCCCATCTCCGAAGTGTGGGGGATGTCGGAGCTGACCTGCATCGTCAGCGTCGCCCCGCCCGGGCAAGCCCGCCTGGGCACCGTCGGACGCCTGCTGCCCGGACTGCAATCACGCATCGGCGAGGACGGCGAATACTTCGTGCGCGGCCCGCTCGTCATGCGCGAATACCGCAAGGAACCCGACAAGACCGCCGCCACCCTCGATGCCGAGGGCTGGCTGGCCACCGGCGACATCATCACCGAGGACGCCGAGGGCTACCTGCGCGTCATCGACCGCAAGAAAGAACTCATCATCAACTCCGGCGGCAAGAACATGTCCCCGGCCAATATCGAAAACACCATCAAAGCCGCGACCCCGCTCATCGGCGCACTGGCCACCATCGGCGACAACCGGCCCTACAACACCGCACTCATCGTCCTGGACGCCGAATCCGCCGCCCCCTACGCCACCCAACACGCGCTACCCGACTCCTCGGCGGCCGCGCTGGCCGCCGACAAGGACCTCATCGCCGACATCGCGCGCGGGGTCGCGGCGGGCAACGCGAAACTCTCGCGCGTCGAACAGATCAAACGCTTCACCATCCTGCCCGTCTTCTGGGAACCCGGCGGCGACGAAGTCACCCTCACCATGAAACTGCGCCGCAAACCCATCGCCACCAAATACGCCCAGCAGATCGACGCCATGTACACCCCCACCCTCAGCGAGGGCGTCCACGAACCCGACACCACCACCGCCTGACCCGGCCTGCTCGGGTCACCGGGGCACCGCGTGCCGTGTCAGGGGTGGTAGCCGAGCCCTCGCCACCCCGAACATGCTGGCGCGCAACCGGACTCGGTAACATCGGGCTACCCGCTGCCGCCGTGCGGGATTCGCGGGGACGGGTGTGCGTATAACCGGGATATCAGCACCAGCACGGCGCCCACCGGCGGAGGACCGGTAGGCGCGGTGCCCGAGGCGGACCCGCCGGGTGCGACGCATCCAGGGGGTGGCCACCATGAACCGCATCCGCCCGGCAGACGAAATCCCCGACGCCACCAGCGAATCCGACAGCCGCGCCGCCGGTGACGCCGCCCTGTTCGCGCTGCTGCTCGCCGAACGCTTCGCCGGACCCGCCTGGGAGCTCGCCCGCACCGAAATGGCCCGCTACAGCCTCGGGGTGCTGCGCGGCTGGCTGGCCACCGGCCACATCCGCGCCGAACTGCGTGCCGTGGGCCGCGGCGCCGACCTCACCGCCGCCGAAATCCACCGCCTCGCGATCGACGACCACTTCCGCGACGACCTGCTCGACGCCACCGTCGCGGTCGCCCTGCACGACTTCCGCCGCCGCGCCCTGCTCGGCAACGGCTGGCGGCCCGGCGAAGCCGCCATGACCACCTATCTGACACGGCGCTGCCTCTACGCCTTCCTCGACGAACTGCGCATCCACCGCCGCGCCCAGCAACGCCACCAGCGCACCATCGACGCCGTCACCCGCCACGAAGCCGCCCGCCCCGAATCCGACCACTACGCCGTGCACGACAGCGTGCGCGAACTCACCGGACGCGACCGCCTCCGCCACCAACTCGCCCAACTCGACGAACGCGACCGAAACATCGTCTGGGGCAAGGCCGCCGGACACACCAACGCCGAAATCGCCGAAATCTTCGGCGAATCCGGACCCCGCACCGTCGAACGCCGCTGGTCGGCGCTCATGGCCCAGCACGACTGGATCGCGCGCCTGGGCCGCACCCCACGATGACGTGGCCACCCACCGACAACCCCGCACCTCGGGAGAGACCGTGCTCTACGACAGCCACCACCGCCACGGCGGCAGCCCCCGCCGCCGCATCGAGGACCTCCTCGCGCAATCGTCCTTCGGCACACCCGGCGCCACCGCGGTCCGCGCCGCGACCCCCGCCCCCGACGGCGAACACGTGGCCCGACGCGCCCACAACCTCGCCCACGGCCCCGACCCGCGCCTGCACCACCACTACGCCGACCGGCTGCGCGTCAGCGACCAGGCCATCGCCTCGGACCGCACCCCCGAATTCGCCTACCGCACCCCAGGATCGGCCGACAACCAGGACTGGCAGCTGTCGTGGCTGCCCGGCCGCCGCCTCACCCACCGCCAAGCCCTGCTCGGCGTCCTGCTCGACGACCTGCTGTCCAACCTCGACCTCGTGCACGACACCGCCAGCCACGACCTGGCCCTCGGCGCCGCCGCCGGCCTGGGCATCGACGTCCACGACGCCGTCGTCGCCCTCGCCGGCCGCACCGCCGCCCGCCTGCACGGCCTGCACCCGCGCGACACCGTCACCACCGGCGCACACACCCACTGACCCACACACCCACTGGCCCACACACCCCGACACACGAGAAAGCCTGCCGCACATGCCCATCCAGCCCGGCCCGCCGACGCCGCCGAACCCCGGGCCGCATCACCCCGGCCCCGACCCCGACCACACCGCTCAACCAGACCACGCCGATCGTGCCGACAATGAACCGCCGCAGCGAGAGCCGTCGTCGTGGACCTGGCCGGTGAGCATCAGCGTGCTCGCACTGGTCGCGATGAGCTTCGGGTTCGTGTGCGCGCTCATCGGACTCCACGTGCCGCCCGGGCAGGCGAGCGCGATCACCATCGCCGTGGTGGCGGGCATCATCGCCTGCGTACTACCCCGGCGGCGAGACCAGTGACCGAAGGCCTATCTTTATCCCGGCCCTTCATAACAGAGCACTTGCTCTGTTATGGTCGGTGAGTGCCCCGCCCCCGCATCCACGACCCGGACCTCGTGCTCGACGCCGCCGAGGCCCTGGCCGTGGCGTCGGGCCCCGCCGCGGTCACCATCCGCGCGGTCGCCACCGCCACCGGCGTCTCCAACGGGGCGCTGTATCACAGCTTCGGCTCCCGGGCGGAACTGGTGGGGCGCACCTGGATTCGCGCCGCCCACCGGTTTCTGGCATTGCAGGCCGAACTGGTCGAGGCTGCCGGGGACGGCATCGAGGCGGTCATCGCCGCCGCCGAGGCACCCGCCGCATTCGCCGCGGTCTATCCCGCCTCCACGCAGCTGTTCTTCCGGGTCCGCCGCGACGAGCTGCTCGGGCACGACCTGCCCGAGGCCGTGCGCGCCGAACTGGCCGCCACCCAGAAAACCCTCGTGGCCCTGATGAAAACCCTCGCACGGCGACTGTGGGATCGCGGGGACGCCGCCGCCGTCGACACCCTCACCCTGTGCCTGGTCGACCTGCCGACCGCGATCCTGCTCGACCGCGACCGGCTCACCAATCCGATTGCCCGCCACCAACTACGCGCCGCCGTCCGCGCGGTCCTCGACATCGGACCCGCACCCGCCTGAACACCCCCCGCATCCGCCTGAACACCCCAGGAGACCACCCATGCCCACCCTGACCCACCTCGACAAGATCGCCGTACTCGACCTCGGCGACACCGAGAACCGTTTCACCCCCGAGACCCTCACCGAGATCAACACCCACCTCGACACCGTGCTCACCGACGGCAGCCAAGCCCTGCTCACCACCGCCACCGGCAAATTCTACTCCAACGGCCTGGACCTGGACTGGCTCTCGGCCAACGCGGAGCGCGCCGAATGGTATGTGGCGCAGGTGCAGTCACTGCTGGCGCGGATGCTCACCTTCGCGCTGCCCACCGCCGCCGCCCTCAACGGGCACGCCTTCGGCGCGGGCGCCATGCTCGCGCTGGCCCATGACCACCGCGTCATGCGCGCCGACCGCGGCTACTTCTGCTTCCCCGAAGCCGACATCCGCATCCCGTTCTCCCGCGGCATGGCCGCGCTCATCCAAGCCAAACTCACCCCCCGCTCGGCGATCGCGTCTATGACCACCGGGCGGCGCTTCGGCGGCGCGGACGCGCTGGCCTACGACATCGTCGACGCCACCGCCGACCTCGACACCCTCACCGCTGCCGCCACTGCGATCCTCACCCCGATCGGCGCCAAGGATCACACCACCCTGGCCGCCATCAAGACCGTCATGTTCGCCGACGCCGCCGCAGCCCTGGCCGGCGCCTGAACGAAACCCTCAGCGCGCCCGGCGGACCGCGAACACCGCCAGGCGCACCCGATTGTCGGCACCGGTCTTGTCCATCAGATGGGCGAGATGCTTCTTGACCGTCGTCACCCCCAGATGCAGGCGCTCCGCGATCTCGCCATTGCTCAAACCCGCACCCACCAACTCCAGCACCTCGACCTCACGCACGGTCAGATCGACTGCCGGGGAAGGCATTTCGGCCGGGGACGCCACGGCGCGGGCGACCAGACGCCGCAACAGCGGCGGGGAGAACAACAACTCGCCCTCCATCACCCGCCGAATCGCGGCGAGCAACTGATCAGGATCGGTGTCCTTGACCAGATACCCGCTCGCCCCCGCCGCCAACGCCGGGAACAGATGCTCGTCATCATCGAAGGTGGTCAACACCAGCACCTTCGGCACCGGCCCGCCCCGGCCCAGCAGTTCCCGGGTCGCGGCCACCCCATCCATCCCCGGCATCCGCAGATCCATCAACACCAGATCCGGGCTCACCTCCGCCGCCACCCGCAACGCGGCCACCCCGTCCGCGGCCTCCCCGACCACCTCGAGATCCGCGGCCGCCTCCACCAGCATCCGCAACCCCGCCCGCACCAGCCGCTGATCATCCACCAGCAACACCCGGATCACCGCCCACCTCCGGACATCTCGGAGGTGGCGGGCTCGGAGGTGGCGGGCAACTGCGCCTCGACCAGCCACTCACGGTGGCGGGCAGCGGCTGAGAGTCGCCCGCCCGCGAGCTCGGCGCGTTCACGCATCCCGACCAGCCCGTGGCCGTGGATCGCCCGCGCCGCGCCGACCTGGTTGCGCACCCGCAGCCACACTCCGCAGTCGTTGCGCGCCACCACGATCGAGACCGGGGCGGTGCGGTCGGCATGCTTCATCACATTCGTCGCCGACTCCTGCACCAGCCGCAACAGCGTCAACCGGGTGACGGCGTCCAGGCCGTCGAGGTCGGCGTCGATCTCGGCACGAACCTCGAAACCGCCCTGGCGCACCCGCGTCACCGCCGCGTCGATCTCGGCGCGCACCACATGTGCGTCCAGCAGGGGCACCGCATCCAGTCCCGGATCCCGCAACGCCGCCAGCAGCCGCCGGATATCGGTCAACGCCCCCGAAGCGGTATCACCCACATCGTCGAGGACCTCACCCACGCGCGGGTCGACCTCCCGCAGCACCCGGCGAGCGACCTTGACGCGCAACACGATCGAGGCCATATGGTGGGCCACCAGATCGTGCAGCTCGCGCGCCAGCGCGGCGCGTTCCTCGGCGCGAGCACGGATCTCCGCATCGGCGGCGCGCGCCCGCAGGCTCGCGGTCAACTCCCGCTGACCGCGCAGATACAACCCCAGCAGCACCGGCAACCCGACATAGGCGGCCGCCTCCACGAACGTCGCGCCCCGCCAGAACCCCGGTGCGTGCCCGCCCCAATGCCCGGCCACCCACGCGCACGCCCACACCCCCGACGCGAGGACTGCCGCGCGGCGGCCCCCACGCGTCACCGCCTCCACCACCGCCAGCGCACCCAGATACGGCACCAACTCCGAAGGACCCCACGCCGGGATCACGAACATCGGCACCGCCAACACCGACAGTGTCACCGACATCGCCGGCGGCCATCGATCACCGATCGCGAACACCACCCCCGCCACCACAGCAAGCACCCAGTAAACGATCGGGACGCGGTACTCGCCGGGAAAAGTGCTCGCCGCCAACAACGCCGGGATCAGCAGCAGCGGCAGGAAACGCGCGGCCTTCCAGCGGATGGTCCGGGAGCGGAGGTCGATCACGCCTCCACGGTAGAGAACCGGCACCCCGCTCGCCGCACACGGGTCGCGATAGCACAACAATTGCCCAGCCACAAGACTCCCGTGGCCGCAATCCGCACCCCGAACGCGGCCCAGGGGAGGAATCGCGGCACGTGCACAACCGGAAGCCTGGACACCGACCCTGCCGCGACCGAAACCCGGCCGCGACTCGAACCCGCCGTGCCTCGAACCTGCCGCGACCCGCGCCGACCGAGCCCGCGCCACCGACCCCAGGAGCACCCGTGATCTCGCGACGACGCCTGCTCGTCACCGCCGCCGCCCTCCCGCTGGCCCTGACCGCCGCCGGCTGCACCCGCCCCACCCGCTCCAGCGGGTCGAGCGGCCCGCGCCCGCTGCCGATCCCGCCACTGGCCGACTCGCACGTCGATACCGCCGGGGTCCGGCACTTCAGCCTGACCGCGCAAACCGGCAGCACCGAGATCAAGCCCGGAATCACTACGCCCACTTGGGGATACAACGGATCCATCCTCGGCCCCACCCTGCGCGCGCGACGCGGGGAAACCGTGTCGATCACCGCCACCAACACCCTGCCCGAAGCCACCAGCGTGCACTGGCACGGCATGCATGTGCCCGCCGCCAGTGACGGCGGCCCGCATCAGATGATCGCCCCGGGCGGCACCTGGACACCGCAATGGTGCATCGATCAACCCGCCGCCACGCTCTGGTACCACCCGCACCCGCACGGCGCCACCGAGAAACACGTCTACCGTGGGCTGGCCGGACTGTTCTACCTCGACGATGACGACAGCGACCGCCTCGACCTGCCGCGCCGCTACGGCATCGACGACATCCCCCTCGTGCTGCAGGACCGCCGTCTCACCCCCGACGGGCATCTCGACGAAACCCTCACCAGCAGTTACGGACTGCTCGGCGACACCCTCACCGTCAACGGCGCGATCGCCGCCCATCACGACCTGCCCGCCCGCCGCGCCCGGCTGCGACTGCTCAACGGCTCCTCGAGCCGACTGTTCAACCTCGGCTTCGACGACCACGGCTTCACCCTGATCGCCACCGACGGCGGCCTGCTCACCACCCCGGTCCCAATGACCCGGCTGCAACTCAGTCCCGGCGAACGCGCCGAAATCCTCGTCGAACTGCCACCCGCGACGAGCACGACCCTGCGCGCCTACCCGGTCACCACCCGCACCGGCATCGACCGACCCGAACGCTTCGGCTTCGACGACACCTTCGACGTCCTCACCCTGCGCGCCACCGGTAGTCCCGCATCCGCCCCCGCACTGCCCGCCACCCTCACCACGATCACACCCCTGGCCCCGGCGCTCCCCGTCACCCGCAGCTTCGACCTCAAATGGTTCATGATCAACGGCGCCAAGATGGACATGAACCGCATCGACATGACCCTCACCACCGGCGCCACCGAGATCTGGGCGGTCCGCAACCTCGAGAACTGGCCACACAACTTCCACGTCCACGACACCCAATTCCAGGTCCGCACCATCGACAACGGCGCGCCCCCACCGGAATTGGCGGGCTGGAAGGACACCGTCTACCTCGAACCCGGCCGCACCTACGAACTGGCCGTGCACTTCCCGGGCCCCGCCGACCCCGCCCACCCCTACATGTACCACTGCCACCTGCTCCACCACGAAGACCAGGGCATGATGGGCCAATTCCTGATCCTCGACCCCGGCCAGCAACCCGCCTACGTCCCCGCACCCATGGGCGAGATGGGTATGGACCACGCGGGGATGGATCACGCGGGCACCGGCGACCCCGGCATGGGTGACATGCCGATGGGCGGCGGCACACACGGCGGCCACTGACACCCACCGCGAACAGCGAATCCACCAGGCCACCGACGTGGCACCAGAGCCGCAGCGTTCGCCACCACCGTGGTAGGCAGGGGCCGCCGCCTGCGCGTACGCAGCGTGTGCGGGGTCAGCCGGCCGAGTCGGGCCCCGACGCCGTGTCGTGTCCGCTGTCGGCACCCGAGGGGTTGCTCGGATCCGCCGCACGCAGATGCGCGATCAGCAAGGCCGCCACCGCATCCGGGCGCTCGGCCTGCAGGAAATGCCCGCAATCGGGGAGCTGCGCATGCGATACCCCGGCATGCTCGGCCAGCACCCGCTGCAGGGCAGGCGACATACAGCCGTCGCGCTGCCCGGCGAGCGCGAGCGTCGGCAACGCGGCGGGGGCGGCCATCACTATCCGGCTGAACTCACGAGTTGCGCTGTGGCCCACCGCGAACAGCGACCGGTAATAGCGCGTCGTCGCCCACGCGCGCACCGGATCACCGAACACCGCAACCACCGGCGCGAACTGCTCCTCGGTGAACGCCCAGCCCGGAGACCAGCGCCGCCACAACGCGCGCACGAACGCCGCGTTGTCGCGCACCAGCAACCGGGGCGAGAACGGTGAGGCCATCACCGGGATATACGACGACAGCCACATCTGCCGGGGCAACTGCCGCCACATGCCGGGCGCGACGCCGTCACCGAACGGGGGAATCGCCAACAGCGTCAACGACTCCCACCGGCCCGGATCCTGCTGCGCCAGGATCATCGCCACGAACGCACCCCAGTCGTGGCCCACCAGATGCGTGTGCGGCGCACCGATCTGCGCCTGCCACGCCGCCACATCCGCACTCACCGCCATCAGGTCGTAGCGGGCGCTACGGTTCGCCGAACCGGCGGTATAGCCGCGCAGCCACGGCGCGAGCACCTGATACCCGGCCGCCACCAGTGCCGGGATCACGCCGTCGAACGTGTGCGGGGTGTCGGGAAACCCGTGCACGAGCACCACCAGCGGGGCGTCGGTGGCACCGAAACGGCGCGCGGTCAACCGCAATCCGTCGCGGTCGAGGGTCAGCGTGGATTCGGTGAGATCGACTGTCATGCTCGCTCTTTCGCGCCTGCGGGAACACGTGACCAGGGGGACACGTGCCTGCCGGAAGTAGGGTCCTGCGGAATATCTCGGTCAGCGGCCCTTCCACACCGGGGGACGCTTCTCCACGAACGCGCGCATGCCTTCCCCGGCGTCCTGCGACGACAGCGCCGCCGCCGCGACCTGCCCCTGTTTGGCGAACGCCTCACCCACCGACCAGTCCGGGGCCTGCTCGATGATCTGCTTGCTGGCGTCGATGCTCAACGGTGCGTTGACCGCGATCCGTTCGGCCAACACGAGGGCCGCCTCCAATGCCTTGCCCGGTTCGGCGACCTCGTTGATCAGCCCGATCTCGGCGGCGCGTGCCGCGCTGATCGGGTCACCGGTCAACGCCAACTCCATCGCGATCGCGCGCGGTAGTCGCTGCGACAGGCGCAGCACGCCACCACCGACCGCGACCAGGCCGCGTTTGACCTCCGGGATCCCGAACGTGGAATTCGAGGCCGCGACGATCAGATCAGCCGCCAACGCCAGCTCACAGCCGCCCGCCAGCGCCGGACCCTCCACCGCGGCGATCAACGGTTTGCGCGGCGGCACCGACACCACGCCCAGAATGCCGCGTTTCTCGGTGACCGGGACCTCGCCGCGCGCGGCAGCCTTGAGATCCATTCCGGCACTGAAATATCCGCCCGCACCGGTCAGGATCGCGATGCGCGCGTGCGGATCGGCCTCGTAGGCGTCGATCGCACGCTCCAAACCCAGCGCGGTCGCCCGATCGATGGCGTTGCGGGCCTTGGGCCGATTGATCGTGATGATCATGACGTGGCCGCGGCGCTCGATGAGCACCGGCGCGGGCGGTGCGGGCGGCAATGCCACCGCCTCGCTGCCGCGCACACTCACCGATTCACCCGACACCGTGACCGGCAGCCCCAGCCAGTCACTCTCGGTCAAGGCCGTCAACACCTCGGAATCGCTGCTGCGCAACAGTACTCGCGCCCCGTCGGGGGTGAGCAGGCTCAGGATCGCGGCTTCGGGGTTCCCGGCACGGTCATACGGCAGCGTGTAGGCCTCCACCACCGCCTCACCCTCGTAGCCGGTGCGGGTCGGGCGGGTCGGGGGATGCTCGATGACCGGGGTCAGATGCCGATACCCGTGCCGCGGCGGCGTCGCGGAATACACGCCCAGGGCATGTTTGGTCAGATACCAGCCCAGCGAGGTCGCCAACCCGAAGGTGTCCGGTTCCGCCCGCAACCGGCCCACCAGCGTCGCCACCGCGTGCCCGCCGTAATTGTTGCCCGGCCCGCCGCCGAAGGTCAGCCCGCCGGTCACCGACAGCGGCCGCTTGGGATCATCCAGCGGCAAACCCAATTCGCGCGCCGCGATCTGCACCGCCACCGGGAAACACGCGTACAGGTCCACATGGGTGAGGTCCTCGGCGGTGATCCCGGCATGATCGAAGACCGCCGCCCCCAGGGCGTGGATCGCCGGGGAGGCCGCCAATTCGGTGCGTTCACTCACGAACCACTCGTCGGTGCCCGAGGCGCCCGCATGCAGGAACACCCACTTGTCCTGCGGGATCCCCGCCGCCTCCGCCGCGGCCGCCGAGGCCACGATGATGCCCGAGGCCATATCCACACTCAGATTCGCGCACTCGAGTTTGGTGTAGGGCGTCGAGATCATCCGATTGTCGTCGGTGACGATCCCGATCTGCTCGGCCGAGAACTCCTGCGGCTGCCAGGCATTCGGATTACCCGCCGCCACCGCCGAAAAACGCGACCACAACTGCGCGACCGCGCCCGCGTGCGCGCCGACAGACCGGCCCAGCCGGCCCCGGTTCGCCGATTCCAGCAGCGCGTACATATTGATCGGGGCCTGCAACCCGGCCGCGGACTCCGCGGCATTGTTGGCCGGTTTGTCGATCCCTACCGTGCGCGTCGGTGCCACCGCCGAATCCTGCACCGGCCACGACAATTCGATCCCGGCGCGCTGCGCGGCGGCCTGCGTGGCCCCGGCCTCCGCGCCCGTCACCAGCACCAGCTCGTAGTCCCCGGCCGCGATCGCCGCGGCCGCCTCGTTGAGCACCAACTGCCCGCCGTCACCACCGAAGGGACTCGACTGCACCGTGTCCACCCCGCGCGCACCGACCGCGTCGGCCACCAGCGCACCCAGATCCCGGTACTGCCACGACGTCGGCGCCACCGCGAACACCGCGTCCGCACCCGCCAACAACGACTGCCCGGCCCCCGCGTCATCCGCGGCCGCGCGCAGCGCCCGCACCGCCAGCGCCGCCGGATCGGCATACGAGGCGTCAGGAGTGCGTTCGACCACCTGACCGACCCCGATCAGCACCGGCGTCGTCGGCGCCAGCACCACCCCGGAAGCCCGATGCCGCACCGCCTTGCGCTGCGGCCGCCCCGCCTCCGGTGTCCCGGTGGCGCGGGCGGCGGCCAGCACCGGCGGCAGCGCGGCGAGGGACTCGGTCAACGCCTCACCCAGCGCGCGAGCCACCGTCGCCCCCAGCGGCCCCTCGATCGGCTGCCCCGACAATCCCGCATCCAGATACACGATCGACCCGGACCCGTTGGGCACCACCGTGATCCACAACCCCAGCCCCAAACCCTGCGGGCCGGCCCCGCGCAACGCCAGACCACCGTCACCGACCTGCGTGACCGTCCACGCCACATCGGCGGGGATCCCCATGAACTTCGCGACCTGCGTGTACTCCACCCCCACCGCGGCCACCGCGGGCGGATCGCCCCGCCAGCCCGCATGGAACACCACCCACTCCGGAAGCCGCTGCAACTGCACCAGATACGCCAGCGTCGCCGCCGCGCCCGTGTCGAGCTCGGCCTGGGCGTGCGCGGTGCGCGGATACGCCGACAAACCCTCGGGCAGCACGTGTTCGGCCGCCACCGCCACCGATTCGCCGCCCTGCCCGGTGAATCCGGCGATCAGCTCGCGCACGATACGGGGATCACGGCGCACACTGCCCAGCAACGCCCCGCCCGCACGCAATCCCTTGCGCACCGCGGCGCTCTTGTCGAGCCCCTGCTCCACCACCGCACGCAAACGCTGCATTCCCGGCACCGCGGTCACGGCCCACCTCCTCGCTGAGGGTCCAAACACCATCGCGCTTCACGGTATCGGCGCCACCCGCCCACCGAAAGGGTGAACACCGTTCATCGGCCGACTTCGCACCCCCTTCAACCGAATTCACGTCACCCCTACCCACCCCCAACGCGTAAGCGTAGGCTTACGGTTCGTGGGTACTTACCAAAGCGTCGCGCTCGACGCCCTCGGCGACCCGACCCGGCGCGCCATCTTCGAACGCCTCGGGCGGGGCCCCTGCGCGGTCGGCGAACTCGCCGGTGAACTGCCCGTCTCCCGGCCCGCGGTCTCCCAGCACCTCAAGGTGCTCAAGGCCGCCGGACTGGTCTGCGACGAAGCCATCGGCACCCGGCGCGTCTACCGGCTCGACCCGCGCGGCATCGACGCCCTGCGCACCTACTTCACCCACTTCTGGTCGACATCGCTGTCGGCCTTTCGCGAGGAAGCCAACCGCCAAGCCCGCCAAGAAGATCCAGCCCTCCAGCAAGATCCAGCTCGCCACGAACATTCCCAGGAGCAGCCATGACCAGCCGCACCGATATCCCCGCCGTCACCCTCGAACTCACCGTCGACGCACCCCTCGACCAGGCCTACCGCGTCTTCACCACCGGCATGGACAGCTGGTGGCCGCGCGAACACCACATCGGCTCCGGGCCGCTGCAAGAAGCCGTCGTCGAACCCCGCCTCGGCGGCCGCCTCTACGGCCGCGAAGCCGACGGCACCGAATGCGTGTGGGGCCGCGTGCTGGCCTGGACCCCACCCACCCACTTCGCCTTCTCCTGGGACATCACCCTCGACTGGCAACTCGAGACCGACCCGGCCCGCACCAGCCGCGTCGATGTCACCTTCACCGCCCTCGACGACGCCCACACCACCGTCACCCTCGTACACTCCGGCTTCGAAAACCACGGCCCCGGCTGGGAATCCATGCGCGCAGCCGTCAGCGGCCCCGGCGGCTGGCCCGCCCTCGCCGACACCTACGCCCGCGCCGCCGCCGCCTGAACCGCCCGATCCCTCACAGCTCGCGGGAGAACCACACCTGATCGCGCAGCGGCACGCCGTCCACCTCCAGCCCCGGCGGATACCCGGCGGCCTCGGTGAACACGTCCGCCACCACCCGCGTCATGCGGAACCCGCACCGCTGATAGAACCGCAGATTGCCGATATCGGCGGTGGCGGTGGCCACCTCGAGCCGCGTCACCCCCGCCACGGTGGCCGCCGCCGCCACCTCATCGATCAACCGCCGCCCCAGCCCGCTACCCCGGAACGCCTCGGCGACCGCGGTATTGACGATCTCCCACACCGCCGCATCCGACTCCGGCGCGGCCTGGATGTGCCCGACGACCGCCCCGGACCCGGTGCGCGCCACCCACACCCGGCCCCGGTCGAGATAGGAGGCGAGCACCTGCTCGGAATCTTCGGCCAGCCGGAAGGAGAACACGATCTCCCCGCGATCGCCGAGGAACTCCTCGCACACCACATTCCCCAGCAGCGGCGCGTCCGCGGCGGCGGGCGGCACCATGATCACCATCCAGCCATCGGGATCGAGCACCGCGAACGCCCCCAGCGCGGGCCACCACGGATTGTCCGGAACCACCTCGGCCACACCATGATCGGCCAGCCGTTGACGCAACGCGCCCGCGTCCTCGCGCAGATACAACACCAGCGCGTCCTCGGCATCGGGCGCCCGCTCGGGCACCGCCCCGTCCAGCCGCACCAACTCCAACTGCGCCGAGGCATCGGGCAACCCGAACACGAACCCGCTGTACTCGGCGTGATCGGCGAACTCGAACAACGGTGCCAGCCCGAGAATCTCGCGATAGAACACCGCACACTCGACCAACCGGTCGGTCGCGCGCGCGAACCGCGCCGCCGTCAAAGGCAACCCGACACCACCGGACACCGCACCGGAATCTGCAACACCCACAGCCAACTCCTCCTCACAGCCCACGACACCCGCCATCCAGCATGCGCGAACCCCGCCCCCACAGCCACGGCTTTACCGCACTTCGCACCCCTTCACCGGCGTACGCAGTCTCTCCCGCATCGCGGACGACGCCCGAAATGCGAACGCGCGAGCCCGCATCGGGCTCGCGCGCATCAGCTCACGGGTGCGAGGGGTTTACAACTGGATGCCCAGCAGTGCGTCGACCGCGTCGCGGATCAGCCCCGGCGCGCTCGCGTCGGGGCCGCCGTAGGCCAGCGCCTGCTGCGCCCAGGAATCGATCGCCGCCAGCGCCTTGGGAGTGTCGAGATCGTCGGCGAGGTGGCGGCGCAGCCGCGCCACGGTGTCGGCGGCGTCGGGGCCCGAGGCCAGGGCCGTCGCCTCGCGCCAGCGGGCCAGCCGCGAAAGCGCTTCGGCCAGTACCGCATCCGACCATTCCCGATCGGCACGGTAGTGACCGGCGAACAAGCCGAGCCGGATGGCGGCCGGGTCGGTGCCGGCGCGGCGCAGCTTGGACACGAACACCAGGTTGCCGCGCGACTTCGACATCTTCTCGCCGTCGAGCCCGATCAGCCCGGCGTGCACGTAGTGCCGCGCGAAACGCCGCCCCTTGACGAGTGCTTCGGCGTGCGCACAGGAGTATTCGTGGTGCGGGTAGATCAGATCGCTGCCGCCGCCCTGCACGTCGAACTCGGTGCCGATGCGGTTGAGCGCGATCGCGGCGCATTCGATGTGCCAGCCCGGCCGTCCCGCCCCGAACGGTGCCGGCCACGCCGGCTCGCCCGGTCGCTCGGCCCGCCACAGCAGCGCGTCGATCGGGTCGCGCTTGCCGGGCCGTTCCGGGTCGCCGCCGCGTTCGGCGAAGAGCCGCTCCATGGTCGCCCGGTCGTAACCGGACTCGTAACCGAACTGCTCGGTCGCGTCGTGGCGGAAGTAGACATCCGGGAATTCCGGATCATCCACCACATACGCCGCCCCCGACGCCAGCAGCTTGTCGACGAGCTCGACCACCTCCTGCACGGATTCGATCGCGCCGATGTAGTCGCGCGGCGGAATCACCCGCAACGCCGCCATGTCCTCGCGGAACAGGTTGATCTCGCGCGTGCCGAGCTCACGCCAGTCGATCCCGTCGCGTGCCGCCCGCTCGAAGAGCGGATCGTCGACATCGGTGGTGTTCTGCACGTAGTGCACGTCCTGCCCGGCGTCGCGCCAGATCCGGTTGACCAGATCGAAACTCAGGTAGGTGGCGGCATGCCCGAGATGGGTGGCGTCATAGGGGGTGATGCCGCACACGTACATCGTCGCGGTCGCGCCGGGGGTCACCGGGCGCACCTGCTTGTCGGCGGTGTCGAACAAACGTAACGCCGGTCCGGATCCGGGGACGGTCGGGACAGCGGTATCGGACCAGGACTGCATGAATCGAGGTTAACGCCGAGATCGCAGCCCACCCCCGCCGCCCCCGCACCGGTGTGCCGCGCGACACGCCCCCGGACGGGCCGACCTGCACCCTAGTCACTGCGGCGGCGGTGTCAACGGTTGCAATCACGACGACGCGAACGTCGCCCCGCGCACCGCCCGCCACCGGGCGCACGACCCGCAACGCGGGACGTAGCAGGACTCAGAACGCGGGCCAGGGGATCGGACGCGGACCGAGAGGCATCGGCATCACCGGCGCTTGCAGCAGCGCCCGCCCGCGCGCTTCGAGGGCCTCGATCTCGGCGTCGGTGAGGTGCGCCGCGAGCTGCCCACCCAGCTCCCCGGGCAGCGCCTTGACCAAAGTCGTGATGTCGGTGAGCAATTCGTCGGATACCGGCTCCCCGGCCCACCCCCACAACACCGTGCGCAGCTTCGGTTCGGTGTGCAGGCAGATCCCGTGATCGACCCCGTACACGCGTCCGTCGATGCCCGCGAGCGCATGCCCGCCCTTGCGGTCGGCATTGTTGATCAGCACATCGAGCACCGCCATCCGCACCAACTGCGGATGCTCGGCATGCACCAGCGACACCGGATGCCCGGCGGGATCCAACGCGCGCAACACCTCCCGGTAGCCGGCGGGTATCTCCCCGACCGGGCACAGATCCACCAGATCCGGGCCCGCCTCGTCCTCGACGACCTCGATCCAGCGTTGCACCATGCCCGGCCCGAAAGGCCCGTCGCGCAACACCGTTTCCGGGATCACCCCCCAGCCCAACGCCTCCGACACCAGATACGACGCCACCTCCCGGCCGGCGAGGGTGCCGTCGGGGAAATCCCACAGCGGCCGCTCCCCGCGCACCGGCTTGTACACCACCCGCAGCAGCTCACCGGTCTGCTCGGGGTCGGTCTCGCACACCAACGTGGCATTGCTGGCGGTGGTGACCTGCCCGATCACCGTCAGCTCGGCGGTGCGCAACAGGTCGTTCACCGTCTCAGTCCTCGTCCTCGTCGTCGATCTCGGTGGTGGCGCCGAAGATGTCACCACGCTTGTAGCCGTTGGTGCGCACACACATGTGCCCGACCGGCGACAACGGTTCCCCGCACAGCGGGCACGGCGGCCGCCCGGCCGCGATCACCCGCGCCGAACGCAACGCGAACTCCCGCGCCTGGATCGGGGTCAGGAACACCCGCACCGCATCCGGGCCCTCCTCGGTGTCATCGAGCACCACCGATTCGTCGACCTCGGTCTCGGTGATCGCCAGTAACTCCACCACCACCGCGCCCGCGTCCGCGTCCCAGCCCAAACCCATGGTGCCGACCCGGAATTCGGCGTCGACGGGGGCTTGCAGCGGTGCGGTGTCGGCCACGTCCGCGGCCTGCGGGGGCACCTCGGTGCCGAAACGGCGTTGCACCTCGTCCAGCAACAACCCCATCCGATCGGCCAGCACCTTCACCTGCTGCTTTTCCAGCAGCACACTGACCACCCGCGGCTCCTGCACGGCCTGCAGATAGAACGCGCGGTCGCCCGGCTCGCCGACGGTGCCGGCGACGAAACGATCGGGGGTGCGGAAGATATGGATTGCGCGGCCCATTGCACCTCCATTCGGTTCACTCACACTGATGAATCGGGGCGTTCCGCTACCCCATTATCCGTACTGTCGGTGGTACCCGTTTCACCGCCGGGAACCGGGCCCGAGCGCGATTCGCCGCCGGTTCGCGGTGAAATCGCCGCCAACCCTGACAGATCCGGGCCGGTGTCGTTCACCCGCCACACGTACGGGGCGGTCGGGGTGTAGCGCACGACGCTGATCGACGCCGGTTCCACCACGATCCGCTGGAAGCCGTCGAGGTGAATACCGAACGCGTCGGCCAGCAGCGACTTGATGACATCGCCATGCGTGCACGCAATCCACAACACATCGCTACCATGCTTGGCCGCGAATTGACGATCTCGTTCGCGGACAGCGGACACCGCGCGAAACTGGACCTGCGCCAAGGACTCTCCCGACGGGAACGTCGCCGCCGAGGCGTGCCGTTGTACGACCTTCCACAGCGGCTCGTTCACCAGATCCGCGAGGGCCTTGCCCGTCCAGTCGCCGTAGTCGACTTCCAGCAGGCGTTCGTCGGGTTCGGGTTCCAGGCCCAGCTTGTCCGCGAGGGGCGCGACGGTGCGCTGACAGCGCAGCAGCGGCGAGCACACGATGTGCTCGATGGGCAGCGATCCGAGTCGTTGCACCAACCCCTGGGCCTGTTCACGACCGCGGTCGGTCAGATCGACACCGGCGCTGCGGCCGGCCAGGGTGCGGGCAATGTTCGACGTGGACACGCCGTGCCGCAACAGGATCACCGTCACCGGGACAGCCTACCGACTCACGTCGCCGAGACGACGTCGGTCGCCAGCAGCACCATCACCGTCACACCCAGCACGATCCGGTAGCCCACGAACCAGTCCAGGGAATGCCGTGCCACGAACTTCAGCAGCCACGCCACCGACGCGTACCCGACCACGAACGACACGATCGTGGCCACCAGCAGTTGCGGGCCCGACGCATTGAGGCCCTCACCGGCGGGTTCGAACGCATCCGGCAGGCTGAACACCCCCGAGGCGACCACCGCGGGAATGGCCAGCAGGAACGAGAACCGCACCGCCGCCTCACGAGTCAGCCCGCAGAACAGGCCCGCCGAACTCGTCGCCCCCGAACGCGACACGCCCGGGATGAGCGCCAGGCACTGTGCCAGGCCCATGATCAGGCCGTCGCGGGTGGTGAGCAGTTCGATCGGGCGCCGGCGACGCCCGTAGGTCTTACCCGAGTAGTACTCCGCGGCTGCGATCACGAGCGCGAACACGATCAGCATGGTCGCGATCAGCCACAGATTCCGTGCGCCGGTACGGATCTGGTCCTTGAACAGCAGACCCAGCACCCCGATCGGGACGGTGGCGATGATCACATACCAGCCGACCCGATAGTCCAGGGCGCGTTGCGTATCGGGGTCCGGGCCGTGCGCGAAACGCCCGTCACGGTCGAGCACCGGCAGCCGGGTGGTGGCCCGCTCGGCCAACGGCACCGATTCCCGCTGCGGCGCAGCGACTTTCCACCACAAAGTGGTGCACCAGGCGACCACGATGCGGCGGATGTCGCGGGCGAAATACACCAGCACCGCCGCCTCGGTGCCCAGCTGGGTGACCGCGGTGAACGACGCGCCCGCATCATCACCGAAGAACACCGCCGAGGTGATCCGCAGATGCGCCGAGGAGGAGATCGGCAGAAACTCCGTCAAACCCTGCACCAGACCCAGTATCAGCGCCTGCACCCACGTCATCGACTCGCCCAACACGCCCTCCACTCCCGAATTACGCACGCCCGGTAGATAATTCGGCCGCTACCGCACCGGCCACGCCCGCCGCCGAGGACGGGCGCGCGGCGCATCCGCGCCGCTAACACGGCAGCGACCCTACCGGGGAATGTCCGAATTCGGACATGCACGCGCGGAATTCACCGACCCGCCGCGCACCCGGCGGGCCGTAGCCGGGTAGCGGCCACCGCTGCGCCTAGGCTGACGCCTGTGACGAAAGTGCAAGCGCGGTGATGGAACAACGCACGGTCGGCCGCAGCGGACTGCGGGTGTCGCGGCTCGGGCTGGCCACCCACACCTGGGGCAGGGAAACCGACGCCGAGGACGCCGCCGCCCAGCTGATGGCGTTCGTGGAAGCCGGCGGCACCCTCATCGACACCTCCCCGGCCTACGGTGACGGCGCCGCCCAACACATGCTGGGCGAACTGCTCTCCGAGATCGGCCGCGAAGACCTCGTGCTGAGCGGAAACGCCGGATACACACCGATACTCAGCGACGCCACCGCCGCAGCGCCCGCCGCCGTGCGCTGGACCGTCGACGCCTCCCGGCGCACCATGATGCGCCAGCTCGACCACACGCTCACCCAACTCGGCACCGACCACCTCGACATCTGGTCGGTCGCCGCCTGGGACCCGCACACCCCCCTCGAGGAGATCGCCGACACCCTGAGCTGGGCGGTCCGCTCGGGTCGGGTGCGCTACGCCGGGGCCCGCGGCTACGACGGCTGGCAGCTGGCCACCCTCGCCGCGCACGCCCCGCTGACGGCCACGCATCTGCCCTACTCACTGCTCGCGCGCGGCGTCGAACACGAATTCGTGCCCGCCGCACAGCATCACGGCATCGGCATCGTCGCCACCGCACCCCTGGCCGGGGGCATCCTCACCGGCAAATACCGCGACGGCGTGCCCGCCGACTCCCGCGGCGCGGACGAGGCGACGGCCGCGGAGATCACCGCACACCTCGACGAACGCGCGCTGCGCGTGGTGGACGCGGTCGTCACCGCCGCCGATGGACTGGGCACCTCCCCGCTCGCGGTCGCGCTCGCCTGGATCCGCGACCAACCGGGGGTGGCGTCGATGCTGGTGGGAGCGCGCGATATCGGGCAACTGACCGGAATCCTCGCCGCCGAAACCCTGGAACTGCCCCGGGCGATCGCCGCGGCCCTCGGAGACGTGAGCGCACGCACAGAATGAGCAAGGCTAACCTTACCCGCATGAGGTGTCTCGTGAATGCCCGCTCGGCCGTCCGCCCGCTGCTGATCATGCTGCTCGGGATCGGCCTGGTCGCGGGCGTCACCGCCTGCGGCAGCAGCACTTCCACGAGTGGCGCCAAGGGGCCGGTCACCGCCACCGTCGGCAACCTCGACCCCGTCGCGCTCTCGCCCGCACCCACCCCGGTGCTGCCGGTCACCGTGAAATCCTTCGACGGCAGCGACGTCACCGTCACCGACGCCAGCCGCATCATCGCCGCCGACCGCTACGGCACCCTCGCCCAAACCGTCGTCGCGCTCGGCTTGCGTTCGAACCTGGTGGGCCGCTCCAACTCCGCGGCCTTCCCCGCCGTCACCGACCTGCCCACCGTCTCGAGCGGCTCGGGCACCCTGAGCGTGGAAGCGGTTGCGGCACTGCGGCCCACGGTGTTCCTCACCGACACCACCGCCGTCACCCCCGCCCTGCGTGACCAGCTCAAAGCACTCGGCATCACGGTCGTCTACTTCGACTCCAAACGCACCCTCGACGGCGTCGTCCCGCAGATCCAAGCGGTCGCCGACGCCCTCGGCGTCAGCGACGCGGGCAAGACACTGGCCAAACGCACCCAGGACGAGATCAGCGCCGCCACCGCCACGGTGCCGCACCAGAACACCAAACCCAAGATCGCGTTCCTGTACCTGCGCTCCACCGCCATCACCATGATCTTCGGCCCCGGCTCCGGCGCCGAATCGTTGATCGCCGCCATCGGCGGCATCGACGCCGCCACCGCCTCGGGCGTCACCCAGGACTTCCTGCCCATCACCAGCGAAGCCATGATCGCCGCCGCCCCGGACGTCCTGCTCGTCATGAGCGACGGCCTCGCCTCCGTCGGCGGCGTCGACGGCCTCGAAAAAGTCCCCGGCGTCGCCCAAACCCCCGCCGGCCGCGACCGCCGCGTCATCGACATGTCCGACGCCGTCCTACTGTCCTTCGGCCCCAACACCGGCCGCGTCCTGACCGCCCTCGTCAAAGCCGTCTACGGAACCAGCAACGCATGACCGATCCACAAGCCCCGCAACCCGACCCACCTACGCCCGATACCACCAGCGCCGCCACCAACTCGCCGTCGACGGTCCGGGCGGCCAACTCGCCCACCGGAAACGGGACGACCGCGGTCACCGCAGCGACCAGCCGGGCCCATCCGTCGGAGTCACCTGCGACCGGGCGTGAGGAAGCGGGCGACACCGTCGTCGAGGTCTCCGAAGCGGAGCTGGAATCGGCTGCCGCGCAACATTTCCCGGCCAGCGTGGATCCGGCTCCGCTGGCGCGGCGCACGCGCTCGCGCACCACGCTGATCTTCGCGGGCGCGCTTGCGGGCCTGGTAGTGCTGGCGTTGATCTCCGCGGCCATCGGACAGGTGCCCACCAGTTACGCCGAGGTCGCGGGCAGCGTGTTTCACCGCATGGGCCTGGATTGGGGGCCGATGCCGCATCACCCGGCCGGGTACGTGACCTTGTGGGAAGTCCGGTTCCCGCGCGTGGTGCTGGCCGTGCTCGTGGGTGCGGCGTTGGCCACGGCGGGCGCACTGCTGCAGGGTGTGTTCGCCAATCCTCTGGCCGAACCCGGCGTCATCGGCGTCTCGGCGGGTGCGGCGGTCGGGGCGGGCACCGTCATCGTGATCGGTGGCGCGTTCGCGGCTGCCTGGTCGGTGGCAGCGGGTGCGTTCGTGGCCGGACTCGGTACCACTGCGCTGGTGTATCTGCTCTCGCGCTCGGGTGGCCGCACCGAAGTGGTCACCTTGATCCTCACCGGTGTCGCCATCAATGCCTTTGCCGGTGGCCTGATCTCGTTCCTACTGTTCAAAGCCAGCCCGGCCGCGCGTGACCAGCTGGTGTTCTGGCAGATGGGCTCGCTCAACGGCGCCACCTGGCAGGCGGTCAACGTGGTGTGGCCGCTGACCCTGCTCGGTGTCGCGGCCGCGATCTGGATGGCACCGCGCCTGGACCTGCTCGCCCTCGGCGAATCCGCCGCGCGACACCTGGGCGTGGACGTGGAACGGTTGCGGCGCAACATCATCGTCGTCGTCGCCATCCTCGCCACCGCCGGTGTCGCGTTCACCGGCATCATCCTGTTCGTCGGGTTGATCGTGCCGCACCTGGTGCGCATGCTCGTCGGTCCCGGACATCGCGTGCTCATCCCGCTCTCGGCCATCCTCGGCGCGGCCGTGCTCGTGGCCGCCGACATCGGCGCACGCGCCCTCGTCCACAACGCCGACCTGCCACTGGGCATGATCACCTCCCTGGTCGGCGGCCCGTTCTTCTTCTGGCTGCTGCGCCGCACCCGCTCACGCGCGGGAGGCTGGGCATGAGCGCACCACGCCGGATGAACCGAGTCCGCGGACTGGCCACCGTCTTCCGGCGCACCCCGGCCATGCCGGAGGTCCCCGAACCGGGCACCATCACCCTGCGCGCCCACGGAGTGAGTGCGCGCCGCGGCGACCGCACCGTCCTCGACGGTGTCGAATTCCCCGTACGCGCCGGACAGATCGTGGCCTTGGTCGGCCCCAACGGCGCAGGCAAATCCACCCTGCTCGCCGCACTGGCCGGAGAACTCGAACTCTCCGGCGGCAGTGTCGAACTCGACGGGCACTCCCTGACCCACTGGACGCCCCTGGACATGGCGCGCCGACGCTCGGTGCTGCCACAGTCCCACACCGTCGGGTTCCCCTTCATGGCCCGCGATGTCGTGGCCATGGGCCGGGCCCCCTGGGCGCGCACCCCGCGTCAGCTCGACGACGACGCCGTCATCGCCGCTGCCATGGCCGCCACCGACGTCGAACGCTTCGCCGCCCGTCCCTTCCCCGCGCTGTCGGGTGGTGAACGCGCCCGCGTCGCCCTGGCCCGCGTGCTCGCCCAGGACACGCACACGCTGCTGCTCGACGAGCCCACCGCCGCACTCGATCTTGGGCATCAGGAACAGATCCTGCGACTGGCGCGCGAGCGCGCCGACGCCGGGACCGCGGTCGTAGTGGTGTTGCACGATCTCGGGGTGGCAGCCGCCTACGCCGACCGGGTCGCCGTCCTCGAAGCCGGTCGCATCGCCGCCGACGGCCCACCACGGGAGATTCTCACCCCCGAGCTGCTCACCCGCGTGTATCAGCACCCCGTCGACGTGTTCGACCACCCGGTGACCGGCGCGCAACTGGTGCTGCCGGTGCGCGGCTGACACACCGAAAGCGTTGCGCGACCACCGAAGCTACGGGGATATCGCCGAAGTCGTTGCGGGCCGAACATATTCACCCGGCCCGCCACCGCTGAATTGCCGTCGATCAGAGTTCCTGCTGACCCCACACCAGCCGCAGGACGCCGTTGACGAACCAGATCGCGAACAGCGTCGCACCCGCGATCGGCATCCAGGCCAGCCCTAGCAGCAGCGCGGCCGCTCCGAACCACGCCACCTCCAACGCGATTCGCCGCCAACCCTTCTGGGGGAAGCGCGGATCCTTGGCCGCCCCGAACAGCGCCCACACCACGATGAACACCGCCGGTGCGGCGATCGCCAGCAGGATCCGCATCACCACCGGCGCCGACACCGTGGCACCCCACCAGACGGCCGAACCCAGCACGCACAGTTCCAGCAGGAACATCACCAACAGATTCGCGCCTTTGAGCACGCTCATCGCCACACCAACTTCAACACCGCAGGAGTCAACAGCATGCGAATCACGGTGGCGTCCAACACCAGTGCCGCGATCATGCCGTAGGCAATGTATTTCATCAGCACCAGATCCGAGAACCCGAACGCCCCGGTCACCACGATCAGGATCGCCGCCGCCGAGGTGATCACCCCACCGGTGTGCGCGATGCCGTAGCGGATGGCCTCCGGCGCGTCCGCTCCCGCCGCGCGCGCCTCGGCCATGCGCGATTGCAGGAACACTTCGTAGTCGGTGGAGAGCCCGAACAGCACCGTCACGATCAACACCAGCACCGCGAACATCAACGGTCCGGGTGTGAAGTCGAACAGCCCCGCCCCGTGACCCTCCACGAAGATCCAGGTCAAAACCCCCAACGTCGCGCCCATGCTCAGCGCGCTCATCACCACCGCCTTGATCGCCAGTACCAGCGACCGGAACGCCGCGTACATCAACGCGATCGCCGCCACGATCAGGATGCCCGCCAGCAACGGCAGTCCCTTGATCAAACCCTGGATCGAATCCCGTTCCAGCGCGGGCACTCCCGCCACCATCACATGCGTGCCGGGCGGTTCGGGCAGCGCACGCAGCGCCGCGATCACGGAGTCCGCGTCGCGTTTGTCGCGTAACCCGCTGGCCAGCACCGTCACCTGATCCTTGCTCGGCGCGGCCGGATCGAACGGCCCGGTCATCTGCGCGCCCACCGCCTGATCGGCCTCATACCGCAGATCCGACAGCTGGGTCGAATTCGCGCCCACCACCACCAGTTTCAGCGGGTCGGTGCGGAAGGTCGGGAACAGGCGATCGAAATCCTGCTGCGCCACCCGCGCCGGATTGTCCGCGGCCAGATAACGCTCACTCAACCCGCCGAACTCGATATGCCGAAACGGCAGGATCAACCCCAGCAGCAGCACCAGCACCGGCACGATCACCAGCCACGGCTTGCGCATCGCGAAGACCGCCAGCCGCGAGAAGAACCCGGCATCGAGCTGCTCGGCACTGCGGATCCCGGCCAGCCGATGCCAACCCCACAGATCGATGCGCCGCCCCACGATCGACAGCACCGCGGGCAATGCCGTCACCGACAACACCGCCGCCAGCAGCACCGAGGAGATGCCACCCAACGGCACCGAGCGCAGCACCCCGTTGGGGTAGATGAACAACGCGCCCAGACTGACCGCGATGATCGCCGCCGAGAACAACACCGTGCGCCCGGCCGTCGCGACCGTGCGCGCCGTCGCCTCCTCCACGCTGCGCCCGGCAGCGAGCTCTTCGCGGAAGCGCGTCACCGCGAACAGCCCGTAGTCGATGGCCAGCCCCAGGCTCACCAAGGTGACCACCGCCGAGGCGAAGACGTTGACCTGCAGATGATTCGTGAGCAGCCGCATGATGCCTTGGCTGCCCAGAATCGTCATGCCGCCGATCAGCACCGGCAGCAATGCCGCCACCACCCCGCCGAACACGAAATACAGCACGATCGCCACCAGCGGCAACGCGATCAGCTCCGCCCGCCGGATATCGTCCTGCATCCCGGTATTGATGCCTTCGACCACCGGCTGCATCCCCGCCAGCTGCACCGTCGTCCCGCCCGGGCCCGAACCCGGTGTGCCGGCGTGGAATTCGTTCTTGATCGCCATATAGTCCGCGACCGTCGCGGTACCGCCGTCCCCGCGCAACCCGATACTGGCGAACGCGTGCGTGCGTGAAGCGTCGGCGAACTGCCCCATGAGCGCGCCGTCGAAATACGAGTTGATCCGCGCGATCCGATCCGGATACGCGCTGCGCAACCGCGTCAACTCCGCGGCCACCGCGCTGCGCACCGGTTCGTCATCGACCGTCATCCCCGCCGGGGCGGTGTAGATCGCGATCAGATCCCCGTCGCGGTCGCGCCCGAAGGTGTCATCGGCCAGTTTCGAGGCCGCCACCGACTGGCTCGAATCATCGAACCAACCCTCCTGGGTCAGGTGATCGCCCAGGTCGCGGCCATAGAATCCCGACACCAGCACCAGCAGCCCGAACCCGGCGAACACCAGCCATCGATACCGGTGGATCAGCCGCCCCCACCGTAGGGATCCGGCCTCGACCATCAGCCGCAGGCCGCGGTCTTGTAGTCGGCCGAACGCAGAATGCCGCACAGGTCGGTGCGCGAGATCTTCCAATGCCCGTCGACGAACACGAAATGCACCACGGTCGTGCGCACATCCGAGCCGCTGCCGTCCTTGTCCAGGCTCAGCGTCGCGGTCAGGGTGCCGTCGTGGTTGTCGAACACCGGATCCTTGACCCCGTAGACCGCATGCGGATGATCCTGCAGCGCCTTGTACATGTCCGGAATCGCGTCCTTGAACGCGTCACCGTCCTGGATCAGCGCGGTCCGATCACTGTCGGGCAGATTCGGATCCAGCGCCGACTTGAGCTGCGCATCCAACTGCGCCGCGGTCGGGATCGCGGGCTTGTTCGCGCTCGAGGTCGCCGCCGCGGCCGCCGAAGTCGCGCTCAAGGCCGCGTACGCCGAGGATCGGGCCGCGGCCACCTTCGACTCGTCATCGCCCCCGCCGCACGCGGCGATCGACACGCTCAGCACGGTCAATATCAGCGTGGCGGCGGCCGGTCGTCGAAGTCGCATCAACATCCTCGTCAGCTCGAACTGCGGTTGTGTGCCGCCAGTCTGTCACGGACGCTGCGCGCGAGTGATTCCCGTGTCACAGACAGCACGGCCGCGAGTCGCTGCTCACAGTCCTTCCAGTACCGCGCCGAGGCGACCCAGCAGCGCCCGCACCGTGGTCGCCTCGTGCGCCACCGCCGCCGCCACCGGTGTGGCCTGCGGAATCAGATCCCGCACCAGGGCGACCACGCTGCGTTCGTCATCGAGATCGATATCGGTGACCGGGGCCAGTGCGACCGCGTCGACATCCTCGGGAGCAGGTACCGCCGTGGCTAGATCCGCGCGATAGATCTCCAGCCGCAGCGTCGCGCGATGGGTGCGGAACGCGAAGGAGCGTCCGTCACCGGTCATTCCGAACCCGTGCGCGTAACGGCCCACGGTGACGTCTTCGACGGTGAAGCCCGAAGTGTGGTCGGCAACCAACAGATCTCCCTGATACGAGCCGCTTTTGACTTCCACGGTAACCGCACCCGCCGACACCGCCACCGAAACCCCATGTCACATCATGCAAACCGGCATTCGATGCACGGATCACAATCGCGGCGCGCCGCCGGGAAGACCCCCACTTGTGCCACGTCGTACGCGACCATGGTCAGATTAGAGAGCACGCATGATTTCGTCGGTCAGTTCGGTCAGGTTAAGGAGTTCGCTGCATGCGCCGTCGCGGCTGGATCCGGTCGGCCCTCGCGGGGGCGGCGGTGGTGACCCTGCTGGCCGGGTGTTCCTCGCAGGAGAGCAACACCGACAACGCCACGCGCGAACCGGCCGTCGCGGCCGTGTCCCCGGCCGCCTCGGTCTCCCCGGCCGGTGAGGTGAGCGCCCACACACCGATCGGCATGTTGCTGAACGCGCCCGGTACCGGCGTATTGGCCGCGGTCACCGACTCCGGAACCACCCTGCAACTCATCGACAAGGGCGTCACCCGCCCGATCACCCTGCCCGGCAAGGCCGCCGCCCTCGCCGCGGGCAAACCCGGGGAGATCCTCGTCGCGGTGCCCGGCGCGATCGTGCGCGTCGACGTCGCGGCCGCCACCATGACCACCGTCAAGATCGACGGCGATGTCCGCTCGGCCGCACTGCGCGCCGACGGCTCGCTGGTCGCGGGCCTGGCCAACGGCAAAGTCCTGCTGGCGGACGCGGACGGCACTGTGCGCCACACCATTTCGGGCCTGTCCTCGGCCGACGCGATCGACACCACCGATGACGCGGTCGTCGTCCTCGACCGCCGCCAGACCGCCCTCGTGCAACTCGACGGCACCCGCAAACTCGGCCTCTCCCTGCGCACCGGTGACGGCGCGACCAACATGATCGGCGACCATTTCGGCCGCCGGATGGTTACCGACACCGCCGGCGGGGAACTGCTGGTCTACACGGCTGATCCCTTGGTCCTGCACCAGCGTTTCCCGGTAGGCTCCTCTCCCTACGCACTCGCCTACGATCAGCGGTCCGAGACCGTGTGGGTGACGCTGACAGGCAGCAACGAAGTCGTCGGCTACGACTTGTCGACGGGTATACCGGTAGAGGTGGGGCGCTACCCGACGGTGCGCCAGCCCAACTCGGTCACCGTCGATGACCGCACCGGTGACCTGTTCGTGGGATCCGCGACCGGCGACGGTCTGCAACGGATCGGAGCGGACCAGCGGAAGAGAGGGCAGTGATGGCACCTCGGGCCTCACGATCGGCGCACCAATCGCGCACCTTACCGGACGGCTGGGAGGAATCCAGCGACGAATGGGAATACGTGCCCCTGCGGCTGCCTCCCGGCGTCAGCAGGGTCACCTCCGCCCTACGTCTGTCCATCCACGCGGAATACGGCGGCTGGGAGCTGTCGCGGGTTCGCGCCTACACCGACGGTTCCCGCCGAGTGTTATTGCGCCGCCGCAAGACTCCCCTGCTATCCCCGACACCCGAGGCGGTGATGTAACCCCCTATGTATGAGCGCCTGTACGCCCTGCTGCTCAAGGTGATGTTCCGGCTGCAGCCGGAAACCATCCACCACCTGGCCTTCGCCGCCATGCGGCTGGCGACCCGGTTCACCCCGGGCCGCAAGCTGTCGGCCGCGTTGCTCGGCACCGACGACCCGATCCTGCGCACCCGCGTATTCGGCGTGGACTTCCCCGCGCCCCTGGGCCTGGCCGCCGGCTTCGACAAGAACGCCGACGGCGTCGACGCCTGGGGGCCACTGGGTTTCGGCTACGCCGAGATCGGCACCGTCACCGCGCAGGCCCAGCCCGGCAACCCCGCGCCGCGACTGTTCCGCCTGCCCGCCGACCGGGCGCTCATCAACCGCATGGGCTTCAACAACTTCGGTGCCGCGGCAGCCGCCGGCCACCTCGCCGCCCGGCTGCCCGGCGGCGTCCCGATCGGCGCCAACATCGGCAAGACCAAGGTCGTCGAACCCGAAGACGCCGCAAGCGATTACGCCATCAGCGCGAAACTCCTGGGCCCGCTGGCCGACTTCATGGTCGTCAACGTCAGCTCCCCCAACACCCCCGGCTTGCGTGACCTGCAAGCCGTCAGCTCCCTGCGCCCGATCCTGCAGGCCGTCCTGGACACGGTCTCGGTCCCGGTCCTGGTGAAGATCGCCCCCGACCTGTCGGACGAGGACATCGACGCCGTCGCCGACCTGGCCGTTGAACTGGGCCTCGCCGGCATCGTGGCCACCAACACCACCATCCGCCGCGACGGCCTGGCCACCCCCGCCACCACCGTGGAACCCATCGGCGCCGGCGGCCTGTCGGGCCCCCCGGTAGCCGACCGCTCCCTGGAAGTCCTGCGCCGCTTGTACTCCCGCGTCGGAGACCAACTGGTCCTGATCTCCGTAGGCGGCATCGAAACCGCCGACCAAGCCTGGGAACGCATCCTCGCCGGCGCCTCCCTCCTCCAGGGCTACACCGGCTTCATCTACGGCGGCCCCCTGTGGCCCAAACACATCCACCGCGGCCTCGCCGAAAAGCTCCGCACCCACGGCTACACCAACCTCTCCGAAGCCGTAGGCGCAGAACACAAAACCAGCGCCTGAGGGTCCACCTGGCATTCTGCCGCCCTGAGAATCGCCTTGCCGTTTCGTCGGACGCACCAACCTGACCGGTTCTATGGTTGGTGCGAATGACGATGCAGCAGAACCTCGGTGGTAGCGGCGGTGCCGACTCGGCCTCGCAGGACAACGATGTCCGGGCAGTCCGCGATATCCTGCTGCAGTTGCGCAAACGTACCGGCATGGGTGGCGAGCCGCGCCCGGTCAATATCGATGCCCTGCTCGGCTTGGTCGTCGTACGGCGATACGCCCACCTCAGCGGCGACGATCCCGAGACAGCACTACTCCACACGTTGCGCTATGTCGCCACCAAACTCGTTCCTGCGGAACGCTTGATCGTCGACGCGGAACTGAATCTCGGCATGCTCGCCGATCTGCCCGACGAGATCGGCGCTCACCTCTATGGACCGGATCTGGGCTCGCGACGAGACAGCCTGGCCCAACACTGGACGGACCTACACGAGGTGCTCGGTGAACCCGTCACCCGTCAGGTGCGCAGCGAGCGAGCGTTGCGAGGTCGGCTCGAAGAGCTCGCCTTCACCGCGCTCGCGCGTGAAATGACCCTCGAATCAGTTGTTCCCATGAGTGAAGTTCCCTCGGCGACACCGCGTCCGACCGTCGTTGTCGTCGGTGACGCTGCATGGGATCGCATCTTGCTTGTCGATGCGCTGCCGCGCGACGGTGAGTCTCTGTACGGGATGTTCTCCGTCCACGCCGGTGGTAAAGGCCTGAACCGGGCTGTGGCCTTGGCGCGTCTGGGCGTCGACGCTCGTCTGTTCGCGGCCGTGGGCGACGACGATCAGGGTAGTGAGATCGTCGAGTACTTGCGAAAGCGAGGCGTTGACACCAGCCTGGTGCGCTCCCGGCGCGGTCCGACTCCGACCGCGACGGTGCTCGTCGGCGTGGATGGCAGCAACGCCTCGATCGCCGGAGAGGACCGGATCCGGTTCGCCCCCAGGGACATCGCCGATGCTCCCATCACCTGTGCTCTCCTCGATGCCGACGGGGTTCTGCTGACTTTCGAACAGAACGAGGAACTGCTGGCGGCAGTATCGGCCGCCATCGCTGATCGACCGCAGCGGCCGTGGCTGTTCATGAGCGCCACGCCGCCCAAACCGTTTCCGGTGCAGCTACCCGAATATCTGAGGACCGTGGACTACCTGATCGCGTCGGTCGGCGAACTGGAACGGCTGCGACCGGGTATCGAACCGGCGACGAGCGCACGGCAGTTGGTGCGCCACGGTGTCGGCTCCGTCGTGGTTCTCGACCAACAGAGGTGCGCGATGTATTCGGCTGATCAACCCGAAGCCGATCCCGTTTGTGCCTACACCCAATCCGATCGACCCGTTGCACCCGGCGCGTCGTCGGCGTTCGTCTCAGCCTTCATAGCCCGCCTGATAACTCACCCCCGTCCCACTGAACAGTCCGCACGTCGCCGGGCCGGTATCGACTGCCTTGCGTGGGCCGCCGCCGCGATTCCCGCTCGTGAGTCAGGGGTGAAGAGCATCCCCGACTCCATGCCCACACGCGAAGCGATCAATCGCCGGTTGGACGCCTCCTAGCACCGCTGAGCTCTCACATGGACTGTCGGACAACGTAGTTCGGCGGCCGTGACTGAAGTCCCGAAGCCGATCCGCCCTTGGGCACGATCCAGTCGAACGATCTCGGAATCGTGGCCGCCGAGACCATTACTCGCCGCGAGGGAGGTGTTCAAGCCCACCGGTGCCGTGGACGTGCGCCAGCGTGCGCCATGTGGTGGCTGCCGGTCCTCAGCTCGGCCGAGACCTGGGCGGGCAGCGGAATGGGCTGTGGCGCCGCAGTATCCGCTCCGTACGTCGGCGCCGGATCGAGATGCAGTCGTTCGGCCAGCCGCACCGCAAGGAGAATGACCGCCCGATCAACCCCGATGCCCAACCGGGCGGCATGGATTGCCGCCCTGGCCTGTGCCTGCTCGTCGTAGACGATCTTGGGATCGGACAGGATCTCATCCAGCTCCATCCCGGCCTGCGCCTGCTCGCGCGAAAGACCTTGGCGTGGTAGCCAACTCAGCCGCCACTCCTCTTGGCCGAGCCTGCTCACCCGCACTGCGCGCTCTGGACTGAGGTCACTCTTCATCTCCCGCGCCGTGATATCGATCATCGCAAGTTCCTCCCTCGGGCGGTGCGCGCGGCGGGCAGGATCGCTGCCCGCTCACGTTGTGGTGCGCTCGTCGCGGTCGATGTCCCGCGCCGGGCTGTCTGCTCCCTCATCGGATGCTGGACGGTAGCTATTTCATCGACTCTCACGCCACCGCCCGTACTGCCGGGCTGCCTGTTCTCCTTCTCGCCGCCGACTCCCGTTCGGCACTGCAGTAATAGGCCGTGGCCCCGGCTACCCCCTCGCGTACTCATGCCGACCGTCGCTTCAACAGCACGAATACCGCCTGTTCCACCGGAACCCCCAGCTCGCCGGCGCTGGCGATCATGCGGCCTTGCACCTTCTCGTCGCTGGGGTAGCCGTCGGTGACGCATTCGGCCAACACCATCGCCGCCAATGCCTGTGCCCGCGTGAGCAACCGATCAGGCAACCAGCTGCTGCGCCAAGCCAACGTCCACCGATCGGCAACCCGCACCGCGCTCTCGTCGGTGACATCGCTGGTCATGCACCAATCGTCGGTTGTGTATATCGTCATGACTCCCCCCGTTCTGCCCGTCGCCGCGCCAACACGGCGCGGGCCTGTTCCGCATCGATTCCCAATTCGGCTGCAGTGGCCAGTGCCCGCCGCCAGGCCCCGTCGACAGCGAGCGGCACGCTCAGCAGTGTCTCCGTGAGTTCCATTGCCGCCGTGGCTTGTTCACGCGTCAGCAGCAGTTCCTCGTCGAGCCAGCTGATCCGCCAGTTCGGTTCCGGACGACCGGGCAGATGTTCGGCGCACTCGCCGGTGAGACTCGTGGTGATGGAATGTCGTGCGTGGTAGAGGGTCATGGAGGGCCTCCCGGAGTAGCGGAGGCGTCACCGTCGGAGTGCGTGTTCTTCGGAGAGATGCCACTTGCCGGCCGATCGCGATATCCGATCAGCCGGTGGGCTCTGTCAACGAATGATGTTCGCGCCCTGGCGCAGTGACGCCATCGGGGGGATTGAGCGGTCGAGGTGAACTGAAGATCCGCCCCGGCTAGGCGACCGCGATCTCCTGCTCGCCCTCGGTCTTGGCCGCCACCGACCGCTTGCATCGGCGGATGTGTCGAATCAACTGAACCACGTCGGACACCGGACCTCCTGAAACCGTCTGGTGGGCGCAAAAGCCAATGCCATTATGGCACTTGCCGGGGCTGATCGTCTTTAGCCGATTGACCACGGCATTTGTCGCTCCGCCAACAGTTTTGACGTTTTCGCTGTTCAGTAAACCTGTTCGGCGGTATTCTTGAGGCAAATGACAACCGGCAAGACTACTTCCAGCGCTGACTCCGACATCGCGGCGCCAGCCGACAACGTCATCGCTGTCTCAACGGTCCTCATGAGCCTGCGTAAACGGTCAGGCCTCCGCTCAGGTCGGATTCAGAAGACGTCGATCGACATCCGAAGTCTGTTGCGGCTCAGCGTGGTCAGGCGGTACGCACACCTGGACGACATCACGCCGGAGGCAGCGTTGTTGGTTGCGCTTCGGCATGCGGGTTGCAAGCTGGATGTCACCGACCGGCTGATCGTCGACTCCGAGCTGTGTCTCGGTTTGTTCGATGCGGATCCGCCGCCGGGAATCGATCTCGATCGGTTGTACGACAAGGATCTCCAGGACCGACGTCGCTACCTCACATTGCACTGGAGTGCGTTGCATGAGGCGCTGGGTGCGACAGAGATACCTACCCTGCGCAGCGTGCGCGCTATTCGTGATGCCCCGGAGCGTAGAGCGTTCCTCGCGCTCGCGACCCTGCTCACTTCCGAGTCGGATCCGGAAGCGGCAGACCGCCAGACGGTGACCATCATCGGGGATGCCGTCATGGACATGATCGTCGAAGTCGACGCATTCCCCCGCCCCGGGGTGGATATGTGGGGAGATTTCCGCCGAAGCCCTGGCGGAAAAGGTCTCAAACGTGCTGTGGCGCTAGCGGGATTGGGTCTCGATACGCGTCTGTTCACCGCGATCGGCCAGGACAGCGAAGGCAAAGAGATTCGTGACTATCTGGCGAAGCAGGGTGTCGACACCAGCCTGGTCAAGATGATGCCGGGCGCGAGTACGCCGGTGACGATCGCGATCGAGACCGACGACGGCACCGACTCTTCCTATATTGCAGCCAAGGTGGGCCGGACGCAGCTCACCGCCGCTGATTTCGACAGCGCCTCCAACCTGCAAGCGATCAGCGATGTCAAAGCGGTCCTGCTGACCTTCGAACAGAGCGTCCCGGTCATCGAGCGGACGCTGGAAGTGGTTGGTACGCAGAAGGAAGCCGTGGCGCGGTCGAAAGCGCCCTGGTTGATCGTGAACGTGCGCCCGCAGCGTCCGCTGACCCATGCGATGAAGGTCTATCTGTCCGCGATTGACTATCTCGTGGGCTCACCGGACGAACTGGCCGCGCTGCGTCCGGACTTGTCGCCTGATGCGGTTGTCTCCTGGCTGCTGCGGCGGGGCGTCGGTGCCGTCTGTGTACTGGAGCGATCTCGGTGCACAGTCCATCGCGCTGATGTCCGAACCCAGGAGGTTTCGCGTTTCGCCAATCCGCTGCCCGTGGTCGCGGGCGCAGCCTCGGCGTTCCTGGCCGCATTGACCTATCGGGTGGTCACCCGAGACGGTGACGCGGAGACCGATGACTTCGAGTGGGCAACAGCGGCGATGGCGGACCTGATCTGGCGAGTTGCGCAGGCGCCCCGAGGCCGGAGTGTCGCGGACACGCTGTCCTCACCGGACCGGATCGACGCCATTGTGGCCGGTGAACCGGACGCTGACGCGCCGAGATCGGATGACACGGCATGAAACCACTCATGGCGAGGCCCCTGGGTATAGCATTCTCGCGGCCCGGCGTGTGACCAATAGATGCGGGCAAATGCGGTGCCTATCGTCCCCGACCGGAGGATCGCTTGACGACAGCGAAAGTGCCGCTGCGGCACGACGAGACCGAGCATGTGTTCACACGCCACGGCCGCAGTATCAGAGTACGGGTGATTCCACTCGATCCGGACGGAATCCCCGGACACGCCCTGATTTTCGGCGATGTCGGACCGAACTGCTTGGTCCGAATCCATTCGCGGTGCCTATACGGTGACGCGCTGCACTCCGACGACTGCGACTGCGGACCCGAGCTCGATCTTGCGCTGGACCTGATCCAGGCCGAGGGGCGTGGCGTACTGGTCTACCTCGAGCAAGAGGGTCGGGGTGCGGGACTGGTCGGCAAAGCTCGCGGCTACTCGCTGAGTCAGCGCGAACGATTGAATACTTTCGCCAGCTATGAGCGGCTCGGCTTTTCTGCCGATTCACGCACCTACACGGCCGCTGCGAAGCTGCTGCTGGACCTCGGTCTCCTGTCGGTCCGGCTGCTTACCAACAACCCGGACAAGGAGGCAGAGTTGCGAGCCGCCGGCGTTGCGGTTCGACCGGTACGACTGCACATCGTGCCCCGCAATCCCTGGGTAGACCAGTATCTTCGGGACAAGCGAGAGTTTCGAGGGCATCGGCTGCCACAAAGCTACGGCGCGCGGCGCGTTGTGCGCACAGGTTTCAGCGCGGGATTCGGGGTGATCTTCGGCGGAATATGCGCTACTGCAGCCGTTTTGGTCAATCCGGGATCCGGGGTCGCGTGGGCTGTGCCCCTGATCGCGGCGGTCGCGGCGATCTTGGGTTTGGCGGTTGGACGCTGGGGTCCGCAACGCACTCGCATCCTTCGCGCCCACGCCCGCCTGGTCTCGAATCGGTTGTTCGGGTCCTGACTCTTCGGACAATTCGTGTCCTGAAATCGACCGCTCGGCCATAATTGCCAGAGGCAGGGCGGTCAGGTGGTGTACGCGTGAAAGAGCTTCAGGCAACTGCACATTCGCTGTTTCGTAAAGGGCGCGAGTTGCGGATGTGGGTGAAGGAACTGCGCGACGAAACAGGGGTCGGACACATGCTGGTGTTCGGGGAGCCGAGCGACGGGTGCCTGGTGCGTATTCACTCGCGCTGCCTCTACGGCGATGCCATCGGTTCCGATGACTGCGATTGCGGCCCCGAGCTCGCACTGGCCATGGACATGATCCAGGACGAGGGCGGGCAAGGGGTCATGATCTACCTCGAGCAGGAGGGGCGCGGCGAGGGGCTGGAGTTCAAGGCCATGGGCCTGCACGTCGGGGAGCAGACCGGGGCTGACACCTTCGATGCCTACCGGATTCTCGGTCATCCCGAAGACTCCCGCACCTATGACCATGCCGCGGCCGCGCTCGCCGACCTGGGATTGCGGTCGATCCGGCTGATGACGAACAACGGCGACAAGGTCCGGGCGGTGGAGAACGCCGGGTTGGTCGTCAAAGCGGTGCCACTCGAGACCGAGCCCCGCAGTGAGCGGGCCGCGCGCTATATGGCGGCGAAAGCCAAACGCCGCAGCGCCTATTCGCAACTCCCCCGCTCGAATCGGTAATTTCGGCCATCAACCTGACCGTTGCGGCCCGCGACACAACCGAGACATTCTGGTTACGATGAGTGAGCCGCGCCACAGCTGGCGCGTGGTTATCGCGTGATGGGGTTGGTCGGCTGTCCGACGGTGGGGCGCGCGGTGGGCGCGCGGGTGGCGGGGTACCGCGAGAGGCTACCGGGAAAAGGGTTATGACGACTGACATCGGGTTTGCGCATGTTTCGGGCACTACTGTTCACACGATTCCGCAGGCGTTTCAGCAGACGTTGACGTTGCGGCCGGGGCAGGTGGCACTGCGGACGGTCGGGGGGACTCGGCAGGTCACCTGGCGGGAGTATGGGGAGCGGGTGCGCAGCATCGCGGCCGGGTTGGCGGGGTTGGGGGTGGGGCGTGGGGACACGGTCGGGATCATGTTGACCAATCGGCCGGAGTTCAATCTGGTCGATACCGCGGCGCTGCATCTGGGGGCGACGCCGTTCTCGATCTACAACACGTCTTCGCCCGAGCAGATCGCGCATCTGTTCACCAATGCCGAGAACAAGATCGTGATCACCGAGCCGGCGTTCCTGGACACCGTGCGCGGGGCCGGCGTGGAGCTGGAACACATTGTGCTGGTGGAAGGTTCGGCGGCGGGCACGCTGACTCTCGAAGAGGTCGAGGCCGCGCCGAAGGAAGACTTCGACTTCGACGCCGCCTGGCAGGCCGTCCAGCCCGAGGACATCGCGACCCTGATCTACACCTCCGGCACCACCGGCCCGTCCAAGGGTGTGGAGCTGACGCACGCCAATGTGGTCGCCCAGATCGTGGGCCTGGTCGAGGGCCCGCTGACCGTCGGCCTCGACGACCGCTCGGTGTCCTACCTCCCGGCCGCCCATGTGGCCGACCGCATTTCGGGCCACTGCGCCAACCTGTTCACCGGCGTGCAGATGACCTGCGTGCCCGACGCGCGCGAGATCGCCGCCGCCCTGCCCGATGCCCGCCCCACCGCCTTCTTCGGGGTGCCGCGCGTGTGGCAGAAGATCAAGGCCGGTATCGACGCCAAACTCGCCGTCGAGGCCAGCCCGGTCAAGAAGGCCCTCGCCAACTGGGCGATCAACGTCGGCGCGCAGGCCGCCCGCGCCGATCTGGCCGGAAACGGCCGCGGCGCACTGCTGGACGTGCAGCACAAGCTCGCCGACGCACTGGTTTTGAGCAAGCTGCGCCACGCGCTGGGCTTCGACGAGCTGCGAGTCGCCGCCTCCGGCGCCGCCGCGATCCCGCCGGAAACCCTGGAATACCTGCTGGGCCTGGGCTTCACGGTGACCGAGGTGTGGGGCATGTCGGAAACCTCCGGCGTCGGCACCTACACCCCGCTGGCCAAGCCCAAGCCGGGCACCGTCGGTGTCCCGTTGAAGGGCCTCGAGATCCGTCTCGGTGAGGACGGGGAGCTGCTGGTGCGCGGCGCCATCGTCTCGCACGGCTACCGCAAGATGCCCGACAAGACCGCCGAGGCCATCGACGCCGACGGCTGGCTGCACACCGGCGACGTCGCCACCATCGACGGCGACGGCTACGTCAGCATCGTCGACCGCAAGAAGGAACTCATCATCACCGAGGCGGGAAAGAACCTGTCTCCCACCAATATCGAGAACACCGTCAAGGCCGCGTCCTCGCTGGTCGGCCAGGTGGTTGCGATCGGCGACAACAAGCCGTTCATCGCCGCGCTCATCGTCCTGGACCCCGACACCGCCGTGGTGCGCGCCAAGACCCTCGGCACCCCTGACGCCGAACTGAAAACCCTTGCCGCGCACCCGGAGATCGTCGCCGAGATCAAGGCCGCCGTCGCCACCGCCAACTCCAAACTCGCCCGAGTCGAGCAGATCAAACGCTTCACCATCCTCGACCTGAGCTGGGAGCCCGGCGGCGACGAACTCACCCCCACCCTGAAGCTCAAGCGCAGCCCGATCGCCACCAAGTACGCCACCGAGATCGCCGCGCTGTATCTGACCCCGGCCCCGGACGGCGTCATCGACATGAAGTAGTCGCCACCCGGGGCCACCGACCGTAGGCCACCCCCGGCTACCTGCCGGGTCCGCGCGGAGATGGCCGCCGCAGCGGATCCGTATCGATCCACTCGAGTGTGGGCCTGGACGGACAGTCCAGGCCCACATTCATACCCGGCCCACAGCGCGGCCGGACTGCAGGCAACCCCCCACAGTCCTCGCCGAACGGGTGTCGACTCCGCGGCGACGTCGGCGGGCGGAGCGCGCCCGGTGAGCTGCCCGCGGCGCGAACACGGCCCTTAGGTACCGACGTTGCCACCGTGGCCGAATCCGGCTCGCTGCCAGGAGTGTTCGCCAATCTCGGCGGCGCCCGGCAACCGCTCGTTGCTAGCCGCGGACGACGCTCACGCGTGTCACCCGGGCGAGCTGATCACTCATCGCCTCGGCGACGCGGCCCATCTGGGCGTGGCTGTGTTCGGCGGTGTCGTATTCGACCTGGATCGTGAGCCGGTCCCCCACCGTGAAGATGGTCATCTTCGGCGGCATCCCCGCGGCCATGGCGAACACCTCGTCACGGACGAACTCCAGGTGCCGGGGCAGCGAATGCGTGGCCATGCGGCCCATATTCGACAGCGCGATCGCGGGCGGAGCCGACAGCATCGCTGCCACGCTGGGATCGAGCGGGCGATGCGAGGCGCGCATGAACAGCGCCGGAAAGCGGGTGTCGAGCAATTCCCGCATACTCGCGTCCACGATCGCGCCCAACGCCAGCGGATCGGCGTCCCGGTCGACCACGGCTGGCGTGCCTGCGCCGGAGGCACAGTTGAGGATGGTCGAGGCCGGCAGGCGGGGCGACAGCTCGGGGCGTAGATCCGCGGCATGCCCGCACATCAACGGCACCGGCCCGGTCACCGGGACCTCGGTGCGCACTGCCGCCAGGGCCGCGCCGGCGAGCAGGCTGTTGACCGAGATCCCTTGTGCGCGAGCGGTATCGACCACCTCTGCGGTCCGGCTCGCCGTCAATTCGATGCGCCGCAAGGCGAATCGCCCGCTGTGATCGCCCACCCCGTCACCGTCGCGGGGCAGCATGGGCGACGCGGACTCTGCCCCCAAGCTCGCGGACTCTGCCCCCGAGGCTGCGGACTCCGCTCCGAAGCTCGCTGCGAGCTCCTCCACTTGTGCCAGGAAGCCGTCCACTTCGGCGTCGCTGGTGACCCGGGCGAGTAGTTCGTCGACCCCGCCGACAAGTTCGCGGTCCGAATCCAGCAGCGGCAGTGCGGTTCCGCTCGCATGCGCGCTGTAGCGCTGCCACATCTCGTCGAGCAACGCGAATGCCGAACGCCCGTCACTGATCCCGTGATGAATGACGAGCACCACCCGTGACTGGGTCGCCCCACGCAGCAGTACTGCGTGGAAGAGTCCGTCCTCGAACGCCGGTCGTGTATTCACCAGCGTCCAGTAGTCCGCGGTCTCCCCGTCGCGCTCCTCGAGCGGCGGCACATACGTCTCGTCGGCCACGAACCGCGCCACCCCGTCCACGGTGGCCACCCGGCTGCGCAGCAGCACATGCCCGGCCGCGAGCTCGCCCAGTACCCGCCGCAGCACGCCCGCGTCGAGCTCACCGCGCACGACACTCCCGATGAACAGTGGCATCCCGCCGATGGGCACGCTGCCCAGGTGGCTGTCGGTGGTGAAGTAGCCGATTTCGAAGGGGGACAACAACCGCTGCTGAGTCATGGCTCGTACTTCCTGTGAGGGATCATGCTCCCTCGACCATACACACGTTTCATACGAGCGTTCAAAACAAGTGTTTGAAACAACGGTCACAAACGTCCGTAGGGTCCGCTGCTACCCTCGGCACGTGGGAACCCGTGAAGACCTGCTCGTAGCCGCCAAACAGTGCCTGGCCGAACGCGGCTACGCCCGCACCACCGTCCGCGATATCGTGGCCGCCTCCGGTGCGAACCTGGCCGCCATCAACTACCACTTCGGCACCCGCGACAAGCTGCTCAACCAGGCCATGATCGAAGCCACCGCCGCCGCGGTGACCCGCATGCTCGACTCCCTGCCCGGCGACGCCGCCCCCGGCCCCGCCGCCCGCCTCGACGCCTTCTGGCACCGGCTCATCGACTCCTTCGCCGCCGACCGCGAAGTCTGGATCGCCAATGTCGAAGCCCTGGCCCAAGCCGTACACTCTCCCGACCTGCGCGTCGAAATCGGTGCGGCACAACAGGATGCGCGCTCCGGCCTGGCCCACGACCTCGGCAACGACAACCCCGCCGTCGGCGCAGTCCTGCAAACCCTCATCGGCGGCCTCCTGGTCCAGTACCTCATCGACCCCGACCACGCCCCCACCCCCCAAGACCTCACCACAGGCCTGCGCGCCCTCGCCGACCTCCACTAGGTCGTAACCAAGATCAAGGTGTACTCAGCGCGGGAAATCGGACAAATTTCCGCAGTGAGTACACCTTGATCTTGATGGGACGCAGGGGTGACGAGTGTGGCCCCGAGCGAATCGCTCGGGGCCACAGGAGTTTCGGGGGTGGGACGCCTACAGCTGCTCGTGCGTGCCGATCAGGGTGGCGCGGCCGATCGCGTTCATGAACAGGTTGAAGCCCAGGTACGCGGGTGAGGCGTTCTCGTCGACCTCGAGGCGTTCCACCCCGACCGCGTGCACGACCACGAAATACCGGTGCGCCCCGTGCCCGGCGGGCGGGAACGCTCCGGTGTACTCGTGCAGCCCCGCATCATTGCGCAGATGCAGCGCGCCGGCGGGCAGGGAACCACCCGCACTGGCCTGCCCGGTCTCCAGACTCGTGGTCGTGACCGGCACATTGGCCAGCACCCAGTGCCAGAACCCCGAGGCGGTCGGTGCGTCCGGGTCGTACATGGTGATCGCGAAACTCTTGGTCTCGGCGGGGAATCCGGACCAGCTCAGCTGCGGGGAGATGTCGCGCCCGCCCGCACCGGCCAAAGCGCTGACCTGGTCGAGCGACAGCGGCTTGCCGTCGCTGAGATCGGCGGAGGTGAGGGTGAATTCGGGCAACTGCGGTAGCGCGGCGTACGGGTTGTACGAATAATCCGGCACGTCAGGTCCTTTCGACTCGTCAGCTGTGCATCAGGAAGTGTTCCAGCACGCGGGCGCCGAATTCGAGTGATTCCACCGGAACCCGCTCGTCGACCCCGTGGAACAGGGCGGTGAAGTCCAGTTCGGGCGGCAGTTTCAGCGGCGCGAATCCGAAGCAGCGAATCCCCAGCTTGGCGAAGGCTTTCGCGTCGGTGCCGCCCGAGAGCATGTAGGGCACGGTGCGTCCGGCCGGATCGTGGGCGAGGATGGCGTCGTTCATGGCGTCGACGAGGTGCCCGTCGAAGGTGGTCTCGTACGAGTCGAGCTTGGTGATCCACTCACGCTCCACATCCGGCCCGATCAACGCGTCGACCTCCCGCTCGAATTCAGCTTGCCGGCCGGGCACGACGCGGCAGTCGACGACGGCCTCGGCGGTTTGCGGAATCACATTGGCCTTGTAGCCCGCGTTCAGCATGGTCGGGTTGGCGGTGTCGCGCAGGGTCGCGCCGATGATGCGCGAGATGGTGCCGAGCTTGGCGAGCTGGCCCTCGATATCCGGTGAGGCCGGATCGAATTGGAGCCCGGACTCCTCGGCCACCGCCGCCAGGAACTCGGCCACCGAATCGGAGACCACCAGCGGGAAGGTGTGGGTGCCCAACCGCGCCACGGCCTGCGCCAGGATGGTGACGGCATTGTCCTCGTGCAGGAACGAGCCGTGCCCGGCACGGGCCTTGGCGCGCAAGCGCATCCAGCCCAGCCCCTTCTCCGCGGTCTCGACCAGGTACAGCCGCCGCTCGCTGCCGTCGGGTTTGGGCACGGTCAGCGAGAACCCGCCGACCTCCCCGACCGCCTCGGTGACACCGGCGAACAGGTCGGGCCGGTTCTCCACCAGCCACTGGCAGCCCCACCGCCCGCCGTTCTCCTCATCGGCGACGAACGCCCACACGATGTCGCGCGGCGGCACCGTGCCTTCGATCTTGAACTGCCGGGCCACGGCCAGCATCATGCCGACCATGTCCTTCATATCGATGGCCCCGCGCCCCCACACGTAACCGTCACGCACCGCCCCGGAGAACGGATGCACACTCCAGTCCGCGGCCTCGGCGGGCACCACGTCCAGATGCCCGTGCATCATCAACGCCCCCCGCGAGGAGTCCGCGCCTTTCAACCGCGCGAACACATTCCCCCGCCCCGGCGCGCCGGATTCGACGTACTCGGTCTCATACCCGGCTTGCTCGAGCTGCTCGGCCACCCACAGCGCACACTCGCGCTCGCCCTTGGTGGTTTCCAATTCACCGGTATTGGAAGTATCGAACCGGATCAGCGCACTGACCAGGTCCACCACTTCCGACACGGCACGCGGGGTGTGGGTTTCGGCGGTTTCGGACACGCCCCTTTCCTACCACCTCCCGCCGCCACCCCGCCCAGCCGCCGCCCACCCCGGCCCAGCGAGCGCAGGTCGCCCTACACCGGGCAATTGGAATCTGGCGTCGCGCAAGGGTTCCGAACCAGCAATCTGTGCGCCTCCCTCAGCGGCTATGGGCGGGCGAGCTCGATCGTTCCAGCGCCACGCACGCGGTCGGCAGCGCTGATCTGTCCGCATTGCGGGTGCGGCGGCCAAGGTCCCCGCTACGACATCGCGGTGGTTGCTGTACGTTGTCGAGCCCTTGGCAGGTCAGGCCGTCGGACAGGGAGTTGCGGAGGTGGCGCCGACGAGCTGCCGGACCGCCGGAAGCGCCACGGCCTCATGGGATTCGCTGCTGCGGCGCTCATCCATGTGCGTCGCCGGGCGTGGTCAGCGCAGGAAGCGGACGGTGGTGGTGAGGGTGGTCAGCAACGATTCGAGGCGTTGGTCGGCGATGCGGCGTTCGAGGACTTCGGGGTCGAGGCGGGTGGCGGTGGCCCAGAGTTCGCCGATGTGGGCTTGGACGTCGACGTCGGTGGCCGACAGCACCCACAGCAGGGGTGGCCACAGGCGGGCGGCCTGGGCGAGGGCGGGCAGGGTGAGGAGGGTGGGGGTGTCGAGTTGGGCCAGACACAGGCCCGCGCGGCGGCGGACCTCGGCGGGGGTGCGGGCCAGCGGTTCCAGCACGCCGCGCCAGGAGGCGACATCGCTGCTGCCGTCGACGGCGTCGACGAGGGTTTCGGCGACCTCCGACAGCACCGGGTTGAGCGCCAGCCGCGTGAGCGCGTTGGGACTGAGATGCCCCAGGAAGCGCAGCATGTCGGTGGTGGCGTCAGCGGCGATATAGGTGGTGAGCAGGTCCGCGATGGCCGAGGGCGGGGCCACCTCGAAGAGGATGTCGCCTACCGCGGCGATCACATCGGGCGTGCACCGCGCGAACACCGACAGCGCGGCCAGCCGTAATTCCTTGGAGCCGTTGATAACCGTGCCCAGCAGCCGCGGCAGCCGCTGACTGGTGCCCGCGAGCAGCTGCCGCACCACCGCACTGATCGATTCCCCCGAGTACGCGTAGGCGGCCGAGCGGATCAGCCCCTCGTCGTCGGGCACCCCTTCCTCGACGGCACGCACGAGTTCCGGTGTCGCGTAGGCCAGAAACGGCCCGGCGGTGATGTAGTCGCGCCGGTTCATCAGCTCGTTGACGATGGCCACCACCGGTGCCGCCGGGGCGTCGTCGGCCAGCTGCCCGACGGTGCGCGGATCCAGATACGGCGCGCAGTCCGCGGCGTAGCCGACATCGAGCCGCAGCAGCGCTTCGACCGCCTTGGCGGGATATTGCACGCCGATGGCCCCGGCCGCGCGCCCGGTCATGCTGGGCGGCACCAGTTTCTGCACGATCGGCAGCGAAATGCTCAGTGGAATGAGCGGCACCAGTTTGGCGATCCGCTCGAAGACGGGATTGTGCTGGTCGAACAGTCGCCCCGCCATGCGCTGTTGGAGTTCGTGCAGGCGGTGCGGGCCGAGCTTGTCGAGGTGAGCGAGCCGTTCGACCGGCACGTGCAGCGTGCGTGCCAGCAGGACCAGCTGGGCTCGCGTCACCAGGTCGGTCATAAGCCCGGCCGCGTGGTACACCCGTGGCAACCCGCGAATTGGTCTGCGCCGGACATGCTTTCCCCGTATTCCCGGGCGACCTGAGCTCGGCCTCCCGATGTCGAGGGCCCATCATAGAGGTGACGACGGGGCAAAAAGTACAAAAAGTGCAGAGTCCCTGTACACCGTCAGCCTGCGTCCACCGCTCGGCCCATCGGTCGATTCCCGGAGACTTCCGAATCCCCGCCGTCGCGCCGGCACGACAGCAGCCGACCGACCGAACACACACGGCCCCAAGCGCAACCTGCGCCGCTCGCCAGCAACCCGGCTCACCCGGGCCCGCGCCACTCTCCGCCGGCGACCCCGGTCCACGCTGGGCGGGCTGGGAGGTCGCGCGGCCCGCCCTCGAAACCACCCCTGAGCGGGATCGGCGCGATCGCCAACGCCCGCGCAAGCGGTGTGTAAGCGCACGCAAGCGCCCGGCAATCGAGGCTCGGCACAGTGGTCCTCATGAACGAGACACGAGATGTGGTGGTGGTCGGAGCCGGCCCGGTCGGGCTCATGCTGGCGTGCGAACTGCGCCTGGCGGGCGTGGACGTGCTCGTGGTGGAACGACTCACCGAACCGGACATGACGATCAAAGCGGGCGGTATCAACGCCCCCGTCGCCCAGGCCCTGGCCCGGCGCGGCATGCTGCCGCAACTGCGCGCGGCTCACGAAGCGGCGATCGCCCGCATGGCCGGCTTGTTCGGTGACGCCAAGCCCGGCAACGCCCCGAAGCGCAAGCCCGCGGGCGGACACTTCGCCGGCATCATGCTGTTCGGCGACAACGTCGACTCCGAGGATCCTGCCTTCGCCGATCTGGGTGAGGCGGCCGAATACCGCTTCGTCGATCAGCAGGCGATCGAGGCCATGCTGGCCGACCATGCTGCCGAACTCGGCGTCCCTGTCCGCCGCGGCGTCGAGGTCACCTCCTTCACCGACGACGGCATCGGCGTCACGGTCGAGGTCGGCGACCGCACCGTGCGTGCGAGCTGGCTGATCGGCTGCGACGGCGGCCGCAGCACCGTCCGCAAACTCGCGGGCTTCGACTTCCCCGGCCTGGACCCCGAAATCACCGGCCGCCAGGCCCTGGTCGAGATGACGGGCGCGGAAAACGTTCCGCTGGGCTGGAATACGACCCCCACCGGCACCTACGTCAACGGCCCCGTGCCCGGCCGCATCCTGACCGTCGAACTCGACGGCCCGCCCGCCGACCGCACCAACCCCGTCACCGCCACCGAGCTCGAGGACAGCTTCGAACGCGTCACCGGCGTGAAAGTCCAGATCTCCAAGGTGATTTCGGCGACCCGCTTCACCGACAACACTCGCCAGGTCCCCGACTACCGCAAGGGCCGTGTCCTGCTCGCGGGCGACGCCGCCCACGTGCACTCCCCCTTCGGCGGCCAGGGCCTCAACCTCGGCATCGGCGACGCCGCCAACCTCGGCTGGAAACTGGCCGCCGTCATCCGCGGCCGCTCCCCGGAATCCTTGCTGGACACCTACTCCCGCGAACGCCACCCGGTCGGCGAATGGGTCCTGGACTGGACCCGCGCACAGGTCGCCCTGATGCGCACCGACCCCCGCAGCCGCGCCCTGCGCGCCGTCGTCACCGACCTCCTCGACACCCCCGACGGCGCAACCCAGGTCGCCAAGAAACTCGCCGGCGTCCAACACCGTTACAACCTCGACAGCACCGACCCCCTGGTCGGCAAACCCACCCCCGACTTCGACCTCGCCGACGGCACCCACCTCTCCGACCATTTCGCCGCAGGCAAGGCCGTCCTCCTCGACCTCACCGACTCCCCCGACCTCCACACCACCGCGGCCCCCTGGTCCGACCGCCTCGACGTCCTCACCACCAAGCCCGCCCAACCCCGCGACCCGCTGTCCCTACTGATCCGCCCCGACGGCATCGTCGCCTGGACCTCCGCCACCCCCCACGGCCTGGACGTCGCCCTGACCCGCTGGCTAGGCCCGGCCTGACCCGCTGGATGGGCCGACCTGCCCCTGCGGCCGGGGTGCCACCTGGCTCGCCGCTACGCCACAGCCTCACCCGCTGGCCGGCCCTCGCCTGATCGCCGAGTGGCACACTTTGGAGGCGAATTCGGGCAAATCCCCTCGGGAATGTGCCACTCGGCGATCGGTTTCGTGGTGGATGTCTGGCTGTAGCTGGAGACAAACGTTCGGGTAAGTCGCTGGCCGGGAAGTGCGTACTTGTGGGGTGGATCGGGTGGGGGCAATGTCGTTGGCAGCGCGCGCTCGGCAATGACATTGATCGCGAAGGAGTTGTCCCGCAATGACGAACACTCAGCACGGCCCGGTGACGGTGCTCGGACTCGGTGCCATGGGTAGTGCGCTGGCGCTGGCGTTCCGCAAGGCCGGGGTGGTGACGACGGTGTGGAATCGCAGCCCTGGTAAGGACACCGAACTGGTTGCGGCCGGGGCGGTTTCGGTGGCGACGGCCGGGGCGGCGGTGCGTGGCGGGGAGTTGGTGGTCGTGGTGTTGCTCGATCACGCTTCGGTGCACGAAACGCTGGATCCGATTGCCGCAGAGCTGACCGGTAAGCAGTTGCTCAATCTGACCAGCACCTCGCCCGAGCAGTCGCGGGAGTTGGCGGGCTGGGCGACCGCGCACGGCATCGAGTTCCTCGACGGCGGCATCATGGCGGTCCCTGCGATGATCGGCGCGGAGGGTTCGAGCATCCTCTACAGCGGCTCCGAGACCGTCTTCACCGCCCACCGCCCGACTTTGGAATTGCTCGGCTCGGCCGAATTCTTCGGCAGCGACCCCGGTTTGGCGGCTCAGTGGGACTTCTCGCTGCTGACCGTCATGTACACCATGTTCGGCGGCTTCTTCCAGGGCGCGGCACTGGTCGGCGCGGCGGGTGTGTCGGCGTCGGAGTTCGCGGCGCGCGCATCGAACTGGGTGGCGGCCATGGCGCAATCGCTGCCCGCCTTCGGCCGCATCATCGACTCCGGCGACTACACCGGCGAGGTGTCGCAGGACCTGGTGTTCACCAAGACCGCCCTGGACACGTTGCGCCAGTCCGCATCCGATGCCGGAATCACCGCCGAACCGTTGGCCGGTTTCGCCGACCTGGTGGATCACCAAGTCGCCGACGGGCACGGTTCGGCCGCCTTCGCACGCACCATCGAGGCGCTGCGCGGCAACTGACGGCCCGCTGCGGCCGGGCCGTGCACCGTCGCGAAATGTGTTCGGCCCCCCGCCATCGACAATGGCGGGGGCCGAAAATACTTCAGGCAGAGCGTTATTGCGTGAGCTGCAAGGTGGCAGCAAATGCCGTCAATGGCTCACTCAACCCCAGATCGGCGATGCGCTGCTCGATCTCGGTGCGCTCGAGCACAGGCAGCGCCGACCACAGCTCCCCGATCCGTGACTGCGCGTCCGGTTCGGCGGTGGCCAGCACCTTCAACAGCGGCGGCCACAGATGCGCCGTGGTGGCGATCGTCGGCAGTTGCGTCAGGGTCGCGGTGTCGAAATGCGAAATGGCCCCGGCGAATCGGCGTGCCACGCTCGCCTCGGTGCGTTCGGCCACTTCCAGCAGTCCCCGCCACACCGCGTCCTGGGTGCACCCGTTCACCGCGTCCGTGACCGCCGCGATGGTGTCCGGTTCGACGATGATCGGGTTGGCGGCCAGCAGATCCAGCGCCGCCGGGCTCAACTGCCCGGCGAACTGCAGCGTCTCCGGCACCGCCCCGGCGGTCACGAAGGTCTCGACCAGGTCCGCGATCTCATCGGCGGATCCCAGATCGAACAGGATGTCACCGATCGCCACCACCACATCCGCGTCGCAGCGCGCGAACACCGACAGTGCAGCCAGCCGCAGATCCTTCGAGCCTTGCAGCACGGTGCGCACCAACCGCGGCACCCGCTTGCCGGGACCCGACAGCAGATGCCGCACGATGATGCTGATGTTCTCCCCGGAGTACGAGTACGACGCCGAGCGCAACAGCCCTTCGTCGTCGTGCACGTCTTCCTCGACCGCGCGCACCAGTTCCGGTGTCGCGTAGGCCAGGAACGGTCCCGCGGTGATGTAGTCGCCGCGCCGCAGCAACTCGTTGATGATCTTCATGACGGGTTTCGGCGGCGCGATGTCCGCCAGCTGCCCGACGGCATGCGGATCCATGTAGGGCGCGCCCTCGGCCGCATACCCGGGATCGAGCATCCCGACCGCTTCGGCGGCCTTCTTGGGATGGTCCACGCCGATCGCGCCGGCCGCACGCCCGGCCATCATCGGCGGCACCATGCGCTGCACGATCGGCAGCGAGATGGACAGCGGAATGATCGGCACCAACAGCGACAGCCGCGAGAAGACCGCATTGTGTTCGGCGAAGATCACTTTCGCCATCCGCTCCTGCAGTTCGTGCAGGTTGGCCGCGCCCAGTTTCTCGAGGTGCGCCAGCCGCTCCTCGGGCACGTGCAGTGTGCGCGACAGCAGGGTGATCTGCGCGCGGGTCACCAGATCGCTCATCGCCCCTACCCGAGCTTGTTGCCGAACATGATCTTCTTGGCGGCCGTGCGCAACGGCCACGGCAGCGCGCCGACGGTCTTGTCGACGGCCTCGACCATGGCGGTGGTCTCGGTGCGCTGGGCCTGCTGGAAGATGCCCAGCAGGTCGGCGGTCTCGGCGTCGGTCAACAGGTCCAGGGCGGTCAGCGGGCCACCCAATTGCTGTTCGAGTTCGGCTCTGGCACCCACTGATTCGTCCCCATTCTCCGAAATGATCCGGATCACCCCATTTGTTCTCTACCCATCTCTACCAAGATCGCTGATGGTGCGCCAGCCCTGCGACAGGCCCGGTCGGGTCAATTGAGGTCGGCTGCAATCAGATCCGCGGCGCGCAGCGCGAACGCCATGATCGTGACCTGCGGATTGACCCCCAGCGAGGTCGGGACCACCGAACCGTCGGCCACATAAAGCCCGCTGGTGCCGAACACCCGATGCCCGAAGTCCACCACCGCGTCACGGGCATCCGCGCCCATGCGGGCGGTGCCCAAGGGATGCGGGCCCATCATGCGCAACCGGCGCGGGCTCAACGCGATCTCCGCGACCGTGCGCGCCTGATCCAGGGTGCGGATCGGCGGAGTCCCCGCAATCGGCAGCGCCACCGCCTCGGCCCCGCCGCGCAGGAACAATTCGGCCAGGCCCGCGCACGCATGCTGCAGCGCGGCCTGCACGCGCGGCGTCAGGTGATAGCGGATCAAGGTGCGCCCGCCGGGGCCGTGATGCACACTGCCGGTCCCGGTATCGCGGACCATTGCCCCGAACTGCTCGGTATGCGTCCACCGGTTCATCCACTCGGTCAGCCGTGCTCCGTGGAAGGGCAGCACGCCGGCCGCGAATTGCGGTGGGATGGCGACACCTTCGAAGGTCACCAGCTCATCGCCGAGGCCCTCGACTTGATAGCCCTGCGGAATCCCCGTCCACGGTGCTCCCGGCGTCGGCATCATGGCCACCGCGCCCAGCGAGGGATGCACCGACAGGTTCCGGCCCAGCGCGGGCAGGTTGATCCCGTTGCGGCGCAACAGCAACGGCGTCATGAGTGTCCCGGTCGCCACCACCACCGCCCGGGCCCGGATCTCCACGGTGCGCGGCGCACCGTGCTCGTCCTGCCCCTCGGCCAGCACCCCCACCGCGCGACTGTCCGACATCAGAATCCGGGTGACACTCAACCGCGTGTAGAGCTGCGCACCGCCCTTCAACGCGCGCGGCACCCAGCTCACATTGCTGCTGCGCTTCGCGTCGGTCGGGCAGCCGTACACGCATTGCCCTTGCCCGTCGCAGCCGACCGCATTGCGCGGTAGCGGCCCGTGCGTCACGCCCAGCGCGTCCGCGCCCCGGCCGATGATGTCGGCGACACGGCCCAGGTAGCGCGGATCGGCGGTGGCGATACCCAATTCGGCGGCCACCTCATCGAGATAGGGCGCGAACGCCTCGGGGGTGAAATCGCTGGGGAACCCCGCGTCCAGCCATTCCCGCAATACCGTGTCCGGCGTGCGGAACGCGGTGCCGGAATTGATGGCGGTGGTGCCGCCCACCAGCCGCCCGGTGCTCACCCCGAGCACCGAGTTGCCCAGCGCGAGGTTGTATCCGCCGTCGCGCCAATACCGTTGGGTGCGCTCGCCCGGATCGCCACGGAAGCGGTCACGCCCGGCGTAGTCGCCCTCCTCGACCATCACCACACCCAGCCCCTGCTCGGTGAGCCTGGCCGCCACCGCCGCGCCGCCCGCGCCGGTGCCGATCACCACCACATCGCAGTCGAGCACCTCGCGGGTCGAAAGCTGGTCCGGGGTGCTGACATTGGCCATCCAACCCGGCCGCTGCTCAAGTACCGGTTCGTCGTAGCGGGGCGCACCGATGGCGTCGAGATAGCGACGACCACCGAAATGCGCGATCCGCAACGGAGTGTCGATCGCCTCCACCGCATGACCCAGCGCGGTCGTGCCGCGTGCGTAGGTCACCAGGTCGCGGCGCTGCATCGGCGACAGCGCCGCGATCCGGCGGCCGTGGCGCGCCCGCGCCGCCGCGTCGAGACCACGCAATGCCGCCCGCAATCCGGACTGCATGAGCGGAGTCATATTGCCCAGGTAGCCATCCAGGCGTTCGAGAGTGGCGGCATCGACCGGCGGCACCGCGCCGCCCGGTTCGATGAGCACCTCCGCCAGCGCGGCCAGGGCCTCGAGCTGTCCGGGCGCGAGCACCCCGGTCGGGCGGGTGCCGTCGGGCAGGTCGCCGCGCAGTGACACCCACGGCTGGAACGAGCGCAGGAAACTCGGATAGTCGTTGGCGAAGAACTGCATTCGCCCCTGCGCGACCTGCTCGCCGTCACACGACAGCATGGTGTCGAGATTGGTGAGGCTTGCGTGTGCACGCCGCACCCAGCGCACTTCCTTGCGCCCGCGCAGATGCCAGGCGCGGCCCGCGTCGTCACGGAAATCGAGCTCGTAGCTCATCAGCCGCTTGGTCACCGGCAGCGCCACTAGCGTGCCGATCACCGCCGCGCCGTCCACCCACGGCAGGGCGCGAATCGTGCCGGTGATGCGGGCGCGGCCATTGGTGACGAACCCGCGCGCATGCCCGGATTCGCAACGCAGATCCATCGCCACGTGATGGGCCTGCCCGTCGGCGTCGTAGAGTTCGCCGCGCATGGTTTCGAAGAAGGTCAAAGGCATGTCGAAGGCTCTCTCACACGATCGGTGACACAGTGTCGACCGGTTGCGGGACAAGGAATTCCAGCGCGCCGCCGTGCTCGCTGCGCAGTTCGAAGGCGTTCCCGTCGATCGGCGCGACATGCACCGACACCGTGGCGGTCTTGGAGTTGAGGCAGTAGCTGGTGGCGCGCGCGGGATTGCGGTAGGCCAGGCACACCACCTGCTCGGGCGCGGCCTGCATGCGCAGTTGCGCGGTTCCGTGCCGGCCGCGCATGCGCAACGTCCACTCCGGGAATCGCACGTGCGGGCGTTGCCGCCACAGATCCACCACCCGGTCGAACCGGTATTCCTCGTCACCGCGACGCACCACCAGCATCGACAGCAGCGGTGAGGTGCGCCCGGCCAGCCGGGTACGTCCCGAGGCCGCCTCCACCACCGCGAACGGCACACCGTCGCGGGAGTCGGTGAATACGCACTGGCCCCAGGCGTATTCGGGACTGTGCTCGCGGCCCCAGTTGTGGCCCTGCATGCCGTGCCAGCCGGTCAGATCCCAGCTCTCGCCGTCCCAGTCGATTCGGCCCGTGCACGTGAGCACCGGCAGCGGCGTCACCAGCTTGTTGCTCGGCAACGCGGTATCGAGCAACCGGTCGGTCGGCAGCAAGGACATGGGAGCGCCCAGGCCCGCCACCTGCGTGAAACTCAAGTCCCACGACACGGTTTGCGCCTCGAGCGACTGCGCCACGGCCGCCCCGCTGTGGGCCGCGTCCGACAGCTTGCCGCCGGTACTGCCGCCGTGCCCGCTCAACAGCATCGACAGCGGGCCGACGGCAATATCCTGCCCGAGCGGATGCGACTCGAACCGGGCCGCCGCCAACGGAATATCCAGACACCACGCGTGCGTGCGCTGCCCGTCGAACACGCTGCACCACGCCTGCGCCAGCGCGGTTCCGTCGCGTGCGGTCAGCACCGTCGCCTTGATCCACACCGCGCGCGGCGAATGCGGGTCATTGGCCCGCACGAACCAGGATTCGACATGGTCGGAGCCCGCTCGCAGGCGCGGAGCATTCTGTGCGATAACGGTCATGGCATTGTCCTGCAAAGCAATTCACGCCCTCTCAGAGTTTCGGTCGACGGCTGAGCATGCCGAGCAGGGATCGACCGGCCTGCCCGTAGCCGCGCAGTTTCGCGGTGGTGTGCGGTGCGGCCAGGCTCGTCGCCAGCGCGCGCATGGCGTCCTCGAGTCCCGTGTCGTAGGGGAACCACCAGGGCCGTTTGGGGCCGAACGCCGGGCCGCGCGGCAGATCGAGCACCTGCACCCAGCTCGCGTCCAGCAGCGCGTCGACCCCGTGTGAACGCCCGAATCCCGAGCGTCCGACCCCGCCCCACGGCAGCTCCGGAGTCGAATACATGGTCGCCGCGACATCATTGACCGATACCGAACCGGCTCGCAGCCGCCCCGCCAGCGCCCGCGCGCGAGTCACGTCGGCGGAGAACACACTGGCGGTCAGCCCGTAGTCGGTCGCGTTGTGCAGCGCCACCGCCTCGTCGTCGCTCGCGAATCCGGCCACGGCCACTACCGGCCCGAACGTCTCCTCCCGCCACACCTCGCTCGCGGTGACGCCGTCACCGCTGACCACCGCGGGCATCAGATGCCGCCCCCGCACCGGCTCTCCCCCACTCACCACCAGCCCCGCGTCCCGGGCCGCGTCCAGGTGCCGCCGCCAAACCTGCTGCTGCCGTTCGTCGATGGCGGGCGCGAGATCCCGCTCGATATCGATGCGCCGCACCTTGTCCCGCAACCGGACGAGGAACGCCGCACGCAGCGATTCGTGCACCAGTACCCGCTCGATCGAGCAACAGGCCTGCCCACCATTGAAATTCGCCCCCCACGCCACCGCCGAGGTCACATACTCCAGATCCGCGTCCTCCAACACGACCGCCACATCGACCCCACCCAACTCCAGCCCCACCGGAATCGGAAACCGCGCCGCAGCCGCCATCACCTTGCGCCCGGTAGCCACCGACCCGGTGAACAACACCTTGTCCGGCCCCGCCTCGACCAGCGCCGCCCCCACCGCCCCGTCCCCGACCGCCAACTGCAGCACCCCCTCGGGCAGCCCAGCCGCGGTGATCACCTCGACCAACACCTCCGCCACCCCCGGCGTCAGCTCGGAAGGCTTGAGCACCACCGCATTCCCCGCAATCAAGGCAGGCAACACCTGACTGAACGGAATCAAGAACGGCAGATTCCACGGCGCAATAGCGACCACCACCCCGTAGGGCCGATGCGTCCGCATGCCCCGCCTATACGGCGCGGTCGCCGATGAAATCCGACTCGGCCCCAAAACGGTGGCCGCGCAATCGAGGTGATGGCGCGCCAACGCAATGGCCGGAACCACCTCATGCGCCAGCGCCTCCGCCGCCGGCTTCCCGTTCTCCTCGGCGATCACCCGCACGATCCGATCGAGCTGCTCACACAACCGGTCGGGCAACCCCGCCAGCGCCAGCACTCGTTCCTCCACAGTCCGCGCACCCCACCCCACCTGCGCCACCCGCGCCCGATCCACGAACGCCGCCGCCTCCATACCCCCGACTGGCATCCCCAGGACTAGTTGCCCAACTTGCGTCCCCGGGGCTGGTTTCCCGACCGGCGTCTCTGGGTCTAGTTGCCCGAATGCCGCCCCTGGGTCTGGTTGCCCTGCTTGCGATCTCGCCTCAGAGCGGGAGATTGGTGACCCCGCGCCGGGCTGCACAGACGGCGACTTCGCGCCCAATGTCCGGGTGGGCGATGTCGCGACCGGTTGCGCGGGCCCCGCCGCCACCCGCGGTTGCGCGGACTCCGCCGGTGCACCCGGCGATCCGGCCTGGTCGGGGTGTTTCTGCCGAAGGTCCGTCATGCCCGTACCGCCTTCTCGAATGCCGTCTCGATCAATGCCTGGTGGATCAGGCCCGGTGGATCGATGCCTGCGTGCGGCGTTCATCCGCCCGATGATCTTGGCCTGATGGCCAAGTGGTCAGACCAATATAGCGAGCAGTCGAGGAAAGGCAATAGGCGATCGGATCCTTGTTGGCGGCGGTTCTTCTTAGTTGCCGGTCCGGCGCAGTTGCTGGCTGAAGGCTTCGAACTCTGTGGCCGCGATTGCCAGTAGTGCGTCTGCGGTGGTGCGCGCTTCGGTGGCGTCGCCGGCAATGACGGCGGCGGCCAACGCTCGGTATCGGTCGGTGCTGCCGACTTCGCTGGCCATCAAGGTAGCGAGGGCGTGGACTGCGGGTTCGTACACTGCGCGCAGGTCGTTGTAGAGCAGTCGGTACACGATGGAGTTCGCGGCGTCGACGAGGTGGTCCCAGAAGGTGATCGCCAGGAGCTGGCGGGCGACCGGGTCACGTTCCGCGCCAAGGGTTTCCACTGCCGTGTCCAGGGCTGTCGCCAGGCCGTCGGCGGCGCGTTCCGCGGCGAGTGCGGCTACCTCGCGGCCCAGGACGCGGCGGGTTTCGAGGATCGAGCGGACCACGTCGTAGTCCAGTTCTCCCTGTCGGATCAGCAACCGGGGCAACATCTCCAGGCCCGCGTGGCGTCGAAAGTCCCGGACTGTGGTCGAGCCGCCTTGGCGTACCTCCACCAGTCCGGTGTGGGCCAGGCGCTGCAATGCCTCCCGTACGGTGGGCCGCGATACTCCCAGCGTCTCTGCCAGCGCGCGCTCGGCCGGTAGGGCCGCGCCTGGCGGCAGCTCGCCGTCGAGCACCTCTCCCACGAGCTGCTCGAACACGGTATCGGGCACCGTCCGCCGGTCGATCCGCTTGAAGGCCATGCTCGAACGCTAAAGGCGGATGGTCAGGAGGTCAAGCGGCCAGACCAGTGCGCCTTGCGGGTTGGGGCGCGCGTGGTGCGGCGGTTGCGTATCCCGGGCTGGTTATCATCGCCGCATGTCACCGCGACCGCAGAGTCATCGTGCCGCAGGTGCCGCGCGCCGCGCGCAGGTGCTGGATGCGGCGGTGGAGGTGATTGCCGAGGGCGGGGTGAAGGCGGCGACGCATCGGGCCATCGCCGCGCGGGCTGGTGTGCCACTCTCGTCGACGAGTTACTTCTTCACCTCGATCGACGAATTGATCTCCGCGGCTATGGATCTGGCGGCGACCCGGCTCATCGGCGAGATCCGTGCCCTGGCTCTCGACCCGGTATCGGAGCAGGACACACCGTCCCAGGTGATCGACCGGTATCTGGAGCTGTTGATCGGCGATGCCGCGCAGACCGGGGAGACGGGCGCGGACAAGCGCGCGCAGCTGTCGCTGTATCTGCAATGCCGCCACGACCCGCAGCTTCGCCCCATCGCGCAAAGGCTGATCACCACCTACGAAGCGGCGACCACCTCCTTGCTCGAGCGCCTCGGCGTGCACGATGCCGAGTTCCTGGCCCGAGTGATCATGGCCTTCATCGACGGTGCGGCACTGCAGAATTCGGCGTGGCCCCGCGGCGTCGAGGATGTCGATTTCTTCCGCCGCGCCATCCGGACCCTGATCACCGGCGGCCTCCCCCAGTCCTGACCACCCCTCGATTCGCTACCCGCGCCGAGGTGTGATGACCGCAACCCAAGAACATCGGACATTTGTCCGATGTTCGCGGTAAAGTTGCTGGTGGATCGCTGATGAGGAGAACCGATTCGAACCAATCCCCCGACAGAAAGGTCGAGAGACCATGAAGATCGCCATCATCCAGCACCTGCCCGAGCTCGACTACCCGATCAAGGAGCGGCTCGAGCGCGCCTGCGAGCGCCTCGAATCCCTGGCCGGCCAGGGCATCGACCTGGTCATGCTCCCCGAGGAATGGCTCGACGGCGCGTTCATGGACGACATCCAGTTCGCCGAACAGCACACCCTCGACGGCTGGGCCTTCACCCGCATCGGCGAATCCGTCCGCAAGGTCGGCGCGTACGTGCACGCCGGAACCTTCCAGGTGGAGAACCCGGACGGCGGCCTCCCGTTCAACACCGCGGTCTTCTTCGCCCCCGACGGCCGCATCCTCACCCGCTACGACAAGATCCACTTGCACGGCAAGTCGTATGCCTTTGTCTCGCAAGCGGATAAGGACCGATACCTGGGCGGTGCGAGCGCCGTGCACAAGGCCGAACCGCAGACCAACGGCAGCACCCTCGTCGTGCAGACCGTGACCCTCCCGCACAGCGGCCGCGAGGTCACCTTCGGCTTCAACACCTGCGCCGACATCACCTACGGCGAACAGCAACGCGCCCTGGTCGAGCTGGGCGCGGACGTCCTGCTCCTCTCGGCCGCCTGGCCCACCGAATACGCCCACGCCTGGGACCTGCTCCCGCAGACCCGAGCCCTGGAGAACTCGGTCTACGTCCTCGCCGCCAACAACCGCGGCCACCAGGAGGCCCTCGAGCTCTACGGCAACAGCATGGTGATCGACCCCTTCGGCAAGATCGTCGCCCGCGCCGGCAAAACCGACGACCTCCTCGTCACGGAGATCGACCTCGACCAGGTCAAGGCCGCCAACGTAATCAGCGGCTTCAAGAAGGACCGCGAAGTCGCCGAAAGCTACGCCGGCAAGATCTGATCCCCGCAGCACCGGCAGCAGACAGAACGCACGATTCGTCGAGCGGACGCTGCTGACCGATGCACCGCTTGTCCCCCGCAGTCTCAGCCCGGCGGCCACCTGCCGTACCCGGTCTTCCGGTCAGCTTGGCCAGTACGGCCAGTAGCGGCAGACAGTCGGTGTCGGGGCACGCCCTGCGGTAAGTGCGCAGCCACATGACGATCCTGGCGAGCAGCTCGGAGATAGTGCCACCGACCGTGTAGCGCCTCGATCCTTCCGAGGCGGGCGCTTGGGCCCGGATGAGCGGTCGCCGCAATTTCGACCGTCGGCGTCGTAAGACCCCGGGCGTGACCAACATCAGGGTGTACTCACTGCGGAAATTTGTCCGATTTCCCACGCTGATTACACCTTGATCTTGGTTATGTTCGGCTGCACGGTTCGGGGTGTGAGGTTCGGGTCGGTGGCTGCGGGGTGTCGGGTACGTCGGGTTCGCTGGTTCTTTCGCGGGTGTTCATGTGACGTTGGGGCCGGGGGTCCCGGAGGTAACCCGTTGCCCTGAACGATCGGCCACGTGCGCATCGTTCAGTTGGCGAACTTCTACGGTCCCCGCTCGGGTGGGCTGCGCACGGCGCTGCATCATCTCGGCGCGGGGTACGTGGCCGCCGGACATGAGGTGGTTCTCATCGTGCCCGGTACGCAGCGGTCCGAGGAGTTGCTCGGGAGTGGGGTGCTGCGGATTACGCTGCCCGCGCCGGAGATTCCGTGGACGGGTGGCTATCGGGCGGCGGACCCGCGGCGCGTCGCCGACACCTTGGCGGGCCTGCGCCCGGATGTCCTGGAGGTGTCGGATCGGTTGACGTTGCGTGGTTTCGGCCGTTGGGCGCGCCGCCGCGATATCGCGGGCGTGATGATCTCCCACGAGCGTCTGGATCGCCTGCTCGGCCAGGTCCTGCCCGGCCCGTTGGCGCGCCGCGCCGCCGATGTGGCCAACCGCCGTACTGCGGAGAGCTACGACGTCGTCGTGTGCACCACCGCTTTCGCCCGCGAGGAATTCCAGCGCATCGATGTCGAGAACGTCGAACTGGTCCCGCTCGGCGTGGATCTCGACATGTTCCGCCCCGACCGCCACGATCACCGCCTGCGCACCGACCTCGGTGCCGACGACTACCCACTGCTCGTCCACTGCGGCCGCCTGTCGCTGGAGAAGCGCGTCGACCGCAGCATTGCCGCGGTGAGTGCCCTGCGCCGCCGCGGCCTCGACACCCGACTGATCGTCGCCGGTGACGGCCCCCGCCGCGACGCCCTCGAACGCCAAGCCCGGCTGATCCCGCCGCTGTCGGACGGTCGACCCACCGTGCACTTCGCTGGATTCATAAGCGACAGAACGGCTTTGGCCACCCTGCTGGCCACCGCCGACGTCTCCCTCGCGCCGGGCCCGCACGAAACCTTCGGCCTGGCCGCTCTGGAAGCCCTCGCCGCCGGCACCCCGGTGGTGGCCAGCCGCTCCTCGGCACTGGCCGACATCGTCACCGCCGAGGCGGGCGCGGTGGCCGCCGACCACCCCCGTGCCTTCGCCGAGGCGGTAACCGACGTCCTGGCCCGCCCGCCGGTGGAACGCCGCCTTGCGGCCCGCAGCCGAGCCGAGCAATTCACCTGGCCCGCAGCCGTTTCCGGCATGCTCGGCCTACTCGGCTCGGCCTGACCTCACGTGGCTCGATCGGCCACGACTCGCCCGACACACCCACGGCCCCGCCCGGGCCGCGCATAGCCCGGCCGAGTAACACGTGGCGCGGCCGAGTTGCACATGGCGCGGCCTAGCCGGGTGGGATTCGGCTAGGCGGGTGGGACTCGGCTAGGCGGGTGGTTGCCGGGGTTCGACTGCGCGGTGGCTCGGCTCGGCCTGATGAGACCCGGCTGGTGCCGACACGGTCCCCGCTGAGTTGGAACGGCCCATCTCGGTCCCGGGCCAACTCGGCCGTGGGCAGGCCAGTTCAGTCCCGGTTCGGGTCCGGTTGCCAGGGAATGTGTGTGCGGCCTTCGGATTCGGCGGCCACCTTCGACGAATTCAGCTGGTAGGCCGTGATCCCGCCGGGCTGCCACGGCCCCGCCGAACCGGCCGCGACCGCCGAGTCTGCCTTCGAAACCAGCCCGATCTCGTTGCGCACCACCGTGATCGGCCGATCGGCGAGTGAGAACCAGTCCAGGTCCAGGAAGTCGTGGCTGCCCTGGGTGAGTGCGCCGCGCCGCATCGCGTCCCCGAGACGTTCGGCCATGCCCTTGGTGCGCAGATGCCCTGCGTCTGCCTCGAAGAGCCCCGCACCGGCCTTCAGATACCCGGTCTCGAACAGTGAAATGACCATGGCCAGCAGGCTGAACGCGCGCGGATCGTCATTGGCGCGCGCCATGAACGCGAACACCTCGATCTCGTTCTCCAGGGTGGTGCCGTATCCGGCGAGCACATGCACCCAATCGTGCTGGGCCAGCAGCGGCGGCGCGGACCCGGCCAGACCCGGGGTGACGAACCCGCGGTCGCGATAGAAGTCGGCCACGCCCCGGCCGAGGGTGCCGACCGGCAATTCCCACAGCTCGCCCCAGCGCCCGGCCAGCGCCGGATCGTCGGTGACCGCACTCCAGGAACTGTCGAGCCCCTCGCAGTGCAGCGCATCCAGCCGGAGGTGGTCCATATTGCCCAGATACCCGTTGCGGGAGAAGTCGACTGCCGCCAGATCCACCGCGCCGTCGGCATACAGCTGCGCCACCGCGATCATGTCGTCGTCGACGTCCAGCGCGTCGGCGAACTCCCGCAGCCGATCCGCCACCGTCTCCGGCAGCGGCCGCACCACCAGCGCCGCCAGCAGCATGGTCTGCACCACCCGCTCGCGGAAGATCCGATTGCGCCGTGCCATCCCGTGCGCGAACTCCGCGGCCCCGATCGGCTTAACTTCGGCCAGTTCCACCGAATGCCCTGTCATCGACAGGAACATCGCCGGAATCAGCATCTCCTGCAACGGCGTCAGCCCGTTCTCGCCGATCGCCGCACTCACCACGCCCCGCGCCACGAACCGCACCTCGGCGGCATCCGGCGGCGTGAGCAGCACCTCATCCATCTCCCAGCGCCTCCCACAAACATCGAAGCCTCAACTACCGCCCCATTCTCGCCACGAAACACCATCCCCGCGCGTTCATTTCACTATCGGCGTAGCGCCCTCGGCGGCACCGCGTCACCCGGCTGAACATCCCGCCGCGAGTCGGCTCCGAATCACGCGGGAGGAGGTGATCGCCGATGGACCCGTGGTCGATGTTCTGCAGCTGGATGTGCACGATGATGTCCGGTTGCTGTCCGGGCATGTAAGCGGCGGTACCCCGGGGCGACGGTCCCGGGGTATGCACCTGAATTTCGGATGAACTCCGCTCGAGAGCCATTCAAACCGCGCGATCTCGTTGTGACACTGAGGGTGTGAGCGCTGAGCTTCTCGTTCTGTTGATCGTGGTTTTCACTGCGTTGGCCTTCGATTTCACCAACGGATTCCATGACACCGCAAATGCGATGGCGACATCCATTGCGACCGGTGCGCTTTCCCCTCGGGTGGCGGTGGCCTTGTCGGCCGCGCTGAACCTGTTGGGCGCGTTCCTGTCGGTGGAGGTTGCCAAGACGGTCTCGGGTGGGCTGCTGAATATCAGCGGCGTGCACCATATGGCCTTGCTGCACATAGTTTTCGCGGGCTTGGTCGGCGGAATTCTATGGAATTTGTTCACCTGGCTGTTCGGAATTCCCTCGAGTTCCTCGCATGCCCTGTTCGGTGGTCTGATCGGGGCCGCGGTGGCCGCCCTCGGCGCCAGCGGCGTGATCTGGACCGGGGATCAGAAGACCGGCCTGATCAACAAGATCATCCTTCCCGCCCTGCTGGCCCCCTTCGTCGCCTGCCTGGTGGCCGGTCTCGGCACCTACGCCGTCTACCGGCTGACCAAGCGCTCGCCGAAGGACAAGGTGAGCACCGGTTTCCGCTGGGGCCAGATCGGTTCGGCGTCGCTGGTCTCGCTGGCCCACGGCACCAATGACGCGCAGAAGACCATGGGCGTGATTTTCATGGCCCTCGTCGCGCACGGCACCTACACCAACAACGACGACATCCCGCTGTGGGTGAAGGTCTGCTGCGCGCTGGCCATCGCCCTGGGCACCTACCTGGGCGGCTGGCGCATCATCCGCACCTTGGGCAAGGGCCTGGTGGAGATCGATTCCCCGCAGGGCTTCGCCGCCGAAACCTCTTCCGCCGCCATCATTCTCACCTCGGCTCAGTTCGGCCTGCCGCTCTCGACCACCCAGACCGCCACCGGTTCCATCCTGGGCACCGGCCTGGGCAAGCCGGGCGCGGAGGTGCGCTGGGGCGTGATGGGCCGCATGGCGGTGGCCTGGGTGTTCACCCTGCCGCTGGCCGGTCTGGTGGGCGCGTTCTGCTGGTGGCTGGCCGATCTCGGTGGCGGCCTGCTGGGCGTGGTCATCGTCGCGGCCATCCTGATCGCGGCCTCTGCCTACATGTACCTGCGTTCGCGTCGCAACCCCGTCGACACCCGAAACGTCAACGACGACTGGGAGAGTGGGCTCACCCCGCCGTCGCAGCCGCGTGAGAAGACCGCGGCCTGAGGAGCGGAATCGAAGTGCACACCTTCAACGCCATCGCCAAGTCCCTGGGCGAGGTCACGCTGATCGCACTGGTCCTCGGGGTCGGGGTCCCGGTGATCTTCGCGGCCGGAATCCGGTTCTGGGCACTGGAACCCGCCGCCGACGGTCCGCAGACCTCGCAGCGCAATACGATCACCACCACGCTCGCCTACGTGTGCTTCGTGGCCGCGGCGATCGTGGTGCTGGCCGGAATCCTCTACATCGCCAAGGATTTCATCAGCCACACCTTCGACATCCAGCTGTTCGGCGCGAAGCCTCCCAAGAAGTAGGAGCCATGACGACCAATCGTTCGATTCTGGCGGCCGTCCTGGAATGGCTGCGCGCCGGCTATCCGCACGGCGTCCCCCGCGAGGACTACGTGGCCCTGTTCGCGGTATTGCACCGCAAACTCACCGATCAGGAAGTCGACGAGGTGATCGAACAACTGCTCGCCTCCGACGGCGTGCTCGATCGCGCCGCTATCGAAACCGCTATTCAGGGCCTCGCCCACGAGAAGCCCGGCGCCGACGACGTGAACCGGGTCGCGGCCCGGTTGGCCGCGGGCGGGTGGCCACTGGCCCACCCGTCCGAGGCGTGAACCCCTGGTAGACGGGGAATTCCGAACGCATGGCACTGTCCGAACTGCTCGCCAGGATTGTCGCGTGGCTGCGCGCCGGCTATCCGCAGGGCGTGCCCGACACCGACTATCTGCCGCTGCTGGCCGTACTGGCCCGGCGGCTGACCGAGGACCAGGTGCGGGAGGTGGCCGCCGAGCTGATACTGCTCGGCGCGCTACCCGCCGACCGTGCCGACGTCGGCGTCCTCATCACCAAGCTCACCGACGAGATGCCCCGCGACTCCGACCTGGACCGCGTGCGCGCGCAACTTCGCGCGGGCGGCTGGCCCGTCGACGACACCTGGCCGGAATCCGCGCAATAGAGCGAGCGTCGGCTCGAGCCGGCCAGCGATCCGTCTCCCAGTGGGCCAGCCATCTCGCCCTCGGAGCAGCGATCCCGTCGGCCTGATTCGGCTCCGCAACTGACGCCGGGCCGCGACGAGCAGCCCGCGTCGATGCTCGGCTGCCGAAGATGCTTCGGTGTGACCCAGCTCGCATTCGGAAGTTCTGAATATCTAGCTATCTCTATCGTCAATGCGAGAATTATCTTCAGGTCTCTGGACATGATCTCGCACTATCTTCATGATTTCTCCCGGGTGGCGATCCCGCCCGACCAGTCGAGAGATCAGGAGAGTGGCATGAAGATCGGCATTCCCCGCGAGGTGAAGAACCACGAGTACCGGGTGGCCTGCACGCCCGCCGGTGTACACGAACTCGTCGCGCGCGGACACGAGGTATTCCTCGAAACCGGCGCGGGCGTCGGTTCCACCTTCGAGGATGACGCCTACCGCTTCGCCGGCGCGCAGGTGCTCGACACCCCCGACGAGGTCTGGGGTACCGCCGATCTGGTGCTCAAGGTGAAAGAGCCGGTGGCCGAGGAGTATTCGCGCCTGCGCGCGGATCAGGTGCTGTTCACCTACCTGCACCTGGCCGCCTCCCGCGACTGCACCGACGCGCTGCTGGCCTCAGGCATCACTTCGATCGCCTACGAAACCGTCACTGCCGCAGACGGTTCCCTGCCGCTGCTGGCCCCCATGAGCGAGGTCGCCGGGCGGCTCGCCCCGCAGGCCGGTGCCTACCATCTGATGCGCAGCGGCGGTGGCCGTGGCGTGCTCATGGGTGGCGTCCCCGGGGTGCGTCCCGCTCGCGTGGTCGTGCTCGGTGCGGGTGTGTCCGGCCGCAATGCGATCGCCGTGGCGCACGGCATGCACGCCGACGTCACCGTCCTGGATCTGAACATCGCCCGCCTGCGCGAGATCGACGACCTGTACCACGGTCAGGTCCGCACGGTCATGTCCAACCGGCTCGAGGTGGAGAACCTGGTTCGCGAGGCCGACCTGGTGATCGGCGCGGTCCTGGTGCCCGGCGCGAAGGCGCCCACCCTGGTGTCGAACGAGCTCGTCGCCCAGATGAAGTCGGGTTCGGTGCTCGTCGATATCGCCATCGACCAGGGCGGCTGCTTCGCCGACTCGCACGCCACCACGCACGCCGACCCCACCTACCGGGTGCACGATTCGATCTTCTACTGCGTGGCCAATATGCCCGGCGCTGTCCCCCACACCTCGACCGTCGCCCTGACCAACGCCACCCTCCCGTACGCGGTCGCCCTGGCCGATAAGGGCTGGCGCGCCGCCGTCGCGGCGGACGCGGGCCTGGCCGCCGGGCTCAGCACCCACAAGGGTGAGCTGCTCTCGGAATCGGTTGCGGCAGCGCACGGTTACGCCGCGCATCCGCTCGCCGCCTGAGTTCAGGACACGCCGTGATGCCCCGGCCGCACATGTTCGAAGATCAGAATGGTCTCCGTCGACGCGACGGCCGGGTGCGCGCTGAGATGCTCCAGCACGAACGTCCGTAACCCGCCGGAATCGGCCGTGGCGACATGAACCAGGTAATCATCCGCTCCGGCAATGAAATACACGTTCTCGACCTCCGGCAGCGCCGCCATCTGGTCCCCGAATTCGGCCAGGTGGCTGCGCGCGGTGGCGTGCACGCGGACCGCGATCATCGCCTGCAGATCCCGGCCCAGCGCCGCCGGATCGATATCGGCGTGGAACCCGCGAATCACCCCGCGCTCCACCAGCGCCCGCACCCGGCCCAAGCAGGTGGAGGGTGCGATGCCCGCTGCCGCGGCCAGGGCATTGTTGGTCATGCGGCCGTCGCGGGCGAGTTCGTCGAGCAGTAGCCGGTCGATGGCATCCAACGGCACCGGTCGCGCCGTCCCACCCGACCCATTCGGTGTCGAAGGAACCTTCTTCATGATCGAACTGTACAGAAGATCCTTCACCCTTCAGGGCGAGATCGGACAAATCTTCACCGGTCGGGTCAGGGTTGCAGGATCATCCGCCCCGGGACACCGCCCGCGGCTTTCGTCGTGAACGCTGCGGTTGCCTCGGCAAGCGGATACACCGCGCCGACCTGGGGTTTCAGTACGCCCTCATCGATCAGGCGGGCTAGTTCGGCGAGCTGATCGCGGTTGGGCAGCTGCACGAAAACGATCTTGGCGATATCGTCGCGATCGGTCGGGAACTCACTGGCGGCCTTGATGGTGATCAGGATGCCACCGGGCCGCAGCAGCACCGACGACCCGGTGAGCACCTCACCGCCGACCGTGTCGACCACCAGATCGGCCTGTCCGGCAACGTCTTCCAACTTTTCACCGTTGTCCAGCGCCAAGTAGCGATCGACCCCGAGTCCGGCGGCCAGTTCCCGTGAGTGTTCCCGCCCGGTCCCGATCACCTCCGCACCGGCCCAATGCGCCAACTGCGCCGCCACCGACCCGACCGCCCCGCCGGCACCGTGGATGACCACGGTCTGCCCCTTCTCGAGCTTCCCGTGATCGAAGAGCGCCTTCCAGGCCGTCAATCCCGCGCGCGGCACCGCCGCAGCGTGAATATGGTCCAGCGACACCGGTTTCCGAGCCAGATTGCGTGCCTCGATAGCGACGAATTCGGCGGCCGCCCCGTCCCGCAACTGATCGTTCAGCCCGTAGACCTCATCTCCGATGGCGAACCCGGCCGTCCCGAACCCGACCGCGGCCACCACCCCCGACACCTCGTTACCGGGAATGATCGCCTCCCGCCGATGCCCCGCCCGGCACGTCCAAATCGGCCAATCAAGCTCGTTGTGCGTAATCCCGCACGCGACAACCTTGATCAACACCTCACACAACCCCGCCTTGGCATCGGGCACATCCTCATAGACGAGCCCCGCGATACCCGCGGACGAATCATGCGTGCGAATGGCCTTCATGCCCCGCTCCCTCCGACGTGCGGATCAGCAGTCCTGATTCTCCGGACGACGGTACGCCCCACCACCGACAACCAATATCGAATCAGGCACCCGAACAACAGATTTCAGCAGATTCACAGGGCCGCCCCGGCCCGCCATCACTGCCCTCCCCAGATATTCCAGCTGGTCCCGCCGCGTGTCCGCTCCGGCTGAGCAGCTCCTTCCAGATAGGGCACCTGCCGCGCGAAGTACCGCTTCGCCTCGCACTCATCACCACATTCGGCATGCTCCCCCAGAGCCCGCTGCGCCACTTCGAGATTCAGCACGGGATGATCCGGCATGTCATGCCCGAAAGCTCGCTTCATAACTCAACTCCCAACATGAGGAGCGTCGGCAGGCACGAGCGCGCCACACTCGACCAGCCGCCGCTTGGCCTGGTTCTTCACCGCGCACACCGAAACCAGACAATTCCGGTGCCTTTGCATAATCAAATGCGCGTATTCGATTGTCATGACCGGCAATTCGCGATGATCCGTGATCGGAAGGTGCGACATGCCCCAAGTAGACACGCCAGCAAGATGATCCGGAATTGCCAATGCCTCCGTCGCCACCGGTTTCCGGCGTACTTTCAGTACGGCAGGAATCAATTGGATGCTGCCAACTGGCAGGCTCCAGAAATCGTGTCACTCGTAAGAGAGGCGAACGAAATGGGTGTTTCTGGCAGCACTCTCGCGCGTCGGGCCTTGGGGCGAGAGCTGCGCCGGCTACGGATCACTCGGGGGATGAACCAGGCCGAAGCCGCCAGGGCCGCTGAGACCTCGCCGCAGTCGATATCGCGCACCGAGGAAGGTCAGTCCACCCGATTGACGTCCTTCCAGATCAATGCGCTCTGCAATGTGTACGGTGCCAGCGACTCTGAGCGGAAGCTCTTGCTCGGGTTGCTCCAGGAGGTCCGGTCGTCCCGAGAACGCGGCGGTGGTTGGTGGCGTGCCTACGCCGACGAAATGAACCCCGGATTCGACCACTACGTGGTCCTGGAGCGGGCGGCTCGGCGGCTCGCCATCTGGCGGCTCGCGATGATCCCCGGCCTGCTGCAAACGCCTGAGTATCGCCGCGCCATGGCCTGGACGGAAAATCCGGCGATGCCGACCGACCAGCTGGAAAAGCGCATCGAAATGGCGATCCGGCGACAGACCCGCCTGGAAGACAAGGAATTCGCCGTCGACGTTGTGCTGTCGGAGATGGTGCTTCGCGACGACATCGGCGGCGCGGCCGTGATGGTCGATCAGCTGCAGCGGCTCGTCGACCTCTCGCAACTCGACCATGTCTCGATCCGGGCGGTGAGGTTCAGGACTCCCGGCCACCTCGGTTCCCTCGTGGGATCGTTTGCCCTGCTGGAGTTTCCGAAGCTTCCGGTCACCGGGTTGGTCGAACCGCCCATGGTCTTTGTGGAGGGCTATGCCGGAGATCTGTATCTGGAACGCGAAGGTGAAGTGGACCGATATCGCAACGCCTTCGGGGAGATCGCGCGAGTAGCGTTGGACCAGGACACAACCAGGCAACTCATCCTGTCCATAGTCGAGGAGTTCAGAGCGTGAACATTGACCTGTCCGGGGCACGCTGGTTCAAGAGCACGTACAGCAGCAGTTCGGGTGGGGACTGTGTGGAGGCTGCGCATCTGGGCGGCGGCCGGGTCGCGGTCAGGGATTCGAAGTTGGGCGATACGAGTCCGGTGCTCGTCTTCGCTTCTGTCGACTGGGATCGGTTCACGAGTGCGGTGCAAGGCGGTTGGTTCGATCTGGACTGATCGTCGGAGACGCTCTTCGCAGGGAGGTCAGGGCATCATGCTCGGCCTCCCTTCTTGTACGCTCGTGGCGTGGGTACTTTCTGGCACACTGTCACGCCGCCGCCGGCCGCCTGATCGGGCGCATCGGCTGAGCTTCGCTTCAATCTCCGGCTGACCTTCTCGGCAGTCAGGTTCTCGTCGTGCGCCCGTTTCGATTCCTCCCCACCGGAATTCGACGACGGAGTTCTCGACAGTGTCCAATCGCACGACCTCTCGCGCCGCTGCGCGCGCTCATTTCACCTCGTGGCGCGGTAGCGCGCCCATTCTGATCGCCTCGGTGTGCTGGGGTACCACCGGTACCGCGGCGTCCCTGGCTCCCGCCGGAACTCCCGCCGCCGCCATCGGTTCGGCGGGGCTCGTTCTCGGCGGTTCGTTGCTCTACCTGGCCGGGCGCGGAAATCGATTGCGGCCCAGTATGTCCGAACGTTGGCTACTGGTGCTGGGGGCCTGCGCGGTGGCCGGGTATCCGGTGACCTTCTATCCGGCGGTGGCGCGGACCGGTGTGGCCGTGGCCACCGTCGTCGCGCTCGGCAGTGCTCCCGTCTTCGCGGGCTTGTTGGCCTGGTTGACGGGGCGCGGCAGGCCCGGTCGGAGGTGGTGCCTGGCCACCTTGCTCGCCGTAATCGGTTGCACTCTGCTGGTACTCGGCCCGCAGCTCGGGGACTCGGCGACCTCGATCGACCTGCTCGGTGTCGCGCTCGCCACCGCCGGTGGCCTGACCTATGCCGTCTACTCCCTGATCGGCAGCACCTTGATCGTCCGCGACCACCCCTCGAACACCGTGATGGGCACCATGTTCGGCCTTGCCGCCGTCCTGGTCCTGCCGGTGGTCCTCACCGCCGGGACCGGTTGGCTCGCCACGCCTCGCGGCGCAGCTGTCGCCCTGCATCTGGCGGTCGTCACCACCTTCCTCGCCTACCGCCTGTTCGGGTACGGCCTGCGCCGCGCCAGCGTGGAAACGGCCACCACACTCACCCTCGTCGAACCCGCTGTCGCGGCCATGCTCGGCGTAATAGTCGTCGGTGAACGCCTCCCCCTCACCTCCTGGGCCGGCATGTTGATCCTGGCCGGCGCCCTTGCCCTGCTGACTCTTCCCGCCCGGCGGTGATCCCGGCCGGTTGATGCGCGAGGTGGGCGCGCCCCGGAAATCCATGAAAACTGAACGATTCGCATTAAGAATGCTGAGGACCGACTCTGCCCTCTCCCACGGAGGTCTCATGCTCGGATTGGCGCTCGCGGCAGTAGCGATCGTGGTGGCGACCTCGGTACTGGGCTGGGTGCTCAACCGGCTCATTGCACGGCGGGTCGCGGCCGGCAAGGCCGATTCCGATGTCCTGGACCGGCTCAACGCCTGCAGGCCACCCGCCGTGGCGGTAGTCGTCGTGGCGATGGCACGCGCCTATGACGCGGTGCTGGAATCGGTCCTGCACCTCGGGCGCTGGGTCGGGATGGGACTCAACGTCCTGCTGATGATGGCGCTGGGTTGGCTCGCCGCGCGGGTCGCGGCCGTCCTCATCGCCATCCTGGCCTCCCGGATGAGGCAACGCGTGAAGTCCGATCCGCAACGGCTGCAACGAATTCGCACGCAGCTCAGTGTTTTCGACAGCGCGGCCGCGGTGATCATCTGGCTGGCCACCGGAATTTTCATCCTGCTGTCCTTCCCGGCCACTCGCCCGATCGCCACCAGCCTGTTCGCCTCGGCCACCTTGCTCAGCCTGGTGGTCGGCATCGCTGCGCAGAGCATGCTGGGCAGCTTCTTCGCCGGACTTCAGATCGCCTTCGGTGATGTCGTCCGCATCGGTGACACGGTTGTGGTCGACGGGCAGACCGGCACGGTCGAGCAGATCGCGCTGACCTATGTCGTGGTGATGCGGCCGGACTACCGGCGATTGATCGTGCCGGTGACCTTCTTCACCAGCAAGTCGTTCGAGAACTGGTCGCGTATCCACCTGGGGGTGCGGGCCGAGACCTTCGTGAATGTCGACCTGGCGACCCCGGTGTCGCAGGTGCGCGAGAAGGTCCGGGAGATCCTCGAGGCATCGACCCTCTGGGATCGGCTCGACTGGTCGGTGACGGTCGCGGAATCCGAGCCGAACGCGGCGTTCCTGCGCTTGAAGATCAGTGCCACCGTCGCCGAGTCGATCGATTCGGGTCAACTGTGCGCCGAGATCCGCGGTGAGCTCCAGGAGTACTTTGCGCGAAAGCTCCCGGAGGCCCTGCCCGTAACCCGGGAGACGTCGATTCCGGCCCTCGAACACTGATTTCCCGGCGGAGTGCTGCTCCATCGACGATCTTGTGCCTGCTGCCCATTCCGGTTATAACCAGTCTATGACGGCTGACGCTACGCTCGAGGCTCGTGGACTTCTGCTCGATATGGACAGCACCCTGGTGAATTCGGAAGCCGTGGTGGAGTTCCTGTGGCGCGGCTGGGCCGAGGAACACGGCCTGCCGATCGCCGAGGTGCTGGCCGTCGCTCACGGCCGCCAGGGCTGGGCGACGATGGCCGCGTTGCTGCCCGACCGCCCGGTGGAACTCAATCACGCCGACAACGCGCGAATGCTGGAGCAGGAAACCGGCATCGTCGACGGCATCGTCCCCGTCCCCGGCGCCCCCGAATTCATGGCGGCCGTGGCGGACCTGCCGCATGCCCTGGTGACCTCCGCCAACATCCCGCTCACCGAAAAGCGTATGGGCGCAGCGGGGTTGCCTCTTCCCTCGATCCGGATCACCGCCGAATCGGTCTCGGTCAGCAAGCCCCACCCCGAGGGATTCCTCAAGGGCGCAGCCGAACTCGGCCTCTCCCCCGACGACTGCATCGTCTTCGAAGACTCCGAAGCGGGCATCGAAGCCGCCAAATCCGCCGGTATGCGCGTCATCGGCGTCGGCCCCCGAGCAATCGCCTTCACCCCCACAGCCCACGTCCGCGACCTGACTCAAATTCGAATCCAGGCCGCCCCCACCGGCCTCATCACCATCAACGTCCTCCCCTGACCCGCCAGCTCAGGGCGACGTCGGCTGGGAGTCCGCTATTCCGGTGAGGATTCGGCCCAGGCCGTGGGAAAACTGTTCTGCCGGGCTGAGATCGGCGGCTTCGGTCATGTGGGCGACCCGGGGGTACGCGCCGCTCTCGATGATCTTGCGCAGGTAGGGAGCGACGGCGGCGCGCCACTCGTCTTCGGTCTGGCCGGTGCGCCGCTGGGTCTCCTTCTCGGCGAGTTCACGCATGACCGCGCCACGGATGTAGTCCCTGATCAGCCCGACGGTCGAGGCTGCTGCTGCGATGTCGGAGGTGAGTGGGGCGGCTGCGGCGAGCGCATGTTCCAGGCCGCGCAGCCAGTTCGGGCCGAGTGAGGGCCGGGTGGCCAATAGCGGGGCGAGCCAACCGTGCCGCAGCCACAGCTCGCGTTCGTGGTGGGCGTAAGCCTCGAGGTCCGCGCGCCAATCCCCGGTCAGTGCCGGGTGGTCGTCCTGGACCGCATCCGCCATGAGGTCGAGCAGATCGTCGCGGCTGTCCACGTAACGGTAGAGGGTGGTCGTGCCGGTCGAGAGCTCGCCGGCGACACGACGCATCGATACCGCGTCCAGCCCCTCGGCGTCGGCGAGGGCAATGGACGCGTCCACGATGCGCTCCACGCTCAGGGCCTGGCTTTTCGGCCGGTAGGGGTCACGTTCCCAGATAAGCGACATGGACAGGAGTCTACAGACATGGATACAGTGTTCCCATGAACGGGCACACTGTATCCACTGATGTTCTGATCGCAGGCGGCGGATCCGTCGGGCTGATGCTCGCGGTGCTGTTGCGCCACCATGGCGTCGAAACCCTTGTCGTCGAAGCGAAGCCGGATCTCTCACCGCACCCCAGGGCCACTGGCATCGGGTCGCGATCGATGGAGATTCTGCGCGAGGTCGGCCTGGAGCCGGCGGTCAACGAGGCCGCGGTCGACCTGCGAGCGGGGAAGATCCGAGGTCGCACCCTCGCCGACGCCGACTTCGCCGACGCCGCGGAATGGAAAGCGAAAGTCGTCGCCGAGATGACCTACACACCGGCCCGGATCCGCGGCACCTGCGCACAGAACAGACTCGACCGCGTCCTGATCACCCGGGCGGGCGACGTGGAATTCGGCGTCGCGCTCGACACTTTCGAGCAGGATTCCGACGGCGTCACGGCAACCCTGTCCGATGGGCGCGTGGTGCGGGCGCGCTATCTGGTGGCCGCCGACGGCGTACGCAGCCGAGTTCGGGAGATCCTCGGTGTCGGCGTCACCGGCCCCGGTGTCATGGGCCGGGAGACGACCAGCGTCCTGTTCGATGCCGAGCTGCAGCCGCGAAAGCCGTTCGCAATGTGCAATATCGACCATCCGGACGCGACCGGCCTGCTGGTGACCGTCGACGGTGACCGCGAATGGGTGTTCCTCACCCACCTCGACACCGAGCCGACCCCCGACCTCCTCCGCACCGCGCTCGGCGACCCGTCGATCGAGGTGGAGATCCGCAGCGTGCTGCGATTCCGAGGACGCGGCCAGGTCGCCGATCGACTCTCCGTCGGACGCGTCTTCCTGGTCGGCGACGCAGCCCATGCGATCCCGCCGCTGGGCGCGTTCGGGCTGAACACCGGCATCGCAGACGCGCACAACCTGGCCTGGAAGCTCGCGCACGTCCTCCGCGGTGACGCCGGGCCCGAGCTGCTGGAGACCTATCACGCCGAACGCCATCCGGTAGCCCTCATGACGATGGAGCAGGCGCGCCTGCGCTTCAACGATCCGTCGCTGCACTGGGGAAAGGACATGGCCGAGGCACGCAAGGCGGTGGGCGCGATCAATGCGCCGGTGGTGCACACGGGTTATCGCTACGGTGGCGCGGAACTCCCCTCCACCGAGGACGTCGCTCTCGCACTCGACGGCTCGCCAGGTTCCCGCCTACCGCACCTGTGGGTGGCCGACGGCGTGTCCACGCTGGATCTCGTCGAATCACGCTGGTGCATAGTCACCGCCGATCTTGACGTGGAAGCCGACGTTCCGGTCCATCTCGTGGACGGCTGGCCGTATGGGACGCTACTGGTCCGCCCCGACGGATTCGTGAGCAGCTCGTACAGCTAACGCCCTGTGGCCCAGGGCATCCCGCAATGGCAGTGCCGCACGGTTCCCCACACGATCTCCGCATTTCTCCCGCAGTCCCTGCCGAATCGGCCGCTACTGTCGTTCCCGGTGCCGTGGAGGACGGCCCACCGGGGAGGGATCATGATCGACAACGAACAACTGCCGCGGGAATCGCGCGGGGTCTGGCGGGCGACGCGGGAATGGCGGCGGGGTCTCGCGATTGTGCTGGCGAGCGCCGGGGCGATCATCTGGTGCCTGGAATCGATGGTGGACCTGTTCACCTCGGACGAGCCCAAATTCGACAACATGCGCTATTTCGGCTGGACGGCGACGGAGGTACTGCAGATCGTCGCGGTGTGCTTCGGGCTCATCTCCGTCGCACTGGGGGTGGGGGTCGTAATGCTCTGCTGCCGACTGCTTTACGGCCGCTACCTGCTGATCGGCACCTCGGCCCTGGTCCTGGCGGGACAAGCACTCGCGGTGACCCTCGCATCGATCCCGATCGACGAGTTCTACTACTCGCACCCGTCGAGCCTGGCCTTCACCGCGCGGTCCCTGCCCTTCCCCCTGCTGACGATCATCCTGCTACTGGGAAAGCAACACGAGTACTGAGAGGTCCCCGGGCGGCGCCGGCGTCGGTGCGCCGCCCGGAGTCGTTGCGGCTCAGCCGTTCTCGGCCCCGACCGGGCGCGCCAGCCGGGAGTGGAAGCGGGAGTAGCCGAAGTAGATGACCAGGCCGATGACCAGCCAGGCCGCGAAGCGCACCCAGGTCTCCCAGGGCAGCGACCAGATCAGGTAGATCGAGAAGCCGATACCCACGATCGGGACGACCGGCATGAGCGGCAGCCGGAATTCGCGCGGTTCGTCGGGGCGGGTGTAGCGCAGCACGATCACCGAGATGCTGACCACGATGAACGCCATCAGAATGCCGATATTGGTCAGTTCCGCAACGACATTGATCTTCAGCAGTCCGGCCAGGATGGCCGAGCCGATGCCGACGATCCAGGTCACCCGGGTGGGCACCTTGCGGACCGGGTGGGTCTTGGCGAACCAGGCGGGCAGCAGCCCGTCCCGGCTCATGGCGAACCAGACGCGGGTCACGCCCAGCATGAAGGTGAGCACCACGGTGATGATGCCGACGATCGCGCCGATCGCGATGATGTTCGCGACGCTGCCCATCCCCGCGGATTTGAACGCGGTGGAGAAGCCACTGGTCGGGCTGATGTCGGTGTACTTCTGCATGCCGGTCAGCACCAGGCAGGCCAGCACGTAGAGCACCATGGCGATCGCCAGGGAGTAGATGATCGCCTTGGGCAGATGCTTTTTCGCCTCTTTGGACTCCTCGGCCGCGGTACTCATGGCGTCATACCCGAACACCGCGAAGAACACCGTCGCCGCACCCGTCCACACCGCACCGGTCCCGTACGGGAAGTAGGGGTGATAGTTCGCGGTATTGATCTTGAACACCCCGAGCACGATGATCAGCAGCACGATCGCCACCTTGATTCCCACCGCGACCGTCTCGAACCGTCCCACACTGCGGATCCCGCGCGAGAGCACCCACGCGCTGCCCAGACAGAACAGGATCGCGAACACGTCGACCTTGTGCCCGTCGCCGGTCCCCGCCGCCCCGAGCATCCAGTGCGGCAACGTGATTCCGATTTGATCCAACAGGAAGTTGAAGTACCCCGATACCCCGATGGCGACCACCGCCGCCACCGCCACGTACTCGAGCAGCAGATCCCACCCGATGAACCATCCGGCCAGTTCACCGAGCGACACATACCCGTAGGTGTAGGCCGATCCGGCCTTCGGCACCATGCCCGCGAATTCCGCGTAGCACAGGGCCGCACACGCGCTGGCCACACCGGCGATCAGGAACGAGATGAGAACCGAAGGCCCCGTGGTCTTGTTGGCCACCGACCCGGCCAGCGCGAAGATGCCCGCGCCGATGATGCCGCCCACCCCGATCGCCGTCAGCTGCCACAGGCCGAGGTGTTTGGACAGCCGTTCGTCGGCGGGCGTGTCGTCGTCGATCTCCGCGATCGGTTTGCGACGCAAGATCTGGCCGCGCAGTTCCGCAATGGACATGCGGGATCCTTTCGTTCCGCTGCGTCCCGCGCCGATGCGAGTAACGCAGGTCACACTCGAGCTAGATCAGCTAATCGGACCACGCATGCGGCTGTGATCGGGCGATTGGTTAAATAAAGTTCAGAATCGTTGTCCGACCGGCCAAAGCGCCCACCCTCGGCCTGTCCCGCGCGTCGCGTAGCCCCCGGAGCTGCGATCATGCGCGGAACGTCTTGTGGCGGCGCGGTTTCGGTAGGCGAAGCCCGCACGCGTGCTCTAACCTTCGAATCGAAACGTGTTCTATTCGAATTGACAAGGTGGGGGTTCAGTCCACGTGACCCTGGGCGTGTACGAGCACGAAGTGCTCGACCGAATCGAGAAGCTGCTACCCGTGTTGCGCGAACGCGCACAGGAGACCGAGGATCTGCGGCGCATCCCCGACGAGACGATCGCCGACCTACGCGCGACCGGCTTCTTCAAGCTGATGCAGCCCACCCAGTGGGGCGGATTCGCCGCCGAGCCGGTGATCGTCTACGACGCCATCCGCCGCCTGTCCCGGGCGTGCGGCTCCACCGGCTGGGTCTCGAGCGTGCTCGGCATCCACCCGTGGCATATCGCGCTGTTCGATCAGCAAGCGCAGCAGGAGGTTTGGGGTGAGAACCAGGAGGCCCTGGTGTGCTCCTCCTACGCCCCGATGGGCGCGGGCCTGAAGGTCGAAGGCGGCTTCCGCCTCAGCGGCGCGTGGCGCTACTCCTCGGGCTGCGACCACGCCGACTGGGCTCTCGTCGGCGGCCCGGTGCTCGCCGACGGCGCACCCATCGTGGTCGACGGCTTTCCGCTGTTCGGCAGCTTCCTGATCCCCAAGTCGGACTTCACGATCGACAACGTGTGGGACACCTTCGGTTTGGCCGGCACCGGCTCCAATACGCTGATGGTGCAGGACGTTTTCGTCCCCGAACACCGGTTCCTCAGCTTCCAGGCCATGAACGACGGCTCGATGCCGGGCGTGCAGGTCAATGCCGAACCGGTCTACCGCATGCCGTGGGGCACCATCATGCCGACCGGCATCTCCACCCCGGTACTCGGTATGGCCGAGGGCGCGCGCGATGTCTACATCGACTACCAGCGCGAGCGCTGGCGGATCGCCTTCGCGGGCGAGCAGGCCAAGAACGACCCGTACGTCACCGAGCGGGTGGGCCGGGTGACCAGTGACATCGACGCCTCGTGGCGGCAGCTCTCGGGTCACATCGTCGAGGAGTACGAAACCATCCTCGCCGGTGGCGAACCCACCATCGACACCCGCCTGGACGCCCGCCGTGACCAGGTGCGCGCCACCCAGCGCTGTGTCGCCGCGATCGACGTGTTCATGGAATCCGCCGGTGCGGCGGCCCTGGCCAAGGGCACGCCGCTGCAGCGACTGTTCCGGGACGCCCGCGCGGCCCGCGTGCAGGCCACCAACGAGGCGGAGAAGGTCTACGACATGTACGGCAAGTACAAGTTCGGCCTCGACCCGCTCCTGATGATGGTGTGACGCAGCCGATTACGGTGTGACGGCCTAACGTCGTGCGCCCGGACCGAAGGATCGCAGGAAGAACGCGAGATTGGCCGGGCGCTCGGCGAGGCGGCGCATGAAATAGCCGTACCACTGATCGCCGTAGGGCACATAGGTGCGCAGGTGCGCGCCGGTGCCGACGAGCCGCCGCTGTTCGTCATCGCGGATGCCGTAGAGCATCTGGAATTCGAACCCGTCGACGCCACGACGGCCGGAGCGCAGGTAGCCGGCGGCTGCCTCGAGCATGACCGGGTCATGGGTGGCGATCATCGGGTAGCCCAGGCCGCCCATGAGGATGTCGAGGCAGCGCAGATATGACGCGTCGACCGCGTCCCGATCCTGATAGGCCACCTCGCCAGGTTCCCTGTACGCGCCCTTGCACAGGCGGATTCGCGATCCCGGCCCCGAGAAGTCACGGCAGTCGCCCTCGGTGCGCATCAGATAGGCCTGCAACACCGTGCCCACCCACGGGAAATCCTCCCGCAGCGCCCGCACGACACCCAGCGTCGAATCGGTCGTGGTGTGGTCCTCGGCATCCACGGTCACCCACACGCCCGCGGCCGCCGCGGCGGTGCAGATCTTGTGGGCGTGTTCGAGAGCGATCGCGTGCCCGTCGCGGGGCAGCGACTGGCCGAGCGCCGAGAGTTTGAGCGAAACCTCCAGCGGCCGCACCGTTCCCGTCGACCCCGGCAACTCCTCCAGGGTCCCCAGCAAGGCCAGATAGTGCGAGACGGTCGCGCGCGCCCGCTCGATATCGGTGGTGTCCTCGCCCAGATAGTCGATGCTCGCGTACCGGCCCGAGCCGAGCAGGTCGGCGGTGACCTCGGCCGCCTGCGCCTCGGTCTCTCCGGCGACGAAGCGCCGCACCATCTTCCGGGTCGTCGCCATCGAGGTGACGGTGCGTTCCACCCGCGGGGAGCGGGAGGCCGCCAGCAAGGCGGGACGCATGACGGTGGTGAACATCAGCGCTCCCCCACTTCCATCGCGACCTCCTGATGCGGATACCGGTGGTCGGTCGGCGGCACGAAGGTCTCCTTGATCGTCCGGGTCGAGGTCCAGCGCATCAGGTTCTGCGGCGACCCGGCCTTGTCATTGGTGCCCGAAGCCCGCGCGCCACCGAAAGGCTGCTGCCCGACCACCGCGCCGGTCGGCTTGTCATTGATGTAGAAATTGCCCGCCGCGAAACGAAGTCGTTCGGAAGCGGTGGCGACGGCGGCCCGGTCCTGCGCGATCACGGCACCCGTGAGGCTGTAGGGCGAGCCCCGGTCGACCAGACCCAGGACGTTCTCGAACCCGTCCGGAGTCGAATCGTCGTACACGTGCACGGCGAGAATCGGACCGAAGTACTCGGTGCGGAAGGCTTCGTCGCTCGGATCCTCACCCAGCAGCACGGTCGGCTCCACGAACCAGCCGACACTGTCGTCGGCGCGGCCACCGGTGAGTACGGTAAGGCTCGGTGTCGCTTTGGCCCGCTCGAGCGCGGCCACATTCCGGTCGAAGGCGCGTCGATCGATCAGCGCCCCACCGTAATTGGTGAAATCGGTGACGTCCCCGTAGCTCAGCTCCGACACTGCCGCGAGGAAATCACCGGACATCTTCGACCACACCGACTTCGGGATGAACGCGCGCGACGCCGCCGAACACTTCTGGCCTTGATAGTCGAACGCACCACGAATCAGCGCGGTACTCAACACCTTCGGATCCGCCGAACTGTGCGCGACCACGAAATCCTTACCGCCGGTCTCCCCGACCAGCCGCGGATAGGTGTCGTACCCGGCGATATTCTCCGCCACCGACCGCCACAAATGCTGGAACGTCCCCGTCGACCCGGTGAAATGGATCCCCGCCAGTCGCCGATCGGCCAGCGCCACCGCAGACACCTCCGGCCCGTGCCCGTGCACCAGATTGATCACGCCGGGCGGCAGCCCCGCCGCTTCCAGCAGCCGCATCGTGAAGTACGCCGAAAACGCCTGCGTAGGAGACGGTTTCCACACCACCGTATTGCCCATCAAGGCGGGCGCGGTCGGCAGATTCCCCGCGATCGCCGTGAAATTGAACGGCGTGACCGCGTACACGAACCCTTCCAGCGGCCGATACTCCGCCCGATTCCACACTCCCGGCACCGAGATCGGCTGCTCCGCCAGAATCTCGCGCGCGAAGTGCACGTTGAACCGCCAGAAATCCACCAGCTCGCACGGTGCGTCGATCTCGGCCTGATACGCGGTCTTCGACTGCCCCAGCATGGTCGCCGCGGCTATCGTCTCCCGCCACGGCCCCGACAGCAGGTCGGCCGCCCGCAAGAACACCGCCGCCCGCTCATCGAACGACAACGCCCGCCAGCCCGGTGCGGCCGCGGTTGCCGCCTCGATCGCCTCGGCGGTATCGCGCGCCTCGGCCACCGTGATCGTCCCCAGCACCGCCGAGTGTCGATGCGGCTGCACCACATCGAGCACCTCCCCCGAACTGCGCCGCTCCTTGCCCGCGATCACGTGCGGAATCTCGATCGCGGTCCCGGCGAGTTCGGCCAGCTTGCCCTGTAGCCGTTTTCTCTCCCCGCTCCCGGGTGCGAATGTCCCCACCGGTTCGTTCACCGGGGTCGGAGTGACCGTGACAGCGTCCATGACATCCTCCTGGCGATAGGTGGCCCGAGCCACGCAGCGATGACGCCGAGTCAACCCCGAAGCGGCCCGCGAATATTGAGCCGATCGGCCAAAGCCCCACCCAATGTGTTGTACGTTCGGCTGAACGGCGGATCTCGCCAGGCCCGAAGCACCGCGCCCGGATCCTCATCCCGTCGACCAGGCCGGAGCATCGGAGGCAAGATCGTGACCCACACCGAACAGGGCAGTGCTCGCAAGCCACCGTCCGATTCCGCGCGCGCTCAGCCCACTCCATCGCGCGCTCAGCCCATTCCATCGTCGGGTCCGACCGGCGTGGCGTTGCGGGATCTGGTGGGTGCGCTCGGCACCACCCTGGTGGAACTCATCCACGCGCCCCTCGGGGATGAAGTGCTCGTGCGTTCGGTGGCGCTGGTCGACAGCTCGGACCTGGCGTCGGAAACCGTTGCGAACGCACCGATGTCGGACATCTATCTGCAGGTGGGCATCGCCGAGGCGGAGGCGGTGCGCTGGCTGGGCGAGGTCGAGAGCCGGGCGCCCGGGCAGCGCCCACGCGTCGTTCTGACCAAGACGGCCGCCGAATCGGACGCATTCCAGCAGGCAGCGGCGCGAGTGGGCGTCGCCGTCGTCGCGGTGCATCCGCGGGCGCGCTGGGATCATGTGTATCCGCTGATCCGGCGGATGCTCGACCGCACCGACCGCGCGCGCGACAGCGCGGATCAGGATCTGCTGGGCGCGGATACGGATCTTTTCGGGCTGGCGCAGATCATCGCCCAGAACGCGGGCGGCATGGTGAGCATCGAGGACGCGCGGTCACATGTGCTGGCCTACTCGGCGTCGAACGAGGCCGCCGATCGGATGCGGATCCAATCCATCCTCGGGCGGGAGGGACCCCGCGACTATCTGCGCATCCTGCAACAGTGGGGAGTCTTCGACCGCCTGCGGCAAACCGACGAAGTGATCGATGTCCCGGCTCAACTCGACATCAAACATCGGCTGGCCGTGGGGATTCGGCGGCCCGGGGACGACAGTGTGCTCGGCTCGATCTGGTTGCAGGAGGGTGAGCAACCGTTCAAACCGGGTGCGGCCGAGGTGCTGCGTGGTGCGTCCGCGATCGCGGCCCGCATCATCACCCGCAGTCTGGACGCACCCTCGACCGAGGCACTGCTGATCCAGCGACTGTTCGGCGCGCACGGCGACGGCGTCGACGTGCCCTCGGTGGCCGGCGCGCTCGGCATCCCCGTCACCGGCCCGGCCGCCGTCATCGGCTTCGCACTCACCGGCGACACACCCACCGCCCGCGACCGCGACACCCTCGGCAGCGCACTTCGCCTGCGCGCCGGGGCATTTCGCCGCGACTCCCTGGCCACCCGCATCGGCGACCGCGCCTACATCCTGCTGCCGCGCTACCAGTCCGCGCGCGCCGTCACCGCCTGGACCCGCCAGCTCGTGGAGCAACTCGAATCCGCCAGCGCCCTGATCCTGCGTGCCGCCATCGCGATTCCCGTCCCCGACCTCGCCGCGGTCGCCCGCGCCCGGCTCGAGGTCGACCGCGTCCTGGACTCCACCGCCACCACCTTCCCCCGCGACCGCGTCACCACCCTCGCCGAATCCCGCACCGCCGTCCTGCTCGGCGAAATCCTCGACCTGATCGCCGCCCGCCCCGAACTCCACGACCCCCGCCTCACCGCCCTGTTCGACTACGACACCTCCCACGCCGCCCAACTCGAAGACACCCTCACCCACTACCTCCGCCACCACGGCGACGTCCGAGCCGCCGCCACCGCCCTCAACATCCACCCGAACACCCTGCGCTACCGCCTCCGCCGCGCCCAGGACATCACCGGCATCGACCTCGACGACCCCGCCGACCGCCTACTCCTGGAACTCCAACTCTCCCGCCACCGCCGCACCGTCGCCCGGCCCTAGGTCGGCAATCGCCGCGTCCGCCAAGGCCATAGCGTGCAATCGCCCCGGACAGGCGTGCCGGCCTTCGCCGAACGGCCGGCCGGTGAGGTCCACTTCCACGACCTCACCCGACGGCACGACCCGACGAGTAGTGGGCACCGGCGGATTGCGCCCCTCGATCAACGCCGCGGTCGCCGCATGCGCCTGCACGAGCAGCCCTATCCGGTTGGCCGTCACTTCATCGGCCACCCCGCCACACGCGGCCACCAAACGCGCGACCGCCAGATCCGCTTCGACGGTGACACTCATATGCGGCTGATAGGACAGCGCGACCAGAGCGACGTCGCCCTCGACGCTCGGTGACAGTCCCAGTGCCACCGCCAATTTCGCGGTGGGACTGCCCGCACCGATCCGCAACGAGTCGACATCCACACCCCGCAACTCGTTCTCGACGAGAGCGCGCCTGCGCGTGTGGGTCTCACCCTCACTGAAACGCACCACATTCGCTCGCAACCACGCGACACCCTCCGTCGCATCAGGAACGCCCGGAACCGGAAAATTCAGCATGCCCCACGCTATGCCGCCGACACTTCGGCGCCCACCGAACCGATCAGCCCGCCCAGAAATCGGCCTAGCAGTTCGAGGGGGGCGGGTCGCCGCGGAAGCGGGCGTCGATCCAGGTGACTGCTGCCGGGGCACCCAGGACCGCGGTGGTGAGGTGGTCGGGGCTGGGGAACAATTCGGACTGTACGGGGACGCCGGCGGCACAGTAGCGGTGCATCGTGTTGGTGATGGCGTCGACCGGGATCAGGGCATCCTGCGGGGAATGCCATTCGAAGATCGGGGTCGCGGGGAGGGCGTCGGAGAGTTCGAGGCTGTTGTCCTCCACCACATGTCGGGCGATCGGATCCTGGATCAGCGAGGTGGAAGCGGCGAAGTCGAGGGCGCTGTGGCCGGCACCGGCGACGAGGATCTCGTTGGTGCAGCCGTTGGCGATGGCGTTGCGCAGGGTCAGTCCGGCCGAGTTCATATTGTCGCTGACGGGCAGTTGGGTGGGGTACTCGCGCTCCAGGCCGATCGCGGCGGCCGCGGCCAGGCCGAACACCGGATGATGTTGGTAGCCGAGGGTTTCGATCATTTTGACCAGGTTCATCGGGACCCCGCCCGCCGCCGCCCCGGCGAGCCGCAGTTCGGGTGCGTAGCGGGGTTGCAGGGCCGCCGCCCAGGCGGTCGCCATGCCGCCGCCGGAATAGCCCAGTAGCGCAACCGGACTCGTATCCAGGCCGAGTTCGCGGACCCGGCGGACGGCGCGAATGCCGTCGAGGGTGATCATGCCGCCCAGTCGCGCCGCGCCGTAGGCGATGGTGGGGCCCAGATGATCGGGCAGCGCGATCGACCATCCCCGCAACAGCAGGCCGTTGAGGATCGGGGCCTCCCGCACCGCCAGATTCGGGTCCTGCGTGTAGAGCACATGGGAGACAGCGCATTTGGTGCCCAGCGCGTTGATGATGTGCTGATACGACAGCAGCGGCCCGCCGGGGACGGCCGAGGCCGGGCGCAGCAGAGTGGTGGTCGCGGCGATCGGGTTGCCCGCGGAGTTGGTGGAACGGAACTTCACCAGGGTCACGGTGACGCCCGGGAAGGTCGGTAGGGGCGGCATCGTCCGCACGGCCAGCACGTCGCCGTTAGCCTTGGCCGCGATATCGGCCGGGGGTTCGTAGAACGGATCGGGATCCGGTGTGGGATAGAGCGGTGACGCGCCCGCGGAGGGGGCGACCAGCAGCGGGACAGGCAGTGCACCGAGCAGGACGAGCAGTGCACCGAGCAGGACGAGCAGTGCACCGAGCGCGATCAGACGGCGGACGGGAGAACCGGCCGCGCCGCGACGAATCACGGCGGTCATCACGGGACCTCCAGTGGGTCGCTACGAAGTTGCCGATAGCACTGTCGGGCTTCCCGGCCGCGCGACCGATTGCGACACGCCGAAAGTCTCGATAATTCCTCGGCGGCACAGGTCCCTGCGCGTCAATCCGTCAGCGCGGACTCCAGCAGCGGCCATGAATCGTGCAGATCCTGTTGCCAATACGGCCAGGAATGCGTGCCCTCCGGATGCAGGACGACCGTCGCGGGCACATCCAGTTCCCGCAGCCGCTGCTGAAAGGTCTCGGTACAGCCGCGCACCAGATACTCCAGCACCGCGCCGAAAGTCACCGCCTGCGGCATGAGCGGGTCGGTCAGCGATTCCGGCCCGGGCGTCCCGCTGCCCGCCGAGATGTACACCGCCTTGCCGCGCAGCGCGGCCGCGCGAGCCAGCGGATCGTGCTCGGCCCACGCCGGATCACCGTCCGGACCCCACATATTGTCCGGATTGCCGCCCACCCAGCCGATCGAATTGCGAATGGCCAGTTTGGCATTCGCGCTGACAGTGTCCAAGCAGCCGCTGAAGGCCGCGAATCCCCGATACAGCTCCGGATACCGGGTGGTCAGCGTGGCCGCCGACAGCGCGCCCATCGACAACCCGCCGATGGCATTGCGACCGTTGCCCGCGAAACGCGCGTCGATCAGCGGCGGCAGTTCCCGGGTCAGGAACGTCTCCCACCGTTGCACCCCGCCCAGCCCGGGATCGGGCCGCTCCCAGTCGGAATAGAAACTGCCGCGCCCTCCGACCGGCAACACCACATTCACCCGCTTGTCCGCGAAGAACGGGACGATATCGGTCTTCTGCGTCCAATTCGTCTCCCCCGCACCGGAGTCCACGCCGTCGAGCAGGTAGTAAGTGGGTCGCGGCCCATTGTCGGCGGGATGCAGCACATCCACCGTGGCAGTCCGGCCCATGGCCGCGGAATACACCGTGAGTTGTGATCGGTTCGGACTTACGTCCCGCATATCCACGATGGTGGATTCGGTTGGCGGATCAGCCCTTGCGATGCCGGTCCCGGATATCACCAACGCCATCAAAGTGAGTGCCGCGGCCGCGGTCCTGCGCATATCGGCGGTCATCGCTGTCCATTCATCAGGATCCGACTGTCCGAACATTTCGGATGCTAAGTGAAATGAACTCGACTCAATCGAAGCGACGCCGCATGAACTTAGCTAACTGTTAGCCATATCACGGTGACCGGTCAGTGGCCGGGTCCGGTACAGCCCGGCGGCACCAGCCGCCCGGCCAGCAACTGCTCGACCCAGCCGTTCGTCAGCGGAATCGACAACGCGCCCACCAGGAAATGCTCACCCGGAAACGGCTGCAACCGCACCCGTGCCCCGCGCGCACACCACTCGTCGAACAGATGCAGTGCGCCCTCGAACGGAATCCAGATCTCATTGACCCCGTGGAACAGGAACACCGGAACCGCCGGGGCGACCGCACCCGGCCGGTTCTCCCGCATAATCTGTTGCACCATCGGCAGTTTCGTCGGATCCGGCACATCCGAGAGCTGATCGGCCCGCAGCGGCGCGATCACCCCGAGCGCGGTCTCCTGCGAAATGCAGATGTCGCGGAACAACTTCGCCACCCGCCAGCCATTGTCATTGAGCAGATCCAGCAACTCCGGATACTCGCGCCCGAGCCCCAATGCCGCCGCCAGCAGCACACCCGACGCGAAATTCACCCCGTCCATGCGCGGCAGCAGCAACTCGTAATCCGCCGGATTGCCGCCGATCATCGCGCCCACCAAGCGAATCTCCGGCGCATAGGCGGGAGCGAGTTGCGCGGCCCAGCTGGTCGCGATCGCGCCGCCGGAATACCCGGTCAGCACCACCGGCGTCGCCGGACTCAACCCCGGCATCGGCGTCCGGGTCACCGCCCTGATCGAATCGAGGACGGCATGCCCGCCCATGAGTCCGGCCGCGTACGCCTGCCGCGGGCCCTGATGGTCGGGGATCACGACCGCGTAGTTCTTGGCCAGCAGCAACTGAATCGCCAGCAGATCGGCCGAGACGCCGCGCTTCAACTCGGTCGAGGGCGCGCACGAATGCCCGACCGAGGAGATCGGAATGTTGTAGGACACCAGCGGTCTCGCGCCGGACCCTCGCCAAGGTGCGTACGGCAGCAGCAGCGTGGTGACCACCGGAACCGGCTGACCGTGCGAGTCGGTGGAACGCACCAGCAGCTCGAGCGAACGCGCTGTCGGGAACAGCCCGCCCGCCACCCGAACCGCCAGCATCGACCCCGCCGGCTTCGCCTCGAAGCCCGGCTTGGGCGTATAGAACGGATCGGTCCGCGGCGTCGGCATGATGGCCGCCGGATCATGCTGCGGCGCTATGAGATCCACCAACGGATTGGCCTGTGCGAACGCGGGCACCAGGACGCTCGCCAGTGCCGCGAAGATCCATATCCGTAATGCCCGGATTGTCACGATTCCGGATCGTCGCATACCGAACGGTCATGCTTTCGGATTTGCCTCGGCGCGGCGATAGCCCGGGTTTCGGTGCACCGACGGGCGTGGTTCTGGCACAGTGTCGGAATGAGGTGGTCGGTCGTCTTCGTGGCGGTTCTCGCGCTGACCACCGGCTGCGCCGCCCGCACTCCCGACTCACCCTGGCGGGAACTGTCCGCACCTCAGCACGACGCCCGCGTCCTGGAATTCGTACCCACCGCCGATGGGGTGCTCGCCCTGGGCTCGATCCCCGTCGCGGACGGCCGTACTCCCGCTGCCTGGACCACCACCGACGGCAACCACTGGAAGTCGGTGCCGGTCCGCGGGGAAAGCCCGTATGCCAAACTCGCGGAACTCATCTCGGCCGGAGCCGGCGATCAGACGGTGGTGTTGGGTCAGGCTTTCGGTGGTGCGCACGCCAATCCGCGCATGACCATCTGGAGCGGGGATGCGGGTGGGCTCACCGAATACCCGCAGGCGATGGAGATGTTCGGCGGCCCGCACGCCATCGCGGTGAGTGCGGCAGCGGCACTGCGAGGCACCGATCTGTTGATCGGCGATTGGGACGGGCCCGGGGGCCGCTACGGGGCGGCGTTCTGGACCTCCGGCAACGGTGCCGACTGGGTTCGCCACGCCGACGACCCGGCGCTGTCCTCGGAACCCGGTGAGCAGACCGGCGCGGCGGCCGTGACCACCGGACCCGGCGGCTTCGTGATCGTCGGAGAAACGCTGCGCGACACCCTCATCCACCCGCTGCAATGGACTTCACCCGACGGCGTCGCCTGGCAGCGTCACGATCTGGCGGGCAGCAGCGCCGCCGCCACCGGCGTCGGGTGCGGAGCTACCGCGTGCACGGTCTTCGGTCAAGCCATCGGGGCGACGCCGCACGTCCTGTGCTGGGCCTCCCCCACCGCCGACCCGATCTCAGGTCCGAGCGCCGCCGCCGTCGACGTCCAGCAGGTGATGCCCGCCGCCACCCGAGTATTGAGCCTGGTCGCCCTCGACCACACCGTGGCACTGCAGTCCGTGACCACCGATTGCACCGACTGGCAACAGATTCCACTGCCCGTCAGCTCACCCAGCGCGCGCATGACCACGTTGCGGTCGGGTCTGCTGCTGGCCACCACCGATGATGACCGCAGCAGACTCTGGCTGCACGCCCTGCCGTAACTCGGGTCGACCCCGGCGGTGTTCAGCGCCGTCGCAGGGTAATCGGCAAGGAGTCCTCAGGCAGCGGTGTAGCGCTCATATCGACCGGCATGACGTAGTCCTCGGGGACTTCCCACTCGAACTTCCGGAGCAGATGGTGCAGCACCATCTTGATCTCGAGCCCGGCGAAATGCTGGCCGAGGCATTTATGCGGCCCGGCGCCGAACGGAGCCCACGCCATCCGGTGGCTCTTGTGCTCGGCACGATCGTCGGAGAACCGGTCAGGGTCGAATTCCTCGGGCCGGGAGAAGATCTCGGGGCGATAGTGGTTGGCCCCGGTGGGAACGACGACCAGCGACCCCTTGGGAATGTGGTAGCCACACACCTCCGTGTCCTCGACGGCCGCGCGCGGCTCGATCTGGATCGGCGTGTGCAGCCGGGTCGTCTCCTTGAGAATCCACTCCAGCTCGGTGAGTTCGGCCAGTTCGTCGAAGCCGAGTTCATCGGGCAGCTCGAGTGAGCGCTCCCGCGTGCGCTTCTGCCACTCGGGGTACTTGGCCATGTAATAGACCATGCTGGTCAAGGTGCCGGTGGCGGTGTCGTGGGCCGCCGCCAGCAGGAAGATCATGTGGTTGATGATGTCCTGGTCGGTCAGGCGGGTGCCGTCCTCACCGGTGGCGTGGCACAGCATCGACAGCAGGTCGGTGCCCTGCTCCTGGCGGGCCGCGGTGATCCGCGCGCCGAGGAAGGCCTCCAGGGTGCGACGTCCACGTAGGCCGCGCCACCATTTGTTGCCGGGGATCGCGACGCGGACCATGGACCCGCCCGCGTGCAGGGTGTCGATGATGGTCCGGCTGAGCGCGGTGGCCTCGTCCCGCGGCAGCTTCACGCCCATGAAGACCTCCAGGGCGACATCGAGGGTCAGCCGCTCGAGATACTTGTGCATCAGCACCGGATTGCCCTCGGCCACACTGCCTTCCGGAATCTCACCGACATGGCGTTCGGCAATGCGGTGCAGTGACCGGAGATACGAGGTCAGCGCACTGCGGCCGAACGCCTGCTGCATGATCGAACGGTGGCTGCGATGCTCGTCGAAATCGAGCATCAGCAGACCGCGTTCGAAGAACGGACCGTTGAGCGGAGCCCAGGCCGGACCGTTGGCGAAGACCCGGTCCTTGTTCATCAGAATCTGCTGGGCGGCGTCGGGACCGTTGGCGATGATCCACTTGCTGCCGAACATGTTGAGCACGAACACCGGACCGTAGGTGGCCTCATCCTCGCGCGAGGCGGCGACCGGATCGCGCCGTTGCCGGAGGAGTTGCGCGATCCAGTTCGTCGCCGGTCCGCTGATCTGTTTCAGATCGCTGCCGACCGGAGGTGCGGCGACGAATTGTGTTCTGGGCAAAGTAGAACCCTCCTGCGGGCGATCACGAACTTTTCAGGTTGACGGCGATGTCGGTGGCGATCGTTTTCGCGGCGGCCGCAATGGCGACGGGATCGGTGAAATCGTTGAAGGAGAGGGTGACGACCGCGTTTCCCGACCAGAGCAGCAGGTGCGCATCGCTGCGCCCGGTGATCGACTTGGAGGCGCCGCTGATCATGAATCCCGCCTGCACCTGTGGACCGAGATCGGTTCCGGCGATGGCCGTGGAGGTCGGGTTGGTCAACTGGGATTCGTAGGTGCTCGTCAGCGAAGACTTGGTCCGGTCATACAGCGCCCCGGACTTCGAAACCAATTGCAGCGTCAGCTGGATGCTCGTCGGACGAGTGAAGGATTCCACCGTCCAACTGGGTGTGCGGACGATCTCGTCGGGATTCAGCGGAGTTCCGGGACTGCGTTTGCACACCGCCCCCGGCGCGAGCTGATTGAGCGTGGCGGTCGAGATCAGTGCACACTCGTCGCTCGGATTGGGGTAGGTCGGTCCCACCGCCTTGGAATCGGACGACTTACTGTGCACCGTCACGGCAACCGCGACAGCGATGGCGACGACCACTACTCCGGCACCCGCGATCCACGCCCACTTCCGCGAGAAGTTTGCCCCACCCATGAATCTCACTCCGATCTTGATTTACGCTGGGTCGAAACCCTACCGCAACGGGTCTAATCCGCTTGGGCCACAGGCTCGTCCGCGACCTCGTCGAATCGGAAGGTGACTCCCGTCAGCCGCTCGGACTCCGCCCACAGTGCGGCGGCCAATGCGGGATCGCTCGCCTGCGTTCCCACCTTGTTGATCACCGGATGTCCCTTGCTGACGCCACTGGGCCCGAACAACTCCCCACCACGCACACCCGGATCGGTGGCCGCCCGCAACGACGGCAGCGCACCCATTTCGACCGTCTGCATGAAAATCCGGAACACCCGCCGAATCGGCGGCCGCGACAGGAAGGCCACCGCCGGCCCGAGATTCTGCGCGAAATCAGACTCGGCCGCGCCTGGATGCGCTGCCACCGAGACCAATCCCGTCGCGGTCCCGTTGAGTCGCCGCTGCAACTCGAACGCGAACAGGGCGTTGGCCAGCTTGGATTGCTCGTAGGCCGCCAATCCCCGGTATTTGTGTCGTTCGAAGAACAGGTCATCGAGATCGAGCGTATTGCGGTGCTGTTTGGCCGAACCGCTGGTGACGGTGACCACCCGTGCCGCGGGAGCGGCCAGCAACAGATCCAGGATCTGCCCGGTGAACGTGAACGGCCCCAAATGGTTTGTGGCGAATGTGGTTTCGATCCCGTCCTCGGTGACCGCCCGCCGCCGGTTCAAGGCGCCCGCATTGTTCACCAGCAGATCAACCTGCTCGAACTCGTCGTGCAGTCGCGTCGCCGCCTTGCGCACCGACTCCTGAGACGCCAGATCCAGTTCCACGAACGACAATTCGGCCCCGGCCACACTCGCCCGAATGGCCGATACCGCCGCCTCGGCCTTCGTGGAATTGCGGCAGCCGAGCACCACCCGTGCACCGTGGGCAGCCAACTGCCGCGCGGTCTCGAACCCGAGACCGGCATTCGCGCCGGTCACAATGGCGGTGCGCCCGTGGAGATCTGGGATATCGTCGGCCGTCCACGGCACAGTCTTCTTACCCATAGCGCGTCTTCCTGCCACTGTCGATCTTGTTCTAAACCAACGACATTAGCGCGCCGAGGCAAGCACCGGTACGAACTATCGAAACGATACCGGCAGTCTCGTATGATGCCGGGATGGCGAAGCAGGGGCAGGCGGGCGGGCGGCCGCGCGATGGACGGGTGGACCAGGCCATCGCCGTCGCGGTCCGGGCCCTGTTGGCAGAGCAGGGGTATGGAACGCTCACTGTCGACGCGGTCGCCGCGCGGGCGGGGGTGGGTAAGGCGGCGATCTATCGGCGCTATTCGAGCAAGCAGGAGATGATCTTCGCGGTGATCCTGCACGGGATGGGCGAGACGCCGCCCACGGACACCGGGTCGCTGCGGGGCGATGTCACGGCGCTCGCGGCATGGTTCGGGGATCGGCTCGTGCATACCCAGGCCGGGGTGATGGTGGGTCTGCTCGCCGACATCTACGCCGACCCCGCGCTGCAAACCCGGTTCACCGACACGTATCTCGCGGTCGAGCGGTCCATTGTCACCGGTGTCATCGACCGCGCCATGGAGCGCGGCGAACTGCCCGGCCGCCCCGACCCCGCGCTCGTGCACGGGCTCCTGCTCGGACCGCTGTTCACCTGGCAGATCATGCTCGATGAAAACCCCGCGCGCACACCGCTGCTCGCGCAGACCATCGCGCACATGGTCACCGATGCGCTGTCCTCGGGTGTCGTCCCGCCCGAGGACGCCTAGTACTGCGACGGCAAGCCGAACGCGGGGAGAACCGTATCGTCGAAAATGGTCATGGCGGAGACCTGGTCACCGGCGAGCGTGATGACCAACAGACCCGTGCCGTGGATTCCATCGGACGTGCGCTGGTAGACCCCGAACGCGGGCTGACCGTTGGCTCGTGTCGGCACGAGGACGAAGCTTCGCGCCGACGCGAAAACCAGTGCGCAGAAGCGGGCCACGATGTCTCGACCCTGGTATTCCAGCGGGATCGGTGGCATCGACATGAACACGTCGCCGGTCAGCAACTCCACCAGCGCCTTGATGTCGGCGGATTCGTAGGCGCTGACGAACTTCGCCACCAGCGCGTCCTCGGCCGGTGAGTCGCCGACGGGCGGTTGCTCGCCACCGGTTCCCGGCAGGCTGCGCTGCATTCCCGACCGTGCGCGTTTGAGGGCGCTCTTGACCGATTCGACTGTCGTTTCGAGCATTTCGGCTACTTCGTCGGCGTGGAATCCGAGCACGTCACGCAGGATGAGGACGGTGAGCTGGCGTGGCGGCAGGATCTGCAGGGCGGTCACGAAGGCCAGGGAAATCGATTCGGTCTGCTCGTAGCGCGCCTCCGGGCCCAGCGGCACATTGATCGCACCCTCCAGCAGAGCGTCGGGATAGGGCTCCAGCCAAGGGATTTCACCGAGCCGAGTGGGTTCCGGCGGTTCGATTCCCGGGATGTCCCACTGCTTTGCCGGCCGTCGGCGCGCGGCACGCAACACATCCAGACAACGGTTGGTGGCAATGCGGTAGAGCCAGGTGCGCAGTGCGGCGCGCCCGTCGAACCCTTCCAGACCTCGCCACGCGGCGAGCATCGTGTCCTGCAGCGCGTCCTCGGCATCCTGGAACGAGCCGAGCATCCGATAGCAGTGCACCTGCAGCTCGCGACGATGCGGCTCGGTCAGCGCCCGAAACGCCTCGCCGTCACCTGCCTTCGCCCTCGACATCAGATCCGTTCGCGCCAACGCCACTCCCGCAAGGTGATTCCTCGTGTGCAGTTCCATGCTGTATGGACGCCGCCCGGACTACGAAGGGGGCGCGCCCCCTTTCCCGATGCTGCGGCGTCTGAACCAGTGCTACCGACAACATCGTCCAAGGAGCACGGAAATGGGAAAGATCGTCATCAGCGCCAACGCCACCCTCGACGGGGTGGTCCAGGACCCGGACGGTGAGGAAGGCTTCGAATGCGGTGGCTGGTTCCACCGATTCGTGGGACGCCGGGACCTCGAGGCCTGGGCAGTCCGGGAGACGGCGGAAGTAGTGGGTGCCGACGCGCTACTGCTGGGCAGACGCAGCACCGAGTGGTTCGCCTCGCGCATGAACGAGGATGCGGCGGACCGTGTCAGCCCCGAGTGGGCGGACACGATGAACAACATCCCCAAATACGTGGTGTCCTCGACGCTCGAGGATCCGCGCTGGAACAACACCGTGATCCTCAACGGTGATGCGGCAAAAGAGATTGCGGAGCTGAAGCGACGGGTGGCCGGGGAAATCCTCGTCTACGGCAGCTACCAGCTCATCCGCACCCTGATCGCGCAGCACCTCGCCGACGAACTACGACTGGTGGTGTTCCCAGCCGTGCTGGGAAAGGGCTTGCGGCTCTTCGACGAAACCACCGCCGAACAGCCGCTGCACCCACTCGACACCCGAAAACTCGGTGACGGACTGCTGTTCCACACCTACACCTTCGGATAAGCCGTACCGGCCGGTTCCGGGTGCGTGGCGATCGCGGTCGCGGCGTCCCGGAGCAGACCCGGAGCCAGCAGCCGGTGCACGGCCGACAACCGCGGCCACACCATCCGGCCCCGTCCACGCACATAGTGGATCAACGTGGTCAGCGACACCTGCCCGGATGCCGTGCGCACCACCAGGTTTCCGACCATCGGACCGGAGGCCTCGAGACGGATCCAATCCGATCCACCGTCGGCAATGCGCCAACCCGCGACGGCGGAGCGCGACGGCCCGGGCAGCAGACGCAGGCCGAGCAGCGCCTGCCAGATGAATCGTTCGGCGATGCTGGGGACATCGCCGAACATGGCTCGCGCCCATTGTTCCGGTGTCGCTCGAAGATTCGTCGAGAGCGTGAACTGGTCCGCGTAGTCGATCACCGGCAGGGACGTCAGGGCGAGGGCGCTGTCCGGGACCTCTGCGACACCGACCGCCGCCTTCACCGAGCCCTGTCGGGCATGACCGTCGTTTTCGAGTCTGCTGGACATGACCTTCTCCGATCTCGAAACCACTCAGTATCGGAACGATTAGTTCCGATACTGAAGGTATCGTATCGGCGGTCTCGGCGAAATCGCCTGTGTTCGAAATCGCTTGTGCTACTGCTTGAGTAGGGTCGCAACCTGAAGATGGGGCCAGTCGATCGGCTTGCTCGGGTCCGGGTTCGGGCCCGCGGGGAACCGCAGCATCGATTGCTGGCTGTACTGCAACTGCAGCAACTCGGACTGGTCCGGGCCTTGAAGCGTCTCCAGCCAGAAGATCGAATGCAGCGTAGTCGCATCGGCATTGGCCGAGACGAAACCGATATTGCGGATATCGCCGTCGCCGGTCCGCACATCGAGGGTGGTGGTGTTGACCACCGTCTGTTCCTTGAGCGCGGCGGTGAGCAGGACCGAGGGGTCCTGGAGCGCTTCCTCGGGGATACCGGCCGGAAGCTTGGTGTTCGGCGGCGGGAAGTAGCCGCCGCCGAAGGTGAATCCGGTCGGCACCGAGCTGAGCGCCGGAATGGTCGGCGCCCCAGGGATATCCGGCAGCACGGCACCCTGCGCCATGAAGGCGTCCCCGTGCGGAATGGTAGCCATGCGGACGACCGTCGGCCCCGCCGCAGGCTGAGTGGTGGCCGGAACGAACAGCCACATCCCCGTCTCCACGTGCACCGCCTCATTGGTCTCCGCATCACTGATGTGCTGCAGATAGTGCACCCCGCGGAAAATGATGTCGTCCTGCGCGCTCCCCCGATTGGGAATCGGTGACCCGATCGCCGTGAACGTCACCGTCTCCCGCGTGGCAGTGAACTTCAGCCGAAACGGATCCCCATTGCGCGCAGGCAATTCCACCAAACTGAACCCCGACCCCATCCAGGTCCCGGGCAGATCCCGCAACGGGCCGAGGTCCGCGATCGAAGTCGCCGTCGGCGCCGCGGCACGAAAAAGCTCGGTCATATGTCCCCCCAAAGTTGACATGTTCTCCCCCTCAAAGGTTTACCAGCTCCCCCGCGGACACGCCCGTGAAATGCGAGCGGACGCGATGCCAGCTCCTTGCCAGCGCCCTCATCGATAGTGCGTGGCGTGGCCGACCGGCCGCCTTGCAGCCAACAGTGCAGGAGCGCAACAGCTATGCCGACTTTCCAGACGCCCACCGACGGCACGACTCTCGCCTACGAGGACTACGGCACGGGTACACCGATCGTCTTCGTCTCCGGGTGGACGCTGCCCTGCGATCAGTGGGAGCGCCAGGTGCCCTTCTTCCTCGACCACGGCTACCGCTGTGTGCTGCTGGACCGCCGCGGTCACGGCCGCTCGGACCGACCGTCCGCCGGATACGACACCGACACTCGCGCCGATGACCTGGGTGCCCTCATCGAGCTCCTGGACCTGCGCGACGCGATCCTGGTCGCGCACTCCGGCGGCGGCGCGGAGGTGGTGCGCTACCTCGCGCGGCACGGCGCGGACCGGGTCACCCGAATCGCATTGCTGGCAGCCACGCTGCCGTTCCTGCGGCAGACCGAGGACAACCCGATCGGCATTCCGGACGAACTCATCGAAGCCACCCTCGACGAGCTGAAAACCGATCGTGCGCGGTGGTTCAACGATCTGTCCCAGGGTTACTACGCCACTCACCTGGGCACCCGGGTTACGCCCGCCACGATCGACAACGAGATCCGGCGCTGCCTGAGCACCTCGATCGTCGCCACCATCGAAGTCCAGCGCGCGACCGCCTACACCGACTCCCGCGCCGACGTCGCGGGACTGACGGTTCCGCTCCTGCTGCTGCACGGTGTGCAGGACCAGTCGATCCCGATCGACCTCAGCAGCCGCCGCATCGTCGACCTCGCTCCCGATGCGGTGCTGAAGGAGTACATCGACGCCGGCCACGGTCTCTACCAGAGCCACTACGCCCAGGTGAATGCCGATATCCTCGAATTCATCAAGGGCTGAATCGAGTTCAGTCGCCGTCGACTCGCTGTCCGACACTCTCCTCGATCCGGTAGGCGGGTGCTTCGAGGGTTGCGCTGACAGCGAGCACGGCGGTGAGCACTACTAGCACGGCGGTGAAGGGGACGTGCGGGGCCAATGGCAGCAGGGATAGGAGCAAGGCCGCGGTGAGCAGTCGGCGGACCACCACGCCCTCGCCGAACCCGAGGAAGGCGGCGCGGGTCAGGGCGCTCGCGGCGAGGAAAATGATCACCCCGCCGAGCAGGCAGGCGGCCGCGGTGATGTCGAGATGCGCACTGCCGCCGGCGACCGCGATACCGATCGTCGCTCCGGTCAATGCCAGCCCGAGCTGGAGTGGAAGGTGGCCGAAGGTATAGGCGTGCAACAGCTTTCCGCCCCGGTTCAGCGCCGCGTGCGCGCCGGGGCGAGTGCCGCCGGCATTGAAGTAGGTCCACCACAGGCAGGCGGTGAGCCCGAACGCCGCGATACCGGTGAGTGCGGCCGCGGGCGTCAGGGGTGCGTGTGTCAGCCCGCCGGTGAAGCCGAGCACCGATTCACCCAGCACCATGATTGTGAAGGCGCCGAACCGCTCCCGCAGATGCTCGGCCTCATGCGAGACCCGGGCGATGGACCGGCCCGCGACCAGGGGCAGCAGCAGTTCGCAGATCATGGCGGCCGTCCACACCAGATAGCGCGGCGCACCGTGCACCAGGATCAGACCACCCAGCCATGCCGCACCACTGAACAGTGAACCTCGCACATAGGCGCGCAACACCGGCTGCAACGCGGTCCCGCCGCGTGCATCCCAGGCATAGAGTGCCGCGACACCGGCACGCGCCCAAAGATATCCACCCACGAAGCCCGCCGCCGCGCCCGCCGAGCCGGTCACCCCGTCGGCGCACATCGCCATCGCGATGACCCCGGCCCACCCGGCCATGGCGATCAGGCGATGCGCCGCGGTGTCCCGATCGGTGCGGTTGGCCTGCACCGCGTACAGCACCCAGGTCCACCACACCGGCACGAACAGTCCGGCCGCCGCGGCAATGGATTCGAGGGTCGGATGCGCCCCGACCAGGCGGGTGAGCTGTCCGATCGCGGCCGCGAAAACCAAGTCCCCGAACAGTTCGAACCAGGTGGCTCGGCGCGGAGTGATCACCGGCCGAAGAATTCGATCAGGTGGCCGGCCACCGCGTCCGGCTGTTCCTCGGCCAGATAGTGGCCGGTGCCGGGGATTTCGTAGCGGGTGACATCGCCGGCGCGGGTGACGAGAGCGTCGGGAAGATCGGTGTGGCCGGCGAAATAGAGTGCTGCTACCGGCATTTCGAGACGACCGTATTTCGCGCCGTCCTCGATGTCGGCGGGGAAGGCTTGGTACCAGCCGGTGGCAGCGCGGATGTTCTCGCGCCGCGAATAGGCCGCCGCATAGATCTCGCGGGCGTGTTCGTCGATAGCGGTTGCGCTGCGCAGGTTTCGGCGACACAGGTAGTCGATCAGGACACGGCCGCGACCCTCGAGCAAGTCTTCGGGAACCTCGGCGACCTGATTGAAAGCGAACCACCAACGATGCCGCGCGCGCTCCCCGGAATTCGGAAGCAATGGAAAGGAATACAGTGATTCGTCCGGGTGAGGTTCCTCCAGCAACGCCAGTCTGCGGACGGATTCAGGGTGATTGGCGGCCAAACTGAACGCCACCATCGACCCGATATCGTGCCCCGCCACGAACGCGGAACCGTAGCCCAGATGCCGAATCAACTCATGGACGTCCTCCGCCATGGTCTTCTTGTCATAACCGCCCGCAGGAGTGCCCGAAGAACCCATCCCCCGGATCTCGACGGTGATCACCCGGAAATGCCGCGCCAGCAACGGCATGACCTTCCGAGCCTGCCACCAGGTCTGCGGCCACCCGGGCAACAAGACGAGCGGCTCCCCTTCCCCTCCTGCCACATAGTGCAGGACAACGCCATTCACCTCGACATGGTGGCTCTGGAAATTCCCCGGCAATGACTGTGCCAGTTCGGCATTCGAGGTCGGCATCGAGAAGTCGTTCGTAGTCACGCCGCCAAGTCTCCCTGCCACGACTGGCAAGCCGCTGGCATCTGATGGATCAGATCGAGGCGGCGCTCATGCGTTGAGCAACAACAGCGTTCAGCCGCTCACATGAGCGGTGTTGTCGAGCCAGTGCCGGGCCAAGTCGACGTCACCGTCGACGCGGATGTCGGTGGCGTCGAGCGGGAGTCGTCGGGTCAAGGCCAGCAGCAGCGACCAGGTAGGACCGCTCACCGTCACATCGGCCGACCGGGTTCCGCGCTGCCACGTCGCTCCGCCGGGCCGACGTTCGAGGAACCAAGCGTCATCGGCGTCGTCGGTGGCCAGCCATTGCAGGGTCTGCCCGGTGCCGCGCAAGGCGGCGGCCGACTCGGACCGCTGCATCGCCCAGGTGGGAGAGGTGAGCATCCTGAAGTGATTCTCGATGAGCGCGGCTGCGATGTCGGCGTCGATGTCGGCGGGCCGGTTCGCCGCGCCGGCGGCGTCGACGCCGTGCACGACCGCCTCGTTGAGCAGGCTGGTAACCCAGAATCGAGTCCCGGACCGCTCGTCACCGGCGGGATTGAACACCGGCGCGTCGAGTGCGTCGTCGGAGCACGCATTCACGACCCGCTGCGCGGAGTCCGCCGGCCACGCCTGCCATTCCCCAGGGTCAACGGGGAGCACCGCCATCTCCATCGGCAGCCGCGTGGGGTCGGTGACGCGCCGCTCGATGGTCTCCGCGACCCAGTGCTGGGTTTGGCCCACATGCTCGACCAGGTCGGTCACCGTCCACTTGGGGGCTGTCGGCACGGTGGCGTCGGGTCCGGCCAGGACGGCCGAATCCGCCAGCCGCCGAGTATGTTCGACGATCCCATGCCGGGCACGTTCCGTGTTCAGCTCGCTCATCGATCGACCCTTCCTGAGGTTCGTTGTGCTCGATATGACGGGCCGTGGCGGTCGAACTCATCGGTCACGCCGTCGTGCTTCGTCCGTCCACAGTCGCGTTCGGGTCGAACTCCAACAGGAGTTCTGGCGTAAGGCAATAGCGGTGGGTGATGAGGCCCGCCGCACCGCGAGTGACGGCGTCGCGGCCGAGCGGCGAGGCGGCCAGGGCGACCGGGCGGCGGGCGGCGGCCAGGACGCCGGTGCCGAGTTCGGCGCGCACGCCCGGGGCGAATTCGTCGAAAACGGTCGCGTAGCTGCCGCCGAGCAAGACGGTCGCGACATCGCAGATATTGATCAGGGACGCCAGAGCGGTACCCAAAGCCGAGCCCGCGCAGTTGACGGCGGAGCGGCTGCGGGTATCGCCGTCGCGGAGCGCGTTGTGGAGCTGGTCGAGGCGCTGATGGCCCGCGGTGGCGAGGATCGCCTGCAGGCCCGCGTACTGCTCGACGCAGCCGTGGCTTCCGCAGCTGCAGGGACGGCCGCCACGCTCGATGATGACGTGCCCGAGTTCGCCCGCGAACCCGCTGCCACCGCGAAACAGGGTGCCGCCGAGAACGATTCCCGCGCCGACACCGACATCGCCGGAGACATAGACGAAGTCATCGCCGGCCAGCCGGTGCGGCCACACGTGCGCCAAGGCCGCGAGGTTGGCTTCGTTGTCCACCTCCACCATCGGTGCCGCCAGTGCGGCGGCCAGGCGATCACCGATCCGGACACCGGTCAGAGCGGGCACATTGGGCGCGTGCACCACGGTGCCGTCGTGCACGATGCCGGGCACGGCCAGCCCGAAACCCAGTGGCTCCAGCCCTGATTCGGCCAGCGTGGCACGGATGAGCGCGGCGAGCCGGTCGATCAGATCGTCGACGCCGCGGCGTCGGTTGTCGAGATCGACGCGTCGAGTCGCCGCGGTGGACCCGTCGAGTCGCTGCACGCTGACGGCGAGATGCCGCACATTGATCTCCGCGCCGATCGCCACCGGAGCCGCATCCGAGAAGCGCAACGGACGTGACGGCCGCCCGCGCCCGGTGTTCACCTCGGGATCCTCCGTCAGAATCCCTTGCCGCAGCAGCGGTTCCGCGAGGCTGGCAATGGTGGCCTTGGTCAGGCCGGTGCGCTGCGCGAGCTCGGCCCGCGAGGCCGGGCCCTCGAGCATGGCCCGCAGCAGCGCCTGCAGATTGCCGGTGCGCACCTGGCGCAGGTGGACCGGACCCGGTGGCAGTGTCATCGCTCCAAATACCTCGACTGGGCCGCCCGATAGCGCTCCCGCACCGAGACCGCCGCAGAAGCCTCGTAGCGTTGCGGCGGGGTCGGCGATTCAGGCCATTCCGGTATCCCGACATCGCCGGACAATGCCCACGCCGCCTGCCGTGCCGCACCGTCGGCGACATACTCGCCGGGCTCGGGGACCGACACCGGTACACCGAACACCGTGGGCGCGATCTCGCGGACCGCCGGAAGTGCGGCAGCGCCACCGATCAACCGCACGGCGGTGATCGAAATACCGTGGGCGGTCAAGGCGTCCAATCCGGCCGCGATTCCGCACAGCATGCCTTCCACGGCAGCCCGGGCGATATTGGCCGGTGTCGAGGTCGCGGTGGTGAGGCCGTGTAGCGCCCCGGTCGCGGTGGGCAGGTTGGGAGTTCGTTCCCCGTCGAGGTACGGGAGCAGTACGACACCGTCCGCCCCGGGCGCGGCCGACAGTGCGAGCTCGCTCAGCCTCGCAAGTCCGACACCCAGCATGCCTGCGATCGTGTCCAGCACCCGTGCGGCATTGAGGGTGCAGACCAGCGGCAGATGGAGTTCCGAGGCAGCGGCGAAACCGGCGATGATGCCGGTCGGGTCGGCCGGGCGCTGGACCGAGCCGGCCGACACCACACCCGAGGTGCCCAGCGACACCAGCCCGTCCGTGCCCGCGGCCAGCCCCAGCCGGGCAGCGGCATTGTCGCCCGCACCGGCCGCCAGGAGCGGCCCGGCCGAGGACGGCGTCGACTCGCTCGGACGCAGCACCCGTGGCAGGAGCAGATCGCCACGCCCGCAGGCCAATTCGAGCAGATCCCGGCAGTACTCATCGGTGCGGGAATCGAAATAGCCGGTCCCCGACGCATCGGAGCGGTCGGTGGTGAGCTGTTCGAGTCCACTGCCGCGCAATCGCCAGGTGAGCCAGTCGTGCGGCAGGCAGACCGCCGCCGTGCGGGCAAGATCGGCGGGTTCATGCTCGGCCAGCCAGCGCAATTTGGTGACGGTGAACGAGGCCACCGGGACCGATCCGGTGCGGTCGGCCCAGGTGGCCGCGCCGAGTTCGCCGACGAGATCCTCGGCAGCCCCGGCCGACCGGGTGTCGTTCCACAGCAGCGCGTCTCGCACCACCCGACCGTGCTCGTCCAGGCACACCAGCCCGTGCTGCTGCCCGGCGACACTGATCGCCGCGACATCCTCGAGGCCGCCCGCGGCCGCGAGCGCCTCGAGCAGCGCGGTCCACCAGTACTGCGGATGCACCTCGGTGCCGGGCGGATGCGCCGCCCGCCCCGATCGCACCAGCCTCCCGGTCTCGGCCTCACGAATGACGACCTTGCACGACTGTGTGGAGGAATCGACCCCGGCAACCAGCCTCATCCGATCACCGCGCGCCGATCAGGTGTTCCAGCGCCAGCTGATTCAGCCGGACGAACCCGTACCCACGCTCCCCGGCCCGATCCGGATCGAAATCGGGTTCCGGCTCGGCCAGCAGGTCCGCATAGCCTTCCCCCGCAGCCAAGGTCGGAGTACGCAGGTCTGCCACTCCAGCCTCCGACAATGCCTGCCGCACTTCGGGATCCGCGCGGAAAGCCCGCGCGCGTTCCTTCAACAACAGATACGTGCGCATATTGGCCGCCGCCGAATCCCACACGCCCGCCATATCTTCCGTGCGCGAGGGCTTGTAGTCGAAGTGCCGCGGACCGTCGTAGGCGGGCGTCCCGTCCGGGCCGCCGTTCTCCAGCAGGTCGACCAGGCTGAACGCGTTCATCAGATCGCCGTGCCCGAAGACCAGGTCCTGGTCGTATTTGATGCCGCGCTGGCCGTTGAGGTCGAGGTGGAACAGCTTGCCCTGCCACAGCGCCTGCGCGATACCGTGCGCGAAGTTCAATCCCGCCATCTGCTCGTGCCCCACTTCGGGATTCACCCCGACCAGCTCCGGGTGCGCGAGGGTGGTGATGAAGGCCAGCGCGTGCCCGACCGTCGGCAGCAGAATGTCCCCGCGCGGCTCATTGGGCTTGGGCTCGATCGCGAAACGCAGGTCATAGCCACGGTCACGCACGAACTCGGTCAGTAGATCCAGACTTTCGCGATAGCGGTCCAAAGCCGCCCGCACATCCTTGGCGCTGTCGTACTCCGCGCCCTCGCGCCCGCCCCACAGCACATACGTCCGCGCACCCACCTCGGCCGCCAACTCGATGTTGCGCAGCACCTTCCGCAGCGCGAACCGCCGCACAGCACGATCGTTGCTGGTGAACCCGCCGTCCTTGAACACCGGATGAGTGAAAAGATTCGTGGTGACCATCGGCACCACCATCCCGGTCTCGGCCAACGCCTTTCGCAACCGCTCGATCCGCCGCTCCCGCTCGCTCGCGGACGCGCCGAACGGAATCAGGTCATCGTCATGAAAGCTGAGCCCGTAGGCCCCCAACTCCGCGAGCCGATGCACCGCCTCCACCGCATCCAACTCCGGCCTGGTGGCATCCCCGAACGGGTCCCTCCCCTGCCACCCCACCGTCCACAATCCGAACGAGAACTTGTCCGCGGCCGTCGGCGTCACCATGATCAACCTCCACTTTGTTCAGACATTGAACTAAGTGGTGCCAAGGCTACCCGCCACCCGCACAAGGATCGGCTCGATTCCCTGAATATGCTGTGCAGTAAGGCAATTCATCGCCATCACGTTGCCGGCGCGACCTGCGGGACATCTGTCCATGGTTCAGTGATGTCGCGACGGTTAGTTTCGAAACGTGGAGATCTCCGGGTTCTGCACGATGTGCAAGTCGCGGTGTGGCGCTGTCTACACCGTCGAGAAGGGCAGGATCGTCGATGCCCGGCCGGACGGGGACCACCCGACCGGACAGTCCATGTGCCCCAAAGGCCGATCCGCCGCCGAGATCGCGCACAATTCGCGCCGGCTCACCAGGCCGCTGCGGCGGACCAGGCCGAAGGGCGATCCCGATCCGGGCTGGGAACCCATCGGGTGGGACGAGGCCCTCGACGAGATCGCCGCCCGGCTCACCACCATCGCGGGCGAGAGCGGCTCGGAAAGCGTCGCGTTCGCGCTGGCGACGCCCTCGGGAACCGGTGTGGCCGACGGGATGGAGTGGATCCAGCGCTTCGTGTACGGGTTCGGCAGCCCGAATGTCGTGTTCAGCACCGAGATCTGCAACTGGCACAAGGATGTCGCGCACTCGTTCACCTTCGGCACCGGGCTGCCGGTACCGGACTACGCCAACACCGATCTAGCGATCCTCTGGGGGTTCAACCCGGCCAAGACCTGGCTGTCGCAGTCCACCGCGTTGGCCGAGGCGAAGGCCCGCGGCGCCCGGCTCGCGGTCATCGACCCGCGACGCTCCACCAGCGCCCGGGACGCGGATCACTGGCTGCGTGTGCGACCGGGCACCGATGCCGCGCTCGCTCTTGGACTGGCCGGTCAGATGCTCGATACCGGTGGATTCGACGAGCAGTTCGTGCGGGCGTGGAGCAATGCCCCGCTGCTGGTGCGTGCGGACACCGGACGCTTCCTGCGGGCCGAGGAGATCTGGCCGGAGCTGACCGGATACGTCGCCTGGGATGAAATCGATTGCGCGCCAGTACCATACGACACCCGGTTCCCTGTCAGTACGCCGCAACGTTTCGCGCTGGCCGGCGCGCATCGCATTGCGACCCGGGACGGTGCTCGCACGTGCGCGCCCGCGTTCGAGCATTACACACGGGCATGCCGGGCATGGCCACTGGAACGGGTGGCGCGGGAGACCTGGATCGAGCCGCACCGGATCACGGCGCTCGCCAATGAAATCGCCGCGGCCGAGTCGGTGTCCTACTACGGCTGGACCGGGATCGGGCAGCATGCGAACGCGGCGCAGACGGATCGAGCCATCGCGACGCTGTTCGCGCTGACCGGTTCGTTCGATGCGCCCGGCGGCAATAGGGTGCTCCCGGCCCAACCTACGAACAACATCGCGAATCGCGCCGCGCTACTGCCGCCGCAGCAGCGTGACAAGGCGCTCGGCCTGGCTGAACGCCCGCTGGGGCCCGCCGCCAATGGCTGGGTGACGGCGCGCGATCTTTGCCGTTCGATGCTGGATCACGACCCTTATCAGGTTCGTGCGCTGATCGGCTTCGGATCCAATCTGCTCATCTCCCAGCCTGACTCGACCCGCACCGCGAAGGCGCTGGCACAGTTGGAGTTTCAGGTGCACATCGACCTGTTCGACAACCCTACCGCCCGCTACGCCGACATTCTGCTCCCGGCCGACAGCCCATGGGAACGGGAGTCCCTGCGCATCGGCTTCGAGGTCGATCACCGCGCCCAGGAGCATGTGCAACTGCGCACCCGCGTGGTCGAGCCGGCAGGGGAATCGCGCTCCGACACCGAAGTGGTCTTCGACCTCGCCACCCGAATTGGCATGAGCGAGCTGTTCTTCGGCGGAGATGTCGAGGCCGGATGGAACCACCAATTGCAGCCGCTCGGCCTGACCGTCGACCAGTTGCGCGAGCAGCCCGGCGGGGTGCGGGTGCCACTGCCGCAGGAGCATCGCACGTACGCTGCGAAGGGCTTTGCGACCCCGACTCGCCGTGTCGAGTTCTACAGCGAAAGACTTGCCGCGCACGGCTATTCACCGGTGCCCGAATTCACGGCGCCGCTTGCGCCCGATACGTCCTTCCCCTTGGTGCTGACGTGTGCGAAGAACGGATACTTCCGGCACAGCCAGGACCGCCAGATCAGCTCGCTGCGTCGCCGCTCCCGCGATCCGCGCCTCGATCTCAGCGCCGAGGCCGCCGCCGAGCGCGGGATCGCGGATGGACAGCGGGTGGTACTCGCCACCCGCAACGGGAGCGTGCGAATGCGGGCCCGCATCGACGAAACCCTGCACCCGAGCGTCGTCGTCGCCGAATACGGATGGTGGCAGGGCGCTCCTGACCTGGGCTTACCCGACCTGGACCCGCTCGCAGCCGCTGGGAGCAACTACAACCTGCTGATCGATGACGAGCGCATCGACCCGCTCTCCGGCTCGATCCCGTTGCGCTCGTTCACCTGTGAGGTCACTCCCGCGCCCGACGACCACACCTGGCAAGGCACTCGCACCTTCAGCGTCGCGGCCTCCGATGCCGTGAGCCCCGGCATCCGAGCCCTGCGCCTGGTGCCGGAAGACGGTGAGCCGCTAGCGGATTACTCTGCCGGACAGCACATTACGGTTCGATCGACGGCCCGGGAGGCCTGCGCGCGCAGTTACTCGCTCACCGGCCCCGCGGACGTCGACGGCCGCGAGAGCTACCGGCTGGCCGTGCGCCGAATCCCGGACGGGCAGTTCTCCGGATACGTGCACGAGACCTTGAAGGTGGGCGAGCGACTCGAGATCAGCAATCCTGCCGGTGCGTTCGTCATCCCGGTCGACACCGACGCCCCGGTCGTCCTGATCGCCTGTGGTATCGGCATCACACCGTTCCTGTCCTATCTGGAGACCCTTGCCGCGACCGGCGGCACCGTCGCAGAGGTGCTGCTGCACTACGGTGTCCGCGATTCCGCAGACCACCCGTTCCGGGATCGCCTGCGCGAGTTGGCTACCGCGATCGGCCCGCGGCTGCGCATCGTCACGCACTACTCCAAACCCCTCGACACCGACGTGCCGGGCCGGGACTTCGACATCCGGGGCAGGCTCACCGCCGCCGATATCGATCCCGGTCTGCTCGACCGCCGCGCCCGCTTCTACCTCTGCGGCCCGACACCCATGCTCACCGAGGTCACAGCCGACCTTCGCGCACGCGGAGTACCCAAGTGGGAGATCTTCTCCGAACGCTTCACCGCGCCCGAACCGAGCGCCCCGCGCCCCGGCAACGACCGCCACACCGTCCGCTTCCGTCGATCCGACCGCGAACTCGTCTGGACCGACGAGGACGGCACCATCCTGCAACTGGCCGAACGCGCCGGACTCGACCTCCCCAGCGGCTGCCGCGTCGGCCAATGCGAGAGCTGCCTAATCCACGTTCACACCGGCGAGGTCAGCCACCACGTCGGCACCGAGCACCTGGACGAGGGCTCCTGCCTCACCTGCCAAGCCGTCCCCGCGTCCGATCTCGAACTCGACGCCTGAACCCAACCGGGCCCACGAAAAAAGAGGAGCTCTCCCAGATTCTGGGAGAGCTCCTCTTCTTGTGTCCGGAGGGGGACTTGAACCCCCACGCCCTAATACGGGCACTAGCACCTCAAGCTAGCGCGTCTGCCATTCCGCCACCCGGACCGGTGGTGCTCAGCAAGGTTATCGGATCGGACCGCCTGGACCAAATCGGCCGTTGTCCTGCGTGTTTGCCGGGCAAACGAAGGCGGTGGGAGTGGTTGCCGCCGGGTCGATTTCGCGACCCGGCAGGCCACCCCCCCGATCCTTAGACCTTCAGTGCTTCCAGCAGCGCGGCGCGCTGCCGGGAACCCAGGCCGCCGATGCGACGGTCCGCGGGGATCTCGGCCTCGTCCATCAGCTTGGCCGCCTTCACCGGGCCGATGCCCGGCAGCGCCTTGATGACCGCCGCCACCTTCGTCTTCTTGACCAAGTCTTCCGCGTCGGCGCGCTTGAGCACGTCGGCGAGGCTGACCGACCCCTTCTTGACCTGCGCGATCAGTTCCGAGCGGGCCTTACGAACCGCGGCGGCCTTGGCCAGCGCCTCGGAGCGTTGTTCGGGGGTCATGGTGGGCAGAGCCATATGTCCTTACCTTTCACTCGTTCGCTGGTATTTCGCCGACGATTCAACAGGACACCGGCGTCTCTGCAAGTACGACACACCGCGTGGACGTGGCCGACACGTCGAGCGACCGGCGAAATACGGACATCGGGACCCGCTGGCGGGCACTTTCGGCCCAGGTCAAGCGACCAGGTGTTTGCTGGGATGGCCGAGCTGGCAAATACGGGACGCAGCGGGCGGCATCGGTACTACGGTATGCCCGAACATCACACGGCACCGGCGAGAGGCGGGGCAGATGAAGGGGTCGTATTCGTACGCCGAACCGGCCACGAGCGAACCACCCCTAGCGGATCGATACGCCAGCGCAGACCCGGTGACCTGGAACGGAGCTCAGGTCTACCCCCTGCATTCGGAGGCCATCGGCGTCTCCCCCACCACCGTCCGTCTCGCCCTGCGCACGGTCTCGCCACGCTCCGGCGTGCGCAGCCTCGGCATCGGGCTCGCGGTGGAGCGTGGGCACGTGTTGCTGGAGGGCCGCCAGCTCAGGGGGGTTGACGTCTGGAGCGACGCCATGACGGGCGGCATCGAGCTCGAAGTGCGTCCCACCGAAGCCGACGCCGCCATCACCCTCACGCCCGTCTGGGTGGACGAGACCGACGCCATCGTGTCCTGGGCCGGCAACTACGGGTTGCTCGTCACCCGCGAACCCACCCGGACCGTGCTGCACTGCAGCACCGGCGTCGGCCCACCGGATTTCGGCGAACTCGTGGTCGAACTGACTCTCGCGCTCACCCCGCCCCCGCCCGAACCGCCCACCGAAGCGAGCCGCTATCAGAACGCACTCTACGAGCTCGGGGTGGCGATGCAGAGCCGCGGCGAGGAGGACCAGGCGTGCCAATTATGGACGCAGGCAGCCGAATTCGGTCATCTCGCTGCCGCCTACGATCTGGGCGTGGTCCGCTACCGGCGCGGCGATTTCTCGGAAGCCGAACACTGGTGGCGCACCGCCGCCTCCCACGGTGATCCTCGCGCCATGGCCGGCCTCGCCGAACTCCTCACCCGCCGCGGAAACTCCAGCGAAGCCAGGGTCTGGCGAGCGGCGAGCGCTGCCGAATCCCACCCCGGATAGTGAGCCAACTCACATACCCTCGGCCTGAATTCCGGGTCCAGCCCTGATTGCCGAACGGTCGCGCCCATCTACAGTGGCGGTCGATCGCGGTCGACACCCCACCGCGCACGACCCCCACGAGGAACGCACGCATGATGAAGTCCGCGCGATGGACGGCCGTTGCGGCCGCCGCGCTCGCCGTAACCCTGTTGTCCGGTTGCTCGGATGTCGAGAAGGCCCTCAACAAGGGCGGCGACACCAAGTGCAGCGACTACCTCGCCCAGAACGCTGACACCCAACGCGTCACCATCACCAAATTCATCAAGCAACAAACCGGCAAAGACAACGAACCCCCCGGCACCCAGGTAGACCTCTCCATGGCCGCCGTCCAAAGCCTCTGCCAAGTCCAAGCCAACAAGGACACCCCCATCAAGAACGCCAACCTCCTCGGCATCCTCCACTGACCTCAAACCCCTCCCGGCGCACCCCATTTCGCCAGGCCAAGCCCCGATTTCCTTTTCCGCCAACCTCTCCGCTAATCTTGTCCAGCATCACCGGTCCGGGTGGCGGAATGGCAGACGCGCTAGCTTGAGGTGCTAGTGCCCGTATTAGGGCGTGGGGGTTCAAGTCCCCCTCCGGACACGTCGAGGCGCGAATTTCTTTGTTGCACAAAGGAATTCGCGCCTCTTTTTCTGTGACCGTATTGAACCCCCACGGTATGTGCTCCCCCAGGGAAGATTCGTTCGTCAGGCGATGATGTGGTCGTAGGTGACGAGCAGTTGCTGCGGGCCCCGCAGGATGGTGTTGGCTTGGTAGGGCGGCGGCGAGCATCAGGATGATGCGGTGTCCGGCCGGGATGAGTTGGCCCGCAACGTGGATGGGGGCGGTGGCGCGGCGGCAGGTCGTCTGGACGGGTGGGTCGAAGCGCAGGACCTCGTCCACCACCGCGGGTGCCCAGATCGGCACGGCCGATTGACTTCCGGCGGGCCGCGAAGAAATCGCCCAGCGCGGTGTTGTCGAACCGGCTGTTGCATGTTGCCCGGTATCAGCTACCCGAGCGGATGCGAACCCACCGCCTGTGGATTTGTCAACGCTGCTCGATGGTCACAGGTAGGGGTGTGGTCGTCCCGGTCGCAGTGTTCGGGAAACACGGTGAGGTTCCGGCCAAGGCGAGACCATTCTCGCTGTCGGTGTTGCTGGCTTTGCCGAGAATGACCGCGAGCAGATAGCCGTCGGTGGTGACGGCGTTTGACTGCTCTCCGGCTTTGATCGGTGTCACGTTCCACAATCGGTCTCGCCAGATGCGGACAATGTCGTTGAAGTAGTCAGCGGTTTTGGTGACTGGGACGCCGGTGAGCCAGTACCAGACTTGAGCCTTCTTCGGACCGGTGATGTTGTTGAGGTCGCCATCGCAGGGGGCCGCGGGTAGGTTCCGGAGGTCGACTTCGGGTTTCTTGCCGTCGACCTCGGAGGGCGGAGCCGACAGTGCGGCCCCTGGGGGCAGTGCGTTGAGGGTTTCGGTGAGGTACTGCCGGATTCGGTCCTGTGCGGTGGCCTCGGTAAGCGGGCCCGCCCCGGCAGCTGTTGACGGTGTATCGGTGGAGCTGGACGACTGCCCGCCACACGCTGTCAGAGCAAGCCCGGAGACTGTGGCCGCGACCAGCAAGCAAAGGCGTAGCGCGGCTGCTGTTTTGCGAGTTGGCCCTGGCCGATGGTTGTTCATCGTTGTTTCCCTCCTGACGTTGCTGCACTAAGGCATTGCGGGAATCTGCGGAACGAAGGCACCCATTCGTTCGAGTTGCTGGACATCGGCAATTGAGATATCGGTCCATTCGGTAGGTTGCGCCACGATCATGGTGCCGATTCCGCTGTACGCGGTTCGCACCTGATACATAGGTTGGTAGGTGACCGCTAGGGTCGGGTTGCCATTTAGATCGAAGGACGAGACGGCCTCCGGTTTCAGGCCGACGATCCGCAGCTGCACTTGCTTGGTGACATCGATGTCGAGGCTGTTGTTGCGATCGTCGGGGCCATTTCCACCGGTGGGAATGGAGATTCCGGTCTTGCCTGTGATGGGGTCCGGCTTGAGAACGTTGCCGGACCAGGGACCCACTGCCCCAGGGGTGGTGTCAGGGTCGAGACGTATCGTATCGCCGTAGCCGCTGAACGGGCCTGTGCCGGGACTGTAGACGCCCGGAATTCCTGGGTTCTCATTAAAGTTGCGCGACAGCCAGCCAGGTGGGGCATAGACACCCGGATACAGGCGAGTGATGTCGAACCGGGAGGTCACGGTCGGCGCGTTGTTGGGGTTGGGTGGGATCGGCGGGGGAACGCCGGGCAGACCGTCAATGGCCGAAGGTGTCAGGGCAGTACCGCCGTTGGCGAATCGGCGGTTGAACAGCAACCCACCGGCACCAAACGCCGCGACGGCGAAGGTCATCAACAATGGTAGGCGTGAATCGCGCGGTCCATCGCCGCTGCTGGACGCGGTTTGCTGCGGCGCATTGGGCGAGGTCACCGCATCGGGGGCGGGCGCTTCCGAGGGAGACGGGGGCAGGGGTGCTGTCTGTGTCGCGATCGGTGGGGGCGTGGATTCATACGTGCTCGGTGGTGGTACCGCATCGCCGGTCGCTGGCAGCGGTGAGCCTGGCGCGGTCGGTGGTATCGGCTGCTGAGCCGACGGTTGGTTGTTGGTCCCGGGCGATTCTGAGGTTTCGGTGCCTGGCACCGGCACGATGGGTGTCCCATTCCCGGGCGGTACAGCGGGCGGGGTGAGTGCGCCTGCACCGACGCCGTTACCAGGCTGCGACGGCATCCCTGGAGTCTGTGAAGGCATGGGCGGCAGTGTCGGCACCGTCGGCGGGCCGCCGGGCGGCGGTGTCGGCACATCGATACACGGCCAGCCAGGGTGCATAGCCTGCCACTGTTCGCACGGCACATATCCATACGCGATTGCCGTCGGAGCTACGGGCAGGGCGAGGAAGCCGACCCCGAGACCGACAGCTGCCGTAGCCAGGATGAGACCGAGGGGACGTTCCATGCGGGATTTCATCAGCGTTCCCGGCGAGTCTGGATCTGCTCGCGCAGCGTATCGATGGCCCACCAGGTGAGTCGTCCGGCGGCAGACATGTATCCGAAGAACGCCAGATACACAAGAATCGCGCCGTAGTCGTCGGCCCAGCCCGGCATTCGGTTCAGGTTCGCGAACGCCATGACCAACAGCAGCACACCGAGCACGAGCCCGCCGATCGCGACAGCGGTCGAGTTCACGGGTTGTACAGAAGATGTGGCTCGGTGGCCTACGGTGGTGGGGGTCGATTCATTCATCGGTGTCAACCTTCCTAGGCGGATCTCACTATGGGTTGTCGCCTAATGCATTGAGGCACTGCGTCTTTCACAGCCAGATGGGGTCGCCGTAGACGGTGACGGTGTTGTCGGCGGTGGGGGTGGAGATGCGTGCGGTGGCGTAGGAGCGCAGGGTGACCGGGCCCATGCAGGCGTCGATTTTGATTTCGACCTGGTCGGCGGTGATGGAGGCGCGGTTGGTGGCTAGGGGTTTGGTGCCGAAGTCGATGGTGGCGATCGAGCCGGGGCGCAGGGTGGTGGAGATGTTGGGGTTGATCGAGGCTTGACCGCCGATCGTGACGCCGGGGAACTGGGAGATGGTGACCGAGGCGTTGGGGCCGATGGAGAAGCCCATACCGAGGGTCAGACCGCTGGAGACGTCGACCTGGCAGCCGATCTGGTAGCCCAGTGTGAGGGCGCCGGACGAGATGGGTTGGCGCCCTGCACCGTTGACCTCGGCTACGGCTTTCAAGGCGACGAACCCTTCGCGGGTGAACATGGTGGCGGCGAGGTTCGGATAGCGGTCGAGGTTTTCGGCGGTCTTGGTGATCGAGAGTTGCCAGCCGTCGTCGGTCTCGACGATGCGGTTCTTGTCGGGCACGGTGTCGGCGCCGGCGGTGCCCGAGGCCCAGGCCAGCAGGACCGCGGCGATGGGTGCGGTGAGCGCGGTGGTGAGTGCGGTGCGTGTGGCGACCATGTTCTCGCCTTCCCCCTTCTTGAAGACCCGCCCGAACCCGGCGGCGTTGAGCAGGTTCGAGCGGGGGTCGATGGTGTCGGCGATGAGTTAAGGAGATTCGAAACTCGTTCCCGCTTCGACTCGGCAACTACAGCTGGAACCCCGATGGAAACGGAACACTCGGGGCTGTCACACCGCCGTGTAAACCCGCTGTCATACCGGGGTTTACGCAGGTAACGGCTGGATCATCACACCGGAATCACCCGGGGGTGATCCACGCCACAGTGACACTGCGAGCCCTGGAATTCGTCCCCGTGAACCACCCGCGATCAATGCCGTGAAGCGCTCGCCGAGCGCATTCGGCAACTCTGTGGCGGATATTCAGAGTTGAGTTTGCGGGTGGTCTCGCCGTAACTCGTGAACAAGTGTGACCCCGTCAACACGGCCCGAAAGTCATTGGGCAATGGCCGAACAACAGTGGATACCTGGATCGGTGGATCACTCGCTCGCGCGTCGCCACACTGGCCGACGGGCGACACTCGTCGCCGCATCCCAGGGCAGGAATGTCAGCGGAAATCCGCAGCTCAACATGAGTGTGCGGGGTTGTTGCAGACGCCGTACGTGCTGCCCCGAGGGCGGCAATCGCGTGACCTAGCCGTCGATACAAAACCGTTTCTGCCGGTTGATGGCGTGTGCGTAGTGGTCGTGTCCCCCTCCGGATACAGGCAGTACGCGGGTGGTCGTGACTGAAGCTTCAGTCACGACCACCCGCGTCTTTTGGGAAGGGTCGGGTTGGGGCCCGGATTTTCTCGGACGCGTCAGAGGCGTTGTGTCGCTGGGAATGTCGTGGGGATCAGTCGGGTCGTGACATCGCAGGCGTGGCGGACGAAGGCGTCGCGGTCGGTGCCGAGGTTGCCTTCGATCCATTCCACGAACAGTGAGATCAGTGCGCCGAACACGGCGGAGAAGTGCATTTTGATCTGAGGATCCTCGGGTGCCACGGTGACCAGGTCGCCGAACGCGGTTGCCATGATCGCCGGAATGGTTTCGCGGACATGGTGGCGTAGTCGGATGTCGGCGACGGGTTCGATCAGCAGGATCCGGCATACGCGCGGGTCTGCCTCCATCAGCCGTGCGGCAGCGTCGAATACCGCGGGCAGGTCATGTGCGCCGACGGCGGACGCGACCACTCCTTCCAGCCGGGACAGCGCTGCGGCATAGACCGCGTGCAGCAATTCGTCGATGTCGGTGAAGCTTTCGTAGAAGAACTTCTGGCTCAGTCCCGCCTCGCGGCACACGGCCCGCATCCCCAGTGCCGCAACACCTTCGGTGCCGACGATCGAGAATCCCGCATCGATGAGCCGGGCGCGGCGTTCGGTGGCCCGGTCGACGGAGCTGCGTCCGCCATAGCTTCTTGACACGCCCCGACGGCCAGTTCCAGCAAGCGCTTCGGCGATCCCGTCTGTCGCAACCGATCCCGAGCATCCTGACCAACCGCGCGACCCCGGTCGAGGTGCTCGACGAACCAGCCTTGACGGCGATGACCGAGGCATGGTTCGTCGAATACGAACACAAGATCGCCTTCTATGCCGCGCGCGGTTTCGATATCGCGTGGACTCTCGACTGGGCCAAGAAGTACTGGTGGAGTTGGCAAGCGCGGGACATGAGCTACAACCACGAGCTCTACACCGACGACGCCATCGCCATTCCCGGCAACGGTGCCTTCATCCAGTGCACCGCGGTGGACCGATACCACTTCAACGCAGACCACCTCATGTACGAGGGTGAGACTCTCTACGACCTCATCGACGCCGTGCAACTGGCGGGAATGCTGCCGGGACCGACGAGTAGAGCCTTCAAATGGCTGATGCGCGGCGCGGCCCTCGCCACGCGCTACGTCGGCCCCGCACGCTGAGCCCGGGCTGCCCGTCCTACCAGTGATCGCGGTGGATGATGTCGGTGGCCGGGCGTCGGCTGACGGGGCCGAGACGTCCTTGCGGCCACCCGACGGGGATGATCGCGTAGGTCTTCACCCTGCGTGGAATGCCCAGTGCTGCTTTGAATTCGGATTCCAGGAGCTGGTGCCAGGTGGTGAGGGTAGCGCCGAGGCCGAGGGTTCGAGCGGCCAGCAGCAGGTTCTGGACGCAGGGGTAGATGCTGGCGGCCTCCCCCATTGCGGTGAACCGCGGGGTATTGCGCATCACGGCGGCAGCGCGCCGTGGACCCAGACGGACGGTGGCGACGCCGATGTGGCGGGCCTGTTCACGCAGCCTCGCCAAGTAGGGTCCCTGGTCGTAGCAGGCGACGATCAACGCCGGGGTTTCGGCGAAGTGCTCGCGCTGGTAGCGCAGGGCTCGACGGGTCTTCTCGTGTTCGTCCTCGGTCGATCCCGGTGGCACGGCGCGGGCGATGCCGTCGAAGTAGTAGCCGGCCACGACATCCCAGAGTCGTGCGACGGCGGCGATCCGGTCACGGTCGGTGACCACGACGAAATGGAAGCCTTGGGTATTGCTTCCGCTGGGAGCCCACGTCGCGGCCTCGACGAGAGTGGTGAGCAGTTCCTCGGGGACGGGGTCCGATTTCAGTCGGCGCATGGCGCGCATGGTGCGCATGACCTCGAAGACGGGCGCGTCCGCCCCGATGGGTACGGGTTGTTTCGTGGTGTCGGTCAAAGGATTTCATCCTCCCGTGCTGGTTCAACTGGTCGGTGCGGTGGTCACCCAATTGGCTCGGTAGGCGGCCCAGTCCGCGGGGGTGGCGGTGTAGTCGACGAAGATGGCTACACCGAAGGCGGGGCGGGTGGGAGCGGTGCGGCCCAGGCCCAGTCGGATGGCTCGGATTGCTACGTCGACGGTTTCCGCTGAGCTGTGGTGGGCGATGCTGTCCCATTGGTAGGCCGGTAGGCCCATCAGCAAGTCGACGGATGCGGGCGTGACCTGGAGGGCGAGGGTGGTCTGTTGAGCGACATAGCCGCCGTACATGAACTGGTAGGGCATGCCCGTGTCGTAGGACATCACGGCGATTTGATCCACTCGATGTGCCGCCGCGGCGAAATACGCTTGCGACCACCACTTTTCATGTCCGACTACCACGAGATAGGGGGCGTGCAATCCAGGTAGCGGGTCTATTTGGGGAGCGGCGATCGACAGTAGGGCGTGGCGGCCCGTGGTGAGGGCGTGGGCTTGGTCCAGCAGGGTGAGGAAATCGGCGGTGTCCGAGCGGATCGGCTCGAAATCGTAATGCACGCCGTCGAATCCGAGATCCAGTAGCTGTCCGGTGGACGCGAGAATGTTTCCCCGCACGTCGGGGGCGTCGAGATGCAATTCGTCCGGGTAGTCCGGCGCGACAAAGTTTCCCAACCAGGCCTGCACCCGGGCGTTGGGAATCTCGCGGTGCACGGCGTCCACGAACCATGACGCATTGGGATGCCGGTCGTCGGGAAGACTTCCATCGGAGTCGAGCGGACCGGAGAAGACGTAAAGATCCTTGATGCCGGAGTCAGCCAACTGCGCCTTCAGTGCGGCGACGTCACTTTCGTCTTTGCGGCCATCGATCCATTCGTGCCCCAGCCAGAGTGCGTCCCGCCCCCTGGTACGCGCCGTCGGCGTCCCTGCATACTCCAGCCGCAGCCCGACCACCATTCCCGCAACCACAGCGATGACAAGCACCAGCACCGTAAGCCCGGCAATCCACGTCCGCCGCCACCACAGCGACCACCGCATCCGCTCCCCCATTCGTCCCCGGAGGCTCAGCCTATGGCACGGCGAATGGCTTCGCCCCGCGTATTTTCTCGGTGGCTCGTCTACGTAACGGCCCGGACTTGCTCTCGCGGGCGATTATTCGCAACTGGTCCAGGGCCACATCGCTGCCGATCATCGCGAGAACCGATAGTCCGTCCGCAGCGCGGGTGCTGGCACCCGCGGTCGGCCATGCTTGAATCATCGTCCGCAGCTGCTCGGCAACCGTGTCATCACCGAGTAGACCCAGCGCATGAAGGATCCATGCTTGTCTGGCCGGGTAGCCCGCACTCTCCCAGAGCCTGAACACCGCCCAGCCGAATTCGACGCCGGAGGTGCGGACGACATTGGATCGGCTGAACCCGATCCCAACCTTCAGACGTTGTGGCCGCCGTCGAAGGGGTGGTGGGAGAGGGTGCGGTGGACCATTTCGGTGAGGGTGACTATGTCGAAGACGGGGATGCCGAGGTGTTGTTGGATGGTGTGGCGGTAGGGCACCAGATCGGTGCATTCGATGATCAGCGCGCCTATCTCGGGGCTGCGGTTGGCTAGTCGGTCGACCTCGGTGAGTACCTCGCGGCCGAGGCGGTCGGCGTCGAGATTGTTGCGGCCGCCTTCGAGGATGACCTCGCGGAATTCTGGGTGGGCGGACATTCCGGCGACGCGGATCGGCACGGTCTCGCCGCCGATCGCGGCCAGATGGCGGCGGGTGAGGGAGTTTTCGTCGGCGACCAGCAGGCCGACTGGGCGAGAGGCGGCCAGCATGCGGTGGACCATCGGTAATTGGATGAGGCTCGAGGTGTAGAGCGGGATGCGGACGGCGGCGGCCAGGCGCTGCTGGAAGATGACGAGGAATCCGCAGGCGGTGGTGATTGCCGCTACGCCTTCGGATTCGAGTTTTCGGGCCGCGTCGATGAACGGTTCGAGCAGTGTCGGATCCGCTTCGGTCACTACGCGGCGCGGGGTTGCGCCGTGGACGACCTGGTAGGTGATCGGGAAGTCGAAGGTCGCCGGATTGCGGATGTGGCCGGGGAACTTGGTGAAAGCGGTGTCGAGACACAGGACGCCGATCCTGATGTCCGCTGGTTCTGCCATGTCGTCGCCGTTTCAGGTGGAAGTGCTGAATCGATTCGGCCGCAAGGGGATCGGGTCGGTGAGTGGTTGTTCGCCTGCGATCAGCTGGCCGATGAGTTCGCCGCTCGCGGGAGCGAGTCCCATGCCGATGTGGCCGTGCCCGGCGGCGATGAGCACGTTGCGGAGACCGCCCGCGGGACCGATCAGGGGCAGGCTGTCGGGAGTGCACGGCCGTAATCCGCTCCAGGTCTGCAGAGTTGGCGTTTCCTCCAGTGCGGGAAGGTATTCGCGCACGGTACGCAGCAGCAACCCCACTCGATGTTCGGAGACCTCGGTGCTCATCCCGGTGAGCTCGAGTTGCCCGCCGATCCGCAGCCGATCGCCGAGCGCGACCATCGCCACCTTGCCCTCGCTCAGCAGGACCGGCCTACCGGGCGCGCCCGGTGGCATAGCCACGGTCACGCTGTGTCCCTTGATGGGTTGCAGCATCAGGTCGATGCCCGCCAGGCGTGCGCACTCCCCCGACCATGCGCCCGCGGTGATGACTACGGTGCCGGGACGCAGCTCGCCACGAGTGGTTTTGAGGCGCAGGACATTTCGATCCCGTACTTCGAACTCGGTGACCTCGGTGTGCTCACGGATCTCCACGCCCGACTCTCTGAGGACGCGGCCGAACTCGACGATGAACTCGGGGACGTGAAGGTACGCGCCCTGCGGGTTGTACAGCGCGCCATGGATATCGAACACGGTCTTCGGCTCGAGTTCGTCGAGCTCGCCCGGACCCAGCACCCGCAGTGGCACACCGCCGGCGACGGTCTGCTCGACGCCCCGTTTCGCCTCGTCGAAACCCCGCTCGGTCTTGAAGGCCAGTACGATGCCCGGGGATGCGAGGGTCGCGGCAATGCGCTCGGTCGCGCACAGCTCGAGCAGCAGCTGCAGGCTGCGCTTCTTCATACCGATCAGCGTCCGGAATCCGGACGCGGCCGCCTCGGCCGAGCAGGCGCGCCGGAAATGCTCCAGCCAGCGCGTCAACTCGGCGTCCGCCGACGGTGTGATGTACCAGGGTGAATCCGGTTCGGTCACACCGGGAACGGCGAGCGCGCGCATGCCGGGTTCGGCCAGCGGTGCCGCGCCGTGGGTGCCGACGAATCCCGTGTTGCCGTAGGAACACGACTGCGGTCCGCCGAGCGCGCCGCGCTCGAGCACCGTGACCGTCGCCCCACGCCGCCGCAACTGCTGGGCACAGCACAGTCCGACGACTCCCCCGCCGATGACTACGACGTCCGGGTCATCGAGCTCGGGGGTTTCCCGCTCGGGTGTCACGACTTCGGCCTAGACGCTGACGACGAAGAAGTTCGTCGGCAGATTGACCACGACCCGCTCGTAGATCTCGGCCTTCAGTGCGATACCGGGCTCGGTGAACGTCCCTTCGGGTGCTTCGGCGAAGCGGATCACCGAACGTCCGGCGTCGAAAAGCTGTGCACCGTGCCCGAAATCGCCGACGATGGCGGACCCGGGCTCGACCAGGCGGGTCCGGACGATGAACACCCCGTTCTGTTCCAGATCGTCCATCAGCCGTCCGGTACCCATCGCGCGGTAGTAGTCCACCGGATTGATGATCATGCCGTCCGCCGTGCCGCCCATCTGCTCGATCTCGTTGCAGGCGCGCAGGATTGCCGACGCGAACGGCCCCGGCGACGTCATCCTTTCGATCCCGGGCAGGTTCAGCAGCCCGCCTTCGCCGCTGATGATCGTGACGTTCTCGGCGGTGCAGAGCCGGACGATCAGGCGGTAGTTGATGAAGGTCTCGAAGGTTTCGGGATCCTTCCACAGATCCGGCGGGACCTGCACCCACGCCGTGGTGGTGAGCAGCTCCGGAATCGGTGATTTGCCGAATCGGCTGGCCAGTTCGCGTCGGACCTCGGCACCCTCGATCGGAGCGTCGCCTGCCTCGGGAGCGCTTTCGTGCCAATAGAATTGGCGCGGATCGCGCGACAGGTCGACGGTCCTGAGCATAGTGCGGGCGGGATTGCGCGGTTTGCGTCGCGAGCTGGTCAGCGAATCGGTGATGGTCACGTCGTACTCGACCGCCGCATCCAGCCCGTGCTCGGCGCAGGCCTCGACAAACCTGCGGCCCGGCGACATCTCCTGCTTCCGGTCGGCGACGACCTGCGCCAGTGTGGGTTTGACGGTGTCTGCCTTCAACATGTCCCCTCCTGGGAAACGGTGTAGTGCGATGAGGACGCGCCGAGCACGCTCGAGCCGCCGTCGATCAGCTGAACGGTGCCGGTGATGTAGCCCGCCCGTTCGCCGGCCAAAAAGGCTGCGAGTGCGGCAATTTCGTCGGGAAGTGCGACCCGGCCGACGGCGGTCTTCCGGCCGACGGCCGCGAGCTGATCGTCGATCCCGTCGGTGGATCCCTGCGTCAGGACTCGTTCGAGCAGCGGTGTCCGGGTCGCGCTGGGTGCGATCACATTGACGGTGACGCCGTCGGGGCCCAGGTCGGCGGCGAGTGATTGGGCGAATCGCACGAGGGCCGCCCTGGTCACGCCGGACAGGGCCAATCCGCTGATGGGAACAGCGGCCGTTTCCGAGGCTATGAAAAGCAGCCTGCCCCAGTGCGCGTCACGCAGGTGAGGCACGGCCGCGAGTGCCAGTTCGACCGCGGGCATCAGCACCGTGTCGACCGCCTCCCGGTAAGCCACCGACGCAAAAGTCGCCGCACTACCGGTCGGTGGCGTGCCACCGCTGACGGCGACGATATGGAGTCCGCCGAACTCGGCGGCCACCTCGTCGACCCAGCGGTGGACTGCCGCGGCGTCGGTGATGTCCACGCGCGTGGCATGGATCCGGCCGCGCGCCACCGCTTTGATCGCCCGCTCGGCGATGGCGAGCCGTCCCGGGTCGCGCGCGCCGATGGCGACATGCGCGCCCTCGGCGGCCAGCTCGCGAGCGATCGCCAGCCCGATGCCGCTGGATCCGCCGGCGACCAGTGCGACCTTATCGGTCAATCCGAGATCCACTGCCGCTCAACCCCTTCCGTTGGCCTGCGGGTCCCCGCTGAGGTATCCGTACCGGAGCGAGAGCGGCCAGGACAGCAGCGAGGCAGTGCGCTTGGCCGAATCCGGCAGCGCGCTGCGCCAGGAGTCGTCGGTCGGGCGGATCTCGGTGACACCGGTGTTGAAACGGTCCGGATTGCCGGTGACCGTGTGATTGGCGTGCAGCTCCACAGTTCGATCGGTCATCGGATTGGCCGCCGGGTCGATCTCGCACCACCGCAGCAGGGAGTCGACCGTCGCCGCGGGCTCGGCGATGAAGTCCTCGTAGCGCAGGAACATCGACCGTTGCGGATAACGCCGGGCGATCGCATGCGACGCGAGATTGAAGCCGGTCCAGTAGCCGGTGCTCTTCCCCGCACCCATGGCGTACACGTAGTCCTTCGGCTTGCTCCACGATTGGGCCACGGCGCGCGGATCACGCACCAGATGGACGTAATAGGGCGTGATGCCGTCCATACGTGCCAGCAGAGCCGCCTCCCCCGGCATCTTCGAGGTATCGACGATCACCCGTGAATCGCTGCGTTCCGCGACGGCCCGGTAGATCCCGCTCAGCAGGTCGGCATGTGCGCGGATCTCGCCATTGCGCAGACCCCGCCCGAGTACCTGCCAGGTGTGCCTGGTCCGGACATAGCCGAGCTGGCGCCGAATGACCATGTCGGCGTGGGCTTCCAGCGTGGTCCCAGCGGGCCGCCCGACCGGCAGGATCGTGGACCACAACGGGCAGTCGACAAGCTTGTGCCCGCAGCCGCACAGCTCGTTCACGCCGCGGCCCGCCGCGTTCTTCCAGAGGAAGTGCAATTCCCCGACATGGACTACGCCGGGAATCTCATTGAGGATATTGCCGAGGATGGTGCTGCCGTTGCGGCACCATCCGATAACGCACAGGACCTTGACCGGCGATGCGCTCGTCATCCGCCGACTCCCTTCTCGAGCGGGGCGGCCGGCTGCCGAATCGTCCCGGCCATGACCGCCGCGGTGAGCGCGCAGCACGCGCCGACGAGATACACGGCGGGGTAGCCGAATCCGCTCGCGATGGCCCCGGTCGCCGGGCCCCAGACGAACAGGCCCAGATCCCAGAACGAGGTGTAAGCCCCCAGCGCCGCACCCTGTTTGGTGCTGTCGGTGCTGTTCATGACCATCAGCGCCAGCGACGGGTGCAGCAATGAGAACCCGACCCCCATGACGACGACGCCGAGCACCGCCACCGGCAGATTCGGTGACCACGCGACGATCAGCAGCCCGGCCGCCTCGCCGATACCGGACCAGGTGCCGACTCGGCGCGGCCCGAGCTGGTCCGGCAGCTTCCCGATGACCAGCCGCGTACCGGCGTAGACCGCGCTGAAGACACTCAATACGACTGCGCCGGATCCGATTCCACGCACCTGCAGGTCGCGGATGATGAACGCGGCCAGTCCGACGTACCCTGCGGCGGCGAGTGCCAGTGCCAGGCCGGGCAGCGCGGCCGGTCGCAGCATCAGTCCACGACCTCCGCCGGCCCGCGCCACCTGCGGCTCGGGAGCGACAATGCTGATCAGCGCAAGACCGGCGAAAGGCATTGCGGCACACAGTGTCCAGACCGCATCGATCCCGAAGTGCCGCAGCGCAGCGCCGAGCGCCGTTCCCAGCGAGATCCCACCCCACATAGCGACGCCGTACAGCCCGATCAATTGCCCGCGCCGATTGTGCGGTGCGAGCAGGACGGTCCAGGCGGCTCCCGCGGTGAACAGTGCGGCCTCGCCCACGCCGACCAGCAGCCGTACCGCGATCAGACCGGCCAGGCCGAGCGGCAGGAAATACAGCAGCCCGCCGACGGTGAGGGCGAGCGCGCCGAACCGCATGACCGACCGGTAGCCGTGCCGGTCGGCCAGTCCGCCGAAGACCGGCCGGGTGAGCAGCGCGGTCAGCGCCGTGGCCGTCACCACGACCCCGACCGTGAGATCGCCCGCACCGAACTGGTTTCGGACGTGGTCCGGCAGTACCGGGATGGCCGCGGACAGACCCAGGTAGCCGCAGAACAATCCGCCGAACACTGCGGCGAGCGCGAGCCGCGGGAGCGTTCCGGTCTCGGAGTGCGCCGTCATCGGTGGCCGGTCCACGAGGAATTCGATTCCGCGGTGAGTACGGCCGCTACCTTCCGCACTGCGGCGATCAGATCGTCGCAGTCGGCCCGCGTCAGGGTCGAGGACAGCGGAATGTCCACCGCCTGTTGCAGATAACGGGTCGCGTTCGGCAGAGACGCCTTGATCGCGGCGGTTTCCATGCCGCGGAACAGGAATCGCCAGTTCCAGAAGGCGCGAATATTGTGGTCGTCGTTCGAGCCGAGATTGCGTGCGTCGACGCCCTCGCGGCACAGCGCCCGCGCGAACCACTGCGCGCGGCCGTCGAGGACTCGGAAGATGAATGCCTCGCCGAGATAGGCGCCGGGGGCCACCGGTCTGCGGACAATAATGCCGTCGAGGTCGGCCAGCGCCGCGGCGACATAGTCGTAGTTCTCGCGAAAGGCGGCCAGCCGCAGTGGAAGCCGGCCCAGTTCGGACCGCAGCAGCGCGGCCCGGATCTCGTCCATCCGGAAGCTGAACAACGGCAGCTCCAGATCGGTCGGGATCGGCGGGTCGCCGTCGGGAAAGTGCCGCCGTAACCGCCCCTCATAGGCGCCGGAAAGTACTGTGGCACGGGCGAACAGGGTGGCATCATCGGTGATCAGGAAGCCGCCCTCGCCACTGTTGAGCGACTTGTCCGACTGGGTGCTGAATGCCCCGGCCAGGCCGAAGGTGCCGAGTTTGCGCCCCTCCAGTTGCGCACCGAGCGCCGGGACCGCGTCCTCGAAGACCGGTACCCCCTGCTCTTCGGCGAAATGCAGCAATGCCCCCATGTCTCCGGCGAAACCGCGCATATGGACCACCACGATCGCCTTGATCCGCGGGGTCCACCGGCTACGCAGATCGGCCACGTCCAGGTGCAGGTTTTCGTCGACATCAACTAGGAACGGCGTGCACCCGGCAAGCAGGATGGAACTGGGCGTAGCGGCGAAAGTGAAACCGGGACAAGCGATCAGACTCCCAGGTTCGATCCCGGCGGCCATGACCGCGAGGGTCAGGGCGGTGGTGCCGCTGGAAGTGGCCAGCGCGTACCCGGATCCGAAGTAGCGGCACACCTCCGCCTCGAATTGCGCGCACTCGGTCTCGTGATGCGGGCGGTGGTCGTATCGGAAGTAGAGGTGACTGCGCAGGGCGCGCAACGCCGCTTCCTCATCCTCGGGATGGACGCACACCGCGCCCCGGTCGTAGGTGGGCCAAGCGGTGCGCCGCACCGGATCCCCGCCGGACAGCGCCAGCGTGACAGGTGTTGTCGGGGCAGATGTCGAATCATCAATCACGTTGTCCGCCATCGTTTTTCTGGCTACTCGCCGACACCGGGCCGACGGTTGCGACAGCTTGCCTGCCGAAGCTCTCATCGCGGGGAACCTCGGTGAATGTTCAAGGCACGCTACGCCGATTTCCGTGACTCATGCCCGAAATGTCGTTAAATCTTGGTCACGCGTCCGAAACGGATCATCGCGCAACCTGTTGTGCCCCAACGGATCTTCGGTCTTGACTAGTTGCCGGAATCAGTTCGCCACCGCCGACGCGATGGCCGGAGCAATGTGACAGCTGGGCCTACGTCACGCGCTTGACGCGGTCGGGTCGGAACTGAACTACCCGTCTAGCGTGATGCATCCTCGGTGCTCGATGCGTGGTTCACGGCTGCGGCTGCGAGGATCTCCGGGACGTCGTCGGCCAGCAGGAAGCCTGCCGCGACCGTTTTGTCGGTGGCCGCCCGGAATGCGGTGAGGTAGTTGTCCGGTGGCGGTCCGGGAAGTGGTCGGGTGCAACCGAACATGACCGCGGGGCCGCCGCCCTCCTGGCCGAGCCCGGACAGCACCGCCAGGGGTACGTCGAGCCAGGGTGTGCGGATGCCGCCCAGCGCGTTGCCGTGGTGGTCCAGCACCAGTTCACCGGCCGATGTCTCGAGCCGATCCGCCTGTGCCGGAGCGGGTCCGCCCTCGGCCCAGCGGGACAGGGCGGCGATGGCTCGTTGCAGGACATAGTGATGCTGTGGCCCGGAATTGATCGGCTCGGGGAAATCGACGCCGAGTGGATTGCGGCGCGGCGCCATGCGCTCGACCAGTTCCGCCGGGGTCAGGGCGCCCGAGTCGGTGAACGACGCGCCCACGGTGTAGGAGTCGGCGTGCGCGGCGCCGGGCAGTTCCCAGAGCCGAAACCGATCGGAGTCAGGTTGGCGGGAGTCGATCGAGCGCATGAAACCGACCACGTCGGTTTCGGTTTGGAGCACCAGCACCGGTGCGGCGGAGTCCGCACGCACCCGGATACCGCCGTCGAGCGCCTCCAGATCCCCCCAGCCGGTCAGGGTGGCAGGGTGACCCGGCCGCCCGTCGATGAGGTACCCGTCATACGGGGACCCATGTGGCGCAATGGCATTCACGAATGTCACCAGCGTGGCCGCGGACTGAGACTGCCCCGCTGCGAGGAGTTGACGGGTCCCGCTCAGCAGCTTGCCGACCAACTCCCCCGACTGCCGGTAGATGTCATAGCTGTAGCCATCCCCGGGATGCGAAAGATCCGCGTACCGAACCGGATCCGTCTGCTTCAACGGCGGCAGCAGCACCGAGTTCCAGCTCTCGTCCCCCTCCGCGGCCGCGGCCATGACACTGCCGCCGTGGATCGGCGCATACTGCGCGGTGACCCCGACCCAGGCCATCCGAGCCCGGATCAACTGCCGATGCGCCAACAGCCAGATCGGCGGCGCATCCGCGCCGGAGGACGCGTTGAGCCATTCCACGACGGCCGTTCCGGAGTAGCCCTCCACCGGCCGGTAAACCACGAGCCGCGTCGTGAACGGCGCACTCCCGTCCACCTCGGTCGCCCAAACCCCGTCGTCACCAGCCGAACCACGCAGTCGATAGGACTCCGCCGTGCCGGACAGGAAGTACTCCTCAGCGACATACCCGACATCCGACAGCGGGAAGAACGTCGACACCATATGGATAGAACCAGCGACCGGACCGAAATGCCCCATCCTCGAACCCTAACAAGTGCTTGGTTGATGGAGGTTTGATTTTGTATGTCACGGCTGGTATTTCGCGAGGAAGTATCCGATACCCGGTCGCCGTACTGCGAGACGTTCCGGAATCGGTATCGACAGGAACGGGTGGGATCCTGCCAGCAGGTCGGACGGCCGAAAGATCTGCGCTGACCAGCCTTCGTGTGCGAACCAGTGGATGGGATCGTCGATGCTGGTCATGCTGAGTCCCAAGGTTGCGATGCGACTGAGCATTCGGTGATGTTCGGGCTCGCTGAAGAACTCGCCGTCGACGAAGTCTCCGCAAGCGGCCGAGCCCGTGGCCGACAGCGCGTGCATGTCGTGGAAGAGGTTTCGGGCCCGCTCCTTCGGCAGATATTGGATCAGCCCTTCGGCGAACCACAGCGTCGGTTCGTCGGTACGCAGTCCTGCGTCGATGACGAGTTGGTGCCAGTCGCCGGTGAGATCGGCATCGATCGGACGGCGGTCGCAGGTCGGAACGAGACCGGCGGTCGTGAGGCGGTCAGCCTTGTCGGACAGCCGACCTGGCAGCTCCACTTCGTAGTACCGAAATGCCGAGGGTAGTCGCAGAGGCTTTCGACGACGCTGCGGTGGACCCGGCCGCGTTGGCAGGCTGGCGAGGTCGGACATGAGAGTCCCGATCAGCGGTGGGGATAGGAAGGGTCTATCCGATACGACGAGCCCAATTGTGGATCGTATCAGCCGATTACGCATCACCGTCAGTAAATGCTATCCCGCGGGTAGTGAACTGCTCGCGATACGCAAACCCACCGATCGCAAAGTTCGGGCGTGGAACGGCTGGAATGCCAAGCAGCACAAGGCTGTCGAAGAGCAGCTCATCGGCCGGGGTCTCATCGTCCGTGACAAGACACGACGGGCCGGACGCACGGCCTTCCTTCCTGGCGACTGGTATCGCAAAGTCGGCTGGGAATCGTGGAAGAACAAGACAGGCAGACTGCACCCGGTTCGGGGCGGTGGATATGCGGAGATCGGAATACGGTCCCCGCGCGCCGACCTACCCACGGTCTTCGCCGAACAATGGCAACGCATTCTGGGCGGTGACGTACCGAAATAGCGCGCCAGCAACCTTCTCCGGGCCGTCGTTTCTAGTTCGCGGGCAGGATGTCCTGCTGGAGGGCGTAATGGCGGAGGCGGTCGAGGATGGCGCGGCGGGCATGAGCGAAAGTCGTGTCCGCGTCGAGTAGGCGCGCACGGGTGACGACGGCTTGGCCCAGTGCGTCGAGTTCGAAGGCCAATTCGGCGGCGGGTGTGTCCGGGCGGAGTTCCCCCGCCTGGATCCCGGCGTGAATCAGGTTGACCTGCAAGGCCTCCCATTCGACGAGCAGGGTGCGCAGGCGGTCCTGAACCGGCCCCGGATGGTCGTCGAACTCAGCCTGGGTAGTGACGAAGAAACAGCGGCCCGGCAATACCGCGTCGATGTAGAACTGCTGGCGAGACTCCTGAAGTGCCCAGAGTGCGGCCAGTCCCGCCCGGCCCTCGAGCGCGGGCCGCGCCACCCGATCCTCCCACTGCTGAGCCGCCTGCTCGACAACAGCGAGCTGGAGTGCCTGTTTATCAGGCCAATGGGTGAACAGCGCCGACTTACTAATTCCCAGCCCGGTAGCAAGGCGACCCAGCGTCAACCCGTTCAATCCATCGATCGAGGCCGCATTGAGCGCCGTCTCGAGCACGGATTCCCGCGTGCGGTTCCCGCGCAGTCTCCTGCCGTCGTCAGTGGTCACGTGAACAATCTAGCCTAACTGTCCGACCGGTCGGTCTTATTGCGACGGTTGTCGTCACACTTGATGGCCTGCAGCCGGTCTAACGAAAGGTCAGGACTCGCGTTTTATGCGAGCGTGGGCCTCGGACCAGGACAGTGGGAGGTCGGCGGGAGTTGCTGTGGAGTCGGCGAAGTGGGGGTTGCCGAGGCGGCCGGCCATGTCTTTCAGCATGGCGGCGTGGGTGCCGGTGTGGACGAAGACCTCCATGGCTTCCTTGTCGGACCAGGCGGACAGGGTCCAGAACGTTTTGCTGAATGGTTGTGCGTCCATGGTGTAGCCGGCACAGCCCGGGGTGGATTTCAGTTGGGTGCGGATCTTGATGGTCCAGCGCAGGAATCGGAGGATGTCTCGGTAGCGGGTCAGCGGCAGGTTGGTGGTCAGTACATGCAGCTGAGTTCCGTCAGGGGGTTGGTAGAGTCCGGCGGACCAGGGCAGGGCGGGCATCGACAGCCCCTTCCGATCGACGTGAGCGACCGTCCGGGCGTCCCGGATCCGGTCGCCAAAGTTCCAGAATACTCAGGGCTGCAAGCTGTTCGGCGAGAATTCGCGATCAGGACGAGCGCGGGGTGATTTCCAGGTATACCGTCTCCTCCGGTACGCCGCCGAAGAAGAACCGGTCGTAGAGTCGAGGCACCAGTCGGTATATCGAATTGCGGGCCTGTTCCGCGTGCGGCCACTCGGACTCGTCCAGCACCCGCGCGGTAGCCCGCACCGCCGGACCGAGCGGCCTCCCCCGCGCATTGCATGGTGCGATCAACGCCCGCGAATCGTTCCGAATCCGCTTGACCTTCCCCGACTTCCGCTCGGTGAAGACATACGCGGCACCCTCGCCGTCGATCCCGAACCAAACCGGCGAAGGCACCGCCTCACCGCCGCGCCGAAACGTCACCAACACCGCGTGCCGATACCCCCGTAACCCCTCGAAATCCCCTGTCGTCGCCCCCGATTCACCGATCGAGAACGCCTCCCGATCCCGCAGCCTGTCATACACCCGGCTCATCCCACTGCCGACCCGAGCCAAGATCCCCACGACGACCACCCTCCGGCACCGAACTCCGACTCGAAATCGAGTGGCACGATACAGCGGCGAAATCGGACAAATCCGCCCAACAATGTACCACTCGGCAATGAGAGCCGTTCTGTTGCTGTGGATTACGGCGGCCGAACTTCGACGGACGTGACCAAAAATCGTTTGCCCCGGTGCTGATACTGAACCTGTGACTGTCACAGTCGGCTGCTTGGATGATGGTGTATCGCAGGCGCTTTCGGACCTCTTGGACGTCTCGATAGATTCGATGCAACGGTTGAACATGGGGTACTCCAGTAGCCGGACCTATCGGGTCATCGCGGGCGACGCGACGCTGGTCGTGAAGGTCAACGACGACCCGACCGTGCTCGCGAGCGCCGCACGGAACTTGCGGACGCTGGCTGGGCTGGGCATTCCGGTGCCGATCGTAGTGGCGTATGACGACACCCGGCGGCATGTGCCGGGCGGGCTGCTGGTGATGAGCCACATCGAAGGACGCGATCTGCGCCACGAACTCCCGACGATGACCAAGTCCCAAATGACCGCCTTGGCACGGACAATCGTGGGCTTCCAGCGCCTCGCCGCCACGTTGCCGGCCACCGGAGGAGGCTGCGGCTACGTGGGCATCGGGGAGTGCGCCGAGCGAAACTGGCTCGATATAGTGCGCCGACCAAACCACGACCGCTACGCCGACCCGTTGCCCACCGACGCCATCGCCTTGGATCGCCGCGTGGCAGCGGCCATCGAGCTGGCGTCCGGCTACCTGACCGAGGTCCGGCCGACCTGTTTCCTGGACGATCTGACCACCAAGAACGTCATGGTCCGCGACGGCGAGCTCTGTGGCGTAGTGGATTTCGACTGCGTCGCGTTCGGCGACCCCCTGTTCCATCTCGGCCTGACCGCAGCCGCGGTCACCGTCGACACTCCACCGCACTGTCGCTTCTATGTCGATGAGCTACTTCGCTTTTCCGACGCCACCACCGGTCTGCGCCGCCGCATCGTCGATCTGTACGAGGCAGTGTTTCTGGTCGCGTTTCTGAGCGCGGACCCGCCGCACGACGTCGGCGACTGTCGGGTGGTGGCCGGCGACACGGCCGGGCGGCGGCTCGCCGATGTGGAGGACTTTTTCATGCCACAGTCCTAGTCCACCCCGTACCCGGGTACTACATCGAACGAGAATCCTGTCGATAGCGTCGAATCGTCATCCCCCGCATCGGATTCTGGGCGGCGGTGGCATCGCCGACTCTGCTCACAGGAAAGATCCTATGACGACTTCTGCCTTGATTCCCGAGCCGTCTCCACCGTCCTCGCGGCGCGGTGGCGATGGTGATTACGCACGTCTGTTGCGCCGGATATCCGAGGCGGGACTGATGGAGCGGCGGCCCCGCTACTACGTGATTCGCCTAGGGCTGGTCGGATTCGCGTTCGCGGCGGGGTGGGTTGCGTTCGTGCTTGTCGGCGACTCGTGGTGGACGCTCGCGGTGGCGGCGGTGATGGCGGTGACGTTCGCTCAGGTCGCGCTCGTCATGCATGATGTGGCGCACCGCCAGGTGTTTCGGACGCGGCGGGCGACGGAAATCGTCGGCCGGGTGGCGGGTAACGCGGGGATCGGTTTGGCGTACGGGTGGTGGCAGGACAAGCACACTCGCCATCACGCAAACCCGAACCATGAGGAACTCGATCCGGATGTCGCACCGGACATTCTGGTCTGGTCGCAACGGCAGGCGCGGAACAGTCGTGGCTTGGCGCGAATCATCGGGCGGGCGCAGGCATTCCTGTTCTTCCCCCTGCTGCTGTTGGAAGGTCTGAACCTGCACGTCGCCGGATTCCGTGCGCTCGGAAAGCGATCGCTGAAGCATCGCGGCTTGGAAGGTGCGCTGCTTCTCGTTCACGTAACTGCCTATGCGGCAGCACTGTTGGTGGTTCTCCCTGTCGACAAGGCCCTCGCGTTCGCAGCCGTCCATCAAGCGCTCTTCGGTCTCTATATGGGCTGCATTTTCGCCCCGAACCACAAGGGCATGCCGACACTGACCGGTGATGACCGCCCCGACTACCTCCGCCGCCAGGTGCTGACCTCCCGCAACGTGCGCGGCGGCGCACTGACCGACCTCGCCCTCGGCGGACTGAACTATCAAATCGAGCACCACTTGTTCCCGAGTATGCCGACCCCCAACCTGCGCCACGCCCAGATGCTCGTCCGCGCCTACTGCGCCGAAATCGATGTCGCCTACTACGAGACCGGCCTGATCTCCTCCTACCGCGAGGCGCTGCGACACCTGCATCACGTCGGTGAACCCCTCCGGGCGAACTGAAACAGGTTGTAACACGGTCATCGGATGATCCGATCTGCACAGTGCAACAACGCATTTGGTGAGTAACATCCGAAATGAGGAGTGCACTTGAAGCGTCACAGCCTGACCCGTCTGGGTTCCTGCGCCGCCGGTCTCGCGGTCGTCGCCGCGACCACGGTATCGATGGCCGCGACGGCCGCCGCCGACAACTGGATCCAACTGTCGGGCACCGTGCAGTGTGTCAACCAGACCTACACACTCACGGTGTCCGCCGCCCATATTCAGACCGGTATCTCGTCCTACTACTTCCTGGACGGACCCAGCCTGAACAGCGCGACCATGATCGGCAGCGAACAGTCCATCCAGCACGGCCAGGACGCCACGGTCTCCTGGACCCCGACCACCAGCGGCACCCACACCCTGTGGTGGCGCGGCCTGCAGCCCGGCGGTGGCGGCTTCATCGGCCCGCAGACCGTCACCGTCCTCGACCAGGCGTCCGCCGGCTGCACTCCGACCACCGGCGGTGGCACCGGCAGCGCGGATTCCCTCCCGGTCATCGGTCCGCTACTGAGCCAACTGGGTCTCTGAACCGAATTCCAGTGTCCCGCAACAGTGCTGACGCGCGCGGCCTGCTCCTCCGTCGAACGTGGCGGAGGAGCGGTTACAGGAGGAGACTGAGGCGGAGGGGGCCAGTACATCTCCAGGAGTGATGCGATGGCAGCCGAGAACCCTTTCGGGATCGATCCGGAAGAATTCGAGCGTGCACTGCGGGAAGCGGGAATCGAATTCCGCGATCTGATCGGCAAGGCCGGTGAGTATCTCGATCGTGCGAACGTGGGCACGCTGGCGTCGCTGTTCGGCCAGTTCGTTCAGCCGGAACGCACCCGCACACCGAAATCGGAGGGCGCGACCGCGGGTGAGACCGGCAGCGGCGTCTGGGTCATCTACAGCACCGACGACGCCGGCGCAGCCTGGGTCGAGCAAGTCTTCCCGACCGAACTCGAGGCATTGCGCGCGCACAGCGACAACACCGACGAACGCCGCCGCGTCCGCTTCCTCCCCTACGGCGTCCCCGTCACCGCGCTGGACCTCAGCTGAAGCCGTGCGGGCCGATCGTCATCCCGGGAGCTGCGAACGGCGGTCGATGTCGGTGAGCACTTCATAGGTGCTGAGCCGGTTGCCGTCGATGGGTGCGTGATCGGGCCAGTGATGCGCGGCGCGGAATGCCTCGGACTCGAGATACGCGGAATATGCTCCCGCGTCGGTGAATTCGAGGATCGAGAGGTAGCCGTGGTCGGGTTCGGCGGGCTGCAGCAGGCGTGCGCCGCACAGTCCGTCGACGTCTTTCAGCGTTCCCCTCATGCTGGCCGCGAAGTTCACTTCGAAGACGGTGCGGTTCTCGTCGGCGACGAACAGCTCATTGATCACGACGAACATGGTTTCTCCTGATAGATCAGTGCCCGGCTGCGGTGATTCGCAGTGCCCGGCAAAGGAATTCGGTGGTCACGCGGGTCACGTCCGCGACCGGCTCGCCGGCGTCGATCCGGTCGATGGCTCGCCCGAGCGCGCCGTCGACCAGGTCGGCGGTCAGCCCCGGATCCGGGTCTCCCCTGTCCGCCAGCGCAGTTCGCAGCGGAGCGGTGAGGTCATGGTGATGCCGGGCCAGTACCGCCCGCGCGGCAGGATCGCCCGGCATCCCACCGCCGAGAACCGCGACCCGATGCGCACCGGCCGCCGCGAGCTCGAGCGTGACGCGTACATAGGCCATGACGCGGCCGTCCGCCGTGTCATGGCGATCGACCGCCTCGCGTACCCGTGCTCCCCACTCCGCGAAATCGTCGGCCACGACGCGCGCCAAAACCTCGTCCCCCGAACGGAAGTACTTGTACACGCTGCTGCGCGCCAGCCCGGCGACCGCCCCGACTGCCGCCGGGGTCACCGCAGCCTTACCGCCCTCGAGCAGTAATACGCGTGCGGCATCCAGCAACGCCCGCTCCTGATTTGCTCGGTGCTCGGCAACCGTCGGCGCATCGATCCTCGGCATCGCGGGTCCGCCCACCTTCGAATCAGAGGGACACTGTGTCGCCAAACTAGCACAGTTGGCGACACAGTGTCCCTATGACGTTCTCGGGTGGCGGTCGAGGTGTGGGCTGTGCGATCGAGATCTATTGTGTGGGGAGGCCGGGGAGCCGGGCTTCGATGGCTTGGGAGGACTCACGAATCTCGCATCGACTACGAGACCCGTTCTGGGAGAAGCGCGATGAGCGGCGGCGGATTCGCGCTTGCGCTCACGGTGTTCTTGGCGTGTGCCGTGGAGGCGGTCGAGGCGTTGACCATTGTGTTGGCTGCCGCAACGACGCGGGGGTGGCGGTCGGCGATGCAGGGGCTTGCCGCTGCGCTGGTGGTGCTCGCCGTGGTGGTTGCGGTGCTCGGACCGGCTGTTCGGGTCATTCCTTTGACATCGTTGCGGTTGGTGGTCGGGGCGCTGCTGCTGGTGTTCGGGCTGCAGTGGCTGCGTAAGGCGGTGCTGCGCGGCTCCGGCTATCGGGCGCTGCATGACGAGACGGCGTCCTTCCAGCGCCAAATCGATGCGGCCGCAAAGGCTTCGAGTGGCGGACGCGGCATCGTCGATGATTGGTACGGATTCACCCTGTCGTTCAAGGGCGTCTTCCTCGAGGGCCTCGAAGTCGTCTTCATCGTCGTCACCTTCGGTGCGAATCAACATGACATTCCACTCGCCGTGCTGGGTGCCGCGGCCGCGGTGGCAGCCGTCGCCCTGCTCGGGGTCGCCATGCGTGCGCCGCTGGCTCGCGTCCCGGAGAACACGATGAAGTTCACGGTCGGAGTAATGCTGACCGCGTTCGGCATCTTCTGGTCCGGTGAGGGCGCCGGAGTCGTCTGGCCCCATACGGACGCCGCACTCTTGGCGCTGGTCCCCACCATCGCCGCGGCCGCGATCGCGGCAACCCTCGTACTGAAGCGAATTCGCGCCCGGTCGCCGCGGCAGGCAGAGGCAGCCTCATGACAGCGCTGCGAGCATTCCTGGCGTTCTGGTACGACTTCATCGTCGGCGACGATTGGTTCTCGGCACTCGGTGTAGTGGCCGGACTGCTCGCCACCGCCATCCTCGTCCACCTCGGCATCAACGCCTGGTGGCTGCTGCCGATAGCAGTCGCAGTCGTCTTCGGTATCTCCCTCCGGCGAGCGATCAACAGCGGCAACGGCCGCTGAAATATCGGCGTTGTTCCCCCGCCGTGCGGAATCGGCGATGGCCAGTAATCTGCTTCGCGTGAGTAAGGAATTCGGGGTGGACGTTGCGGGCGCGCTGGAGATTGCGCGGGCCGCAGCGGGGTTCGAGTGGACGTGGACCGCGCAGGACGCGGGTCGCTTTGCGTGGCAAGTCGGTTGGAGTGTGCCGCAGGGATCGGACCCGCGGGGTTCGGAATCAGGGGAGGTCTATCTGACTTACCGGACCGGGCTGCGCGTCTCTGATCCGGAAGCTACTTTCGCGGTAAATGCCGAGGGCGCCCTGGATTTGGTGTGGGTGCAGGCGACCGATGAGCGACCGCAGCGGCACGGTCCCGTGCCGCCGGAGATTTTCGAAGAATTCGTCGATCGATTCCGATCGATTTATGGGGAGCCCGCCGATCGTTACGACGGAACGCTTTTCGTGCCGAGCGTGACCTGGGTACTGCCCTACCTGGTGCTCCAACTGTCCCGTGACGACTCGGTGGATCTGCGCCTGATCAATCCGGTTCGGCATCGCCAAGCGGTCGCACGCGGCAGCGACGACGACCGGTGGGCCGACCTGAGCGAAAGAGCAAGGGCCGGTATGGAATTCGCCGATCGCATCCAGATCGTGCTGGCCGCCGATTTCGGACGCGGCTTCGGGCCGCGCCGGGTTCCCGGGTCAGGACCCGAAGCACAGCCGCGCCCGCAGAAACGCCGGGAGTTCGGCCAACCCGGCACCGGCTCGTGGTCACGACGCGAAATCCTGCAGCTCTGCCGTGATCTGGGCTGGGCCGCCGAAACGGACGCCTATGGGGTCCACGCCGACGGCCCGCCGCACTTGGTTCTGCTGGCCGGTCTGACCGCCGAATACCAGCAGCGCTACGACTACGGCGAACACGATTCCGTGCACCTGGTGCAGTACCTGCCCGCGGAAGCCGCGGACGGCGCGTATCGGGTGGCCCTGCGGGAATGCGTGCGACTGCTCGGCACACCCCACCTGGTCGGCGGGCCCGACGCGTTCGCGAAATGGCGCTACACCGACACCACCGTCGAACTGACCCGCGAACAGGGCGGTTCCGCCGATATCACGCTGACCGTCCGGCCGACCCATGCCGCCGAATGGGAGGAGGGGCGCAATCAGGAATACGGTGAGTACGGCGAAGATTGGGCCGGCCACCTCTGGGAGCTGCAGCCCGATACCGACCTGACCGCCGCGCTGGGCGGGTCGATGCACTACTCCGAGCCGAACGCCCAGGACTGGGATGAACTCGGCTGGAACCTGGAGCGGATCTTCACCTCCCTCGCCGCCGATCTGCCGGTACTGGCCCCGTACGGCACCGAAGTCGCCTGGGCCATCAAGCAGGTGGGCGCACCGGACGGGCTTGCCCGCGGCTGGTTCTCGCCGACCGGAGGCATGCTGGAGCTGATGCGGGGTGGGCAATGGGAGCAGCGCATGTATCCGGCGGGCGCCGAGGCGGGCCGCAAGATCGCCGGGATGACGATCGCCGCCCTCCGTGACAGTCCCGCGAAGTCGCCCGGCGATCTGGAGGTGAAAGCCGAAGCGACACAGCCGCCGCAGCGGTTGAACGATGTTCGATTCGGGATCGGTCAAGACGAGATCGATTGGGAGGACGACGATTCGGATGATGACGAGCCGGATGACGGCTGGGACGCCGAGGACGTCCAGCCGGTCGCTCGTCCGGCCCGGTCCGGTGCTTCGCAACGCACGCACGGCGAATGGGAATGGTCGCCCGACGACGACAGGGACCTCCTGCGCCGCCTCACGACCATCGCCGAGAACGCCATCCGCGGCGGCACGACGGCCGTCCCCGACGAGGACCGCTGGGTGGTTGCGCCCCAGTGGCGCAGCGGCGCGGAAGCCTTCCGAGGCCGTGCCGGTGCCCCGCCGCCGCCCGTCGATCCCCGGGCCACCGAGGCGCTGATCGGCATCCTCGACTTCTGTCGCTCCCGGCTGACCGCAATGCTGACCGAAACCCGCGAAAACGGGTTGGTGGCCATCGCCGACGCGGCCGCCGCCTACCTCGACGCACCGACGCGAACCCCCTCCCCGCTCGGCGCGGCCGCCATCTGGGTCCTGGTGGCCGAGGACTACTGGGAGTGCTGCCGCGCGTCCTTCCCGCACACGGACCATGTGGCACGAGACATCCTGCCGCGCTTCGTCGACAGCTGGCTGGCCTGCTACGGCCTCGCCTTCGCCGCCGAGACCGTGGTACTCGCTCGCGGCTTGAACGTGGAGTCCAGCTTTCCGCACGGTTCGCTGACCGCCCTGGGACGAACCGCTTGTGGCCCAGCCCAATACGATCCGATCATCCCCCACATCCGTGCGCACCTCGCGATGGCGCCCGAACCCGCGTACCGGCAGGCCGCCGCGCATCTCGCGGGAGTTCGTGCGCGCCTCGACACCGTGTGGGCCCGGCTCGCGACCTCCTACCTGATGCCCGAGCGCCAGGACTGGGTGGACGCCGATCTGGCTCTGGAGGGGCTGGAACGCTACAGCCACTCGGTGTCGATGCTGGCCACGTCCGTGACGCGACCCGATCAGTACGCGCGGTTCCGCGCGGCCGTCGGCGATTCGTCGCTGGTGGAGATCGCCCAGTTGTACAGCATGCTGGTGAACCTCGGCCCCGAGTGCCTCGACGCGGTGTCGGAGTGGCTGTCCGAGGCCGCCTCCGGGTTGTATGACATGCGCGGCGCCGCAGAGATTCTCGCGTGGATCCCGACGGACAGCGCGTACGAGGTACTGCTTGACATGCGCGACAACGAGGAAGCGGCAGGCGCGCTGACCGCCGCGACCGCCCGCTACCCGCATCGGGCACTGCGACTGCTCGAAGACGCGTCCACGGAATCCGACGAGACACCAAGCGGATTCGATCCGTTCGGCCTGCGCACCTACGCCTCGGCGGTGCGCGCGCGAATCGGCCTGCCGACCCGGTCCGGCGCGAGCGCCATCCCATTCGCGACCTTGGGTCTGATGGCGTTGTGCGTGCTGGCCTATGTGGTCACCGCGTGGCAAGCCCGCAGCCTCTCTCCGACACCGCAGCACTCGCGCGTGTACGCGGATCTGATGCTGACGCGCAGATCGGTCGTCGACGGGCAGGTGTGGCGGGTGTTGACCGGCGGTTTCATCACCGGCAGTCCGAGGTATCTGCTGATCACGATCGTGTTCGGCAGCGTCGTAGGCTATTTCGGCGAGGCGCTGCTGGGCCGGGCGCGGTTCGCCGCGATCTTCGGGGTCTCGCTGCTGGGCGGCACCGCCGCGATCATGTGGACGATCAAGAACCATGCGGCCTTCGGGCCGACTGTCGGTGTGACGGGCGCGCTGGCCGCGATGCTGACCGTGGTGGCGGTGATGCACCGGTTCCGGTGGATGCCCGTGATCGCTTCGGTAGCCGCCGCGTTGGCGGTCGGCCTGCAATTGTGGCTCAATCCCAGCGCGTGGTGGGGCCCCGCCGGCGCGATCGGTACCGCGGTGGTGGCCACCCTCGGCTTCATCAGCCTGCCCCGCTGGCTCCGCGCCAAGACCGACGACGCCTCCCGCACCATCGGCTGGCTGGCGATGGGCGCGGTCACCCTGTACACGCTCGTATCGATCGGCGGGGTCATGGCAATCCTGTCCTGACCGATCGTGCGTGAGCGCTATCGACCCGGGCTGTCGCTATGGCGGATCCCACCCGTAAATAGGTGGCATCTGCGCAGCAAATTGATTAGCGTAGGAAACGTGTTGGGCTTCTCGGCCGCGCCGATGACGTCGTAGGTCTGCCCTCCAGTCGCGCGAATCGCGCGTTCGCGAAGCCACTCGCCCGCCGTGCACCGGCGGCGCCGGCTGATTTCACCCCCCTCTGGGCGGTTGCGGTTCAGGGAGCGAAACCCGCACACCTGTGGACCCGCCGTACCTGAGGAGGCAAATCTGTGAGCCCGGGAGTTGTAGCCCCGCCCCGTTCCGATCTTCGACACACTCCCGGCGACACTCCCCCACACAGCACCTTCGGTTCGCTGCGCATCCGCAACTACCGCCTCTTCTTCACCGGGCAGGTGATCTCCAATACCGGCACCTGGATGCAGCGGATCGCGCAGGACTGGCTGGTGCTGAGCCTCACCGGATCCGCGGCGGCGGTCGGCATTACGACCGCCCTGCAATTCCTGCCCATGCTGTTGTTCGGGCTCTACGGCGGCGTGCTCGTCGACCGGCTGCCCAAACGGCCGCTGCTGATATTCACCCAATCCGCCATGGGCGCAACCGGTCTCGCGCTCGGCGTGCTCACTCTCACCGGTCAGGTGCACGTCTGGCACGTCTACGCGACCGCCTTCGTCCTGGGGCTGGTCACCGTCGTCGACAACCCGGCCCGCCAGACCTTCGTCTCCGAAATGGTGGGTCCCGACCAGCTGTCGAACGCGGTCAGCCTCAACTCCGCCAACTTCCAATCCGCCCGGCTCGTCGGCCCCGCCGTCGCGGGTGTGCTGATCGGTGCGGTCGGCAGCGGCTACGCGTTCGTCTTCAACGGACTGTCGTTCCTGGCTCCGATCGCCGCGCTATTGCTCATGCGGACAACCGAATTGCGTGCGGTGGAACCCACGCCGCGCGGCAAGGGGCAGTTGCGTGAGGGATTGCGCTACGTCGCGGGCCGTCCCGACCTGATCTGGCCGATCGTGCTGGTCGGCTTCATCGGCACCTTCGGCTTCAACTTCGCGATCTGGCTGACCGCCTTCACCGGCACCGTATTTCATTCCGGTGCACAGACATACGGCCTGCTCAACACCCTGATGGCGGTCGGTTCGCTGGCCGGTGCCCTGCTGGCGGCCCGCCGGGGCACCTCGCGGTTGCGCGTGCTGGTCGCCGCGGCGGTGGTCTTCGGTTTCCTCGAGGTGGTGGCCGCGATGACTCCGTCCTTGTGGCTGTTCGCGTTTCTGCTGGTCCCGATCGGCATGTTCGGCCTGACCGTGAACGTGACCGCGAACTCCTCGATTCAGATGGCCACCGACCCGGCGATGCGGGGTCGGGTCATGGCGCTGTACATGATGGTCTTCACCGGCGGTACTCCGGTCGGCGCGCCGCTCGTCGGCTGGATCACCGACACCTATGGTGCACGCCTCGGATTCGCCGCAGGCGGTGCGATATCGATGATCGCCGCGGTGGTCATCGGTCTCATCCTCGCTCGTATCGCGGGCCTGCGCCTGCGCGAACTAGGCGGAACTCGCCTCATCGCCGGCGAAGCCCGGTAGCCACTGTTCGAGCAGGGAGTAGAAAGGCCCCTCGGCTTCGAGTTGGGTGCAGACGCCGATCATTCCGCCGAAGACCCGGCCCAGGACGAACAGGTCCGGGCGGTCGGGCGGGAGCGTGAAGGCGAACAGATTGCTCACCGAGAAGTTGCCCATATCGGTCGAGCGAGTGACCTGGCCCTGGACCAGATCCCGGGTGAAGCGGAACCGTTCCGTGCGTCCCAGGTCGGCGAGCGGACCGAATTCGCGTCGCAGGGGCTCCATTTCGAGCCGGGCACCCGGTTTGACGAAGCCCACCTCGATGGCGCTCGCGGTCAAGCCGTCGTAGTCGTCGTCCAGGACACAGCGGATCAGCGAACCGACCGCGGGGAGGCCGTCCGGTGTCGGGGTCACCGCACCGAAATCGACGATGCCCAAACGGTTGTCGGGCAGCAGGCGGAAATTGCCCGGATGCGGGTCGGCATGCAGATACCCGATGCGCCGCGGCGAGGACAGCAGGAACTCCGCGAACAACTGTCCGGCGCGATCCCGCTCGGCTCGCGAACCGTCGGTGATGATCGCCGCCAGCGAGCGTCCCGTCATCCATTCGGTGACCAGCACCTTCGGTGCGGACGCAACCACGCTGGGTGCGAAGAACTTCGGATCGTGCGGTCCCAGCGCCCGTGCGAAGATCCGCTGATACCGCGCCTCCTGCCGGTAGTCGAGTTCATCGTCCATCCGATCGATGAACTCCTGGATGAGCGGCTTGGCATCGATTCCGGGAGCCATCGCCGAAAACGCCCGCGCGAACAGCTTCCCCAGCTTCAGATCCGCCCGCAACGCCTCGTCCGCGCCCGGATATTGCACCTTGACCGCGACGGCCCGCCCATCCGCCCACACCGCACGATGCACCTGCCCGATGCTGGCGGCCGCCACCGGCGTCTCGTCGAATTCCTTGAACCGCTCCGGCCATCGCGTCCCGAGCTGCTGATCCAGCACCCGATGCACCGATTCGACGGGCATCGGCGGCGCCTGCTCCTGCAACCGCACCAGCGCCTCCCGATACCGGTCCGCGAACTGCGGCGGCACCGCCACCTCCATCACACTCAACGCCTGCCCGATCTTCATCGCGCCGCCCTTGAGCTCCCCCAGCACCGCGAAAACCTGCTCCGCGGCCTCGGCGATCAACCGTTCATCGAGCTCCCCCCGCTCGGCCCCGGTCACGAGCCGCTTCCCCAGCGCCGCAACACGTTTGGTCATGATCCCCATCGGAAGCGCCGCCAATTTCGCGGTCCGCTTGACGCCGAGCCGTCGTATCCCCACCACCCAATCAGTCTCAGCCGACTCCTACCCTCCGTCAAGGAACCTGTATCCAGACCTCGGGCAGACTGGGCTGGTGCGATTTGTGATGCGGCATCGGGTGCTGAGTTTCGGCGATGACTACTGGGTGAAGGACGAGGCAGGGAATCGGGCCTTTCTGGTGGACGGCAAGGTGTTGGCGTTTCGGCAGGCCTTCGAGTTGAAAGGGGCGCGGGGGGAGGTTTACGCGGTTGCCCGGAAGAAGTTCTTCGCCCTGCGTGACACCATGGTGATCAAATCCGGTGGGGCGCAGGTGGCTACGGTGCGAAAGAAGATGTTCAGCCCGATTCGGCACAGCTTCACGATCCGGTTGGCCGGGGGCGAGCAGTGGATCGCGCGGGGTGATCTGATCGAGAAGAACTACACGCTGGAGGGTCCGCAGGGGGTGGTCGCCTCGACGTCGCGCAAATGGTTCCGGATTCGCGATACCTATGGTGTGGAGATCTATCACCCCGACGTTCCGCTGGCCATGGCGGTCGTCGTCTGCATCGATGAACTGGTCGTCGACGAACGAAAGGAGCGATGATGCGGCTGATTTCGCTGCTGATGTTCGCCTGGTTGATCATCGGCGCGGTAGCGTCCGGACAGCGCGGATACCTGACCCACGTCACCCAGGAGTGCGCCGATTTCGCGACCATCGCAGTCACGGTCGTCGCCGGACCGCTGAACTACACCGGCCTCAATCCGAAGGTGCACAGCTGCGACCTGCCCCAGCCCAGCCCGTAGTTGCGCTGTCGGGGACGTCGGCCGATGGTGGAACGGTGTGGATCTTCGAGTGCGGGGCGTGCCGCGAGTCGGTGACCGTCCCGCTTCACGAACTCCCGTGGCGGGGTGACGACGAACTGCCGGAACTGCCACAGCATCAGTTCAACGGATTTCTACCGGCCCGGATGGATGCGGGCACCTTCGCGATCCACACCTATCCACCCATCGATTTCGGCCGTTGGGACCGGCGCTATCGAGGGCCGGAGGGTGTGCAGTACGTCCTGAATCCTGGCGATACCCGCAACACGATGTTGCTCATCGATCCGGATGACGATCTCGGTTGCCAAGGCATAGTCGCCTCGGGCGGGCCCAATGTCGCTTGTGCGCGTTGTCGATACGGGATCGGATTCCGGATCGACGACTGCGGAACCTGGCAGCAAACCCTCCTTCGCGGAGATGCCGTCACCCGCAGTGCAGTCCCGCGGACGGCGACGCCCAGCGCCATACGCTATCCGCAAGCCGATTCGAGACTCGTCGACCGCGCGCGATGGCGCCACGGAGACCCGGTTCACGACTTCCAACGCGCCGAGGTCAGTCGACCTGAACACTGGTTCGGGAGGCCGCCTAGCCTGGGCGGGTGACTGACAACCAACTCGGCGAGTTTCTGCGCGCGCGTCGGGCCGGACTGCGGCCCGCGGACGTCGGGTTGGCCGCGTTCGGTCGCCGGCGGGTGGCAGGACTGCGTCGTGAGGAAGTCGCCGAGTCGGCCGGAATGAACACCGACTACTACACGCGCCTCGAGCAGGGGCGGGAGCGGAATCCGTCCCCGCAGATGCTCGCCGCGCTGAGCCGGGCATTGCTGCTCGATGAGGCGCTGCGCGAACATCTCTTCAGGTTGGCGGGTGTGGCCTCGACCGGGCTACCGGTGGAGACGGTGAGTCCGGTGTTGCGGCAGATGCTGGAGACCTATTCGGCAGCACCGGCCTTCGTGATGAATCCGGCCATGGACATGCTCGCCACCAATGCTATGGCCGACGCGTTCTTCTCGCCGTACCCGCGCATCGACAATCTTGCGCGGATGACCTTCCTCGAACCGATCAGCCGTGACTTCTGCGTCGACTGGACCTGGACCAGCCAGGCGATGGTCGCGGGTTTCCGGCAGGCGAGCACGCTGTATCCGGAGGATCCGGGACTGCGGCGCATCATCGAGGAACTCACCACGGCCAGTGGCGAATTCGCGGAATTGTGGCATTCCTACACGCTGTGCGTCGCGACCGCGGAGCCGCGTGAATTCGTCCATCCGGATGTGGGACCGTTGCGGTTGACTTACCAATCCTTCGATGTGCGCGGTGCCTCGGGCCAACGTCTGATGCTCTACCAGCCCGAGCCCGGTCCCACCGTCGAGGCACTGCTACGGCTCGGTACCCCACCCGACAGCTGAGCGGCAGCGATCCCTGCCTGGGTGCAACACACCCAGGCACACCGCGCACCGCCGTACCTACCATGCATGAGCCCGCCGCGAGCATGCTCGCGGCAACCCTCACCTCATGCAGGAGAACTCGTGCCGGATCCGTGGCCCACGGTCGTATCAAACCCCCGCAACCGCTTTCGGCGACGCGGATTCACCTCATCGTGCGCCGCTGTCCTGGCATTGACGACCGTGGGCGTCGCCGCACCGGCACACGCCGAACCCTCGACGTGTGGATCCGCCACCGTGACCACCCTCGCCGCCGCGGCTGTCGCGTTCTACGACTGGGCCGAGAACCTCGGCTACGACGCCCAGGGCAACCTGTGGGTATCGCGCCTCTACCGAAACGTGGTGCAGCGCTACGACACTGCGGGCCGTGTCACCGCGACGGTCCCGGTCACCTCCCCCGGCGCGATCCGCCTCGGCCCCGACCATCAGCTCTACGTCGTCTACGGCGACAACTCGATGAACCTGCTCCCCGGCACCCACGACAGCGGCGTCGTCCGCTTCGACCCCACCGCCACCGCGCCGGTCCCCCAGACCTTCGTCAGTGGCCTGAGCATGCCCAACGGCGCTGCCTTCGACACCGCAGGCAACCTCTACATCGCCGACACCGGCTCCGGTGTCGTCCGCGTGCGCCCCGACGCCACCATCGACACCGACTGGTCCGCACAGGCAAAGATGTTCGGACTCAACGGTATAGCCGTCGCGGGCGACTCGATCTACACCACCCTCTACCTGAGCAGCCGCGGCCAAATCCTGCGCATCCCGATCGACACTCCCGCCCAGCGAACCGTCGCCGCGGACCTCAACCTGTCCGACGACCTCGCCGCAGGCGCAGACGGCCTCCTCTACGTCGCCACCACCGCAGGCAATCTGGTGCGCGTCGACCCCGAAAGCCACGACACCTGCACCGTCCTGTCCGGCGGCCCTTTCGCGGCGGTCGTGTCCACCCCCGACTCCGAGCGCGACCTCACCGTCAGCACCGGCAGCGGCGACATCCTGCGAGTCCACCTGATCAGCTGAGGGTCGCCGCGGCCCAAGGGTTCACCGGTACGACGCCGGTGGCGTGGCCGGTCGCGTCGAGGAGCCGGCCCCAGGATTTGAAGGGGCGCAAGACCAGGCGCTGGTCCAGGACATCGGCGTCGGGCAGGGCGGTGATGACGCGGTCGAGGACGTTGGTCAGGTCGGCGGGGCGGTGGACCTGGGCCATGAGCATGAGGTTGGCGCGGCCGACGGTCGAGAGGCAGATGCGGGTTTCGGGCCAGGAGGCGATTTCGGTTCCGGCGGTGGATAAGTCGCGGTGCGGGACCGAGAGCCACAGCACGTATTCGGTGGGCCAGCCGCCCGCGCCACGGGTGAAATCGGTGCGGAAGGCGAGCATGCCGCGGCGGATGAGGGTGTCGAGGTGACGGCGGACCAGGTGGTCGGTGGTGCCGAGATCGCGGGCGAGATCACGGTAGCGGGCGCGGCCGTCGTGCTGGAGGGCGAGGAACAAGGCTCGGTCAGCGGGCTCGAAGGTGCGGTGACGCACCGGTTTTCGGGGTTCGGAGCCACTGTCTTCGCTGATGGAGCGCTGCTGGTCGCTGTCGATCGCGCCGAGCCGCCAGTGAATTCCGCTGAACCATTGCAGCGCCACCGTCGAGCGGACGCGCGCGATTCCCGGTACGGCGGGCAGGGTTTCGAGTAAGAGCGTGCCGAGCGCGGCCGGACCGTCGCACAGCACGAGGGTATGCAGGTCGAAGTCGCCATCGGTGCCGTAGACGCTGATGACCTGTGGAAGGTCGGCGAGACCCGAGGCGACGCGCACGGCCTGCCCCGGCTGCGCCCGCACCTCGCACACCGCGCCGACCAGGGCCACCTGCGGGCCGGGCACCGAGGAGACCCAGGCCCGCCCCGACTCCGAGAGCCGCTGCCAGCGGCGAGCCGCGGTCGCGGCCGAGATGCCGAGCGCCGGGCCGAGCCGTTCGAAACTGCCCCGGGGATTGGCATGCAAGGCATCGAGCAGCATGAGATCGACTTCGTCGAGTGCCGATATTTCACTCATCGCAGACGCCCGTTCTGTTGATTCCCTGCAGAGTTCTCTTCCATTATCCAACTCTGCCGCAATTTCCGGGTCGGCGGGACGGTCTGCCGTTCACTGAGGACATGAGCGAAACGACAACGTCAGGCGTCACGGTGCCGCTGGCGCGGTGGGTCGAGCAGTTGACGCTGGACCAGATCCCCGATCGAGTCCGCACGCGCGCCAAGCACCTGCTGCTCGACGGTGTGGCCTGCGGTCTGGTGGGCGCGCAGTTGCCCTGGTCGCGGGTGGCTGCCTCGGCGGTCCTGGACCTGGAAGGTGACGGCCGCGCGACGGTCATCGGCACCGGTGCCACCACCAGCGCTCCTGCGGCGGTCTTGCTGAACAGCACCTTCATTCAAGGATTCGAGCTCGACGATTTCCACCCGCTGGCCCCGCTGCACAGCACCTCGCTGATCGTGCCGGTACTACTGGCAACCGCCCAGCAGCAAGACGGGATCTCCGGTGCGGCAGCCCTGACAGCTGCAATCGCCGGGTTCGAGGTCGGCCCACGCGTCGGATTGGCCCTGCACGGCGCGGAGATGCTCTCCCGCGGCTGGCACAGCGGACCCGTGTTCGGAACCCACACCGCCGCAATGGTTGCGGGCAAACTGCGGGCACTGGACGCCGCCGCGCTCGAGGACGCCCTCGGCATGGCCGGCACCCAGTCCGCCGGACTGATGGCCGCCCAGTACGAGGCCATGTCCAAACGCATGCAGCACGGCTTCGCCGCCCGCAACGGCTACTACGCCGCCGGACTCGCGGCCGCCGGGTACACCGGGATCAAGCAGGTCTTCGACCGGCCGTACGGCGGCTACCTGTCGGTCTTCGGCGAAGGCCACGATCCCGACCCCGCCCAGGTGATCGCCGGACTCGGCGAGGGCTGGCACACCGAGCTGATCATGGTGAAATCGTATGCGGCCCAAGGCGGTCTGCACGGCACCATCCAGGCCGCGCTCGAACTGCGGGACCGCCACCACATCGACCCGAAGTCGATCGCGCACATCGAGATTCGCGTCGGCCACACCGTCTACCACCACGGCTGGTGGGAGCCGCAACGCCCGTTGACGGCCATCGGTGCGCAGATGAACCTCGGCTACGCCGCGGCGGTCGCGCTGCTGGACGGACAGGTGCTGCCACCCCAGTTCACCCCCGATCGGCTCGACGCCGACGATGTGTGGGAGCTGCTCGGCAAGGTCGAGGTGAAACTCGACGAGAACATCCAGAACGGCCCGGTCCAGGACCGTTTCGCCACCGAACTCGCCATCATCCTGACCGATGGCACGCTGCTTGAACAGCGCATCGTCCAACCCCACGGCGGTCCCGCCGACCCGGTCACCGATGCCGAACTCGTCGCCAAGTTCCGCTCCCTCGTCGGCCCGTTGATCGCACCGGATCGGCTCGACGCCATCCAGCAGGCGGTGCTGAGCCTCGACACCCTCACCGACCTCCGCGAGCTGACCGATCTGCTCGCCGCACCGGTCGCAGGCGCTCTCGACCATCAGGAGTCCACCCGATGACCACCGCACCACGTGCCCGGCTCCGCGCCTCCCTGGCCGACTCATCCGAAATCATCGTCGCCCCAGGTGTATTCGACGGCCTCTCAGCCTCCCTGGTCCGCCGGCTGGACTTCACCGCCGCCTACCTGACGGGCGCGGGCGTGGCCGCCAGCGGTTTCGGCCTCCCCGATATCGGCCTGGTGACCCAGACCGAAATGGTCGAGCGTGCCCGCATGCTGGTGGGTGTGCTCGGCGACATTCCGCTCATCGCCGACGCCGACACCGGTTACGGCACCGCACTGAATGTCGTTCGTACCGTGCGGGAATACGAGGCCGCCGGTGTCGCCGCGATCCAACTCGAGGATCAGGCTTTCCCGAAGAAGTGCGGCCACCTGCCCGACAAGGAGCTGGTCACCGCCGACGAGTTCGTCACCACCCTCACGGCCGCCCTGGAGGCCCGCCGGGATCCGGACCTGCTCGTCATCGCCCGCACCGATGCCCGCGGCCCGCTGGGTCTCGACGCCGCCATCGAGCGCGCCAATACCTACGCGGCGGCGGGCGCGGACGTGATCTTCGTCGAAGCGCCGCAGGGCACCGCCGAGATCGAGCGGATCGCCCGGGAGGTCACCGCTCCCCTGCTCATCAATCAGGTGATCGGCGGCCTCACCCCACTCGAATCATCCACGCGCCTGCACGAATTGGGTTATTCGATCGCGATCCACCCGTCCCTCCCCCTGGGTGCCGCCGCCTACGCCATGCTGACCGGTCTGGCCGCCCTCGCCGGCCGCGATCCCGGCTCGCTGCTACCCACCCACCCCGCCGAATTCTTCAACCTGGTCGGCCTGGCCGAATGGTCGGAGCTGGGCGAACGCTACCGCGAAGGAGCCTGACCCATGGGCATGACCATGATCGAGAACCTGCTGGCCCGCAAGGCGGGTGTGCCGCGGGTCCGGCCCGGCGACATCGTCACCGTCGAGGTCGACCTGTGCGTCCTGATCGACCTGCAGTTCGCCACCCTGTGGCAGCAGCCCCGCCGCATCCACGACCCGCGCAAGGTCGCGGTCGTGATGGACCACGCCGTGCCCGCGCCTTCGCTCAAGGACGCCGCGGGCGGCCCGAAGGCGCGAAAGTTCGTGGCCGACTTCGGCATCGAGAAGTTCTTCGATGTCGGCCGCCACGGCATCTGCCACCAGGTCATCGCCGAGAACGGGCTCGCCCGCCCCGGCGAGGTGCTGGCCTGCACCGACTCGCACACCTGCGCGGGCGGCGCGTACAACACCGCCGCGCGCGGACTCGGACCGGCCGAGCTGTATTCCATCCTGTGCACCGGCGAAACCTGGTTCGAGGTCGCACCGACCGTGCGCTACGAACTCACCGGGACACTGCCCGCCGGGATCAGCGGCAAGGACGTATTCCTTTACCTAGCCGACCGATACGGCGACGCCACCAACCAGAACCTCGAGTTCGGCGGCCCCGGCCTGGCGACGGTCCCGCTCAACGATCGCCGCACGATCGCCACCCAGGCCGCCGAAATCTCCGCCGACTTCGCCACTTTCGGCGTCGACGAGATGCTGCGCGAGTTCCTCGCAGACCGCGGGGTCACCGATTTCGTACCCGCCGACGCCGATCCGGACGCCGACTACGCCGAGGTCCGCACCCTCGACCTGTCCGGTCTGGAACCCTATGTGGCACGGCCCGGCACAGTGAGCCGCAACGGGATCCCCGTCTCCCAGAGCGAACCCCGACGCATCGACCAAGCCTTCATCGGTTCCTGCGCCAACGGCCAGCTCGAAGACCTGCGCATCGCGGCGGACATCCTGCGCGGCCGGACCGTCGCCCCCGGTGTCCGGCTGCTGGTCACTCCCGCCTCCCAGCAGGTCTACCGCGACGCCATGCGGCTGGGCTACCTGCAGGACATCGCCGATGCCGGTGGGGTGGTGACCAATTCGACCTGCGGCGCCTGCTTCGGCTACCACATGGGCGTGGTCGGCCCCGGCGAGGTCTGCCTGACCTCGAGCACCCGCAACTTCACCGGCCGTATGGGCAGCACCGAGGCCGACATCTACATGGCCTCTCCGGCCACCGTCGCCGCCTCCGCCGTCACCGGCTACATCACCGATCCCCGGAGCGTGACCGCATGACCACCACCACCGGCCGCGTCTGGGTCTTCGGCGATTCCGTCGACACCGACGCCATGTACCCCGCCTACGCCATGAAACTCGACCTCCCCGAGGCGGCCCGCCACATCTTCTACCAACTCCGCCCAGGCTGGACCGACCTCGTCGAACCCGGCGATATCGTCCTTGCCGGAACGAATTTCGGTGTCGGATCCTCCCGCCCGGTCGCCGCGCTGTTCCAGCGGCTCGGTGTCGCCGCGCTGATCGCGGACAGCTTCAACTCGCTGTTCTTCCGCAACGCCGTGAACGCGGGACTACCCGCGCTCACCGCGCCCGGCGTCACCGCCCTGTTCCAGGACGGTCACACCGGCACCTTCGACCTGGCCACCGGCGCATACCGCAACGACACCACCGGCGAGTCCGCCACGACCCGCCCGCTACCCGCCTTGCTCCTGGAGATCATCACCAGCGGCGGCATCCTCCCGCGCCTGGCCGCCCAGGGATTCCTGCCGTGACCGCCGCGATCGGCCGCCTGCTGCGCCCGGTGCGCGCCGGAATGGGTTCCACCGCATGGTTTCACGCATCGGTCCGCGACGCCCCCGAGACAATGAGTATCACCAGCCCCGCCTTCGGCGACGGTGCGGCCATCCCCCGCCGACACGCGGGAGCGGGCGTGGGTGAGGACATCTCCCCGCCACTGCACTGGTCGGGCATCCCGCGCGAGGCCGTCGAACTGATATTGATCATCGAGGATCCCGACGCGCCGTTGCGGCGACCGGTCGTGCACGGCCTGTTCACCGGAATCGATCCGGGCAGTACCGGTTTGCCGGAGGGCGCACTCGATGCGGGCACCCTGGCGGCGGGCCTGACCGCGGGCCTCGGGAGCTTCCGCCGCCGTGGCTACGCCGGTCCGCGCCCGGTGCCGGGACACGGCACCCACCACTACGTCTTCCAACTCCTGGCCGTCGACCGCCCCAGCGGATCGACCACCACCGCAACCGTTCCCACCACCCTCGCCGCGATCACCGGGCACGTGCTCGCCCGAGGAAAACTCACCGGTATCTATGAACGATCCTGAACTATCGCGGCGTAAAATCGAGCGGAATATTCACGAATTCCGCAGCATGGCTCTGGATTCCCTTGGTGGACAGGGAGGACCGAGATGAAAACCGTAATTCTGAGTCTTTGTCGGCCGTTTCCGCGACGGTCGCGAGAGTCCGGACAGACCGAGCAGGGCAATCCGGTTGTCTTCACCGTCCGCATGTCACCCTGGCCGGTGGCCGTGGTGACCTCCATACCGCAGGAGCGCCGGAAGGCGTGGACGGACAGCCTTACTCGCCGGTCGCCGGCGGGGTGAGGGCATCGCAGGCGAGTAGCACGGTGTGCTCGATGCCTGCTTCCCGATGGGCGTGGATGCGCTGATATTCGGGTGCGGTCACCATGCTCAGAAAGGCTTGACGGTCGGGGTATTCGACCAGGGCGACATAGTCCCAGTCCGCCTCGCCGATCAGGGTCTGGCGGGACTCGCCGTGCCAGAGCAGCCTGCCCTTCTGCTCGTGCACCATCTGAAGGACGCGGCCGCCGTAGGTCTCGTACTCTGCGCGGTCGCTGAACTTGATGAGGTTGAGCATGACGACCGGTCCGGTGTCGGTGGCCGCGGCGAAGCGGGCGAACTGGTCGGGGTTGGGAACAACGGCCATGGGGGCCTACTTTCGATCGTGCCGTGTTGCGAGTAGTGCGGTGAGGGTGGCGGCGACGGCGGTGCGCGCGGCGGGAATGCCCAGGCCCTGGTGGCGGCGCAACACCTCCCAGGTTTCCCAGGAACCGGCCGCCTGCGCTGCTTCGCGGGCAGAGGGGTCGAGGAATTCGAGTTCGGGCAGGTTCTCGCGCAGGTGGGCGCGCAGGGCTGCGCGGCTCTGGGCCAATCGCTCGGCGAGCACCTTGGATTCGTGTTCGCGCAGCTGCGCGGCCCGCCGCGTGCCCGAGATGCGTTCGTAGAGTTCGGCTCTGAGTTCGAGCAGACCGGTGATACGTTCCTCGAGCTCGCCGCTGACCGGCCGCAGCAGCGGCAGCCAGTGTCGTTCGATCTGGGTCTGCGCGGCATCGAGATACAGCGATTCCAGATCGGAGAAGTGGTGGAAGACCGATCTGGTCGCCACCCCCGCGCGTTCGGCCACCGCCTGCGCGGTCGGCTGCAGGATGCCTTCTTCCATGAGCGTCAGTGCGGCGTCGAGCACCGCCTGACGGTTTCGTGCCGCCCGAGCGGTGCGTCCGTCCATCGCATTCACTCTAACAAGTTGCATGGAAGATGCAAAAACTCTACGGTCGCAGCATGCACGTGTTGCGGACACCCGAGGAACGCTTCTCGAACCTGCCCGGTTTTCCCTTCGAACCGAACTACGTCCACGTCACCGCCGCGGACGACGTCACCGCCCTGCGGATGCACTATCTCGACGAGGGCCCGCCCGACGGCGAGGTCGTCCTGCTGCTGCACGGCGAACCGTCCTGGAGCTACCTGTATCGCACCATGATTCCGGTGCTGACCGCGGCGGGCCGCCGTTGCATCGTCCCCGACCTCATCGGATTCGGACGCAGCGACAAACCCGCCGAGCGCGCCGACTACACCTATGCCCGCCACGTCGAATGGCTGCGCACGGCCCTGTTCGACCACCTGGACCTGACCGGGATCACCCTGGTCTGCCAGGACTGGGGTGGCCTGCTCGGCCTGCGCCTGGTCGCCGAACACCCGGACCGGTTCGCGCGGGTGGTCGCCGCCAACACCGGGCTGCCCACCGGCGATGCCGCACTCACCGACGCCTTCGCGGCCTGGCAGCGGTTCTCGCAGGAGTCGCCGGTGTTCCCGATCGGTTCGATCGTCGAAGGGGGCTGCCGCACCTCGTTTTCCCCCGAGGTGCGGGCCGCCTACGACGCCCCGTTCCCGGACGACACCTATAAGGCGGGCGCGCGTTCGTTCCCACTGCTCGTGCCGACCTCGCCCGAGGATCCGGCGGCCGCCGCCAATCGCGCGGCCTGGCAGCGGCTTCGAGAGTTCGACAAGCCGTTCGTGACCGCGTTCTCCGACGGCGACCCGATCACCGCGGGCGGCGAGAAGATCCTGCAGCGCGAGATCCCCGGTGCGAAGGGCCGCGAGCATCCGGTGATCGAGGGTGCGGGCCATTTCCTGCAGGAGGACGACGGGCCCGGCCTCGCCGCCGTCGTCAACGACCTCATCGACGCCACTCCGGCGCATTAGCTTTCACTCCCGACCGAAAGGCGGACCACTCGTGTCGATCAGCAGACGCGGATTCTTCGGCAGCGGCGCGCTGGCGGCCACGGCGGCCACGGCCGCCATGGCGACCGGTAAGGCCGGTGCCTCTCCCCTGTCGCGCATGGATACCCACCCGGACAAGCCCAACATTCTCGTCGTGATCGTCGACGAGATGCGGGCTCCGGTCTGGTTTCCGCAGCAGGACGTGCTGGACACGATCCTGCCGAATATCGCGGCGCTGCGGCGCAAGTCGGTGTCCTTCGAACAGCACTACACCGCCGCCAACGACTGCACCCCCTCGCGCGGCACCCTGCTGACCGGGCTGTACTCCCATCAGACCGGCTGCCTGTCGACCTCGACTTCGCAACTCGCGGAGGGCTTCCCGACCTGGGGCACCCTGCTGCGCGAGGAGGGCTACCGCACCAGCTGGTGGGGCAAATGGCATCTGGGTCACTACGCCGACACCACCCCGGGCGGACTGGATCGCTTCGGTTTCGACGGCGGCACCTACCCGTCGCCCAACGGCGCACCCGAGCAGGGGCTGCAGATGGACGGCCGGATCGTGGACCAGTTCGTGGGCTGGCTGGATTCGGATGCGGCGCAGGGCCCGTGGTGCACGACGGTGTCGCTGGTGAATCCGCACGATATCCAGTGGTGGCCGCGTTTCACTCGACGCACGATGGCAGTCAATGACATTCCGCGTTGGATCGACGACCTACCCGGCAATCACGAGACCCTCGAACAGCTCGCGCGCAAGCCGAAACTGCAGACCGCGCTGGTACAGGTGTCGGCGCTGACCTTCGGCCTGGCCCCCTACGGCACGCCCGCGGCCGATCGCGAGTGGATCGACATGCGCAACCTCTACCTGTGGTTCCAGCAGCAGGTGGATATCCAGATCGGCCGGGTCCTCGACACTTTGGCGTCGCATCCGGACGTCGCTGCCAACACCGTGGTGGTGTTCACCTCCGATCACGGCGATTACGCGGGCTCGCACGGACTGCACGGCAAGGGTGGCGCGGCCTACGACGAGGCGATCCGCGTCCCGCTCTACATCCACGACCCGCGTGGAAACGTCACGCCCGCGCCCGGTACCCGCGATCAGATGACTTCCAGCGTGGATATGACCCCGTTGCTGCTCACCCTTGCAACCGGCGGCAATACCTGGCGCAGTGGTGACCGCTACTCGCATCTGGCCGGGCGGCACGATATCGCCGCGATCGCACGCGACTCGAATGCTCCTGGCCGCCCGTGGATTCTGCACACCACCGACGAGCACTCCATCGAAGAGGCTGCGGTCCGCTTCAATGCCGATGCTCCCGGCCACCTGATCGCGCTCCGCACTCCGGACGCGAAGTACGTGCGCTATTCGCACTGGGTGCCCGGTTCGGCTCGGATCGATGCCGCCGAGCAGGAGGAATTCGAACTCTACGACTATTCGACCCGCGACGGCGCGCTGGAACTGGACAATATCGCGGCGGCCGGTGGCGATCTGCACGACCGGATGAGCCGCCTGCACGATGCTGCGGTCGATGCCGAATTGCATCAGGCGCTACCGGATTCGCTGCGCCAGGCCCAGCAGCAGGGCTGGGACGACTATCAGGCCGAGATCGCCAAGCCGTTCGGTGAACAGCTCGGCGATTTCCTGGCGGACGGGGTGGGCGCGAAGTAGCTCGTCACCCGACGTGGATGCCCCAGGGCAGGACCTGCTTGTTGGTCGGTGAGGTCGCCTGGAACAGCGTGAAGGACTGGTTCGGCTCGGGTGCCATGCGCATGGTGCAGGCGAACATCTTCACGCCGGTGGGCTCGATCGGTGTGGGGATATCGGAGACCTCGAAGTCGAGGGTGGCCCCGGTGGAGGTGATCGGGCCGTGCACGGATCCCGGGGCACCCCGGCCGGTCGGGCCGATCGGGTACGCGACCTCGTACCAGACGCCCGGTTTGCCGGATTGCGCCGGATATTCGTAGCCGACGATCCAGAACTTGAAGTCCAGGATCGTGATCGGCCGGCCACGCAGCAGTTCGCTCTGCAGCATCATCTGACTGGTGTCGCTCACGAAGAAGCTAACCTGCATCGGCGATTCGAGGCCGCCGTCCCAGCGCAGGCCCTCGATGAGTCCGCAGACATGCATCTGCTGGTTGGCGGGGTCGTATGCCTTCCCGATGCCCGGATACTGCGGCGTGCCGGTGAAGGTGGCCGGAGTGGTGAGGTCCGGGCTGAGTGTGGTCGAGTCGGCCTGTAAGCCAACCAGGTATCCACAGGGTTGCGGTCGCGGACGCTTGTCGGGAGCGGCCGCGTACTTCCAGTCGAGATGGTAGTCGTACATTGTCGTCATTGTGCCCGCGTCGATGATCGAACACTTGAAAACCATTGTGCGACAACATGATCGATGACGGTAACCCCGTGACCGGTCGGTTCGCGGCACGCGTAGGAGTGGCAATCGAATGGTGTGGTCACTACGGTGGGGCGGGCAGTCGGGAAGCCCAATGTGTGGGGGTGAGCATGCCGGCGACGGCACTCGGTCAGATATCGGTCACGAATCAGAGTGCGCCGCCGCGGCGTTGGATCCCCCTGCCGGTGGTGTGGGCGGTCGCGGTGCTGGGCGCACTGGCGGGCTGGTACTACATCGGCCAGGTGGCCGCCGCGCCGCGCATGATGATGCACCTGGTCGACCTGGGCGCGTATCAGGTCGCGGGTGATCGGGTGGCGCACGGGGTCTCGGTTTACGACAGTCCCCTGCGCGGCCACACGCGCGGCGTCTTCGAATTCGTGTACACGCCCTTCGCCGCGCTGATGTTCCTGCCGCTGGCGTGGATGCACGGCGCAGTGTTCACCTGGGTCGGCGGGCTGGTGAACTTCGCGCTGCTCACCGGAGCCGTGTGGGCGGCACTGTCGGTGCTCGGGTATCGCCACGACCGCCGCCTGCTGCTCATGGGCCCGTCGATCGCGGCAATGCTGTTGCTGTGCGAGCCGATTCGCGAGACCGAGGGCTTCGGCCAGGTCAATATCCTGCTGCTCCTGCTGGTGCTGGCCGATATGGCGCTGCCGGACTCCTCACGCTGGAAGGGCGCGCTGACCGGCATCGCGGCCGGAATCAAGCTGACACCGGTGTTCTTCGTGCTGTACCTGCTGGTGACACGCCGATTCCGGGCCGCCGCCACCGCGATCGGCGCGCTGGCCGCGACCATGGTCGTGGGTCTGGCTGTGCTGCCCAAGGATTCGCTGACGTTCTGGAGCGGCGCGTTCGCCGACCCCACCCGAGTCGGCGTCCCGGAGAATCCGCAGAACGAATCCCTGCGCGGCATGATCGCCCGCACCCTCGGGGCGGGCACGGGCTTCCAGCTCCTGTGGCTGCTGGCCGCGATCGCGATCGCCGTGGTCTGCCTGTTGCTTGCGCGTCGGCTGTGGGTCCTCGGGCACGAGTTGGCCGCCGTCACCCTGTGCGGCCTGACCAGCACCGTGATCTCCCCCTACAGCTGGATCCACCACTGGGTGTGGCTGGCTCCCCTGCTGATCTACCTGGCCCACCTGACAATTCGCCACCGCGATCCGTTGACGATCGCCGGTCTCCTGATCGTCGCCGCGGTCAGCTCCGGCGGTGTCATGGACCTCTTCGACCTGCACTACGGCAGCGTCTTCGACTTTCCGAACCAGGGACATCTCGCGGTCCTGGACCACAACGCCTATATCTGGCTGACCCTCGCCCTCTTCGCCGCGATCGCGATCCGGCTGCGCGGTTCAGGCTCCGATGGCCGCAGCCATCGCGGGCCAGAATTCGTGTAGATCGTCCTGCCAGTAGCCCCACGAGTGCGTGCCCGGGTACGAGCGATAGGTGGCGGGGATGCCGAGGTCGGCGAGGCGGGACGCGAGGTGGCGGGTGCAGTCGCCGGCCGCGGCCTCGATCGCGCCGCCCGAGACGAGCTGGTTCAGCAGGGTGGGCACGCTGCCGTCGATGCGGTAGTCGCCGAGTGTGTCGTAGCTGCCGGGGAATCCGGTGCCGCTCGCGATGTAGAGGGTGTGACCGCGTAGCAGATCGGCGTGTAGGTAGGGGTCGTGCTCGGCCCACGCGGGCGAGCCGATGGGGCCCCACATGTTCTCGATATTGCCGCCGCCGTGGATATCGGTGACCACGTAGACGTACGCCTGCCCGGGCAGCCTGCTGGTTTCCGCGCAGCCACTGAATGCCCCGACCGCCTGATACAGCGAGGGTGCCGCCTCGGCGAGCGCGAGTGCCGCCGTGCTCGACATCGACAGCCCGACAATCGCATTGCGTCCCGAGGCATGCAGCGCCGCATCCATGATGGGCGGTAGTTCGGAGGTCAGATAGGTGGCCCATTTATTGCGCCCGAGCACGGGGTCGTCGCGTTGCCAATCGGTGTAATAGGTGGACTCTCCACCGTGCGGAATGACGACATTGACGCCGGTGCCCGGGGCGAAGGTCGGGAGATCGGTCATTGTCTGCCAGACGATCTCATCGTCGCGGGCCGCCCCGACCAGCAGGTAAGCGGTCGGGCGGCTCGCACTGCCGCCGTCGGGAATCAGGACGTCCTGCTCGATGACGCGGTCCATGGCCGCCGAATAGACGCCGATGGTCAACTGATTCGCGTCCACCCGGGTGACGTGATCGAGGTGCGCGACCTGATCGAGGGGCGGACCGTCGGCCAGCGCCACGGGTGCGGTGATACTGGCCAGTGCGCACAGCATCACCCCCACCGTCGTCCGGATCGTGTCTCGCAAAATCCTGACCGTCATCAATCAAATGGAGCACGATAGTCGGTCCGATTCACGAGTTTTCGCCGAGTCATGACCCAATCGCAGCCGGCCTAACCGTCGGCCAGCGCCTCCCGGATCAGTTCGACCGGATGCCACGCCGTGCGCCCGGCACCATGGAAGATCTGCTGTCGGCACGAGACCCCGGTCGCGGCCACCACCGTGTCGGCGGGTTCGGCGGCCAGGGCCGGGAACAGCCGGTCTTCGCCGATCGCGAGTGACATGTCGTAGTGCTCGGATTCGAAGCCGAAGGATCCGGCCATACCGCAGCAGCCGGAGTCGATCTCCTCGACCACGGCACCCGGAATCCGGCGCAGCAGCGCCATGGTGGCCGCGGTGCCCACTTCGGCCTTCTGATGGCAGTGGCCGTGGAAGACGATGCGGCGACCCGCGAACGGTGAATCCGTGCGCAGCCGTAGTCGCCCGGCGTCGATGGCCTCGACCAGCAGTTCCTCCACCTGCTGTACACGGGCGGCCACGGCGGTCGCCGCCCAGGTGTCTGGCAGCAGTGCGGTGTTCTCGTCACGCAACATGAACAGGCACGATGGCTCGCAACCCACGATCGGTGACCCGGGCACGGTGGTCTCGTTCAGCGAATCCACCAGTGTCGCGGCCTTTTTGCGGGCATCGTCGAGCAGCCCCTTCGACATGCTCGAGCGTCCGCAGCAGCCGCCGGTGGCCAGTTCCACGTGCCAGCCCGCCCGTTCCAGCAGTTCGATGGCAGCCTGGCCGATATGCGGTTCGGTGAAGGTGGTGAACGAGTCGGCGAGCCAGTTCACCGTGCCCAGCGGTGCGGGCAGCCCGACCGTATCGCGGCGACCGAACCAGCGAATCAGGTTGACCCGCTGGAAGACCGGCAGCGGGCGAGCCGCCGCGATACCGAGGGTCCGGTCCAGTAGCCGCCGTAGCAGCCAGATCCGGCCGGGCGCGTTCGACAGCGGCGCGGTCGCCGACCCGAGCCGGTTGAGCATCCGGATCGACCCGAAAAGCCTTGACCGCAGCGGTGTTCCGTGAATCTCGTGGTGATGCGCGAGCGCCTCGGCCTTCAGTGACGCCATATCCACGCTCATCGGGCATTCGCTCTTGCACGCCTTGCACATCAGGCACAGATCGAGGATCTCGTGCAGGCGTTCATCGCCCAGCGCCGCATGCGGATCCGGTTCCGACAGCGCCTTCACCAAGGCGTTGGCCCGGCCGCGGGTGGCGTGCTCCTCCTCGCGGGTCGCGATATAGGACGGGCACATCACCCCCGGCCCGGCCTTGCGGCACAACCCGATGTTCATGCACCGGTCGGCCGCACCCCGCATTCCGCCGACGACCTCGAATTTCAAGGTGGTCCGCAGTGCCGGGGCGGGCGGCAGTGCGTCGCGGTCGCGCAGGTTATCGGTCATGGACGGCGCGTCGACGATCTTGCCGGGATTCATGATTCCGGCGGGATCGAAGAGCCGCTTGACCTTTCGCATCGCCTCGTAGAGTTCGTCGCCGAAGATTTCCCGGTTGAACTCGCTGCGCGCCAGCCCGTCACCGTGCTCGCTGGAGTTGACGCCGCCGTATTCGGCAACCAGATCCTTGACCGCCTCGGCGACCGTCCGCATCTTCACCACCTGCTGCGGATCGGTGAGGTCCACGAACGGCCGGATGTGCAGGCAGCCCACCGAGCAGTGCCCGTAGAACCCCGCCTCCAGTTGGTGCTCGTCGAGAATCTCCTTGAACCGCTTGGTGTATGCGGCCAGATGCACCGGGTCGACCGCCGTGTCCTCGACGAATGCCAGCGGCCGGCGGGTGCCCTCACCGGCGGCCATGAGCAGCCCGAGACTGGACTTGCGGACCTTGAGCAGCGCCCGCTGGTCGGCGGGCGTCACCGCGCGCAGGATGTGATACCCGTGCCCGCCGCGCCGCCAGCGTGCCTCGAGCTCTTCGAGTTTCGTGACCAGCGCCGCCTCGTTGTCCCCGCTGAAGGACACGAACAGCAGCGCGCCCGGATCGCCGACCAGGATATTGCCCAGCTCCGCGTATTCGATCTTCTGCCGGGACAGTTCGAGAATCGTGCGATCCATCAACTCGACCTGATGCGGATCGCAGCTCAGCGCGTCCGTCGTGGCCGCGATGGCGCTGTGCGTATCGTCGAAATGCCCGACGGCATAAACGGTGTACGCGGGTTTGGGCACCAGATCCACCAGCGCGTGGGTCGCGATCACCAGCGTGCCCTCGGCCCCGACCACGAACTTGGCCAGATCGAACGGCAGGTTCCTGCCGAACCCGACCAGCCGATCGAGCCGGTAGCCGCCCGCCCGCCGCCAGAACAGCGGCATCCCGGACCGGATGGCCGGCTCGTTATCGATGACCAGCTTCGGCAGTTCCCGATAGATCCGGCCTTCCAGGGTGTCCGCCGCCGCCCGCCGCTGTCGTTCGGTGTCGTCGACCGGCTCCAAGCGCGCCCGTGACCCGTCCGCGAGCACCACATCGAGCGCCCGCACATGATCGATGGTCATGCCGAAGGTCAGCGAACCGCTTCCGGCGGAATTGTTTCCGATCATCCCGCCGATGGTGGCCCGGTTGCTGGTCGAGGTATCGGGGCCGAACATCAGCCCGTGCACGGCCGCGGCCTTGTTGAGCTGATCCTGCACGACGCCGGCCTCGACGAGCGCGGTGCGGCTCTCGGCATCGACGATGATCCGATTCATATGCCGCGACATGTCCAGCACCAGGCCGGGTCCCACGGTCTGCCCGGCGAGACTCGTCCCCGCACCTCGGGCCACCACCGGCACCCCGAGCTCGGCGGCGACCTCGACCGCGGCCGCGACATCCTCGGCGTGCCGTGGAAACGCCACGCCCAGGGGGGTGATCGCGTACATGCTCGCGTCGCGGGAGAACAGATGCCTGCTGTAATCGTCGAAGGCGATCTCGCCCTCCATGACCGTGCGTAGGGCTTCCTCGAGCCGGTCCGCCATCGTCAATGTTCTTGTCATTGAAAGTCCTTGTTGTCCACGGTGATCGGCTGCATCGGTGCCTGCGCCGCGACCGGCTCGCCTTGGGTCGCCACCCGCAGTTGCTTGCGCAGCGTGAGCACCAGCAGCGCTGCGATGCCGAAGACGATCCCGAAGAAGACCTGTGTGAGTGCGTACCCACCGCCGCTGAGGTCACTGAGCCAGCCGCCGATATACGGTCCGAAGAAGCTCCCCAGATTGCCTACGCCATTGATCAATCCCATGCCCGCACCTGCCGCGGCCACCGGCGTCAGCTTGGTGACCGTCGCCCAGAAGGGCCCGTACCAGGCGATGGAGGCCGCCGTGCCGAAGATCATCGCCAGCAGCACGATCCATTTCTGTTCCGCCGACACCAGACTCGCGCCCGCCAGGATCAACGCCGCCGAACCGAGCACCACCGACATGTGCGCGACATGCCCGCCCCGGCGATCGGCGGAACGACCCACCAGGATGATGGCCGCACCCGCCGCGAGCTGCGGCAGCATCGCGACCAACCCGACCTTCAGATCGGTATGGAACGCCTTCTTCAACACGCTCGGCATCCACAACGTCAAGCCGAGCAACCCCATCTGCGTGAGCGTGTAGATCAGCGCGAACTGCCACACGATCCGAGAAGTGAACGCCGCCTTGAACGTTCCCCGCGACTGCAGCTGCTCGCCCTCCTGGATACGGGCGTTCTCGATGTAGTCGCGTTCGGTCTGCGAGAGCCAGCCCGCCTTGGCCGGGGTATCGCGCACGATCGCCAGCCACGCGATGAGCCCCACGATCAGCGGCGCGCCACCCTGAATGATGAACATCCACCGCCAGTCGAAATAGGTGAGGATGACGCCCGAGAACGGTGCCGCGACAATCGCCGCGATCGGGGTATACAGCTTGAATATCGCGAAGGCCCGGCTTCTTTCGGCGAACGGGAACCAGGCGCGAATGGTGGTCATCAACGCCGGCTGCACGCCGCCCTCGGCCACTCCGAGCAGGAACCGCGCCAGCAGCAACTGTCCGACCGAATTGGTGAAACCCGAGGCCATGGCCGCGATACTCCACAGGACCATGAGGATGGCGATCCACTGCCGGGCGCTCCAGCGTTCGGCGATGTACCCGCCGGGAATCTGCAACAGCAGATAACCCCAGAAGAAGATCCCGCTGGCCAGTCCCTGCTGTGCACCGGTGAGATGCATATCCGTTTTCAGGTGTGGCAGTGCGAAACTGATATTGGTGCGGTCGATATAACAGATGACGTAGATGAAGACGACGACCGGCAAAATATAGGTCCAGCGCTTCATATGGGACAGACGTCGGACAGGGGAAGTCCGCTCGATCACGACCTACCTCCTCGTAGGATATCGCTCGGAGCGGAGCATCTGCGCAACGAGATCTGCGGGCCGGTACCTCCGGCCGCCCAGCGGGGAGCGAATGAAAGATGAAGAAAGAAAAGAATTGCCGCGGAGGAGAATTCACTCGCCGCGCAGTACCGCGAGGGCATCCTGCAGCCCGCCCGGATCAACGGTGACGCCGGCCAGTTCCAGGCCCATCTGAACCCCGGACAGTGTCCCGGCCAAGGTCAGATCGTTGAGATCGCCCAGATGCCCGATCCGGAACACGCGGCCCGCCAGCTTGCCCAGGCCCGTACCCAGCGACATGTCGAAGCGTTCGAGAATGATGCGGCGCACCTTGTCGGCATCGTGCGCGCCGCCGACCAGTACGGCGGTCAGCGAGCTGGAGTATTCGCGGGGATCAGCACACAGCACCTCGAGGCCCCAGCCGCGTACCGCCGCCCGGGTAGCCATCGCGAAACGGTCGTGGCGTGCGAAAACGTTTGCCAGACCTTCCTCTTCGAGCATGAGGCAGGCTTCACGCAGGCCGTAGAGCAGGTTGGTGGCGGGGGTGTAGGGGAAGAATCCGTGCTCGTTGGCGTCGAGGATCGCCGACCATTCGAAGTAGGAGCGCGGCAGGCGGGCCGTGCGCGAGGCGGTCAGCGCCTTCTCGCTGATGGCATTGAAGCCCAATCCGGGCGGGAGCATGAGTCCCTTCTGCGAGCAGCCCACAGTCACATCGACACCCCACTCCTCGTGCCGGTAGTCGATGGATCCGAGCGAGGAGATGGTGTCGACGAACAGCAGTGCGGGATGCTCGGCCGCGTCGATGGCCGCGCGGATCTCCGGGATGCGGCTGGTGACGCCGGTGGAGGTCTCGTTGTGCACCACCATGACCGCCGAAATGCGGTGTGCGGTATCGGCGGTGAGTACTTCGGCCACCGCCGCCGGGTCCGCGCCGTGCCGCCAATCACCGGGTACGAATTCCACTTCGAGGCCGAGGCGTTCGGCCATCTGCCGCCACAGCGTGGCGAAATGCCCTGTCTCGAAGGCGAGTACGCGATCGCCGGGCGAGAGCGTGTTCACCAGCGCCGCCTCCCACGCGGCGGTCCCCGAGGACGGGTAGATGACGATCGGCCCGCTGGTGCCGAACACCGGCTCCAGCCGTTGCAGCAGATCCTTTGTCAGATCGGCGAAGTCGGGCCCCCGGTGATCCATGGTCGGTTGTGCGATGGCCCGCAGGATTCGATCCGGGACATTCGTCGGGCCGGGAATCTGCAGGAAATGCCGTCCGCTGTGGGCTGTCATAGCTGGAACTTCCGTCCTGTGCCGTGATATGGCACACTGTGCCGTGAAAAGGTGCAGCAAGGGTAGGGATGCGCCACGAAGGAGTCAATACCTTGCGAAATGTCTTGAACACCTTGCGGGTTCTGGAGGAAGTGGCCGCTCGGCAGCCCATCGGCGTCGGTGAACTGGCCCGCGTACTCGACCTCCCGAAGAGCACGGTGCAACGCGCCCTCGTCACCCTCGACGAGGCAGGCTGGATTCGCCCCGCCGCCGGAGAGGTCACCCGCTGGGTCATCACCACGAAAGCCCTTGCGGTGGGCGGCAGTGCGGGCGGCGACCTCGGCCTGCGCGGCACGGCCTTGCCCGTCCTCGAGGACCTGCGCCGCCTCACCGGCGAGACCATCCACCTCACCATTCCGGAGAACGGCAAGATGGTCCTCATCGAACGCCTGGAAACGGATAAACCGGTCCGGACCAGCATGGCCCTGGGCCACGCCCTCCCCCTCCACGCCTCCGCCAACGGCAAGGCCGTCCTGGCCCACACCCCCCTCGAAACCCTCCGTCACCTACTCCTCGACGACCTCCCCCGCTACACCGACACCACCATCACCGACCCCCAAACCCTCTGCGCCGAACTGGATCTCGTCCGCACCCAAGGCTTCGCCGTCAACCGCGGCGAATGGCGCTCCGACGTCGGCGCAGTAGCAGCCGTTGTCCTGTCCCCGGACGGCCGGCCGATCGCCAGCCTCAGCGTCAACCTCCCCATCGGCCGCCTGACCCCCGAAACCGAACCCGAATTCGGTGCGGCGGTCAATGCCGCCGCGAAGACGCTCTCCGCACGTTTGGGGTAGCCGACGGCTTTACCATCAGCGAATGGTGAACGTGTGGCCGATGACCGGCCGCGCCGCCGAGCTCGACAGGATCGGCAAGGCGGTACAGGACAGGTCCGATTCGGCGGGTATCTTACTGACGGGCCCGCCCGGGGTGGGGAAGAGTCGACTGGCGCGAGAAGCGTTGGCGGGGCTGCCATCTCGATGTACCGTCCGCGCGGCCGCCGCTTCGGCCTCGGCACGGGCGCTCCCGCTCGGGGTATTCGTGGAATGGGCCAGTCCCGAGATCGCCGACCCTATGCGCCGGGTGCACGATGTCGTGCGCGTGCTCTCGGGGTCGCCGTCCGGTCACACCGTCGTGGTGGCCATCGATGACGTACACCTGATCGACGAGCTCTCCGCGCTGGTGCTGCAGCAGCTGGTGTCTCGTCGACTGGCCAAGGTGGTGCTCACCGCGCGGACCGGTGAACCTGCGCCGGACGCGGTCACCGCGCTCTGGAAGAATGATCACCTCGACCGCCTCGACCTGCATCCGCTCCCGCGTCCGGATTCGGACCTGCTGCTCACCCGCGTTCTCGGTGGCAGGGTGGATCCCGATGCGGCACAACAACTCTGGAATCTGACACGCGGCAACGTGCTGTACCTGCGGCACCTCGTCGACCAGGAACGTGACGCGGGCCGATTGGCTCGACGCGACGATCTGTGGTCCTGGTCCGGTGGATCCGCGGTCTCGGGGACGCTGCGCGAGCTGATCGAAACCCGCATGGGTGCGCTGTCGACGGAACTTCGAGAGGTGGTGGACGTCCTCGCGGTCGGCGAACCCCTCGACATCGAACTGCTGGCTGCGCTGGTGGAAGAGGAAGCGCTCGAGCAGGCGATGAGTCGCGGCCTGCTCCGCGTCGACCACGATGCTCGGCAACGGCTGGCCCGTCTCGACCATCCGCTGTACGGGGAAGCCCGCCGCACCCTGGCCAATCCGGCCCGGCTGCGTCGACTGCGCGGCCGGATCGCGACAGCGCTGGGCGCACAGCCATCCGACGAACCGACCGCCCTGGTGCGACGGGCGCTGCTGATCCTGGACTCGGACCTGCCGCCGGACATCGAGTTGTTCACCACGGCGGCCGGTGCGGCCATGCAGCTACTCGACGCCGACGTGGCGGAGCGACTGGCTCGAGCCGCGCGCGAGGCGGGCGGCGGCTATCACGCACTGCTGCTGGAATTATTCGCGATTCACCTGGTCGGAACACCCGACGATGTCGAATCCCTGTTCGCGAACCTCGAATACGGCCCCGGCACCGCCATCACGGCGGCACAGTCGGCCGATCTCACCATCCACCGTGCGGGCAACCTGCTGTTCGGTGCGGGCGACCGCGAACGGTCCGAGGCGGTCCGCCAGGCGGCACGCACCCTCCTCGCCCTCGAATACCACTGGCCCATTGATGCTTTCGACACTTTGAGCGCGGTCCTGAACGGTGAACAGACCCAGGCCGGGATCGACCGGGCGACCGCGGTGCTCGCCGCACCCCGCCTCTCCGATTTCGGTGCCATGACCGCACTGTGCGCGCTCCTCACCGCGTACGGTTCGCTCGGGCACCTCGACGCCGTCGTCGCCACCATCGACCGCGGTCACCGGCTGCTGGAACGATCCACCGACGCCGCCCCCTTGGCCTACCTGTTCGGCTGGGTGAGCGTGCGTGCCCTGCTCGCGGTCGGCCTGCTGCCGCGAGCCGACGCCATCGCGACCGAAATGCACTCCCGGACAGCCGAACTACCGCTGGTGCTGAGCAAATACGGCACCACCCTGACCGGCAGCGTCGACCTGGTCCGCGGCCACGCCCACCGAGCGGTCGACGCCACGCACCGCACCCTCATCGGTTCGACCGAATACGGTTACAACCGGTTCGGAGTCATCGTGGCCTACATCGACTTGATCACGGCACTGGCCCAGACCGGGAACACCGAGGAGGCGCTGCGGCGACTGACCGACTTCGAGGCCGTCTCGAACCCGTTCGGTCTCTTCGACTCCCAGGCGACCCTGGCCCGCGCCTGGGTGGCCGCCGGCCAGGGCATTGTCACCGAATCCATCACCCTGGCCCGCCGGGCAGCGAAGCAAGCCGCCACCATCGGCGCGAACGGGCTGGAACTGACATACCTGCACACCGCGATCCGCTTCGGGGATCCGGCCGCCGCGCCCCGCATTGCCGAACTCGCGACGCTGATGACCGGACCGCGCGTCAAGGCGATCGCCGCACATGCGAGCGCTTTCGCCGCCGACGATCCGGACCGATTATGTTCCGCCGCAACGGCTCTGGAGCAGCTCGGTGAGCTGCTGGCCGCCGCTGACGCTGCCGCGCAGGCCGTGGCCGGCTACCGCGACCGTGGGCTCCGTGGCTCGGCGATGACGGCTATGGAACGTGCGCACCACCTGGCCGCTGCTTGCGGTGACGTCACCACCCCGGCTCTGCGGGCTATCGCCGAACACGCGCCCCGGACCATCCGTGAACGTGAGGTGCTGGCCCTCGTTGCTCAGGGGATGACCAGCCGGGAAATCGCCGACCGGTTGAATCTTTCGGTGCGCACCGTTGAAGGGCATCGCTATCGCGCATCTCATCGGTTTGACTGAATTGTCCTTTATGAATTCTGAAAAGCATTGTGCGACTTGGTAATTCGGTTCTGCTGTGGCGAATTGATTGATACAATTAGCACATGGGTTCGAAGGGAGTGACATTCGATGACTGCGGCATCGCCGATCTGGCGGCCGTGGTCGAATCCCTCACGGCCACCCTCGCCCATGCCTCGCTGACCGGGTTCTCCGACGCCGAGGTGGTGGCGTTGATGCAGCAACTGGAGACCTGCAAGCGGAAACTGTCGGCGCTGGATTCGAAACTGATCGTGGAGGTCTCGGACCGCTCGCTGCCGGAGACCTCGGGTGCGGGCAAGCTGATCCCGTTCCTGCGTCACACCCTCGGCCTGTCCGCGCACGACGCGTCGGTGCGGGTGAGGATCACCCGGCAGTGCGCGGAATTCACCGAACCGACCGGACACCTGCGCCCCGCCGCGTTGGAAGCCACCGCCGACGCGTTGCAGTCGGGTGAGATCTCACGCGATCACGCCCGCAACATCGTCGACATCATGACGCACCTGCCCGGCGACATCCCCACCGAAGCGCGTGCGGAGGCGGAGGCGTTGTTGGTCGAGAAGTCGTGTGCGGGTTTGTTTCCCGACGACCTGCCCAAGATCGGCCGCGAGATCATGGCCCGCGTCGACCCTGACGGCACCGTCTTCAGCGACGCCGACCGCCGTCGCCGGCGTGGGATCATCCTGGGCCGCCCGGGCGTGGACGGGATGAGCTGGATCGAAGGCTGGCTGACCCCGCAACTGCGCGCGTTGCTCGACGGGTTCCTGGCCAAGTTCGCCCGGCCCGGCATGTGCAACCCCGAGGACGTCGACTCCCCCACCGTCACTACGCCCGTGGTCGATTCCGACGTACTCGAGGCCGCCGCGCGCCGCGACCGCCGCGACGCCGGGCAGCGCACCCACGACGCGTTCGCCGCCCTGCTGCAGCCCGGCCTCGACCCGAGCAAGCTCGGTTCTCACCGTGGCCTGCCCGTCGGTGTGCTGTTCACCATCGACGTCGCGGACATGGAACGCGGCACCGGCATCGCGACCACCGCCACCGGCGGGCACGTCTCCATCAGCGAAGCGTTGAAGATGGCCGCTGGAACCAAGCCGTATGTCGCGGTGTTGGATTCCGACGGGATCCCGCTGTTCCTCGGGCGCGGCCCCCGCCTCGCCAGCCCCGGCCAGCGCATCGCCCTGGTGGCCCGCGACAAGGGCTGCACGCATCCGGATTGCGATGCGCCACCGAGCATGTGCGCGGTGCACCACGTGAACGATTGGGCCAACAACGGGCCGACCGACTTGGACAATTTGACGTTGGTGTGCGATCACCACCACGCCCTGGTCAACGACGGCCCGACCGGTTGGAAAACCGTGATGCTGGGCAAGGATTCGCCGCATCGCGGCCGCGTCGGCTGGATCGCGCCCAAGGCGATCGACCCGTCGCGCACGCCGCACGTCAACGAGAAACATCACGTCGGACCGCTGGTCGCCACTAGCATCGCCGCACGCTGCCGGGAGTGGGGTCCCCGCGCGGCCTGACCCGGGCCGCTCCTGCGTCCCGGGCGTGCGCAGGACAAACGACGAAGTGGGGGCACGTCGCCTGCCCTACCGCACCTGGGCTGACGCCGAGCCGCCAGCCGCCACCCACCGATCCCAGCCCATGGACTGCACGCATCACCTTCAAAGACAAAACAAGACAACACAACAACGACACAAGACACCCTCCTCGCCGCCGAGTGGCACATTTCAGCGGACAATTCACCCAAAACCCCTCCGAAATGTGCCACTCGGCGAAAACCCCGCGACGACGAGCCTCCCGGACGGTGACCCGGCTGGTACCGCCACCCGGCGAGCCCAACCCAGCCACCTCCCAACCCCTCCTCCAGGCGTCCTTATCTTTTCTTCTTTTGTCTCTTTATCTTTCGCTCTTTCCAGCGGGTCGATACCGCGCAACGAACCGCCGCAGAATCTCCTGCGGCACAGTGATGTTCTCCCGATGCCCGAGCTCGGTCAGCGAATCCGCCTCGCTGGGATCGAAATAGCCTTCGTGACGATAGATTTCAATCCGCAACGCCAGCCCATGACCGTCGAGTTCCGGATGGAACTGTGTGGCGTAGACGTGCTCGCCAACCCGAATCCCCTGCACCGGGCAAGCTTCCGAGCGAGCCAGCAACACCGCACCCGGCGGGACATCCTGGCACGACTCCTTATGCCCCACGAACGCCCGGAACGACTCCGGAAGCCCATGCAGCAGTGTGTCTTTCACGGCATTCTCGGTGAGCTCAATGGTCGTCGCGCCCGCCGTCTCACCGTAGCGTTCGGTACTGACCCGCCCACCCAGCGCCTCCGCCAACATGCTCAACCCGTAGCACGCCCCGAGATACGGAAAGTCCCGCCGCACCACCTCGATGAGCAGCTTCTTCAGCTTCGGCTCGAACACCCGCTGATAGTCGTACTTCTTCTCCTCGGGATAACTGATATTGCTCGGCCCGCCCCCGACGATGACCGCCCAGTGATCCTCGAGGTCGATATCCGGCATGCCGTGATTCATCTCGACGCGCGTCACTTCGGCGGCGGATAGTCCGCCTGCGTCGAGGATCGCCTGGTACTCCTGATCGGAGGCCGCTTGCTCGGGTCGCAGCTGCAACAGCAGACAAGACTGGGGCATCCCCACATTGTCGATGCTCCGCCTGCCCGGGTTGACATCAATCGGGGGATTGACCTCGAGTGGGCTCGAGGTTGCAGGCTGGAATCATGACTCGACCGGCAGATTTCTGGAACACCGTCTATGACGAAGACACCGCGCCCTGGATCATCGGCGAACCTCAACCGGCGATCGTGGCCCTCGAGCGCGCCGGCGAGATCCGTGGCCGGGTACTCGAGCCGGGCTGTGGTGCGGGCGAACACACCATCATGTTGACCGCCCTCGGCTACGACGTGCTCGGCCTCGACTTCTCCCCCAGCGCAATCGATTACGCCCGAGCCAATGCCGAATCTCACGATGTCCCCAACGTCCGCTTCCAGGTCGCCGACGCCCTGACCCTCTGCGACGACGCCGACTACATCGCCGCCTTCGACACCGTCGTCGACAGCGCCCTGTTCCACGTTTTCGGTACCGTCCCGGAGGCCCGCGCCGCCTACGTCCGCAGCCTGCACGCGGTCTGCAAGCCCGGTGGCGTGGTGCACGTTCTCGCTCTCTCGGACACCGAACCCGGCCTCGGCCCGCGCATCAGCGACACGGTGATCCGCGAATCCTTCAGCGACGGCTGGGAATTGGAGCGTCTGGAACCCACTCGCTACCGTGGTCGGGTCACCGTGTTGAATGCCGGTCAGGCGGCCGAGCTCGAGGTCTCCGAGTCCGGGCTGGTGGATGTCGCGGCCTGGATGGCACGCATCCGTCGGCTCTGATAGAATCCCGGCTACCTCATCAGTTTATTTTCGAAAAGCCAAGGTACCTGTAACCGCCGGTTACAGGTACTTTTGTTTTCAGTCCCGATGCACCCGATCACTCACCAGGGCGCGTAGCGTCGGATCCTCGGCCCCGACGTGCAACGCCCGAATCCGCTGCACCGCAACCGCATCTGTTCCAGTGGTGCGCTCACTGAGCCGCTCGTGTTCCACCCACGACGGGCTGATGAACGTCTCGACGTGCTTGCCCGGATCGCTCGGATCGGAGTACATCGCCCAGTGCATGGCACCGTCACGGCGGCGTGACCGGCGCAGGTCCGGGATGGCCGCATGGAACTCCGGCAGGCTCTCGCCCGGGATGCGGTATTCGACGGTGAGCATGATCGGCCCGTCGTCGGGGGCCAACGTGATCGGGACATACGGTTCGAGCACGTGCGCCGACTGGACGTCGACCAGTTCGGCCGCCGAGAGCCGGAACCAAATTCCGAGCATCGTCTGCGCCGCGAGCGCGAGACCGGCCGCTGTGAGCGCCACAGGTAGCCCCGCACCGCTGGCCACCGCACCCCATCCGGCGGCGCTGATGGCGAACCCGAGCTGGAACACCAACTGGAACACCGCCAGGCCACGTCCGCGAATCCAGCTGGGCAGCACCGACTGTGCGCCGATGTTCAGCGTCGACATGACACCCATACCCGCCATTCCAGCTATGAACAACACCGGCAATGCCGGCGGAAAGGCGGTCAACTGGGCAAGAATCAACAGGCATGCCGCGTAGACCAGGCTGAAGACCAGCGCGATGCGATCGGGCGAGAAGCGTTTGCGGATCCGTGGCAGGGTGAGCGCACCACACACCCCGCCAACCCCGAGCACCGCAAGCAGCAGACCGTAGGTCGAGGCCGTCTGATGTAACCGGACGCGCGTGACCACGGCCAGCAGCGACGGCAATGCGGCGTAACAGAACACGAACCCTGCGGCGCGGATCAGTACTGCACGCAATTCCGGCGCATTGGCGACATAGCGCAGACCCGTGCGAATCGCGGTGGTCAAATGCTCGGGCGGGAGGTTACTTGCCGTGGGTTTGCGTCGCCAGATGTACACCACCGCAAGCACTCCCAGGAATGACGCGGCATTCAGCAGGAAAACGCCTCCGGATCCGACCACCGCCACCAGCACACCACCGATGGCCGGACCGATCGCCTGCGAGGCTGTCATGGCCACCGAGTTGAGGCTGATCGCCGCGGGCAACTCCGACGTCGGCACCAGTTCCGGCGTGATCGAGCTGAAGGCGGGCATGCCCAGCGTCGCGCCGACGCCCAACAGCAAGGTCCCTGTCAGCAGCAGTGCGGGATTCATGCTGTGCGCCAACGTGAGTGCGCCGAGCAGCACGGCCACCACCAGCTGCCACGCCTGCGTGAACAGAATCAGTCGCCGCCGATCCAGGATGTCGGCCAGCGCTCCGGCGGGCAGGGCCAGCGCGAAGCTGGGCAATGCGCTCGCGGTGGACAGGAGCGCCACCAGTGCCGCGGAACCGGTCAACGTGGTCATCAGCCAGGACGCGCTGACCAGATGCATCCACGATCCGATGTTGGACGCGATCGACGCGATCCACAATGCGCGAAAGGTATTGATGCGCAAGGGTGTCCACGGAGATGTCGCCGCGGCGGAGGCCGTACTCATTCGTGAGAGCGTACGGGCCTGCCTCGGTATCGGCGCGCTCGTTCGCGACGGGCCGAACCACCTGCGCTGATCATGGAATTGCCGCAAATCCGCACAGGGATCAGGATCGGGCGCGCAGTATTGGTTGTCTTGCTGTGCCGGGTGGGGACCGGTCGGGTTTTCGCCGCCGAGCGCAGCCGGTTCGGTTTCCCGAGGACAGGATCGCAGCATCATGGCGATACGCACCCGACTCACCCCAGACCAACGCAACTCGTTCATCGCCGCGCAGCTCGGCTGGACCATGGACGCCTTCGACTATTTCCTCGTGGTGTTCGTCTACGCCGACATCGCGAAGAGCTTCCACATGCAGAAGAGCGAGGTCGCTTTCATCACGACGGCCACGCTCATCATGCGGCCGGTGGGCGCGCTGATATTCGGGTTGTGGGCCGACCGGATCGGACGGCGCATCCCACTCATGGTGGATGTCGCGCTGTATTCGGTGGTCGGCTTCATGTGCGCGTTCGCGCCGAACTTCACCGTGCTGGTGATCCTGCGCATGATCTACGGCATCGGCATGGGCGGTGAATGGGGATTGGGCGCGGCACTGGCCATGGAGAAGATCCCCGCCGAACGCCGCGGGTTCTTCTCCGGGCTGCTGCAGGAGGGCTACTCCTTCGGCTATCTGCTCGCGTCTCTCGCTTCACTGCTGGTCAGCAACTGGCTCGGCCTGTCGTGGCGCTGGCTGTTCGCGCTGTCGATCATCCCGGCCCTGATCATCCTGATTCTGCGGGCACGCGTGCGCGAGTCGGAGGTCTGGGAATCCACCCGGGAGCGGCTGAAGTCGACGCGAACCTCGTTCCGCGACATCATCACCAACCCCGCGATCGTGCGCCGGTTCATCTACCTGGTGATCCTCATGACCGCGTTCAACTGGATGAGCCACGGCACCCAGGACGTGTACCCGACATTCCTGTCCGCCACCCAGCACGGCGGCGCGGGGCTGTCCACGGTCGCCGCCAAGTGGATCGCGGTCATCTACAACATCGGCGCGATCATCGGCGGCCTGGTCTTCGGCAGCCTCTCGCAGAAGTACGGCCGCCGCTACACCATCATCTTCTGCGCACTGCTGGGCCTGCCGATCGTGCCGCTGTGGGCCTACTCCCACACCGCCGCCATGCTCTGCCTGGGCTCATTCCTGATCCAGGTGGCCGTGCAGGGCGCGTGGGGAGTCATCCCCGCGCACCTCACCGAGATGTCGCCCGACGCCATCCGTGGCTTCTACCCCGGCGTCACGTATCAGCTCGGCAATCTGCTGGCCTCGCTCAACCTGCCGATCCAGGAACGGCTGGCCGAATCGCACGGCTATCCCTTCGCGCTGGCGGTGACGGCGGTCCCGGTGTTCCTGGCCGTCGCCATCCTCACCTCGATCGGCAAGGAGGCCAAGGGGATTCGGTTCGGCAGCGCCGACAGTCCGACGACCGCACCGGTGACGTCGGGGTGACGTCCCGGTGCGAGCGGCGAAACCGCTTGTGCGCTCGGTGATCCCGGGGTCTCAGTGATCCCGGTGTGCGACCAGCTGGGCGAGGGCGGCCAGATCGGTGGCGACGCCCTCGTCCGGTAGCGCCTCGAACGCCGCGTCCAAGGCCGTCGAGGCACGGTGCAGCGTGCACTGGCGACCACCGGCCTGCTCGATCATGTCGGCCGCCCGCGCTGCCCGGGCCGCCGTCATGGGATGGCGAGACTGGTAGAGGCGGGCCAGATCCCGGCCGGCCGCGGTCTCGGATTCGAGCGCGCACACCACCGGGAACGACTGTTTGCGGTGAATCAGGTCGCTGTGGGCCGGTTTTCCGGTGATCTCCGGGTCGCCCCAGATGTCGATGAAATCGTCGACCAGTTGGAACACCAGCCCCAGTTCGGTGCCGAAGGTGTGCATTGCGGACACCACCCGGTGATCGGCTCCCGCGCACAACGCACCCAGCGCGCAAGCGCAACCCAGCAGCGCGCCGGTTTTACCGGAGGCCATGGTGAGGTACTCGTCGACAGTGACGGTGGGCCGGGTTTCGAAGGCGCAGTCCTCGTATTGTCCCCGGCACAATGTCACCGTGGCCCGGGACAGGCGAATGACCGCCTCGGAGGCAACACTTTCGGGCGCGCCGTCGCACAGTACGCCGAGCGCGAGAGCCTGCAGCGCGTCGCCGAGCAGGGTTGCATTGGTCTCGCCCCAAACCCGCCACACGGTCGGGCGGCCGTGGCGGAACGGGTCGGTGTCCATGACATCGTCGTGGACGAGCGAGAAGTTGTGCAGCAGTTCGACCGCGGCGGCGGCGTACACCGCGGTAGTGACGTCACCCCCGCAGGCGGTGGCGGCGGCGAAGGTCAGCGCCGGGCGTAGCGCCTTGCCCTGGACACCCGCGATCTCCACGCCGTCGGGATCACACCAGCCGAAGTGGTAGCCGGCCATCGTGTCCAAGGGGTCGGCGAGGGAGCCGACCGCGGATCTCAGTACCGGTTCGATCGCGGATCTGGCCTCGGTCAGGCGGCGGCGGGCTCTTCGTTCGGTCGGAGCGTCGAGGGGGCGGGAGATGGATTCGGTGGCGCGGGCACAGGTTTCGTCATGCCCGGCCAGGGCGGCCGCGACGGGGCGCGACAACCCCCACCGCCGTCTGCCCTCGAGATGTTGTCCGACGGTGAATTTGATCGGTTTCGACGCTCGCATAATCGGCCCCGCTCTCTCGGACACGGATGCCACAGCCACCTGGTGGGAAGCTCGGCAGCCATGCTTAGAAGAAGCTCATAGTCCCATCACAACCCGAAACCTGGGGGTTGCCTGCGGATTCCAGTTCGGCAACGGCGGCAGGTTTCGTTTCTTCAGGTAAGTGGCAGTCCGTGCTCGAGCGCTTCCACGGGTGCGCTCATGTAGCGGGCCGCCTGATAGTGGTAATCGTGGTTCGCGCGCATGTAGACGGTGTAATTCCGGGCGGTGGCCAGGATGTCCGCGCGCTCGCGGCCGGTGATACCGGCATCGGTCAGCTCGGTCGGCAGCCGTTCGACGGCGTCGAGCACGCGCCGCACACAGTCCGAGAGCATCTCGTTGACGAGTTGCTGAGCCTGAGCTCGGTTGTGCCCGTAATGGAATTGCGCGAGCAGCACCGAGTTGTACAGGTAGCCCGACGCCTCGTCGGAGTCGACCGAGATCACATCGTTGAACAGTCCCATATGCTCGACGGCGGCTTCGCGCAGCCCGCGCATGGCGGGCAGGTTGCGGGCCGCGGTGGGCAGGTCGACGCCCTCGGCGCGTTCGCTGATGTCCAGAAATATGTACAGTGCCACCCCGTTTCGCCGATGTGCGCGGTAGGTCTCGAGGTCGGGCAGATCGCCCGAGAGCCGTCCCACGCTTTCGGTGTAGTAGGTCCAGAGCCAGTCGCGGATCTCGCCGCGCACGCATTCGCGCCAGGCCGTCGAGCGGTCGGCGCACAGTCGCTTCCAGAGGTCTGCGAAGGCGATCGCCAGGACCCCGGAAGGCGTTGAAATGCCGTCCAGTACGGCCTCGATGGCGGTGATCGCCGTCAAACACCGCCGGGGATCGGGGATTTCGATATCGAACTGATCATCCACCGTGAACGCCCAGGCGGTGTACTGACTCAGCAAGGTCAGCTCCGCCGCGCCCGCGTGCGGGCACCACAGCGCGTACATGCGGTGCGGCCGAGTACGCTCCATACGTCGGCGCGTGGGCTCGGTCGGGATCAGGTCGTAGGCCCGTAACCAGGACCACACGCCCGCTTCGGCTTCGGATTCCGCGGGGTTGAGCCCTGCGGCATCGAACGGCATGAAGATGTCGAGTGCTTCCATACGAAACTACCTATCCCCCGGCCATCGTATCGGGGACATCGTAGCGATAACGGCATTTCGGACGGTTGTGCTCGCATCTGAAATCTCACTCATTAGGATTCTGCGGGCTGGTCGGTCGTCAATTCGGTAGCGGGACAAGCCGTTGCGCCCCGTCGAAGAGCGTCCGCTCGGCCACCCGGGTCGCCGCCAGCGCGGCCAGCGTCGTCGCGGCAAGCAGCATGTACATCACCACGATCTGGTAGCGGATGGCCGTGAGCGGATCCACGCCCGCCAGAATCAATCCCGTCATCGCCCCCGGCAGACTGATCAGACCGACCACCTTGGTCGAGTCGATCGCCGGAATCAATGCCGTCCGCAACGCCGACCGCTGATTGGGCAGAAACGCCTGATGCGCCGAAAGTCCCAGCGCCAGCCGCGCTTCCACCGCATCCCGAGCCCGCCGCGCATCCTCCACCAACCGCCGCAACGCGATCCCCGTCGACTGCATCGCCGACGACACGATCATCCCACCCACCGGTACCACCACCCGAGCCTGCGTCGAAATAATCCCCAGCACAATCAACGACCCCAACGTGATCGAAGCCCCGAACGCCACCCCGATCGTCGCCGACCGCTGCGCATACGGCAACCCGGCCCCCCGCCGCCCCGCCACCTGCCCGGCGATGACAACCATCATCACCACCCAGCCCAGCGCCCCCGGTAACCCCGTGTGCCGGAACAGAATCAACAGAATCGCCCCCACGGCAACGAGCTGCACCCCAGCCCGCGCCGACGCGATCAGCAACTCCCGCGTCAAATGCAGTTGCTGCCGGTACGCGATCACCGCCGCCAACGCGACCAAAATCAGCGATGCCCCGACGCCCGCCCAGTCCGGAACCGAAAGCCCCTGCGTCATAGCTACTTCCCCGCTTCCGCACCCCGGGTGAGCCGCCCACCCGCCAACGTCCACACCTCATCCGACACCTGGGCCACGAATCCCGGATCATGGCTGACCAGCACCACACTCCCGCCCGCACCGACGTGCGCGCGAATCAATTCGCCGATCGCCACCGCCGACGCCCCGTCGAGCGCCGACGTCGGCTCGTCCAGCAGCAGCACCTCCGGCCCGACCGCCAGCGCCCGAGCCAGGCAAACCCGTTGCGCCTCACCGCCGGACAGCTCGCCGCAACGCCGTGCCGCGAAGCCGTCCGGCAACCCGACCGCCCCGAGCAACTCGTCGACCCGCTCGGCGCTCACGGCCCGCCCGACCACGACTTCCTCCCCCACCGTGTCGGTGAGCAACACCGGCCGCTGTGGCACCAGCCCCACCCGCCGCCGCAATGCCAGCACATCCATCTCGGTGACCGGTGCGCCGTCGAACAGCACCCGCCCATTGTCGGGTTCCCCGAACCGATTCAACAGCCGCAGCAAGGTCGTCTTGCCAGCCCCGCTCGGTCCGACCACGGCAGTGCACCGGTCACTCGCGAACGTCGCCTCGACGTCCGTCAGCACCGACGTCCCCCCGTGTCCGAGGCTCACTCGATCCAAGACAATGCTGGGCACGGGCTTACTCTAGGCGGACGCCGTCGGCAGCCCGCCGACCCGCCGTAGCCCCTCCGCGAGTTCGGCCCCGGTGGGCGCGGTTTCGGGGTCGATCAGCGATTGTGCGGCGAGGCCGATCAGCAGCGCCTGGTAGAGGGCTCCGACCGTCCGGCCCGTCTCCGGGTCGTCCTCGTCGGTGCCGTCGAACAGCCGCGCCAGCCCCACTCCCGGGTGGCCTCGCCGAGCGCGGCGGTCAGCAACGCCTCCTTGGATCCGAAGTGGTGCCCGACGGCGGCCATGCTGACCCCGGACGCGGTCGCGATATCCCGCACGGTGGTGCGGGCATAGCCCTTGCCGAACAGGCACTCTCGGGCGCCGGCGAGCTCCCAGAAGGTCCTGATCTCCGGTGCGAGCATCGCCGGCCCCGCCCTCGCTTTCTGGTTGAAGCGCTACGGATTCGAGCCGACGATTGTCGAGAAGTCACCCACCCTGCGGCCCGGTGGACAGGCCATCGATGTGCTGGGCACCGCCACCGAGGCCTGTCAGAAGTTCGCCGAAGGCGTCGGCGGCTGGTACGCCCCGAGCGGCAAGGCCATGATCGCCTTCCGCAATCTGAATGTGAAGCTGCTGCCGTATCTGCCGTGGCGCGGTCTGATCGGTGGTGCGCCCAGAAGGTGGCGCGGACCATCACGGCCGAGGATTACCGGGTCGGCGACCGGATTGCGTGACCTGGAACGACCCCGTTTCCGGGGTAATGCACTGACGGACCGGTCCGAACGAGATCCATTGCATCCCCATAGTTTTCGGAAATGGCAAGATCAAAGCCCGGGTCGTCGTACGCTGGCGCACCGTCCCTGAACAGATATCGGCACGACTCGGAGGCACCATGCTTTCCCTGCAGGAGATTTCGGACCGCTTGGAAATCGAGGACCTCATGGTCCGGTATTCCCACGCCGTGGATACCCACCAGTGGGAGTTGCTGGACGAACTCTTCACCACTGACGCTCACATCGACTACACCGCCATGGGCGGGCCCGCCGGTGACGTGGAATCCACCAAGAAATTCCTCGCCACCGTCATGCCCAATTTCTCGGCGTTTCAGCACATGATCAGTAATTCCTCGATCCGGGTGGACGGCGATCACGCCACCGCGCGCACCATGTGCCACAACCCCATGCTGGTCACCTCCAGCGACGGCAGCCGCCGGCTGATGCTGTGCGGGCTGTGGTACCACGACACCTTCAAGCGGGTGGACGGAGAATGGCGGATCCAGCAACGGGTCGAGGAGAAGAGCTACATGTTCATCGCGCCCGACGCCGTGCCCACGGCCACCAGCTGATCGAACAGTTCCCGGTCGTCGACGAACTGCTCCCGAACCTGTGCCGCCGGGTCACTCCCCGTGGAGAAGTTCGATGAGCGGGGCGAGCCGGTCCATATTGTGTTCGAGCACGCTGATGTAGTTGAAGCCGAAGCGTTCCCGGCGCTCGCGGAGTGCGTCGGCCATCTCGGCGGCCGTGCCGATCAGGATGACGGGCAGGTCCTCGATCGCGCCGCTGAAGTCGAACGGCAGATGTTTGGGGAGGTAGGCGGTCGCGGCCGCTCGCTCGGACGGCGCGACGATGCCCTGCACGAGAAGATTGAATTCCACGGCCCCGGCCCGGTTCTCACCACCGGCAGCGGCGAGGAGCCCGCGCACATAGTCGGTCTTCTTCGCGCTCGTCTCCGCGTCGGCGAAGGTGAGCAGGCCGCTCTCGGCCGCGCCCGCGCCGGTGAAGGCGACGATATCGGCGTGCTCGGCGGCCAGCCGGAGCGACCGTTCACCCCAACCGGCGATCATGAGCGGTGGCCCGCCCGGCCGTGTCGGCTGCGGCTTGTAGCCCGGATCCCCGAACAGGCGGCGCAGCGTCGCGACCGTCTTTTCGAGGTGTGTCACACGCTCGCCCGCGGAGGGGAACGGTATTCCGGCCGCGTCGAATTCGGCCCGCACATAGCCGGACCCGAGTCCCAGCTCGAACCGTCCACCGGTGAACTGATCGAGTCCGGCGACATCGCGGGCCAGCAGCACCGGGTTGTAGAAGGGCGCATTCAGCACGAAGGTCGTCAGCCGCGGCCGCTCGGTGACATCGGCGGCGAGCATGAGCGCCGGAAACGGCGCGGGCAGCCCCAGATGGTCCGGGACGGCGATGACGTCGTAGCCGAGAGTCTCGGCGCGACGGCATTTCTCGATCCACTGGGTGCGGGCGGCAGGCGTCGTGAGGTTCACGCCGAACCGGAAAGGGAGGACCATGAGTCTTGTCTACCAGTGGAATCCGGCACCGTCGTAGGGCGCGGCACCGGCGTGCGGCGAAGACTGCGAACCCGCACGGAATGAATTAACGCACGGACTGCGGCGAATGCGGCCCGCGCGACGGAACCGCGCGCCATCATGGGATATCGCTCGGTCCGGTCGCACCGCGAGGAGTTTGCGCCATGACGAAGCTGCCCGCCCCGGCGCATCAGCGTGCGGAGTTGGAGAAGGCATGGGCGCGCTGGACTTCCGGCTCCGGACCGGCCCCTGCCGCGAGCACCGAGGTGGTGTTGCGGCACGAGGTAGTGGAGTCCTGGGAGCGCTCGTTGCGCACGGTCGATCCGGCCCGCGCCGTCGCGCCCGCTACCGACCGTGACGAATTGGGTTCGCGCTGGGCCGAATCCCCGCTGCGCACCCCGATCACCGAGATGGCGGGCGAGCTGCGGGCGCTGGCGGAGGACTCCGGCATGGTCGCGGTGGTCACCGATGACACCGGGACCGTGCTCTTCAGCTGTGGCGACCGGTCGGTCCGGCGGCGGGCCGAGTCCGTCAATCTCGCCCCGGGCGGCTGCTGGGACGAACCGTACATGGGCACCAGCGGCGTGGCGCTGACACTACACAGCGGGCAGCCCACCTCGGTCTGGGCCGCAGAACATCTCGTGGAGGCGCTGCACGGCTGGGTCTGCTACTGCGCGCCCATCCGGGCCGCCGACGGCCGTCAGTTGGGGGTGCTGGATCTATCAACCTACTGGGATCGCTCACACCCCCTCATCCTGACAACGGTCCGAGCCCTGGTGACAGCCATCGAAGCCCGAGTGCACTTCGAACAATCCCGTCCGACCAATCACACCCGGTTGGAATCCCTGGGCGTGCCGCGGTTGTACAAGGCGGGCAAGCAGGTCCCGATGCGCCCACGCCAGATCGAGATTCTGACGCTGCTGGCGCTCGAGCCGGAGGGTTTCACCCCGGAACGCTTGCACGAGGCCATCTATGGTGAGCGGTCGGTGTCGTCGAGCACCCTCAAAGCCGATGTCTCACGCCTGCGTGCGGCCACGGACGGCCAGATCGCCGACCGTCGCTACATGCTCACCGAACCCCTCGCCTGCGATGCCGTGGAACTGCTGGCCGCACTCGAGGCCGGCGACCTGACCACGGCCGTGCGCGTGTATCGCGGTCCGCTGCTGCCGGATTCCGACGTCCCGGGCATCGTGCAGTGGCGGGAGCAGCTCGACGTCTGCCTGCGCACCGCCGTGCTCGCCGACCGCAATCCCGAGCACGCGCTGCGCTTCGGTCAGCGCTGCCCGGACGATATCGAGATCCACGAGCACGCCCTGCGCCTGCTGCCGCACGGCGACAGCCGCCGCGCCCTGGCAACGGGCCGTCTGCACACCGCGCTGCACGCCTGAATCCGACGTATCGAATCTGTCCGGATTGTCCTGTCCTGCAGCCCGAGTCGGCATGCAGTGACTTAGCAACGTTTCGCCAACCGGACGCCAACCTCCCGCCAACCTTCCCGGTTCATAGTGACCCCCGTCACCGCAGTACGCGATCAGGGGAGCCGCGCCATGATCTATGCCAAACCCGGCACCGACGGCAGCATCGTCAGCTTCAACCGCCGCTATGACAACTTCATCGGTGGTGACTGGAAAGCGCCGATCGAAGGCAGATACTTCGACAATCCCTCGCCGATCGACGGCGAAACCTTCTGCGAAGTAGCGCGTTCGAGTGCCGCGGACATCGATATGGCGCTCGAGGCCGCGCACCGGGCGGCCGAGGCCTGGGGTGCCACGGCGGTGACGGATCGTGCCAACATCCTCAACAAGATCGCCGACCGGATCGAGGCGAATCTGGAGCAGCTGGCCGTCGCGGAGACCTGGGAGAACGGCAAGCCGGTACGCGAAACCCTCGCCGCCGACCTGCCTTTGGCGGTCGATCACTTCCGCTACTTCGCCGGCGCGGTGCGCGCACAGGAAGGCTTCATCTCCGAGATCGACGCCGACACCGTCGCCTATCACTTCCACGAACCGCTCGGCGTGGTCGGCCAGATCATTCCGTGGAACTTCCCGATCCTCATGGCCGCCTGGAAGCTGGCCCCCGCGTTGGCGGCCGGCAACTGCGTGGTGATCAAGCCCGCCGAGCAGACCCCGGCCTCGCTGCTGCTGGTCATCGAGCTCATCGCCGATCTGTTGCCGCCCGGAGTCGTCAACGTGGTCAACGGATTCGGCGTCGAAGCGGGCAAGCCGCTGGCCTCGAGCCCGCGGGTGGCCAAGGTCGCCTTCACCGGCGAGACCACCACCGGCCGCCTGATCATGCAGTACGCCAGCGAGAACATCATCCCGGTGACCCTGGAGTTGGGCGGCAAGAGCCCGAACATCTTCTTCCCGGATGTGATGGCCCACGACGACGACTTTCTGGACAAGGCAGTCGAGGGCTTCGTGATGTTCGCGCTCAACCAGGGCGAGGTCTGCACCTGCCCGTCGCGCGCGCTGATCCACTCGTCCATCTACGACGACTTCATGGCCCTCGCCATCGAACGCACCAAGGCGATCAAGGGCGGCAATCCGCTCGACATCAACACCATGATCGGCGCGCAGGCCAGTAACGACCAGTACGAAAAGATCCTCTCCTACATCGATATCGGCCGCAAAGAGGGCGCGAAGGTGCTCAGCGGCGGTGAGATGCGCAAGGTGGAGGGTTTCCCCAATGGGTACTACATCGAGCCGACGATCTTCGAGGGCCGCAACACCATGCGGATCTTCCAGGAGGAGATCTTCGGTCCGGTGGTAGCGGTGACCCGCTTCGACAACGAGGTCGAAGCGGTCACCATCGCCAACGACACCCTCTACGGACTGGGTGCGGGCGTCTGGAGCCGCGACGGGAACACCGCGTACCGGATGGGCCGGGCCATCAAGGCCGGCCGGGTGTGGACCAACTGCTTCCACGCCTACCCGGCGCACGCGGCGTTCGGCGGTTACAAGAAGTCCGGTATCGGCCGCGAGAACCACAGAATGATGTTGGACCACTACCAGCAGACCAAGAATCTGCTCGTCTCCTACTCGGCAAAGAAGCTCGGATTCTACTGAACACCAGCCCTTCCCAGATCAGACGAGCCGCAAGTCTGCGAGGAGCGTGATGAAGGCAGGTTCCGTCACCCGAGTGACCATTACCGAAGCCGCGGCGGACATGCTGCAACGGCTCATCGACCACCACGGTCCGGTGATGTTCCATCAATCGGGCGGCTGCTGCGACGGCAGTTCCCCGATGTGTTATCCCCTCGGTGAATTCCGGGTCGGCGCGGCCGATGTCTTGGTCGGCCGCATCTTCCCGGATACGGCGTTCTGGATGAGCGCCGACCAGTTCGAATACTGGCGCCACACCCATCTCACCGTCGACGTGGTCCCCGGCCGCGGCGGTGGTTTCTCCCTCGAAGCCCCCGAGGGAGTCCGATTCGTCATCCGGTCACGCCTGTTCACCGATGCCGAGGCTGCGGTGCTGGAAGCGGCTCCCGCTCCGCGCCGAGGCAACGAGCTGGCCGGATGAAGGAAGGTGGCGCGGCCGGTTTCTCCGGGTCGGCCGCGCCATCGCAAAACTTCGTGAGCTGAAAATCCTTACCGCGGAACGCGACCCGTCCCGATCCAGGCGATCGTGGACAATGCGGTGCCCGGGACGTAATGCTCGCGCAGGTAGTCGATCATGACCTTCTCCTGCGCGGCCCACGTGGCCTTGTCGGTCTTGCGCCGGGTCGCCTGCAGCGGCGCACTCCCCCGGGTCAGCTTGTCCCACATCTGCTCGGCGCTGTCGTAACTGAATGCCTCCGCGTGCGCATGCACCGCGACATCCTCGAATCCCGCTGCGAGCATTTCCTTTTCGAAGACGTCCGGATTCTCGAGACTCTCCGGATTCGAGCGCGGCGCGGGGAACCCCGGAATGCCCGCCTGGAACGCCTCGAACAGCAGCGTCATCAACGGCGACTCGGTGATCGGAGCCCAGCTCGACACCACCGCGGTCCCGCCCGGCCGCACGACCCGGCACAACTCCGCGAAACCTCGCCCGCGATCGGGAAAGAACATCACCCCGAACATCGAGAACGCCGCATCGAAAGTATCACCGGCATAGCGCAATTCCTGCCCGTCCCCGACGCCGGTGAGCACATTACCGATGCCGCCCTGCATGACGGCCAGCCGCAATCGCCGGATCATATCGGCCGCGAAATCGACCGCCACCACTTCCCGAACCCGGGGCGCGGCCAGCAGCGCGAGCACCCCGGTCCCGGTGGCCACGTCGATGATCCGATCGCGCGGACTCAGCTCGGCCAAGCCAAGCGCGTGAATCGCGAACGGCCGCATCATCTCCGAGACAACCGCGTCATACCCCTCGGCAACCTGATCCCACGCCCCCGGCGCGGCCAGCGGATTCTCCGGCATTCGACCACCCTTCCGTCGGGTACAGCGTACGCACCGGACGTCGCGGATCCAGTTCCGGCCCTTCCAATGACGCGTCTCGCAGACATGTGCCTTCTCCGGATGCCTGGGAAGAATGTCGGTGTCCTCTCGTACGGTTGATACCTAGGGCGGTAGCCCGGGATCGGCTCATCGAGGAGGGGTGACGTGGCCGGTACTCTCGTCTACAGACTTCGGGTTGAACATATCTATCAGCGCCGCTTCGACTCGGCCGATCTTGCCGTGGCGCTGCGATTCAGCCACTGGTACATCATCACTCGACGGCCGATCACGAAGATCGTCGCAGAGTCGGTCCGGATCGATGATCAGATCCTGACAGCGGACTTCAGTACTCACACGCTGGATGGCGTGGCACGGGTGGGCACCAGCGGGTCCGACTTCGAACAACTTGGAGGGGTTCGAGACTTTCGTGTCTATGCGGACGGCGCCTACTTCTCGATGTATGTGGGCGATCAGCTCGTTCATGGTGATGCATGGGCGTTGGCGTCGTTACTGTCCGGGGCGGAGTCCGACATCGCCGGCCAGGAAGTGATGTATATCGGTCAGGCGTTCGGCGACGACGGCAGCTCCAATGCATGGCATCGAACTCAGAATCATAAAAAGCTACAACGAATCTACGAGGACCATGTCGACAGCGGCTACGAAATATTCGTAGCCCCGCTGGCTTTCGAAGATGGGCAATGGACCAGCGATGACCACATCGACGATTCCGAGCAAGGTCCCAGCCTCGAGGAATACCTGAAAACCTTCCGTACCTCCGCAGGAAATCCGATCACCAGCACAGCTGTCGACCTGATTGAACACAGCCTCATCTCGTACTTCGTGCCGCCATACAACGAGAAGCTCACAGAGTGGCGTGCAGGCGACCCGACGCTTGCTATGCAAGCTATGCGGTCCGCAGGCTTTCGCCTGCTCCAGGTCATCCTCGACGGGTGGGGAGGGTTGGCTAGGTTTCATTCTGCGCAGTCCTCGGCCCTGCTTCGCAGCCACGTTATCTCACAAGACATTCCCCCTGAACCCCGTCTCCCGGTACTGCGTGGGATATCCGCGCCGACATTGAGCGACTGGCGGCTGGATGCGATTCGAGTACGCGAGGGCCAGGCAATGTTCACGGCCTTGACGGAGCACTCGGACGTCATTCTGAGAGTGTTCGGAGTCGAAGCGCCGCGCCTTAGGCGGCCTCCTGCGGTCCATCTTGCCACCGAACCTACGGAAGGCTCCCAGCCTGAATGGCGAAGCAGCAATGCCGATTCGCACAGAAGGATCCGCGAACATATTAGTTCGGAACGTCAGAAGGAACGCCGAGCGCGGGATGCCTGGGTGTACAACGGTGTCCAGACGTACGACCCGGCCACCGGAGCGATCACGGTCGGTGAGACTCTCGGTGAGGATCCGGTGCCGTGGAAGTGGCGATTGAACGATCCCGTGACCGGAGCGGTCTGTTCCACGCTGGTAATTGGCAATCAGGGAATGGGAAAGTCCAGCTTCCTGCGCTTGGTCATGACTCAGGCGCTGCAGTCTCGGCGCTTCTTCGTGCTTCCATCAGACCCCTCCGGTCGAAATGGATTCGACGTGACATGGCCATCCCTATACGACGACGGGTACGTGGCGACCGACCTGGAGGCCACTCTCAACAATCTTGCGATGGCCGAGCGATTGATCGAATCGCGGAGGGCGGCAGGCAATTACAAAATGCCCAGCGATGCCGAGCCAGCTATTTTCGTGGCAATCGATGATGCCGACATCCTGCTGCGTGACAAGCAGGGTGCGGAGGCCGTGACAGGAATCCTGTCCGCCGGAGCTCACGCAGGTGTGGGACTCTTGCTGGTAGTCACAGATATTGCGGGTTTGGAATCGTGCCCGTGGCTCCTGGAGAGCTTGATTCAGAACACTGAACTCTGCGCCATGATGCCGGATGGCCGGTGGGTTATGGCTGACCTCAGAGCTCGTTACGCACGGAGTCGAACGACCACGGTGGTGAATTCGGTTGCCGTACTTCGTGGCTCGACCCACTCGGTGGTCGGGATCGTCATAGCGACAGCTGATCCTGCGACCACGTTCGATGCCGCGAAGCGCTGGGCAAATGAGGAGCTGGGCGGGCGTGGAATTACCCTTGGCAACTGGAAACCACCTGATGGCCTATCCGTCGCGTGGCATGCCTACGTTCCAGGTTCAATGGACTGCTGGGAGTTGCGTCTGCACACCGACGCTTGGGCACTCATCCGAATCTTTTCGAGTTTCCCGCACATGACCGGCCCCCAGGTATTGGATTGGGCGTCCGGAGTTGTCGCCTTCCACCTTGGCTACGAGCCCACCGGCTGGCAAGTTGGCCCGTCGGCCGTCGACTGTGATGGGCTGACCTATTACGCCGAGGTTGTCGAGGGCGGAGTACCGATCAATCAGATCAGGTAGTAGCAGCAGTCATTGATACTCGACGATCGGGCCTCCGGCCCCGCCCGAGGCCCGATCGCGGCGGCTGTCAGCGGCCGGGGAGGAAGCGGAAGCTGCGGGCCAGGGTCATGAGGAGCGGTTGCCACTTTTCCTGGGAGAGGAAGGATGGGGGGTCGAGGTTGAGGATTCGGGTGATGACGATGGATTGGGGTTCGGTGAACTTCAGGAGGCCGTCGGGGCCGTGGCGGCGGCCTACGCCGGAGATGCCCATGCCGCCCATGGGGGCGCCGGTGGTGCCCCAGGCGGGGGCGTAGCCCTCGTCGATATTGACTGTGCCGGCGTGCAATTGCTCGGCGATGTGCTGGCCCTCGGCCTTGCTGGAGGCCCAGACGCTGGCGTTGAGGCCGTATTCGGTGTCGTTGGCGCGGGTGATGGCCTCGTCGACGGAGTCGACCGGGTAGATGGAGACCAGGGGGCCGAAGGTTTCGTTGCGGCCGCACTCCATGGCGTCGGTGACATCGGCGAGCACGGTGGGTTCGTAGAACAGTGGGCCGAGGTCGGGGCGGGCATTGCCGCCCGCGAGCACCTTCGCGCCCTTGGAGACCGCGTCGGCGACATGCTTGGTGACGGTCTCGAGCTGTGATTCGGAGATGAGGCTGCCGATATCGGCCGAGAAGTCGTAGGCGGCACCGAGTTTCGCGGCCTTGACCGCGGCGGTGAACTTCTCGGTGAACTCCGCCGCGATGGAATGCTCGACATACATGCGCTCGATGGAGATGCACAGCTGACCGGCGTTCGAGAAACACGCGCGCACAGCGGCTTTGGCGGCCTTGTCCAGATCGGCCCCGCGCGCCACGATCATCGGGTTCTTGCCGCCCAGCTCGGCGGAGAAGCCGATCAGTCGGCGACCGCACTGCTCGGCCAAGGTGCGGCCGGTGGCGGAGGAACCGGTGAACATGAGGTAGTCGCAGTCCTCGACGATGGCCGTGCCGACCACGGTGCCCGGACCCGGCACCACCGCGTAGAGATCACGCGGCAGACCCGCGCGAATGAACAGCTCCGCATTGGCCAGCGAGGAGTACGGGGTCTGGCTGTCGGGCTTGACCACCACCGCATTACCGGCCAACAGCGCCGGGATGGAATCGCCGACCGACAGCAGCATCGGGTAGTTCCAGGGCGCGATCACCCCGACCACACCCTTGGGCACGGCCCGCACGGTGGCCTTGTTCAATACCGGGAACGCGCCCGCCACACTGTGCGAGGCGAGTAGTTGCGGCGCCACCCGGGAGAAGTAGCGGGCCGCGAACATCAGGCCCATGATCTCTTCCTGCGCGGCCCAGCGGGCCTTGCCGGTCTCGGCCTGCACGATGTCCATCAGGAATTCGCGGTTCTCGACCACCAGCGCCCGGTAGCGTTCCAGCACCTCGGCCCGCTGCTTGGGCGTGCGGGCGGCCCATTCCGCCTGGGCGGCACGGGCTTTGGTGATGGCGAGGGCGACATCGGCGGCGGTTCCGACCGGCACTTCGCCCAGGGTCTCCCCGGTGAACACCTCGGTGATCGCTCGGGTCGCATGGTCCTGGGTGGAATCCACGGCCGCGAACGAGCGCAGTCGTTCGAATACCGCGGCAGCCGGCACCGGCATCATCGCCTCCTACTTACGAGTAACTTCCAGGTACACACAATCTACCCCCGCGCCGCGCGCGCGGGGGCAGGACCGTGCAGGTCGACCCCGATGTCGCCCCGCCGAAGACGCTAGGCGGCACGCCGTTCGCGGGCATCGACGTTTTCCGTCAGGCGGGTGGCGATAGCTGCCAGATCCCCGGACGTCACGGGCGGAGGCCGATCGGGGAATTGCCCCTATTGCCGCTTTTTCGGCCTCTAGCTGCGATTTCTGTAACCGATCGGGTCCGCGCAACGAACAAACAGCCAGAACTACCTCGGGACAGGGATCCGGCGGCGACGGCAGCGCCGAGGAGATCCGGCCACGATCCCGCATCCGCACGAGGGGTGCGGATGCGGGATTGCCGGGATCGTCGAAATCCGCAGTAGCCCAGGTCTATTCGTTCACCAGCAGCGCGCTATTCGTTCACCAGCACAGGAATCGACAGCACCGCGGCGGCGACCGCCGCGTCCGCGGGAGCCGCGGTGATCGTGAACGCGATTCCGTCGTCGCCAGCCACATGACCATTGCCCGCATGGCTGCCTGCGGCGGACTCCCCGTCGGCACGCTCGAAACGCCCGCTGCCGACCAAATGCCCGCTCGCGTCATAGAAATCCGCCCGCACCTCCAAGGCCAGCAGATCGCTCACGTCGGAGGTGACGGCCAGGGTGCCGTGGACGGTCGCACCGTCGAGTCGGGTGCCGCTCAGTCGCACCCGATCGGTGAACGGACCGGGCGTGAGTCGCACTTCACCGGGCGTGACCGACACTGCCGCGGCGGGTGGTTCGACCACACGCGGGCCGGCCGAGGGTTTTGCCGCCGGCGCGGGTGCCGAAGCGGGCGTGGACGAACACCCCGTGACCGCGAGCGGCCCGGCGAGCAGAATGCCCGCGATCAGAACCCGGCTGCGCGACCTCACGGCAGCAGGGCCTTGTGCATCTTGGTGTAGAGCGACGTGTTGTCCTGGCTGGCCGCGAACACGTCCGCACCCGGACCGTAGGCGTAGATCATCACGTCTGCGCCGGTGTGATTGCCCGACAGGTAGGTCAGCCACAGGCTCGCCTCGGGCGAACCGTCCTTCACCTCGGCCGCATCGTCCGGTGTCCGGAAGGTCGCGGGCGCGAAGTTGCGCGGATCCGCCTGTCCCGCACCATTGAGCGGTCCGGTCGAGCGCGCCGGATCCTTCACATTGTCCTTGGCCTCACGCGCGGGCTTGCCATTGTTGGCCGGGTTGGTGGCATCGACATTCGTCGGTCCCGCAACGGCTTCGGCATTGGTGAAGGTGCTCTTCTCGATGATGTTGAAACCGGCGCATTCATGGTCGGCCGTCACGATCACCATGGTGTGGCCGTCCTTCTTGGCGAACTCCGTGGCCGCGGCCACCGCGTCGTCGAAGGCCTTCACCTCGTCGAGGGTCTGGGCGGCGTCGTTGGCGTGCGAGCGCTTGTCGATCTGCGCGCCCTCCACCTGCAGCAGGAAGCCCTTGCCGTCCTTGCGTGCCGAGAGCAGGTCGATGGCCTTGGTGGTCATGTCGGCCAGTGTCGGCTCCTGCTTCTGCGGGGCCGAATCCGGCAGCGCGTTGCGGGCATTGGTGACCGTCAGGTTCCCGCGATTGAACAGCCCGATCACCTTCTGCCCGGTCACCGACTTCAGATCGGCGGCGGTGGCGACCTTCTGGCTCTCCGGGGTCTGCGCCTTCAGCGCCGGATCGCCCATGCTGCCCAGCACCTGATAGCCGTTGTCCTGCATGACCTTCTGGTCATCGGGCTCGAAACGGGCCAGACCGCCGCCGAAGATGACATCGGCGGTGCCATTGCGGGCGATCTGCTCGGCGATCGGGGTCACCAGCGTCTTGTCCGACGGCTGCGCCTCGAAGCTGCCGTCGGACTTCTTGGGCAGACACGACGATTCGCTGAAGGTCGGTCCCTGGCAACCACGCAGCAGCGTGTGGCTGAACATGGCGGCGGGGGTGGCGTCGGTGATCTCGGCGGTGCTGACATTGCCGGTGGCGAATCCGGCCGCCTTGGCCTGCTCCATGAGCGTCGGCACCGACTTGCCGTAGGCGTCCACGCCGATGGCCGCGTTGTAGGTCTTCACACCCGAGGCCCAGGCCGTCGCGGCGGAGGCCGAGTCGGTCACCAGGGACGGCTTGGCACTGTTCGGTTCGACCGCATAGGTCGCGACCGCGCCCACGTAGGGCAGCTGTTCCATGGCGAGTTGGCCGTTCGCGCCGACGAACCGGTGCCGGGCCGCGGTGACATGGGTGCGTCCCATGCCGTCGCCGAGCAGATAGATGATGTTGCGAACCTCGTTGTCGGCCTTCTTGTCCGACCCGCAGCCGGCGACCAGTGACGCTCCGGCCACGGCGGCTGTGACCGCTGCGATCGCGCTCAACCAGGCGCGCTTTCCGTTCTGCACTTCGTCTCCTCCGTCCTCGCTCCCCGGGGCACCGGGTGCGGCCCGCTGTCCCGGGCGGGGCCGAAGGTAGTGCTACATGTTTGCTCGTATACGACTCACAGGAAACTCCCAGCCGACTCGCAGGTGAACGTAACTATTTTCGGATGGAAGCGGTCCGGCAACCACCCGGCTTACGGGAGTTCGGTCGAAGGTGTCAAATCCCGTCCCGCACAAAAGGACTCGGAGCGCGAGTGCGGTCGGACCGCAGTTACGTTGCAGCGATGCGCTTTCCGAAGCTCGGGGTCCGCACCCGGATCCTGGCCATCGCGCTGGTCCCCAGTCTGGCGCTCGCAATCCTCGGCGTCAGCGCGGCCGGAACGCTGGTGGACCACTCTCATCGGGCCCGCAACTGGGCCGACGAAATGCAGGCCGGTATCGCACCGACCCGTGAGCTGATCGAGGCCGTGCAGGCCGAACGGCAGCTCACGCTGTGGCGGGTGGCGGGCATGGATATCGATGTGCGCCAACTGACCACGGCCCGGCAGCGGCTCGACAGCGCGCTGCGGGTGCTCGCCCCGACCCAATCCGCGCTCTCGCGGATGGGGCCGGAATCCATGGGGCAGGCCACCGACGCCATCAGCGACGTAGGCAAGCACCTGGCCGAATTGCGCACCGGCGTGGACGCGGGCTCGGTGGCGCTCGCCGACGCCTACACCTTCTACAACCGCATCCCGCAGAGCGTGATGGCGGGCGTGGAGATCGCGGAGAAGACCGCACCGGATGCCGCGACCACGGTGGAGCTGACCCAGGCCGCCGACGTCCTGCACAGCCTGGAGGCCATGAGCCGCGCCTACGCCCTGGGCGCGTCACTGATCGACGGCGACAACCTCTCCCCCGAACTCGGCACCGAATACCTCAGTCTCGTCGGCTATTACCGAACCCGCATCGACACCATCGTCGCCGCGCCCGACCGGCAGCAGTCCGCGGCCGCGAAGGCGCTGGTCTCTAGTCCGGCCTGGCTACGTCTCGGTGTGGTCGAGCCCGTGCTGGCCCAGCGCACCCTGCCGCCGACCGACACCGCGAAACGGACCGCCCCGCAGCCGTTGCCGATCTCGGTCGCCGACTGGCAGCGCAGTTCCGACGAGGTCACCCGCGGGCTGGCCGAACTGTGGCAGTCCGAGAACGCCGAGGCCCAGCACCTGGCCAGTTCCGCCGCCTCCGACACCGCCCGCAATTCGCTGTGGGCCGGGGCGGGCATGGTGGTGGTGGCCGTGGTCGCGATCCTGGTCGCCCTGGCCCTGGCCAACCGGATCATCCGCAGGCTCAGGCGATTGCGCGACCGCACCCTGGCCCTCGCCGACGAGCAGCTGCCCGAGACCATGCGGCGGCTGGCCGCGGGCGAACACCTCGACATCGAGGTGGAGACACCCGCGCTGGACTTCGGCCGGGACGAGATCGGCCAGGTGGCCGAGGCTTTCGGGCATGCGCACGCGGCGGCCGTCTCGGCGGCGGTGACCGAGGCGCGTACCCGCGAGGGCGTGAAATCGGTCTTCCTCAATATCGCGCACCGCAGCCAGGTGGTGGTGCATCGGCAGTTGGAGATCCTGGACGCCGCGGAGTCGCAGCAGGAGGATCCGGCACTGCTGGACATCTACTTCAGCCTCGATCACCTCGCGACCCGAGAGCGTCGCAATGCCGAGAACCTGATCATTCTCGCGGGCGGACAGCCCGGTCGGCAGTGGCGCAATCCGGTCCCGCTGCTCGAGCTGGTGCGCAGTGCAGTCGGTGAGACCGCCGACTACACCCGGGTCCGAACCGCCCGTCTGCCTTCGGCTTTCATCGCCGGGCTGGCCGTCTCCGACGTCATCCACCTGCTGGCCGAGTTGATCGACAATGCCGCCAGTTTCTCCCCGCCGCAGTCGCGGGTGGAGATCTCCGGCGCGTCGGTGGGCCGCGGGGTGGCCGTCGAGATCGGCGATCAGGGCATGGGCATTCCACCCGACGACCTGGAACGGTTCAACACTCTGCTCAGTGCCCCACCGGATTTCGCGGTCACCAGCATGTCGACGGATTCGCGACTGGGTTTGTTCGTGGTGTCGCGGCTGGCCGCCCGGCACGGGATCTCGGTGCGCCTGTCGGACTCCGACTACGGCGGTGTGCGTGCGATCGTGCTCATCCCCTCCTCGGTCATCGAGGGCGAGCTGAGCGTCGCCGATACCCGGACATACAACCGGATATCGCAGCGCGACACCGGCTTCGAACCGGCGGCCCTCGAGGCACCGGCGGTCGAGCCCGCGCCGCGCGCCGAGTCGGTGGCGAGCTTCGATGCCTGGGCCGGCCACCACACGGGCGCACACGACATCGCCGCCGCGACCGCTCCCCGTCGCCCGCAACCACCCGCTCCACCGGATCCGGCTGCCGCACCGCGCGACCCGGTCGACGAGCGACCGGAACTGCCGCGCCGGCGCCGTCAGGAGAGCCTCGCACCCGAATTGGCGGAGCCGACCGCCGGGGAATCCGCCCCCGCACCGTCCGGCGACCGCAGCGCCGCGCAGGCGCGAGATCTGTTCTCGGCCATCGAGAACGGCACCAGGCAAGGGCGGCTGGCCGATCCCGGCGCGCCCTCGGCCGGTCCAACCCGACAGGAAGGCGACGGTGAACACCTCCCACGCTGGTGATCTCGACTGGCTCCTCGACGATCTCGTCGACAAACTCGCGGGCGTGCGGCACGTGGTGGTGCATTCCACCGACGGGCTGCTGCTGGGCCGGTCGGCCGGGATGAGCCGCGAGGACGCCGAGCACTTCTGTGCGATGTCCTCCACGCTGTTCGGGCTTTCCCGCAGTGCCGGACACCGATTCGACGCGGGCGGGGTGCGGCAGGCCGTCATCGAACTCGACCGGGCGGTCCTGTTCGTCACCGCCGCGGGCGCGAACGCCTGCCTGGCGCTGCAGTCCGGGGCGGACGCCAACCTGGGCATGGTCGCCTACGAGATGAACCTGACCGTGCAACGCGTCGGCTCGTTCCTGTCGGCCGCTCCGCGGCACCGCGCGTGAGGGCATGCGTAGCGATGCCCACGCATATATGAATCGTTTCGTCAATCACAGTCCCGCTCAGCGGAACCCGTGGGGCGTATGTGACGTACGTCCCGTTACCTTTGCCGGATGTTCAGAGCGAGGCTCGGGGTCCGAACCCGCGTGCTCGCCATCGCACTGGTCCCGAGCCTCGCGCTGCTCGCGATCGGTGTGGGTGGCGCGGGGTACTTGGTGGTCGAGGGCAAGCACGCACGGGATTGGGCGGAAGCGTTGAAAGACGCCAACCCGGTTTCCATGGAGTTGATCGAGGCCGTCCAGCAGGAACGTCAGCTGTCGATGGCCCAGATGGCCGGCGGCGACGACGCGAACCCGAAGACGTTGGCGCAGGCGCGGGTTCGGCTCGACAAGGCATTTCAGGGTCTGTCGGCGATTGCCCCGACCATGGCCAAGCTCGGCCCCTCGGGGATCGGCGACAATGTCGGTGGCGTGTACACCCTCGGCACCCAGTTGGCCAGTCTCCGCACGCAGATCGACTCCAACGCGATTCCCGTCGCCGATGTCTACTACTTCTACGGCAAGCTGCTCGAAGTCGTGTGGATCGGCACCCGCATGGTCGCCGACAACGCGCCGACGTCCGAGGTAGCGCTCGAGGTCGCCAACGGCCTGCAGGTCGTGCAGTCCTCCGACATGCTCTCGCGCGAAGCCGCCGCAGCCGAGGTGCTGCTCGCGGGCGGCACGCTGCCACCCGAGCTGGCCATCGAATTCTCCCGCGTCGCAGGCACATACCGGGTGAACCTGGGCGTTCTGGCCGGTGGTGACGGCGGCACCGGTGACAAAGACATGCAAGCCCTCATGAACGATCCCGACTGGACCAAGATCGTCATGATGGAGAACACGCTGATCTCGCGGGCGTTGGATCCGATCACGATTCCGCCCAGCAAGCCCGGCGCCGCGCTGCAGCAGGCGCCGCTGACCTTCACCGCGCAGGAATGGCGCGACACCGTGAACCGGCTCAACACCCAGGTGCTGCACCTGTGGGAGGAGATGAGCAAGCACAACGAGGCGTTGGCCGGTGCCGAGGGTGACCGCAATGCCCGCGACTCCGCGCTCGCCGGTGGCGGCATGCTCGCGGTGTCGGCGCTCGCGTTCGCCGTCTCACTGGTCCTGGCCAACCGGATCATCCGCCGCCTCAAGGGCTTGCGCAACGAGACCCTGGTGCTCGCCGACGAGGGCCTGCCGGAGATCATGGCCCAGCTGCGCGAGGGCAAGGCGGTCGACCCGGTCGCCATGGCCTCCGTGCTGGACTTCGGCACCGACGAGATCGGCCAGGTGGCAAAGGCGTTCAACCACGCGCACGCCGCCGCGGTCACCGCCGCCGTCACCGAGGCCCGCACCCGTGAGGGCGTCAAGGCGATGTTCCTCAATATCGCCCACCGCAGCCAGGTCATCGTGCACCGGCAGCTGGAGATCCTCGACGCCGCCGAGTCGCAGCAGGAGGATCCGGCACTGCTGGACATCTACTTCCGCCTCGACCACCTCGCCACCCGCGAACGCCGCAATGCCGAGAACCTGATCATTCTCGCGGGCGGACAGCCCGGACGGCAGTGGCGTAATCCCGTGCAGCTGCTGGAGATCGTGCGCTCGAGTGTCGGCGAGACCCTCGACTACACCCGAGTCAAGATCGCCCGGCTGCCGGAGGTGGCCATCGCGGGCAGCGCCGTGGCCGACCTCGTGCACCTGCTCGCCGAACTGGTCGACAATGCCGCCCACTTCTCCCCGCCGCAGTCGCAGGTGGAGGTGCGCGGCAATATCGTCGGCAAGGGCGTCGCCATCGAGATCATCGACCAGGGCATGGGCATGCCCGAGGACGAGTTCGCGCGGATCAACGAGATCCTGCGCGACGCACCGGATTTCGGCGCGAGCATGCTGCCCGACGATTTCCGGCTGGGCCGCTTCGTGGTCGCCCAGCTGGCCTCGCGCAACGGCATCACCGTGCGGCTCACCGAATCCGATTACGGCGGCGTGCGCGCCATCGTGCTGGTGCCGACCAGTCTCACCGTGGCGGGTGCCGGCCGGACCGGTGAAATCCCGATCGTGACAAGGCAACTCGACGCCCCGACAGGTGCACCCGCGAGTTATGGGGAGCCGTCCGCGGCGGCCCTGGCGGTGGCCGCGCTGCCGCAGCTCCCGGCGGCCCCGGCCACCCCGCCGTCGATGATCTCGAATTACGAGCTGCCGATTGTCGGCTACGAGTCCTACGAGCGTCCCTTCACGCCGGAGCCGCCCGCGGCGCCCATCACCCCGGCAGCGCCGCCCGCGCCGCAGCCGGAGCAGCCGTTCGGGCCGTCCACCGGGGCGTTCGTCCCGCCCATGTCCTTCGGCGCCGCAGCGCCGTTCGACCCGCCCACCAACCCGCGTCCGACGCCGCCGCCCGCCGAGCAGGCGCCGCCTGCCGAAAACGGTTTCCGGGGTCGCGATTTCGGGCGTTCCCATTACACTGGCTCCGACATCCGGCCCGCGCTCCCGCGTCGGCGCCGGCAGGCAAGTCTCGCACCGGAATTGGCGCAGGAACAGGTGGCTCCCGAGTCGTCGGTCCCGGCCAACCGGTCGGCCGAGCAGGCCCGAGACCTTTTCTCCGCCATCGAGAACGGAACCAGGCAGGGTCGCCAGGCCGACCCGGGTTCTTTCGCGTCCGAGTCGCAGGCAATATACGAACGAGCATCGGAACGACAGGAAGGCGACGGTGACCACCTCAAACGCTGGTGATCTCAACTGGCTACTCGATGATCTGGTCGACCGGCTCGCGGGCGTCCGTCACGCGGTGGTGCATTCCACCGACGGGCTGCTGCTGGGCCGCTCCTCCGCCATGAGCCGCGAGGACGCGGAGCACTTCGGTGCCATGTCCTCCACCCTTTACGGGTTGGCGCGCAGTGCGGGTGGACGATTCGACGGCGGCGGCGTCCGCCAGGCGGTCATCGAACTCGAGCGGGCGGTGCTGTTCGTGACCGCCGCCGGCAGCCACGCCTGCTTAGCGCTGCAGGCCACCGAACAGGCCAACCTCGGCATGGTCGCCTACGAGATGAACCTGACCGTCCAGCGCGTCGGCAACTACCTGTCCACCACGCCCCGCCAGAACCTGGCCGGACAAGGCAACCCCCGACTGTCATGATGCCGGGGCCGGGGGAACAGTGGTTCGATGACGCTGCCGGTCCGCTCGTACGCCCGTACGCGCGGACCGGTGGCCGAACCATGGGCGCGGGACACGATCTGGACATGCTCACGGTGGTAGTGGTGCCCAATGCGGCACCGCCGCTGCGACGTGTCGAACCGGAGTACACGGAAATCGTCCGGTTGTGCAGGCTGCCGCTGTCGGTGGCCGAGGTGTCGGCCGCCCTGCGGCTGCCGCTGGCGGTGACCAAAATCCTGGTGGGGGATTTGATTTCAGACAACATACTCAATTTCCGGGCCCCGGCCTCGCCTGAGACCGTGCCCGGGGACCTCAACATTCTGCGAGCGGTACTCGATGGCATTCGAAAACTCTGATACCGCCCAGCCCATGGCCGCCTCGGTGAAAATTCTCATCGCAGGCGGCTTCGGCGTGGGCAAGACGACCATGGTGGGGGCGATCAGCGAGATCACCCCACTGCGCACCGAGGAGCTCATCACCGAGTTGTCCGCGGGCGTGGACGATCTGCGTGGCGTGGAGGGTAAGACCACCACGACGGTGGCCCTGGACTTCGGCCGCATCACCATCGACCAGAACCTGGTCCTCTACCTGTTCGGCACCCCCGGCCAGGACCGCTTCTGGTTCCTCTGGGACGAACTGGCCCGCGGCGCCCTCGGCGCGGTAGTCCTCGCCGACACCCGCCGCCTCGAAAGCTCCTTCGCCGCAATCGATTTCTTCGAACGCCGCGGCGTCGCCTTCACCGTGGCGGTGAACTGCTTCGAGAACGCGCCCCTCTACACCCCCGTGGAAGTCCGCGACGCCCTCGACCTCGACGAGCGCATCCCGGTCCTCCTCTGCGACGCCCGAGACCGCGCCTCCTGCAAGAACGTCCTCATGACCCTGGTCGAGTACCTGATCGACCGCGCAGCCTCGACCGGTGCCGCGCGCGTCTGATTCGCTACTCCCCCAACGGTAATCGCGCCCGCCCGGAAGTCCGGACGGGCGCGATTGTCGTTTCGGCCGTGGCTGCGGTCAGTCGAACCACTCCGGGTCTCCGGCCGCGATGAGCCTGCGCAGCATGGCGGGATCCTGGAGCGCCTCGTGCAATAACGCACCCAGGCGGCGTAGCGCCTCGGGGTCTTGGCCGTAGGCGACGAAGGTTCCGGCCTCTGGGTCGTAGTTGAGGCGTTCCGACAGTCCGGTCTCCTGGGTGGCGACCGCGGAGCGGGCCACGCCGGCCCAGCCGTAACCGTTTCCGTCGTAACCGAATTCGGCGAAGACGGGTTCGGTGGCCAGCATGTGGTTGTCCGACAGTAGCAGGCAGAAATGGCCCGGCTTGTGGTCGTATTCGAAGAACACCAGTGGAGCGAAGGTCTCGCGATCGGTCACAGGCAGGACTTTAGCGAGACCCTCCGACAACGTCAGTTCGGTTCGACCTCGGCGAAATCGCTGATCCAGCGGTGCGATCCGCGCGGCTGGTTCGGTTCACCGGGGCGGGTGACACCGATGGCCGTCCAGCCTGCCGCCACCGCGGCGTCCACCTCGTCCGGATGGTCGGAGAGGAAGAGGATCTGGTCGGCCGGGACGCCGATGGCGCTCGCGATCTTCTCGTACGAGGCGGCCTCGCGCTTCGGGCCCGCGGTCGACAGGTCGAAGTGACCACTGATCAGTGGGGACAGGTCGCCGCCGCGGGCGAAGGCGAACCAATCCTTCTGATTGCGCACCGAACCCGAGGAGTAGATGTACAGCTCGAGTCCGGCGGCACGCCAGGCACGCAGCACCGGCGGGACATCCGGGAAGAACTCGCCGTGCAGGGCACCGCTGCGGAAACCCTCGGCGCAGATGATGCCCTGCGCCGCCTTGAGCGGTTCGGATTTCACATCGGTGTTGAGCCAGTTGATCAGGATGTCGGCCACGCGGGCGGCATCGGCGTCGGGCTCATCGGCCTGGACGCGAGTGGCCGCGATGATGGAATCCGCTGCGCCGCCCTGGTTCTCGGCCAGCCAGCCCGGGAGCCGGTCGCGGGTGTACCCGTAAAGGTCCTCCCGCACCGAGCTGGTCGGGCTGGTGGTCCCCTCGATATCGAGCACGACCACCGTGATCATGCCGGGGCCAGCAGCTCGTCGAGGGTCGGGAAGCCGCCGGAGATCTTGTCGCCGGTGAAATCGCCGATCCAGCCGTCCTGCTCCTCGAAGAAGCGCACGGCCACGAACTCCGGCCGGGTGCCCATGTCGAACCAGTGCAGCGTGCCCGCGGGCACCGAGACCAGATCGCCCGCGGTGCAGACGGTGGCGAGCACTTCATCGCCCAGGTGCAGGTAGAAGCAGCCCGCGCCGGCGGCGAAGAAGCGGACCTCGTCCTCGGCGTGGCGGTGCTCGTCGAGGAACTTGGTGCGCGCGGCGACCGCCTTGGCGGGCCACTCCGGGTCGGCGTCGTCGGGGTGGATGCGGGCCACGTCGATGAACTTGTAGCGGCCGTCGGCATTGAGTTCGTCGATGCGCGACTGATATTCGGCCAGCAGCTCCTCGGTGGTGGTCGCGGCGCTGAAGCCCTCCAGCAGCGGCCAGCGCTCGAAGGTAATGCCGCGCTTGCCGAGCTCGGCGGCGATCACCGCGTCATCGGAGGTGCGCAGCACGACATCGTTCGCGTCCTTGTCGGACATGATCTGCAACAGAGTCATAAGAGGATCCTTTCTCGGATCTAGTTGTCGCGCACCGGAATCTCACGGTGTCCGGTCAAAGTGGTCAGCTCGCACATGGCCTCGAGGCATTCGGCCCGGTCCCGTGCCTGCGCCAGGGTCGCGCCCCAGGCGGTGATGCCGTGCCCGGCGATGAACAGCACGGGCGGGGCATCGGGATGCTCGGTCAGGTACTTCTCGATGTCCGCGCCGATCTGCGGGACATCGGCATGATTCGGGAACACCGGGATATCGATGAGGTCCGGCCGGGTCGAGCCCAGGCCCTTGATCAGCTCGTATCCCGCGAAACGCGCTGTGGTGACGTCGGGTCCGGCGGTCCTGATCGAAGCCGCGGTCGCGTGCGGCGGGTGTACGTGCACCACCGCGTCCGCGCCGCGGGTGCGATACACGGCCGTGTGAATGGTGGTCTCGGCCGACGGCTTGCGGCCGGACTCGTCGACCGGCTTCGAATCGACGACCGCGACGGTGACCATATCGGTGGCGGTGAGCTCGCCCTTCGACAGCCCGCTCGCGGTGATCACGGCCGTATCGCCTTGGCGCACAGAGATATTGCCCGCCGTGCCCGGCATCCAGCCGCTGGCGTAGAGTCCCCGCGCGATCTCCGCGATCTCGGCACCGGCGGTCAGGGCCGACGTGCCGGAGGCAGCGGTGGCTGATTTGCCGGCGGCGGCGGTCGCTGACGTGCGCGCGGCGGCCGGGTCGGTGAGCACGCCGTACTCGGTGACGACGGCGGTGACCAGTTCGGCCGGGGTGACATCGAAGGCGGGATTGAAAGTCTTGGTGCCCTCGGGAGCCGTTGCGACGCCGCCGAATCCGGTGACCTCGGACGCCGCGCGCTGCTCCACCACGATGTCGGAGCCCCGCGCGGTCGAAATATCCCGCGTCGATTCCGGCGCGACCACGATGAACGGAATCCCGTGATGCCGAGCCGCGATCGCCAGCATGTAGGTGCCGATCTTGTTGGCCACGGCCCCATCCGCGGTGATCCGGTCCGCACCCACCACCACGGCATCCACCTGCTCGGTCGCCATGGCCCAGGCGGCGGCGGAATCGATGGTGAGGCGATGCGCGATACCGGCTTCGGCCATCTCCCACGCGGTCAGGCGCGCACCCTGCAGCAGCGGCCTGCTCTCGTCGACGATCACCTCGGCCAGCGCACCCCGCTGCTGCAGCACCCGCAGTGCACCGATCGCGGTCCCCCACGCGGTGGTCGCGAGCCGACCGGTATTGCAATGGGTGAGCAGTCGCAGCGGCCGATCCCCGCACAGGCGCTGGATCAGATCGGCGGCCTCGGTGGCCGCGGCCAGATTCACGCGACCGTCCTCGGCCAGCAACTCGAGTGCTTCGGCTTCCATCGCCGCCACCCCCTCGGGCAGCTCGGCGAGCGTGCGCTGCACACCCCAGGCCAGATTCACCGCGGTCGGCCGGGCATCGGCGATCCGTGCGGCCTCGGCCTCGACCAGCGCGGTGTCGACGACACCGTCGGTCGTGGCGGCCCGCGCCGCGATCACCACACCGAACGCCCCGCATACCCCGATCGCGGGTGCACCGCGCACGGCCAATGTCTTGATCGCATCGATGACCTCGTCGACCGTCGTGATCCGAAGCTCCCGCAGCTCATGCGGCAGCGCCCGCTGGTCGATGGTGACGAGCACACCGTCGGCCCACGCGATCGAACTCTGATCCATCTATTCGTGTCCTCTTGACTGGAGAATTGCGGCAGCGCCCACGGCCGTGGACACACTCCACCGTATCGAACCCGGATCGACGCCTGACCGGCAGGTTTCGGATCAGCACAATCCGAATAGCGTGGTTTCCGCCCGGGATGCGCGTGCAACCGGTATTGCGGCCCCGGCGTTGTCAGCTCGCGTCCCGCGCACATACCGGATTACCCTCTCGGTATGGCTAGACAGCGTCGCACCCGGAAGATCACCGTGACGATGCCCGAGGAGATAGCCGCCACCCTCGACGATTGGCGCAACTCCGGTCGCATCGCCTCGATTTCGAGCTTCGTCGCCGAATCCGTCAAGGCCCGTGTCGACCGCGCCGAATCGCTGGCCAGACTCGAGAACGCGCTCGGCGGGAGGCCGCCGTTGGATCTGATCAACCGCGCTCGTGCCGTCCAAGGATTGCCACCATTATCCGATGAGGAGGATCCCGGCGACCGCGCCGGCGCGGCATGAGCCCCGCCGCCCCGTCGCTGGGCGGCGTCGTCTTCGACACTGCCGCGCTCACCGCCTGGGCTCACCGCGTGGCCTACGTGCAATCCGTCGTCTGGGCGACCGCGGATGCCGGGCACACCATCATCGTTCCCGCCACCGCCCTCGCCGCCGCCCGCGCGCTGATCCCCCCGGGCCGCCTCGACATCCTCTCGGTGCTGCTGGACCTGCCGAACACGGTGATCCAGCCCCTCGACCGCCCCGCCAGCGATCACCTGGGCGACACCCTGGCCGATCGGCCCGACGCGGACGCGCTGATCCCCGCCGGTCACGCCACTCTCGAAGCGGTGAGCCGGGACTGGCCGTGCCTGACCGACCGCCCCGACACCCTGCGCAAGCTGGATCCGCGCGTGCAGACCGACAAGCTGCCCTGATTCGCTGCGGCGCAATAGGTTTCAGGCGCGGCCGAGTGCGAGCGTCACATTGTGCCCGCCGAAGCCGAACGAATTGCTCAGCGCGTAACGCAGTTCCTGATAGCGCGGCTTGTCGGCGACCACGTCGATCTCGGTATCCGGGTCCGGCGTCTCGAAATTCAAGGTGGGCGGCACGATCTGCTCGTTCAGACTCCGCAGGGTGAGCATCGCCTCCAAAGCGCCGACCGCGCCGATGGAATGACCCAGGGCCGATTTGGGCGCGTACACCGAGGCCTGCGGGGTGACGGCCATGATCGCCTTGGCCTCGGAGGCATCGCCGATCTGGGTGCCGGTGGCGTGCGCATTGACATGGCCGATATCCGAACCGGTCAGCCCCGCTGTCGCGAGCGCCTTGCGCATGGCGCGCGCCGCACCGTCGCCATCGGGCGCGGTGCCGGTGATGTGGTAGCCGTCGGAGGTGATGCCCGCGCCCAGGACCCGGCCGAGGATCTGAGCGCCGCGTGCCCGGGCATGCGCCTCCGATTCCAGCACCAGCAGCGCCCCGGCCTCGCCGAAGACGAACCCGTCGCGGTCTTTGTCGAAAGGCCGTGAGGCACGCGCGGGTTCGTCGTTGCGGGTGCTCATGGCCCGCATCATGGCGAAGCTGGCGATCGGCACCGCGTCGATATGTCCCTCGACGCCGCCCGCGACCACCACATCGGCCTCCCCGGTGGTAATCAGCCGCCAGCCGTGCGCGATCGCCTCAGCGCCGGAGGCGCAGGCCGAAACCGGTGCGTAGACACCGCCTTTCGCGCCGATCTCGAGTCCGACGGTGGCGGCCGCCCCATTGGGCATGACCATGGGCACGGTCATCGGCGGCACCTTGCGATAGCCGCCCGCCCGCATCGCGTCGACCGCGTGCACCAGCGACTCTCCGCCGCCGAGCCCGGTGCCGACCGCGACCGCGAGCCGCTCCGCCTCGACCTCGGGGGTCCCCGCCTCGCGCCAGACCTGCCGCGCCAGCACCACCGCGAGCTGCTGCACGAATGACATCCGCCGCTGCTCGATCCGGGTCAACTGCTCCCCCGGCTGCGCCACCAGCCGCCCGCCGATGCGCACGGGCAGTTCGTACTCGGTGACGAAATCGTCTGTCAGCACCCCGATTCCGCTGTCCCCCGCCAGCAGTCGCGTCCAGGTGGACTCCAGGTCCGCCCCGAGGCTGGTGGTGGCCGCCATCGCGGTCACCACGACACCGTGCCGAGTTTCTGTACCGATCGCTACACTCATGCCGACATGGATACCTGTAGCACCCGCTACAGTCAACCCGTGCCCCGTCCACTCGACCACGCCCGCCGCGCCGACCTGCTCGAAGGCGTCATCGCCTACATCGCCGAACACGGCCTGGCCGAGCTCTCCCTGCGCCCCCTCGCCGACTACCTGGGCACCAGCTCGCGGATGCTGATCCACTACTTCGGCACCAAGGAGGCGATGCTGGTCGCCGCCTTGGAAACCCAGCGCCCGGACATTCCCGCCCTTTTCTCCGGCATCGACTCGGCCGAGATCCTGCGCGAGCGCCTCTCCGCGTCATTCGCCATCAACACCGAAGGCCAATTCGCGCCCAGCCTTCCGGTCCTACTCCAGGTGCTGGGTGCCGCGACAGTCCCCGGCAGTCCGTTCAAGACCTACGCGACCGAGGCGATCGAGGTCCTCGTCACCGCAATGACGAGCTCCCTGAACCGAATAGACCCCACCCTCCCCGACCCCGAAGCCTCCGCCACGCTGCTCATCTCCGGCATGCGCGGCCTGATCCAGGACTGGTGGATCACCGCCGACACCTCCCGCGTCCACCGCGCCGTGGATCTCTTGATAGCCCAGGCCATCCCGACCCGTCAGCCGCCGATCTGAGCGCGGATTCCCGTTGCGACCGCTTCATCTCCGCGGGCGGCCGGATGGAAAGGGATGGCGTCCGGATTACGCGGATCCTGGAAGCCGTTGAGCCAGGGCTCATCGGTGCAGAGCCCATGGCCGGCGGTCGCCGCGCGGGAGTCGAAGAACTCGACGCCCAGCAGTGCCGCGGCCTCCCGCTGGGCCCGGTCGAGGCGATCCAGGGCTTCGATGGCTGCCTGTCCGCGCGGCTGGACGAATCGTGCGACGCCGAAGGCGTTGAAGCACACCGAGTCTCGGCCGCCGGGGAAGAATTCCGGATATCCGACGAGCATGATGCGGGCATTCGGCGCGTAGTACTTGATGTAGGTGATCACGCCGCGCAGCCGGTCGGCGTACTTCTCGCCGGTCAGTTGGGTCGAGTCCACGAGGCGGTTCTGTGCGGCCGCCTCGGTTCCGCACCCTTGGACCAGATCGAGCACGCAGTGTTGCAGGGAATACCACATGGTCGCGTCATTGGCGCCCCAGCGGTCGTTCAACCCGAACTGTAAGGCCACCAACTTGGTTCGCGATCCGAAAGCACCCGCCTGATCAGCCTGTTTCGTTTCCGTACCGGCGGTGTAACTGGGCGGGGTGTCGAGCGACGCCCCCGGACACGACAGGTCAGCATAATTCGAGGTGCCCGCGACTCCCATCAGCGTGCTCAATCGAGTGGGCCACGAGGTATCACCGTGGCGACATTCGACCGCGTGGTCATCGACCATCCAGGCATTGGCGCTGAACGAATCGCCCAGCACCACAAGTTCTTTACCATCGGCCGGAGCCGCCGCACTCATTCCGGCCACACTGATAGACGCCGTGGCCGCCATGGCCAATGCGATCGACGACCGCACAGCCAGCTCACTCAATACACTGAAACGAAACGCTTTCATCCTGCTGGGAGTTAAGCACCGAATTCGCTCGCCCGCTCGATTCCAGTCCCCCAACTTCCTTTCCCCCTGAATTCATGGGCATGAGGTTGGAGTTGGTCGAGCATGCATTGGTGCAGGCAAACGCCTAGAAGGGTGCTGCACCGATGCATGCTCGTGGATCAGGCGGGGGTGAGGTGGGTGCGATTGCGGTGGATGGCGGCGGCCGCTGCGAGTGCGAGGGCGAAGAGGGTGGTGGCGAAGGCGGTGGCGGCGGTGGAGAGGGTGGTCAGGTCGCTCAGGTATCCGGTCGCTACGGGGAGTAGACCTGCGGGGATGTAGCCGCCGATGTTGAAGGCGGCGTTGGCTTCCGCGAGGCGGGCGGTGGGAACGGTGGCGCTCAGGAGGGAGAGGCCGCCGAGTTGGCCGAGACCCTGACCTGCTCCGGCCAACAGGGCCGAGATGATCAGTAGGAATGGCGAGTGCGTGTGGACGGCAATCACCAGGGTTGTCATCGCGAGGCCGGTCGCTCCGGCGGAGACCGTCATGGTTACGGCCCGCGGCAGTGTGCGGGCGGCGAATTGGACGGCGGTGGCGGTGAGGAACATGGCGAAGGCCATGGCGCCGGCGATGATTCGGCTGGTGGTGCCGAGCAGGTTGGAGAGCAGCGTCGGGCCGAGTGCCAGGACGAAGGAGGTCGCGGTGATGCCGGGGGCGAAGACCGCGATGCCGAGCAGGAGTTGACGCCGGTTCTCGGCGGGAACGCGCGGCACGCGGATCCATGATCCGGTACCGCGATCGGCCGGTCGGGCGACGGGCATGCGCAGGACCGTGATGAAAGCGGTTGCGAGCAGCACTATCTCGACGACGAAGACGGTGACCGTCGGGGCCGGGGCGGCCTCGGACAGCACGCCCGAAAGCAACGGCCCGACACCCGCACCCAAGACCATCGCGGTCGAGGCGAACAGTGCGCCGAGGTGTTTGCGTTCGGGTCCGGCGACGTCGGTCACCGCGGCCATGCCCGCCGAAACCGCCGCACCGACCGCGATACCGGTCAGCAGTCGGGCGATCATCAGCGCGATCACGTTCGGCGCGGTCGCGAAGATCAGGCAGGCGGCCACGGCCAGTGCGAGTGCGGGCAGCAGGATCGCCTTACGGCCCAGTCGGTCCGATGCGATGCCGGAGACCAGCAGGGATCCGAGCAGCCCGACGATGTAGAACGCGAAGACCACCGTCATGGTGCCCTTCGAGAATCCGAAGTTCCGCTGCCACAGGCCATACAGCGGTGTCGCCGCGTTCGAGAGCACGAAGATCGCCGTCACGGGCCAGGCCGCCAGCAGGATCCATCCCTTCGGGGCAGCCTGTGCCGGGCTCGCGAGGTCGACCGGGGCCACCGGACGGGATTGTGTCGCAACCACTTCCACTACCTCCACTCATAGTTCGAATCAACTCGAACTAGTACGAATGAAGTCGAACATAGCATGTTGTACGATCAAAGTCGTACAAGTGCCGACCGTGAGGAGTTCGCCGATGTCGACCAAGGTGCGTCCCGTGCCGAAGTTCACGCTCCCGCCGGAACCCGCGGCGGTCCCGGAACCGCTGCCCGAGCCCGGCATCGACGACTTGCGCCTGGAATCCGTCATGGGTGCGCTGAGCGACCCATTGCGCCTGTTCATCGTGCGGAAGCTGTTGCTCGACTCCGAGTCCTACGACCACCCCTGTGGCTGGTTCGGCATCGACCGCCCGAAATCCTCACTGACACACCACTTCAAGGCCCTGCGCGAGGCGGGCGTCACCCGTCAGCGCCAGTACGGCCTCGAACGTCGCAGTCAGGTCCGCGTCGACGATCTGCAATCCCGCTTCCCCGGCCTGCTCGACCTCGTCGCGGCCTGGCAGCCCGCCGACTGAGGCCCGCTAGGCTGCGCGAATGCGGACGGAGCGCGGGCAGCGACTGATCGACACGGTTGCGTGGGTGTGGATCGAGGACGGCAAGATCCTGTGCGCGCGGCCGCGCGGCAAGGATGTCTTCTATATCCCGGGCGGCAAACGCGAAGGCGCAGAGACCGATCTGCAGACCCTCGTCCGTGAGATCCGCGAAGAGTTGACGGTCGAGCTCGCCCCGGAATCCGTGGTTCACGTGGGCACCTACGAGGCCCTGATCCCCGACGCGGTCGTGCGGATGGCCTGCTACACCGCCGAATACGCAGGCACTATCGCGGTCAGCAGCGAGATCGAGGAGATCGCCTGGTTCACCTACGCCCATCGCCCGCAGGTGCCGCCGGTGGATCAGCTGCTGTTCGACGATCTGGTGGCCGACGGCCTGCTCGCAGACTGAAGTGCTGCGGAAACTGAAACATGTACCGACTATGTACTCGCCGGTAATCATACACACCCTGGCTCTTTTGTAGAACGTGTTCTAGTGTGGTGAGCACAACGTTTCCAGTGCCGGAAAGTTCAGAGGAGCCCACCACACATGCGTACCGAGATCTGTGATCGCCTCGGCATCGACGTGCCTATCTTCGCCTTCACCCACTGCCGGGATGTGGCCGCCGCGGTCAGCAATGCGGGTGGTCTCGGTGTGCTCGGCGCGGTCGGCTTCACCCCGGAGCAGCTCGAGGTGGAGCTGCAGTGGCTCGACGAGCACGTGCAGGGCGTCTACGGCGTCGACCTCGTCATTCCCTCCAAGTACGAGGGCAAGGGCGTCGAGGGCCTGAGCCCCGAGGAGCTGGAAGCCCAACTGGCCAAGCTGGTTCCACAGCAGCACCGCGACTTCGCGGAGAAGATCCTCAACGATCACGGCGTGCCGCACCTGCCGCCGGAGGAGAAGCACAATCAGCTGCTGGGCTGGACCGCCACCACGGTCGCCCCGCAGATCCAGGTGATCCTCAAGCACCCCAAGGCGAAGCTGGTCGCCAACGCGCTGGGCACCCCGCCCGATGACGTGATCAAGGAGATCCAGGACTCCGGCCGCCTCATCGGCGCGCTGTGCGGTTCGGTCAAGCACGCGCTCAACCACAAGAATGCCGGGCTCGACTTCGTGGTCATGCAGGGCACCGAGGGCGGCGGCCACTGTGGTGAGATCGCCTCGATGGTGCTGTGGCCGCAGGTCATCGACGTGATCGGCGATATGCCTGCGCTGGCAGCCGGCGGCATCGGCAACGGCCGTCAGGTCGCGGCCGCACTGGCCATGGGTGCGGCGGGTGCGTGGACCGGTTCGCTGTGGCTGACCGTCGAGGAGGCCAATGTGCCGCCCGCGCAGATGCAGACCTACATCGACGCCACCAGCTCCGACACCGTGCGCTCGCGCTCGTGGACCGGCAAGCCGTGCCGCATGCTCAAGAACGACTGGACCGAGGCCTGGGAAGCGCCGGAGAACCCGAAGCCGCTGGGCATGCCGCTGCAGATGATGGTCGCCCTCGACGGCGTCAAGCGTGGCCACCGCTACCCGGAGCAGGCCAAGGACGTGAACTTCAACCCGGTCGGCCAGGTCGTCGGCATGATGAACAAGATGGAGCGCTCCGTCGACGTGGTGCAGCGGCTCATCGCCGAGTACCTGGAGTCCTGCGAGCGGCTCAACAAGCTCAACAACGGCTGACAGACAGCACAATTCGGCGCGCCGGGCAGGGCATACCCCGGCGCGCCGAGTCGTATCCGGGGCGCGGCACGTGGCCGTCGGCTACCGGATCGGACGATCGACCAGGGCTAGTGTGGGGGCATGGGCAAGCTCGAGCGGGTGCTGCGGTCGGCGTACTTCGCGCTGCTCTCGCTGCAGGTTGCCTTCGCGCCCACGGGGGTTCGGGCTCGCGTCGTGCGGCGGATGTTTCGCGCGCCGTTCGAGCTGCGGGAACCGGGACCGGTCCGGTCGGCCGTGCACACGGTGCTGGCGGCCGCGGTCGCCATGGTCGCCTGGTTCGCGGCCTTCCTGATGATCATGGCCGCGGTGCGCGGCATCTTCTACCCGCTGATCGCGGCGCACGACTATCAACATTCCTGGGGCGGGCCCACATTGGCGGGCGCCTGGGCGGTCCATTTCGCCGGGGGCGCGCTGCCGCTGCCCCTGTGGGTGCTGCTGATCGCGGGGCTCGGCCTGCTCGAACTGCGTCTCGCCCAACGGTTGCTGGGGCGCACCGGTCCGTGGTGGCCGGTGCCGGTGGCCGTCGTCCTGTGCGCGGGCGGCATCGCGTTCTTCATAGCCTGGTGGCATCAGATCTGACGCGACACCCGCGACGCGCCGTGATCTGGGCGGAACTGCCTGCACCGTCATTGTTTTCGATCTTGCGACACCTCAGCATGAAGTAGCCGAGTGTGACACCGGTCTCCGAAACCGTCCTGTGGCTTGCCGTTTCGGGCCACCGATTGTCAAGGTTTGCGGGATATGTTGCAGAAGCTACGTTCGTCCCCCGCGCTACGCCGCGCGCTGAAAGCGGCGCTCTCGCTACTGTTCGTGATCGCCCTGGCCGTCGTGACCGTGCTCCTCGAAAAGCACACGGGCACCGGCAAACCGGAGTCGAACGGACCACCGGCCCCGTCCGGTCCCGTGCAACCGGCGGGCTCGGCCAAGGAGATCAGCGCCCTGCTGGGCAAGCTGAAAGTCGCCGACGAACTGCCGATGACCGGCTATTCGCGCGATCGATTCCCGCACTGGGACACCGAGAAACCCGAGCACGGATTCGGTGACTCCTTCGCGCAATACAGCCGCTGCACCACTCGCGATGTGGTGCTGCTGCGCGACGCCACCGGACCGGTGAAACTCGATCCGGCCTCGTGCAAATTAACCGTCGGCAGCAATGGCGGCTGGCGCGACCAGTACGGGGTCATGGACAAGAAGACCAATGCCCTCAAGCCCTATAAGTGGACCACCGATTCCTCGGCCCTCGATATCGACCACATCGTGGCATTGGCCGAGGCCTGGCGGTCGGGCGCGGCCAAGCTGGACGACGACACCCGCCGTCATATCGCCAATGACGCACTGAACCTGACGATTTCCGATCCCACCGCCAACCGCTCCAAGGGCGACCAGGATCCGTCCACCTACATTCCGCCCGGGAATTTCCGGTGCGCCTATATCGGGCACTACATCCAGGTGAAAGTAAAGTACGGATTGAACGTCGATACCAAGGAGCAGGCTGCACTGCAGACCGCGGTGCAGGAATGCGTCACCAAGGGAGGCTTCACATAGTAGCCATCGTCGAAATCCGCAGCGAGACAGCCGTCATGACCCGGGAAGAGGGAACGGTCTCCGGGGATCTCGATGTGACGCTGGATTATTCGGGCCACGGGTTGGTGCGCTATCGCGGCACCGCCACCTGGTACACGATCGGCAATCTGGAAGACGAGGAACCGCGCAGCTGGAGCAGCCTGCAGGATCTGGTCACCGCCATCGAGAACGAGAGCGGTGACCGCGACGCCGCCGGCAATGTGCAGCCGTTCGAGGCGTGAACGCTAGTCGCGCACGGCCTTCAAGGACTCGGCCCGGGTCTTGACCGCATTGGTCATACCCTCGAACCCGGTGGTCAACGCGCTGCCCAGCAGACCGGAGACCACCGGGGCGAGCGGGCCGTTGAGCTGGAAGTGCGAGACGTAGCGGGTGCGGCCGTCCTCGAGCGCGGTCACGTCGTGCGAGCGCTCGCTGCTGAGCAGGCCCAGCGGCGCGGGCTTCATGGCGTAGCTGAATTCCTTGCCCGGCGTGTGGGTGCGGATGAATTCGCGCTGCTGCTTGGGCTTCGGCCCGACCAAGCGCACCTTCATGTCGATCGGTGACCCCGGTTCGAGAGTGGTCTTGCACTCCAGACAGAAGGGATTCCACTCCCCGTAGCTGTCCACATCGGTGAGCACCTGCCAGACCAGCTCGGCGGGTGCGTCGATCTCTACGGTTCTGTCGATCACGAAGGCCATGAGGGAACCTTACTGAAACCCGTTCTAGAAGGTCGGATCGGGCGACACATCGGCTCTCCCGCTACGGTCGACCCATGACGCTCGCCGACCGCTTCCCCGTGCTGCACGCCCCCACCCGCTGGGAGTGGGGCGGCCTCGACGTCCAGTTCTCCACCGAACTCCCGCCCGACGAGCTCGTCACCAACATCCACGTCGTCTGCTTCGTCGGCGACCGCATCGTCCTGTGCCGCGACGCCCGCGACATCTGGTTCCTCCCCGGCGGCACCCGCGAGGCCGGAGAATCCATCGAGGACTGCGTAATCCGCGAACTCATCGAGGAGGCGGGCGCCGAACTCACCGGCCCCATCCACCCGATCGGCGCCCACTACGCCACCACCGACCGCGCCACCCCCTACCGCCCCTGGCAACCACACCCCCACAAGGCCTGGCTCTGGTGCACCGCCGACGTCACCCTGACCGGCCCGCCCACCAACCCCGATGACGCCGAACAAATCCTCGAGGTAGCCACCTTCCCCCTCCCCGAAGCCCTCACCCGCGCCGCCCGAGACGGCCACCACCTCCCCGACCTCCTCACCCTCGCCGCCGAACTCCACCCCCACTAACCCCACCAGAATGCACAGGCGCACAAACACTCTCGGCATTTGCCTGCGTCAGTGCATTATCGCCGGGCGGCTAGGGGCAGAGGGCGTGGGCGAGGAGGGTGGGGTAGTTCGGGATGGTGCCGGAATCGGTTAGGGCGAGGGTTATGGCTCGGCCTTCGGGGGTGGCGCCGGAGATGGTGGTGTAGCCGGCTATGCCGCCGGTGTGGCCGAAGTATCTGGCGCCGCAGGAGAGTTGGGTGTAGCCGATGCCGAGGCCGTATTCGAGGGGGTTGGCGGAGGATTCGGGCAGGGTTGTGAGCATGTCGTGGGATTGGGCGGCGGTGATGATCTTGCCGGAGAGTAGGGCCATGTAGAAGCGGTTGAGGTCGGCGCCGGTGGAGATGAGGCCGCCTGCCGTCCAGGGGATCGACGGTTCGGAGCGGGTCACGTCGGTGGGTTTGCCGTCGACTGTGGTGTAGCCGTGGGGGTGCGGGCCACGGAAATCGACCTCGCCGGGGGCGGGCAGGTAGGTGTCGGTGAGGAGGTTGGGGGTGGTGATGCGGGCGGCGAGTTCCTCGGAATACTCTCTGCCCGAAACCTTTTCGACCAGCATCCCGGCCACGATGAAGTTCGTGTTGGTGTATTCGAACCGCTCCCCCGGCGGGAACTGCGCCGGATGGCGCAGCGCGATGGCGATCTCCTCGGCCGGAGTGAAGGTGCGATGGTCGGCGACGGCCTTCACCTCGTCTAGTTCGGGATCCTCCGACAGCTCGGGCAATCCGCTGCGATGCTGCAGGATCTGGCGCACGGTGATCGCTCGCCCGTCCACGCCATTGCCGGTGAGCAGGCCCGGTAGATAGGTGTCGATCGGCTCATCGAGCCGCACCTTGCCCTCCGACACCAGTTGCATGATCATCGCCGCGGCAAAGGTTTTCGAAATGCTGCCGATGCGGACCTGCTGCGGCGGGGCCATCGGAATCGGTGCCCCGCTGGCGCGATCGGCGACCCCGGCCGTCAGGGTCACCGTCTGCCCGTTCTCGGTGAGAGTGGCGATCACCCCGGTCGTCCCGCCCCGGACCAGCCCGTCGATGTCGTCGCGGATCTGCTCGATCCGCTGCGGCGACACCGCCATCGGGGTCGTCGACACCGGCTGCGGCGCTGTACTGCTCACCGTCCCGCAGCCCGCTGCTCCCGCCACCGCCAGCACCGCCGCCATCAGCCCGATTCGCATACTTCGACGGTAGGGACGACCGCCCACCCGGAACATCCGGACAACCCCTGAGAGCATCCCTGAGAATCGACCCCGACAAGCGGTAGCATTCACTGGGGGGATGAAAACGCGTCCTGTGCAAAGACTTCGGGGGCTTGCATGACGGAAGTGCCTCACCCGGCCACGTGGCCCGATCCGGAGACCGTGATCGCCGTCGGCGGGTGGAATCCGCGCTATGCCCGGGTGCTCGCGGTCGCGGGGAATGGTGCGGTGGCCTTCGCGCTCGTTGACACCAACGGTGACGGCGTGGAGGTTGATATCGACGAGCTGTTTCACGAAGCGGACGGCCAGTGGCGTCCCGGAATGAGCAGTGGCGCAGGTGGTTCCATCGTGCCGACGGGCAGCGGGCCCGTCTACTCTCTCGGCCACGGCCAGGATTTCGACGGGCTGCGCTACGCGTACGGTCGTGGCGACCGTCCCGGTGCCGGTCAGGTCTGGGTGCTGGGACAGCGGCTGGATGTCACCGTCACCGAGAGTGGGTGGTGGGTTTGGGTAGCCGAGCGGCCAGACCCAGCACGCCGGCCGCCACCGCTCCGGCCACGATGACGTACCACCCGCGGTGGAACGCATCCAGCGTTGCGCCCGGACCCGCCGGTGACCCGAGGGCCGCCACCAGAACCGCCACACCGACGGCCATTCCGATCTGCCGCGCCATGCTCAGCACCGCCGAGCCGGTCGCGAACTGCTGCGGCGGTAGCCCCGCGGTGCCCGCCGCGACACCGGTAGGCATCGTCAATCCGACACCGATGCCGGTGAGCAGCATGCCGCCCAACAGACCGGCCGCGTAATTCGGATGCAGCGTCACCGCCTGTGCCCACCAGGCGATTCCGCCCGCGAACGACAATCCGCCGAGGGCCAGCACCGGCCCGGCACCCACCCGTGCGATCAGCTTGCCCGCCGAGACCGCCACGATCGGCACGAGCAGCGGGCCGGGTGCGATCGCCAGCCCCGTCTTCAGCGCCGACCACCCCCACACGTTCTGCATCCACAGCACCGCCGAGAGCAGCATGCCTGCGAACGCCACATTGAACAGCAGGGAATTGCCCAGCATCAGAGCGAAATTCGGCACCCGCAGCAGTCCGGGATCGACAACCGGGCTGTGATGGCGACGCGATGAGACCACGAAGGCGATCGCGAAGATCACCGTCGCGGCGAACGCGCCGATCACACCCGCCGAGCCCCACCCCCAATCCGGTCCCTTGACCACGGCCAGGATCAGCGACGCCACCGCGGCGATGAGCATGAGCGCCCCGACCCCGTCCGGCAACGCCCCACCGTGACCGGCCGGCTTCGGCAGCAACCGTATCCCCACCAGGATCGCGATAATGCCGAGCGGCACATTCACCAGAAACACCCAGCGCCAATCGAATTCGACGAGCACGCCACCGATCACCGGTCCCAGCGCCGCACCCAGACCGCCGAAGGCGACCCAGAGCCGGACCGCGGTCGCCCGCTTGTCGGCCGGGGTGGCCGCCAGCAGCAGCCCCAGCGAGGACGGTGTGAGCAGCGCCGCGCCCGCGGCCTGCGCGACCCGGAAGCTCACCAGCGCACCGGTATTCCACGCCACCGCGCACAGCGCCGAACCCAGGACGAAGATGCCGAGTCCGGCGAGGAAGGTGGCCTTGTTCCCGTTGCGATCCCCCAGCCGTCCCGCGGGCACCAGCAATGCCGCGTACACGATCGAGTACGCGTTGAGCACCCAGGAGAGCCCCGATATCCGCGCTCCGGAGAAGTCCTCGGCGATGCGTGGCAGCGCCACATTGACGATGAACAGATCCAGACTCGACAACAGCACGGCCACCGCGACGATGCCGAGCACCACCCGTGAATCGACGGCCCGTCGTTCTTCCTGTGCGACTACGGCACTCATCGCGCTCCCCCGGTAGTTCCGCATTCGACCCTAGTGAGTTTCTTCATAGGACGGACCATAGGCGAGTGAGTTCCTTCAAGCAACCGACTATGCTGGGTGCATGCGGCGAACCAGCTACGAGGACATGAACTGCTCCATCGCCCAGTGCCTGGAGGTGGTCGGCGAGTGGTGGACCCTGCTCATCGTCCGCGACGCCATCTTCGGAGTGACCCGCTTCGACGACTTCCGCTCCCGCCTCGGGATCGCCCGCAACGTGCTCACACAGCGCTTGGAACACCTTGTCGCCCAAGGAATCCTGGAGAAGACGCCGTACCAGGACAACCCGGTCCGCTACGACTACCTACTGACCGACAAGGGCCGTTCACTCTGGACGATCGTGGCCGCCATGCGGCAGTGGGGCGACCAATGGGCCGCCCCCGACGGCCCGCCGGTGGAAACCGTCCACAAGGGCTGCGGTCACGTCATGACCGTGCGGCCCGTCTGCACGGAGTGCGGCGATCACCTCGCCTACGAAGACATGCGCCTGCAACTAGGCCCCGGTGCACACGACCCGAACCTGCTGCCCGGCAACCGCTAAGTGGCCTTGGCGAGAACCGCCCCGGTCAGATCCGTGTCACGGAGAGATGCGCCATCCAGGTTGGCCAGATCGAGCAGTGCGCCGCGCAGATTCGCCCCATCCAGCTTCGCGCCCGTCAGGTTGGCGCGTTCCAGGTTGACTCCCCGCAGATTCGCCCGCGCGAGGTCGGCCTCGGCCAAGCAGGTTCCCCGTAGGTCGATGGATTCCGGGCCATCGGGAGAACGGCGAGCGATCACGCGCAGCGCCGCTTGAACATCTGTCGCCAGTACCGCGTCATGGTCTTGGCCGCAGTTTCCGTTGTTCGGCGAATGGCTGCGCAGGAAGGCGCTCAGTATCTCGAAGATCGAGGAGCGGTCCTGCGGTGAATCGCTGGCCAGGCGTTCCAGCAGGTAGATGCCGCCGAGCCGGATATCCAAGCCCTGATTGTCCAGCTCCTCAACGGCTTTCGCATACCGTTCGGTGGTGGCCGTCTGCCGGGCGAGGCCGTATTGATCGTTCGTCGCGTGCAGGGATTGGCTGGTGAACCAGAGCGCCGTGACCGCGGCGATGGTGGTGGTGATCGACGCCAACCTCGCCCAGCCGCCCCAGCTGACGCATGCGTGCGTGGCACGCCGAAAGCGGGTGCGACTCGTATCTGGTTGACGTAATGACGTGATTCGATTCGGCCGACGTCGCGCGCCGACCGCCCCCCGGCGTGACTTCACGCGTCGATGATCCACCAAAAGCGTTGGTACGACGACTGATTTATCGACCTCACGCCGAGCGCACAGCTTGCACCGGCTGGCCTGTGGCGTCGGCGATACGAGCGAGTTCGGCAGTGATCTCCGCGGTAGGCACGGGCGCGCCGTCGAACATGGAGACGACCAGGTCGCCCTTGTCGAGCTCCCAGGTTCCGGCGATGCGTCCGCCGACGAGGACCAGTGGGGAGATCCAGCCCGCGGTCCGACTCACCTTGGCCCGATGATCACCGGGCAGCAGTGCGGTGTCGCCGGTCCCGGGGCCCAGCACGTACTGGTCGAACTGGCCGAGGAGATGGACCGCGGTCGTGGGCTCGGTGGCGGCCAGGTCGTCGAGGTGTTCGGTGAGAAAGTACCCGGTCCGGCCCTCCACCTCGATCTCGGTGAGATCCGCGCCCAGTTCCGAAAACCAGCGGCGCACAGTCGGTTTGCTGAGGAAGTTGCGGGTCAGCCAGTTGTTGAAGATGTCCGGTGTCGTCGGGCCGTAGGCCCCGAGATAGGCGCGGATGAGGGTGGGCGCAGCGGCATCTGGGTCGGGGATGCCGGACCAGCCGGGGACCACGTGCGTCGGGTGAGTGAATGTGACCGCGGTACCGCGACTTTGCCCGTAGCAGAGCGCACCTTGCCAGGCCAGCGGCTTGAGCATGGAACCCCAGCCCGACCGCAGATGCGTCTCCAACGGCTGGAATCGAGGTTCGGCGATGATCTCTCGCACCAACTCGTCCCGAGTCAGGACCCGGCCGTCAAGGATCTCACCAACCGCCTTGACCAGCGCCGCGACATCCTCCGGGGTGGCCCCGGCGGCCTTGGTCCAGGCCGGTTTCTCCCAGGTCCGCGCCGACCCCATGAGCGACAGTGCCGCCGCACCCAATTCCGGGGTGAGCGCATGCAATGTTCCACGCATCGCCCATGTCTTGAACAGCGTGCCCTCCCCCAGCGCCGCCGCCACCGCACCCGGCATGCCCGACGAACACCGCAGCGCCACAGCGGTTTCGGCCGCCGAGGTCACCTGCGCCTGCACCCCGCACAGCCGCTCGGCCACCGCCACAGCATCCCCGCCCGAGCGCGGGTCCACGAACTGCCGCCGCACCCGCCAAGCGAAAACCTGATCCCACGAAAACCGCACAGCGCCTCCAGCACCTCGTCCGCGCCGCCCGCGCGACCGCGACCAGCTTAAAGCCGCGGTCCGACACGTTCGGTGATATCGCGCTGCGCGGCACCGACACTCGCTCAGTCGATGTGGCTCGAGGACGGTGGTGAGGTGCCCCGCACCGCGAGATCCGGCTGCGCCGTACCCTGCCCGGCGCAGCCCGTGGCCTCTCCCTCACTCGCCCGAATGAGCGAGGCGCGGGCCGTCGTTCAAAGCCGTTCGATGATGGTGGCGTTGGCCAGGCCACCTGCTTCGCACATGGTCATCAGCCCGTAGCGGCCGCCGGTCTGTTCGAGGTGGTTGAGCATGGTGGTGAGGATGCGGGTGCCGGACGCGCCGAGTGGGTGGCCGAGGGCGATCGCGCCGCCGCGCGGGTTGAGTTTGGCCGGGTCCGCGCCGATTTCGCGGGCCCAGACCAGCGGCACCGGCGCGAACGCCTCGTTCACCTCGTACACGTCGATGTCGTCGATGGTCAGGCCGGCCCGCGCGAGCACCTTGCGGGTGGCCGGGATGACCGCGGTCAGCATGAGCAGTGGATCGTCACCGGTCACGGAGAAGGAGTGGAAGCGGGCGCGCGGGCGCATGCCGAGCTGGGTGGCCTTGTCCTCGCTCATGATGAGCGCGGCGGACGCGCCGTCGGTGAGCGGCGACGAGTTACCCGGCGTGATCGACCATTCGATCTCCGGAAAGCGCGCCTTGAATTCGGCGTCCATGAAGGCGGGCTTCAGGCCGGCGAGTCCTTCGACGGTGGTGTTCGCGCGAATGGTCTCATCGGCGGTGAGCGTCCCGGCAGGCACGATTTCGTGGTCGAAGCCCCCGGAAGCCGCCGTGGCTGCGGCCAATCGGTGCGAGCGGGCCGCGAACTCGTCCAGCGCGGCGCGGTCGAACTTCCAGCGCGCCGAGATCACCTCGGCCGCAATGCCCTGCTGGATAAGGCCGTCCGGGTAGCGGTGCGCGAGCGGACCGCGATTGGCATCCTGCCCTTGAGCGCTGGAGAACATCGGCACCCGCGACATGGATTCGACGCCGCACGCGATGGCGATGTCATACGCCCCGGCGATCACACCTTGGGCCGCGAAGTGTGCGGCCTGCTGTGACGATCCACACTGCCGATCGACGGTTGTAGCGGGTACGGATTCCGGAAAACCGGCCGCCAGCGCCGCGGTCCGCGAGATATTGAAGGCCTGTTCACCGCTCTGTGAGACGCAACCGCCGATCACATCATCGATCAGCGCCGGATCGATCCCGGTGCGCTCGACCAGGTGCTGCAGGACCCCGGAGAGCAGCGTCGCGGGATGCACTTCCGACAGGCCGCCACCACTTTTCCCCTTCCCGGACGGAGTGCGGACGGCGTCGACAATGACGGCGGAAGTCATGACTTCTCCTTGTTCCCACTGGACATACCAGACGTGAATTCCGGTTAACATAAGCACTGTAGCGCATCGGCGGCGCGCCGTCAGGCGCGCGGCATTTTCACCTCCCGCGCACTGTGATTCGGATTGCTAGCCTGTTGCTGTGACTGCGACCAGCGATCGGACACAAGACCCCTTCTGGGATCTCGAGATGCGACTGTCCGTGGTGCTGTCCGCCTTGGCGGGATTCATCGGCGCGGCCGCGTATGCCCATTCGGAGGGCTACTTCGTCACCTTCATGACCGGTAATACCGAGCGCGCAATCCTCGGTCACTTCGCCGGCGACCACACGCTCGCGCTGGGTGCCGCCGCGATCATCGGCTGCTTCCTGGCAGGCGTTTTCGTGGCCTCGCTGTGCCGCCGCTACTGGTGGACCAATCACCCGCACGGCGCGACCATGCTCACCACCGCCGCCCTGTTCGTGGCCGCCACGGTCGACAACATCCTGGGCGAGCGCGGCATCGGGCTGATTCCGATCCTGTTCGTGGCCGTCGGCATGGGCGCGATCAATACCTCGTTCGTGAAGAACGGCGAGGTCTCCATCCCGGTCAGTTATGTGACCGGCACGCTGGTGAAATTCGCCCAGGGCGTCGAGCGGCACATCGCCGGCGGCGGCACTGCGCGCGACTGGCTCGGCTATGCGGTGCAATACGTTTCGTTCGCCATGGGTGCGCTGATCGGTGGCGTCGTGTCGATCCTGGTCTCGGGCACCTACATGCTCGACGCCGCGTTCATGGGTTCACTGCTGGTGGCCGGTTACACCTGGCGGGCCGATATTCGCTGGGTCCGCCGTCATGTCCGGCGCACCGCCAACGAGCAGTGAGCCCGGCCCGACCGGGGATTGAATCACGTCACAGCCGCGCAACACTCAGCTAATTAAACGCAAATGCCGCGAACCGGTCCTATTCTGCTGAACATGACAACCACCAAAGAGGGTTACGAAGGGCCGGTTCATGCGCTGGCCCGCAGTGCGTGGCAGTCGATCCTGGTCACCGGCATTCTCTCGGTGGTGCTGGGCATCCTGGTGCTCGTATGGCCCGGACCCACCCTGGTCGTCGCCGGTGTCCTGTTCGGCATCTATCTACTCGTGTCGGGTGTTTTCCAGCTGATCGCAGCCTTCGGGCTACATGTCAGCACCTGGATGCGGGTGCTGTCCTTCATTACCGCGATCCTGTCGTTCATTCTGGGATTCTTCTGCTTCCGCAACGAGTTCCAGGCCATCGGCCTGCTGGCGCTGTGGATCGGCATCACCTGGATCTTCCGTGGCACCGCGGTGCTGGTGGCGGCGATGTCGGATGCGGTCCCGGGCCGCGGCTGGCAGATCCTGTTCGGCATCCTGCTCATCGTCGGTGGCGGTCTGCTGATCGTGGAGCCGTTCCGCTCGATCACCGCACTGGTCGTGGTGGTGGGCTGCTGGCTGATCGCGATCGGCGTGTTCGAGGTGATCTCGGCCTTCCAGGTCAAGAGCAACGCCAAGAACGTCCCGACCGGCGTCTGACAACGCAGTATCCGACGGCGGCCGCCCATTCCGGGCGGCCGCCGTTTTCTCTTGCCGGACAAGGATTCTCAGCGCAGCCGCTTGGGTCGCTTGTCCATCAGCCGCAGGATCAGCGGGGTGAAGATCAACTGCATGGCCAGATCCATTTTGCCGCCGGGCACCACGACGCAGTTGGGTCGTGACATGAACGAATCGTGCAGCATGGACAGCAGATACGGGAAGTCGATGACCTTCGGATCGGCGAAGCGGATCACCACGAAACTCTCGTCCGCGGTCGGAATCGTGCGCGCGGTGAACGGATTCGAGGTGTCGACCGTCGGGACCCGCTGGAAGTTCACGTAGGTGCGCGAGAACTGCGGGCAGATGTGCTTCACGTAGTCGGGCATGCGCCGCAGGATGGTGTCGATGATCGCCTCGCTGGAATAGCCGCGTTCGGTCTTGTCGCGGTGCACCTTCTGAATCCACTCCAGGTTGATGATCGGCACCACGCCCACCAGGAGATCCGCGTAGCGGGACACGTCGATCTCCTCGCAGACTGCGGCCCCGTGTAGACCCTCGTAGAACAGCAGATCGCTCCCGGGCGCGAGTTCCTCCCACTGGGTGAACGTGCCCGCCGGCTGGCCGAAGGGTTTGGCCTCTTCGTCGTCGTGCAGATAGCGCCGCACCGCGCCGACCCCGGAGTCTCCGTATTCGCGGAACAGCGACTCCAACTCGCTGAGCAGATTCGCCTCCGGACCGAAATGCGAAAAGGTCAGATTCCGTTGCTGTTCGGCCTCCGCCAGGGCCAGCTTCATCTCGTTGCGGTCGAAGCGATGGAACGAATCCCCCTCCACGATGGCCGCATTGATGCCCTCGCGGCGGAAGATCTCCTGGAAGGTTCGCGTGACGCTGGTCGTCCCCGCACCGGACGACCCGGTGATAGCGACCACGGGATGTTTGACCGACATGGCACCTCTCTTCAGTGTCGGGAAGCTCATCAATGGCGGGACGCGCGGAACAGCGACCGCGAACCGAACAGGGAGGCATCGAAGCTCGGCCCCTCGTCCGGTTCGCGGTGGTAGCGCGCGATCCGCTCGACCTCGTTGCGGGATCCGAAGATCAACGGAATCCGCTGATGCAGCTCCTCGGGCCGCACATCCAGTACCCGCTCGTGCCCGGTGATCGCCGCGCCCCCGGCCTGCTCCACGATGAAGGCGATCGGGTTCGCGCCGTAGAGCAGCGAAACCCGGCCCGGCCGCTCAGGATTGCGGGTATCACGCGGGTACATGTAGAGCCCGCCGCGGGTGAGAATGTGGAACGTGTCGGCTACCAGCGAAGCGACCCAGCGCATATTGAAATCGCGCCCGCGCGGACCCTCCACGCCTTGCAGGCATTCGTGGACGTAGCGGCGCACCGGCCGCTCCCAGAACCGCTCGTTGGCGGCGTTGATGGCGAAGCCGGAGGTGTCGTCCGGGATGCGCATGCGCGGATGGGTGAGCACGAACGCGCCCACCTCGCGATCGAGAGTGAATCCGTCGACGCCGCTGCCGGTGGTGAGCACCAGCATGGTCGCGGGACCGTAGAGGGTGAAGCCCGCGCACACCTGCTGCACGCCCGGCTGCAGGAAGTCCTCGCCCGTCGCCTCGCGGCCGTCCTCGGGTGCGCGCAGCACGCTGAAAATCGTTCCGACGGGCAGATTCACGTCGATATTGCTGGATCCATCCAGCGGATCGAAGGCCAGCAGATACTTCCCGCGCCGGTATTCGCTCGGCACCGGATGGCAGCCGCGCATCTGCTCGGACACCAGCGCCGAGAGCGGTCCCGTCCACTGGCTCTCGGCCACCATGATGTCGTTGGCGATGGCATCCATCTTGCGGTGCACCGTGACCGGCAGATTCCCGGCATCCGAGGCGCCCAGGGAGCCGACGATCGCACCCCGGGTGACTTGATTGGCAATGATTTTCGTGGCGGTGGCGAGCACGTTGAGCAGCGCCGAGAACTCTCCGGACGCGCCGGGCTGGCGATGCTCCGACTCGATGGTGTAGCGGGTGAGGGTCTTCAGTCCTTCAGGCACAATCGCTCTCATTTCGTCATGGAGATGCCCCCTCGCCGGCAGACCCGTTCGAGTCGGCAGACCCGCGCGAATCTGTGGGGGCGTCCGCGAACACACTGCTGCCGAGGACATCGCTGTCCGTCAGCGTGATCAGATCCATGCGGCCCACCGGGCGGTGCAGCTCCACCAGGCGCTTGGCCTGACGCAGCCGGCAGCGGTCCAGGGCATTGCGCACACTGCGGGCATTGGCGAAGCGGGGGCGTGCCATGCGCAATTCGAGGTAGCGCGAGAAGGCTTGGGCGGCAGCGGGATCGAAGCGGAAATTCTCCTGACGCACCATCAGTTCGGCGATGGCCATGAGCTCGCCGTGGGTGTAATCGGGGAATTCGATGTGGTGCGCGACCCGGGAGGACAGGCCCGGGTTGGCGGAGAAGAAGGTCTCCATGCGGTCGGGATACCCGGCGAAGATGACCACCAGGCTGGTGCGTTCGTTCTCCATCTCCTGCAACAGGATCTCGATGACCTCCTGCCCGTAATCACGCTCGTTCTCCGGGCGGAACAGGTAGTAGGCCTCGTCGATGAACAGCACTCCCCCGGCGGCCTTGGCGAGGGCCTCCTTCGTCTTGGGGGCCGTGTGCCCGATGAACTGGCCGACCAGATCATCGCGGGTGACGGTGTGCACCTTGGGTTTCCGGATGTAGCCCAGCGCGTGCAGCATCTCGGCCATGCGCAGCGCGACAGTGGTCTTGCCGGTGCCGGGTCCGCCGGTGAAGCTCATGTGCATGGTCGGGCGGGTAGCCTGGAGGCCGAAGCGCTGGCGCGCGCGATCGATGAGCAGCAGCGCGGCGATCTCCCGCACGCGGCGCTTCACATTCGCCAGACCAACCAGTTCCGCGTCGAGGCGCGACAGAGTGTCCTCGACGTCCTTGCCCGCGACGTCGGTCGACAGGTCCAGTAATGCGTCATCTGCCAGCGGGTTCAGGTGGTCGGCCGCCGCATCCTCCGGTCGGGGAGGAACATCGGCGGCCGTACCGCGCATCGACGCGGGGCTCGTGACCCCGGGTCGATGCATCTGGAACCCGCCCGCCGGGCGGTCGGCAGCAGGTTGCCGGCCGCCCGGTACCGCGGGGCGTTCCGCGCTCACGATAGCGTCCCTTTCCGAAACGTCTTCAGCCGCCATACCTTTGGCCCGGACGGTCGTCGAGCGCATAGGCGTGCAGGCTGTAGTGCTGGCGGCGATCGTCGGAATCGGTGCGGTCCAGGCGGAATCCGGGCTCGTCGGCCGGGCGCTGCACCAGGAAGCTCAACGCCGTGGTCTGCCGCCCGTAGGAGGCGTCGTAGGCGTTGACCCGAATGTAGTGGCGCGGGAACGTCGCCCGGCAGGCGTTGATCTCGGCGAGCACCCCGTCGGGCTCGTCCAGATCGAACAGCGGCAGGCCCCACATCTCCCAGTAATTGTTGCGCGGATGCGGGTCGTCGGTGTACTCGATCGACACCGGCCAGTTGTTCAGTAGCGCGTAGCGGACCTGAGCGGAGATCTCGGCGTCGTCGAGATCCGGCAGGTGCGAGAAGGTGCCTTGGCGCAAATGCACGGTGGTTCCTCGACTTTCAGCGGGTGGCCGTGGGGACGGCGTCGGGGGCGTCGGTGGAGGTGTAGTCGAAGGTGACATCACCCCAGGTGGCGAGCGCGACATCGAGCGGGCGGCAGTTCTCGGCGGCTCGGCGCAGCACGTCCGGGCCCTCCTTGAGTAGATCGCGACCCTCGTTGCGCGCCTTGACGACTGCTTCCAGCGCGACCCGGTTGGCCTCCGCGCCGGCGGAGATGCCCATCGGGTGGCCGATGGTGCCGCCACCGAACTGCAGGATCACGTCGTCACCGAAGAGGTCCAGCAGTTGATGCATCTGCCCGGCGTGAATACCGCCGGAAGCCACCGGCATGACGCCCGGCAGGCTCGCCCAGTCCTGGTCGAAGAAAATGCCGTTGGCCGGATTCATCGGAATGTAGCCGTCGCGCAACGTGTCATAGAAGCCGCGCACCGTGTGCGGGTCGCCTTCCAGCTTGCCGACGACGGTGCCCGCGTGCACGTGATCCACGCCGATCAAGCGGCACCACTTGGCCAGCACCCGGAAGCTCACGCCGTGCGTCTTCTGCCGGGTGTAGGTGGAGTGCCCGGCCCGGTGCAGGTGCAGCAGCATGCCGTTGCGGCGTGCCCATTTGGCCATGGACTGCATGGCCGTGTAGCCGACCGTGAGATCCATCATGATGATCACGCTGCCGAGCGACTTGGCGAACTCGGCGCGCTCGTACATGTCCTCCATGTCCGCGGCGGTGACATTGAGGTAATGACCCTTCAATTCACCGGTTTCGGCGGTCGCGCGGTTGACGCCCTCCATGGCGAACAGGAAACGATCACGCCAGCGCATGAACGGCTGCGAGTTGATGTTCTCGTCGTCCTTGGTGAAATCGAGACCGCCCTTGCAGGCCTCGTACACCACCCGGCCGTAGTTGCGCGCGGAAAGCCCCAATTTCGGTTTCACCGTCGCACCGAGCAACGGGCGGCCGTATTTATTGAGGTATTCACGTTCCATAACGATTCCGTGCGCAGGACCCTGAAAGGTCTTGACATAAGCGACTGGAATCCGCATGTCCTCCAGGCGTAATGCCTGTAATGGCTTGAAGCCGAAGACATTGCCGATGACCGAGGAGGTGAGGTTCGTGATGGAGCCCTCCTCGAATAGATCGAGATCGTAGGCGACATAGGCGAAGTACTCGCCCGGCCGGCCCGGCACTTCCTCCACCCGGTAGCACTTGCCCTGGTAGCGGTTGTGTGCGGTGAGGCGGTCGGTCCAGACGACCGTCCAAGTCGCGGTGGAGGATTCGCCGGCCACCGCCGCGGACGCTTCCACCGGGTCCACACCCTGCTGGGGCGTCACCCGGAAAACCGCCAGCACATCGGTGTCCTTGGGTTGATAGTCGGGCGCGTAGTATCCCATCGACGCGTACGACTGCACACCCGGATCCCACCGGCTGCGCTGATCATCGACAGATCCGGCCATTCTTCCTCCTGCGAACCGGGTTGGGCTGCTTGCGATTCCCAGGATGACGGGGTCGTTAACGACAAACAATTCGATTGTTCCTCGTCTCGCTCAACCTTTTCGTCGAGTTTGCTACCGTGAAGTATGGGTACGGTGAGCGCGGTGCGCATGGAAACCTTTCTCGCCGTTGCCAAACACTCCAGTATTCGCCGCGCCGCCGCGCAACTGCACATCACCGAAGCGGCCGCCTCGGCGGCCGTAGCACACATCGAGAAACAACTCGGCGCCAAACTCGTGGCGAAATCCGGGCGAGGCATCGCGCTCACCGAGGCCGGGCGGGTGTACGCCGACTACTGCCGCAGCATCCTCGGATTGATGAAGGAAGCGCACGCGGCGGTCCGGGAAGCGGAGACCGGCCGGTTGCGGATCGGGGTGGTGGCGACCGCCGGGGAGTATGTGCTGCTGCGGCTGCTCGCCTCCTTCCACAACCGGTTCCCCGCCATCGAACTGGGACTGTCGATCCAGCCGCGCGATGTGCTGTTCCTCGAATTGACCCACCATGAAACCGATCTGGTGGTGGCGGGCCGCCCGCCCCGTGAGGCGGGGCTGATCACCCGTGCCCGCCGTCCCTGCCAACTCGTCGTGGTCGGTGCGCCGAAATCCTGGCCCGACCCTTGCGAAGCCACCTGGCTATTGCGCGGCAAGGGCTCCGGCACCCGCGACACCACCCTCGCACTCTTCGACCGCCTCCAAATTCGTCCGCCCACACTGACTCTCGGCACCCACGGCGCAGCCCTGGCCGCCGCCCGCGAGGGTCTGGGCATCACGCTGATCCACTCCGACGCCGTCGCCAATGACCTGGCCGCCGGTCACCTGGAGATCCTCGAAGTCGACGGCACACCCCTCACCCGCCCCTGGCACGTAGTCACCACCCGCACCCCCACCCCCACCGCGCGCCTGTTCCTCTCCCACATCACCGACCCGGAAAGGGTCGGGGACAAGGCATTCCGAGGCGTATAACTGTTGACCTTGCTCCCCCGCAACGGGCTAGGGTCGGATCGTGACGATGGAACAGCTCCCGGCGCCCGTCGATGATGGCGCGGCAGCACACCTTCCGGGCTCGAAGCTACCGACGCTGATCCTCGAGTCCACCGACGGGACAACGATCGACCTCGGCGCGCTGCCCGCGGGCCGGACAGTCGTCTACGCCTACCCGTTGACCGGTCGACCCGGCACTGACGTTCCGGCCGGATGGGACGAAATCCCCGGTGCCCGCGGGTGTACCCCGGAGGCGTGCGCGTTCCGTGACCACCACGCGGAGTTGCTCGCCGCAGGGGCTTCGGCAGTCTTCGGGCTTTCCAGCCAGGACTCGGACTACCAGCGTGAAATGGTGGAGCGCCTGCATCTGCCCTTCGCGGTACTGTCCGATCCCGGGCTGCGCCTGGCCGCCGCGCTATCGCTGCCGACCTTCGAGGCCGGGGGCCTGACCCTCTACAAGCGGCTGACGCTCATCGTTCGCGACGGTGTCATCGAGCACGTCTTCTATCCGGTGTTCCCGCCCGACGGTCACGCGAGTGAAGTACTGCACTGGTTGGATGCCAACCCGTAACCGCAGGTAGCTAATACGTGGCTACGATGGGTGGGGTGTCTTCAGCCCGGCCGCATCACGGAGAACAGGAGATCTCATGCGCGGCACCGTCTTACATGCCCCGTTCGATATTCGGTTCGAAGAGCTGCCCGATCCGCGGATCGAGGAGCCCACGGATGTGATTCTGCGGACCGTCGCGACCTGCGTTTGCGGCTCCGACCTGTGGAACTATCGCGGCGTCAATCCCGTCACCGAGGCGCGGCCGATCGGGCACGAGTATGTCGGGATCGTGGAGGAGGTCGGTACGGCGGTCGCCTCCGTCCGGCCCGGGCAGTTCGTCATCGGCGGGTTCGCCTACTCCGACAACACGTGCCCGAACTGCCGTTACGGCGTGCAATCCGCCTGCATGCACGGCGGGTTCATGGGTGCCTGTCAGGCCGAGCTGATCCGCGTCCCGCTGGCCGACGGCACACTGGTCGCGCTACCCGAACAGCCCGACGCCGAGCTGGTGCCCAGCCTGCTGACGCTCTCCGACGTCATGGGCACCGGGTGGTACGCGGCCGTGGCGGCCGAGGTCCGCGCGGGCTCGACGGTTGCGGTGGTCGGTGACGGCGCGGTCGGGCTGTGCGGCGTGCTGGCCGCCAAAGAACTTGGAGCGCAACGGATCATCGCCATGAGTCGGCACGAGGCCCGCCAGAAACTGGCCCTCGACTTCGGCGCCACCGATATCGTCACCGAACGCGGCGACGAGGGCGTCGCTCGCATCAAGGACTTGACCGACGGCATCGGCGCCGACTCCGTCCTCGAATGCGTGGGCACCAACGAATCCATGACCCAGGCCCGCCACTCCACCCGGGTCGGTGGCACCGTCGGCTTCGTCGGCGTCCCCCACGACGTCCAAATCTCCGGCGGCGAACTCTTCCGCACCCACGTCGGCCTCCGCGGCGGCCCCGCCCCCGTCCGCCGCTTCCTCCCCGACCTCATCGGCCGCGTCCTCGACGGCCATATCACCCCTGGCAAGGTCTTCGACCTAACCCTCCCCCTCGCAGAGGTCGCCGAAGGCTACGCGGCGATGGACGAACGCCGAGCCATCAAAACCCTCCTCCTCCCCTAACCGAAAACCCGAGCCCCACTACGCTGTTGACGTGTTCGATGCGGTCCCCCGTCCGTTGCTGTTTCTCGACATCGACGGCCCGCTGATCCCCTTCGGCGTGAATCCGATTGCCGCGCAGCCGGATGCCGTGCTCGGCCCGCTCCTGGCGGCTCTGCCCTGCGAGTTGGTGTGGGCCACAACGTGGACCCACGAAGCCAACCGTTCAGTGAGTCCGGCGCTGGGTCTGCAGCCCCTGGCGGTCGTGGATTGGCCCGATCGATCGGATGCCGCGATAGACGCCTGGTTCGGCCTGCACTGGAAGACCCGCACCTTGGTCGAATGGGCCGCGGGCCGGGCGTTCATCTGGGCCGACGACGAACTCCGTGACAGCGACCGGGAATGGGTTTCGGAGCATCACGAGGGTCCGGCGCTGCTATACGGTGTCGACCCCGGGATCGGCCTGCTCCGTGACGACATCGCGATATTCGCCGACTGGCTTGCGGGGCAGGGGAAGTGGGCGGGCTGAGGGCCTGGTCCAGCCGCGGTGTAGAGCGACGGCGCGCAGGGTGAACGCGATCGCGACCGTTGCGGTGGTGGCGTAGACGACCGGGCAGACGTGGTGCAGGGGAATGAAGACGGCTGCGCCTGCCAGGGCGGCGGTGATGTAGTAGGAGCCGACGCGGACCATGGTTACCTCGGTGCCGAGCAGCAGATCGCGGATGACGCCGCCACCGGTGCACGCGACTACGCCGACCAGGACCGAAGCGCCGACGGGGAGTCCGGCGCGTTCGGCCTTCAAGATTCCGGCGGAGAGGTACATGCCGATCGTCAGGGCGTCCAGAACCGCCAGGACCGTGGCGGCCCGCTCGATCAGTGGGGCGAACGCCATTCCGGCGAAGGCCGCAAGCAGGGCGGTGAGCAGGTAGGCGTCATTGTGCAGGGCGGCGGGGAGTTGGTTGAGCAGCAGGTCGCGCACGATGCTGCCGCCGAATCCGGTGGCGATGCCGATCGCGGCCACGCCGATGACATCAATTCTGCTTTCGCGCCCCAACTGTGCCGCACCCGTTCCGCCCCCGAGGCCGCCCACGGCGATGGCGGTCAGGTCCAAGCCGAGCGGAATCTGTAACTGCTGGCTGATCATTCGAGGATTGAGCACCACGGCTAAACCGAAGAACAGACCCCGCCGGCAGTTTGGCGCGTTCGGTCCCGATATCGGCGCGCTCGGGCCGCACCCACCACGATCTCACGGGCAAAGCTGAGCCCCGTGACGAACACACTCGATCCCACCGACTCCGCGACCGTCGAATTCCTGCACATCGGCGGACCCACCGTGCGCTTCCACTACGGCAACCTGACCTGGCTGACCGACCCCACCTTCGACGCCCCGGGCACCTACTCGTCGGGTCTCGTCACGCTGCACAAGCTGACCGGGCCCGCCATCGCGGTCGTCGAGGTCGGTCCGGTGGATGTGGTGCTGCTGTCGCATGATCAGCATGTCGACAACCTCGACCATGCGGGCCGGGAATTCCTCCCCACCGTGGATCGGGTGCTGTCGACCCCCGACGCCGCCGAGCGCATCGCGGGCGTCGAGGGACTGCGGAACTGGGAGTCTCTGACGATCGGAGAGGTGACCGTTACCGGCGTGCCCGCCCTGCACGGTCCCGAGGGGGCCGAGGTGCTCTCGGGCGTCGTCACCGGCTTCGTCCTGCAGGCCGCAGGGTGGCCGACGCTGTACGTGTCGGGCGACAACGCATCGGTCGACCTGGTCGAGCAGATCGTCGCGCGGATGGGCCGCATCGATATCGCCCTCCTGTTCGTCGGCGCGGCGAACGTCGAACGCTACGGCGACACCGACATCACCCTCAACGGCCGAACCGCCCTCCGCGCCGCACAGATCCTCGGCGACGCGGTGATCATCCCCGTCCACGGCGAGGGCTGGCACCACTTCTCCGAGACCCTCGATTACCTGTCTCGCAACTTCGAATTGGCCGGTCACGGTGACCAATTGGCGATGCCCACCGCCGGTGAACTTCTCCAGGTCAAGGGTCGATAAGGCCGTCTCCGGCGCGGGGCCGTCCGGTGAGTGAGGCATCCCACGATTTCATTAGTTAGCGACATGCAACTATATTTGGCGTTGTTGTTCGTTGACTTTGCGGGAGGCTCTGATGGCTGCGGCCCCAACCACCGGTGTGGATGCCGGTGATGTCCAGACCATTCGGAGGCGGCTCCGGATCGAGCATGATCATCCGCACTACAAGTGGGTGGCCCTGTCGAATACGACGCTGGGCATGCTCATGGTGACGATCAACTCGTCGATCGTGATCATCTCGCTGCCGGACATCTTCCGGGGGATCGATCTGAACCCGCTCGCGGCGGGGAACGTGAGCTACCTGCTGTGGATGATGATGGGCTTCCTGCTCGCGTCCGCGGTGCTGGTGGTCATGTTCGGACGGCTCGGCGACATGGTCGGGCGCGTCAAGATCTACAACTACGGATTCGTGATCTTCACGATCACCGCGATCCTGCTGTCGTTCGATCCGTTCACGCACGGTGGCGGCGCGGTCTGGCTCATCGGCTGGCGTGTGGTGCAGGGCATCGGCGGTGCGATGTTGATGGCCAATGCGGCCGCCATCCTCACCGACGCGTTCCCGGCGGAACAGCGTGGTTTCGCACTGGGCATCAATCAGGTTGCGGCGGTGGCCGGTTCGTTCCTGGGTCTGCTGCTGGGCGGATTGCTCGCGCAGTGGGATTGGAAGGCCGTGTTCTGGGTGAGCGTGCCGTTCGGCATTCTCGGCACCGTGTGGTCCTACCGGTCGCTGCACGACAATGGTCAGCGCAATGCGGGCTCGCTCGATATTCCGGGCACGGTCACCTTCGCGGTCGGTCTGACCGCGCTGCTGACCGGTATCACCTATGGCATTCAGCCCTACGGGAATTCGAGCACCGGCTGGTCCAACCCGTGGGTGCTGACCGCGGTGTTCGGCGGTATCGCGGTGCTGGCGCTGTTCTGCTGGATCGAGACCAAGGTCGAGCAGCCGATGTTCCACTTGTCGCTGCTCAAGGTGCGGGCGTTCGGGCTCGGCAACCTGGCCGGTCTGATGTCGTCGCTGGGTCGCGGTGGTCTGCAGTTCATGCTGATCATCTGGCTGCAGGGCATCTGGTTGCCGCTGCACGGGTTCGACTACGAGTCCACGCCGCTGTGGGCGGGTATCTACCTGTTGCCGCTGACGGTCGGATTCCTTGTGGCGGGGCCGGTTTCGGGCAAGCTGTCGGACAAGTACGGTCCGCGCCTGTTCGCGACACTGGGTATGGCGATCACCGCGGTGACGTTCGTGCTGCTGGTGGTGCTGCCGGTTGACTTCTCCTACTGGGCTTTCGCACTGGTCATCGCACTCAACGGTTTGGGCTCGGGCATGTTCGCCTCCCCCAATACCGCCGAGGTGATGTCCGCGGTGCCCGCCTCCCAGCGAGGTGTCGCGTCCGGTATGCGTGGCACGCTGCTCAACGGCGGTATGGCGCTGTCGATCGGTGTCTTCTTCTCGCTCATGATCATCGGCCTGTCCAATACGCTGCCGAGCGCGATGGATTCGGGTCTGCGGGCGCAGGGCGTGCCCGCCGGTGTCGCGGCCGACGTCGCGGGTCTGCCCCCGGTCGGTAGCCTCTTCGCCGCCTTCCTGGGCGTGAATCCGATTCAGGCGCTGCTGGGTCCGACCGGTATCCTCGATACACCCGGCGTGCAGAAGGAGACCCTCACCGGTCAGGAGTTCTTCCCGCACTTGATCTCCGGCCCGTTCCACTCCGGTCTGGTCGTAGTGTTCCTCGGAGCCGCGTTTATGATGCTGATCGGCGCGGTGGCCTCCTGGTTCGCCGGTAGCCCGAAAGTTACGGACGAGGCAGCCGAGCTCCGCGAGGCCGCCCGCGAGGGAATCTGAAACCGGAGGAGATCGTCCTGCCCGAGCCGACGAGCGTCGCCGACCCCGACCAGCTCACCGAAGCCGCCGACCTGTACCACGCGATCGGCCGCCTGTTGCGCCTGCTGCGCCACTCCGGTGACCTGGGCTCCCTCAGCCCCGGCGCCGCCTCGGCCCTGGCCTCGCTCGCCCGCTCGGGCCCGCTGCGCCTCGGCGACCTGGCCAACATCGAGCGGGTGAGCGCTCCGACGATGTCCCGCATGGTGACCGGCCTCGAAAAGGCCGGCTACCTCACCCGCGGCGCCGACCCCGAGGACGGCCGAGCCCAACTCCTCACCGCCACCCCCGCCGCCCACAACCTGGTCACCGGCCTCACCTCGGCCCGCATCCAACGCTTCGCCGCCGCAATGGAACACCTGTCCCCCGCGCAGCGCGAAGCAGTCCAGTCGGGGCTCGACACACTCATCGACGCTCTCGACGAACAGCTCTGAAGGTCAGGGAGTACTCACCGAGGAATTTTGACCGATTCCCCGCGCTGAGTACTCCCTGACCTTGCTTCGCCGCCTCGAGTGAGTGTACAGTCACTCACACAGAGTGATTGGCCAGTCACACACTGTCTTCCATGGGTACAACACCACCACTCACGAGGGTTGAAAACGATGATCTACCACGGCAATCGCTTCACGATCAAGCCTGGAGTCCCCGCCGAACAGCTCGAAGAAGCACTGGAAAGCCTCCGCAACCAGGGACGCCAGATCCCCTCCGTACAGCACTTCATCGTCGGACCGGACCACGGCGGCGAATACGACTACGGCGCAACCTATGTCATCGATGACCTCGACGGCTACTGGGAATACCTCATCCACCCGGCCCACCTCCACACCGATCACATCGGCCTCCCCCTGGTGGACAAATTCGTATCCTTCGACATCACCGACGACCCCGACCCCGAAATGGGCGCAAAGATCGCCGCACTACACCAACGCCGCTACGACAATTACCCCGAAGTCACCCAATTGGTTTCCGAGCTCGGCGAATACCACGGCAGCGCGGCCCCGGGAAGACACAGCGACCACTGACCGAGCACCGAACGTCCTTCGCCCGCAGCACCGACGGAACAGTCCAGGTCTCACCGGGAGCCCAAATCGGCGGGACTATCCGGTGGGATGAGCCAGCGGGCGAAGGTTTGTTCGGGACTGACAGTGATGACATCGGCGCGCTCGACGAGATCACTGGGCTTCCCCTACTGACGTGGATTCAGCTTCGGTCCACGGGAATCCGGCGGCAATGGCACTTTTGCCGGCGCCTGCGGAGAAGTGCCACTGCGGGGCGGGTTGGCGGAGGTCAGTATTCGAGGTGGATGAGGTCGGCCAGGGCTCGCATGTCCGAGGTGAGGGTGCGGCGCTTGCCGATCATCCGGGCGAGGAGGTCCTTGGCGAGGCGTTGTTCGACCAGCCAGGGGCGTGCCTGACGGGAAAGTTGGAGCAGGATGTCGAGCGCCGGGTCGGGGCGGTGCAGGTCCAGGTGAGCCTGCGCCACATCGAGCAGGTGGCGGTTCCGGTTGTCGGATGTCGGGCGCAATCCGGACGGAACGTCGTGCGTGAGTTGCAGAGCACGGTCCGGTCGGTTGTCGATGACCGCGTTCTCGACACGTTTCATGGCGACCGTCGCAGGACCGAAACGGGTCCAATAGTCCTGGTATCCGGCCGGTTCCCGTTTGACGGCCACCGCGGCGGCCTGGGCGAACCGCATCATGTCGTCGGCGTCGTCGGGCCGGTTGTCGCGGATGGCAGCGGCCGAGCCGCGCAACAGCAGCCAACCCCACGTCGAGAGCTCGCGTTCGGAGGCGGTGGAGATGCGCGGCTCGATGCGGTCGGCCCACTGCACGGCAAGCGAGTCGACCTGCTGGAATCGTCGTTCCACCAGCAGGAGCCAGCCGATTGTGACAATGACGGATGCGGCATCCAGTACGTCGTCGGATGATTCCGCCGCCGTCAGGGATTCTTCGAGAACTGTGCGCGCGGTGCGCAATTGCCGTGTCTGCACCATTACTGACCCGGTGAGTTGAAGAATGCGCGATCGCAACAATGGCGAGGCGCCGTTCCCTGATTCGACGAGACCGGGCAGTATCTGCGCGAGCCGCTCGTAGTCGTTCTCGTGATACAGCCGCACCGCCGAGACCAGTGTGTCCGCGATATCGCCTTCCGTGACAGGTTCTTCCAACGACGGCGCGCGTGGCGTATCGATCGCCCGTCGAGTCGCTGCCCAAAGCTCCCCGTCTCTGCTCTCCGGCGCCTCCGGCTCGGCCCCGATGAGTGCGGTCAGCGGGCACCCCAACCCCACCGCCAGCCGGCGCAACGTCTCAATTCGCGCGTCGTCCCGCTCCCCCTGTTCGATCTTGCGGATAAACGACACCGAAACCCCTGACCCCGCCGCAAGTTCCCGCTGCGTGAGCCCTCGTCGTTTCCGGACCGATCGCAAGCGCTCGCCCAGGTCGTCGCTCATGGTTCAAGCCTAGGTTCACTCGGCGCTGTCGGGCAGCGATCACGCAACGGCATCGGGCTGTCGGTGGGTTGTCAGCGCCGTGTCAGTGGGGTGGGCGAACGTTTACTCGGGCCGGATGAGCGGTCATTGGGTAGACGGAAAGGAATGAGAGAATGGATAACTCGCAGGGGCAGCAGGACGTTCGGGCGTTGATGGAGCGGGTCGGGCGGCAGGATCAGGTTATTGCGCAGTTGCGGCAGGAGAATGCGCAGCTTCGGCAGCGGGTGGCGGATTTGCAGCAGGGTGGGAATCGTGGGGACTCGCGGTCGGGGGTGGGGGAATTTCTTTCCGGGGCAGCGCAGATCGCGGTGGGCATCGGTGGGGGGATGCTGGCTGCCGATGTGATCGGGGATGTTTTCGGTGATGATGGCGGGGACAGCTGGTGGTGACGTCATAGGCGGGCACGCAGGATGTTGCCGAGTTCGCTCGAGAGCATCAGGTCGCCGGTGGGTGAGACCGCGACGGCGGTGATCGGTTCCGTTGCGGTCAGCTGGCAGACGCTGCCGGTGGCGGGGTCGAGGCGCATGAGACGGCCGATGCCGCCGGTCGCGATGTACAGGTTGCCGTCCGGACCCACCGCGAGATCGTCCGGGAACGCGGGCATTCCGCCGGGGAGCAGATCCGCGACAACACTGCGGTCGGCCGGGTCGTCCAGGGACATACGCACGACCTGGCCACCCAGGCTGGCCGTCACATTGATGTACAGGTTGCGGCCGATCACCACCATGCCGTTGGGGGAGAACAGATTCGCTCGTGCATTCCAGGCGGTGTCATGCGTTCCGTCGGGCCGGATACGGACCACGCCGGTATAGAGATCGGACACATACAGATTGCCGTCGTCATCGAAGACCGCGCCGTCGGCAGCAAGCAGACCCGCAGTGAACTGCTGCGGATCCGGCGCGGCGGGATCGAATCTCATCACGGTGGACTGACCCGCCAGCGCGCCGGGCAGTCCGTTGGACACCACGTACAACCAGCCGTCCGGACCCAGCCGGACAGCCATCGGATAGGGGATCGAGACGGTCGCGGTGAGCCGCCCGGAGCTGTCGTAGCGGTCCAGCTCGCTGTGCACCGGTCGCGACACCCACAGATTGCCCTGTCGGTCGTAGGCCAGGTTCTCGGCCCAGTCCAGCACCGGTATTCGTGCCGTGACCACCGTGTCCACGGTTGCCGTGCAACCGGGTTCCGCCACGGCGGGCGGTCCAGGAGTCAGCGTGGCTGCCGCAACCGTCAGCAGGCCGACGCTGAGCAGCGCACGGCGGTGGCGTGATCGCGGTGACCGGATTCGATTGCGCACTGCTCCCCCTCGGATCTCGTGGATTCGTCAGGCGCAGCGTAGATTTCGGCGATGCTGCTCCGGCAGTCGCGCGCGGCATCGTGGCGGACGATGTCGAGAGACCGTCCGGCCGTATCAATCCCGGGCCGTGCAGGCGCTACCCGGCTCGGCTACCGCATCACGTATTCAGCACCGTACGGATCCGGTCGTCCGGGTCGACTCGGGCGCGGAGGGCGGCGAGGCGGGTGTGGTTGGGGCCGTAGTAACGGGAGATCGGGTCGCCCGGCTCGAGATAGTTGATGTAGGCGCCGACGGATTCGGGGGTGAGGGCGTTGTGGGCGTCGGCCAGGTAGTCCAGGGCGGCGGAGTGCGGGATCGGTTCGTAGGCACCCCATTCGACCATCGCGGCGTGGTTGCGCCAGGGGTAGGCGGTGGCGGTGGGTGACAGGTCGCGGACCGCGCCGTCGAGGGTGTTGATCTGGACCCAGCCGGTGCCGCCGACGCTGGAGAAGCGGGTGACGGCGTCGACGATGCGGCCGACGGTGTCCGGGGTGAGGGTGGAGACGATGTCGGAGCCGTTGGTGAACGCGGCGCGGGGCTGATCGGCCGTGCCGCCCGCGAGGTAGAGGACCGTGTCGAGGTGGGTGAGGGTGCGAGGGTCGGTGGCGATCGGCGCGACGTCGATCGCCTCGACGAGAGTCGCCGCGACGGTGTCGGACGTGCCCTCGGGGCAGACCAGTTGCATCCAGCAGTGCAGGCCGCCTTCCCCGTTGGCGTCGATGCTGACATCGGCCCACTGCTCGCGGGGCGCGTCACGCAGCCACTGCTGCCAGCCGTTGATGACCTGCTCCGCGTCATCACCCGAGAAGGTGAGGCGCACGACGTCTTTCGTCAACGCCGGAATGGTGTCGAAGGTCATCGAGGTGACGATGCCGAACAGCGGACCGCCGCCGCGCAGCGCCCAGAACAGGTCCGGGCGGGTGGCGGCGGATGCCTCGGTGATGGTGCCGTCGGGCAGCACCAGGGTCGCGGCGGTGAGCCGATCACAAGTGAGACCGTGCGCTCGGGCGTCGGAACCGTAGCCGCCGCCGAGGGTGAGACCCGCGACGCCGACGCTGGGGCACATGCCCGTCGGCAGGCTCTGCCCGGTTTTGTCGAGCTCCTGATACACCTCGTAGAGCGTGTGCCCCGGTGCTACGACAGCCCGCCCGTCCGCCGCCACCACGCCGCGCAGCCCGCGGACATCGACCACCAGAGTGCCGGTCGCGGTGGACAACCCGGCGTAGGAATGCCCGCCGGCCCGTGCCGCCACCTGAAGGTTGTTGTCCGCCGCGAAGGCGAACGCCGTGGCCACATCCTCGGCGTCGGCGACCTGCACGACGGCCGTCGGTGTCTGATCGTCGAACCGCGTGTTGAAGACCTCTTTGGTCTGCGCGTAGCGCGGATCGGCCGGCATGATCACGCGCCCGCGCAGTTTGCCTTGCAGCCCGGTCCAGTCGGGTCCGTCGCTCGCGGTCCGGGCCGGGGCGATCGGGGGCTTGCGCTCCGCGCCGGCGGCGGAGGCCGCCTGATCGAAGACCGCCAGCCGACTGGCCCCGGCCAATCCGGCACCGGCGACCGCGATTCCGAGCGCTCCTCGCAGGAACGTACCGCGCGAGATCGAACGCCCTGTTTGCGACTTCAAACCCCGCGACCTACCCGTCCTTGCCCGACAACACTTTTCAGCCGATCATGATTCACCTTATTTGCTGCGGCGAGAAATCGGCTCCGTATGTCGAACGCGGCGTCGTCGCTCAGCGCCTCGACTGCGCTGCCAGCGGACTGCCAGCACAGTCGAGAATCCTCACGCGAGTTCGCATCCGAGTTCCGTGAGAGGGAGTCATCATGACCGAGTCCTTGCCGTCCACCGCCGTCATCCACGTCGCACGCGGCAGCTTCGACCCGAGCCGGTTCGCGGAGGTCGACGCCCTGGCCACGAAACAAGCCGACTACCTGGTCCCGGCAATCGAGGCATTGCCGGGCCTGCTGCACTGGTTCACGGCCGTCTCACCGACGGGCTCGATCGTGAACATCAGCATCTGGGACACCGAAGAACACGCCGAGCAGATGGACACGTTGAAGGAGATGGTCGAAACCGCCCGCGGGGAGTTCAAGGCGCTCGGTGCGTTGACGTTCGCCCCGACCGTCAACTACCCGATCACCTGGACCATCTGAGCTATCCACCCGAAATTCGGCCGATGCTACGAAGACTCCGTCTGCAGGCGGTCGCGGAGGTACGCGAGGATCTCGTCGCGCGCCCGCACTGTCGGGTGGCCTTCCTCATCGACCAGGTGGGCGGTGACGACGCTGTGTGGTGTCTGGACGACATGCTCGAAGAACGGCGGCGGCTTGGGGTTGGCATCGTCGCCGGCGAGGACGCGGCCGTCGAAGCGGTCGCCGAGGAGTTGGGAGTAGGCGGCGAATCGTTGGCCGGTGCACCATTTGTCGTTGTCGAAGCGGTAGGCGAGCGCGCGCAGATCGTCACGTTCGAAGCGCTCGGCGATCGCCGTCGCGTCCGCGGGCGACAGTTCCAGCCCGGCGGGGTCGTCGAGTGGCAGCGAGGGGTGGTTGATGACCGGGGCGATGACGGCGGGTTCGAGGGTCATTGTGAGCGCGAAGTTTCCGGTGAAGCACATGCCGACCGCCCCGACTCCCGGCCCACCGGATTCCGTGTGCGCCAGGCGGGCCAGTGCGCGCAGCCAGACGGCCACGGGGCTGGTGCCGCCCCCGGCGAAGGCCCGGAACTCCTTGCTGACGCAGGCCTTCCGGACGATCGGCTCGGCCAACTCCACGGTCGGATACGCGCCGTCGACACCGAACAGGGACGGCACATACACCGTGAACCCGGCGTCGCGCACCCAGCGTGCGAATCGGAGCACGTCGGGGCTGATGCCGGGCATCTCCGGCATGATCACGACCGCCGGGCCGGTGCCCGCCACATAGACGGTTTTGTCGTCGCCATCGAGGGAGATCACCCGCCGGTCGAAATCGGCGAGAGTGTCATCGGGCGTTAGGTTTTCGGACTCCACAGTGGGATGTTAACCGTGGAGGTAACGCACCAGCGCCTCACGTTCGGTCTCCAATTCGGAGATCTGGCTCTTGACCACGTCGCCGATGCTCACGACGCCCACCATCCGGCCCTCGTGCAGCACCGGCAGGTGCCGGATGCGGTGCTGGGTCATGGTGGCATTGAGGGTTTCCACTTGATCGTCCGGGGAGCAGGTGTGGACCGCGGCGGTCATGATCGATGAAACCGGGGCGTCGAGCAGCGACGCACCCTGACTGTGTAGCCGGCGCACGATGTCTCGTTCGGAGACGATGCCGGAGATGGCGGCACCGTCGGCCGACACCACCACCGCACCCACATTGTGTGCCGACAGGACTCTGAGCAATTCACGCACTGTTGCATCCGGTGCAATCGTGACTACGCCGCTGCCCTTACGGCGCAGGATTTCCGAGATCCGCATATGTCCACCGCCCAACGCTCGGGACCAGAGATGGTTACCAGGATGCCGCTGATACCCGAGCGTGAACAGCAAAGATTACGAACGGATGCCTAACCGGAAGCGAGGGATTCGAGGGCGGATTCGATGGCCCGGTGGAAGGCCGGGTAGGCCAGGATTATCTGTCGCAGTACAGCGGTCGGGACTTCGGCGTGGACGGCGACGGCCAGGGCGCCGAGGACCTCGCCGCCCTGCGGGCCGACCGAGCAGGCTCCGACGAGCACCCCGCGATCGGCGTCCTCGATCAATTCGATGAATCCGGCATTGCCGACCTTATGGATCCAACCGCGCACGGAGGCGGGCACTTCGGTGCAACCGGTGCGGACGCTCAGCCCGGCCGCGCGAGCCCGCGCCTCGGTCATACCGACCGCCCCGACTTCCGGATCGGCGAACGTCACCTGCGGCACCGCCCGATACTGCGCCACCTCCGACCCCGCACCGAGAATGTCGGCCGCCGCGATCCGCGCCTGATACCTGGACACATGTGTGAACCCACCCGCACCGGTGACATCCCCGATGGCCCACACCCCGTCAGCCGCCCGCATCCGCTTGTCCACCGGGATTGACTCGGTACTCTCGTCCAGCCCGACCGCCCCGATTCCCAACGCCGACAGCTCGCTTCGCCGCCCGGTCGCCCCCACCGAGCGCACGAAGACACCGCCTATCGGCTATTGATCCGAGCCCAACTCGCTCGACCGGTCGAATACTCGTCGATAGATATCCATGGCGTGGCTCGTCGTGGCGGGCGCGCCGACTTCCAGCTGGAAGGTTCGCGAACCATCGGGGAGCCGGTTCGCGCGGAGGAACAGGTCGGTGGGGCGCCGGCGATCGGCCAGTCCGGACGCGTAGTCGTACAAGTGGGTTACCACAACCACTTTCACGCCTGAGTCGAGCAGTGCCTCGGTGATCGGCGTCAGTATCTCGGCGGCCTCCCGCTCGCTCGTCGAGGAGAATGGTTCATTCCACAGCACCAGGGAGGTCGGCTGGATCCGGTTGGTCAGGTCGCGCATCCGCACCAGCTCCTCGTTCAACCGGCCGTAGGTCATCGAGGAGTCGTCCGGAACACGAAAGTGGGTGAAGATGCCGCTCCGGATGTCTGCTTCGTAGGCTTCCGCGACCACGAACATGCCCGCTTGCATCATGAGCTGGGCAGCGCCGAAACTGCGGACGAAGGTCGACTTCCCGCCACTGTTGGCACCCGTGATGACGGTCAGCTGCGTGCCTCGGCCGTCGATCGAGTTCGCCTCCACCGCCGATACGGCTGACAGGCACAGTGCCGGGTCTCGCAATGAGCGAAAGCTGAACGATGGACCGCTGCCCTGTGGCAAGGGCTTTGGATAGCAGACGGCATACCCGTCGTGTCGCAGGCGCTCGAAGAGGTTCACGCAACCAACGCAGAAGGCCAGTTCGGTACGTAGATCTCGAAAGAAGTGGTCGATCGTATCGGTGGCATGAGAGACGACGTCGGCGACGCGATCGAGGCTGTTTCCGACGAGACGCCAGATGAACTTCTTCGCGCTCTCGTCGGTGTCGGAGACCGCTACTACTCGCCGTCCGCGAGCACCGAAGACCGATTGCCGGCGTCGGGACGGTGCCGGAGGTTCGTGCAACACCGGGTTTGCGATGCCGCCACCGGACCCGAGTTCTGCACTGATCGCGAATCCGTGTTCGAACTGAAGGATATCGATGTGACGCTCGACTTCGGCCAGATACTCATCCCCGAAATTGTCGGTCAGCGTCTTCGTCAGCCCGGAGAATCCCTCGGACTCGAAGTTCGAGAAACTCGGTTCACAGGTGGATCGCAGCTGCCGCAGGAAGCCGATCAGCTTGGTCAACGGCTCCAGGGACAGGTAGAGCTTTCCACGCGCCCCGCGATCGCGACCGACCATCCAGCGTCGCGCGCCCGCGGCTTCGGTCGCAATGGCGTAGAGCTCCCGGACCAGTGCCGGATTCGCGCAACTGTCGGCCACTACTCGCTGCCGGTACTCGATGACAGCGAAGTCATTCAACGATCGAGGAACAACGTCGGCGGCGACGGTACGGATGAACTGGTCACCACTTGCCATGGCGCCGTACATGATTGACAACTCGAGATCATCGGCGACGGTCGTGCCGTTCTCGCCAACCTGGGACGAACCCCATCCGTCCGGTCCGAGTAGGTTCACCTTCATCGCGTCACCCGGCCGACGATCGTTTCGTAGGAGAGGTCGAACCGGTCTGCCAGGGCGGCCGCATATGCCCTGCCGTCCGCGGGCTTTCGTTCCAGCTTGAAGGTCCGTAGCGTCGGATCGCCGCCGATGCCCGCAACCATGCTCACGATGCCGTCGAGCCTCGACAGCTCGTCGATGAATGTCACGAAGACTGCGATGGATTTCCGTTCCGATATCCGGCGCAAGACCTTCTCCCCGATCTGCCGAGCGTCCACGGATGCGGTCGAGCTGAAACTCTCGTTCAGGATGATTATCGTCCGCTCTGTCGCGTGCTCGAGTGTCTGACCGATCGCTGACAGCTCGCTCTGTAATCTGCCGGCGGCATCGGAGGAGTGTTCGGGCCTCTCGAAGTGAGTGCTTATTCCGTCGGTGAGCATCACCCTGGCCTGTCTCGCGGGAACCGGACAGCCGAGTGCGGCAAAGTAGGCAACCTGACCGAACATTCGGGCGAAGGTGCTTTTGCCGCCCTGATTCGGTCCCGTGACGACAATGATGCGTTCATTGTCGGTGAGCCGATAGTCATTGGTGACGGGCAGGATACCTTCGTCGGCACGCTTCACCGCGAGCGCCAGATCGTACGCGCCCTGCACTCGAATACCTTCGAACGAGTCGGTCACCTCGGGCAGGCAGAATTCCAAGCCGAGGGCCGACAATCTGTCGACCAATCGCAGGTATGAAAAATAGAACTGGAGCTCATCCGCGACACGTTCGATCACCGGATCCACGAATTCGCTACCGGAGTCTGCGTGCTTCATCATCCGGCCGAACGGCAGCGGAAACATCTGAGCAAGCTCGTCGAGAACACGCTCTTCGACCGGGTGCACACTCGTCGACCACGGAATACTGTCCGGCTCGGCCGGTGTCCAGCCGTCCAGGAAAGGCTCGAGCAGATTCTCGACCGTCGCGGTGTAATCCGGTGCGCCGCCGGCCTCGTCGAGCACTATCCGGCGATCCTCGATCCGCATCGAGTACCGGATCCTTCCGAGTTCGGCGAGCGTTTGCGCGCACTGCGATACAAGTCCCTGGAACTCGGCTCGGTCGACATAGGTCTTCAGGAAGTCTCGCCACGACTTCAGTCCGTGCGACTCGGGTGCGATGCCGTCCAGACTCTGATCCAGGGCCGATACCGTCCGGCAATAGGTATTCAAGACGTCCAGGCGACCTCGGCACCTGAGGATCGGATGGTCGACCATCGACAGCTCGGTAAGGCGCCGCCGGATCTCGCCGATCGCCCGTGAAAACGACTCCAGCGGCGTGCGCAGGGTCGGCGAGGAAAGATCCTCGAAGACCGCTCGCCGGTACTCGACATCCTCGCTGTGCAGGAGTGGTGCGCGCAGGAGGCGGTCGACCGAGGGGCTGCTCCCCCGTCCCGCGATCTCGGCGAAGATGCGTTCGAGATTCAGGTCGGAAAGAAGAGTCGCAGTGGGCTGCACGATGATTCTGTGCTCCGGATCGCGCCACAGAACGCTCGGCAACTGCACCATCGGATCGTCTCCCCTCGCTACGTCCAGCGGACGCCGCTTTCCATCCGTCCCCAGCCTAGTTCAGCGCCCGTGCTGCGAGTCGAAGGTGAAAACTCGGCCGCCGAGAAGCAATTGGGTGCCCGGTTCCAGGACGGTGAGGCGGCCGGGGTCGACTCGGACCCAGTCGGTGCGGCCGGGCGGGCGGATGTGGGTGCCGTTGGCGGAGCCCCGGTCCATGACGAGGACGTCCCATTCCATCAGGCGGATCTCGGCGTGGACGCGGGACATGCCGCCGGAGGCGTCGGGGATGCGGATGGCGTGCGCCCCCTGCCGGACGTGTTCGGAGCGTTCGGGTTCGCGGCCGATGACCACGTTGGTGTCGAGGACGTAGGAGGTGCCGTCGTCGAGGAGGAGGACGCCCAGGGGCGGGCGGACGCCCTCGGTGAGGACGCAGGTCATTTGTTCCATGCGGATGCCGCAGACCGTGCAGAACGATCCGCGAGGGTCGTTGAGATGGCCACGCGCGCATTTGAATCCGTGCACCACGACCTCGGTCTTCGGGGTTGCAGGCGCTGCGAGTTTGCGGTTCATGCCGGAATCGGGTGCGGCGCTCCCGTTTCGGCGTTCGGCCGGACGCCGTCTGGGCTCCGAGCGCGCCCGCAGCCCGGAACCGCTGGGGCGGGACACGCTTTCGGCCCGCTCCCCCAGCCACACCACCGCCCCCGAGCCGGGCATCCGCCCGTCGCGCAGCGCCCACACGCCCGGCGGCGGCAGGTCGTCGCGAGCGCCCTCCTCGTCGACGAAGAGCGCGGCGGCCCGTGCGGGGCCGGGACTGAGGACCCGGTCGACGGTGAATCCCGCGTCCCGCCCACGCAATACCTCGCGATGCTCGGTGCCTTCGAGCACGGCGGTGATCCGCCCGTGCAGGAAGACCGCCAGTCCGCGATTGCCGGGTGTGAGCACCCCGAATTCCACCCGCTCCTCGTCCTCGCGGGCCATCAGCCAGGTGCTGACCAGTCGCGCGAAGGTGCGTCCGGTGCGCCGCGTCTCCCGCGACGCCGCCTCGGCGACCAGTTCGAGCACCTTGTCCAGCGTCGCGACGGCCTCGGAGTCGGCGGTCAGCACGCTCGAATCGCGGTGCGCGACAACCACGACCACCCCGTCGATGCTGGCCACCAGGTGCCGTCCGGGCACCACCTCCACCCGGCCGGTCATATCACCCGGCCTCCGCGGAACCGCCAGCGTGGCAGCAGCACCCGGATCGGGCCGTTGACGAAGAGCCAGAACGTCAGCCAGGTCAGCGTGAAGTCGACGCCGAAGGCGAATGCGGACGGCCGCAATCCGTGCGGCAACACGATCGTCGTGTAGCGCACCAGCAGCCACATGAGCAGCCCCTCGTTCACGATGGTGACGAGTCCGAACAGCGTCGGCCAGTCCTTGTCCCACCGGAACTGTTGCAGCCCGTGGTACAGCAGCTCCCACCCCACACCCACCAGTATCACCGCGAGCAGCACCGTCAGGGTGACCCGGTAACCCTGCAGCAGCGACATCCGCCCCATCGGCAACAGTGGTGTCACCGGCAACGCCACCAGCAGCCCGATGACGGCGAGTACGAGCACCCGGGTCTGGATGCGGCCGTTGAGCGTCGGTGTCATAGCGAGATCTTCCGAAGGGTCATGCCGGGATCTTCCGATTGTTGACCCATAGCCACCACTGCCGCACCGACCGCGCCGCCGTCAGCCGCCCGCAGAAGCCGAGTGCCGCCAGATCGTCGGCGATCTCCAGCGCCGCGTACTGCAGGCCGAGGAACGAGTCGACCGCCGCGAAGTAGCCGCCGAGTGTGGCGCTGCCCGAGGCATACATGCGTCCGTTGCCACTTCGCGTCCCGTGCAATTCGAAGGTCCGGTCGACATCCAACCGGCCGAGCGGATTACGCCCCGCGCCCGCGTGATCGAGCAGATCGGCCAGCAGCCGATGCTCGCGGATATCGGCCTCCAGTCCGGTGCAGTCGATGATGTAGTCGGCATGCGTGTCGATCGGACGGTCGGCCGACGGAAACGGCAGCGTCGGATCGGATTCCGGCACGACGGTGGTCACCACGCCGGGCCTGCCCCGATCCGGCCGGAGGTTGCGTGCCGACCCCACCATGATCTGATACCACCCTTGCGCCCGCCCGCGGGCCAGCTGCGCCTGCCAGGTCTTGTGTGGCGGTGTCGTGGTGCCGCCCATGGTCTTCAGCGCCTCGGCCCGCTCACGCCCTTCCAGGGTGCGCAGCTTCTGTTTGAGCTGACCGCCGAAGCTGGCCTTGGGGAAGTTGAACGCCTGATACGCCCACCCGTCGCCGCCCGGTCGGCGCGCGAGCCCGGCGGGACCGTGCGGCCCCGCGACGAAGTTCCGGAACAGATGCAGGATCTGGGTGTTGAGCCGCAACCGGTCTCGATCGTCGATCAACCGTTGCAGCACACGGCTGGCAACAATCCCGCTGCCGCGCACCATCACCGTCCCCGGCCGACGTTGCAACGCCTCGTACACGTGCTCGTGCGGCTCGTAGGCGTTCACCACCCGGGTCGGGTCGCGATAGCGCTCGCGATACTCCTGCAGATCCGGCAGCAGCCGCAGCCCGGGATAGCCGACGGCGATGTGAACGTAGCTGCTGCGGAATGCGATTCGCTTGGTGGCGGAGCGCCCCTCGGGCGGCGTGAGGATGGTGAAATAGCCACCCCCGAAGCGTCTGCGCACCATGCGTACCTGCCCTCGGTGCAACGATCGCGCGAAGTCGACACGATGGAATTCCCGCTCCAGCGCGGTGAACACCTGTCCTGCGCGCGGAGTGTAGAACTCGGTGAAAACGGGCTCGGTCAACACATTCCACAGTGGCCTCAGCGATTTGTCTGTTATCGCCTCTCTGACCGCATACGACGGAAACCCCCACAGATTGTCCGGCATCCCCCCGGAGTCACTGCGCAGTCGTTCCGAGCGTGGAATCTGCGACACCCGGGTCAGGTATTCATAGGACCCCCACGGCACCTCTTGCGGTCCCAGTACCGCCATCGCCCGCCCCGGCACCCCGTAGATCCGCAACGCGTCGAAAACCGTGAACGATCCGAGCCCGCTGCCCACCGTCACCAGCGGCACATCGATGACCGGAATCCCCGCCCGCCCCACCAATTCGTCGGTCCAGACGTCGGTTTCGATGAGGCGTTGCGTGATGTCTCCCCTCATTTGCGGGATGCTACCGGTCGTGTCTTACCGATCGACTGCCATCGACTTATTGCCCGACAGGTGATCGGGCGACGCGCGCACCAGTTCGGGCGAAGCTGCCCCGCGGTCCCCTACCTGGGACGTAGCATGCGGAACGTGGCCGATGCCAAACGTCCCGCCGCGGTGCGGGTTCTCGTGTACAGCAATGACGCCGATACCCGGAGCCAGATCATGCTGGCGCTGGGCAGAAGGCCGCACCCGGAGTTGCCGCCCATCGAGTACCTCGAGGTGGCCACGGGTCCGGTCGTCGTCGAGCGCCTGGATGCCGGCGGTCTGGATCTGCTGATCCTCGACGGTGAGTCGGCCCCGACCGGCGGGCTGGGCCTGGCCAAGCAGTTGAAGGACGAAATCGCCGACTGCCCACCGATTGTCGTGCTGACCGGCCGCCCCGATGATGCGTGGCTGGCCAATTGGTCGCGCGCCGAGGCGGCGGTCTCGCACCCCATCGATCCGATCCGGCTGACCGACGCCGTGCTGGGTGTGCTCGGTAATAGCTTCGCGGCCTGATCTCGGGCCGATCTTCCTTCGCCCTGTGATCAGGGCGTTTCCACGTCACGTGACATTGGTGATTGCGTCGATTCGGTCATAAAAGACCGTTCCGAATTCGATCAAACGCAATCGCCAATCGTCATGTATCTTCTGGTCCGGGTTGTAATCTGTGCCGTAGCTCACACGAGCGCGGGCTCCGGTATCAATGGACATCGGTATCAATGACGCCGCCGCCTCACTCGCTGCTGCCATCCGTTATGCGTTGTCCAGCTCGCAGGAGGGGTAGTTCTGTTGTGAACCTAGAAGTGCCGACCCTTGTCCTCGGTGCGGTTGCCGCCGCGTTCGGGGTGTTCTCGATCTTCTTGGCGGCCCTCATCGGCCCCAAGCGCTACAACCGGTCCAAGCTCGAAGCCTACGAGTGCGGCATCGAACCCACCCCTCACGCCGTCGGCGGTGGGCCGGGTAATGCTGCGGGCCAACGCTTTCCGGTGAAGTACTACCTCACCGCCATGCTGTTCATCATCTTCGACATCGAGATCGTGTTCCTCTACCCGTGGGCCGTGCACTTCGATGCGCTCGGAGTGTTCGGGCTGGCGGCGATGGCGTTGTTCATCTTCAACGTCTCCGTCGCCTACGCCTACGAATGGCGGCGCGGCGGGCTCAGCTGGGACTGATTGGCGCACAAGCCAATTCACTCAAGACGCCCCGGCCTCGCCGGGGCGTCCCGATCCGGGAGATGTAGTCCGACATGGGTCTCGAGGAGAAACTGCCCAGCGGGTTCCTGCTGAGCACGGTGGAAGATATGGCCGGCTACCTGCGCAAGAGTTCGCTGTGGCCGGCGACGTTCGGCCTGGCCTGCTGCGCGATCGAGATGATGGCCACCGGCGGCGGGCGATTCGATATCGCCCGCTTCGGCATGGAGGCGTTCCGCGCCTCCCCGCGCCAGGCCGATCTGATGATCGTCGCGGGCCGGGTGAGCCAGAAGATGGCCCCGGTCCTGCGTCAGGTCTACGACCAGATGACCGAACCCAAATGGGTGCTCGCCATGGGTGTTTGCGCATCCTCGGGCGGCATGTTCAACAACTACGCCGTGGTGCAGGGCGTCGACCACATCGTGCCGGTCGACATCTACCTGCCCGGCTGCCCGCCGCGGCCGGAAATGCTGTTGAACGCGATCCTGAAGCTGCACGAGAAGATTCAGGAAATGCCGCTGGGCGTCAATCGCGAGGAAGCGATTCGCGAGGCCGAGCGCGCCGCGCTCGCCAGCACCCCGACCATTCAGCTGAAGGGGCTGCTGCGATGAGTTTCGATGCACCCACCGGTACGGAGAGCCCCCCGGAGGCGGCCGTGGTACCCGAGGAAAACACCCCGGAGACAACAGAATCCGAGTCAACCGAACAGCGCGAACCCGCAGCGCCCGCCGAAGAAGTGATCGGCGTGCGCAAGGGCATGTTCGGGGTCACGGGCACCGGTGACACCTCCGGCTACGGCCGCTTGGTGCGCACCATCAATATGCCCGGCAGCACGCCGCCGCCCTACGGCCCGGTCTTCGACGAGATCATCGCGCACCTGCGCCTGGCCCTGGCCGAGACGTTCGAGGAGGCGCTCGAGAAGATCGTCGTCTTCCGGGGCGAGCTGACCCTGCACATCCGCCGCGAGCACCTGGTGCGGGTGGCGAAGACGTTGCGCGACAACGAGGCCCTGCGTTTCGAACTGTGCCTGGGCGTGAGCGGCGCACATTATCCAGAGGACACGGGGCGCGAACTGCATGCGCTCTACCACCTGATCTCCATTACCCACAACCGTCGGGTGCGCCTGGAAGTCTCGGTGCCGGACGCCGATCCGCATATGCCGTCGCTGTATTCGGTCTACCCGACCAATGACTGGCACGAGCGGGAGACCTACGACTTCTTCGGCATCCTGTTCGACGGTCACCCCTCGCTGACCCGCATCGCCATGCCCGACGACTGGCGTGGCCACCCACAGCGCAAGGACTATCCGCTCGGCGGAATCCCGGTCGAATACAAGGGCGCGCGCATCCCACCGCCCGATGAGCGGAGGTCGTACTCGTAATGAATGACATCGACACCAAGTCCCAGCCCGCCACCTCGGAACGGCCAGAACGCGCGGTCACCGTCGTCGGCAATGACTGGGACGAGATTCGCAGTGCGCTCGACGGGGTCGCCGAGGAGCGCATCGTCGTGAACATGGGCCCGCAGCACCCCTCCACGCACGGGGTGCTGCGGCTCATTCTCGAGATCGAGGGTGAGACCGTCACCGAGGCCCGCTGCGGCATCGGGTACCTGCACACCGGCATCGAGAAGAATCTCGAGTACCGCAGTTGGGTGCAGGGCACCACCTTCGTCACCCGCATGGACTACCTGTCGCCGTTTTTCAACGAGACGGCGTACTGCCTGGCGGTCGAGAAGCTCCTCGATATCACCGACGATATTCCCGAGCGCGCCAGCGTCATTCGCGTGCTGCTCATGGAACTCAACCGCATCTCCTCGCACCTGGTGGCGCTGGCCACCGGCGGCATGGAGTTGGGTGCGCTCACCCCGATGCTGTTCGGTTTCCGTGAGCGCGAACTGATCCTGGATGTGTTCGAGACCATCACCGGTCTGCGCATGAACCACGCGTTCATCCGCCCCGGCGGTATCGCCCAGGATCTGCCGGACGACGGCGTGCAGAAGGTGCGCGAACTCCTCGATCTGCTGCCGAAGCGGCTGCGGGACATGGAGTTGCTGCTCAACGAGAACCCCATCTGGAAGGCCCGCACCCGCAATGTCGGGTACCTGGACCTGACCGGCTGCATGGCGCTGGGCATCACCGGCCCGGTGCTGCGCTCCACCGGCCTGCCGCACGATCTGCGCAAGACCCAGCCGTACTGCGGTTACGAGAACTACGAATTCGACGTCCAGGTCGACACCGGCTGCGACTGCTACGGCCGCTACCTCATCCGCGTCAACGAGATGAAGGAGTCGGTCAAGATCGTCGAGCAGTGCCTCGACAAGCTGCGGCCGGGCCCGGTCATGGTGGCGGACAAGAAGATTGCATGGCCTGCCGACTTGCAGCTCGGGCCGGACGGCTTGGGCAACTCGCCCAAGCACATCGGCAACATCATGGGGACCTCCATGGAGGCGCTCATCCACCACTTCAAGCTGGTGACCGAGGGCCTGCGGGTGCCGCCCGGCCAGGTGTACGTGGCGGTCGAATCGCCGCGCGGCGAGCTGGGCGTGCACATGATCAGCGATGGCGGCACCCGGCCCTACCGGGTCCACTACCGCGACCCGTCCTTCACGAATCTGCAAGCGGTGGCGGCGATGTGCGAGGGCGGCCTGGTCGCCGACGTGATCGCCTCCGTCGCCTCCATCGACCCGGTGATGGGTGGTGTCGACCGTTGACCGAGATCCTGCTCAACCTGACCGTGCGGCCCATCCCCTACCCGGAGAAGGTCCGCGATCGGCTGCAAGTCGAGGCCCAGGAGATCATCGAACGCTATCCGCATTCGCGTTCGGCACTGCTTCCCCTTTTGCATCTCGTGCAATCGGTGGAGGGGTACGTCTCGGGGACCGGCATCGAATTCTGTGCCGAGCAGCTGGGATTGACCGATGCCGAGGTCACGGCGGTCGCGACCTTCTATTCGATGTACCGGCGCACGCCGACCGGTGACTATCACGTCGGTGTCTGCACGAACACACTGTGTGCAGTCATGGGCGGGGATCAGATCTTCGCGGAGCTCAAGCAGCACTTGGGGATCAAGCATGGGGAGACCACCGCCGACGGCGCGGTCACCCTCGAGCACATCGAGTGCAATGCCGCCTGCGACTACGCGCCCGTGGTGATGGTCAACTGGGAGTTCTTCGACGACCAGACCCCGGAATCGGCCAAGGCGATGGTGGATTCGCTGCGGCGCGGCGAGCAGGTCACCGGCTCGCGCAGCGGCATTCCGCTGTGCACCTTCCGGGAGACCGCCCGCATTCTCGCCGGCTACGAGGACCAGCGGCCCGGAGCCACCGACGGCGCGGCGGGACCCGCGACGCTCGCCGGTCTGCAGGTCGCCGAACAGGATTCGACCGGAGGTGCTCGGTGACGACTGCTCTGACACCCGTCCTCTCGAAGCACTGGGGCGACCCGGACGGCTGGACCCTGGCGGCCTACCGCCGTCAGGGCGGATACCAGGGGCTGTCCAAGGCCCTGAAGATGCAGCCGGACGACGTCATCGCCACCGTCAAGGACTCCGGTCTGCGCGGCCGTGGTGGCGCGGGCTTCCCGACCGGCATGAAATGGGGTTTCATCCCGCAGGGGCCCGGTCCCGACGGCACCGTCAAACCGCACTACCTGGTGGTCAATGCCGACGAGTCGGAACCCGGTACCTGCAAGGACATTCCGCTCATGCTGGCGGCCCCGCACACCCTCATCGAGGGCGTCATCATCGCCGCCTACGCCATTCGCGCCTCGCATGCCTTCATCTACGTGCGCGGCGAGGTCGTGACGGTGCTGCGCCGGTTGCAGGCCGCCGTCCAACAGGCTTATGCCGCAGGCTATCTCGGCCGCAATATCCAGGGCTCGGGATTCGATCTCGAGATCGTGGTGCACGCCGGTGCGGGTGCCTATATCTGCGGCGAGGAGACCGCGCTGCTGGACTCCTTGGAAGGCCGCCGCGGTCAGCCGCGCCTGCGTCCCCCGTTCCCGGCGGTCGCGGGTCTCTACGCGTGCCCGACCGTGGTCAACAATGTGGAATCCATTGCGTCCGTGCCGTCCATCCTCGCCAATGGCGTGGAGTGGTTCCGGTCCTTCGGTACCGAGAAGTCGCCGGGGTTCACCCTCTACTCGCTCTCGGGTCACGTGACGCGACCGGGCCAGTATGAAGCCCCCCTCGGAATCACGTTGCGGGAGTTGCTGAAATACGCGGGCGGCGTCCGCAAGGCCCACACCCTGAAGTTCTGGACCCCGGGCGGTTCGTCGACCCCGATCTTCACCGCTGAACACCTCGATGTCGCCCTCGACTACGAGGGTGTGTCGGCGGCGGGTTCCATGCTCGGCACCAAGGCGTTGCAGATCTTCGACGACACCACGTGTGTGGTGCGGGCGGTGCTGCGCTGGACCGAGTTCTACGCCCACGAATCCTGCGGCAAGTGCACGCCGTGCCGTGAGGGGACCTATTGGCTGGTCCAGCTGCTCGAGCGGCTGGAGCACGGCCAGGGCCACGAGACGGATCTGGACAAGCTCGCCGACATCGCCGACAACATCAACGGCAAGTCCTTCTGCGCGCTCGGCGACGGTGCGGCCAGCCCGATCTTCTCCTCCCTCAAGTACTTCCGCGACGAGTACGCCGAGCACATCCGCCTCGGCGCCTGCCCGTTCGATCCGGCCCGGTCCACCGTCTGGGCGGAAGGTGCGCGATGACATCCACAGTGAGCTCCAGTACCAGCGGCGGCGTGACACCCGCCGACATGGTGACCGTAACCATCGACGGCACAACGGTTTCCGTCCCGCCGGGCACGTTGGTGATCCGGGCCGCCGAACTGATCGGCACCCAGATCCCGCGCTTCTGCGACCATCCGCTGCTGGATCCGGTCGGTGCCTGCCGCCAGTGTCTGGTCGATATCGAGGGCCAGCGCAAGCCGGTCGCCTCGTGCACCCAGACCGTGGCCGAGGGCATGGTGATCCACACCCAGCTCTCCTCCCCCGCCGCTGCGAAGGCCCAGGAAGGGGTGATGGAGCTGTTGCTCATCAATCACCCCCTGGACTGCCCGGTATGCGACAAGGGCGGCGAGTGCCCGCTGCAGAACCAGGCCATGTCCAGTGGTCGTGCCGAATCGCGCTTCGACGGCGAGAAGCGCACCTACCCCAAGCCGATTCCGCTGTCCTCGGCACTGCTGCTGGATCGTGAGCGGTGCGTGCTGTGCGCGCGCTGCACCCGGTTCTCGCAGCAGGTGGCCGGTGACCCGTTCATCGAACTGATGGATCGTGGTGCGCTGCAACAGGTCGGGATCGCCGCCGGGGAGCCGATGGACTCCTACTTCTCCGGCAATACCGTGCAGATCTGCCCGGTCGGCGCGCTCACCGGCAGCACCTACCGGTTCCGCGCACGGCCCTTCGACCTGGTGTCGAGCCCGGCGGTGTGCGAGCACTGCGCCTCGGGTTGCGCGCAGCGCACCGATCACCGGCGCGGCAAGGTGATGCGCCGTTTGGCCGGTGACGACCCGCAGGTCAATGAGGAATGGAACTGCGACAAGGGCCGATTCGCGTTCGCCTACGTCACCGAACGCGACCGCCTCACCACGCCGATGGTGCGCAGCTGGAAAGACGGGACGCTGCAGCCCGCCTCCTGGTCGGAGGCGATCAATGCGGCCGCGCGCGGGCTGGCCTCGGCGCGCGGCAATGCAGGCGTCCTGCTCGGCGGTCGTGTCACCCTCGAGGACGCCTACGCCTACTCGAAGTTCGCGCGAGTCGCGTTGAACACCAACGACATCGACTTCCGGGCCCGCGAGCACTCCGGTGAGGAGGCCGACTTCCTGGCCGCCCGCATTGCCGGACAGGGCGTCACGGTCGACTACGCGGCCCTGGAACGCGCGCCGTTCGTGCTGCTCGTCGGCTTCGAAGCCGAAGAGGAATCCCCGATGGTGTACCTGCGGCTGCGGAAGGCCGCACGACGCAACGGGACTCCGATCTACTCGCTCGCCCCGTATGTGACCCGCGGCCTGCAACGGATGTCGGGGACGCTGCTGCTCACCGCGCCCGGCGCGGAGCCGCATGTGCTCGAATCCATCCGTACCGGCGAAACCGATGACACCACAGCCGGTTACACCCGGTTGGGTGAGGTGGCGTCGCTGCTGCGGGAACCCGGCGCGATCATCCTGGTCGGCGAACGCCTGGGTGGCATCCCCGGCGGCATGTCCGCCGCGGCCCGCCTGGCCGACGAGACCGGCGCGGCCCTCGCGTGGGTCCCGCGTCGTGCCGGTGAGCGTGGCGCGCTCGAGGCGGGTGCACTCCCGGTACTGCTGCCGGGTGGTCGACCCGTCGCGGATCCCTCTGCGCGCAAACAGGTTCAGGACGCCTGGGGTATCGGTGACCTGCCCATGACACCGGGCCGCGACACCTCCGCCATCCTGGCCGCCGCACCGACACTGGGCGCACTGCTCATCGGCGGTGTCGAGGTCGGCGATATGCCCGACCCGCACGCCGCATTGCGGGCCATCGACGCCGCGTCCTTCGTGGTGTCGATGGAGTTGCGCCGCAGCGATATCAGCGACCGCGCCGATGTCGTGTTCCCGGTGGCCTCGGCCATGGAGAAGGCGGGCACCTTCCTCACCTGGGAAGGCCGGCACCGGCAGTTCGATGCCGCGCTGCGCGACTCCACCGTGCGCCGTGAGGCCGCGCCCATGCCGGAATACCGGGTGCTCGACGCCATCGCCGCCGACATGGGCATGCGCCTGGGCTTGCCCGACGCGGCCAGTGCCCGTGCCGAATTGGCCGATCTCGGGGTGTGGGACGGCCCGGCCGCCGCCACCCCGGTGCACCGTCCGCACCCGATCGCCCAGCCCAATCCGGGCACCGCGGTGCTCGCCTCCTGGCGCATGCTCATCGACCGCGGTCGACTGCAGGACGGCGAACCCAACCTGGCCGGCACAGCCCGCACCCCCGTGGTGCGGCTGTCTGCGCACACCGCCGCCGAAATCGGCGTCACCACCGGCGATCCGGTGACGGTCGGCAACGACCACGGCCACATCACCCTGCCACTGGTCGTCACCGAGATGCCCGACCGCGTGGTGTGGCTGCCCATGAATTCCCCCGGGTCCGACGTGCTGGTGCAGCTCGGAACCACACCCGGCCACATCGTTCGCATCCGACGGGAGGACCACCGTGAGTGATCTGAGTATGTTCGGCCACGACCCGTGGTGGCTGGTGCTGGTCAAATCGGTCGGCATCTTCGTCTTCCTGCTGCTGATCCCGATGCTCGCGGTGTACGCGGAACGCAAGATCGTGGCGTTCATGCAGATGCGTGTCGGACCCAACCGGGTCGGGCCGCGCGGCAGCCTGCAGTCCATCGCCGACGGCGTGAAGATGCTCCTCAAGGAGGACATCATCCCGGCGATCGTCGACAAGCCGATCTTCATTCTCGCGCCGGTCATTTCGCTCATCCCGGCCGTGATGGCGTTCGCTGTCATCCCGTTCGGGCCGACGGTCACCATGTTCGGGCACCGCACACCGTTGCAACTGACCGATATGCCGGTGGGTGTGCTCTACATCCTCGCCATGGCGTCGGTCGGCGTGTACGGCATCGTGCTGGCGGGTTGGGCGTCGGGTTCGACCTATCCGCTGCTGGGCGGGCTGCGGTCTACCGCGCAGGTCATCTCCTACGAGATCGCCATGGCGCTGTGCTTTGCGGCGGTGTTCCTGCTCTCGGGCAGCATGTCCACCTCGGCAATCGTCAAGGCACAGTACGGAACCTGGTATGTGTTCCTGCTGCTGCCGTCGTTCCTGATCTACGCGGTGTCCATGGTCGGTGAGACCAACCGCGCGCCCTTCGACCTTCCCGAGGCCGAGGGTGAGCTGGTCGGCGGCTTCCACACCGAGTACTCGTCGCTCAAGTTCGCCATGTTCATGATGGCCGAATACATCAACATGGCAACGGTTTCCGCGCTCGCCACCACGCTGTTCTTCGGTGGCTGGCACGCGCCGTTCCCGATCAGCCTGTGGGCGGGGGCTAACTCCGGCTGGTGGCCGATGCTGTGGTTCGTCGCCAAGGTGTGGACGTTCCTGTTCGTGTTCATCTGGTTGCGCGGCACGCTGCCGCGACTGCGCTACGACCAGTTCATGAACCTGGGCTGGAAGCTGCTGATCCCGGTGTCGCTGGCCTGGGTCATGTTCGTGGCGACCCTGAAGGTGCTGCAGGACAACGGGACCCACATTCAGACGGCCGGAATGGTGATCGGCGGCATCGTGGTCTCGGTCGCGATGCTGGGCTTGGTGATCCGGGCCGGGCACGCGGGCGACGACCGCAGCAAGGCATCGCCGGATCCCGACTCCACCCGGGCGTACTCGGAATTCCCGGTGCCGCCGATGCCCGCCGAACCGATGGCGGCCACGCCGAAACCCGGTCTGCTGGAACCACTCGGCGGCTTCTACGTCACCGCGTCCACCATGTTCAAGAAGCCGAACACCGAGCTCTACCCCGAGGTCAAGACGCCGACCGCGCCGCGCTATCACGGCCGGCACCAGCTCAACCGGCATCCCGACGGTCTCGAGAAGTGCATCGGCTGCGAGTTGTGCGCGTGGGCCTGCCCGGCCGACGCCATCTTCGTCGAAGGTGCCGACAACACCGAGGACGAACGCTTCTCGCCCGGTGAGCGTTACGGCCGCGTCTACCAGATCAACTACCTGCGCTGCATCGGCTGCGGCCTGTGCATCGAAGCGTGCCCGACGCGGGCGCTGACCATGACCAACGAGTACGAGCTCGCCGACGACAACCGAGCCGACCTCATCTACGAGAAGCAGGATCTGCTCGCGCCGATGGAGCCCGGCATGGTGGCCGCGCCGCACGCCATGTACCCGGGTGCGGACGAGGGCTCCTACTACCGCGGTGAAGTTCCCGGTGCGCCCAGCGAACTCGCCGGAGCCGAAGGGGTCAAGAAATGATCGATCCGTTGGCTACCAACAACATTGCCCAGCAGGGCCAGCAGATCGTCACCCACACCTCCACCGGTGAGGCCGTCCAGTTCTGGATCCTCGCGGTGGTGGCGGTGCTCGGCGCGCTCGGCATGGTCTGCGCGCGCAAGGCCGTGCACTCGGCACTGTGCCTGGCCGCCACCATGATCACGCTCTCGGCGTTCTACATCGCGCAGAGCGCGCTGTTCCTGGGCATCGTGCAGATCGTCGTCTATACCGGCGCGGTCATGATCCTGTTCCTGTTCGTGCTCATGCTCGTCGGTGTGGATTCCGCGGAGTCGCTGCGGGAGACGCTGCGTGGACAGCGGCTCGCGGTCATCGTGGTGGGCATCGGATTCGGCATGCTGCTCATCGGCGGCATCGCGAGCGGTGTCCGCGGAAAGTCGGTCGCCGAGACCGGGCCCGGGCTCGGCGGCAACGACACCATCGGGGCGCTGGCCGAACTCATCTTCGTGCGCTACGTGTGGGCGTTCGAGCTGACCGGTGCGCTGCTCATCACGGCCACCATCGGCGCGATGGTGCTCGCACACCGCGAAAGGTTCGGTCCGCCGACCGATCAGCGCACGCTGTCGAAGGAACGCTTCCGCGTCGGCACCCGGGTCACCCCGCTGCCGACGCCCGGCGTGTACGCCCGCCACAATGCCGTCGACTCGCCCGCGCGACTGCCGGACGGCACCTTCGAGGAGCTGTCGGTCAGCAGCATTCTGCGGCACCGCCGCGACCGCGCCCACACCGAGGCCGTGGTGCTGACCGTCGGAGACGGCAACGGCGACAACGACAGTGACGGCAACGACTCCCCCGAGGAAGGCTTGCGGTGAACCCGGATAATTATCTGTACCTCTCGGCGCTGCTGTTCACCATCGGCGCGGCCGGAGTCTTGGTGCGGCGCAACGCCATCGTGGTGTTCATGTGCATCGAGCTCATGCTCAACGCGGTCAACCTGGCCTTCGTCACCTTCGCGCGCGTGCACGGCAACCTCGACGGACAGGTGTTCGCCTTCTTCACCATGGTGGTCGCCGCCGCGGAAGTCGTGGTGGGCCTGGCCATCATCATGAGCATCTTCCGTGCCCGCCGCTCGACCTCGGTCGACGACGCAAGTCTGCTGCGGTACTGACATGGACACCTCACAGATGATGTTGTGGCTGCTGCCGGCGCTGCCCCTCGCCGGTGCCGTGATCCTGCTGCTGCTCGGCAAGGCCAGCGACAAATGGGGACACCTGCTCGGGACCCTCATGGCGCTGGCCTCGTTCGGGGTGGCGGCGTGGGCGTTCAACGACATGCTGGGCCGGTCGAATGCGCAACGGGCCCTGCACTACACGCTGTTCGAGTGGGCTCCGGTCAACGGGCTGAAGATCGACTTCGCGCTGCAACTGGATCAGCTGTCGATCTGCTTCGCACTGCTGATCACCGGGGTCGGATCGCTGATCCACATCTACTCCGTCGGCTACATGGCCCACGATCCGGGGCGGCGGCGATTCTTCGCCTACCTCAACCTGTTCCTGGCCGCCATGCTGATGCTGGTCCTCGCCGACAACTACCTGGTGCTGTACCTGGGCTGGGAAGGCGTCGGCCTGGCGTCCTACCTGCTGATCGGGTTCTGGTACGAGAAGCCGTCCGCCGCAACGGCGGCCAAGAAGGCGTTCGTGGTCAACCGGGTCGGCGACATGGGGCTGGCCATCGCGCTGATGATCATGTTCGCGACGTTCGGGTCCATCGACTTCCGGACCGTCTTCGGGGCCGCCGGGCACGCGAGCACCGGAACCCTCACGGCCATCGGGCTGTTGCTGCTGCTGGGGGCCTGCGGTAAGTCCGCGCAGGTGCCGCTGCAGTCCTGGCTCGGGGACGCGATGGAAGGCCCGACACCGGTGTCGGCGCTCATCCACGCGGCCACCATGGTCACGGCCGGTGTGTACCTGATCGCGCGGTCCAACCCGATCTTCGATCTCGCGCCCGGTGCACAGGCTGCCGTCATGGCAGTCGGTGCAGTGACTTTGGTGTTCGGTGCGATCATCGGCTGCGCCAAGGACGACATCAAGAAGGCCCTCGCAGCCTCGACCATGAGCCAGATCGGGTACATGGTGCTCGCCGCCGGACTCGGGCCGGTCGGCTACGCGGCCGCCATCATGCACCTGCTGACCCACGGGTTCTTCAAGGCCGGACTGTTCCTCGGCGCGGGCTCGGTCATGCACGCCATGAACGACGAAACCGATATGCGCCGCTACGGCGGGCTGCGCAAGCTGCTGCCGGTCACCTACGCCACCTTCGGGCTCGGATACCTTGCGATCCTCGGGGTTCCGCCGTTCGCGGGGTTCTGGTCCAAGGACCGCATCATCGAGGCGGCGTTCATGCACGGCGGATTCGGTGGCATCGTCACCGGAATCGCGGCACTGTGCGGTGCGGGCGTCACCGCCTTCTACATGACCCGCGTCATGATCTTCACGTTCTTCGGTGAAAAGCGCTGGCGTGAGGGCACGCATCCGCACGAGGCACCGGCCTCGATGACGGGCCCGATGATTCTGCTGGCCTTCGGTTCGGTGTTCTCCGGCATGCTGTTCGCCTACGGTTCCTCGCTCACCAACTGGCTCGCGCCGGTCGTCGGCGTGGACCACGGCGAACCGTTCATCCCGGCCTGGGCGATCACCTTCTTCGCCCTCGCGGTCGTGGCGGCGGGCATCTGGATCGCCTACGACCAGTACGCGAGCAACCCGATCCCCGAAACCGCGCCCGCCGCAACGCCGCTCGTCGAGGCCGCCCGCCGCGATCTCTACGGCGACGCCGCCAACGAAGCCGCGTTCATGCGGCCCGGTCAGCACCTGACCCGGTCGCTGGTGTTCGTCGACAACCGCGGCATCGACGGTCTGGTCAATACGACGGCCGCGATCGTCGGCGGATTGTCCGCTCGAATCCGGCGTGTACAGACCGGGTTCGTGCGCTCGTACGCCCTGTCCATGTTCACCGGCGCGGCCCTGGTGGTCGCCGCCCTGCTGGCGGTGAGGTTGTTTTGAGCGACTTTCCTTGGCTGACTGTGCTGTGGGCGGTTCCGCTGGCCGGGGCCGCGCTGGCACTGCTGTTCCCGGGTAGCTGGCGTACGGGGGTGCGGAGTTTCGCGCTGCTGGTCTCCGTCAGCACGCTCGGTATCGGGATCTATCTGGCCACCCAGTTCAAGAGCGGTGGCGAGCAGTACCAGTTCGTCGAGAAGCGGGAATGGATCCCGGCCTTCGGGGCGGGCTACACGCTCGGAATGGACGGCATCGCACTGGTTCTGGTGCTGCTGACCGCCGGACTGGTGCCGCTGCTGCTGCTCGCCGGATGGCAGGACGAGCGTGAGGTCGGTAGTGGGCCGCGGGTGGCGCACTATTACGTGGCGCTCACCCTGGTCGTCGAGTCCATGGTGCTGATCTCGTTCACCTCCTTGGACATTCTGCTGTTCTATGTGTTCTTCGAGGTCATGCTCATCCCGATGTACTTCCTCATCGGCGGGTTCGGACCCAAGACCGGGGATCCGGCGGTGCGGCAGCAGCGGTCGCGGGCCGCGGTGAAGTTCCTGCTGTACAACCTGTTCGGCGGGCTCATCATGCTGGCGGCGGTCATCGGGCTCTACGTCATCACTGCGCGGGAGAAGCTGGGCACGGATGGCGGCGGGACGTTCGACTTCCGGACCGTCATGCAGGCCGCCAACTCCGGGCAGCTCGGCGCGACACCGGCGGTGCTCAACGCGCTGTTCCTCGGCTTCATGTTCGCGTTCGCGGTGAAGGCTCCACTGTGGCCGCTGCACACCTGGCTGCCCGACGCCGCAGTCGCGGCCACACCGGCCAGCGCGGTACTCATGATGGCGGTGGTCGACAAGGTCGGAACCTTCGGCATGCTGCGCTACTGCCTGCTGCTGTTCCCCTCCGCCACAGCCACTTACGCGCCGCTGATCAGCGTGCTCGCGGTGATCGGGATCATCTACGGAGCGCTGCTGGCCATCGGGCAGACCGATGTCATGCGGTTGATCGCCTACACCTCGATCTCGCACTTCGGATTCATCATCCTCGGCATCTTCGCGCTCACCACGCAGGGCGGGACCGGGGCGACGCTGTACATGGTCAACCATGGCATCTCCACGGCGGCGCTGTTCCTCATCGCCGGATTCCTGGTGTCGCGCCGCGGATCTCGGGCCATCGCCGCGTTCGGCGGGGTGCAGAAGGTCGCGCCGATCCTGGCGGGCACCTTCTTCATCTCCGGCCTGGCCACGCTGTCGCTGCCCGGGCTGGCACCATTCATCAGTGAATTCCTGGTTCTGATCGGGACATTCACCCGCTACCCGGTGGCGGCCATCTTCGCTGCCTCCGCGCTGGTGCTGGCGGCGCTGTACATCCTGTGGATGTACCAGCGGATGATGACCGGCCCGGTCAAGGAGGGCAACGAGCGCCTCTACGATCTGCTGCCGCGCGAAATGGTGGTTGTCGTACCGCTCATCGCCGCGCTGCTGTTCCTCGGCGCATACCCGAAACCGGTGCTGGACCGGATCGATCCGGCCGTCGCCAAGACGCTCACCACCATCGGCCAGCACAATCCGGCACCGGCCGTCCAGCCGGAAGCCGCCCAGACGAACACCGGAGGTGCCCACAAATGAGTGGAGGTCTGCTGCTCGCCGCGACAGTCCCGGCACCCAGCATCGAATACCGGTATCTCTCACCGATGCTGATCGTGTTCGGGGTCGCCGTCGCGGGCGTACTCGTGGAGGCATTCGCGCCCAGGCAGTTCCGGTACGGGACGCACCTGGTGCTCGGCCTCGGCGGACTCGCCGTGGCGTTGGGCGCGGTGATCGGGCTGCGCGACGTGCGCGACACCGCCGTGGTGGGAGCCGTTGCCATCGACGGGGTTTCGCTGTTCCTGCAGGGCACCATCCTCGTGGTGGGCATCCTGGGACTGCTGTTCATCGCCGAACGTCGCGCCGACCGCATGCCGGTGCGGCGCGAGGGACCGGGCACCTGGAGCCTGACCGCATCTCGTGGCGGTGTGGACGCCTTCACCCCGCAGGCGGCCTCCACTCCCGGTAGCTCGGATGAAATCGCCGCCACCAAAGCGGGAGTCGCGACCACCGAGGTCTTCCCGCTCACGCTGATCGCGATCGCCGGGCTCATGCTGTTCCCGGCCTCCAACGATCTGCTGGTCATGTTCGTGGCGCTGGAAGTGCTGTCGCTGCCGTTGTATCTGCTGTGCGGGCTGGCGCGGCGTCGCCGGTTGCTCTCGCAGGAGGCGGCGCTGAAATACTTCCTCCTGGGGGCGTTCTCGTCGGCGTTCTTCCTCTACGGGATGGCGTTGCTGTACGGGTACGCAGGCACTGTTCGACTGGAAGGTATTGCCGAGGCAGTCACCCGCGATGCCGGAAACTCGCACATCCTGGCCATTCTCGGTGTCGCCATGCTCGCGGTCGGACTGCTGTTCAAGATCGGTGCGGTGCCCTTCCAGTCCTGGGTGCCCGACGTCTACCAGGGCGCGCCCACACCGATCACCGCATTCATGGCCGCCGCCACCAAGATCGCGGCAGTCGGTGCATTGTTGCGGGTGCTGTACGTGGCGGTGCCGGACCTGCGCAACGACTGGCGACCGGTGCTGGCGGCCGTCGCCATCGCCACCATGGTCGTCGGCGCGATCCTCGCCGTCACCCAGACCGACATGAAGCGCATGCTCGCGTATTCCTCGGTCGCCCACGCCGGCTTCATCCTGACCGCGCTCGTCGCGGCCACCACCGCGGGCGTCTCCTCGGTCCTGTTCTACCTCGTCGTCTACAGCCTGGGCACCCTCGGCGCATTCGCCATCGTCAGCCTGGTCCGCGACGAAAACGGCGACGAAGCAACAGGTCTCGCCTCCTGGGCAGGCATGGGCCGCCGCTCCCCCTGGCTGGCCACCATCTTCTCCCTGTTCCTGCTCTCCTTCGCCGGCATCCCCCTCACCAGCGGCTTCATCGCCAAGTTCGGCGTCTTCGCCGCCGCCACCGGCGGCGACGCAGCCACCCTGGTCATCGTCGGCGTAATCTCCAGCGCCATCGCAGCCTTCTTCTACATCCGCGTCATCGTCCTCATGTTCTTCACCGACCCCCCAACCACCCCACCAACTCTCGTCTACCCGACGATGACCAGCACCATCATCGCCCTCACCGCCGCAGCCACCCTCATCCTCGGCATCTACCCCCAACCCCTCCTCGACCTGGCAAAGAACGCCGCAGTCTTCACCCACTAACCCCGTCAGCATTCTCAGGCCCGCTGCGAATCCCGCAGCGGGCCTTTCCATATTCAACCGAGCCCAGGTCGGTGTGGCGGTCAGCTCTCGATAAGGACGCTCGAGGCCTCAGCGAGAAAGGCTTGGGCCGCAGCCGGATCGGGTGGGCTGTCCGGTGTCTCGCGCGCCAGGAAGAGTAGACCCACGTAAGCGGAATACGCGAGCTGTGCTCGATGGCGCGCGCGTTCGCTGTCGTAGCCGAGTTCTTCGAATGTTCTCGCCACCAAAGCGATCCGGTCCTCGGTGACTCGATGCACGACAGCACGCACCTGCGGATTGCTGAGCTCGCCGAGTAAATGAACGTGTACCGACGGCGCGAGGCTTCGACTGAAGTCGATCGCACTGCGCAACAGCAGTTGGAGGCGTTCGGCAGGATCGGGGATTGCGGCGACGGCCGCCAGGCCGGGCGCTCCGTGCGAATTCTCCCAGTACGCCAGGGCGGCGTCGATGAGTTCCTCACGGTTACGAAAGTGCGCGTAAAAGCTGCCTTTGGTCACGCCCAGGCTGCGTGCCAGTGGATCGAGGACGACCGCCGACAGCCCGCCCTGGGCCATCGCCTCCATGGCAGCGCGGGCCCAGTCTTGTGCTGAGAGCCGGGAGTCATTGGGACGCCTCACGGGCCGAGGATACCGCACGGTATTGACAGACCCTTCCCGGCGCGTTAATACTTCACGGTATCAATACCGGACAGTATTGATACCGCAAGGTACGAAGGCCGCGAACCCCGAAGGGGATGCCGATGCTGCAAATCGCCGATGACCTGTCGATATTGGACGGGAGGCCGCGGTACGGGATCAACGTTTATCTCGTCGGCGATGTTCTGATCGATGCCGGGACCCGCTATGCGGCAGACCGGATCCTGCGCCAGATGAAAGACCTGCCATTGGCCGCTCACGCCGTCACCCACGCCCACCCGGACCATCAAGGGGCAAGCCACCGGGTATGTGCGGAATTCGACATCCCACTGCTGTGCGGCGACGGGGACGCGGATGCGATGGAATCCGGAGACTTCGCGTCATTGGCTCCGGTCAATCCGGTTACGCGGTGGCAGATGCGGTTCTGGGTGGGGCCGGCGCATCCAGTGGCCCGCCGCCTGAAAGAAGGAGATGTGGTCGGCGGCTTCACCGTGCTGGAGACCCCGGGGCATTCCCCGGGGTCGGTGTGCTTCTGGCGGGACAGCGACCGGGTGCTGATCGTAGGGGACGTCTTGTTCGGTCAAAGCGAGATCACCGGGCGTCCCGGCCTGCACGAACCACCGCGGGGTTTCACCCTCGACCCCGGCCGAAACCGCGAATCCATCCGTCGTCTCGCCGCGCTGAACCCAGCCACGGTGTGTTTTGGGCACGGACCCGTACTCGACAACCGCGACAACGACCTGGCCCGATTCGCCGACACGTTGAAGGACGACCTGTGAGGACCCACAACCCTTCGGGGACAAGCGCATTCAGTGGGGCTGAGAGCCCCGAGCAGTGGGATCGGATCATTCCGGCTCCGGCCGCCGCGGCGGGCGCCTACCACCAGTTCACCGTGATCGATGACTTGGTGTTCACGGCGGGGCAGATCGCGATTCGCGACGGCGCACTCGTTGCGACCGGCCTTGTCGGCCGCGACGTCGACATCGAGTCCGCCCGTGAGTGCGCACGGGCCTGCCTGCTCAATGTGCTCGCCCAGATCAGGTCTGCCGCAGGCGGTCTCGACAAGGTCGACACATTCGTGAAGCTGACCATCTTCGTCGCCAGTGATCCGGGCTTCACCAGTCAGCACGTTGTCGCAGACGCGGCGTCCCAGCTACTCACCGAACTGATGGGGCCGGCCGGCAGGCACAGCCGGTCTGCGGTAGGCGTCGCCGCTCTACCGCTGGGCAGTCCGGTGGAGATCGAGGCAATCGCACGGATCGGCGGTGCGGTGTGACGTCGGCAAATAGTGAGGTGCTGGTGAAGCATCGGTTCATCCGTGGCTGCGACGGCACGCTGTTGCACTGGCAGTCTTGGCTGACCGGCCCCGCGCCGCGCGCGGTTGTCCAGATCGTGCACGGATTGGGCGATCACGTCGGACGCCACGACCGGCTCGCCACCATCCTCGCCCGCGCGGGCTACGCCGTCTACGCACTCGACCAGCGCGGCCACGGCTACTCCGACGGGCCGCGGGCAACTATCCACCGATTCCGCGACGTGGTGGCCGATCTCGCTGCATCGGTGAGTCTCGCCCAGGCCGAGAACCCGGAGTTACCAACATTTCTCGTCGGTCACAGCTGGGGTGGATTGGTGTCCCTGACTTACGCGGCACAGCATCAACGACGCCTGTCGGGAATGGTACTGGCCGCCACCGCGGGTAGCTCCCGACCCATCCCCGCAGCCCAGCGAGCAGCGGCGACAACGCTGGCCCACGTCCTGCCCAGCCTGGGAACCCGCAAACTCCCGTTCGAGCTGGCCACCCGCGACCCTGCAGCTGCGCGCGCCTTCCACACCGACAAACTGGTATACCGCAGACGTATCCGCGCTACCACCGCGGCGCAATCGCTGGCGGCCATTCATCGACTCCACACGCAACTGCCCACGGTTACAGTGCCGATGCTGCTGATGCACGGTACCGCCGATGCGATCGCTCCGTGTGCCAACAGCATCTACATCGACGACCACATCGGTTCGGCCGACCATACGCTGGTGCTGTTCGACGGTCTCTACCATCAGCTCTTCAACGAGCCCGAGCGCGAGGCGATCACGACCACAGTTCTGGACTGGCTCGCCGCGCGAATCTAGGGGGAACGGTCGAATTATCCAGGTGGAGAACAGTTCTCACGGCAGGCGCCAGCGGAGCCGCAGGGCACGAGACCGATGCTTCGCGCAGTTCTTCGGACTTCCCGCCGACAGCGACTGCTGCCACCCGACGCCCTGACGTCTACGCTGGATCCATGGAACAGGATGTGCGGCAACGCCATTCTTCCGCTTTCGGTGCAGCGGCAGCTGCCTACGCCGCACATCGACCCGACTATGCGCTTGCCGCAGTGCGGTGGGCGCTGGGGTCGGCGCGGGGTTCGCGAGTACTCGACCTCGGGGCCGGAACGGGGAAGCTCACCGGCGGGCTGGTCGCGCTGGGGGCCGATGTGATCGCGGTCGAATCAGCAGTTGGCGGGCAGCGACGGCGGGTCTGCACCTTCCCGAGTCGGGGTGCCCGCTTGGTTTCGCGCTCCCGAGCAGGCCGAGTTCGCGCACACGCAACGCCGCACCGCCAACACTCTCGTCGCGACAATCGCCACGCGCGCAGGGATATTGGTCATGCCTGACCGAGAACGAGAGGCCACGCTCGGCCGAATCCGCGGCTATCTGTCGGCCGCGCCGGAGACAGCCTGCGGCGAATTCACGCTGCCGATGGCGACGGGAGTGCTGCGTACACGCCGACGGTGACGGTTACCCCGCGAGTGCAGGCGGTTTCTGCTTTTTGATCGGGGATCGGTGTGATGCTGGTGGGGTGCGGAGTGCAACGGTTCGCGGGCGATTCGCGAAATACTCGCGGTAGCCACGGGGAGAGGAAGACTCATGAAGCGGATCGCGGGCGTATTGATGGCGGCGGTGGCGGTGGCGTTGCTGACCGCTTGTCAGGATGGGAATTCTGTGCCGACGCCGGTCGGTGCGGCGACTACCACCGGGACGGTGCCGGGGGCGGTGCAGCCGAGTGTGGGCACGCAGGTGCCGGGGACCACGGCGGGTGGTGACGGTGCGCCGGCCACGGCGGGCAATGGGAAGTGCGTGGATTTGAAGTCGCCCGTGGTTACCGCCGCGCTGGGCAAGATCGGAAAGAGTGTGGGCGGTAATGCCTTTGTCGCCTACAGCGGGACCGATGCATCCATTGGTTCGTGCCCGGCGCTGCTGTGGGTGCTCGCCGACACTGCAGGCGGCACGGCCAGTTCGCCGTGGCATCTGATGTTGTTCAATCACGCGGGCTTCCTCGGCACCGCGACGTCGCACTGGACCGCCTACACCTCGGTGTCCGGCTCGTCCGATCGCAGTGTCCAGGTGGAATACCGTTGGCTCGCGGCCAAGGACGCCAGTTGCTGCCCCACCGGTGGACCGGTGATCGTCACCCTCACCCTGGGCGCGGACGGTCACACGGTGACTCCCGATCGGGACTTCCCCACCGAGGTCATCAATCCGAAGTAACCCGAATCACGAGCAATAGAGACCGAATTGATCGGCCTCCATAATTAAGTGGCTTTCACGGGCCGAAATGCGTTTCTGCTGCACCTTTATCCACTACATAGCTACCCCACAGCAAGTGAATTTCTGTGGTCTCGATATTCTTTCGATCGTCAATCGGCCAGCTCTGGCCCGCACGAACCGATGAAGGAATCCGAAGACCGATGTCGATCACCCGCAAGTCGTTCCATGCCGCCGTCGTTGCGCTCCCCGTCGCCGCCGTCGTGGCCGCAGCGGGCATCGCTTCGGCCGCCCCGCTGCCCTCGCCCGTGCTGCCCGCCGCGGTCAGTGACGGCATCAACGGTGTCGCCGATCAGGCGCAGTCACAGGTCGCCGAACTCGGCGCGGCCGCCGGCATCGACCAGGAACGCGCCACCCGCATCGCCGCGGGTGCGCTGGGTGGCGCCGCGCTGGTGGGCATCCCGGGTGCGGTGATCGGTGGCGGAATCGGCGCGGTCGGCGCGGGTCTCGTCGGCGGTGCGGTCGGCGCGGTCGCGGGCGCGGGTGTCGGCGCACTCGTCGGCACCGTGACGGTTCCGGCCGGCGCGGCCGCCCTGGCCACCGTGGGCGGCATCATCGCCGAAACCGTTGCCGCCGCACCGACCGGCGGCGCGGCCCTGGCCGCCCTGCCCATCCTGCCGCTGCTGCCGTTCATCGCGGCCGGCGCCACCGCCCCGGTCGCCGCCGCGGTCGGCGCGGCCATCGGCGGCGTGGTCGGCGCGGGTGCCGGGGCACTCGCCGGTGCCGTTGTGGGTGGTGCGGTGGGTGCCGCCGTGGTGGGCATTCCGGCCGCCGTAGTCGGCGCCATCGGTGGCGGCATCATCGCCGACCAGATGGGCCCGCAGCAGTAGTCACCGCCATGCGGCTGGTTTCGTGGATCGATACCTCAGCGGTATTGCTGCCCACCCAGCCGGTGTTGGACGCCGCGCCGGGCTCAGGCCACGCTCGACCGTATGAGTGAACGAAAGATTGTGCACGGGACGGTGACTGAGGAGTTCGACGCGGTTCGAGCTGAGTTCCTCACCACGGCGGTCGCCGATGAGGCCGGCGAGGCCGGTGCCCAGCTCGCGGTGTACGTGCACGGCAGGCAGGTTGTCGACCTGTGGTTTGGAGACGAGGTCACCGGCGACACCCTGACCGGCGTCTACTCCTGCACCAAGGGCGCCGCCACCTTGGTGGTGGCGTTGCTGGTGCAGGATGGAACGCTGGATCTGGACGAGCCCATCGCGGCACGCTGGGCAGAGTTCGCCGCCGCCGGGAAGAACGGAATCACCGTCCGCGATGTGCTCACCCACCGTTCCGGTGTCATCGGCATCGACGATGGGTTCACCGCGGACGAACTCGCCGACGATGCGGTGATCGCGGCTCGCTTGGCCAGTCAGCGCCCGTACTGGAAGCCCGGTTCGGCCATGGGGTACAGCGGGTTCGTCGAATTCGCGATCGTGGCCGAGGTGGTCCGCAGGTGCACGGGGCATGCACTGCAAGACATCTATGACGAGCGCATCCGATCCCCCTACGGGCTCGACCTCTACCTCGGGCTACCCGAGGCTGAGGAGCCTCGCTTCCGGGAGATCGAGCCGGGCCTGGCCAGTCCCGACGAGTTGGCCGCGTCCTGGTCGGGTGGTCCCGGGCCGCACAGCCTCACCGGAATCGGTTACGCCCTCAACTCGAACCCACCTCTCGATCAGGTGGCCTTCGCCAACACCCGGCGGGTCCGCGCGCTCGGCCCGGCGTCCGCCGGCGGGGTCGGCAACGCCCGTGGACTCGCCGGCCTCTACACCGCCGCGGTATACGGCCTCAACGGACAACCGCCGCTGCTGAAACCCGACACCCTCGGTGAATTCACCATGCTCCACTCCACCGGCTTCGACCTCGTCGCCGGCGAGGACAAGCACTACGCCCTCGGGTTCCAGGCCAAAGGCCCGCAATATCCGTTCCTCAGCGCCCGCGCCTTCGGCCACAACGGGTCCGCGGGCTCGGAAGCCTTCGCCGACCCGCACAGCGGCATCACCTTCGGCTACGCCCGCCGCCGCTTCTCCTCCACCTGGTCCTACCCCGAACACCACCGCCTCGCCGCCGCAGTCCACGCCGCAACCGCCGCTTCGTGAGAGGGTGGCCGAATGGCGACGGTCGTGGCTCTGCATGCTCACCCTGACGACGAGATCACGCTCACCGGTGGGACTTTGGCGAAATTGGCTGATGCGGGTCACCGGACGGTGATCGTCGTCGCGTGCGACGGGCACGTGGAGCCGTTCGAGGGTTCGATCGCGCCGCGCCTGCGGGAATTGCGTTCCAGTGCAGCAGTTCTCGGTGTGGCCAGGGTCGAGCACCTGGGATATGCCGACAGTGGACACGGGCCGATCTTGTACCCGGATCCGCCCGGACGAACGCGGTTCGTCCGGGCGGGGGTCGACGAGGCGGCAGCGCGGTTGGCGGCAATCCTCGCGGAGGAATGCCCGGATGTGCTGCTGAGCTATGACCGCAACGGCGGTTACGGCCATCGCGACCACGTTCGTGTCCACGAAGTCGGTCTCCTCGCCGCGAAAATGGCCGGGGTCTCCCGAGTGCTGAACGCGACAATGCCCCGAGAGTTGTTCCGCGGCCTGACCACCCCGGCCCATTGGCTCGGCTACGACGCCACTGCAATTCGCGACGGCTACACCGCTCGCGCGGACATCACCCATCGCATCGACGTCGGCGCCTTCACCGCACAGCGGATGAGCGCGCTCGCCGAGCACCGGTCGATCCTGGACGGCCGCAGCCGCTTCGCGCGGATTGCCCGCACCCTGCGCCGCATTCCCCCACCGATTCAGGCCCGGCTGTTCCGGTGGGAGTGGTTCGCCGAGGAAGGCATGCGTGCCGGAGCGTCGGGCCCGCTCGATGACATCCTCGACCGCGCGGTGCTCTCGCAGGTGCCGCGCGGATAGGGTCGAGGCATGTCTTTGGAAGAAGTCCGGCGCGAAATCGATGAGATCGATGCGCGGATCGTTGAATTGCTCGGTGCGCGACAGGAATTGGTGATGCGGGCGGCCGCGTTCAAGCGCGACGAGGAAGAGGTGCGGGCGCCGCAGCGGCGCGCGACGATGATGGTGCGGTTGCGGGAGTTGGCGGCTCGGAACGGGGTGGAGCCGGACATTGTCGAAAGTGCTTACACGACGTTGATCGATGGATTCATCGAACTCGAGCAGCGTCGCCACCGCGCGCTCACCGCCTCGGAGCCGGCGGACGGACACTGATCCCCGAACCGGGGTCTTGACCTGGAGTGCACTCCAAAATCTAGTTTTGTGGCATGAGCAGAATCTTGATTACGGGAGCCAACAAGGGAATCGGCTTCGAGACCGCGCGGCGGTTGCTGGCCGAGGGACACACCGTTTATCTAGGAAGTCGTGATGCCGCGCGCGGGGAGCGGGCGGCTGCGGAGTTGGGGGCGAACGCAATTCAGATCGATATCGAGGATGACGCCTCGGTGGATGCGGCGGCGGCGCGGATCCGCGCCGAGGGCGGGCTGGATGTGCTGATCAACAATGCGGGCATCCAGGCCGAGATGAATGCGGACGGTTCGGTGGTCGGGGCGGCCGATCTCACGGCGGACATCATGCGAAACACGTTCGAGACCAACGTTTTCGGCACCGTCCGGGTATTGCACGCCTTCCTGCCCCTGCTGCAGGAGGCGTCGGCCCCGGTGGTGGTGAACGTGAGCAGCGGACTGGCTTCGCTGACGCTGACGGCGCAGGCCGGGACCTCCGCGCACCACTACCCGGGCGTCGCCTATCCGGCGTCGAAGACGGTCGTCAACGCGCTGACCATTCAATACGCCAGCGCTTTCCCGAACATCCGGATCAACTCGGTCGAGCCCGGCTACACCAAGACCGATCTGAACCTGAACAGTGGCCATCAGACCGTCGAGGAGGCCGCGGAGATCATCGTCCGGATGGCTCAGATCGGTGCGGACGGACCGACCGGCGGCTACTTCGACATCAACGGTCCGCTGCCCTGGTGATCAACTCCCGTATGTTCGACTCTTGTGGATGCAGAGTTGGGGCGACGATCACTGCTGGGGTTGGGTTCGGCGGTCGCGGTGAGTGCCGTGCTGACCGCCTGCGGCGGCGGTAAGAAAAAGCATGACAAGCCGACGACCTCCCCGGTCGCCCCGCCGCCCACCGGTGGACCGCTCCCGGACACCGTGATGATCATTCGTCACGCCGAGAAGCCCACCGGCTCGGGCAAGCCGTACGGCCTCACCGAGGACGGCGAACGCGACGAGGAGTCGCTGACCGTCCGCGGCTGGACGCGCGCGGGCGCGCTGGTCGAACTGTTCGACCCGCGCGCCTCCGACGGCAAGCCCGCCCAGTTGCGGGCCGGACTAGCCAGGCCCGCAACGATTTTCGCATCCGATCCGGGCGGCAAGGGCAGCAAGCGACCCGGGCAGACGGTGACGCCGCTGGCCGCCGCGCTGAACCTGACCATCGACAGCCACATCCCCAAAGGTCAGGAGGCGCAACTGGTGGCGGCACTCGCGGGTGCGGCCGGGCCGGTCCTGATCAGCTGGCAACACGAGAACATCGGGGCGATCATCGGTCAGCTCGGTACGATCACGCCGACCCCGCCCAAGACTTGGCCCGATGACCGCTTCGACATCGTGTACGTCTTCACCCGCAGCGGCACCGGATGGAATTTCGCGCAGGTGCCGCAAATGCTGCTGGCCGGTGACTCCCCCACCCCGATCGGCTGAGAGTCGTTCCGCGACAACAGCTCAGATCGCGACGCCGACCAGATGCCCGATCACATAGGTCGTGATCATCGCCAGTGCGCCACCTGCCAGCACCCGCACGGTCGCCCGGCCTACCGGGGCCTGCCCCAGATGCGCGCCCGCCGCTCCCGTGATCGCCAGCGCGGCGAGCACCGCGGCCATGGTGACCGGCACCCGAATCGCCTGTGGCGTCAGGATTGCCAGCAACGGCAGCAGCGCGCCCAGCGTGAACGACAGTGCCGACGAGAACGCCGCGTGCACCGGATTGGTCAGCTCGTCCGGATCGATTCCCAGCTCGGCCTCGGCGTGCGCGGTGAACGCGTCCCGGGCGGTGAGTTCTTCCGCGACGGTCTGCGCGGTCGCCGCCGACAGCCCCTTCGCCCGGTAGATCGCCGCCAGCTCGGCCAGTTCGGCCTCGGGCTGTTCGGCCAGCTCACGGCGTTCGGTTTCCAGCAGGGCACGTTCGCTGTCGCGTTGCGTACTCACCGAGACGTACTCGCCCAGGGCCATCGAGACCGCACCCGCCGCGAGTCCCGCCACGCCCGCGGTCATGATCGCGGTGCTATTGCTGGTGGCCGCGGCCACACCCACCACGATGCCTGCCACCGAGACGATTCCGTCGTTCGCTCCCAATACGCCGGCGCGCAGCCAGTTCAACCGCGTCGCCAGTCCTGTTGCATGCGGCTCGGCCGCATGCGCGATGGCCACCGACCCCTCGAAATCGTCCCTCACCAGGGGAACGGTAATGCTTCACTCGGTTTCCCGCCAGCAAAGAAAGGCTCACCGAATTTAGGTAATGCATTGCATACCAATCATTTTCGGTCCCGTTGGCCGGAGCGTGACGTAGGACACCGGGATCGCGACACGTTTGCGACACGTAGTTTCTCGGCGGATCACCCTATGCGCGCGAGATGTTCGCCGTAGCGTTGTCTTCGGCGCAAAGCGGATCAGTCAAGAGAGCGGCGAGATGCGGCCACAACCGGCAGCGATCGGATTCCTCCGGCACGATGTGTCGGGGGCGCAACAGCAGTGGGACGAGGCCCAGATTCAGCATCTGGCCCGCCGCCTCGGCTACGACCTGTGCAAGACCCTCATCTTCGGTCCCGAGACCGACCGACCGATGCTGCGCGTGCGCACCGCCCTCTCGCGCCTCGAAGCCGATGCGGTGATCGTGCCCAGCCTCGCCCATCTCGGCGGCCACATCCCCGACGATCTCGTCCAGATCGCCGACATCATCACCGTCAGCCCCGAAAATACCTACGCCCGCTGGGTGATCCCGCCCACGGAATAGTCGGGTGCCTGGTCCTCGGGCGGACGCACCGTGCCCCGGCCCGCCACCGACGCGACGATCGTCTGGCATGCCGCCGCGACGCACAGCATGAGAATCGGTGCGCGCCAACCGGAACCGACGGCATGCAGCAGTCCGAAGAGCGCCGGACCCGCGGCGGCCAGCAGGTATCCGATCGACTGCGCCATGGCCGCGAGCGCACCCGCCCCGGCCGCGTCCGCTGCGCGCAGGCTGAGGAAGGCCAAGGCCAGCACCAGACACGCGCCGCCGCCGAGTCCCAGGACGACGCTCCACAGCATCGCCCAGCCCGGCATCACCAACAGCCCCAGATAGCCGAGCAGCAGGACCGCCGAGGCGACCGCCGCCGACAGGCGCTGATCGCGGGTTCGTCGCAGCAGTGCGGGCATCGCGAGGCTGGTCAGCACCGCGACCACCTGGAACAGGAACAACAGCCATCCGGCCGCGGTCGCGCTGACACCCTTGTCCTGGAACACCTGTGGCAGCCAGGTGACGACGGCGTAGAAGCCCAGCGACTGCAATCCCATGAACGCCGTGACCGCCCACGCCACCGGTGACCGCCACGGCAGCCGCTGCCCGCGCACCGTCCCCGGGACCGTGCGCGGCGCGCGCAGCTGCGGAAGCCACAGCACGATGGCGATCAATGCGGGCAGGATCCAGCACCCCAACGCGGTGTGCCAGCCGCCGGGTGCGATCCGGCTGAGCGGCACCGCAACTCCCGAGGCCACCGCGGCGACACCACCCATCACCGTCGCGTACGCACTGGTGAGCAGGCCGATCCTGGTCGGGAAATCGCGTTTGATCAGGCTGGGCAGCAACACGTTTCCCACGGCGATGCCCGCGCCGATCAATGTCGTGCCCACGAACAAACCGACGGCCGACGGCAGCCATCGCACCACGATCCCCACGGTCAGCACGACGAGTGCGCCGCCGAGAAACCGCTCGGATCCCCATCGTGCCGCCAGACGCGGCACCGCCGGGGACAGGACAGCAAAGGCCAACAGCGGCACCGTATTCAGCATCCCCGCGACGGCCGGGGTCAAGTGCAGCTCGGCCTGCACGCGATCCAGCAATGGCCCGACGCCGGTCAAACTCGCCCTCAGGTTTGCCGCCACCACCAGCAGGCCCCAGACCAGCAACGCCTGGCCGGAGCGCGATCTCGATTTCTCCATGCCCATCACGATCGAATCGCGCCGGGCCGGCAACCAGGCCGAACTCAGGCTGGCCCCCGCAGGGCCACGCTACGCACCGTCGTCGCGGACGCGAATCGCCCTATGCTGCAGCACATGGGGACGCCATTGGGAGATTTCATTCGGGCCAAGCGTGACGGCATTCAGCCGGAGTCCCTCGGTCTTCCGAGTCGCGGCCGCCGCCGGACGCCGGGGCTGCGCCGACAGGATCTCGCCACCCGGGCGGATGTCAGCGTCGAATACCTGACCCGGATCGAGCAGGGGCGTGACCGCAACCCGTCGCCGACCGTTGTCACCGCGCTCGCGGATGCGCTCGCGCTGGATTCCTCGGAGCGCAACCATCTGCGTTATCTGGCGAAGATCACCGCTGGGGTGTGCGCGGTCCAGATTCGGCCTGTCGCGCCGGCGCGGGAGGTGCGTCCTGCGGTGTTGCGGACGCTCGGGCTCCTGGAGCCTGGTATCGCGATCGTGACCAACAGGCTGGGCGATATCCTCGCTCGCACCGGCACTTTCGAGTCGATCACCGGCGAGACCGGGCTGCTCGAGGGGGCCGTGCCGAACCTTACCCGCTACGTTTTCACCGACCCTCGCGCCCGTGCGTTCTTCCTCGACTGGGACGACATCGCCGATGAACAGACCTTCGATCTGTGGCTCGCGCCGTCCCTGGAGAACCTCGAGTGGCTCACCGGCGAACTCACGCCGGTCGCAGGCTCCGAGTTCACTCGCCGCCTGAACCAGCACGTGGTGCCGCGACGGGGAATCCTTCGGCTCGAGCACCCTGCCGGGCACACGCTTCGACTGCTCCGCGAGACTCTCGAACTCCCAATGGACGAACAGCAACTCGTGGTGTTCCATCCTGTCGACGCGCAGACGGATCAGGCGGTCGAGCAGCTCCGCCAACCGCATGGGCGGCTCCGATCCATTTCATGACCGGTCCCGCCCGGCGGGGTCGTGCAGGTATCGGCGGCGTCAGGAATCGGCGATCTGGACCAGTTGCTTGCCCAGGTTGCGGCCTTCGAACACCGAGCGCAGCGCATCCGGCGCGGATTCCAGTCCGCTGCTGATGGTTTCGGCGACGGTGAGTTTGCCTTGGTCGTGCCAGTCGCGAAGGGCGGTGAATGCTTCCGGGAAGCGGTCGAGGTAGTCGAGGAAGATGAATCCCTCCATGCGCGCTCGGTCGAGGGCCAGGCGCATGTAGTTTCGCGGGCCGTACTCCGGATCGGCGCCTTGGTAGCCGGAGGAGATAGCTCCGGCGAGGACGACGCGGGCGCCGCGCGCCAGGTGTGCCAGACCGTGTTCCAGTACGCGGCCGCCGACGCCGTCGAAGAAGACGTCGATGCCGTCCGGGGCGAGGCGGGTCAGGCAGGCGTCGATGTCGTCGTGTTTGTAATCGATCGCGGCGTCCAGGCCTGCCTGCTCGGTGATCCAGGAGCACTTCTCGGGTCCACCGGCGATCCCGATAACGGTGCAGCCCATGGCTTTCGCGATCTGGCCGGCCAGCGATCCCGTCGCTCCTGCGGCCGCTGACACCAGCACTTTCTGCCCCGGCTCGGGTCGGCCGATGTCGGTCATGCCGAAGTATGCGGTCAGCCCGGGCGCACCGAACATGCTCAGCATCAATCGTGCGGGCACGCCGTCGGGCACCACGTTCAGCCCGAACAGGCCGCCCTCCGACGCGACGACATAGTCCTGCCAGCCCACCATGCCCGCGACCCAGCTGCCGACGGGATAGTTCGAATTGTGCGACCGCACAACCTGTCCCACACCGCCGCCGCGCATCACCGAGCCGAGCGGTATCGCGTCGATGTAATTGTCGGCATCGTTGAGCCAGCCACGCTGGGTTGGGTCGATCCCCAGCCAGTGCACCTTGATCAGCGCTTCACCGGGCCCCAACTCGGGTACCGGAACCGTCCTCAGCTCGAAATCCTCAACCCGCACAGCACCTTCCGGCCGTCGCCGCACCACCCATTGCCGATTCACCGTATCCATCACCGGCGCGATGCTAGAGCACTCTCCCCGCAACCTTCGAGCCATTTTCATGGCGGCCTCGCTGCGGGAGTCACGCTGCGGACGGCTCGGGAATCCATCTGCACAACAACGGGATTCACGCCGTATCTGGCACCTCGGTCACTATCGTGGAAGGCGGCTTCGCCACCGCCCGAACAGGAAGACATGCTGATGTCCGGTTCTGCACCGCCGCCCGCTTCCCGCCGACAGGGCTTCTACCGATACGTGAACCCCGTCATACGCTTCCTCGTTCGGCTGGGTATCGGTGTCGGCGGAAGCGATGCCGACCTGCTCAGAACCCTGCAGGTGGACGGTCGTGTCTCCGGCCGGACCTATGAAGTGCCGGTGCGGGTCGCCGTGATCGACGGCGAGCGCTACGTGATGACCATGCAAGGCGATACCGCGTGGGCACGAAATCTCCGCGCGAGCGGCAAGGCCCGCCTGCTGTACCGCGGACGGGCCGAACACGTGCTGGCCCGAGAAATTGTCGGTGACGAGAAGACTCGGTTCCTCACGACGCTGTTTCATGACCCCGTGTTCGCCCGGCGAGCCCGCGCGGTATTGCAATCCCGGTCCGGGGAGGCCCCAGAAGAGCTGGACGAGAACGGTATTCGGCTTCTCGGGGAAACCTGGCATCCCTTCCAGCTCAGCACTTCCGGCGCCTGACTCCTCAGGACTCCAGCACCTCGCGCAGGCGCTTGGCGAAGGCGTCGGGCTGCTCCATGAAACCGCCGTGGCCGCCGGGGAACAGCGTGGGCTCGATGTCGAGTTCCCGGCCCAGCGCGCGGGAGGTGTGATCGCAGAACTTGTCCGCGGACTCGTCGCCGATACCGATCAGGATGGTGGTCGGGGTGGCGCGCAGGGCGTCGAGCGAGGGCTCCCAGCCGGAGGTGGTGTGCAGTTCGTGGCGGTAGAAGAAGTCGTCGGATTCGACTGCGTGCGGGTCGCGTTCGCCGCCGAACATCTGCTGCAACACTTCTTCCGGCATGAAGAGGCCGGTCATGGCGAAGAACTTACGGATCGCGCCCAGCGCGTCACCGGTGTTGTAGACGTCGATGACTTCTTGGGTCTGAGCCCGCAACTCGACGCGATTGTCGAGCAGTTCGCGCAGCGGGGGCTCGTGCGCGATCAAGGTCGAGACCAGGTCGGGCCGGGCGATGGCCAAGGCGAGACCGGTGATCGCGCCACCGCTGGAGCCCAGCACGATGGCCGGGCCCTTGCCGATGTGAGTGAGAATCCGGGCCAGGTCGTCGGCCCGAAGTTCCGGCGTCGAGTCCTCGTCGGTGTTGTTCAGGACGCTCTTGCCGTGGCCACGCGGATCACTGCTCAGCACCGTGTAATCGGACGCGAGCAGGTCGGCCAGCGGCGTGAACGGACCGGAATCCATCGGGGCGCCGACCAATGCGATGAGTGGTCCGCTGCCGCGGACTTCGTAGTAGAGGGTGCCGTCCGGCACCGCGAGGGTTCCGGAGGTGACGGGTGCGGTCGAGGTCATGGTTGCTCCAAGCGGGTAAGCGACACGGACACCTCTTATGACCGTACGACCGCCCCGAATTCATCGCGGCGCGAACGGCAATGCTCGAAGGTTCTACTCAGCCGCGCGACGCGGCTCCGGCAGCGCGCAGGTCATCCCGTCCGCCATGCCCGTCGGCCGCACCCCCAGCGCCTGGTTCACCCGCGACCGCTGGTTCTCCCAGGCGATCGCGGCCGCCAGTTCCGCGAGCTGCGCCTTGCCGAGGTGGGTCAGCAGCTGCGTGCGCAACTCCTCGAGATCGAGCGAGGTCGGAGTGAGCGTGACGGCTTCGGCATAACCGATGACGAGCTTCTCGAGCTCGCTGTAGGCGTCACTGTCCCGATACTTCGGCAGGTCACGGATCTGCGCCTCGGTAAGCCCGCTGTGATGCGCCAACGCGGACCCGATATCCAGACAGAACTCGCAGTTGACCAGCGCCGCAGTCTTCAACTCCGCCAATTCCTTCAACCGCGGATCCACCCGATTCGAGAACAGCAACATCGACTCATAGAACGCCGTACTCACCAACAGCAACGGCCGCCGAATCAACCACCCCACCAGATCGGCCTGATTCCGCCGAGCCCGTCCGAACACCTTGAGGTAGTTCCAAATTCGCGTGAATGCTCGCATACGCCATCTCCCCTTCGTGAATGCCCTGCCACTTCATCCTAGGCCCAAAACGACGGAGCGTAGTAGAGATTTCTCGATTCAGAGCAGACGTGATTGCGCCCGTTTGATACGGGTTTGCCGCGGCAGCCAAGGATCGCCGTCAGCAATGAGCGCTCCTGCTTCGACCAGCGACTTCACCCGCCAGAACAATGGTGAGTCACCAACTTTCATGTCTGCCATCACCGGGGCAACGATCTGGACGATGGGCGACCACCCTTCGGTCGCGGCGCCGACGAGCGCTGCGTCGTAGTGGTCCGCGGGGGCGGACACCAGTTCGCCGTCGCGAATGACTCGAAAGGTCTGGTTCTCGTGCCGAAGTCGCTCCCACGTGCGACAGGTGGCGTCGCGTTCGCGCTGCGTGATGGGTCGTTTGCTGTCGAGATGCCCAGCAAGCTTGTCGGCGGTATAGGTGACGACCGGGAGCGGAAGTTCGACCACATCGAAGGGCCTGTCCGCGAGCCGGTGGCGTACCGCGTGAAAGAACGCCCACTCGCCGGCCCTGTCCCGGCTGTACCAGACCACCACGTGGTCGGCGGCGTCGACCTTCTCCCAGAAGGAAGTCAGCTCGCCGAACCTCGCAAGACCTTCGGGATTCTCGCCGGTCTGCGCGGCCACCATATCCCGCCACCACGCCCACCATTCGTGGCGTACCGCAACGCTGTCCGGTTCCAATGGTCCTTCGCTGAAGTCCTCGGGAAACCATTCCGCCGCGTCGGCCGCATGGTCAGGTGATCGGTCGAGCACGGTTCGGAGGGTCTCGGCAGCCGCAGGAAAATCAGTGAGATGCAGTGTCTCCATCCAGTGAGTGTGCCGAAGAGTAGCTGTCCCCCGCCTCAGGGTTTCCCCCCATTACGGGAATCGCAGCATTCCAAGAGCACAGAATCCGTACCGCTTCATGACTGGGCGAACCTGCGGGAGCGGTATAGGTAACCAGCGTCTGGTCTTGCGCGGTGAGAACCTGCAGGACTTGCCAATCCAGTTCCAACTCCCCGACTACCGGATGGTTGAGGTGCTTGCGGCCGCCAGCGAGCGTGCGGACCCCGTGACCGGCCCACCACCGACGGAAGTCGGAGTCGTGCACAGACAATTCGCCGACCAATTGGTTCAATCGCGGATCGCCAGGAGTGCGTGCGGCGACCACGCGCAGACGGTCGACAGCCTCGGCAGCGACTTGACTCCAGTTCACGAACAACCCACGAAACCTGGGCTCCAGGAACACCATTCGAACCAAGGCCCGCTGCGGCGGCGGGATCTCGGCGAAGTCGAAGAACAACGCAACCGCTTCGGCATTCCACGCCAGGATATCGGTTCGCGGCCCCAAAACCAGCGCCGGAGTAGTGAGGGAGGCAAGCAGATCCCGCAGCGGCGCAGCAACTTCCGCATCTCCGGCTCGCCCCCGCCGCGGCCGCGCCTGCACCAACATCCGGAGATACTCGTGTTCCTCCCGGCTGAGCCGGAGTGCCTGAGCGATACCGGACAAGAGGTTCTCAGATGCTGCCGATACCCGCCCCTGTTCAAGGCGGGTGTAGTGGTCGACACTCACCGAGGCGAGCAGCGCCACCTCCTCCCGCCGCAGTCCCGGTACCCGCCGAGGATTCCCCACCGCAGGCAGACCAACATCCTCAGGCGCCACCGCCGCCCGCTTGGCCTTCAAGAATTCCCCGAGCTCACTCACACCCTCCAGTCTGGCATCGCCACCATGTCGGTTCCTGGTGGTGCCATCCCCAGGAACCCCCGCGGTTCAGGCGGCTCGGCGCCCGAGGGTCGCGGCCAGCGGACCGGTGGGCGATCCAGGTCAACGCGCGGTGGGCTGGGACCCATCCCCTTGGGATGCGGAAACCCTCGGCACGGTTGCGGCTGGCCGAGGGTCCATCGCGAAATGCGTTGTGGAACAACGCCATCAAATAGTTCTGAATCGGTACGTCGATCAACCACCCCCTCTCAAGGTCCCGAGCATCGGAATGGCTTTCAGGGGCCGGTCCGGCCTGCCTATGCGCCGTTCGCTCGAGCAGGCGGGAGGTCCCGAACCGGCGGCATCATGCGGCGGGCGTAGGTCTGTTCCGGGGTTACGGTGATCACGTCGAGTTGCTGCACCAACGTCCCCGGTATCTCCGCGCCCTCGAAATGTTCGGGGCTGGGGACTATGACCGCTTCCGCGTCCAACCGCGTCGCCTGCGCCTTCAAACGCGCCAACGGGGGCCGCCCGAAACGGGGATCGTAGATCACCATGTCGGCGAAGTCGTAGCCCAAACGTGTTGCGAGCTTACGGATTTGCGTCTGATCCCAGAGTTGAGCCACCCCGGAAACGTCAATTCGGATATAGCCCAAACACGTTGGCTTGTAACGCATTACCGCCCCTCTGTCGTCATGTCCGTCGAGTGCGTAGAAGTCTTGGAACTCGAGATAGAACCCGCCATAGTCCTCGGGCTCGTCTCCGCTGGCCTGGAGTTCGAACACGCCGCCGGAGAACTGGAACAACCGTGTACGCGGTGTGGGTTCCTCCGCCTGGTCCGGCGGATCGTGAGGCTGATCAGCCACAGTTCCCCCTGGTCGACTAGGTGCGAGCCGCGCGGTTCGCGGTGCGTTCACAACGAGCAAACCCCGGCATCGGCAAGGCAAGAAAGATGGCAAGTCGCTACGAAAGTGGACTTGCCATACCCGTGCGGTAGACCAGAATGAAGCCATGACCAGGGGTGAGGGTGACCCGACGATCGAACCCGACCGGCGACCGCCAACGGTTGCTGATCAACTGGCACGCGAGGTCAAGCGCCTTCGGAAAGAGGCGGACATATCTCAGCGTGTGCTGGCGTCGATGATCGGTTACTCGCGCCAGTACGTCACCATGACGGAGTGGGAAGACTCCAATCTCCCTTCGCCCGAGGTCATTGCCGCAATCGATAATGCGCTAGAGGCAAACGGTGCGCTTGTCGCCCTTCGCGCCCAGGCGGACGGCGATCGGCAGGCGAGGCGGCGTACCGCCGCAACCTCACTCGCCACCACGGACGAGCCCGGCAAGTCGCTCACCGCCAATGTGTTCAGCCCGTTCAATCTCGAATCCGTGCCCGCCGAGTACATACCTGAGCTGGGGTGTGCCGGAGCCGTGGCGTGGTCCGATGTCGAGCAGGTGAAAGAAGCCACTCGCCGTGCCGCGACCGCGGAGAACCTTCACGGCGGCGGATCTGCCAATACTGCTGCCAGTCAACAGCTTTACGCGTTCGCACCGCTCGTGCGAGGAAGGGCCGCATCCGACACGCGACAGGCGTTGTTCGAAGCGGTTGGCAACCTGAGCGGCGTCGCTGCGTTTGCCGCCTTCGATATCGCCGACTTCGTTACCGCAGACCAGCACTCCCGATTCGCCCTCTGGTGCGCAGACGCCGCCGGATCGTGGGAACTACGAGCGAGCACGCTCGCCGACATGGCCCGAATGACGGCCTACACCAGCGGCGCGGACAACGCCCTGTCACTCATCGAACTCGCCCAAGTTCGCTCCGACCGACTCTCAGCCACCACCCGCGCCATGCTCAGCGCGCTACGCGCACAGTTCCTTGCCGCACTTGGGCGCACTGACGAAACGCTGGCCGAGGTCGCACGCTCAGACGACTACTTCGCCGACAGCACGCCCGGCGAAGATCCGCCCTGGATGTGCTACTACGACGAAGCCGAGCATTTGGGTAGCACCGGTAAGGCACTGATCCCGGTCGCGCTGGCGCGAAACCAAATGGAGTTGGCCGCGCCACGAATCGGCCAAGCCATCCGACGGCAGGGCCAAAGCTATCCACGGTCCCGGACCTTTTCGCTCATACGATTGGCCACGCTGACCATGCGGATAGGCGACCCCAAGAAAGCGGCCAAGCTCGGCATGCAAGCCGCGACCCAATCGAAACCCCTTCACTCCCAACGTATTCGCGATGAATTGCAGGTGCTGTCGCGCGCCTCGATCAAACACCTTGCCGTCCCCGAGGTCAACGGTCTGTACAGCGTGCTTACCGACGACTCTGAGATGTCCGAGGTATCCGAATGAGCCAGTCCGGCCAGCCGGCCGCCGAGGTGCTGACCCGGGCGGCGAAACTCAGCAACGTTGATGCTCAGGGAGCGGTGACCGTCCGCGACGGCTCACACGCGATCTTCGAGTTGCCAAACGGCATCGTGGCGCGGATCGGCAAGCCGCACAGCTATCGGACGGCGCAGCGAGAGCTGCGTATCTCGCAGTGGCTCAACATGAATGGGATCGCGACCGTCGAAGCGGTGAACTCGATCCCACAACCGACGCTCGTGGACGAGCGTCCCGTCACCTGGTGGACCCTGATCCCGGATCACCGGCCGTCCACACCCGAAGAACTGGGCACGATGCTCCGCCAATTGCACGCATTGCCACCCCCGACTGAGTTCCCGCTGCCAAGCTATGCGCCATTCGACGGCGTCCGAGAACACATCGAGTCCGCAACCACAATCACCGAAGATGACCGCTCCTGGCTCCTGGAGCAGTACGCGCGTCTGCACGACCTGTACGACGAACTCGACGAACCATCGCAGCCCTGCGTCATCCACGGCGACGCCTGGCAAGGAAATCTCGTGGTACCGCCCTCCGGTGAGCCCATAGTGCTCGACCTCGACAAAGTATCCGTGGGTTGGCGTGAATGGGATCTCGTTCAGCTGGCGGTCGACTACACCGACTTCCAGAGAATCACGAACGATCAATATCGAAGCTTCGTTGACGCTTACGGAGGCTATGACGTGACCCGTTGGCCGGGCTATCGAGTACTTGCCAACATTCAAGAGTTCCGATGGGCCGCATTCGCGCTTGGCCGATCGGACACGCGAAGAGCAGCCGCCGCCGAAGCTGAGCACCGTATCGCGTGCCTCCGCGGACTGGTGCCGAAGCCCTGGACCTGGCGAGCGCTCTGAGCGTCGTTTGCCGCACGCTGAGAGACCCGTTGTCAGGCCAGCCTGTGGCCCCCAAGGGCGCTTGGAATCGGCGCGGCCCCGGGCCGGGCCGAGTGCACGCTCATGCCGATGACCGAGTATTTGCGAATATCGAAATGCGAAGTTCCCTGTACACGCACCGAGATGGTCGCCCGACTCAGTTTGTGGTCAAATCGGCCGTAGAGATGACTTGTCCGGTGGATCGAGCAATTTGTCTCAGAGCCAGCTCGTGTAAGACGGCGTTGTAATCGGCTACCGCATCGGACACGACAAAGAGTTGGACATCCCTCGCCAGCGCGTCGAAGCTGGTTGCGACGATCCCCTGGGACGCGAAAACGCCGCAGACCACAAGCTGATCCTTGCCCTGTCGGCTCAGTTCTACGGCCAGATCCGTGGCGTAGAACGCGCTCAGGGATCGCTTGCGGATCCACGGAACAGCAGGCTCGTCCATCCCGTCCAAGCACGACTGCCTCACCTCGGTCGCGTTCGGGCCCTTCCCCCATAGCAGGCCGCCCAGACCGCGCTGCTGTACCACCGTCGCAGGCCGTGGAGCTGAAGCGATGACCGGCACGCTCCGACTGAAGGCCCATTCCACGAGCGTTCGGCACTGGCCCACGACTGTTGCCCGAGTCTGTTCGGCGAGCACGCTCGCGTAATACGGCAGCAGGTCATGCACAAGGACTGCGCAACGATCGGGCTCGAGTTGCCAGCCCAATCCGTCACGGAAGTCGGCGAACTGGGCTGGTTCGTACGGTGTGACATCGGCATCGAAGGTGACCACGCCGTTGATCTTTCACCATCACCGCCGACGCGATCGAAACCGCATGCAGCCCTTGCCATCAAACAACCCCACCCGGTCACCGAAACAGGGCAGCGACTCCAACTACCTTAACAACACCCTGCAATGCCGCTTCCCGTGCGATCCGCGACCGGACGTAACCGGGCCCCGGGAATTGGGGGCGCAGCTACTTATTTGAAATATCTACATTCCAAATATGATGCCTGGCATGCTCACTCGCAAGAACACCCTGCGCGCTGGATTGCTGACGCTGGCCGTGACCGCCGCCGTCAGCGCCGTCGCCGGCCCGGCCGCCGCCGAGGCCGCCCCTCAGGTCCCGGCCGCTACCCCGATCGATGCCAGCGCGGGAAGCAGTGGCAGCAGCACCGGACTGCCCAACCCGCTGTCCAACCTCCTCATCGCCCTCGACTCCGGCAGCACCCACCACCAGCCCGCGCAATGACCTCGACCAGCCTGTGACTGCCCGAAGTCGCGTTCACTGCTGACGTGCGGATTCGGTTGCGCCGAAAAGGGCTTCGAGCGACCGCCCCATTACACCGACCTGGGAGGAAGCATAGGCAGTCGTCGGCGATCTGGCCTTCCCGACGGTGCCCCGACTCCTCCGCCCGGTCGAAGCTGACGATGATGCTCTGCGGACCACGAGCGCTGTTACCAACATCCGCTTCTGCCGCATCCCGCGCTGGCCAACCCGGTCAACGTAGCTCGAGCGGGTGTAGGCGTTGTGGTTTTGCCTGACCGGTCATTCGGGTCGGTTGATGACAGCGTGGAGGATCTCGGCGATCTCGGCGAGGGCAGCGGCCGCGTCGGTGTCAGAACCCCCGTCATCCAGTGACCAGTTGGCGTCGACGGCGACGATGTAGGACAGCGTCCCGGCGGGCTGAGGTTCGTTGAGCAACACGGTCAATGCGTCGGCGTACGGGCGTAAATCCCGAGAGGTTGAAGTCAACTGCTCGCGCAGGTCCTCCCACCCGTCGCAGTCGTGGACATAGATTCCGAGGAACTCCTTCACCCGCTCAAGGACAATTGATCGTGGACGGTTGGCGTATAGGCGCAATGCCTCATCGACATCCATGGCAGCGAGCGTAATTCGCGGCAGGCCGCTCCGACAGAACACGTGCCCACCACGAGGTTGGAGGGAACATCCTCAACTGCCGCGACCCGCTCGTTCCGGCACCCGGCCGTGGGCCCGGCGACGAGTGCACCGTCAAGCTGATGGTTGGTTGCCTGGACGTAGGTGGCCTTCTGTAATGGCGCCCGTCAGAAACCGACCGGAATCCCGGAGATCGCGGCCTCTTCGGTCACGATGGCAAGGTCGATGCCAGAATTCAACCGATAGACGAGATCGGCCGTGATCTGTCTGCCCTCCATAATCTCCTGCAGCGCAGCCTGGTCAGGATTGGCAGGCAGGTCGAAATAGCGGCGGTAGTGGTCGGCTTTGGTCTCTGCGGACCAGTCGATGAGTTGGTCGAACAGCCAATCCGAGCCATCGCCGTTCAAATTCTCTACAGCAGGGTGAATGGTCTGGCTTGTGTGCCACTCGCTGTCGGTGGACAGGCGCCAGAGGCAGACGGTCATCGTCGGTTCTTCGTCGAACCGGAAGGCCGCATCGGTGACGTAGGGGTGAAAGGGCGTGGGGAGCCCGTCGGTCAGCCCCGGCCACAGCTCACCGGTGTCGTTCTGACCGTACGTATTCAGTTCGGAATGGTGGTCGAACCCTCGCACGTACACCCCGGCACTGTTGAACACGATGGAGTATTCGTCGCCCGCACCGTTGTCCATCGAGGCCAGATGCTGTCCTGGACGCCATTCCTCGACGTAACGGAACGTCCGAGTCGGATGAGCGTGTGCCCTGCCGCCTAGAACACAGTCCAACAGCGCCAGTACACGGGACCTGTGTCGCAGTTGGTGGGGCATTGGAAGTGCATGCAGTAGAGCGGTTTCAACCACGGTGCGACAGTAGCTGTCCCGGCCGACGCACGACACACTGTCATGCCGCTTCCCGCGCGGTCCGAGGTGGCCAGCGTGACCTAGCTGAAGATCAACGGCCCCGGGGCATCTCGGGGCCGTCGCCGTGTCCGCACATGCCGATGAGCGTACGGCGCAGCGACGCCGATCCACGAAGATCGACGTGTGAGCGAACGGTCTACCGGTAAGGGTTGTCGGCCATCATGGCCCGCGGGTTCAGCTGACTGAGTAGTTGCATATGCACTGCGGCGTCGACGATCTCGGCGTGGTTGGGGAGCGTTGGGCCACCGAGCGCCATGGCAGGAACGAATCCGTACATGGTGTCATGAGAAACCGGACCCAGCTTCTTCAGGACACGTTTGAAGAGCGGTTTGTCGTCGTCAGCCTCGGGGTCGAGCGTATCTTCGCTCGTTGCCAGCAGCGAGGCGTACAACTGGACGTCGCGGTCGAAGTCGGTGGCCATCTCATGCGACTGGTCGTTGGCGAACACCCATCCGCGATCGGGCACCACGGTCAGGCTCAGTCCAGTTCGTCGGCCCCACAACGTCATCCGGCCAAATGCCGACCGCGTCACAGCGATCCATGAATCGTCACCGGAGGGCAGTCGCAGGCCCACGGTCCAGTCATCCACGGTGTCCTGCCACTGCACCGGATCGCACAGCCACAGCATCCCCTTACGGAACCCTGCGAAACCCAGTTCGCGCCACAGCTCGAGCAGAAAACCCGGCGCGAGATCGGCATACCTGTCGAATGTCTCGGCCGGAACCGCCGCGGAGGACGTCGGCTGCCCCCAATGGTCGGTGATATCACTGACAGGGAAAGACATTCACTTCCTCAACTTGGTTCGCATCTCATTTCGACTGTAGCGCTCAGCGTCCGATCCAACCGCACCGCTGCCAGGGCGCCAGGAATTGAGACCCACTCCCCAAGTACTGCTCTGGGGCACGTCAAACATCCTGCACTGCCGCGGAGCGCGCTGACTGAACCGGCCAGCGCGGCGAGCGGGAGATCGAGTGGCGGTGTCGGTCCGAGGTCGGCCGAACGTCCGGCACTGCCGAGTTTCGGATGGGATCGCCGGTGAGTCAGTCCTTGGTTGGCGCACCCGTCCCGCGACAATCTGACCGTGACTAAGTCAGGTCCTGTTTACGCATCGATGCCGCGAGGAGGTAGTGCCTGCCATGCGTTGGTTCAATCTGAATCTGCCCGTTCCCGCGGACAACGCACGTAAAACCTGGGACACCACCACCGATCCTCGCACGCTGGTCAGCGCGGTGTTCTCGATGGTGGCACCGATCGAAACCGAGATTTTCGCCTCTGGGCTCGGCCGTCTCACCGGTGTGACGGAGCCACTCGCGGAAGCGTTGGCCGCGACCGACTTCACCGGGTACCGCCTGGCTCCTGCCACGACCGAACCCACGGAATTCCCCAACGACTATGGCCTTGACCCTTCGACTCTGGTTTTCCCACGCGTGTACGCACTCCAGATCACCGGTCAACCAGGTGTCGATGACTTCGCTAAGACCTATACGTTTGTGCTATCCGAGCGCATCACCGACTTCTTGTGCGCCCGTGACCCCACCTTGTCGAGCAAGTACAGGCGCAGGGAGGTCGATATCAGCGGCGGGCCGGTCCGCGGCACTATCTCCGAGTAAGCAGAACACGTCCGCCGTGAGGGTGCTTATGTCGGCTGGCCTGCACATGCCCGGTGGCGGAAGATATCCGGTCATGCCGCGAGCCGCGCGGTTCGAAGCGGCCAATCGGTCGGCCCTGAAGATCGCTGGGGCCGACCAGTTTTGATCTCAAGCCCACCGCCCCGGCGTCGACCCGAACGCACTGTCCTTCCGACGAGCGTGTCAACAGCAGAGAGAGGTTCGTCAGAGACCTCAGTCCTCGGCAGTGACCTGTTCAGTGCACGTCCAGATGCGATACGCGGCATCGACACCGTCGCCCCAGTCTTTTCCGGTCAATCGCCCGATCATCTCGAAGACATAGTCCTCACTCAGCGGCTCCGGCGCCGATGCTTCCTCGGGAAGTCGCTCCCCGCTCTCATCGACAACTTCGCCCTCTGCAAAGACGACACGACGCACCGGGACTCCGTCGACGTACCACGCGAACCCGTGCAGCGTCGAAACGCTGTTGGTCACCCATGCCAGAGCTCGACCCCTACCTGAAATCTCCAGCACCGCAACGTCGTTGAAGCTCACATGAAACTCGGGGTCGGCGATAAAGGTCCATCCGCCGACCACGGCAATGCCGTAGTCGCAGGGACGTTCGTACACGGCGTCGATATCGAGGGCCTCGCCCGTGTCGCGCGGTCGACCTGGAAGCCGACCTGGATCGACCGATCCCTCAACGATCAGCCCGTTCACTTTCCAACCCACGCCGAACTCCATCCCCGCCCATCGTGATCAACAGCGAGCCGAACCGTAGCTGAAACCCCCGACAGTCGCTGCCACCGCGTTGCGCGAGATGGGCGGAAGAACGCACTCTCCTGCCGCTGACCGCGCTGGCCGAACGGCGGTGCTGGGGCTCGGAGTCAGAGACTCACTGTTTCGGATGAGCGCGACCTCAGGACGGCAAAGACGAACCAGGACACGAGCGCGACTATCGCTATCGTCCAGCCGATTATGCCGGTGGGCCCCGCCGTGACCAGTCTGGGCAGCGCGAGTCCGACGATGACAAGGGCCAGGTAAACTCCACTGGCCAGCAGGAAAGCTCGCCGCGAAATCACACGCTGTTCCCTTCTGCTCTGCAAAGCCCGGGTCGTATTCCTCGATCTTGCCTGAGCGGTGCTCGTCAACTGCGTATGCATCACCGGCGCGGCGCGCTCCATAGGGCTTGTCTCGAAACGCACTGTCTTGCCGCGAGCCGCGCGGTTCAGGTCGGCCAGCGCGGGGTATGGAAGGCCAACGGGCAGAAATCATCTCGCCTCGCCGTACGTCCTGCATTGCCGAGCATAGGACGATCGTCCGTTGCAAACCGTTGCCCGCACATGGACGTCTCACCAACGATGCATTTCAGCTCTTCATTGTTTGGACGCCAGGGCCTCGTGTCGGGTAGACGTTGAGCCATGAGCAGCGTTCGGCAGCAGGTAGACGAGTTTCCGTGTCAGGGCACGTCTGGGCCGTTCGCGGTGAGCAAAGCCAATGCGATTTACGGCACCGAGAAGGTCGAGGTTGTTGTCCGCGACCGGCATCAGCCGGGCGTGATACTGGCAACGACGATTTTGCGGCGCTCCGTCGACTACGAATTCGACCCCTACTCAGGCCGTGTCTTGCTGATGCAGGCGCCGACTTCGGTTGATTTCGACGGCAACCCTCAATCATTGCGGGTGACCTACGAGACGGATGCGGACGCGGGCAAGTCTGCTTTCTAACGCAGCATGCTTCGCCTGCCAGGCGACACTGCCGCCGCGTCGGCCGCTAGCCGCTCATGCCGCAGGTCGCGCTGACCCGAGCGGCCGGCACGACGCTCGCGAAGGTCAAGCGGCCGAGGTGATCTGAGGTCGGCGGAACGTCCTGCATTGCCGAACATCGTGCGGAGTTCGGTGCCCGTGGTGTCGCCTCATCGAGTTGCCCGTGGGATCGGCCGCGGCAGGTCGACAGATGGCGAACGTGTGAGTTCGCGTTGGTCCCGACTGTGTCGCACAGGACGAACTTGCGGCAGAAAACATTGATGTTTATCACTTTTTCCATCGCTTGCGAACCGGTTCGATTCAACCGTGAACCCGCAGATTTGGGCCGTGAGCAGGCCGGGAGCGCCTGAGGCGCAGGAGCTTTCAGGAACACCGGCGCAATCCAACCGATTGGCGGGGCCATCGCGGCGCCAGTATCTTACCCATCGGTAAGTTCCGGCTAGGTTCACCGAGGGGTTCTCATGCATCGCATTCAACGCCGCACCATTCTGAGAGCGGCCACCTCGGTCGGCCTGCTCACCTTCCTCGCTCCCGGGCTGCCCGCACCCGCCGCCATCGCAGATGTTCTCGACCAACCCATCGAGTCCTCGGTCGTTTCCGCCGACGGGACCACGATCTCGGTCAAGGAGTACGGGCCCGCCTACGACCAGGCTCCGACCGTCGTGCTCGTGCACGGCTGGCCCGACAACTCCGACGTCTGGAGCAAGGTCATCCCGCTTCTCGCCGACCGCTACCACGTCGTCAACTACGACCCGCGCGGCTCGGGAGCAAGCGATCATCCCGGCGCGGTATCGGACTACGAGCTACCCAAGCTCTCCGAAGACTTCGAGGCGGTCATCGACCGCACCGCCCCCGGCACGAAAGTCCATGTACTGGCCCATGATTGGGGCGCCATCCAGACGTGGGAATCAGCCGCCCGGATCCCGGAGAGGTTCTCATCGTTCACCTTCATCTCCGGCCCCAGCCTGGACCTGCTCTCGGGTTCGCTGCAACGGGAATTCGGGGACTTCACCGCCTGGCCCGCCCTCTACTACCAGGCCCTCGCCTCGAGCTACGTCCCGTTCAACTACCTGCCCGCACTGCCGGAGGCGTTCTGGAATTCGGGGCTCGGCGCGCAGGTGATGCAGGCTTATGTCGGCCTCGAAGGCGGACAGCACGAGGCGTACAGTGCCCGCGATGGCGCGGCCCAGACAAACCTGTACCGCGCCAACATGTTCCAGCGACTGTTCCACCCCACCTACGACCACGTCGAGGTCCCGGTCGTGCAGCAGATCCGCCCGTCGATCGATCCGTTCGTCACCCCGGTGTACTTCAACGGCCTCGAGAACGCGGTGCCCTCCCTGTGGCGGCGCACCGTCGGTATCGGCCACTGGACCCCGCTCACCAACCCCTGGGCCGTGGCGCAATACACCTCGGAACTGATCGAGTTCCGCGAACACGGCACGCCCCCACCCGCCGGTGTCGTCGTCAAATAGCCCGCGTCTCGGCCCTACTCCGTCCGTCGGGAACGGCTTCCTCAACATCCCCTTCTGCCGGTGATCGCTCGTCGAAAAGGCTGGCTCGGTAGGTTCGAACAGGACACCAGCCGAGCGATCTTTGCCGCCGTTCCTGACACCTGTTCCAGTTTGAGGAGGTACCGTGACTGCCATCTTGGGGGCTCAGGGAATCGCCCCCTCCGGGGAGGGGAAGTCAAGTGGTAGACGGTGCCGTATCCAGCTGTGGCGCAACGAGTTCGGCGATCAAGCGCAGCCAGCTGCGCTCGGCCCTGATCGCGGCTTCGGCCGTGTTGTACTTGGCCGGAACACCGACGGCGGTCGGCACTGCCGATCCGGTGCTGACTCCGCAGAGCGACCCCTTTTATACCCCGCCCGCCGGGTGGGACTCGCAGGCTCCGGGCACCATTCTGAATTCGCGACCTGTCGAGGTGGCCTCGATGGGGCCGCAGGCGCAGGACGCCGACGCCTGGCAGCTGCTGTATCGAACGACCGATGTCGACGGGAACCCCATGGCGACCGTGACGACGGTGCTGCGCCCGCGAAACGGGCAGGTCAAAGGTCTGATCTCCTATCAGGCCGCCGAAGACGCCTCGGCTCCACAGTGCGCGCCCTCGTTCGTGCTGCGGCAGGGAGCACCGGTCGACAACAAGTACGACTCCAGCCTGGATCTCATGCCGATCGAGCAGGTGCTGTCGACGGGTCACGCGATTTCCATCCCCGACTGGGAGGGGCCGAAGGGGACGCTGATCGCCGCGAGACAGCCGGGCTACCTCACACTCGACGGAGTGCGCGCAGCCGAGCGTTTCGAGCCGCTCGGCCTGCCCGGCACCGATACTCCGGTCGCCGCGCTGGGCTACTCCGGCGGGTCGCTCGGTACCAGTTCGGCTGCGCAGATGCAACCGATCTACGCGCCCGAACTACGCCTGACCGGGGCCGTCCTCGGCGGTTGGCGAACGGACTTCGGCAGCTATCTGAAGGAACTGGATTCCGGTCCGTTCTCCGGTTTCATGCCGGCGATCCTGCCCGGCATGATGCGCGCCGATCCGCGTCTGGCGGCCGTTTTCGACAAGTATCTGACGCCCGCCGGGCAGGCCATGATGGCCGCGGGTGACAGCGAATGCGCGACGCCGAACGTGGGCCGGCATCCGTTCCTGCGCATGGACGACTACCTGACGATCCCCTTCTCGCAACTGCTCGAGGAGGTACAGCCCTTGTTCGCCGATCTCGACTTCGGCCCGGTAGTACCGACCACGCCGATGCTCCACTATCACGCCGTGCACGACGAAATCGTCGACATCGCGGTGAGCGATCAGGCGGTGGCACAGTGGTGCGCGGCGGGGGCGCAAATCACCTATATGCGAGACCAATTGAGCGACCACGTCAGCCTCGCGGTCACCGGGACGCCCGCAGCCCTGCGCTGGATCGACGACCGCATGGCGGGCCGGCCCGCACCGGCTGGCTGCTCGACGAGTACGGTGCCGTCCATGTAGGCCGATGTCGCCGCGACGACCCATCACTGCGTCTTGCGTCAAGATCTTGGCAGGCTTCGAGGGGGTGAGGTTGACGGACGGGCTCGATCGATCCGACCCTGACACCAGTGTCTTAACTAGCCGATGTGCGAGCCTGGGCTTGTTCAGGTCGCCCGTTGACTGCTCGGGTACGGCCGCGCGATGGGGATGCTCAGACGTGGCAGCGGACGTTGAACAGCAGCGTATCGGCTGGCAAGGACGCCAGATAGTCGGCAATGTGTTCGTAGCCTGGGGCCAGGTCCGGGGTGTGCGGGCAGTCGGCGGGGCTGTGGCAGGCGCCGTGGATACCTGTCCAGCCGTCCTCGTACCACCAGCCGTCGAGAGATAAGATATTGCGTTGCGGGAGAGCATATTTCACAGCTCGTCCGACGAATTCATCGCGGGTGACGGGATCTATCGTAATGACCGGATCATACGTACCGGCGGGCCCGCCCAATCCGCGCGTGGTGGACAACGTGCCCAGGTAGTCTCCGAAGGCACGGACAAGGGGCTGCGCGGAGTAGCCTACCGATATCCGTTCGCAGGCCTCGCACGTATCTGCGTCGATATCGCAGAAGTGGCTCTCGTAGAAGGAGTCTCGAGCAAGTGCGGCCGGCAGCTCTGTGGCGAGTTCGTGCCACCGTTGCCAGATAGCGTCTGCCAATGCCCGTGTCTGCTCCAGATGGACCTGTGACGTCGGTAGATCGAGGAGGGCGCGGGGACCGCCTGCGCACCAGCCGTATTCGCTGGGTATGGTCTCCAACGTGGTTGTCCTGCCATCGGTGTGATGGGCAGTCGGAGAATGATGGACGAGCCTGCTGTCGCGTTCGAAGCCTGACAGAACGGGCAAACCTTCTGTGATTCGCCAGGTATCCCAAATATCCAGGTCCTCGCCTCGGCGGTAGTCGCGTTCGAATGGTGCCATTGCTTCTTCTACTGCGTCTTCCACCCGCGTGGCCTCGCGCGAGGGAAGACACACAATGATCCTCATACCTGCCATGCCGCCATCAGACCAGCCCATGGCCATCGCGGTACAGCGATTTCGCCCTGCTCAGTCTCCGGTTGGACTCAGCCGGTCATCGAGTCGAAAACGCCACGGAGTGAACGCCGCTCGACCTTCGGCGATGCACGGTAATGCCGAATGCCGAGTGGCACAAAAAACAGGACAAACCGGGCCAAACCCCTCCAGAATGTGCCACTCGGCGACGAAATATCGTCCGTTGCTGGCGATTACGATGCTGGTGTCGGCGGGAGGGGTGGGGGTCGGCCGGATGCCGGAGCGTCCTAGTCTGCCGCGAGGCGCGCGGTTCGCAACGGCCGAACGGTCGGCGCCGAAGATCGCTGGGGCAGAACGTTTTCGATCTTCAGCCCGCCGCAGCTCCCGGACGACCGGATGCACCCGCGTGGCCGAATGCAGCGTGCCGAATTGGTGCAGGTGGAGCTTCGGCCCCGATCACGGAGGGTTACAGTGCCATCGGCTTCCAGCGCCTTCAGGTCGTGTCGGAGGCAGGTGCTACGGTCTGGTCCGGTTACCGAAGGGACGGGGAAATCGTGGGTGCCAGCATGCAGGCCTATAGCGTCGATGCGAGGGCGTTGGGTCGGATGATCGGCAGTGCTGACCGAAAGTTGTTGGATGGCTTGCTGAATGAACTCGCAGTTGAACTCGACCATCTGGATGTTGCCGCCAAGGCCTGGGGAGAACTGGCTTCCGCTCGGAACGCGCTGACGGCGATGATTCTCGAGCCCAACTACGCTGCCGGCATTCCCGAGCTTTCCAACGATGCCGCGATATACATCTACGTCTTCAAGATGCTGTGCGACCACTACGGCACATCGCTCGACAGCGGCGCATACACCATGAGCTCCGACTGGCTCGCCACCGTGGAAGAAGAGCTCGACGCTGCAGGCGTGTGCTGCGAGCCGAACGAATACTTCGCGGGCGCCACGGAATTGCCGCTGCCCCGCGCGTTCCCCTTCCCGATCGCCGGATGCATCGAGTTCGAGGCAATGGCCGAGATGCATGAGGAGATGGAACAGGCACTATCCGCAGATGTCGATTCCGACGTGCTCGAAACAGTTGGTGAACTGTCGGAGTGGGCATCTGAGTGCCTGAAGGAGCGTCGGGACCTCGTCTGGTTCTTCTTCTGACGTACACATCCCGGACTGCTTCACTGGCAACGCACAACACTGATCTGCCGATGAGCGTGTCACCGCACCTGCGCTAGTGGGCCGTTAATAGACTCCGCCTCGATCAAATCCCAATGGGGAGGCATCGTGTTCAACCAATTCGACCGTGTTGTGGTCACCACCGACGACTTCGAGGGTCTCGGCGTGCCGCGCGGCGCAATCTGCTTCATTCTCGACCTGTACACCAGCGACGAGTTCGAGCTCGACTACCCGGAAGAGGGAACCGGCGCGACCATCCTGACCTTCAGTGCGCGCTCCGATCAGATCCGCCGCCTCGATAAATAGTGCCTTCAGCGCCCTGAAGGTCCTGCCCAGAGACATCCCCTCATGCCGCGACCCGCGCGTTCCAGCGCAGTCGGCATCCTCCCGCGAAAGATCAACGACCCAATCTGGTGAAGTCCGCGTCCAGTTTTACACGGCTGGTTCGTGAGATCCCTGACCAGCGTTGGGACGGGCACTGCTGCCGGTGTCATTCTCTGTTGTAGCCCGGACGCATCGGTCCGCACGGTTCCTGGTGGTGTCGCCCCCGGGAACGCGGGCCCCCGCTACGACGCCTCCTGGTTCGGCGGGCTTCCAGGGACGAATCTTGATGGCATGACAATGCTTTCCATGGAAATCGCAGCCCGGCTTGCCGCCGCCGGGCACAAGGCTGCCGAAGGTATCGGCGTCGCGATGAATATCGCGGTCGTTGATCGGGGCGGGCATCTGTTGTACTTCAGCCGGCGGGACGATGCATTGCTTGGGTGTATCGATCTGGCGCAGCGAAAGGCCAAGACGGCCATTCTTTTTCATATTCCTACCGCGACGCTTGGTGGGATGTCGCGGCCGGATGGGCCGATTTATGGGATCGAGTGGAGTAATGGTGGGCTGGTCTCGTTTGGCGGTGGGCTGCCGATCGCTGATTCGGATGGGCGCGCGATCGGGGCGGTCGGGGTTTCCGGGGGGACCGCTGATCAGGATGTGGAGGTGGCTCGTGCCTGCCTGGCGGCGCTTTGAGGACGCGGTAGCGTCGGGGGCATGATCACTGGCGCGCATACGGTCATTTATGCCGAGGATGCCGTGGCGGCTCGGGCCTTCTTTCGGGATGTGCTCGGGTTGGCGAATGTGGATGCGCATGATGGGTGGCTGATCTTCAAGTCGCCGCCGGCCGAGATTGCGGTTCATCCGGCTGAGCCCGATGACAGTGGGCGGGCCGAGTTCTATCTCATGTGTGATGACCTACTCGCCACTGTGGACGAGTTGCGGTCCAAGGGGGTCGAATTCACCGCTGAGGTCAGTAATGCCGGGTGGGGGCTGCTCACTCGGTTGCGGGTGCCGGGGGCCGGGGAGATCGGGCTGTATCAGCCTCGGCATCCGACGGCTTACGACCTGGCCTGAATGGACGCGGTGCGCCAGGCGGGCACCGATCGGTAGGTTGCGGCGCGCAGCAGCCATTCCACCGGACCGTAGGGGTGTCGTCGTAGCCACCAGACGCTTACCTGCAATTGCGCCAGGTAGGTCGCGATGGCGAGCGCGACGACACCGGCCGGTGGTATCCGATCGGCCAGTGCCAGGCCGTATCCGGTGTAGATCAGCATCATGACGACCGACTGGGCGATGTAGTTGGAGGCGGCCATGCGGCCTGCGGGCGCGAGCCAGACCACCGGGCCTGCCCAGCGATACCGGGTCAGCCACACGATGCCCGCCGCATAACCCAGGCTCAGAAGAGGATTCGCGAGCTCCTGCACGCCGTACCAGTACGCCGGCGTCGATCCGTGCATCGTCTGCACGATCACGCTGACCGTGGAAACCGGCAGTCCCACACCGAAACCGAGGGCCAGTGCGCGCGGCAGCCAGCGGCTGATCCATTCCGCGTCTTCGAAGATCCGCCGCTTGCCGGCCGCGAGTCCGATCAGGAACATGCCCAGTGCCGGAATGCCCTGGCCGAGCAAGGTGAAGAGCATGAACTGCGGCCCGAATGTCAGCTGAGCGGACAAGGTTTCACGGAAATTGCCGGTGTAGCCATCATGCATCCGCTGCAAATCGAAGATCTGCCCCAAACCCGACATGCCGCCGTTGCCGGGCACGAACGCCAGCGACGCGAACGCGATGTACAACACCAGTCCGGTGATGAATGCGGGACGCGGGCGAATCCCGCGCAGCAGCACCAGGATCAGGCACAGCCCGGCGTAGAGGGTGAGAATGTCGCCCAGCCAGAGCAGCAGCACATGCGCCAATCCGACGAGGAACAGGGCGAGGCAGCGGCGCAGTAGTCGAGGTACCGGCGCTGCGCCCGCACGTTGCGCGGCCGCGATCTGCAGGGTGAACGAGTATCCGAACAGGAACGCGAACAGTAGGTAGAACTTTCCCAGGAAGAATCCGTCGACCAGCGCGTACGCGAATCGGTCGGCGGTGCCGTCGAAGATCGGCCGCAGCTCGTCACCCGTGCCCGGCGACGACCACAGCAGCGTCGCCACCGAGGTATTGGTGACCACGATCCCGAACAGCGCGAAGCCTCGCAGACTGTCGACGACACCGATCCGTCGATCCGGCACCACCCCGGACACCTGCGTGACGACCTCCTCCGACATGGTCCTCACGCTAGGTCCGGGCACCTGCCTGCCACATCCATCGCCGACCCTGATTCCCGTGCGACCTCAGCGGTATTGACAGCGATACACAGTCATCCCCACGGGTCACGCGAGCCGTTCACTCGCTTCCGTGAGCTGTCGCCACAGTTCGTCGAACTGTCCGCTCTGCTCGGCGGCGGTCGCGATGGCGGTGAGCTTCTCGGCGGTCCAGACGTCGAGTTCCAGCAGCCGCTGCAAACTTTCCTTCGACATAGCACCGGCGACGGGCAGTAGATCCGCCCAGGCATTCTCGCGCTCGGTGGCGGAGACCATGTGGGTCAGCACCTCCGGTCCCATCCCGGCGGCCAAGTCTGCGATGCGGGCCAAGGTTCGCGCGCTGAGCACCGCGAGGAAGGTGAGCGCCTCGGCGAAGAGATCCTGTTCGTGTGCTGTTTGCAGCACCCCGCGAATGCGGTCGTCGGGCATTTCCATGAGCACCAGATCGAATCGATCTGCCACGGCGTCGAGTTCGGCATTGAACGCCACCATGAGCATGTCCTCGCCGGATTCGACATACGGCAGCACGGCGCGCAATTGTGCATCCGATGCCGCCACGATGAATCTGGCCAGCGTCACGTAGTCCTTGCGGCGCAGCATTTCCCGCAACACCGGCACCATGACGTCCACATCGAAACACTGCACGATCGGGGTAGCGGCATCCGGATCGACATAAGGCGCCACATCACACAGGAACGGCAACGGCACATGCCCGATGAGCGCCGCCGCGCGTTCCGGCGACAGCGAGCTCGCGACCATCCCGCACAGCATCGGCCCGAAGAACCGCGTCGCGATGGCGATCGCGAGACTGTTCGGAATCAGCCCGCTGACCTTGGCCAAACGCCCGAACATGGGCCGATACGGTGCGTCCAGCGCCCGGTACATCCCCTGCCGAACTCGCCGTACGGCGGCCGGATCGCTCTCCAGCAGGAATCCGAGATCCGCGGGCGCGACCTGTAATTCGCGAGCCAGCTTCACCACTTCGGCACGGGCGGCCAGACTCGTCATCAGCACCTCAGAAGAACAGCATGCGGCGCGCGACCGGCCGCAGTAACGGTGGGATGAGGGTGAGACCGCTGTCGATGGCCGCGCTCAATTCCCGTTCGCGCCGATCGCGGGCCCGCTCGAACGCGGCCCGCAGCACCGCGTACTGCCCCTCGTCGAGTTCCCCGAGCGCCTCGATGTCGGCGCGCGCGACCCGGCTGACCCCCAACAGCCGATCGAGTTCCGACACGCCCGTCAGCGTATCCGAATTCGCTTGGGCTCAATGCTGATTCGACTCCCGAAGCAGGTCGATGACCTTGGTCTCGTTCAGTTCGCCGTGCCCGGCCGCGACCAATCGTTCGAAGATGTCCTGCGCGGTGTGCCCGAGCGTGGCCGGACTGCCCACCGCATCGGCCAGCTCGACACCGATCCGGGTGTCCTTCAGACGCAGTGTGCCCGTGAACGCGATATCGCGATCGTGTGCTCCGGCAAGCATTTCGGTGCACATCCGGATCACCGTCGGGCTGGCCGCACCACTGCGCGACAACATCGCGGCGACGGTGTCCAGATCCAGCCCCGCCAGTTCGGCGGTGCGCAATGCTTCGGCGGTGGCCGCGATCTGGATGGAGCCCAGCAGGTTCTGGATGAGCTTGTAGCTCGCCCCCGCTCCGACCGCGCCGAAGTGAACGATATCGACGCACAGCGGTGCCAGCAGCGGGCGGGCCGCGTCCAGATCGACAGGGTCCGCGCCGACGAAAAGGATCAACTGTCCCGCCGCGGCCGCATCCGGCAGCCCGGTAACCGGCGAATCCAGATACCGGAGTCCGTGCGCCGTAGCCTGTTTCGCCAGCTCCAGCACCCACGGCCGGGAAATGGTGGAGAACTCGACCGCGAACGCGTTCGGCGCGTACTCCCCCGCCAGCGCGCCGTCCGCACCCAGCCAGGCCGCCCGCGAGGCGTCGTCATCGGCCACCATCGCGAAAATAGCGTCGACCCCGTGCACGGCCTCGCGCGGTGTCGGGGCGAAAGTCGCGCCCGTCGACACCAATTCGGCCGCCTTCTGCGCCGACCGGTTGAAAACCGTCACCTCGTGCCCGGCCGCGACCATCCGCGCCGCCATCCCCGCACCCATCCGACCCAACCCAAGAAACGCAATCCTCGCCACGACCGCACCCTACCGAGACCGGTCCGGCCCGACGAAACGAGTTTCCCGATAGGCTCCGAAATCGAGCATTGGGGATCGGGATGACGAATTGGCTACTGCTGCGCGGTCTGACCCGCGATCAGCGGCATTGGGGTGAGTTTCCGCAGCAGCTGTCCGAGGCGCTCGGCGCGCGGGTGGAGACCATCGATCCGCCGGGTTTCGGCACCGAGCACGCCCGGCCCTCACCGCGCTCGATACCGGAGATCGTCGACGATATTCGCGCGCGTTTCGACGCCGGCGGCGAGCAATGGTCGGTGCTCGGCATTTCGCTGGGCGGCATGATGGCGATGAACTGGTGCGCCCGCTATCCCAGCGATTTCGAACGCTGCGTGGTCGTGAACACCAGCGGCCCCGCACTTTTCCGCCCGCACGAATTCAACTGGGGCGTCTTGCCCGTCTTCGCGGGCCGCGCCTTGCGCACGGATCTGGCGCACGAATCCGCAGTGCTGGGCCTGACCGCCAACAGTCCGGCCCTCGATGTGGCATCGCTCGCTCGGACCTGGGCGCAGTACCAGGCCGATGCGCGCCCCCTGCCCGCCAGCATTCTGGGTCAGCTCATGGCCGCCGCGACTTTCCGTCTCCCCCGGCGTGTCCCGGTCCCGCTGCTGATCCTGGCCTCCCGCGCCGACCGCCTCGCTCCCTATCAGATGTCGGAGCGCCTGGCCGCGCGCTTCGCGGCCCCGCTGCGCCTGCACGACGCCGCCGGGCACGATCTGCCCCTCGACGATGCCGCCTGGGTCTGCGACAACGTCGCCGAATGGCTCACGCCCGCGCCCTGATTCACCGACACCCGGCGTGGGTGATCTCGAGCGCCCGGAGTCGTTCGAGCGCTTCGACACCGGCCGATCCCGGCGGCGGCGTGAACATGCGCAGCCGCTGATCCTCGCTGTCGGTCCGCAGCATCTCGAAGTCGAATTCGATCGGCCCGACGATCGGGTGCACGATGCGCAGGCGACTGCGGCGTCGCACGGCGACCTCGTGCCGCTGCCACAGGTCGGCGAATTCCGGGCTGGCGGTGGTGAGTTCGTCGACGAGTGCGGTCGAAGCCCGGTCGTAGCCGCGACGGGTGGCGGCCGCACGCAGATCCGCGACCCGTTCGCGGCTGAGATCGTCGTGCTCTTCGGCGGGGTAGGCCGCTCGCACGGACGGCATGGTGAACCAGCGCCAGGCGATATTGCGATCACGTTCTGCGAGGTCGCACACGCATCCGAACAGCGCTTCGGCCAACGCGTTCTGAGCCAGCAGGTCACCGAGATCGGTCAGCAGCTGAGCCGGCGTGTCCCCCAACCGATCCAGCAGATACAACAGCGCGGGCCGGATCTCCTCCCCCGCCCGCGGCCCCTCGGGCGGGCGATGCCCCGCCAGCAGGTACAGGTGATCCCGCTCGTCCGCATTCAACCGCAAGGTCCGGGCGAGCGCCGCCAGAATCTGCGTCGACGGCTGCGACCCCCGCGCCTGCTCGATTCGCATCACATAATCGGCCGACACCCCGGCCAATTGGGCCAACTCCTCGCGCCGCAGTCCCGGCGTCCGTCGCCGCGGCCCCACCTCCAGCCCCACCTCGTCGGGCCCGAGCCGCTCGCGCGAACGCCGCAGAAAGTCCGCCAATTTCTCCCGATCCATGGCCATGATCAACCATCTTTCCCCGCAACTTCTTTCACACCGTCACCGAGGCGGACGGTCGGTGCGTCGCTGGTGATTCTGCGCGGGCGGCGAGCGGGCCGTGGCCGGGTCGCGGGTCGGCCGTCGGGCAGTAGCGCGATCTGCTCGGTGATCGGATCGGTGACCGGCGTGGTCTCGACCAGATCCGGCATCTCGCCGCCACCGGGAAGTTCATCGTCGAGAATCGGCTCGCCGAGCCCGAAGCGGTGCTGCAGCTTCTTCAACCAGGCTGGCGCCCACCAGCAGTCGTCACCCAGCAACTTCATCGTGGCGGGCACCAGCAGCATGCGGAGGACCGTGGCGTCGATGATCAAGGCCGAGACCATGCCGAACGCGATGTACTTCATCATCACCAGGTCCGAGAAAGCGAACGCACCGGTGACCACCAGCAGGATGAGGGCGGCCGCGGTGATGATGCGGCCGGTTTGCGCGGTGCCGATCCGCACCGCCTCGGTGGTGCTCGCGCCGCGAGCGCGGGCTTCGACCATGCGGGACAACAGGAATACCTCGTAGTCGATCGACAGCCCGAAGATGATCGCGAGGATCAGCACGAGCACCGGCGAGGTGATCGGTTGCGGAGTGAACCCCAGCAGTGCCGCCCCGTGCCCGTCGATGAATATCCACGTCAGGATCCCGAGGGTGGAGCCGAGCCCGAGCGCGCTCATCAGTGCGGCCTTGATCGGCAGCACCACCGAACCGAAGGTGAGGAACATCAGCACCATCGTGACCAGCACGACCGACCCGATCATCAGCGGCATTCGGCTCAGCAATGAGTCGATGCTGTCCTGTTGAATGGCGGGCTGCCCACCGACGAGAACCGTTGTGCCATCGGGTATGTCGATCGACCGCAGATACTCGATCGTCGCCGCGGCCTTGTCATTGTCGGCGAGTGCCGCCGACGTGGCCCAGACGTCGGTTCCGCTCGGCGGCGTGTTCGCGATCTTGAAGATGGCATTCGGGGCCAGGCCCGGGGCCTTGTTGGCCTGGTCGAGGATCGGGCCGACATTGCGCGGATTGTCGGTGGTGATCACCAATTCGATCGGATCGGCCGTGCGGATCGGAAACAGCCGATCGAAGTCGGCCTGCGCCACCCTGGTCGCGTTGGTCGGTGGCAGGTAGGTCTCATTGAGCCCGCCGAACGCCAGATTCTTCACCGGAATAATCAGGAGCAGCAGCAGAATCGTCAGCGGGACTAGAACTTTGACGGGATTTCGCATCACCCAGGTGGTAAGTCGGCCCCAGAATCCGTTCTCCACTTCCGCAGCGGTCTTCGTCTTGCGTAGTCGTTTCCACCCGAACTTGTCCACGCGCGGGCCCAGCACCGACAGCATGGCCGGCAGCAGGGTGACCGCGGTGACCGCTGCCAGCAGCACGGCCGCCATGGTGCCGTAGGCCACCGATTTGAGGAATCCCTGCGGGAACAACAGCATGCCCGAACTGGCGACGATGATCATCGTGGCGGAGGAGGCGACCGTGCGCCCGGCCGTCATCAAGGTGCGGCGCACCGCGACACGGGTGTCGTAGCCTTCGGCGAGTTCCTCCCGGAACCGGCTGACGATGAACAGCCCGTAGTCGATCGCGAGACCGAAGCCGATCATCGAAACGACGGCGCTCACAAACGAATTCACCTCGGTGAACTTCGTGATCACCATGACGATCCCGGTGGCCCCGACAATGGTGAGCCCGCCGACGATCAGCGGCAGCGAGGCCGCGACGAGGCCGCCGAAAATGAGGACGAGCAGGATCGCCACGGCGGGCAGCGCCAGCTCTTCCATTCGGCGCTGGTCCTGATTCATCGTGTCGAACAGGGTGCCGGCGACCGGCTGCAATCCGGCGACCTGCACGGTGACGCCGGGGATATAGAAGGCGTTCTCGACCTCCCGGAAATGGCGCATGGTGGTGGCGTCGTCGTCACCTTTGATCGCGACCGAGGCGAAAGCATGCTGTTTGTCGGCGGTACCCGTCACCTTCGGGGCGAATTCACCGGTGTCGGTCTTCCAATAGGCGCCGTTGATCTTGCTGATCTGGTCCGGATGGTCCTTGGGCAGGCTGTTGAGGTTGTCGACGATCTTCTTGCTGAACGCCGGATCGTCGATGCTGCTGCCCGCGGGCGCGGTGTAGAGCAGCAGGACATCCGAAATATGGTCGCGCCCGTAGGTCTTGTCCTTCAGCTGCGCGGCCCGCGCCGACGGGGAGGTCGGATCGTCCAAACCGCCCGTGGTGAGATGGTCTTGGAGTCCCAGCCCGTAAGCGCCCAGGGCCAGCAGCCCACCCACTACGACACCGATCACCGCGTAGCGGAATCGATAGATCAAGTCCCGCTTCATATTTTGCGACGCTAGCGATCGAATCCGAATAGGAACACCGCCGTCACCCCGGAACCGGCCATTCCTGTCCACTTCATTAGCGCTTCCACAACGATCTCTCATACCGAGGCCCGGGTAATCTTCGGCAAATGTTCGAAGGCACTCTCCCCGCGCGCACGGCCGCACTGGTCCACGCCGCAGCGCTGCGCGCGGGTCTGTCTCCCGTTGAGCTGAGCGCTATCCCGGGACTGGATCCGGGTCTGTTCACCGAGCAGTCGCTGCGGATCTCTTCTGGAGCGGTATGGCGGATCTGGGAGTTGCTCGACGCGGCCGAGGGCCCCACGGCGGGCCGGCTCGTTGTCGACACGGCCGAACGCGGCCGCCTCGGGGTGTGGGATTACCTGTTCTCGAGCGGTCCGACCCTGGCCGAGAGCCTGCATACGATGTGCGAGCTGAAATCGGTGGTGTCGACGCCTTCGGTCGGCAGTTCCACCGTCGTCGACGGGGGCATTCTCACCGTCTACGACACCACATCCTCCGCTGTCACCGAGGTCATCCCGGCCATGGAGGTGTTCCTGCTCGGCCTGGTCCTGCGCCGCATGCGCGAGGCGACCGGCGAGCACCTCGTCCCCGTCCGGGTGGCGCTCACCCAGCCCTCGCCCCGCAACCATCGCGGCCTGATCGAGGAATTCGGCACCGCGCGAATCGAATTCGACGCCCCCTGTTCCGCGCTCACCTTCATCGACGTCGGTCGCCTGCCCACCTGCAGCGACCCGCACCTGGCGCGGATCTACCGCCACCATGCCGAACTCCAGCTGGCCTCGTTCCGGGTGCATGGTGATTGGGACGGGCTGCTGCGCAACGCGATCCACGGATCGCTCACGCACGGCTCGATCGAACTGAACGATGTCGCCCATCGCATGTCGATCAGCCCGCGCACCCTGCAGCGCCGTCTGCACGAACGCGGCACCACCTGGCGCGACGCCCTCGACTCGGTCCGCCTCGAGCAGGCGACCCGGCTGTTGCGGGAGACCGAACTGCCCGTCGATGTCATCGCCGCCCGGATCGGCTACGCCGACGCCCGTGCCTTCCGTCGCGCCTTCATTCGCTGGAAGGATGTGCCCCCCAACACTTTCCGCAAGCATCACCGCGCACCGAGCGCGGACCTGGCGAGCGTCGGCCGCGCCGATCGGACAGGCTAGGACGGCCGCTCCTAGGGGACACTCTCCGCTCCTCATCGCCATCCGTCGCTGGCATCGTCGATCTCGTCGAAGCAAGCAGACAGGAGAGCGACATGAACGAGATCACGGTGGGAAACGCACACGTGCCGTATCGGGTGCAGGGCACCGGACGACCGCTGGTGCTGGTGCACGGGACGAGCGCGGGATCACGCAACTGGGACGGGGTGGCCGGGGCGTTCACCGACATCAGAACGGTAGTGCTGCCGGATCTTTCGGGCAGCGACGCAGCGCGAGATGACGGTGGCGAGCTGACGCTGGAACTCCTGGCCGAGCAGGTGGCCGCGGTGATCGAGGCGGTGGGTTCGGAGCCTGCGGATGTGGTGGGCCACTCCATGGGTGCGCCGGTGGTCGCCGCGCTGGCGGCGGTGCGGCCCGATCTGGTCCGCCGACTGGTGCTGGTCACCGGTGTCGCGGGTCAGCGCGATGAATACTTCCGCAACGTCATGACCGTGTGGCGCGAACTGGCGGACGCCCCCGACACTTTCGCCCGGTTCGCGATGCTGGTCGCCTTCAGTCGAACTCACCTCGCGACCCTGGATCGGGCCGCGGTCGAGGAATTGGCGCTGGCCTATCGACCGACGCCGGGCCGGTTGCGGCAGATGGAGCTGGTGCAGCGGCTCGATGCCCGCGACCACCTCCCCCTGATCCAGGCTCCGACGCTGGCGATCGCTTGCACCCGGGATGCGGTGGTCTCCGTGGAGAATCCGCGCGAACTGGCCGCCGCCATCCCGGACTCTTCCTACGTGGAGCTGGACTGCGGGCACATGCCGATGTTCGAGAAGCCCGACGAGCTGGTGAAGCTCGTGCGCGACTTCATCGAGTGAATTGTCTAGTGCCCGACTCGTTCCCAGCCGCGCTTGGGCGCGGACTCCCCCAGTTGCCCGGTGTCACGACTGCGATAGACCACGTACGGCCGGGTCAGGTATCCGACCGGCGCGGAGAAGACGTGCACCAGGCGGCTGAAGGGCCAGAACGCGAACAGCGCACACGCGGACAGGATGTGCAGCTTGAACAAGAAGGGCGCGTGGACCATCAGGTCCGGCTGGGGCTGGAAGCAGAAGACGGACCGGAACCAGGGCGCGATGTCCTCGCGGTAGTTGTGCGGATTGCCGGTCAGGTTGCCGTACAACGTGGCACTCAGGCCCAACGTCAGGGTCAAGGCCAGCAGCACATACATGATCTTGTCGTTGCGGGTGGTGGCCGAGAACACCGGGCCGACGGTGCGGCGTCGATAGATGAGGATGATCAGCCCGGCCACCGTGGCGAAACCGGCGATCGCGCCCATGCTGTACGAGCCCGCGTGATAAGTACTTTCGCTGATCCCGATCTTGTCGGTCCACCCCTGTGGGATCAACAGCCCGATCACGTGCCCGAAGAACACCATCATGATGCCGAAGTGGAACAGCGGCGAACCCAGTCGCAACAGCCGGTTCTCGTAGACCTGCGAGGAGCGGGTCGTCCACCCGAACTTGTCGAAGCGATACCGCCAGACCAGGCCGACGAGGAAGGTCGCGAGCGCGATGTACGGGACGGCCACCCAGAGCAGGTGATCCACGGCGGTGAGAGTCATCGGCGTCCTCCGATCATCTGCGGCATGCCGAGCATGTCCGGCTGGTGTACCGGTGGCGCGAACGGTTCCAATCCGACGCCCTCGTCCGCGGGGCCGTCCGCGATCAGTCGGACCACGGCCTCACGCTCGGTGCCGTGCAGCGGGCGCAGGGTCGCCGACACCGACTCCAGCACGCCCGCCCAGGGAGAATCGGCGTCCCGCAAGGCCATCCGCATGACCTCGATGCTCGCGCGGTGTTCCTCGAGCAGGGACCGTCCCGGGATCGGATGCGCCGCCGCGAATTCGAGCGCGACCGCCAGATGGTCGGGCAGTTCGTCGTCGCCCGGCGCGAGTCCGGCGGCGAGATAGACCTGTTTGATCTTCAGCAGGGCCATCCCGCGTCTGCGGGTGTCGCCGCAGAAGAACCAGGTCAGGTACGGGCTGAAGCGCTTCCGTTGGTCGAAGGTGTCGACGTACGCGCTGGCGGTGGTGAGCGGCCGGGTGGTCTCCAGATAGGTCAGCATGCGCTGCAAAGGTGCACCGACCGCCACGGGCAGTGCCGAGGCGACCCGCGCCAGCATGGGAAGTGAATCCAGCAGCGCCGCATCGGGATATCCGAGCAGCAGCGATTGCACCTGCCAGGCGGCACGTTCTTCGGACTCGCCGAGGATGGGCTGTGCGGTTCCGCGCCTCATGTGCGGTCGGTCCCGTTCTCGGACATGAGCCCGTCGAGGCTGCAAGCGGTGACGAGCTCCTCGAGCCCGTGCGCCTGTTCGGCGTGCGCGGCCGGAATCACATAGCGCTCGGCATATTTGGCGACCGCCAGCAGCCGGAACATCTCGGAGATCTCCGCCTCGGTCATGCCGACCTTGGCGGCGATCTCCGGCCGGGTGTCGCGGCCGAGGTTCACGTCGCGCATGTAGCTGCGCATCGCGGCCAGCCTGCGTAGCACGCCGTTGACGGTCTCGGTGTCACCGGCGGTGAACAGCTCGGCGAGATACTCGACCGGGATGCGCAACGCCTCGATGGCGGCGAAGAGATTGCCGTGGTCCTCGGCGTCGTGGCCGGTGTCGCGCAGCGCGTCGACCACCGGCGACAGCGGCGGGATGTACCAAACCATCGGAACCGTGCGGTATTCCGGATGCAGCGGCAGTGCCACCTTGTACTTGCGGATCAGTGCGTAGACCGGCGAGTTCTGGGCCGCCTGGATCCAGTCGCGCGGCATGCCCTCCCGCTCGCACGCGGCAATGACCTCCGGATCGAACGGATCGAGGAACGCATCCCGTTGCGCCGCATACAGATCCTGCTCGTTCGGTGTCGCCGCCACCTGCGCCACCGTGTCGGCGTCGTAGAGCATCACTCCGATGTAGCGCAGCCGCCCGACGCAGGTCTCCGCGCACACCGTCGGCAGCCCGACCTCGATGCGCGGGAAGCAGAACGTGCATTTCTCGGCCTTGCCGGTGCGGTGATTGAAGAACACCTTCTTGTACGGGCACCCCGACACGCACATCCGCCAGCCGCGGCAGCGGTCCTGATCCACCAGCACGATGCCGTCCTCGGCGCGCTTGTAGATCGCGCCCGACGGACAGGACGCCGCGCAGGCCGGATTGAGGCAGTGCTCGCAGATGCGCGGCAGATAGAACATGAAGGTGCGCTCGAACTCGAACTTCACCTTGTCGCCGAGCTTCTTCACGATCGGGTCGGCGGTCGCCAGTTCCGGTGCGCCGCCGAGGTTGTCGTCCCAGTTGGCCGACCAGGTGACCTTGGTGTCCTGACCGGTGAGCAAGGACTTGGGCCGGGCCACCGGGGTGTGCTGCTGCACGGGCGCGGTGGTCAGCGTCTCGTAGTCGTAGGTCCAGGGCTCGTAGTAGTCCTCGAGCTCCGGCAGCAGTGGATTGTCGAAAATGGTGACCAGCTTGCGCAACCGGCTGCCGCCGCGCAGCTTCAACCGGCCCTTACGGTTGAGTTCCCAGCCACCGCGCCACCGCTCCTGATCCTCGTAGGTGCGCGGATATCCCTGCCCCGGGCGGGTTTCCACATTGTTGAACCAGACATATTCGACGCCGGCCCGATTGGTCCAGGTCTGTTTGCAGGTCACCGAGCAGGTGTGGCAGCCGATGCACTTGTCGAGGTTCATCACCATCGCGAGTTGCGCCATGGGCTTCATCGGTATCGAACCTCCTGGTCGGTGCGGCGGCGGATGACCGTCACCTCGTCACGCTGGTTTCCGGTGGGGCCCAGATAGTTGAAGGCGAAGGACAATTGGGCGTAGCCGCCGATGAGATGGGTCGGCTTGATCAGCAGCCGGGTCAGCGAGTTGTGGATGCCGCCACGCTTGCCGGAGGTCTCCGCCAGCGGGACGTCGATGAGCCGGTCCTGGGCGTGGTTCATGTAGACCGTGCCCTCGGGCATGCGGTGCGTGACGACGGCACGGGCCGCGACCACACCGTTGCGGTTGACGGCCTCGATCCAGTCGTTGTCGCGGATACCGAGTTTCGCGGCATCCAGGTTCGACATCCAGATGTGCGGGCCGCCGCGCGAGAGGCTCAGCATGAACAGGTTGTCCTGGTACTCGGAATGGATCGACCACTTGGAGTGAGGGGTCAGATAACGCAGCGTCAGCCCGGCCTCGCCGTGTTCGCCCAGCGGCGGTTCGGCGAACAGGGCGGTCATGTTCAGCGGCGGCCGGTACACCGGCAGCTGCTCGCCGACCTCTTCGATCCAGTCGTGATCGAGGAAGAAGTGTTGGCGTCCGGTCAGCGTGTGCCAGGGCTTGTTCCGCTCCACATTGACCGTGAACGGTGAGTAGCGGCGACCGCCGGTCTCGGAACCGGACCATTCCGGCGAGGTGATCACCGGCACCGGCGCGACCTGGGTGTCGGCGAAGGTGACCTGCTTGCCCTCGTGCTCGGCGGACAGGTCGGCCAGTTGTGTGCCGGTGCGCTGCTCGAGCTTCCTGAAACCCTGGGTCGCCAAGTGCCCGTTCGTGGTTCCCGACATGGCCAGGATCGCCTCGCAGGCGTCGACATCGCGCTTCAGCGAGGGTCGCCCGTCTGCCGGGCCGCCGTGCACGATCCCATTCTTGGCGCGCAGGTAGTCGATCTCGCGCTCGACGTCGTAGGTGATGCCCTTGGTGGTCGCGCCCAGTTTCTCCAGCAGCGGGCCGAGCGCACCCATCTTGGCGAACACGGCCGGGTAGTCGCGTTCCACGACTGTCAGGCGTGGCATGGTCTTGCCCGGAATCGGTTCGCATTCACCGGCTTTCCAGTCCCTGACCACGCCGTGCGGATTGGCCATCTGGTCCGGGGTGTCGTGCTGCAGCGGCGTCGCGACCAGGTCCTTGCGGACACCCAGGTGCCTGCGCGCCAGCTTGCTGAACGCCTCGCCGATGGTCATGAACGCGTCCCAGTCGGTGCGCGTCTGCCACGGCGGCGCGATGGCGGGACTGAAGGAGTGGACGTAGGGATGCATGTCCGTGGAGGACAGGTCGTGCTTCTCGTACCAGGTGGCGGCGGGCAGCACCACGTCGGAGAACACCGTGGTGCTGGTCATCCGGAAGTCCAGGGTCACCAGCAGATCCAGCTTGCCGTCGGGTGCTTCCTCGCGCCACACCACATCCTCGGGGCGATTCTCCGGTGGAGCGTCCTCGGCACGCAGCGAATTGTCCGCGCCCAGCAGATGTTTGAGGAAATACTCGTTGCCCTTGGCAGATGACCCGAGCAGGTTCGATCGCCAGATGGTCAGCAGCCTCGGGAAGTTCTGCGGATTGTCCGGGTCCGTACCAGCGAAGCCCAGCTCCCCGGATTTCAGCTGAGAGACAACGTAATCCGAGGGATCGACCCCGGCCGCCTCGGCTTCGTCGACGATGTCGAGCGGGTTGCGGTCGAAGGTCGGGAACGACGGCATCCAGCCCATGCGGGCGGTCTGTGCGAGCAGGTCCGCGGTCGTCTTACCCGCGAAACGCCCCTTACCGTTGGTGGTGGTCAGCTCGTTGGCATTGAACGGGTCATAGCGGAACTGATCGGTGTGCAGATACCAGTACGCGGTCTGGATCATCTGCCGAGGTGGTCGCGTCCAGTCCAGCGCCATGGCGACCTGCGCCCACCCGGTCTGCGGCCGCAGCTTCTCCTGGCCGACGTAGTGTGCCCAGCCGCCGCCGTTGACGCCCTGGCAGCCGGTCAGCGTGGTCAGCGCCAGGAACGCGCGGTAGATGGTGTCGGAGTGGAACCAGTGGTTGGTGCCCGCGCCCAGCAGAATCATCGACCGGCCCTTGGATTCCTCTGCGTTGGCAGCGAATTCGCGTCCGATGCGGGCGGCGCTGTCGGCCGGAACGCCGGTGATAGTCTCCTGCCAGGCTGGGGTTCCCGGGTGGGTGGCGTCGTCGTAGCCGCCGGGCCATTCACCCGGCAGGCCGGGCCGGTGGACTCCGTAGCGGGCCAGCAGCAGATCGAAGACCGTGGTGACCAGGTGCCCGCCGACGGTGCGGGTCGGGACGCCACGCTCGAGGTGACCGGCCGTGCCGTCGGGAGTGTCGAAGCGGGGCAGGGTGACCGTGACCGCGCCCGCGGTGCCCATCGACAGCATCGGATCGACGCCCTCGAGGTTCAGGTTCCACTTGCCGAGACCGTCGTCGCCGTAGCGGAAGCCGAGAGAACCGTTGGGCACCAAGGGCTTTCCCTCGCTGTCCAGCAGGACGGTCTTGAACTCGGCGTTCTCTTCGCCCACGAATTCGGGCAGATCGGCCGCGGTGAGGAACTTGCCCGGCCGGAAGCCGTTCTCGCCCTGCTCCAGTCGCACCAGGAACGGCAGGTCGGTGTAGCGCTGCACGTAGTCCTGGAAGTACGGGACCTGCCGATCGACGAAGAACTCCCGCAGGATCACATGTCCCATGGCCATCGCCAGCGCACCGTCGGTGCCGGGATGCGGGGCCAGCCACTCGTCAGCGAACTTCACGTTGTCGGCATAGTCGGGCGCGATGGAGACGACCTTCTGACCCCGGTAGCGCGCCTCGGCCATCCAATGCGCGTCAGGGGTGCGAGTCACCGGGACATTCGAGCCCCACATCACGAGATAGCCCGCGTCCCACCAATCTCCGGACTCGGGGACGTCGGTCTGGTCGCCGAAGACCTGCGGCGAGGCCACCGGCAGGTCGGCATAAAAGTCGTAGAACGACAGCATGCAGCCGCCGACCAGGGACATGAAGCGGGACCCGGCCGCGAACGAAGCCATGGACATGGCCGGAATCGGCGAGAAACCCGCGATTCGGTCGGGGCCGAAGGCTTTCACCGTGTGCACATGGGCCGCGGCGATGAGCTCGACGGCTTCCTCCCAGGTGGCCCGCACCAGCCCGCCCCGTCCGCGCACGCTCTTGTAGGCGCGGGTCTTGTCCGGGTCGTCAACGATCGACGCCCACGCCAGCACCGGATCCCCGGTGCGCGCCTTGGCTTCTCGGTACAACTCCAGCAGCGCCCCGCGCACGTAGGGGTAGCGCACCCGGGTGGGCGAGTAGGTGTACCAGGAGAACGCGGCCCCGCGCGGACAGCCGCGCGGCTCATACTCGGGGCGGTCCGGGCCGGTGCTGGGATAGTCCGTCGCCTGGGTCTCCCAGGTGATGATGCCGTCCTTGACATACACCTTCCAGGAACACGAACCGGTGCAGTTGACGCCGTGCGTGGAGCGCACCACCTTGTCGTGGGACCAGCGGTCGCGATAGAAGTCGTCGGCTTGCCTTCCACCGCGCAGGTATTCGCTGCGCAGGTCCGGCGACATCTCGGTGCGGGTGAAGAAGCGCCGCGAGCGGATGAGCGCCTCGGTCAGCTCGCCGTCCACCACATCGGTGCTGTGCTCTCGCCCCATCTACCCTTACCTCTCACCGTGTCGCGGCCTGCGTCGCGCGATCGATGAGCCGAGCACACGAACAGTCCGAACCTACCGGCAAATTTTGGGCAATTGGCCCGTGTGGGCGGCCGGAGGCCTGTGAGAGCAATCCATTTTTCGTTGATGTGATTTGCCAAACGGACTTTGGAGAGTGTCAGAAGGCTTCGACGGTGCCGCGTTCCACGCGGGCGCCGAGCAGGATCTCCGAGGCGCCGATGGCGATGATCGCGAGGCCGACCGTGATCGACAGCGTCGTCATGGACACGAACGGGGCCGCCGCGATCGCGATGCCAGCCACCATCGTGGCCAGTCCGACCAGCTCCTGCCGGCCCGAACCCTGGAACTGATCCGACCACACCGCGACGATCGCCGCCACGATGCCGCGCACCGTCCAGGCCATGCCGACCCACAACGACAGCAGCGCCACCGAATCCCCGCTGCGGAACGACGAGAAGGCCAGGGCCAGTGCGAGGATCGCGCTCGCGACCTCGATCAGTCGCAGTGGGGTGCGGATGTGCGCCCCGAACGCCACGATCAGCTGCACGGCCGCCGTGGCCATCAAGGCCAGCCCGTAGAGGATCGCCGCCACGGTCTCGGATTTGTCGGGCCAGGCGATGAGCACGACACCCAGAATCACCGAACAGCCGCCGGTCGCCACCAGCGACTGCCAAGCCCAGTCGGCGAATACGTCCGTTCGCCCCACGATCCGATTGGCGGGCATTCATTCATGATATGGGCCGAATGCCCAGGTAACTGGACGTTTGGCTGATCGAGGGTCGTCCGGCGCGTCGCAGGACCGCGAGATCGTCGGCCTCGCGTCCGTCTCGCTTGACCTTGCTGCGCGTCAGTCCGGCAGCCAGTGCAGCTCGAGTGCCAGGGTTTGGGCGACGGCACGGATGCGGCGGTGCAGTGGTGACTGCACGCGCGGCAGGACCAAGTGCATCGTCATGGCCGGTGCGCCCCGCAGCGGTCGCCACGTGAGACCGGCCGATTGTGTGATGATCGCGGTTTCACCGGATGGGGCGAGGGTGAGCCCGTCGCGTAGGTCGCGCTGAGACATGTCGAAAGAGACGGCGGGCGTACGGAATCGGGGTTGTGGCCGGGTATCGCGGAACAGTGCGGCCAACTCGTCGTGGATCACCGGGTTGGTCGCACGGTCCGGGAGTCGCAGCGGATACGCGGCCGCATCGGCGATCTCGATCTCCGGGTGTTCGGCCAGCGGATGATGCTGCACCAATTGGACCCCGACGCGCATCTGCCGCAGCAGGTACCGGCGCACGCCACGACCCGGCTGTTCACCGCGGGTGATCCCCGCATCGATGCGGCCGTCGGCGACCGCCGGGGAGATCTCCGGCGTCGCCATCGGGACCGCGCCGACCTCGAGTCCCGGACTGCTGCGAATGAGCCTGTCCACCAGGGCCGGTGCCGTTTCGGCCCCGGCGCTGAGGCTGTATCCGATGCGCAGCGTGCCCAGTTCGCCGGCTCCCGCCTTCCGGGCGATGTCCCAAGCCCGGTCCAGTGCCGCCAGCGCGGGCGGCGCGGACTCCGCCAAAGCCGCACCGGCCGTGGTCAATACGACGCTCCGCGTGCTGCGAACCAGCAGGCTCGTGCCGAGCTCCGCCTCCAATCGTCGCATCCGGGCACTGAGCGCGGGCTGCGCGATTCCGATCCGGGCGGCCGCGCGAGTGAAGTTCAGCTCCTGCGCCAGCACCAGGAAGTACCTCAGGCTCACCGTATCCGGCGCCACGTGCCCTCCCCGTCGATTGATAACGATCCGTTCTGAGTCTATCCCGTACCGCTCTTTCCCTCGACCACACATCAAGCCCTAACCTGCACCTATGACGATTCAAGCGACCGTGGTAGATGCAGGAGGCAGTCATGCATAAATTGGTGGTCCTCTATCCCGAGCCCGTCGACCCCGAGCACTTCCGCGACTACTACGTGACCAAACACCTTCCGCTGGTCGTGCAATGGCCCGGTCTGCTTGCCTGGCGCTACAGCTTCGACGTGGCAGCCGTAAGGGGAGACACGCCGTATTTCGCGGTCTTCGAAGCCGACTTCGCTGACGCTGCCGCCATGGTCGCGGCACAGGAGTCGGAGTACGGCCGACGGGCGAGCGCCGATGTCGTCAACTACGCCACCGGCGGTGTAGTGGTCATCCACTATCCGGTACAGGAAGGCACCGTCTGAGGCAGGACGGTCCGTTCCGGGACGCGTTCGGTCCGGAAGCTATGGGGCGCTGAGGAAGATGCCGCGCACCTGGGTGCCGTCGGCTGCCGACCACAGGGCTTCGACATGGCTGCGGTCGCGTTCCCGGGCCGGGCCCGTATGCAGTCGGCGGTGCAGGCGGATCAGCTCCGCGCCCGCGTTGGCGGAGCGGTCGGAGTCGAAGGCGATATCGGTGTGCGCGTCGGTGTCGATCACGGTGGGCCGGAATCCCGGTGCGGGCGTGAGGATGTCGCCGGGCACCAGATGCACGGTCAGGTCCGGGGTGTCGCTGGCGTTCTGATCCTGCGGGGTGGCCTTGCCCGCGAGCAGATGCGCGGCCTGCTCGATGAACACCGGATCGTGCGCGGCGTCGTAGAACCAGCGCGGGCCCAGCACACCGTGTTCGGCGGTGCCGATCAGCGCATGGTCCAGGCCCTCGACAGGCGCGCCGCGATAGGTCATCGGCATCAGGTACACGACGGGCGCGGCCCCGGCGACATCGGTGACCACGATGAGTTCGATACCGACCGCACCCGCGGGATCGTCGAGGCGGAAGCCGCCCGACTTGATGAGGTCGGGCGCATCACTGCCGATGTACCAGTGCCGCGTGGGCAGCCACCGCGCCAGCAATTCCAGCTTCCCGGGCTTCACGGTCGTCTCGTGGATCTCCGCCATGCCGCTATCCTGCCAGAGCCCGGCCGGATAGCGGCGGAAGTGGTTGCGGCGGTGTGCCATTCAGTCGATCAACGCAGCTTTCGGAAGAAGTCACGCAGATCGCTGATCATCAGATCGGGGACCTCCATCGGCGCAAAATGGCCGCCGCGATCGAACTCCGACCAGTGCACCAGGGTGTTCTGCTGTTCGGCGATGCCACGAATAGTGTTGTTGCCCGGGCACACCGCCACCCCGGTGGGGACGCCGGAATCCGGCAGGCTCGCACCCCACGCCTGGGCTTCCTTGTACAAGCGCATGGACGAACCGGCGGTGTCGGTGAACCACAGCACCGAGAGATTGGTCAGCAGCATGTCGCGATCGATGGCGTCGGTCGGGGTCGCCTTCGCCGGATCTTTGAAGGTGTTCACGACATCCAGCACCCAGGCCGCCAACGCCGCAGGCGAATCGGACATCGCGGGAGCGAGGGTCTGCGGGCGGGTGGAGTGCATACCGGCGTAGCCGGAGGTCTGCTTGCTGTTCCAATCCTTCATGCTCGCCAGCTTCGCCTGATCGTCGGCGCTGAAACCGGATCCGTCGACATCCCAGCCCGGGATGGTGATCGGGTCGTTGAGGTGCACGCCGACTACGTGATCGGTGGCGATGCGACCCAGTTGCGGCGCGATGAACGAGCCGGCGTCACCGCCCTGGGCGCCGTAGCGTTCGTACCCCAGGGCGGCCATCAGCTTCGCGATCAATTCGGCGCTGCGCGAGGTGGCGGCGTCACCGGCACGCCGGGTCGGGCCGGAGAACCCGAATCCGGGCAAGGTCGGGATCACCAGGTGGAATGCGTCTGCCGGGTCGCCGCCGTGCGCCCGCGGGTCCGTAAGCGGACCGATCAGGTCGGTGAAGTCCTCGAAGGGCCAGCCGTGCACCAGCACCAGCGGCAAGGCGCCGGGCTCGGGCGAGCGGACATGCGTGAAATGCAGACTCTGCCCGTCGGTCTCGGTGCGGAACTGCGGATGCGCATTCAGTGCGGCCTCCCGGGACCGCCAGTCGTAGCCGCTCCCCCAGTACTCGCACAGTTCGCGCACATAGGCGGTCGGAATGCCATAGCTCCAGCCCACGTCGGCCAGCTCCGAAGGCCAGCGGGTTTGTGCCAGCCGGGTACGCAGATCCTCGATATCGTTGTCGGAGATGTGGATTCGGAAGGGCTCGAAAACCGTCATGCCCCTACCCTAAGGATCGAGTAGGCCAATTTCTGTCCTACATCGTGGCTCGATCTTCGATCTCCACCAGTCCGAGCATGTCGGTACGCGCCGTTACGGTGAGCTCATGATGTCGGAATGCGGGTCGCGCCTTGGCCGATCGTAGGAACGGCGAGCTGGCGCCGCCGACCGAGAGCACGGTCCGCGGCGAGGATTGGTACGGCCGGGAGCTGAGCGGCGATCAGTACACCCGCGTCGAATTCCTCGATGTCGACATGAGCGAAATCACTACGCGGAATACGGTTTTCACCGAATGCGCCTTTCGCAATGTGAGCTTCGCGCAGGCCGTCCATACCGGTGCCGGCTTTTTGAACTGCACCTTCACCGCCTGCCGGTTCTTCGAGACCGAGTTCACGAGCTGCAAGCTCACCGGCAGCATGTTCGATCGCTGCACGTTCACGCTGCTGAAGGCAACCGGCGGAGACTGGTCGTTCGTCGGTCTACCCGGCGCGGACCTGCGCGGCACCACGTTCTCCGAACTGCGTATGCGCGAGATCGACCTGACCTTCGCCCGCTGCCAGAAGGCTGCGTTCCGGGGCGTGGATCTGTCCGGGGCGTGGCTCAGCAAGGCCGACTTCACCGAAGCCGACCTGCGCGGTAGCGATATCACCGCGCTCGATCCGCTGACCACCACGATCACGCGCGCGATCATCGACCCGGATCAGGCGATCGTGCTCGCGACCGCCCTCGGCGTCCGCGTACTGCCCGCCTGAGGTGATCCCGTCCGTGTCCGGTGCCGACAACGGTTCCGCTCGGTACAACGTTCGTTCTACTCTGTAGGACAAGAGTTTCAGCCGCGACGGAGCGGCACATGTGAAGGGACCGGCATCGTGAGCACTGCCTATCCGCCCGGACCGCCGGTGCCGCGCACCGTACAGACCATCTTCTACGCCCGATGGCGAGGGGCGATGCTGCGGGCGGCGGCCCGGCGCTACGGGGATGTCTTCACCTTGCACCTGGTGCCGCCCTATTCCGAGAACGTCGTCGTGTTCTCGCGGCCCGAGCACATTCGGGAGATCTTCGCCGCCGACCCGGCCGATCTGCATGCTGGGGAGGGTAATCGGCTGCTGGTCAACATCATGGGCGAGCATTCCCTGCTACTCACCGATGAGGACGAGCACGCGCGGGCACGGCGGCTGCTCATGCCGGCGTTCGTGGGTTCCTCGTTGCGCGGGTATCGGTCACTGGTCGACGCCATCGCCAAGGAACATGTGGACCGGTGGGAATCCGGGTCGACCGTGCACACGCTCGACCGGATGAACGAACTGACACTCGATGTCATCATGCAGGTGGTGTTCGGCATGACCGACGAACGCCGCCGCGATCAGCTGGCCCCGCGCCTGCGCCGAATCGTGAACGTCAATCCGATCATGTTCTTCGGCTGGAAGTACCCGTGGCTACAGCAGCGCGGACCGTGGAAACGGTTCGACGACAACCAGAACGCCATCAACGAGCTGCTCTACAGCGAGATCCGGGAGCGGCGAGCGCATCCGGATGTGGACGCGCGCACCGACGTGCTGTCGCGGCTACTGGCGGCCGGGTCCGGGGAAAACCCTACCGACGCACCGCTGTCGGACGCGGAGTTGCGCGATCAGCTGGTGACCTTGCTGCTGGCCGGGCACGAGACCACCGCCTCCGCGCTGTCGTGGGCGTGCCACGAGCTGGCCGCGAACCCGGAGATCCAGGCGCAGGCCCGGCGCGCGGCACACGACGGCGATGAGAAGTACCTCGAGGCGGTGCTCAAGGAGGCCATGCGCCTGCACACCGTGATCGCCGCGACCGGACGGAAACTGACCCGCGACATGACCATCGGCGGCATCGAGCTGCCCAAGGGCACCGTGGTGTCGACCTCGATCCTGCTGGCCCACGAGCGCACGGCGGCGTTCCCCGACGCGCTGACCTTCCGGCCCGAGCGATTCCTGGAAGGCGAGGTCGCGGCGAACACCTGGCTGCCGTTCGGCGGCGGCGTGCGGCGCTGCATCGGGGCCGGGTTCTCGCTCATGGAGGGCACGGCCGTGCTGCGGGAAATCCTGACGCGCTACCGGCTTTCGCTGCCCGCCGGGACCGGCAGCGAGCCGTCGAAGGTCCGCAACATCACGCATATTCCGGCGAACGGTGCGCCCGTGGTGGTGACCGCCGAGACCGTGGTGCCGGTGTAGCGGCCGCTACCCGGTGACCGGGTGCACGTGCAGGGCACAACTGTCTATCGTCACTGTGACAGTGCGGGTATCGGTCGAATTGGGCGGCGTCACCAGCAGATTCGAATACAGTGAGCAGCCGTTGCCATCGGCGTTGAAGGCCAGACCCTCCACCACGGCGGTGGCGGGGTGGCCCGAATCCAGTGTCACCGTGGGCGGTTCGTCGCTGCCCTGCGGCAGGCCGCCCATGAATCCGCGCGGGGTGCGATCCGCGTGCAGCAGCGGACCGCCCGCACCGCTGTCGACGCCGGGGTACCCGGTCAGCGTGCACGGTGCGGAGCCTGCGGCCAGGCTGAATGTGAGTTTGACGCCACGGTGACCGGTGGCCGGGGACATCACTTCACCGGTGACATCAACCTGCCCGCTACCGCAGCCGGCGAGGTCGGCGGTGACCGGAACATGCTGTGCCGCCGGTGAAGTGGCCGACGGGACCGCGCCCGCGATACTGGTCACGCCAGAGGCGGTCGGAACCACGGTCGGTGGGACCGTGGTAGTCGAGGTCGACGAGCAGCCGACCACCGCCAACACCACGGCGCTCACCGCGAAAATTTCGGCATGGACGCGCATTCCCAAACTCCTCCCCGTTCGGAACAACTCAACGGACGCGACCCGGCGTCCCCACTGATCTATCGCCCTGACCGGTCGGAATGTGACCGCGAGCCGCGAACTCCGAGCACTCGGCGCATTCGCTGATGATCGGATGACTGCATTCGGCCAGATGCTCGAGGAACCGATCGGTGGCCTCCAACAGGGTGATTCGCGCCCGCACCTCGGCCCGCCGCTCGGCCAGCATCGCCAGGCGATCGTCGCATTCGCCGATACCGAGCTGCCGGATCTGATCGAGGGACAGTCCGGTGCGCTGCAACTTCTGGATCACCCGCGCGTAATCGAGAATGTGCTCGTTGTAGCTGCGGTGCCCCGACGAGCTGCGCGGCGGGAAGAGCAATCCCATCGACTCCCAATGCCGCAGCACGTGCGTCTCCACGCCGAGCGCGGCGGCGGCGTCACCGATCCTCATGTCCTGGACTGTCGTCACGATTCACCCCTTTACTTCATGTCGACCTTAAGTATTAGCGTTCGGGCATGTCCGAACCAGTACGCAATCCCAGCTTCCTCCAATGCTGTGCCGCGGCAACCAGTTCGATCGCCGGCGTGGTCCGGCCCCGGCCTGTCGACCAGCGGTTTCTGCGGTCCATTACCGATGCGGGGCTGCCGGTGCCCGAGCGCACGGTGCGAGTGCGGGCGCTGGCGCAGACGGCGCGCTCGGTGCCGACCGCGGCCGTGGTCGAGGGTGTCTTCACGCCGCGGCGCATCGGCAGCTCGCTGACCTCGTTCGTGGTGCAGCATCCCGAGGCCACCTTCATCGTCGATCCCAGCTTCTGCCTCGACGCCGAAGAGCGTGCCATCTCGCAACTGGCGCCGCTGCTCCGGCCGGCCGTGCGCCCGCCCGCCGACACCATTCCCACGATCACCGCACTGCAGGCCGAAACCGACCTGCCCGCACTGGACTTCGCGCTGCCGACCCACGCGCATTGGGATCATGTCTGCGGCCTGCTGGATCTACCCGGTCTGCCCGTGCACCTGCACAGCGTCGAAAGGCAGTGGGCCATGGCGGGTCCGGTGGCTCCGGTCGGCGGGGTGCGGGACTCGCTGGTGGATCGGCCGGTGGTCGAATACGACCTCGACGGGCCGCCGGTGCTCACCTTCACCCGCAGTCGTGATCTCTTCGGTGACGGCAGTGTCGTGCTCGTCGACCTCGCGGGGCACACGCCCGGCAGCATCGGCGTGCTCGCCTATACCGCCCGCGGCTGGGTGTTGCTGGCAGGCGATGCGGCCTGGCATGCGCTGCAAGTCGAGAAGGTTCGCCAGAAGTCCGGTTTCCCAGGCATTTTCGTCGACAACGACCGGGAAATGACCTTCAAGACGCTGCATCGGCTGCACCTGGCACAGCGGGTACTGAGAGTTATCCCCACCCATGATCACGATGCGGCATTGCACCTCGCCGCGCCGGGTGCGGAGGCAGCCGAACCGCTACGGTGAGCGCATGGCGATGAGCGTGCGCCCTGCGCAGATGTCCGATGTCCCCGAATTGGCACGAGTATTGGGCATCGCCTTCGCCGATGATCCGATCGTCTCATGGCTGATCCGCGACGATGCCACCCGCGCCCGCCGCACCGCCGACCTATGGACCGTCCAGGCCCGCCACCACTTCATCCCGCTCGGCGGGGTGGAGGTGGTGTGCAACGACGCGAATTCCATTGTGGGCGCGGCACTCTGGGCGCCACCCGGACACTGGCACGCCGACGACGCCGCCACCTACCGGCAATTACCCGGCCTGGTGCGCGCCTTCCGCCACCGCCTGTTCGCCGCAGGCCGGTTCGCCGACCGGATGATGGCCGCCCACCCACGGGAACCGCACTGGTACCTGGCAGTCATCGGCACCCTCCCCGGCGTCCGCGGCCACGGCTACGGCCAAGCCCTACTCAATTCCCGTCTCGACCGCTGCGACGCCGACGGCATCCCTGCCTACCTCGAATCCAGCAAATCCGACAACGTGCCGTACTACCAACGATTCGGCTTCGAGGACAACGGAACCCTCGACGTCACCGAGGGCGGCCCGCCCCTGTGGCCGATGTGGCGCAACCCCCGTTAGGCGGTGTTCGAAAAGCACGTTCACTCGAGGATGCGAGTGAGCAGCCGGGTGAGCGTGTCGCGCTCCTTGGCCGATAAGGCACTCAGGATGTCGTGTTGGACCGCGGTGAGTGTCGTGTCGAGCTCTTCGAGCCGTCGTTGTCCGGCGGCAGTCAGGGTGATCCGGTTGCGGCGGCGGTCATCGGGGTCTGGGGTGCGCGCGACGTGACCGCGCGCTGTCAGCTCATTGAGCATCGTGTTCATGTCGCTTTGGTCGATTCCGCACCGCTGGCCGATCCGCACCTGACTGTCCGGGCCGAATTCGTCGAGCGCGGCGAGGATCGCGAAGTGATGGGCGTGCCCATCGAAACCGGCCATCGTTTCTCCGATGACCCGATGTGCCCGCGCGGCAACCTTGTTGAGCAGCCAGCTCGGTTTGCTGCGCAGGCGAGTCGGCGCTTCGCCCATTTCCATGTGCGCAGTCTAGCCAATCTCTTGGTGCGACCAAGAATCCTTGTTATTCTTGGGTGGACCAAGCTTGGTCGGCCCAAGATATTGGAAGTAGCGCAATGGCACTAACTTTGAACGAAGCCCGGGCGGTCAGCGACCGGGTCCGCGAACACGCCATCGGACTCGGCGCGGCAGTCACGATCGCCATCGTCGACGACGGCGGGCACCTACAGGTTCTCGATCGCATGGATGGTGCATCGCCGATGTCGGCTCGTATCGCCCCGGCGAAAGCCTCCAGCGTTGCGATGTTTCGTCGCGACGGCAACGACCTGATGCGCTTGCAGGAGGCTTTCCCTGCGGTGTTCGCGCAGATAGTCGACGTAGCCGGAACACCCATAGTGGCGGGCGGGGCCGCCCGGCTGATCCGACGCGACGGGGTGGTCGTCGGTGCGATCGCAATCGCCGGAGGGTCGCTCGAGGAGGACGAAAAGTGCGCCGAAGTCGGAGTCGGGAATACCGTTTAGCGGGCGTCGGCCGCGTCGAGCGCCGGGACGAGGGGGGCGAGCGCGGCGCGGAGTAGGTCGGGCAGCGACGCGGTCACGACGACGAAGCCGGCGGACGCAGATGTGGTCGGCTGCAGCCATTGTTCCAGGGCGACGTGGATGGCCGCGGCCACTGCGGCCGCGAGTACCGGGGCGGTGAATTCGCCTGGTGCGTCGAGACGTTCGGCGATCGCGGCGGTCAGCGGCTTCGAGATCGCGGCGGTGTCACCAAGGAACGTCGCACGGAGTGCCGGGTGGGTATTGATCAGCAAGAGGGCGTCACGACGATGCTCACCCGGATCGTCGTACTGCGCCACCACGGCTTCGACGACGGCCTCTGCGAGGCCTACTTCCGTCGGCTGCGCCGCGACCGCCGCGGCGACTCGCTCCTCGCGGTCGGTGGTGACGGCGGCGACGATCGCCTGCTCGCGGCTGGAGAAATAGTTGTTGTAGGTCCGCGGTGAGACACCTGCCGCGTCGGCGATGTCTTCGACACGCACGTTGTCCGGTCCATGTTCGAGGGCCAGGCGCAGTGCGGCTTCCCGCAGCGCCTCGCGCGTGGCTTGCTTCTTGCGCTCGCGCAATCCTGCCGGTCTCGGTGTCACGCTCCGATCTTGCCACATAAAATGCGCATACGCAATATTGCGTACACGCATGTTTTCGCGCTAGCGTGGCGTCGACCGACCAGATCGACGAAAGGACCATGCACATGCGAGCCAAGGGGATGACCTATGACACGGGTTTTCTGTCCAATGGCCAGGCATCGAGGACGGACTTCGACCCCGAGACTGTCCGGCGCGAGCTGACCATCATCCGAGATGATCTGCACTGCAATGCCGTTCAGATCGTGGGAGGCGATGCCGATCGGCTGGAACTGGCGGCTCGATTCGCCGCCGAACTAGGGCTCGAGGTGTGGTTCTCGCCCTATCCGCTGGAACTGTCGAACACCGAGATCCTGTCGCTGTTCGCCGACTGCGCGCGCCGGGCCGAGCGGCTGCGGCAGGCCGGGGCCGAGGTCGTATTCGTGACCGGCGTCGAGCTGAGCCTGATGAATCCGGAATTCCTGCCCGGCGACACCGTGTGGGAGCGGCTCGAGTCTCTGCTCGGCGACCCGTATGCCCGCAACGAGCGCGTCGGCGAGCTGGTCGCGCGGCTCAACGCCTTCCTGGCCGAAGCAGTTACCGTCGTCCGTGCGCACTTCGGCGGCAAACTCACCTACTGCGCCATCCCTTTCGAACGCATCGACTGGACACCGTTCGACATCATGTCGATCGAACTCATCCGCTCCGCCGAAGTAGCCGACCAGTTCCCCGCGGGTGTACGCGACCTGGTCGCACAGGGAAAACCGTTGGCCATCACCGGTTTCGGCACGGCCACCTGGCGCGGCGCGGCCGACATCGCGCCCCGCAGCAATGAGATCGTCGAATACGACCCCGCCACCGGCGCTGCGATCCGGTTGAACGGCGACTACGCCCGCGACGAGGCCGGCCAGGCCGCCTACCTCAGCGAACTACTCGAAATCTTCGACAATGCAGGCGTAGACAGCACTTTCGTGTTCCTGTTCGCATTGCACAGTCACCCCCACCGCCCCGACGGCGACCCCCGCGACGACCTCGACCGTGCCAGCCTGGGCATCGTCAAGGTGCTCGAAGACCGCCACGGCACCGCCTACCCGGACATGACGTGGGAACCCAAGACAGCGTTCACCGCCGTCGCCGCCCGCTACAACGGGGATGCGGACCAGTGATCAAAACCGTGTTCAACGCAGAATCCACCGCCACCGAAGTGGTCGCCGGTACCGACTTGTCCGGCAAGCGGATCATCGTCACCGGCGGCGCGTCCGGCATCGGCGCCGAGACCGCCCGCGTGCTGGCGAGCGCGGGTGCCACGGTCACCCTCACAGCCCGTACACTCGCCGCCGCCGAAGCAGCCACACAGGAAATCACCGCTGCCACCGGCAATTATGTGCAGGCCGCAGCGGTCGAACTCACCGATCCGACGTCGATCGAGGCATTCGCGCAGCAGTGGCGCGGGCCGTTGGACGTCCTGATCAACAACGCCGGAGTGATGATGCCACCGGATCCCCGCACCACCCTCGGCTGGGACTCGCAGTTCGCCGCCAATCACCTCGGCCATGCGGCATTGACCATCGCGCTGCACGATGCGCTGGCGGAATCGAGTGCCGCACGCATCATCTCGGTGTCCTCGAGTGCACACCTACTGTCCGATATCCAGTGGGACGATCTCCATTTCCAGCGCACGCCCTACAACCCGCTGGTCGCCTACGCGCAGTCCAAGACCGCGAACACGCTGTTCGCAGTGGCGGCCAGCCAGCGCTGGTCGGCCGAAGGCATCACCGCGAACGCCGTGCACCCGGGCGTCATCCCGGCCACCGGCCTGCAGCGCCATGTGGCGGCAATCGCCCCGAGCGCTGCCCAGATTCAGAGCTCCGCGCAGGTCGCATCCGTTCAGACCAAAACTCCCGAACAAGGTGCCGCCACCACGGTCCTCGTCGCCACCTCACCCCTGCTCGACGGTGTGGGCGGCCGCTACTTCGAGGACTGCAGAGAAGCCGAACCCAATGTGCCGGGCGAGCGCAGCGGCTACGCCCCGTGGGCCCTCGACGCCGACGCCGCCGAGCGACTCTGGCAAGTCACCGAAGAACACCTGCAGGTGCTGCTGCACTGACCGGACCCCTGGCGAAACCGCCAGGGGCAGCACCGATCTACTGTTTTCGCGCCAGGCCGCCGACCACGAGTTCTTCCCAGATGGTGAGGTCGGGCTTGTCGGGGTCGGCGTCGGTGGGGTCGACGTGCCATTGGGCACAGGGCCGCAGACCCTCGGGGTCGAGGGTGAGAGTGCCGAAGCAGGAAACGATTTCGGCGTCGGTGCGGAAACGGCCGCGGCCGAAGGCTTCGAGGATCTTGTTCGCGGTGGCGACCGCCTGCCGGGTGGTGCCGGTGCGGAAATGCGAGAGGTACACCTGGCTCGCGTCGGCCATTCGGTCGGTCCAGTGCTGGACCACACTCGCCGGATCCTCTTCGTCATTGACGAAGCTCAGCGTGATGCCGAAGAGGATGCCGACCGGCTCGTCGAAGTTGATCAGCCGCTGCACATCGGCGTGCTTCTCGATGCTGCCGGGGTCGCGAATATCGGCCTCCACCACCGCAATCGACTCATCCACCGCGAGCAGTGCGCGACCGTGCGCGACCACGAACGGGTCATCGTCCACATAGATCACGCGGCCATCCGGATGCGTCTGCCGCAAGACCTGGTGCACATTGACGCTCGCCGGCAGCCCGCAGCCCATATCGATCACCTGGCGGATACCCGACTCGGCCATCAACCGGGTGGCACGCAGCACCGCATCCCGGTTGGTGATGGCCAGCATCTCGGACCCGGGAAGATCTTCGATGAAGTAATCACCCAGATCCTTGTCGACACCGTAGTTATCGCGCCCGCCGAGCACATAACTGTACACGCGTGCCACACTCGGCCGAGACTGCCGCTGCCGCATGGCGTTGATGTTCAAGTCGCACACACCCCTCTTTCCACACCGACGATACCGCTACCCACCAGGAAATCTTCGGTGATCACGATGATCACCGCCACCCGGCCGATATGACGAATCGGGCCTAATTCGTGGCGGTCGTGGTGGGGGCCGCGACGGTGGTCGTGGGTGCCACCGTGGTGGTTGTCGGTGCGGGAGCGGCGGTTTGGGTGGTAGTCACCGGCGCCGTGGTTCCGGTATCGGTGGTTGTGGGTGCCACCGTCGTGGTGGTCGTGGTGGTCGGTGCCACCGTGGTGGTAGTGGCCGGGATCGGATCCGGGCAGTGACCCAACTGGTCACCGAGAGTGTTGATCTCGGCGTTCGAGCGCGGGTCCCCGGCATAGTTGATCTGATCGGTGCACTTCACCGGGGTGGGAGCGGGCGTGCCCGGATCCTGGGCAGGTCCGGGCTGATCCCCCGCCGGGTTCGGCTGCTGAGGGTTGTTCCCGCCCTGCGTATTTCCGCCCTGGTACGGCTGCGACCCCGGGTTGCCGCCGCCGGGCTGCACCGCGGGTGAACTTGTCACGGACGCACCGGGACTCGTCGTGGCCGCCACCGTGGTGGTCGCGGAGATCTTCGCCGTCACGTTCGACTTGCCCGAGTCGCTCGAACAGCCCGCCGCCAGCACGACAATCGGGGCCATCAGCAATACCGCGACACGAGTAACCACCTGAAGGCGCGCGCGCCCTTCCGCCACAGCGGACATTCAATCCTCCTGAGCGTGCAGCCCCAGCCCCGACTCATCGGCTGCACCACAACAACTTTCGCCGATTCACCACAGAACCGGTCGACACGAATTCAGGGGGATGAACACCCCCTGTCGGAACACTAAGGCTCGGACAGGGGGGAAGTCATCGGCGTCGACGCCCCTAGTTCTGGGGGCCGCTTATCGATCGAGGAGGAATGCTTATCGATCTGGTCGCGCTCAGTGACTCGCGGTGGTGGTCGTGACGCGTTGCGCCAAGAGCGCATCCAGTTGTTGTTCGGCTCGTTCGGCGCGGGCGAGAGTTTGAGCGCGAGCATCATCGAGGGTGGCCAGGCGCTCGGCTGCCTCCTGACGCGCCTTGTCGAGCGCGGCTGCCGAGTCTTTCCGCACGTCGGCCAGATCGGCGGCGGCCTGCCGGCGCGCCTCGGCGCTCTCGGTGCGGACTCGATCCAGGTCGGTTCGCGCCTGCTTGAGTTCCTCGCGGGTTTCAGCGACCACCTGGTTACGTTCCGCGACTGCGGTTTCCGCGCGCTCGATGGCGCGCTCGGCATCCGCCGCCCGCTGGACGGCAAGGTCGCGTTCCGCGCCCGCGGCGGTGATGCGCTGCCCCGAATCGCGACGGACCTGCTCGATCTCGGCCGCAGCCTTGGCGCGGGCCAGTTCGATATCCTCGCCGGCCTGCTGCCGGGCACGTTCGACGTCGTCCGCGGTTTCCCTGCGCACCGTGCGGATCTCGGCCTCCGCGTCCGCGCGTGCGGCGAAGACATCATCGGCGGCCTGCTTGGTGACATGCTCAACCTCTTTGAGCGCGTGATCGCGGGCAGCAAGCGCCTCCGCGATCCGAGCCTCCGCCTCTTCGGCGGCCAAGGCCGCATCCTCGGCCGCCGATTCCGCTGCCGCCCTGGCCTCCTCGGCCTCCCGCCGCTTCTGCTCGGCAGCCACGGTGGCCATCTCCGCCTCCGCAATCCGCCGCGCGGCATCCGCCTGCACCGCCTGGACCTGCGCCTCCGCCACCGCCGGATCCGCCAGCGTAGACAACTCCGCCACCGCGGCAGTCAACGTATTCCCCAGCTGATCGGTCAAAATCCGAAACTGCCCAAGCAGCTCATCCGCCCGCAGCCGAGCCACAGTCACCGGACCCTGTTGCGTCACAGTGACGTTCGCAACCGAGGTTTCCCCCTCCGCCTGTTGCTGCCGCTGCCGCTCCCGCCACGCCCTCCACCGCGTGTGGTCCGGGTGCTCACAGTATTCCGACGGCCGCCCCGGCCCTCCGGCGCGAGTAATCGGTTTGATACAGCCCGGGTAGTTACAGATGCTCGACACCGGAGAATCGTAGCGTTGGTTCCGTTATTTCCAACGCAACAACACGAAACGAAACCCCCACCGCCCCAAATCAACTCATTCCCACCTGACCCCCGATAAGTGAACGTTATCGGCGGTCAGCCAGCCCGCTTCTCCCCCGGCACGTCGGATTAATTCCGTTTCCGTTTGGTCGCACACAACGCAACGGAACTATGACGAAACCCATCAAAAACTAGGCACCCCTTCTCAGTTCATGAGAAGGGGTGCCTGTGGGGGTCTCACTTGAAGTGCTGGCCGCCGTCAGTCGGTCAGGACCGGAGTGAGATCGACACCAGCCGGGGGTCGGATGCGACGGAACGTGCCGTCGAAGGCAGTGACATAGAGGGCCCAGCTGTCACCGTCCCGGCCGATGCGGACCGACGACGGGCCGGTCCAGCCCCAGGAGATGCCGGTCGCGATCGAGCAGGTGGCGCCGGTCGCCGGGTCGAAACGGTCGATCGAGCCGCTGATATGGGCTGCTACGTACAGGATTCCGGTCTGGGTCATGGTGAGGTCGTCGTCGCCGGGGGCGATGCCGCCGATCCGGCCCGCGATGGTCCAACGGCCGGGATCGGCGAGCGGGATGCGGTAGATCTGACCGGTGAACAGGTCGTCGGTGTAGACCGTGGTGCCGTCGGGGCTCAGCGCCAGTCCTTCGGAGCGGGGAACCGGGCTCCAATCAGGTTGCACCACACCGGTGTCGTGGTGGTAGGCGCTGACACCGGTCGGCGGAGTGCCCTCGGTGCCTATCCAGGTGGCCAGCATGTCCCCATTCGGCAACCGCAGCAGGCCGTTGCCGCTGAGATCGGTCACGTGGGTCACCGCGCCGGTCGCCGTGTCCAGCGCGTGCACGCCTACGGCACCGTCGGCCATGCCGCCGCCCCCGACATACAACGTGCTGCCGTCCCGCTGCAACCCGCCCGGTCCGGAACTGAAATCGTCGCGCACGACAATGACAGTGCCAACAGCGTCGATGTCGAACAGCTTGTGCGCTTCCAAACCGGAGACGAAGAACCCACCATTCCCATCGCTTTCGAGATTCTCCAGGTTGCCCAGCCCCTGCGCCAGGGTGTCCATCCGCCAGCCGTCGCACTCGGAAGCCGGGGCGGCCTGCGCAACCGCGCCCGACACCATCCCCACCAGCACCGCAGCAGCCATCCCGGCAGCACCGAATCGCGTGCTCATCGATCGCATACGGCACACCCTATTGACATTCATCGTATTCACTTACGCGGTAACACAATTCGTGTAGGTGAGAACATCAGACTGTGCCCCCGGTCTGGAATCCACGCCGCGATGTTGGTCAGCCACGTTGGGTCGGTGAGACGGAGTGCCAGGACGGTGTGGTCAGGAGCGACTGGTAGCCGGTTCGCAGCGATTCCAAGGTTGCCCAGTTCGGCGGAGGGTGGTCCTGGCCATCCAGAAAGCGGGCGAGGACCCACACCGAGTGGTACCGATCCGGGTTCGGTGCGAGTCGGCGTGTGTGCGAGAGGTAGTCGGCGAGAACCTGTTCGGCGTGCTTGTAGTCCCAGATGGTGCCGCCCATGCCGTCGCACCAGACCAGGGTGGCCAGGAGGTCTCCGGTGTGGTCGACGAGAGCCTCGTCGGCATTCGGTGCGGCTAGTGCCGAGTGGATCGGGGCGGCGCAGGCAACCTTGTAGGCGAATTCGCCGTTGAGATAGTGGCCATCGCAGGGCTTTCGGAGTAACCAGGGTTCGGCTGGGGGGTCTCCGAGCTCGCAGATGGCATAGACGAGATCCACCCGACCCCAGGCTGCGGTGCGGTCGGCGAGCCAGATGAGGTTGGTGGTCGCGTCAGGGAGGCGGGTGAGAGCCTTGGCGGCAAGGTGTCCGAAGGTGTCGGCGAGTAGGCCGATGGTCTGAATCAGGGGGACGTCCGCTTCGGTTCCGACGACTGCGAGCATGGCCATGCCGAGCACTGTCGGATTCATGTCGACGCTGGTACGCGCGAGGTGGCGGCCTACCTCGCGGACCTCATCGGGGTGCGCGCGGCTGATCGCGGCCGCCATCGAGGGCCACAGAACAATCTCGATGTCGTACTCGATGACCTTGCGGCAGAGCTCTGCGATGTCGCGGTGTTCCGCTGGCGTGCTGAAGAATTCGTCGATGAGCCGGGTGGTGCGAACGCCCTGGAAATCAGACCTGTCGTCACTCCCCCGGCGAATGCCTCGACGGTTGGCATCCGGATACGGTTTGCCCTCTTCGGGAAGAGGGATGTCCGGGTGACTGCGGGCGAGAGCGAGCGCGTGCTCGTAGAAGGTGGTGTGGCGGCCGGTCTGGTCCGAGCCGGTGAACTCACTCACCGCGCGGGGGAGAACTCGATTCTTCCAATCATGAGGGTCGATGCTGACAGGCGTTGGCGGCCTTCGCAACTGGGCCGTGCCTGCACCGCTGCAAAGTCGGGCTACTGGCCGGTCGTCAGCTGGCGGAAGGCCGAGGCGACCTGCTCGATGCGGGCTTCCTCGAGGTCGGGGCGGGGGTAGGTGTGGCGGATGATCGCCTCGCCGTCGAACATGTGGATCACGGAGGTGATCAGGAGGCGGGCGGCGTCCGAGGGGATGTCGGGGCCCAGGACTGTGATGGCGAGGTCTTCGACTTCGCGCATCATGTCGCGGAGTACAGGTTCGAGGCGGGTGCGTAGTTCGGGCTCGGTGCGGGCGGCTACCAGCAGTTCGAACCAGACCGTGTTGGTGGTGTCGCGAATCTCGCCGCGGACCAAGCGCAGAATTGCGGTGAGGTCCAGCGGCTGGGTCGTGTTCTCGGCGTTGCGGATTTCCGCCGCCACGAGCATGTGGCGGCGGCGGACCTCGTCCGCGGCGGCGGCGACCAGGTCGGTGCGGGAGTCGAAGTGGCGGAAGACCGCGCCCTTGGATACGCCTGCGCGACTGCTGATCTCGCCGAGTGAGGCATTGTGGTAGCCGATCTCGGCGATGGCCTCGATGGTGGCATCGACGAGTTTGGCGATGGTGGTGGCGCGGCGCTCGGCCTGAGTTCGTCGCGCGGTCGTCAATTACCCTCCAGCTCGCAGGAATCGGCCGATCCGGTCGGCGCCCAGGGTCTCGGCGGGTACACCATCGCCGAAGACGTACTGGCCACCGACGAATACGGCCGACACGGCTTTGTCATTGCGATTGACCATACGTGGCAGGCCGCCGTAGGTCGGCACGGGGCACTCGGCGTACGCCTCGAGTGATTCGTCGAGGCCGGCCGGATCGACGATGAGCAGGTCGGCGCGGTCGCCTTCACGCAGGTATCCGGCGTCGAGGCCGTACCAGTCGGCTAGTTCGCCGGTCACTCGCCGCACGGCGTGTTCCAGGGTGAGGAATGGATTGCCGGATGCTTCGGCATCCTTGACGCGCCGCAGGAAGCGCAGGCCGAAGTTGTAGAAGGCCATATTGCGCAGGTGTGCGCCCGCGTCGGAGAACCCCAGTTGCACGCCGGGGTGAGCGCTGAGCTTGTTGAGCATGGCGGGTCGATGGTTGGAGATCGTGGTGCGCCAACGCAATTTGGTGCCGTGCTCGACCACCAGATCCAGGAATGCGTCCACCGGATGCAGACCGCCGCGGTCGGCACCCACCTGCCCGAAGGTCTTGCCGATGACATCCGCATCGGGGCAGCCGACAATTTCGGCGTCGAAGAAGTCCCGGTGCCACACCCGGATTCCGAACTTGGAGTCGTAATCCCTGCGGAAGCGCCGGCGGTAGGACTCGTCACGCATGAGTGCGTTGCGTTCCACCTGGTCGGCGAGATGCAGTGCGGCCGCGCCGGAACCGAACTCCTCGAAGATGACCAGATCGATGCCGTCCGCGTACACCTCGAACGGAATCGGGAGATGCTGCCAGCGGAAGTCGCCGCCGAGCCCGTTGACCACGCGGGTGATGGCGCCCATCAGGTGCACCAGCAGCGGATTCGCTTTCAGGTCGGCCGCCGAGATCAGCGTGGTCTTCAAACGTCGGCGGAAGAGTCCGACGCTGCTGAAGGTCATGGCGGCGATACTGCGCGGCGACGTGACATCGGGCCCGCCCTGCAAGACTCGCCCGCGTCGGCGCAGAATCGCGTTGAGCCGCCGTCGTTCCCGCGCACCCGCATAGGTCGACGGCAGGGTGCGCGATCGCGCGACCTCGCCGTCGAGTTTGTCGAAGAGCAGTTGCTGCGCCGACATCCCCACGAATCCGGCGTCGAGTGCCTCGCTGAGTGCGGCTTCCATCGCCGCCTGTTCGGCATCGGTGGGCTTGACCTCCTTGCGGGTCGCCCGATCCAGGCCCATGAGCGCGGTCCGGATGTCCGAATGTCCGATCATCGCGGCCAGATTGGGCCCCAACGGCAGATCCTCGAGCGCGGCGACGTATTCGCGGGCGGAGTTCCAGCTCTTCGCTTTGACCGCTTCGATGACGTGTTCGCGTGGAATCGCCTCGACCCGGCCGAACAGATCTCCCGCATCGTTGGCTTCGGCGTGCACCGTGGACAGCGAGCACGAACCGAGGATCACCGTCGTAATTCCGTGCCGCAGCGACTCGGACAGTTCCGGGGCCTTCAGCACCTCGATGTCGTAGTGGGTGTGGATGTCGATCATGCCCGGCATCACCCATTTGCCTTCGGCCTCGATGATTCTCGGGCAATCGGTTTCGTCGAGTGGTGCCGCGGACACCGCGACGACGCGTTCACCGCGCAACCCGAGATGGCGTATGGCCGAAGGAGATCCGGCGCCATCGAACCAGCGGCCGCTCTTGATGATCGTGTCGTAGCCCACATCAACATTGCAACCGATCGGTTACTAACTGTCAAGGGTTCGATCGGACTTGCGGCATCGTCAAAATTATTTTGACGATGGGATAGAGTTCAGAGCATGGCAGACCCTGAAGGGCCGGATGCGGCGCTACTCGCGGAGTGGTTGCACGCCACCTCGCCCGCGTCACGTGATGCTGTCCAGGCGAATCCGGCCGCCGCCGTGCGCGCGGTGCTGGATCGGCTGGGCGGCGATGACGGCATCGAGCTGCCGCATCGCGTGATCTATGCGGCGGTCATGCAATTGACGGCGGCACGGACCGAACTGGATCGGCTGGAACTGGAGTTGATGCGGGCCGCCGGCGAACACGGCAACAGCTGGAGCTGGATTGCCGAGGCGTTCGGGCACCGATCCAAGCAAGCCGCTCACGCGCGGGCGAGCGCACTGCACCGCCGCCTGGAATATCGAACGATCGACGAGGAAGAAAACCGATGAAACTTCGTGTCGAACGCGACGCACTCACCGAGGCGTTATCAGCGGTAGCAGCGGCGGTTCCGCGCCGCCCATCGATTCCGGTGCTGGCGGGGATTCGGCTACGGGCGGAAGCGGATTCGGCGTCGGTGGCGGGGTTCGACCATGAGGTCTCCGCGCAGTCCCGCATCGGCGGGGCCGAGGTCGGCGAGCCCGGAACCGTGCTGGTTTCGGGGCGATTGCTCACCGAGATCGCCCGCGCCCTCCCCGCGTATCCGGTCGAACTGTTCGCCGACGACGCCCGGCTCGAAATCGTCTGCGGGCCGACACGATTCGAGCTGCCGCTGATGGCCGTCGAGGACTACCCGGAGCTCCCTGCCGCACCGCCGACAATGGGCACCGTCGACTGTGCGCAGCTTCGCGACGCCGTGAACCAGGTCGCCATTGCCGCGGGCCGCGACGACACCCTGCCGATGCTGACCGGGATCAACGTCGAATTTCATCCCGCATTCCTGAGATTGGTCAGCACCGACCGCTTCCGCATCGCGATTCGCGACCTGGACTGGCAGCCGATCACCCCGATCGACGACCAGCCACCCACCGGATTGCTCGTCCCGGCGCGCGCCTTCGCGGAGACGGCGAAAGCCCTGTCGGGCCCGCACATCGACATCGCGGCCTGCCCAAACCGAACCATCCTGGGCCTCAGCACCGTCGGGCAGCACCACACACTGCGCACCCTCGACCTGCCCTATGCCCCCTATCAGCGCTACCTCGAAGACCGTCGAACCGCGACGGCCCGCCTCGCGAGTGCCGCACTGGCCGAGGCGATCAAGCGAGTTTCGCTCCTGTCGCCTCGCGGCCACCAGATCGAATTGACCTTCACCCCAACCAAAGCCCGCCTCTCCGCAGGTGGCGGCAACGAGGGCAACGCCGAGGAGACCATCCCCGCCGAATTCGACGGCGACCCGGTAACCGTCGCTTTCAATCCTCGCTATCTACTCGAAGGCCTCACCGCCACACATACCGAATATGTCGAGATCGCCCTCAACGGACCCACCCGTGCCGCCACTTTGCGAGCCGCCGGTTCCGAAGAACACCACGACCTCAGGTATGTGCTCATGCCTGTCCGCCTACCCGGATAGGACATGGGTTCGGATCAACTGCGCGGCTTACCATTTCACTCTCGGACCGGTAGCGTCTGCCACCGTGACAGGGGTGGTCGTCGACGCAGCTCGATCTTCTTCTACGACCGATGACCCGCGCCCGCCGCTCGCGGGGGGCGCGGTCGGGGTGGTTGCCGTGGTTTTCGGTGTGGTGGCAACACTGTCGGCGACGCGGTACGGCTACTACTACGACGAGCTGTATTTCATCGCGGCCGGCAAGCGGCCCTCGTTCGGATATGTCGACCAGGGCCCACTGGTACCGTTGCTGGCGCGATCGATGGACTGGTTGTTCCCCGGATCGCTGGTGGCACTGCGCATTCCGGCCATCGTGGCGTCGGTAACGGTGGTGGCATTGAGCGCTGTCATCGCCCGTGAACTCGGTGGCGCTCGACCAGCACAGGTACTGACGGCGACCGCCTGCGCCACCTCGGTATTCGCGCTGGGCGAGGCTCAGACCCTGTCGACCAGCGTCATCGACACCCTGCTGTGGGTGGTGCTGACCTGGCTGCTGGTGCGCTGGGTGCGGACTCGTCACGATTCACTGCTGCTGGCAGCGGGATTCGTCACGGCCGTGGACCTACAGGTCAAATGGCTGGTCCCGGCATTCTGGATCGCGGTGATCATCGCCGCGGCCTGGCTGGGGCCGAAAGAGTTGTTGCGGCGACCAGCACTGTGGTGGAGTGCGGGCATCGTGGTGCTGACTGCCCTGCCGGGGCTGATCTGGCAGGCCCGGCACGGGTGGCCGCAACTGGCCATGGGGGCGGTGATCCGCGGCCAGACCGGTGGTGTCGCGGGTTCGCTGTGGTTCGTGCCGTTGACATTGCGGGGGTGGGGCCTGCTGGGTGCGATCGCGCTGATGTTCGGACTGTGGCAGCTGTTCCGGTCGGCGCTTCTGCGCCCCTACCGATTTCTGGGCGTCGCCCTCGTTCTAGTGGTCGCGGTCGTCGCGATCAGTGGCGGGCGCAACGACTATGGCGCAGGTGCCTACCCGATGGTGATAGCGGCCGGAGCCGTCCGACTGACCGCCACCCGCGTGCGCTGGCTGACCATCGCCGCGGTGCCCACGGTCGCCTTGTCGATACTGGCAGCCGCTGTGTACGCGACACCGTGGCGGTCCGCATCGCAGTACTCCCCCGCCCCCAATCGAGCTGCCGCAGTGGGGCCTTCGGCCTACAGCGAACTCGGATGGCCAGCATTGTCAGCGGCAACCGCCGATGCCTACCGCGGACTACCACCACAACAACAGAACGCCGCCGTGGTAGTCACGGAGTGGTACGTCCAGGCAGCCGCCCTCGATCACGATCGCCCGGCAACAGCCCTGCCGCCGATCTTCAGTCCGAATCGCGGCTTCGGCTATTTCGGTACCCCGCCCGACACCGCTGAAACGGTCGTCTACATCGGCGGTACCCAGGTGGACCTGAGCCAGTGGTTCAGTTCCGTTGTCCCGGTGGGCCACATCGGTAATCCGCTCGGGATTCCCGGCATCACCCGGGACATCACGATCTGGGACTGCACCGGCCCCAGGCAGCCGTGGTCGCTGATGTGGCCGTCGATGCGCCGACTGTGACCTCACGCCGGTGGAGGTCAGTGTGCGAGCAACCAAGTGATGCGGTCGTACGCGAGAGCCTGATAGATCACCAGCACGATCACGGATATCAAGGCCGCCGTTGATAATCCGGCACCCCACAGGGAGAGCGCGCCGCCGCCGAGCACCAGGACTTCGACGACCAGGCGTACCGCGCCGGGGACGGCTACCGTCGCCTCGCCGTTACGGCTCGGGTCGCCTGGGACGGCGAAGGTTCCCCAGATCGCGGCTATGGCGATGGGCAGGATCACCACGAGTAGGAAGCGCCAGGGGGTGTCGAACGCTCGCCACCCCAAGATTCCGAAGGAGACCACGGCGGTCAGTTCGAGGAGAAAGCGAACGCCGAGCATGACGGGGTTCAAAGACATCCGGCAATCCTGATCATTCAGATTCGGGCGATGACATTGGAGACCCTACGAGCCGTTGTCTCGGCGCGCGTGGGGCTATACAAGCCACAAAGGTGGCCGAACGTGCCAGCCCTTCCACCCGAAAACGTTTGCCGCACCGTGATATCCGTTGCAGATGAACGATTTTCCCGAGCCATCCGGCGGACTGTTCGAAGGCGCCGCATGGCATTACGCACGCTATCGACCCGACTACCCGCAAGTGTTCATCGACGATCTCGTAGCCCGGTATCAACTCGACGGCACCGGCAGACTTCTGGATCTGGGCTGCGGCACGGGGCAACTGGCGATCCCGCTGGCAGCCCATGTTGCCGAAGTCATCGGCCTGGACCCCGAGCCCGGAATGCTCACCGAAGCCGCCCGATGCGCAGAGGAGGCCGGTGTCACCAATACTGTCTGGCACCAAGCCGGTTCCACCGATCTCCCAGGCGAGTTCGGCCGTTTCCGCATGGTCACGATGGGCCGCTCGTTCCATTGGATGGATCGCGAACAAGTCCTGCTGTCTCTCGACGCGATGGTCGATCGGCACGGCGTCATCGTGCTCGCCAACGACAGCTGCCTCATCCGCCCCACCACCCCCTGGCAGCAGTCCGTCGAAGCCATCCAATACCGCTACCTCCCACCACAACAACTCCCCGCCGACACCCTACCCGGCCGCCTCGACACCCCCGCCGACCACCAGCCACACGACGACTTTCTCGCGAATTCACCTTTCCCCCAGGTGAATCGATCAATCTACGAATTCATCCGCCAATGGACCACCCACCAGGTCATCGGCTACCTCTACTCCACCTCCCTCCCTCTACGCCGCCTCCTCGGCAACCGCCGCGCCGACTTCGAACAGGAAGTAGCCGACACCCTCCGCCCTCTCGAACCCCACGGCCTCCTCGAACCGGTACGGCTGGAAGTCTTCACCGCGACCCGGGCGTCATGAGCCGTTGCGAAGGTAGTTGGTTCGGGCGCGAGCGTGGGCCGCAGTCAGGAGTTCCCGGACGGCGGGTTCGGTGCTGGTTGCCGGGTTCACTACTGCTAGCCAACCGGCGGTGGCATAGACAGGGTGGGCGATCAACGTGTCGCGGTGGGCGGCGTCGGTTGGGTGGGCCGGGGTCTCGCGAGGCGTGTGGCCGAGCCTTTCGACGAAGGCGTCTCGGCCGGCGTGGATGTTGAGGCGGAAGGCTTCGGGGCGGTCGAGGTCGGAGGTGGTGTCGTCGGGGTAGTTCTTGGTGATGATGGTGGCGAAGGGTTGGGTTCGGGTGGGGATTTGGGCGTCGGGGGCGTAGTAGAAGAAGCGGTCGCCCCAGGCTATTTCGGGGAAGGGGGAGCCGGGGGCGGGGGCGAGGGTGAGGACTCCGCCGAGGGTTTCGATGAACTCGGTGATTTCTTCGATTTCCATGAGTTCTATCGTGAACTTAAGGTGCTTGTGGAGACTTGGGGATCGAAATGGGAGCTCGGGTGCGCGAAAGTCTCAAGTCGGGGTCTTTGCGGACGGCCGAGGTGGCGGGTCTGGCCGGGTATTCGGTGCAGCAGATACGCAATCTGGAACGTGACGGGGTGTTGCCCGCTGCCGTGCGCAGTCCCGCCGGTTACCGGGCGTATCGGGAGATTCATGTGGTCGCGGCCTGTGCCTACCGGGCGCTGGCGGGTGCGGTCGGTCCGGTCGAGGCCAAGGCGATTGTGCGGGCGGCCCATCGGGATGCGCCGGCGGGCATGCTCGCACTGCTCGATGCCGCGCACGCGGGCCTGGACACCGAAAGGCGTGAACTCGAGGCCACCCGCAAGGCCGCGCGGCACATCAGCGAGGAACCGATCGCCGAGGTGCGGGGCTCGGATGCGATGACCATCTCCGAACTCGCCGACGCGCTCGGCATCCGGGCTTCGACGCTGCGGCATTGGGACGCAACCGGATTGGTGACACCCGGGCGCACGAAGCTCAGGGACGAGCGCACCTACTCCCCCGCCGACGTCCGGGATGCCCGCATCGTGCACCAGTTGCGCCGCGCCGGATACGGCATCCCGGCCCTGGGCATTCTCATGGCCGAGTTCCGCGATACGCGCCGCTGGAACGAGGTGCTCGAGCGTCTGGCGGTGCGTGACGCGAGCATCGAAGCGCGCTCGCTCGCCCTGTTGGAAGGTACCGCCGAACTGTGGCGGATACTCACTCCATGTCCGATACCACTCCCGTGAGCTGGGACCACCTCAAACCGCGGCAGCCCACCGACGCCGAACGCGATGCTCTGCAAGCGGAGTTGCTCGAGCGGGCCCGCGCGGTCCGGGAGCAGGGCTGGGACCCCTTCCGTGAGGTGTGGACCCCCGGTGAAATGGCTGCTGTCGCCTATCTGCTCGGCGACACCGCGGTCCTCGAAGAGCTCGAGGAGCCCGAAGGCTCGATTCTGACCAGGTTCGCGGGCGACCTGTACGGGTTCCAGGGCGCACGCAAGGAGATCGCCTCGGGCCTGACCGGCACCCAGGCGTGGTTCGCAGCCGCCCGCACCCGGTTGGGGACGGGCAAGAGCTGAGAACCACCGCCGGGGTGCGTGCCTAGCGCTGGACGTCGATGTAGCTCATCATGCCGTTGTCCTCGTGAGCGGCGATGTGGCAGTGGAACATCCAGCGTCCGGCGAAGTCGTCGAACGGGATCCGGATCGTCACCTTGCCGGGGACGCCGTTCACCGCGTGCGGCACCAGCACGATGTCCTGGCGATGCGTATACGGCTGCGCCGCATCGTTGATCGACATCACCTGGAAGGACGTGGTGTGCAGATGGAACGGGTGGTCTTCACCGGCGGTGTTGGTCAGCGTCCATTCCTCGACGGTGCCGAGGCGAGCCGGGGTCGCGAATACCGAGCTGTTCATGGCGAATTGCTTGTCGTTCAGGAAGAACGACGTGCCCGCCGAGTCCTCGGACAACTGCAGGGTCCGCTGCTGGGCGATCGACGCACTCGTCAGGTCCGGCTGTGCGCCGGGCATGGTGGTCGGTAGCGCGGGTGCGGCGGGTGCCGCCTCACCGGCGACGTCGACCTTGATCAGCTTGACCTCGGGATACGAATCACCTTGCGGGCCATTGCTGTACGCCATCGTGTCCAGCCATGCCGTGCCGGTGTGGGCGGGCGCGGTGAGCAGCACGTCGTACCGCTTGCCCGGCGGCAACAGGGCGTTGTCACCGGAGGTCACCTGAGTGACCGGAATACCGTCCTCGCCGATGAACGAGAAGTGGAAGCCCGCCAGGGCGAGGTTGTAGAAGATATCCGCGCCGGCGTTGACGAATCGCCACAGCTGGGTCTCGCCCGGCCGCATGGTGAGAGTCGGGCGCAGCTGCCCGTTCACCAGGCGCACGGTATCGGCGTTGGAGTCGATGGAGGTCTTCTTGCCGCTCTGGACGATCTTGTCGTTCTTCTCCAGCTGAACGTCCTTGAGCACCAGGGTGTGCGCCTTGATGTGGCGCAGTCCCTCGGGCAGCCGGTCGCGGTTGTCACCGATGATCAACGCGCCGGAGAGGCCGTCGAAGATCTGATTCTCGACATCGCCGGGCATGAACATCGCGGCCATCGCGTCATCACGATCCGGGCAGGAGGTGCCCATGGCGTGGCTGTGATACCAGTAGGTGCCATCCGGGTGATTCGCCGGAATGGCCAGTCGGTACACGTGGGTGGCACCGGGCGGTACGCAGACGAACGGGTCGTCACTGTCCCCCGTCGGCGCTACGTGCAGGCCGTGGAAGTGCAGATTCGTCGCCACCGGAAGGTGATTGACCAGCGTCAGCGTCAGCGTCTCCCCTGGTTTCGCGTGCAGTGTCGGCGCGGCGAACCGGCCGTTGTAGGTCTCCGCCAGCACCTTCGCCCCGCCCACGTCGACGCGCCCGCGCGCCGCGTCGAGCGTGAGGGTCCGCTCGTTCTCCTCGGGCGGATCCGCGAGCGGCCGCCCCACCGACATCCCCTTCTCCTGTGCCGCGGTCGAGGGTCCGCCGCCGGCGAACGCCGTGGTCCCCGATCCGATGCCCATCGCGATACCGACCGCCACCACCAGAAGCGCTACAAGCCCGCCGAATCGACTCCGGCGTAGCGCACTCCACGTCGAACGGATTCGTCCGACCACCATGATCTACCCACTTCTCGCACACTGAAATTGCCGGAGACAGACTGGGCGGTATTTCTGTCCGGCAGATGTACGGCACGACAATGGCGAGCGAGTTGCGGCTGTCAGGAGCGGACTTGTTGCCAGAGGCGAAGATAGCTCTCCGCGCCGTGCATCATCTCGGTGGTCAGGTCCGGGCCGCCGAGGATGCGCAGCGCTTCGAGCCAATCGGCGTAGGTGCCGTAGCTCGCGACACCGTCGGTATTGATGTCGAAAGTCCGGTCGCCCCAACGTTCCTTGTCGAAGGTGACCTGGCCGTCGATCGAGGTGAACGGGTAGCTGACCAGGTTGCCGCCGATAGGCGCGCCCTGCGCACCGAGCCCGTTCATATCGGAGCCGTAGCCGAACCCGACGTCGGTCGTCGGTTTGGACATGACGCGAGCGTCCCGCCATTTCTGCACGAAGGCGGCGGGGCTACCCGCATAAGGCGTGACGAAACCGCCTGCGGCGTAGACGCGTTGGGTGGTGCGGGTGGAATCCCAACCGTGCGAGGACAGCACACCCGGGTAGTGCCGGCTCTCGATGATGGTGAGGGCCTGGTCGGCGGTCGCCTCGTCCATATGATCGATCTCGATCAGGAAGCCCAGGTCGATCATCTTGTTGATCAGGTACTTTCCGAGGTCGGTGAGGCCCCGGGTATTGCAGTCCGGGCCGACCGGATAGAAGCCGGGAATGGGGTACTGGGTGTTGTCGTGCTCGGAACCCGGGCAGGTCTGGATGTTCCAGAACGTGCCGGTCTGCAGATAGTTGCCGATATTGACCAGCAACCCGGTGGTGTTGGCGTCCATCTTCGTGCCACCGAAAGCATCGTCGAACTTGTGCACGGGGAAGAAGCTGGTGACGCCGAGTCGCCGCAATTCGGTGAGCCAGCGATCCACGTCGGCCGCATCGCATTTGGGTCGATCCTGTACGACGCCGCACCCCATCGGGTCAGACAGTTCCATGCCGATCACCACCGCGAGCTTCCCGGAGCCCGCGACCCGCCGCGCCTCGGCGGGATCGGTGACGAGGCGGAAGAAGCCGAGTCCGGGACCACCGGCCTGGGCGTCGATGTAATCCTGCAGGGCATACAGGTCGGTGATCTGGGTGCGCACGGAAGCCATGTCGTCGCAGGGGTTTCGGCGATCGGTCATCATCGCGCACAGCGACTCGTTGTCGACCACGTCGATGGTCATCATGCGCAGGCCAGCCAGCCAGGCGCGTTGGATACCGGTCCAATACGTGCCCTCGGTGGACAGCTTGGACGGACGCGGCCAATCCCGAAAGCTCGGCCACCCGCGCGTGTCAGAATCGTGCACGGGCGCACCGTAATCCAGGAAGTTGGCGACCAGTCCGTTCGACCCGGTGCGATAGGGCGCGCAATCGGGCAGCGCGAAGGTGACGCCGTACGGATGCCAGGGCCGACCGCAGTGGAAGTCACCACCGAGGAATTCGAAAGCGGTCACGTGGACGTGCGCGTCGATCGTTCCGATGACCGAGCCGTCGGGCGCGATGCTGGACCCCGGCGTTCCCGTCGCGCCGACCTCGGCCTCCGGGTAATCCGCGCAGCCCGTGGCCGGGGTGAACGTGGCGGGCGTGGCGGTGCCGGTCGCGGCGTTGGTGAGCGTGAAACCGTCGGCGGCGGAACCGTCCACGCGCCACACCGTGGTCTGCGACGGGGTCTGGACGGGATGGATCGACCCTGTCGCCGCGTCGAGTACCTCGCCGTCATGGCTGTAGAGCAGATACTCACCGAGCGCCGTCGGCTGCATCCGGTACGGCCCGGCGTCCGGTAGCAGCGGTCCCGCCGGAGTGTCGATCGTGACGCAGCCGTGTGCGAGCGAATAGCGGGTCAGCCCGATGTCGGGCGCACCGCCCGCCGCTCCGATACCCGGTCCGGCGGCACCGACGACAAGGGCGACAACGGCGGCAATCCGCATGTGTCTCAAGCGTTTTCTCCCACTGACGGCCACACGTCTCCAAGTTTGCGAAACGACACTATTTCATGTGGCTTCGGTCCGGTCACCCGGTACGCCTTCACCCGCGACGGGCGGGGTCGGCACCGCGCCACGACTCCTAGCGTGGTGTGCGGTAGCGATCGGAACACCGGCGGGTACACCGGGTACGCGCCAGGACCGGTCCGGACACGGACAGGAGCGGTTCGATGCGAATCGACGTACATGCTCATTTCTGGACCGACGAATATCTGGACATGCTGGTCGGACTCGGCCACACCGACACCGATACCCAGCGCAACATGGGCGCCGGCGACGGAAAGGAACTCGACGCTCGCCTGCGGCTCATGGACCGCACCGGGGTCGACATGCAGGTGCTCTCCGCCGCACCGCAAATGCCCTACGGCGTGGATCGGCAGCAGGCGGTGGCCGCGGCGCGGTTCGTGAACGATCAGTACGCGGCGGTGGTGGCGCGCCATCCCGGCCGGTTCCTGGCCTTCGCCTCGACCCCGATGCCGCATCTCGAGGAGTCGCTGGCCGAAACCGCCCGCGCGCTGGACGAACTCGGAATGGCAGGCGTCGCGATGAACACCTCGATCATCGGCCGCGCCCTGGTGGAGCCCGGCTTCGCGTCGATCCTGGCCGACCTCGACGGGCGCGGCGCGGTGCTGTACCTGCATCCGGCCGGCAACAGCGCGTGTTCGCCGCTGATCAGCAACTACCGGCTCACCTGGATGGCGGGCGCACCGATCGAGGACACGATCAGCGTCATGCAGCTGATCACCCACGGAATTCCGCTGCGCTACCCGAACATTCGGATCATCAACTCCCACCTGGGCGGTGCGCTGCCGATGCTGCTACAGCGCGCCGACAACCAATACCGCTGGGAGACACCGGATGCGCCCGAACTGCCGAGCAAGGTGGCCCGCATGATGTGGTACGACACGGTCGGCCACGGCCATCTGCCCGCGCTGCGCGCTGCCATCGACTCCTTCGGTGCGGATCGGCTGCTGCTGGGCACCGACTTTCCCTATGAGAACGATGCCGTGTTCGCCCGGGCCGTCGACTACATCAACGACCCGACCGTGTCACCCCATGACGCACGGGCCATTCTGGAGACGAATGCCGAGCAGTTGCTCAGGCTGAGCAGTGTGAACCACGTCATCCGAGAGCCCGCTCACTGAGATTTGCGGTAGCGTTGCCAGCGGCGGTTGTGGGTGGTTCGCACTTGGCCTGGAGGCTCGGTGACCACGTCACAGCGAACAACGGATTGTCCCCGATCGGTTCTCGAACGCAGTGCGCCAGGCCGGATTCCGGCTCCGGTGTGCGATGCGGTCACGCGATCAGAGCTCGATCACTACTTCGAAGATCCTGCGGTCTCGGCCGCCCGGATCGTCATGGTGTGCGCGCCGGCGGGTAGCGGCAAGACGGCGTTGATGCAGGATTGGCTCGCCCGGCGTGGCGGTACGCCGCACGCCCACGTCGTTTGGCTCATCGCGACGCCCGCCTTCGATCGCGATTCCACCCATTGGCAGGCCACGGCGTCGGCGCTGGCCGACGTCCTCCACATGCCGCTCCCGCCGGCTGGCATCAAGCCTGCTCGCTTCGCCGCCCACCTCGTCGACGCACTCATTGCGCAGGCAACCCCGGCCGTTCTGGTCATCGACGACGCGCATCTGCTGACGAATTCGATGCTCCTGGCCGCCGTCGAATACCTGGTCCGGCACGCGCCCCCGACCGTGACCATCGTGCTCGCGGGCCGCAGCGAACCGGCGTTGCGCTGGCACAGCCTCGATGTGCAGGATCGGCTCTCGCGCGTTGCACCCGACGAGCTGAGGTTAACCAGAGATCAAGCGGCACAGGTGTTCCAGCGGCATCGATGCGCGCTATCCGACGCCGACCTCGATACCGTCATGACCCTCACCGGCGGCTGGGCCGCACCGGTCGCGATCACGGCGCTGCGGATGGCCGGCACCGATCGCAGCACGGCACTGGCCGAACTCGCCACGCCCGCGCAACCGGTCATCGACTTCCTCACCGGCGAGGTATTGCGCGACATGCCCTGGCCCGCCTTCGAATTCCTGCTACGCACGGCCGTCCCCGAACGATTCAGCGCGGAACTCGCGGACGCATTACACGGCGAGCGGGCACACGACCTGATCGAGGAACTCACGCGGCTCGGAATTCCGCTCACCCGCACCAGCGAGGGCGGCCGCCTCTGGTTCGGTTATCCCCCGCTGCTGCGCGCGTTCCTGTTGAGCGAGATCCGATCCCGCGACGAGGCCGAACTCCAGCGATTGCGGGTGTGCGCGACCGGCTGGCTGTCCGGGGCGGGCCTGCCCGACGAGGCGCTGCCTCTGATCGCGCGGGTCGCCGATCGGCGGCACCTGGAACAGTTCGTGCGCGAGCACGGTCTCGGGCTGATCCTCGACGGACATGGTGAACGACTGCTCGCCGAGCTCGACGCGGTCGGTGCGCCCAGTGCCGATGACCCCTACCTGTGGCGATTGCGCACGATCCACTCCCTCACCGTGGGTGCGGACGGGACGGCCACGACGTACCTGAACTTCGCACGCACGCAACCGAACTCCCGGTCATCGTGCGTGCCGCCGGAATGGCTGGAGGTGCTCGACCACGCCATTGCCGCCGACGCCGCCATCGCGGCGGGCACCGGCATCGCGGCCCTCGACATGCCGGATACCCTCGCCGCCACCGGCAATCCGGACATCGACTGCTATGTATGCGTGCAATCCGGCACCGCGATGCTCCTGCGCGGAGACTTCGACCGAGCCGTGGAGCTACTGCGGTCCGGTGTCGCGCTCTGCGAGCACTTCGCGCGCGATCGACTGGCCGTCCAGGCCATGACCCGGCTCGCCATCGGACTCGGGTACCGGGGTGGGATCACCGCCATGCGTGCGTATGCCGAACGCGCCATCGAATTCGCGGGCGTGCACGGCATTCTCGCGTCTCCGGACGTGACCCGGGCGCATCTGGCCGTCGCCCTCGCGGGTCATATCCAGGGCGATACGTGGGACACGGGGATCGTCGGACTTCCCGCGGCACCACGGTCGCTGCCGGAACCGCCGGGTATGCCCCGCGACGGGCTGCCGACCGAAGTCGATTGGCGGGTGCTGATGTGTGTGGTGGCCGACGACAAGCACGCCGCTGTGCATCAGCTGCGGGCGGGACTGGTCGACCTGCTCCGCCGCCGCCCCATGCCCGCGCTCGGCGTCGGCCTGCTGGTCCGTTCGACGGTCGGCATGCTCGTGCGGCTGCGCGAATTCCACACCGCCGAGGGGCTTCTCACCGAGGCCCGCACGGCGCTGGGCGAGACACCGGAAGTCGTTGTGGCGCAGGCTCTGATCACCGAGGCTGCTCGGAAGCCGCGTTCGACCCGCGCACTGCTGGAACCGTTTCTGCGGCAGCCGGGCCACGCCCACCCGGCGACCGAACTCACCGCGTGGCTCGTGTACGCCGCGGCGGTGCATCGGCTGGGCATGCCCGCACGCACGGTCGAGGCGCTCGAAGCCGCGCTGCGCCTCGCCGAACCCGAACGACTGCTGCTGCCCTGGCTCAACCACCCCGCCGCCATCGAGTTGCTCGACCATTACGCCGGGCAGTTCGGGCGCGGTGACGCCTTCGCGGAAGTGGTGCGCCACCATCCCTCGGCGCTGCGCACAGACGCCGCCCCCGCACTCACGGAGTCGGAAATGATTGTGCTCAAACACCTTCCGTCGGGGCGCACCGGGACACAGATCGCCGCCGACCTCGGCGTCTCGATCAACACCGTGAAAACGCACCTGCGCGGGCTCTACGGCAAACTCGACGCACGATCGAGGGTGGAGGCCATCGCACGAGCCCGCGCGGTCGGGCTGCTGTGACAACCGCATGGGATCACCCGCTCCGGGCGAGTGCCCGCCTGCCCGCCGCGATGATCCTGGAAAGTCATCACCCGGACCCGCCTTCCGAGCAACGCACCGAGTCGACCTCCCGGAACGCGCTGGTCGAGGTCGGGCATGATGGGCTCGAAACCGAGCTCCACCCGATCCGGCGGCAACCGACCCCGATGGGAGCGCATTCGAGCATGGCGCGGCACGGCAGATCGCCGGAGACGCTGGTCGGTAGACAAGCCGAGCAGGCGGAGCTCGATCGGCTCCTGAGCGCCGCTCGCGCGGGCACGGGCGGCGCGCTGGTGCTCGTGGGTGAACCGGGCATCGGCAAGACCGTCCTGTTGCGCTACGCCGCCGACCGGGCCACCGGTTTCCGGGTGCTGAGCTGTCGCGGGGTGCCTGGCGAAACGGAGCTCGCGTTCGCGGGACTGCACGAAATGCTCTGGCCGGTCATCGATCGCCTCGACGGACTACCCGGTGAGCAGGCGGTGGCCCTGCGGGGCGCGCTCGGGCTGGGCGCGGCGCGGGGCAACCGGATGTTGATCGGCGTCGCCGTGCTCACGCTGCTGTCCGAGCTGGCCGAGCAGCAGCCACTACTGGTCGTCGTGGACGATCTGCCACTGCTGGACGCACCCAGCCGCAACTGCCTGACCTTCGTCGCCCGCCGCACCGCCGCGGATCCGATACTCATGCTGTTCGCGACGCATCCGGGTGCCGCGGGGTCCGCGCCCGGCACGCTGCCGACCCGAATCGTCGCCGGTCTGGACGAGGACAGCGCCAAACAGCTGGTGGCCCAGGACAATCCGGGCCTGAGCCCCTTGCGGACGCGGCGGCTCATCGATCTCACCGCCGGAAATCCGCTCGCACTGCGGGAACTCGGCCGGACCGCGGTCGGCAGTCTCGGCCCGGCCGCCGACCCCCGGCTGGCGCTCGGGCCGCGGTTGCGCGCGGCCTTCGACGCCGAACTGGCTCGTCTGACGGCCGTGCAGCGGACGGCACTGCTGGTCGCGGCCGCGGCCGACGGTGCCGACGCGGTGGTCGTGCAACAGGCCGCCCAGCTGGTGGGCGTATCGGCCGTGGACTGGCTGGCCGCGGAGGATTCGGGGCTGATGCGGATCGCCGACGGGCGAATCGTGGTGCGCCATCCGTTGATTCGCGCCGCCGCCTACGAAGCGGCCACCCCGGACGAGCGCCGGGTGGCGCATGCCGCGCTGGCGGAAGTCTTCGCCGCCCGGGATCCGGATCGGCGGGCGTGGCATCTCGCCGCGGCGGCCGAACAACCGGACGAGGAGATCGCCGCGATGCTCGACGCCGTCGCCGAACGTGCTTGGGCACGCGGCGGGTCGACCTCGGCCGCGCAGACACTGCGCCGCGCGGCCGGGCTGTCACCCGATGCGGGAGCGGCGGCGGTGCGTTTGTCACGGGCCGCGCGGGCGGCCTGGGACAGCGGTGATGTGGAGACCGCGCGCGAGTTGCTCAGCGCGGCCGACGGGCGGGCGGACGCGGGCGTGGTGGCGGCCGCGGGCGGAGGGCTGGCCGGATTGCTCGAACTCGGCCAGGGCAATCCAGCGCGGGCCCAGCAGGTACTGCGCGCGGACGCCGAACGGGTGGACCCGCGCTTCCGGCGCGAGATCCAACATGCCGAGTTGCGGGCCGAGTGGGCCACCGGAGCGTCACTCACCGACCGGCAAAACGACGAACTGGCCGCACGCGATCGCGACAGCGGCGCGGAACTGCCGCCGTGGTTGCTCCCGATGCTCGATATGGTGCTCGCCCTGGGCACCGAAACCCATGCACTGCAACTGTTCACCTCGGGAATCGAGCGGATGCGCGCCGACGGACCGATCAGCTGGCTCGGCTATACGCTCGGACAGCGGGCCATCCTGAATTTCGTCCTGGGCCGCTGGGATGACGCCACCACCGACGCCGCCGAGGCGCTGCGGCTGGCGCCCGACTTCACCGGCCGCAAGACCGTCGCCGACAGCCAGGTGGCGCTGGGATTCATCGCGGCCATGCGGGGCGAGGAAACCATCGCGACCGAATACACCGCGCAGACACTGGCTTTCTCGCAACCGCGGCACTATCTCCCGGTCACCGCCATGGCGCAGTGGTGTCGTGCGCTCAGTGAATTGACCGCCGAGCGACCCGACCGCGCCTACGAACTGCTGGACCGGATCGCGACGCCGGGCGATTCCGCACATCACCCGACCCTTGCGGTGCTCTCGGCCGCCGATGCGATCGAGGCGGCCGTGCGCTCCGGACGCGCCGATCGCGCGCAACGACATCTGACACTGCTCCGCGACCACGTCGAACGGACCGGGGCGGCGTGGGCCGCGGCCGATTTGGCCTGCGGCCGGGCACAATCCGCGAGCGGCACGGTCGCCGGCAACCACTTCGCCGAGGCCCTGGACCTGGTCCCCGTCAGTCGCCCGCTCGCCACCGCCCGAATCCGATTGCTGTACGGCGAGTGGCTGCGGCGGGCGCGCCGACGCAAGGACGCCCAGGAGCAATTGCGTTCGGCGCAGCGGATATTCGAACAGGTCGACGCCGGGCCGTGGGCCGCCCGCGCCGCGCGGGAACTGGCGATGACCGGGGAACGACCGACCGGCGAACCCGTCGGCGGCACCCCGGCGGCGCCGCTGACCGCCCAGGAGCTACAGGTCGCCAAGATGGCCGCGACCGGTCTCACCAATCGGGAGATCGCGGCGCGGCTGCTGATCAGTCCACGGACGGTCGGCCACCACCTTTCGAATGTGTTCCCCAAACTCGGGCTGGCCCGCCGCGAGGAGCTGGCCAAGGTCGACTTCGAGCACGGTTTCCGACTCACGCCGTGACGCGCTGACCGCGCGGCGGAGATGGCCGTCCAGGTGGCGGTTGTGCATGGTTCTGGATCGGGCGGACGGCCCTCCACTGCCTCCCCATGGTCAGCCGCGCCACCACCGCTACGCCAGGTGATGACGGATGGGTTGACGGATAACCCGTTCCGCGCACCGCAGCCGTGGGTTCACACCTGGCAGGCGAGGCGCGCCGCAACCCATCGGCCGAACACTCACTACGTCACGTGAGACACCGGCTGATAAGGAGCACAAGATGCCAAATTCACTGTGGAGCCATCCTTTTCGAGGCGGACGCCGCCGACGGATGGCCGTTGGGGCCGGGCTTGCCGTTGTCGCCTTACTGAGCGCGTGCAGCACGAACGATTCGAGTGAGAACCGTGCGAATGATTCCGGTGCACGCGCTACGCAGCCGCCGGTACCGGAATATCCGCTGGATCGGCCGGTGACGGTGACGGTCGACAACTTCGTTCGCGCGGAAACCGACAGGGAGTTCGCGTTGAATGTCGCACAGGGCGGGCTCGGCGAGTTCCATCACCTGCGTGAGCCGATGCCGATCGACCATCAGACGGTGGTTCGTCCCAATCGCGACACGCTGTATTCGTCCGCGGTCTTCGATCTCGATGCGGGACCGGTGACGGTCACGTTGCCCGATGCCGGGCAGCGGTTCATGTCCCTGCAGGTGGTCACCGAGGACGAATACACGCCCGAAGTCCTCTACAAGCCCGGTAGCTACACCTACGACCGTGACCGCATCGGCACCCGGTACGTGCTGCTCGCGGTGCGGACCTTCGTCGATCCTGGCGATCCGGCCGATCTCGCCACCGTCCACACGCTCCAGGACGGCATCCGGGCGACGCAGCCCGCTCCGGGGAAATTCGAGATACCGCAGTGGGATCCGGGCAGTCAGCAGACGGTTCGCTCCGCGCTGCTCACCTTGGCCGCCACTCTGCCCGACATGACCGGCGCCTTCGGGCCGCGAGACCAGGTGGATCCGATCCATCACCTGCTTGGCGCGGCCTCGGCCTGGGGTGGCAACCCGAGACAGGACGCCGTCTACCTGAATGTGACGCCGCCGGACAATACGGGTGCGGTCGCCTACCGTCTGCGTGTGAAAGACGTACCGGTGGACGGCTTCTGGTCGGTCAGCCTCTACAACCCGGCCGGCCAACTCCAGCCGAATCCGCTGAATGCGTACACGGTCAACAATGTGACCGCGATTCGTGGCACGGATGGTTCGGTCACCATCCAGTTCGGCGGGTGCGACGGCCAGATCCCGAACTGCCTGCCGACCATGCCGGGCTGGAACTACATGGTTCGGCTCTACCGTCCGCAGGCGTCGATTCTCAACGGCGAGTGGGCTTTTCCTGCTGCGCAGCCGCTGACGCCTCAGTAGCGCCGGTCATGGGCGCAGGGTTTCGGAGATCTGGGCGACCAACTGGGTGGGGCGGGCCAGGTCCGCTTGTGCCTTGCCGCTGGTGAGGATCGCGCCGGAGAGGGAGCGGGCGCGATCGGACCAGGCGTATTGGGTGGTCAGGCCGCTGCGGCCGAAATGGGATTGGGTGTCGCGGCCGAATTTGGAGCGGCGTGCGCCCAACTCGTAGCCGCCCACCGAGACCCGGCCCGCGATGCCGGGCAGCCAGCGGGCGGGCTGGGTTGCCGCCGACAAGGTCTCGGGGCGCATGATGCGCACGCCGTCGAGTTCGCCGCCGCGGGTGAGGATCTCGTAGAAGCGCGAGAGTTCGGTCGCGGTGGTGACGAGGTTGCCGGAGGGGAGTTCCGCGGTGAGGAAGGCGCGGGCGGCGGCTTCATCGGTGGGGCCGGACAGGCCGCCGCCGAGGGCGCGGCCCGCGACGTGCCGCCAGACCTTGGACGGTCCGGGGCCGACCTTCACGCTCGGGACGACGGCGTCGACATCCTCGGGGCGCACCCCGAAGTTGGTCCAGCGGAAGCCGAGTGGGTCGAGGACCTGTTCGCGCAGATGCTCGCGCATGGACTTGCCGGTCGCGCGCTGTACCAGCAGCCGCTGGATCAACCCGCCTGTGAGGGCGTGATACACGCGGAAACGGCCCGGCGGCCAGCTCGGGACGATGTCGGCCAGCCCTTGCACGGCGAGCTCCTCGTCGAGGACGAGATCCGCGCCGCGATGCGGTGGCGTGATGAAAGGGACTCCGGCGGAATGCGACAGCACATCGCCGATGGTGATGCGCTCCTTGCCGTGACTCGAGAACTCCGGGACGTAGGCGCACACGGGGTCGGTCAGCGCGAACGCGCCCTGCTCGATGAGCATGAACATCAACGCCGCGGAAACACCCTTGGCCGTGGAGAATCCGCAGAACGGTGAATCGGGCGTGACCAGGCGCTTGTCCGCGTCGGCGGCATCCTTGGGTGCGTTGCCCCAGCCGTACCCGATGGCCCGGTTCAGCACGACATGCCCGCGATGCCGCAGGCACACCTGAATGGCGGGGGTGGTGCCCAGGCGATACCAGTCCTGCACCGACTGCCAGATCGCGTCGATATCGCGTCGATCGAGTCCGGCGGCGGCAGGCTCGGATTCGACTCCGATCGTGGTCACCGTGTCGAGGTCGTGGTCGATTCGCACCAATGCTGCCGTAGCTGGGCTCATCCGACCAGCATAGAGAGATCATCGTTCACAGGAATCTCCCAGGCTGGGGCCAGGGTCCTCACTGTCTGGGCAGACACACTCCCGCGGTGAGCGTGACCACTGCCGAGTTGGCCCCGTCCGAACCGACCACCCCGCCGATAGAAAGCTCCGGCGGCCTTCCACCTGCGCGTCGCTGGGAGCGAATCGCGCTGGCACTACTGCTCGTGGGCACCGCCGTCGCCTACCTGTGGAACATCACCGTCAATGCGATGGGCAACAGCTTCTATGCCGCGGCCGCCTGGTCCGGATCGCAGAACTGGAAGGCGGTGCTGTTCGGGTCACTCGATCCGGGCAACTTCATCACCGTCGACAAACCACCGGTGTCGCAATGGGTCATGGGCGTGTCCGGGCAGCTGTTCGGATTCAGCAGCGCGAGCATGCTTGCACCGCAGGCAATCATGGCGGTCGGCGCGGTCGCGCTGATGTACGGCGCGGTCACCCGGGTGACGCTCAGCCGCGGGGCCGGACTGCTGGCCGGTGTGGTGCTCGCGGTGACTCCCGTGGTGGCGTTGATGTTCCGGTTCAACAACCCCGATGCGGCGATGGTGCTGCTGATGACCGCGGCCGCCTACTGCACGGTGCGGGCGCTGGCACGGGCAAGCCTGCTGTGGATCTCGCTGGCCGGTGTCGCCCTGGGCTTCGCGTTCCTGGCCAAGATGCTCGAAGGTCTGATGGTGTTGCCCGCGCTGGGGCTGGCCTACGTGATCGTCGCCCCGACGACGCTGGGCAAGCGGCTGCTGCATTCGCTGGCGGCGCTGGGGACGCTGATCGTCTCCTCCGGCTGGTTCGTGGTGCTCACCATCCTGTGGCCTGCGGATTCCCGGCCTTATCTGGCCGGTTCCAAGGACAACACCTTCATGGATCTGGTGCTGGGCTACAACGGTTTCGCCCGCTACCTGGGCAAGAACCATATGGGCGGCAGTCCGGGCAACCCGTTCGGCATGCCCGAGGGCTATCAGGTTCCGGAGTCCGTCCGGCAGGGCGCGTTCGGACCCGGCGGGTTCGGCAACGGGCCCGACCGATTGTTCACCGGCGAGATCGGATTCGAGATCTCGTGGCTGCTCCCCGCGGCGCTGCTGGCGTTCGTGCTGGTGCTGGTGTCGCGTGGTCGGCGGCCGCGGACCGATCTGATGCGCGGTGCGGCACTGGTGTTCGGGCTGTGGCTGGTCATCGACGGTGTGCTGTTCGCGGCGATGAAGTCGGGCATGCACGCGTATTACACGCTGGCCATCGCGCCCGCGATCGCCGGGTGCTTCGCGCTCGGTGTGCACGAGATGTGGCGTCGCCGCGCCGAGGCGTTCGGCCGGATCGGCGGCGCGGCCCTGATTCTCGCCGCGGGCATCTGGGGTTTCGTCCTGCTGCAACGCAATACGGACTGGCAGCAGTGGCTGCGGTGGACCATCCTCGCATTCGTGGTGGTGTCGGCGGCCGGTCTGCTGGCGCTGGCCCTGCCGCCCGCCGCACGCTGGGAACGGCTGCGCGCCCGCGCGACCACCCTGCTGCTGGTGGTGGGTGTGATTGCGGGGCTGGCCGGTTCGACCGCATACGCCGCTGCCACCCTGCCGCAGTCACACACCGGCGGCAGCCCGGTGGTGGGTCCGCCGCGCCCGAAGAAGAAGGACGAGGCGCCCAACCCGTTCCGCAAGGAGCTCGAGATGCTCTTCGGCGGCCAGACCGATCCGGACCTGGTCGCGCTGTTGCAGACCACCAATACGCGCTGGTCGGCGGCCATCGATCGGTCCTCGCCCGCCGCGAACCTCGAATTGGCCAGCCGCACATCGGTGCTCGCCATCGGCGGGTTCACCTCCGCCGACCCGGTGCCGACCCTGCCGCAGTTCCAGGACATGGTCAGCAAACACGAGATCACCTACTACCTGGTCCCGGAGATCCATCTGCCCGACACGTGGCGGACCGATCCGAAACCGGCGGATTCCGACCCGGCCAAGCCTGCCGACCCGAACCGGGGCCTTTGGCGGCCCGCGGGCAACAAGCAGATCCTCGACTGGGTGACCGCGCACTACACGAGCACTCAGAAGTTCGGTGACCTGGCTGTCTATGACTTGACGGTCGCGCCGCACTGATCCGCGCTCACGATGCCCACCCGGTTCCCGAACCGGGTGGGCATCGTCGTTTCCGCCGAGCCCCCGACCTGTGTCGCCGCTCACATCACGTTGACAAACGTCTGACGTTTGCATGATCGTGAGCTCAGTTAGCAATCAATCAGCTACCTGCGACCCAGGAGTGACGACATGAAGCGTTCCACTGCTGTACTCATCGCCGGAATCACCGCCGTCATGGCATTTCCCCTGGCCACCGCCACCGCGCAGGCGGCCCCGCCCGGCTCGGTCTATTTCAACCACGAAGGCAAGAACTGCGCGATCACCCCCGACGGCATCGTCGGTTGCGACGGCTGGCAGATGGTTGGCGTCGGGTCGCTCCCCATCGGCGGTGGACTGCCGATCAGCGTGCCCGCGCCGCAACGGCTCTGGGATGCCGGCGGCTCGCATCCCTCCTACGACTTCAGTCAGCCCTTCACACTGCCTGGCGGCAATCCCGATTTCAGTCAGGTGGCCAATGAGCAGGGGACGTTCGGGCCGCGCCTGACCTTTGCGGGGGCCTCGTGCGAGGTAGGTTTCCACGGACTCTTCGTCTGCCGGGCGCGCGGAGCGTAGCGGCGGCAATCGCACCCCACGACCCGGAGGTCCGACGTGGCCGAACTGGCCAAACCCGTTCGCAATGCGACCCTTTCGCAGCAGATCGCCGATGAGCTGCGGTCCCGGATCGTCGCGGGTGATTGGCCGGTGGGCACCAAGATCCCGGCGGAACCCGAGTTGATGGCCATGCTCGGCGTCAGCCGCAGCACGGTGCGCGAGGCACTGCGGTCGCTGGTGCACACCCGCATGCTCGAGGCCCGCGCCGGCGACGGCACCTACGTGCGCTCCGACAGTGCACTGGAATTCGCACTGCTGGAACGCATCGAACAGGCCGAGGTGCGCGACGTGCTCGAGATCCGCGCGATGCTCGAACAGCACACCGCCCGCCTGGCCGCGCAGCGCTGCACCCCCGCCGATGCCCGGCAGTTGCGCGCGCTGCTGGAAAACTTGGAACAGGCCACCGCGCAAGCGAAATCCCTCGACGAATGGCTGCCCGCGGCGATCGCCTTGTTCCACGGCATGACCGCGACCACGGGCAATCCGCTGCTCGCCGAGCTCTATCACCACCTTGACACCGCCACATCGCAGGACTTGACCGATGCCGCCTGGCGGCACGATATCGCCACCAAATCCCTTCCGCTGCAGCGCACGCTGATCGACGCCGTCACCGGCAACGATCCCGACCGTGCCGAGCACACCGTGCGGCAACTCGGACTCGTGTTCTTGCTGACCGCGGAGCAATAGCCCCGTCGATCCCAGGGAGGCCGTCATGGCCGAGCTCTCCGATCGTGCACGCGCCCTACGCCACCGGATCATGGATCAGATCCGGCGTACGGGCACCGCTCCCGCGCTGCGCGAACTGCGCGACGAATTCCAGCTCACCGAGACCGAACTCGCCACCGATCTGCGCACACTCGAGGGTGCGATCTGCGTGGCATGCCAAGACGCAGAGCATGCCGAAAGTCCTACATTCCAAGGCACACCGTTGCCCGCGCCGCAGCCGCCGCTGGGCGAGCTGGTCTATGCGCGCCCGTTCGCGACCTTCCCTAATCACTACCGGGTGAGCGTCGACGGTGAACAGCGCTGGTTCGCGGAGTGCGCGGTCGAAGCGTGCGCCATCTCCGGACAGTTCCCGGGCGCGGAAGTGGTGGTCGATTCTGTGTGCAGGCAGACCGGGGAACGGGTCCGGCTGGTCGGGCGTGACGGCGTCCTGATCGATTATTCGCCCGCGACATTGCGTGTGCACCTGGGATATCCGCTGCGCGAGATGCCCCACCGTGTGGTCGGCTGGTGCGACTACAACAGTTTCTTCGCCTCCGAGGCTGCTGCGGCGGACTGGCAGCGCGCGAACCCGGAGGTCCGGGGCATCACCCGCTCCCCCGCACAGATGTCGCGGCTCATCAGCGAACTCCTCGGGGTCGGCCGACTCGAATACGACTACCAGCCGGACGTCCCGATATTGCCGCTCCTACGCCGGGCGGGCCGCCTCGGTCTCCTGCGCCCCGGACCCTGGAATCTCCCACTGCCCGATCCGTTCTGGCTCCCCACCCTGCGAATGGCCCGGGACTGGAAGCGGCAGGGCCTGGGCAACTTCTTCCGCTTCCACCTGCGCTGAGTTCCGCCGTCAGGTCAGCAGGTCGCGGATGTGGGCGGGAATCTCGGCCGGGTCACGCGGATAACTGGTGAATTCACGCCGGTATTCCTCGACCGTGGGGGCCGGAACCCATTCGGGGGTTTCGGAATTGGAGAACGTCGAGCGATACGTGGAGTCGGGGCGGAATTCGAGTTTGCCGCTGAACCAGGTGCCGCGGATCGGATCGTACGCGGCTTCCTTGGACGCCGTCAGGACGCCCAACAACTCCTGCGGTGGATTCAGGTTCTGCACGGTCTTCTCGTCGATCATGACCGAGATGCCCGCATGCCCCTCGCCGCCGACCATGGAGAACCACACCATGACGAAGGTCCAGCCGCCCGGGAGCATCGGCATGACGACCTTCAGCATGTCGAGCTCGAGGGTCTCGTCCTCGGATTCGGGTTTGGCGTGAGCGGTGCGTATCGGGCCGTCGGCCAGGATGGGACGCAGCATCAGCGTGGAGCCGTCCGCATTCCTGATCGCCTCCGGGATCTGCCCGGCCGCGCGCGGGTAGAGCTCGAATTCACGACGCCACTCGGCCGGATCGATAACCGGAAAATCCCCGGCGACATCGTTTTTGCGGAAGTTGACCTGGGTGTCGTTGCGGTCGACCAGTATCTGACCGCTCAGCCAGGCGCCGGCGTGTTCGTCATAGGATCTGCGCTTGTGCTCGGCGAGAAACGCCCACAGGTTCTCGGAGATATCGAACTGCCGTGTCTTCAGCAGGCCGTATTTGGCTTCGATCTGGCCATAGCCGAATTCACCGACCGCAACGACCCACAGCCGCAACGATTTCCACCCCGGCGGCACACTTTCGGTCACCGCGGTGACCAGGGCATTCTCGACGACCTCCAGGCTGACATTGCCCAAATCGACCCAGCCCCCGGTGACGGGAACCTCGGGCACCGCGCTGCCGACGGACTCGAGCAGTGCCATCACCTCGGCATCGGGTTGCTCCCAACTCGACAGCTCGATGCGATAGCCGGTGATCTCGCCGTGTCCTTGTCGCGCCGCGAGATCCCGTGCGTACCCCGATCGAATGGCGTGCACATATGCCGCCAGCTTGCGGCGAAAGTCCTCCCGTAGCACCGCCGGATCGACCTCGTCCGAGGTGCGATCCTCCCGCATATTGAGCACCATCTGCCCATCCGCGCCGACCGCGGCCAGATCGATCTCGTCGTATTCCTGCACTGTCATGCGATCCCCCGTGAATCAAGCCGAACTCCGACGAACAGTACCGTAGGGTTCGCTTCCCTCAGGGGCACTTACAGCGCCTCGCCTACCCAGCTGGAGAGTGCCTCACTCAGCCGTGCGGTGTTCGTATCGCGGCTCGCCCAGGCGACGTGGCCGTCGGGGCGGATCAGGAGGGCGGACGGGGTGGCGATCTCGCCGAGGCCGGGGACGGACCAGTGGGTGGCCTCGCAGTGGGCGGCGACGAGGTCGAGGTGCTCGGGCCGGGCGGCAAGGTCGAGGCGGGTTCCGTTGAGGGACAACAGGACCGGGCGGGCGTGGCGGAGCAACTCGTGAATTCGGATGGCGCCGGCGGGGGTGGTCAGGTCGGCGTCGGGGACGCGGTGGCCGGACAGGGGGTGGTCGTGGCCGACGTCGTAGCGGAGGTCGAGGGCCGACAGCATGGTGGCGAGTCGGGTGCGGACCTGGTCGATATCGAAGAGACCCGACAAGGTTTCGCGGAGAGCTTCGGTATGGGGGCCGGGGCGCATCAGGGCGGTCTGGGCTCGCGTGTTCTGCAGGACTCGGGCGGCGACGGGGCGGCGTTCGGATTCGTAAGTGGCCAGCAGGGATTCGGAGGTGCGGGCACGGAGGACCGCGGCGAGTTTCCAGCCGAGGTTGGCGGCGTCCTGCACGCCGGTGTTGAGGCCCTGACCGCCCGCCGGGAAGTGGATGTGCGCCGCGTCGCCCGCGAGGAATACGCGGCCGCTGCGGTAGTGGTCGGCGAGGCGGGCGGCGTCACCGAACTGGGAGACCCAACGCGGGCTGTGCATCCCGAAATCGGTCCCTGCGACGTCGAGGAAGGAAGCGCGGAAATCGTCGAAGGTGGGTTCGGTCGCGTGGTCGAGGACGCGGTCGTGACGGTTGACCATGAGGCGGAACCAGCCGGGCCGCAAGGGAAGTACCGAGAAGTCGCCGGGGCCGCGGCGGCGGGTCAGCACCCAGCCCGGCGGCGGGTCGGCGAGTTCGGCGTCGGCGATCATGCCGAGCATGGTCGCCTCGGTACCGGTGAATCCGATTCCCGCCAGCTTGCGGACGGTACTGCGGCCGCCGTCGCAGCCGACCAGGTAGGAGGCGCGCAGCGTGCGCGGCTCGCCGCCGCCGATGCTCACCTCGACCGCATCTGCGTGCTGCCCGAGCCCGATGACCGGCGACCCCCATTGCACGGACGCGCCGAGTTCGGTTGCGTACCGGTCGAGTTGGGTTTCGAATTCGGCTTGAGTGATGACGAGCCCGTTGGGGTGACGGGTGCCGAGGTCACCGAAAACCATGGGCAGTCCGGCGAAGTGGCCCGGCCCTTTGCCGTTGTACACGAAGCCGTGTGGCAGTAGGCGTTCCACCAGGCCGCGCTGATCGAGGATCTCCATGGTGCGGGCATTGATACCGCCCGCCCGTGATTGGCCGGTCCGCTGCGCGAGCGCGTCGACCACGATCACCTCGATTCCGGCGGATCGCAGTTCACAGGCCAGCATCAGTCCGGTCGGGCCGGCACCGGCAATGACAACCTCGGCGTGGTAAACATTGTTCACCACGCCGAGGCTATTAGGCTCTGCACCGATGGTCAAACGTGGATTGAATCGGGATCGACTGGTGGAGATCGCCCACGAGTATGTGGCGGCGAACGGCTTGGACGCGCTCACCATGCGCCGCCTGGCGAGCGCGGCGGAGGTGACCCCCGGCGCGCTCTACAAGCATCTGAAGGATCGCCGAGACCTGCAGCGCGCCATGTCCGATGCCGTCTACGCCACCATCGACCTCACTGATATCGACACCGACACTCCCACCGTCGCCCAGGTGATCACCTGCTGCGAACGCATGCGCGCGGCCATGCTCACCTTCCGCGACGGCGGCCGCATCGTCGCAGGCTCCTACTCCCCCTTCGCCGCCACCCTCGCCCTCTCCGGCACCCTCATGCGACTACTCCAGGGCGTCGTCCAGCCCCCGTTCCACCCGGGCGACATCCAATCCGCCCTCCGTTCCTACACAACAGGTTTCGTCATCGAGGAACAGGCCTACCTGGAACTGGAGCGCACCGGCGAATGGGAACCCCTGGTCACCGCCCTCACCGCCCACTTCCCCCGCGCAAACCGCACCGGCGACACCATCTCGATCATGACCGGCGAACGCGACCGCCGCTTCACCGCCGGTTTGACTGCCATCCTCACCGGCACGGTCCGTCCCGACCCCACCCCGCAATAGCCAAGCGCCGCAAGAGCTACCAAGGGACTGCGCCGTCGCGGCCGATGAAGGAGCCGGAAGGGGCGTCGGTCTTCAGCATTGCGGCCGCGACTATGGGCTCAGCGCCTTGGGCGGCGGTGAGGGGTGCATGCGTGCGGTTGATGGGTGAGAAGTCGGTTTGGACGAATCCGGGGTCAACGGAGAACACCTTGATGTCGGTGTTGGCGAGGGCCTTCGACAATGTGATGGTCAGGCTGTTGAGGGCCGCTTTGGAGGCTTGGTAGGCGGGGACCGTCATATCGGATGGATCGGCTTGGGACTGCAGGGTTAGTGAGCCGACGAATGAGGAGACGTTGACGATGCGGGCGGGGGTGCTGCGGCGCAGCAGCGGGAGCAAGGCCTCCACCGTGTGGAACACGCCGAGCACATTGGTCTCGAATGTCTGTCGCACCGACTCCGGATGTGCGTATTCCACAGACTCGGGCGCAGCCCATTCGGCGGCGATGCCCGCGTTGTTCACCAGCACATTCAATTGCCCGTAGCCGTGCGCGAGAGTATCGGCGAGGCGTTGCACGGAGGCGAACGAGGTGACGTCGAGGCCGTGCCCATGCGCGTCGACACCTCGCTCCCCGAGTTGCTTTGCCGCTACAGCTGCCGCCTCCTCGGACCGTCCCGTCACGACGACGGTGTATCCCGACAATCCCAATGCCAGCGCCGTCTCGTAACCGATGCCCCGAGTCGACCCCGTCACCACCGCAATCTCAGCCACGCCAAATCCTCTCCGGATGTCTTGTCTCGAAAGACCTTCGCTTCGAGGATGGCGGCAAAGATCTCGCAACACTGGCGGGAAACCGACCCGGCGTTCGGCAACGAGCCGCCCCCGGAATCCAGGGACCTCGACGCATCAGACCGATGGGTATGCGAACATATGTTCGTGTCCGATTCTGTTGCGAGGAGTCATGAGCGGCCCGAGCGGGCGGCGATTTTGCATGCTGACCTGGACTCTTTTTATGCGTCGGTGGAGCAGCGGGACCATCCGCGGTTGCGGGGGCGGCCGGTATTGGTCGGGGGTGGGGTGGTGTTGGCGGCCAGTTATGAGGCGAAGGCATTCGGGGTGCGGACGCCGATGAATGTGCGTGCGGCGCTGAATCTGTGCCCGCACGCGATCGTGGTGCCGCCGCGCATGTCGGCGTATTCGCAGGCCAGCAAGCAGGTTTTCGAGATCTTCCGGGATACCACGCCGGAGGTCGAGGGCATCTCGATCGACGAGGCATTCCTGGATGTGGCGGGGCTGTGGCGGATCGCGGGTGAACCGGTCGAGATCGCGCAGCGGCTCCGGGCGCGGGTGCGCGCGGAGGTGGGGTTGCCGATCTCGGTGGGGGTGGCGCGCACCAAGTTCCTGGCCAAGGTGGCGAGCGCGGTATCCAAACCCGATGGGCTACTGGAGGTTGCGCCGGATCGGGAGTTGGAGTTTCTGCACCCGCTGCCGGTGGAGCGGCTGTGGGGCGTCGGAGCGGTGACTGCGCGGGAGTTGCATGAACGCGGGATCACGCGGGTGGGGCAGTTGGCGGAGCTGGGTGAGGGGCCGCTGGCGGCGGTGCTCGGGCCGGCGGTCGGCAGGCATCTGCACGCGCTGTCGTGGGCACGGGACCCGCGGCGCGTTGATACCGGGAAGCGACGCCGTTCGATCGGTGCGCAGCGCGCACTCGGCCGCCGCCATCGCGGCGACGACGAGATCGAGGCGTATCTGCACGGCCTGGCCGATCGCCTCGGGCATCGGCTGCGCACGGCCCGGCGGGTCTGCCGAACCCTGGTGCTGCGCATGCGTTTCGACGATTTCGGCCGGGCCACCCGCTCACACACGCTGCCCGAGGCGACCGACAGCGGGGAGGTGATCCTGCGCGCGGCCCGCACCCTGCTCGATGCCGCGCTGCCGCTGATCCACGAGCGTGGCGGGCTCACCCTGATCGGGCTCTCGCTCACCAATCTCGACAATGCCGACACCATGCAGATGTCGCTGCCGTTCGAAGCCCGCGCGGAATCCACCCTCGATACGACCCTGGACGCGCTGCGCGATCGCTTCGGTGCGGGCACCGTCACCCGCGCGGCCCTGCTGCGGCGCGGCGAGGGCCTGTCGGTCCCGATCCTGCCCGATTGACCCGCCAGTCGGCGCGGGTAGCCTGTGTCGCATGGCTCTCGACCACGGCGATCCGGGCGATGCGCCCTCGACTCCCCCACCGCTGACTCCGATCGCGATCACCACCCGCCCCACCCCGGCCGATGAGGCCAGAACGGTTGCCGCCGCGGCGAATACCGCGACGCTGGCCACCCTCTCGACCGACGGCGGGCCCTGGGCCAGCTTCGTCACCTACGGATTGCTTGCGGGACAACCGGTCCTGTGCGTCTCGCGGCTGGCCGAGCACGGCCGCAACCTGGCCGCCGACCCGCGCGCGAGCGTGTCCATCGTGGCACCGGACCTGCCGTCGGATCCGCTGGCGGGCACCCGATTGACGCTGGCGGGCACGGTCGAACGGCCCGTGGGCGAAGAGGCGGAGGCGGCGCGGGAAGCGCATCTGGCCGCGGTGCCGTCGGCCAAGACCTATATCGATTTCAGTGATTTCACGGTGTGGGTGCTGCGGGTGCAGCGGGCGCGCTGGGTCGGCGGCTACGGGCGCATGGATTCGGCGAGCGCCGAGGAATATGCCGCCGCCGTCGCGGATCCGATCATTCCGGCCGCGGCGCGGGCCATCACGCATCTCAACGACGATCATGCCGACGCGTTGCTGGACATGGCTCGCGTGCGCGGCGGCTACCCGGACGCGACGGGCGCGGTCTGCGAGCGGGCCGACCGCCTCGGTCTCGATCTGCGGGTCACCACGCCGCGCGGCATCGCGATCACCCGGATCGGGTATCTGGAACCGATCGACGCGATCGCTCAGTTGCGTTCGGCCACTGTGGATCTGGCGCGCGCCTCGCGGGCGGAGTAGGAATCTCAGCGGGCGGTCTGCGAGGCCGCGGCGGCCGTGCCCAGGTGCGCCAGCGAAAGCTGGTGCCGGGGCGGTGAATTCAGCACGATGCCGGATCTGACCTGCTGTTGCCCGGTGACGTGCAGTAATTCCCCGGAAGCCAGTGGCCGCCAGCCCGGATCGTCGTCCATGCGTTCGCTGGCGATGACGACGGCGGGGTGCTCGGCGAGGGCCTCGCTGCGGGTGTGGATGCCGGTGCCGGTGGCATGGTCGAGGCTGCGGTCGCCCGCCGCCCCACCGACGGCGCGTTCCAGGACGAACAGGTCGTGGGTATCCGGGTAGCGCAGCGCCCACAGCTCGGTGGCGGTGGTGAGGATCAGGTTGAGGGCATAGACCGGAAGCCGGTCGGCGATCCAGGTCACCGCGTCGGTGATGCCCGCGCCGATGTCGCCCGCGTGATGGTCGATGCGCTGGGTGACGAGGGCGAAGAAGCGCTCGGAATCGGTGTCGCCGTGGACGAGTCGGCGATACTCGCCCAGTTCGGTCTCGAGTTCGTCGAGCCCCTGCAGCACCCCGTTGTGCGCGAACAGGCGGCCGCGCTGCTCGAACGGGTGGGTGTTGCGGACGGTCAGGCCGCCGGTGGAGGCGAAGCGTACGTGCGCGACGAAGGTCTCGGACTCACGGTCGCGGGCTTCGTGGGCGAACAGCAGGTCCTCGTAGGCGGCGATCGGCTGCTTCTCGACCAGCGGCGCGCCCGCCGCGGTGAAGGTGCCCAGCCCGACGCCGTCGGGTTCGCGGTGAGATTGCCGGGCCAGGCTGTCGGGAGCGTCCAACAGCCAGAAGGTAGCTCGCGCCCGCTGCGGGGCGGCCGATAATCCGAACAGCCGACACATCTACGACTCCTCTCGCGAGCAGCGAGAACACCCGGACCGCACGACAGCACGGCCGCACTGGGGGATGATTGGGCCATGTCGGACACGCCGTCGGTGCTCAAGCATCATCGTATGCCCGAGCATGACGCGATGCGGCTCTCGGGCACGGTGGAGGCCATGCTGTGGATCCACCGCAACTGCATCGAGGGTGACGGCGATTGCGAGCAGTCGTGTGCGCGGCGGCAGCAACTGCTGGAACTGCGCACCCGCTACGGCTGGACCTGGCCGCTGCCGAAGCCGGATGCCAGCTGGCGGCTGCAGCCCTGACCCGAATCCGGTTGCCGGGCAAGGAATAGCCCGCCGACAGACCTGGTTGAATGCGCGCGTGACCGATATCGCGCGCCAGCAGCTCAACGAGGACATCATCCGGCAATTCCGCTCCGGCGGTGGGCATGTCGGCGGGCAGTTCGCCCAGACGCCACTGCTGTTGCTGACCACCACCGGTGCGCATACGGGGGCCGCCCGGACGTGGCCGCTGGCATTTCAGGCCGACGGCGAACGGTTGGTCGTGTTCGCCGCCAACGGGGGTCGGGGCACCCGGCCGGGCTGGTATCACAACTTGCGGGCGAACCCGGTGGGGACGGTCGAGGTCGGCACCGAATCGTGGGAGGTCACCGCGAGCGTGATCAGCGGCGAGGATCGGGCCCGCTTGTGGGAGCGGCAGCTCGTGGTCTCGCCGAGACTGGCCGAATTCCAGGCGAAGCTCGACTGGGAGATTCCCGTCGTCGCTTTGACCCGCGGCTAGGCCGCTCGGACACGCGAATCGGAGTCCGGCGCAACGGGAACGCGAGTTCGATCTAGGGTCGGGGTATGCCAGAGCCGTCGGAGTTCAGCCCGGAGTCGCCGCAGGACGCGGGCGCGGTGATCGCGGTGCCCGAACAGGTGCGCGGCGAATTGCGGCGCGGAGTCCGCAGTGTGCTGGTGGACGCTGCGGCTCTGCGGCTGGTGCGAGATCGCTTCGACGAGACGCAGGCGGGGTCGCTGCGGCGGTATCTGGAGGCGTCGCAGTCGGCGAATACGTTGCGCGCCTATCGAACCGATTGGATCGCGTGGGCGGCCTGGTGCGCGGCGGAGTCGCGGCAGGCGTTGCCCGCCGACGCCCTCGACGTGGCGGTCTACCTGGCCGCGGCGGCCGATGCGCGCCGTGACAACGGCGAATGGGCCTTCAGCGCCTCGACTTTGGAGCGGAAGGCGGCCGCGCTGGCCGCCGTCCACGCCGCCAACGGACTCCCGTCCCCCACCCGCGCGGATGTGGTGCGGTTGACGCTGCGCGGTATCCGCCGCACCCGGCGCAGTTCGCCCCGCCGCAAACGGCCGGTGCTGTTGCACACCCTTGACCAGTTGCTCGCGGAGCTGCCCGCCCCCGGCTGGCCCACCGAACCGGCGCGCCGGCGCGACAATCTGCTGCTGCTGGTCGGATTCGCGGGAGCGTTGCGGCGCAGTGAGATCGCGGCGCTGCAGGTCGGCGATGTCACGGTCACCACCGACCACGCCACCGGCGAACCACTGCTGCTGATCCAACTGCCCACCACCAAAACCGACCCCACCGGCGTCTCCGAACAACGCGTGGCCCTCCCGCGCGGCCAGCGCCCCCACACCTGCCCGGTCTGCGCCTTCGCCGACTGGACCCGCCTGCGCGAAGCCCACACCACCACCGACCTCCGCACCTGGCTCACCACCACCCCCGCCCCCGACCCGCACATCCACCGCTGCCACGGCTTCACCGGAACCACCCTCACCACCCCGGATCTCCCACTGTTCCCGTCGATCTCACGCCACGGCGGCCTCGCCACCACCGCCATGTCCGGCCGCGCAGTCGCCGAACTCGTCAAGCGCTACGCCGCCCGAGCCGGCCTCGACCCCACCCTCTTCTCCGGCCACTCCCTGCGCGCCGGCTTCGCCACCCAAGCCGCCCTCGGCGGCGCCAGCGACCGCGAAATCATGCGCCAGGGCCGCTGGTCCAACCCCCGCACCGTCCACGGCTACATCCGCACCGCAAACCCCTTGGAAGACAACGCCGTCACCAAACTCGGCCTGTAGTACCACCGGTATTGGCTGGCGCCTACTCCGGCCGGCGGGTGCGTTCGAGCAGCCGCAGAGTGAGATGACGTGGCACCGGTCCGTCGTAGGCCAGATTGACCATGAGCATCATCGCGGGCTCGACATAGCGGGCACGGATCAGCGGGCCGGCGGCGACGGCCTGTACGCCGATATCGTTCAGCAGCCCGGAGACGATGCGGTTGGCCTCGGTGTCGTCTCCGCAGACGAATGCCGATGGGGCCAGTCCTTCGTCGAAATCGAAAGCCGGGCGAGCGATTTCGGCCGCGAAGGGCGGGATGGCCGCCACCAGCCGAGCCCCCGGTGCCAGGGCTGCGATCTGTTCGGCGCCCGAGGTTTCAAACCCGACCGCCAGCCCGGACAGGTCCACGGTCATCGCGTTCACGCACGACCACACCACCCGCCCCGCCAGCGATGGTGCATCGTCCAGCGCCCGGGCGACACTGTGGAACGGCATCGCCAGCACCACCACATCGGCCCCGGCAACTGCCTGCTCATGTCCTCCGTCGACGTCCGCGTACGCGGTTGTATGCCCGGCCTTTTCGAGCCGGCCACCCAGCGCGCGTGCCAGCCGTCCGGCGCCGAGGAATCCGATCTTCGCCATTGATCTTCCTTCTTTCTGAGTCTTGCCGATGTCTCGGACCTTCGGATATGTCCTCATGGCGCCGACCTGACGGTCAGCGCCATGGACGGATCAGAAGGTCGCCACGAAGAACAGCACTGTGGTGGCGAGGGCGGCGGTGAGGCGGCCGAGGTTCGAGGTGTGGAAGTGACGGATCTGGGTGCGGACGTCGGGCGGGGTGGCTTCGGCGAGGTTCCATTTGGCTACTGCCTTGTAGATCGGCAGGTTGAAGATGGCGGTCCAGAGGAAGAAGCCGAGGAGGAAGACGCCTCCGCCGGTCAGGGCGCAGACTTTGGCGGTGGTGCTGGGGGCGTGGAGGAAGGCCATCCAGACGGCGCTGATGATGGGGATGATGGTGAGGGTAGAGAGGATTCGGTTGGTGCCCGCGTGCTGAAGGAAGGCTTGGAAGTTACGGGCCGCTTCGAGTTCGGGCTGCTCGTTCCACAGACCGCGCATGACGGTCAGCAGGGTGGTCATCAGGCCGACCAGCATGGCTGCGGAGAGGATCGCCAGAAAGTCCAGTGTGCGATACATTTTCGTGTTCCTATCGGTAGCCGTAGGCGCGCCAGTTGGCGAGCACTCGTTCTTGGATGTCTGTGGGCCAGCCGTTTTCGAAGCTGCCCTTCACCGGGCGTTTGCCGTCCGGGTAGAGGTCGGCGAGCAGGCAGTTGTAGATGACCTTGCCCGCCATGTAGGTGTGCTTTTCTGCCTCGTCGAGGTAGATGGGCAGGTCGTCGGAAAGCTTGTGCGGGAAGTGGAATTCGCCGCGTTCGGCGTCGGGATGCGAGCGGGTGGCGAAGGCCCACACCACCTCGTCGAGGTTGGTGATATCGACGTCGTCTTCGACGAGGAGGATTTTCGGTGCGTTCACCGACGCCTTACCGGTGAAGGCGACATCGGCGACCCGCTGCACGAGTTCGGCCGACGAAATCCCCAGCGTCGCATGCCAATCCTGGCGCACCGAGAGCGTGAGCCAGTGCATGGCCGCTTCAGGCGTGTGCCAGGCCGAGGTGATCGGCAGCCCGGCCTGCCGCATCTGGTAGAGCAGTTCCGCGCCGTGCATGGTGGCGGTGCAGGTGTGGTCCTCCTCGACGGGCGGGCCCGCGGCTACAACCGGCAGGATCGCGTTGTCGCGGTGGGTGATCGCGGTGACGGTGAACAGCTGTTTGGGTGAGGAGGCGGTGGCGTTGTAGCCCGGGAACTCGTTCATCGGGCCTTCCATGACCGTCTCGTCGAGGCTGATGAAGCCCTCGATCACGATCTCGGCTGTCGCCGGGACCATCAGCTCGACGGTTTCGGCCGGAACCACTTCGATGCCTTCGCCGAAATACGCTCCGATGTAATCGCTTTCGGAGACGTGGTCCGGCAGCGGCATGCCGCCCACGAACGGCAGCCCCGGTTCGACACCGAGGGCCAGCACGATCGGCATGGGCTTGCCCAGCTCCGCCCAAGCGGTGCGGACCACGCCGAGATGCTGCACCGGTGCGATCAGGCAGGCCAGGCTCTTGGCATCGTGGATCATCATGCGGTTGACCGACCAGCTCGTCCACGAACCGTCCGGGGTGCGAGCGATATTCAAACCCCAGGTCTGGATGTAGCGGCCACCGTCATTGCCGTGGATCCACGGGGTGGGGAACTTCAGCAGATCGATGTCGTCGCCGAGCAGGATGTTCTGTTTGCACGGCGCGTCGGCGCGCGTCACTTCAACCGGTGGAATGCCCGGCTTCTCCCGCGCGGCGACCAGTGCCTCCATCAATTCCTGACCGGTGGCGTCCGCGGGCAGGCCGAGCGCCAGGGTGATGCGGGCCAGCTGATGTTCGGGTGCGCTCAGGGCTCCGGGTGCGCCGAGCACCCGGAAGCCACTGTCCTGGTAGTCGGTGATGTTGGTGAAAAGTGGTGCGGGCGCACGCAAGTCGTAGGAATGGCGGATGACCGCGCCGATCTCGAGCTGCCAGTCGACCTCGTGCTCGATGGTCTGGATCTCACCGATGGCTTCGAGTGCGGTGATGAACTCCCGCAGGCTCTTCAGGTGTTCCATATCAATGATTCCTGGTTCTTCGAGGCTTCCGTGCGCGGGGCCGGGTCTTCGCCCCAGCGCGGCAGGTCCGGTACGTCGATGCCGAGTAGATCCAGCGCCCGCCCGGCGGTGTGCTCGACGATGTCGTCGACGGATTCGGACCCGAGATAGAACGCGGGCACCGGCGGCATGACGATCCCGCCGGATTCGGTGACCGCGGTCATCGCACGCAGATGTGCCATGGTGAGCGGGGTTTCGCGCACCATGAGCACGAGCCGGCGGCGTTCCTTGAGGGTGACGTCGGCGGCGCGGGTGAGCAGATTGTCATTGTTGGCATAGGCGATCGCCGACAGCGTCCGCACCGAGCAGGGCGCGACGATCATGCCCGCGGTGCGGAAGGATCCGGACGCGATGGCGGCCCCGATCTCCGCCGGGCGGTACGTGACATCGGCCATCGCCGCCAGATCGCCTGCGCTGATATCGGTTTCGTGCAGGCGGGTCAGCTGTGCGGCGGAGGTCACCACCAGATGGGTTTCGACGTCGGCTTTGCGGGCCAGTTCCAGAATCCGCATGCCGTAGGCGATTCCGGTGGCGCCGCTGATGCCGACCACCAGACGTCGTGGAGTCATGGTCAGGCCCGCAGCAAGTTGGTGGTGAGCGAATTCAGCTCCACGGCGCCGTCGGATCCGACGACGACGGTGCCGCCGATATTCGCGAGCTTCCCGTTGATCACGCAGTTGGGTTCGAAGGCGAAGGTCATGCCCTCGACCAGCGGCAGATCCGTACCGATGGTCGGCACCTCGGCCAGCAGCCCGTACGCGGCGGCCTCGGGCAGCTCACGCATCCCGCGGCCGAAACCGCACACGGTGCCATAGGGATTCATGCCGTGCACCAGCGGATGGATGTTCCAGCCGCCGGCCGCGTCGAGTGGCGCCTTCATGGCGTCCACCACGTGGCCGAAGGTGTTGCCCGGCCGCAGCGCGCCCAGCCCGGCCTCGTAAGAGGCGCGCGCCACCTGGGCCGCCGCCTCGATATCCGGATGCACGTCCCCCACCGCGATGGCCACCTGATGCTGGGTTTCGCGCATGCCGAACTGGCAGAACACTTCCGCCAGGATCAGATCGCCGTCCTCGATGACGCGCGGGGCCTGCGGCCGGTAGGACCAGACCGGCGGCCCCCAGCAGGCGAAGCCGGGCCCGGACTGGATGAGCATGCCCGGTGCGACGGTACCGAGCCGGAACGATTCGGTCATACCGGCGGCGTACACGTCGGCCTCGGTGACACCCGCCGCGGTGGCCTTCAGCATGGCGGCCGCCATGGCCTCGCCGATCTCGGCCGAATGCCGCAGTACCGCAAGCTCTTCCGCGGACTGGGCGAGGGTGCGTAGCAGGAACGGGAACCATGTCGGCTTGAAGTTCACCTGTGGCAGCTGCTGCTGGACCGCGGTCCACAGCGTGTAGGGCATGATCGGGTTGAAGTGGAACGGCGGGTACGGCTCGAGGCCGATCACGCCCACCGCAGACCGTTCCAGCCCATGCTCTTTCAGGACGTCGACCACGCCTTGCGCATGCTTGGCCACCCGCATGTTCTGCGGCTCGGTCCAGCACGCCTCGCCGCGGCGGCGGGCCTCGATATGGTCGGCGATATGCATGGGCGACCACACCAGCGAAATGGGGTCGGCGTCTCGGGGAAACACCACGATCGCGCCCGGGCGCTCATTGGTGAAATAGACGTCGGGTGAAAACGATGCGGGGCCGCCGTTCTCGTGTTCGCCGTAGATCACCAGTGCGTCGACGCCCTGCTCGTCCATCAGCTCCCGGGCCAGTGCCCAGCGTCGATCGCGTTCGCCCAGCGAGTAATTCGGGGACATGCCAGCTCCTGTATTCGGTGTGAATTAGCTGGTGAGAACGCTATTGCGGGATGCGGCGAAAGGATTCAGTCGATCGACTGGTCCTTGATCTGTCATGTCGGTTAAGTAGGGTCCGTCGAGTGCTACATGGGCGTGCGGACGAGTTGGCGCTGATCGATCGACTCCTGGCGCAGACGAGCGCGGGCCGCAGCGGAGCGCTGGTGCTGACCGGACCGCCCGGCATCGGCAAGACCGCCCTGCTCGACTACGCCGCGGCCCAAGCCGGCGGACTGCGGGTGATTCGCGTGGCCGGAATCGAACTCGAGGCGGAATTGCCTTTCGCCGGACTGCATCTGCTGCTGCGCCCGGTCCTCGATCGCCTCGACGCCCTCCCCGACCCACAGGCCGCCGCCCTGCGCGGCGCCTTCGGCCTGGCCGCGGCCGAGACCGGCGACCGCTTCCTGATCGGCCTCGCCGTCCTGTCCATGCTGGCCGAACTCGCCGAGGAAGGACCGGTTCTGTGCCTCGTCGACGATGCCCAATGGCTGGACCGATCCTCCGCGGAGGCTTTGGCTTTCGCGGCCCGCCGGCTCGATCACGAGGGCGTGCTGCTGCTGTTCGGCGTGCGCGGTGTCGCCCAGCCCATGGCCGGGATCACCGTGCATGAACTCGCCGCACTCGACCACGCGGCCGCCGCGGCCCTCCTGGATGAGCGCTACCCCGAACTCACCCCGCCGATGCGGGCTCGCATGCTCGCCGAAACCGAGGGCAACCCACTCGCGCTGGTCGAACTGCCGTCCGCACTCAGCGCCGAACAGCCCACCGTGCCCTACGACCTCGCCATGCTCCCGCTCTCGGCGCGAGTGCAGACCGCGTTCGGCGCCCGCGCCGCCCGGCTCGACGAAACCGCGGGCACCCTCCTGCTCGTCGCGGCGGCCGAGCCGACCGGAGAACTGTCGGTCGTGCTGGACACCGCCGCGACCTTCGGCGCGAGCACCGCCGACCTGGCCGCCGCCGAGGACTCGGGATTGCTTGTGCGCCAACGTGATCAGGTCAGCTTCCGGCATCCGTTGGCGCGTGCCGCTGTACTGCGCGACGCACCGCTGCACCGGCGGCTGGCGGTCCACAACGCGCTCGCCGATACGCTGCTCCGAACCGGTAGCCCCGAGGCTGTCGACCGGGCGGTGTGGCACCGTGCCGCGGCCTCGACCGGTTCCGATGACGGCCTCGCCGACGATCTGGAGGCCGTCGCCGGTCGGGCGTTCGAACGCGCGGATCATGCCGCGTCGTCTGCGGCGATGGAGCGTGCCGCCGAGTTGAGCGTCGCCGTTTCGACCAGCACCCGACGCTTGATCGCCGCCGCTGGAGCGGCAACGGTCGCCGGCGATCTGCACCGCACCGATGTGCTCGTACGCCGGGCCGGCCGCAGGGCGGTCAGCGATACCGACGCCCCGCGGCTCGCCTCGCTGCGTGCCGTCGTCGAGGCCGAATTCGGATCCCGCCACACCGCCGCGCGTCTGCTCATCGACGCTGCCGACCGCGCGCCTGCCGAGGCTGCGGCCCCGATGCTGGTCGATGCGGTGCGTCATGGCTTTCTGGTCGGCGATGCCGACCTCACCATGCGCGCAGCCGGCCTGCTGCACCAGCGCTACGGCGCCAACCTGATCACCGAAGGGCTGCTCGGATTGGCCCGAATGCTCAGCGGTGATGACGAATTCGCACTGCCGCGGCTGCGCGCCTGCGCCGAGCACGCACACGCGCACGCTGCGGAACTCACCCAGGACGAGCGAATGAACGGCGCCGCCATGGGTCTCATGACCGGCTTCGAGGACGAAGCCCGCGACCTGCTCGAAACCCTCGTCGCCGAGGCACGCGAACAATCCACACTCGGCACCCTGCCGCTGCGCCTGCACTATCTGGCCTCCGCCGAATACGCGACCGGCCATACCCGCGACGCCATCGTACACGCGGAGGAAGCCCTCGCCCTCGCACAATCCATCGGCTTGCACCACCAAATCGACGGCCCCCGTTGCGTACTCGCGTGGGGCGCTGCACTCACCGGCGACGCGACACGCTGCCGCGACCTTGCCGAGCCCGCCCTCGCCGCCGCGCTCGACCGCCGCGAATCGGCGACAGCCGCACTCGCCACCACCGCCCTGGCCATGCTCGACCTCGGCGCGGGCCGCTACGACCTGGTCTTCGATCGCCTCGAATCCGCCGCCCGCGAACCGATGTTCGTGGCCGCGGCCTTCACGGGATCCGTCTCGTTCACCCCGCTACGCGTGGAGGCCGCCGTACGCGTCGGCCGGACCGACCATCTCGCCGAACCGCTCGACCGATTCCGCAGGTGGGCGGCCGCCAGCGGATCCTCGTGCACACAAGCGGTTTACGAGCGCTGCCTGGCCCTGGCCGGTCCGACCGATGAAACCGAGGATCGGTACAACGCCGCCGAGCGGCTGCACGAGAAGGGCGGCCGCCCCTTCGAACGCGCCCGCACCGCCCTCCTCTACGGCGAATGGCTCCGCCGCGACCAACGCAAGGCCGAGGCCCGCACCCGCCTGCGCATCGCCGCGGAAACCTTCGACCGGCTCGGCGCGCACCTGTGGGCCGACCGCGCCCGCGCCGAACTGCGTGCCACCGGCGACACCACCGGCCGCCGACCCACCACCTCGGTCCTGGATCTGCTTACGCCCCAGGAACTTCAGGTCGTCCGCCTCGCCGCCCAAGGACTGTCCAACCGTGACATCGGCGGCCAACTCTTCCTCAGCCCCCGCACCGTCGGCTACCACCTCTACAAGGCGTACCCGAAGCTCGGCGTAGCGACCCGAGCCGAACTCGCCGCCCTCCTCCACGAATCACGCTGAGTGGGAACAACTCAGGCCGAGCGCGCCCTGCCGAAACAGGACGCGGTTGTCGCCGTCGGGACGTCACGAAGCTAGGGTTGTAGCGGTATGGCTACTCATCGATTCCCCGGCCGCGACGGCACGGAACTGGCCTGGCACGAGACCGGATCCGGTCGACCACTGATCTTCCTGCCCGGCTTCGGCGGACTGGGCTCGCGTCTGCTCGGGTTCGACCTCGTGGTCCGGATCGCCGAAAAGGGTTACCGGGTTCTACTTCCGGACTTCCGCGGCTACGGCGACAGCGCAACCCCGAACGGCTCCACCACCTTCTCCCCTGATGTCCTCGCCGATGACGGGTTCGCACTCGTCGAGTTCCTAGGGCTCCGCGACGGCGACTACGACCTCGGCGGCTATTCGCTCGGGGCAAGAATCGTCGTGCGCATGCTTGCACGAGGCGCCATTCCGGGCCGCGCAATCGTGGCCGGGCAAGGCCTGGCGAAGGTCAGCGGACCCCAGCAAGTCGGCGCGAATCACCGAGTACTCACCGCCCTCGTCAACGGAACCGCGATCGAACCGGAATCGGCCGATGCGAGAACGGCACGCGCGATCACGATGACCGGTGCGGAGCCGCGGATGATGTTGGGTGTGCTCGACTCGCTTGTTCCAACCCCCGAGCCTGCACTGCGGGGAATCTCCGTGCCGACGCTCGTGGCGATCGGTGACCAAGACAACCGTTCCGATGCCGACCAGTTGGCAACGCTCCTGCCGAACAGTCGTTTCGTCCGCGTCCCAGGCGACCACGGAAGCGCGTTCCTCGCACCCGAACTCACCACCGCGACCGTCGAATTCCTCGCCGAGGCATAGTCACCGGTCACTGCCGGACGGGCGCGGCGGCGAGGCGTTGTTGGCGCTTGCGGCCCAGGCTGATGCTCTGGCCGACGAAACCGATGCATGTTCAACGGCCGGCCCCTGGAACGTGCACCATTGCTACTCAGCGCTACCAGTCGGATCTTCTCTGACACAACGTGATTCGGGTCCGGCCAAGTTCCAGCTTCCGCTTCGCCGACTAGACGCCGTGGTGCCTGGGGCATGGACTCGGCGCAGCGTGAGGCAACGCTCCTGAAATAACAGGAATTCCTGTCATTTCAGGAACCGTGGTGCTACCGTCTTGGTATGCCGCTGGATGATGAGCTCAATTTCGTCGATGGGATCGGACGGCACTTCGCACGTCAGAACGGTCTGCCGCCCATGACCGGCCGCGTGATCGGATGGTTGCTGATCTGCGATCCGGCCCAGCAGACCATCGCCGAAATGAGCGAGGCGCTGCGGGTCAGCCGCAGCGCGGTGGCCGCCGCGGTCACTCAGCTCGAAGAGTGGTCGTGGGTGCAACGTGCGCGCACCGCCGGGGAACGAGTGGATCGGATCAACCTCGACCCCGGGATCTGGTTGCGGCTGCTGGACAAGAGCGAGGAATACCGCATGCTGGCCGCGATCGTCGAGCGCGGACTCGACCTGCTGCACGATTCGCCCGGCCCGCGCCGGGCCCGTCTGGCAGAGGCGGGCGCCTTCGCCGAGTTCATCACCGAGCGCATGCCGGCGATCGCTGCCGAATGGCAGGTTCACCGAGACGAACTACGCGCTGCGGGCACGCTGCCGACCACTTAATCCCACTTCCCTGATCACCGGTTCACGGACACCTGATGGGTGCCCGCGATGCCCCACGCCCACATAAGGAGAAGCCCGATGAGCTTCGATATTGCCGCATGGCAAGACCGCCTCGACGAACTGTGCGCCGAACACCACGTTCCGGGCGCTTCGCTGGCGGTGCTGACCGACGGCACGATCCACGAATTGGCCAGCGGTGTACTGAATTCCGCGACAGGTGTGGCCGTGACGACCGACTCGGTGTTCCTGTCCGGCTCGACCGCGAAGGTCTACACGGCCACCCTCGTCATGCAGCTCGCCGATGCCGGAAAGCTGGACTTGGACGCGCCGGTGGTGAGTCTGCTTCCGGAGTTCGCGACTCCCGACGCGCAAGCCACGCAGCGGATAACCATTCGCCAATTGCTCAGCCACACAGGCGGAGTCACCAATGACTTCAACTACGACTCCGGCCGCGGTGACGACTGCCTGGCCAAATATGTGGAAGCCGCACGCTCGGTGCCGTTGGATCTGCCGCCCGGCACCGCGTATTCCTACGGCAGTCTCGGCTATGTCGTGCTCGGCCGCATCGTCGAGGTGGTCACCGGCACGACCTGGGACCGCGCGCTCACGGACATGATCTTCACACCGCTGGGCCTGCAACGCTCGATGACGTTGCCGGAGCAGGCCCTTCGCTTTCGCGTGGCCATGGGTCACACGACCGGTCCGAATCCGGAACCAGCACCACAGTGGGACCTGATGCCGCGATCGGCCGGGCCGTACGGCAGGGTGATCATCTCTGCGGCAGATGTCGTGCGCCTGGCTCGGATGCACCTCGACGGAGGCATCGCCCCCGACGGCACTCGCCTGCTGTCGACAGAGGCCGTGGCGACGATGCAGCGGCGCCAGGTCGACACCCCGGACAAGTGGACCATGTCCGCCGATGGCTGGGGGCTGGGCTGGGCGCTCTACGACTGGGACGGGACCACCGGTTTCGGTCACGATGGCAGTGCGGTCACCCAGCACTCCTACCTGCGCGTCGTCCCCTCCGCCGGAGTGGCGATCGCCCTGCTCATCAACGGCGGCGAATTCACCCGGTTGTATTCGGATCTGGTCGGCGAACTGCTCGCAGAGCTCGCCGGAGTACGCATGCCCGCACCGTTCGCTCCTCCCGCCGACCCGCCCGAGGTCGATATGACCGTCCTCGTCGGTGCCTACCAACGCGAAGGCGTGCGGATCACCGTCGACGACAACACCGGCCGAGCGCGTATTCGATACGAGTTCATCGACGGCATGAAAGACCTGGCCCCGGCATTCGAGACAACGCTGACTCCCGTCTCGCAGACCGTATTCGCCGCCACCGGCGGACCCGACGGCGAGGACTACACCCCCGTCGTCTTCGCCGTCACGGCCGACGGCACCCCTTGCGTGTACGTGAGCATGCGTGCCACGCCCAAAGTCGCCTGACTTTCTGTGTTGAGGAAACCTCATGAACATCAACAAGTTTGCCCTGATCACCGCATTCGCGATCACCGTGACAAGTCTCGATGCAGGGACTGCGGCCGCCACACCGACGCCCGGAACGGAAGGCGTCGCCTACACCGCACGCACCACCGAATCGTCGGCGATCATCACCACCGATACCGGTTCCGTTGCCGTCGACAACAACGTATTCGAGATCAGAGCGGAAGACGGCACAACCCTCGCTGGTACCGAATTATCCTTCCGCGTAAACGATTTCGTCTTCCCTATTGATGCGCAGATCCACGATCATGCTGCTGTTCTGACGCCACGACTCGATCTGCAGCACGCTGTCTACCGGCCTGTCGCACTGCCTTTCGACGATTCAGCGGCCTGGAAAAGTCCCTACGACCGCGAGGCGGCGGCCTGGAATCGGCTGGTCAGCACGATCAGTGTCGGCGCCGTCGTCGGCACCCTACTCGGCACCGTCGGCGGTGCCGGAATCGGCTGCGCCCTGGGCGCTATCGCAGGCGCGACGGTCGCAGCAGCCACCGTCGTCGGACTGTTCGGGCCGTTCCTACCCGCAGGGTTCGCCGGCTGCCTCGGCGGCGTCGCCGCATTCGGTGCAGTGGGTACGGTTGTCGGCCAGCTACTGGTGACCGCTCCGATCGCGATCGCCGCCGCCATCCAATACTTCACCACCATCAATCAACCGTTCGTGCCCCCGAACAAGTAAGGCCCACAGACCTCGGCGCGGCTGACAATCACCGCCCCGCCAGCTTTTCGCTGCTGGAAAGTCGGGCGGCGGCGAGGCGGTGTTGGCGTTTGCCACCCTTGATCGTGAAGGCGGAGCCGGGTTTGCGGGCCTCGTTGCGGAGGGTGTTGATGGTGGACTTGCAGACCGCTTCCTTGATCGCGGCGGCGAGACGGCCTGCTAGGTAGGGTCGCATGGCGGTGTCGTCGCGGTGGGCGGGCTGGATGGTGGCCTGGTGGCGGCCCAGACTGATGCTCTGGCCGACGAATCCGATGTTCAGTAGGCGCGGTTCGGTGTCGGATAGGTGACTGAGGAGCGTTTCGGCGGCGTGGATGCCGAGCGGGATGGCGGCCTGGCAGCTCATGCGCAGGGGTTGATCGGTGGGGGCGGCGACATCGCCGACGGCGAGGATGCGGGGATTGTCGATGCTGACGAGGGTCTCGTCGGTGCGGAGGCGGCCGACGGCATCGGTGGAAAGGCCACTGTCGGCGGCGAGGGCGGGGACGGTGAATCCGGCTGTCCAGATGGTGATTTCGCTGGGGAGTTCGCGACCATCGGTGAGGGTGACCGTGTGCGGGTGGACGGCGGCGACCTTGGCATCGGGGCCGTCGATGATGGTTACGCCCAGTGCGGTCAGTCGGCGGGCGACCGCGCGGCGGGCCGGTGTGCGCAGGTAGGGGCCGAGTTGGCCGCCGCAGACCAGGGTGAGGGAGCGGCCGGATTCGGCGAGTTCGGCCGCGGTTTCGATGCCGGTGGGGCCGCCGCCGACCACGGTGATCGGGGCAGCCGGGTCGGTTTCGGCGAGGGCTGCGCGCAGGCGCTCGGCCTGCTCGAATTCGGCTATGCCATAGGAGTATTCGGCCGCACCGGGTACGGATGGCGCGGCATTGCGGCTACCCACGGCGTAGATCAGGTAGTCGTAGGCGATGGTGTCGCCGCTCGCCAGCGCAACGGTGCGCCGTGCCGGGTCGATGCCGGTGGCCTCGTCGACGATCAGTGAAACCCCGTCGCCGAGCACCTCGTCGTACGCGACCACGGCCTGCGAGGTTCCGGCGACCAACTGGTGCAGCCGGATTCGTTCCACGAACCGCGGCCGCGGATTGATCACGGTGATCGACAGGTCCGCACGCGAGCGCAGGCGGTTGGCCGCCATGACGCCCGCGTATCCGCCTCCGACGACTACGACATTGATGTTCCCGGTCATGTCCGCTCCTTCACCCATGGTGGTGTCGCAGCCGTAGACACTTTTCAGGCCGGAAGAGTGACATCCTTTGCGCGCCTTGTGGCGCGGATCACCCGGTGATCAGGCGACCGGTGCGGCGGCGAACTCGATGACCTGTGCGGGCCCGGCCCGGAAGGCCTTGTTCGTGGTTGCGGCCTCGATCATGTGTGGCGCGAGGTCGTGGGCGGCGAGCGCTTCCCGCGAGGCCCACTCCTCCAGCAGTACAAACTGATCCGGGTCTCCCGTCACCCGGTGCAGGTCGTATTGCACGCAGCCCGGTTCGGCGCGCACCAGGGGCGCAAGACGCTCGAACGCCGCCGCCTGCCGGTGTCCCTGACCGGGCAGCGTGGTGATCAGGATGACTAGTCGCACAGAATCTGACACTCGCGAAATACTAGGTGCCCAGGCATCGCGGCGCGCGCTAGAGCAATTCGACCTCGTGGAATCCGACGGTGAAACTGTGGCGTCGTTCGCGCAGCACATTGCCCTCACGATGAACGGTTCCCTCACTGAAATCGATCCGCAGCTCGGCCCGGCGCACATCCACCGAGCGGATAACACCACAAACCCCGCTGAAGGGTCCCTCGGGGAAACACACCACATCCCCCGGACTGAATTCCGTAATACCCACGGCCCCACAGTAATCCAGGCATCGAATGCTCGTCGGGCGTGGCCGCCTCCCGCCGACGGATGCGCGGCTTAGGGTGGGACCATGACCGACGGCGATACTCCCTGGGAGCCGCCGCTCGCGGGGACCGAGGCAGAGCATCTGATCGGCGCGCTCGAGCGGCTGCGGACGACATTCCGCTGGAAGACCGACGCCCTCGATGCGGCCGCTCTGAATACTCGGATCGGCGCTTCCGCGCTCACGCTCGGTGGCCTGTTGAAGCACCTGTCGCGCGCCGAGGACGAGATGTTCACGCGGAAACTCTCCGGGAGCCCGGCCAACCCGCCGTGGGACAGCGTTGATTGGCAGTCCGACCCCGAGTGGGATTTCACCTCGGCATCCGCCGACACCCCGGCGGAGCTGTACACGCTGTGGGACACCACGATCGCCCGCTCACGCGAAACGCTGGCCGCGGCCTTGGCAACCGGCGGCCCGGAGCAACTCACACAGGAGGCCTGGCCGGACGGCCGCCGCGCCAGCCTCCGCCGCCTACTGTGCGACCTCATCGAGGAATACGGCCGCCATACCGGCCACGCCGACCTGCTGCGGGAAGCTGTCGACGGCCGTGTCGGTGAGGATCCGCCTCCGGGTTGGCGGCCTCAGTCACCCTGTCCCTGAAGCCAATTCGAGAGCAGTGCGGCGGTGCTGGTGGGATCTTCGAGCATGGGGGTGTGGCCGCAGTCGAGGGGTTCGGTTCGGAGCGAGGGAACTTCGCGGTAGTCGGCGAAGGAGGATGGTTGCCAGCGGTGGTCTCGGGTGCCATAGATGACGAGGGTGGGTAGGGCTAGGTCGGTTAGGCGGGCTGGTTCGGGGCGGGCCCTCAAGTAGGCGAGGGCGGCCGCGGAGGTGGCCGTCAGGCTGGTGTAAGTCATGCCGTTGAGGTCGGCCACCCATTGGTCGGGGATTGTGACGTCGAGCGTGAAGGCGCTGCTCATCGCGGCGCGCAGGACGGGCGTCGGCAGCAACGGCCAGAGGCGACGGCCGATGGCGGGCTTGTACAGAAGGTTGCCGAGACGGCCGTTGTCGATGAAGGCGTCGGCGCGAGGACCGGTGTCGATGAGTGCGATGGCCGAGACCAGCGCGCGACGTTGCTCGGCGAGCGCAGTGGCGACGTAACCGCCCGTGGAATGACCGACGAGGGTCGCCCGGGTGACGCCCAACCGGTCGAGGACCGCACCGACACGGGCAGCGTGTTCGGGGATGCCGTAGCCGGTTTCGGGTTTGGCGGATCGGCCGTGCCCCAACAGGTCGATTCGGATGACGTAGCGATCCTCGAGGGCAGGCATGATCGGATCCCACCAGGAGGTCGAGCCGGCCAGACCGTGGATCAGGACCACCGCGCGAGTGTCGGGCGCACCGGTCGTGACCACGTGGACGGCACCGCCGGGAAGGTTCATCATTTGCTCTACGATGCCGCAGGACAACGGACTTCGTCTTGAAGAAATGTCCCCTATACCCCTTCCTCGACGGCCTCCTTCCGCGCCACCAAGCCGGAGACCTCGGCGAGTGGGAGATGGGGGATCAGCAGCGCGATCGCGAACGCGAAGGCCAGGCCGGGCAGCATGTACGCGAACACCGGGACCAGGGCGTCGGCGTACGAGCCGACGATGGCGTCACGCAGCGGTGCCGGGAGGTAGTCGACCACGGCGGGTGGGAGCGCGGCGGGATTCAGGCCGGTGGACAGCACTTCCCGGGGGTGCGCTCGGAACGCTGCCTCGAGGTTGCCGGTGAGTCGATGGGTGAAGACGGACCCGAAGATCGCCACCCCGAGCGCGCCGCCCATTTCACGGAAGTAGTTGTTGGCGCTGGTCGCCGTGCCGACATCGGTTGCGGGAACGGCATTCTGGACCAACATGACAAGCAGTTGCATCACCATGCCCAGTCCCAGCCCGATGACGAACAGCATGGTCGAAACCATCCAGGCGGGGGTGTGGGCGTCGAGGCGCGTCATCCAGGTCATCCCGGCGGCGATGATCGCGACACCGAGTGGCGGGTAGACGCGGTAGCGGCCGGTGCGGGTCACCGCGCCCAGGGAGATCGACACCGACAGGAACATGCCGACGGTCATCGGGATCGACAGCAGACCCGACGTGGAGGCCGAGACACCGGTGGCCATCTGCAGAAATGTCGGCACGAACGCCACCGACGCGAACATGATCAGCCCCATCACGAATCCGAGCAGCGAGGTGGTCGAGAATGTGCGATTGCGGAACAGCCGCAACGGCAGCATCGGCTCGACGGCTCGGGATTCGACCGCGATGAACGCCGAAATCACTACGGCCACAGCCACAATCATGCCCAGGATGGTCGGTGATCCCCACCCGTACCGTTTGCCGCCCCAGTCGCTGAGCAGGATCAGCAATGCGGTCCCGGCGGTCATCAGCACGGCACCGAGATAGTCCGGTCGCACGCTCGGCCGTTTACTCGGCAGGGTCAGGTAGCGCGCGGCAATGGCCAAGGCCGCCAACCCGATCGGCACATTGATCCAGAAGCACCAGCGCCAGCCCAGATGGTCGGCGAACTCCCCGCCGAGTACGGGTCCACCGACCGCGGTCAGCCCGAAGATCGCCCCCATCGGCGCGCCGTATTTGCCGAGGTCCTTGGCCGGCACCACATCCGCCATGGTGGCCTGGGCCAGGATCATCAGCCCGCCGCCGCCCACGCCCTGCAGTGCCCGGAAGGCGATGAACTCCCAGAATCCGGTCGAGAGTGCGGCGCCCAGGGAGGCGGCGGTGAACACGGTGATGGCGAACAGGAAAAGCCGACGGCGGCCGAACAAGTCGCCGAACTTTCCGTAGATCGGCATCACAATGGTGGTGGCCAGCAGGTAGGCGGTGGTGGTCCAGGCCATGTGCGGCACGCCGCCCAACTGCCCGACGATGGTGGGCATGGCTGCGCCGGTGATCATCTGGTCGAGGCTGGCCAGGAACAGACCCGCCGACAGCGCGGCGAAGATGAACCAGATCCGGCGGCGGGTCATGACCAGCGGCGCGGAATCGGTGGTGGCGAGTGCCATGTCGTGTGCATCCTCGTGGGTGCTCGGGGTGGTCACCACTGGACCGGAAGTGCGGTCAGGCCGCCGGTGAAGACCTCGTCGCGTTCGGTCAGCGAGGCCGGGTCGACGGCGAGGGTCATGCCGGGGAAGCGGGCGACGAGTTGACCGAAGGCGACCTGCAATTCGATGCGGGCCAGCGGCGCGCCGAGACAGTAGCGCGGGCCGTAGCCGAACAGGAAGTGCGCGGCCTGTTGACGAGTGATGTCGACGTGCTCCGGTTCGGTGAACACCGACGGGTCGTGATTAGCCGAGGCGATGCCCAGCAGCACCAGATCGCCTGCGGGAATCGCGGTTTCGCCGATGGTCAGGTCGCCGCGCGCATACCGCGGCAGGCTGCTGGCATCACAGGCCCGCAGCAACTCCTCGACGGCCGAGTGCACCAGCGTCGGGCGTTCGTGCAGTAGCCGCCACTGATCCGGATTCTCGAGCAGCATGCGTGCCCCGACACCGATCTGTACCGCCGAGGTCTCGTGCCCGGCGAACAACAGCACCATGGCGTGCGTGGCGATTTCGTCATCGGTGACACCTTCGACCGCGCACAGTCGTGACACCACGTCATCGCCGGGTTCGCGCCGCTTCTCCCCCACCAGGTGCAGGCAGTAGGCGAACAACTCGCCGACCCCCTGCTCGACCACGGCACGGTCGGTGACATTGCCGATCGCATCGACCCACCGGCGGAAGCGATTCCGATCCGCATAGGGCACACCGAGGAGTTCGCAGATGACGAGCAACGGCAGCGGCAGCGCGAGGTCGGCCTGTAGATCGGCGGGCGCACCCTGCGCCTCGATGGCGTCGAGCAATTCGGTGGTGAGCTGTTCGACGCGCGGTCGCAGGGCCCGCATGCGTTTGGCGGTGAAATGCGGTGCCAGCAGCGTCCGCATGCGCGCGTGATCGGCGAATTCGGTGTCGAAGTCGCCGATCGGGCCACCGGAGAAGGCCGATTCCCCCAGTCGCGCAGCCGTTTCCGGGGCCGGGTGCGAGCGACCCAGGCTCGGGTCGGCGAAGAGCTCGCGAACCAACTCGTAGCCGGTGGCCAGCCAGGCCGAATCTCCGGTGGGGGTGGTAACCCGGGTGACGCCCGAGACCGGGCACACGGGCGGCGATGAGGTACCGACGACAGGTGTGGTCATGATGCTGGGTCCTCGCGTGTTCTCAGAAGGGCGTGGTGTTGAACGGTTTACGTGCGACGGCGAGCGCGCTGTCGAGCGCGGTGACGGCACCGGGCGAGAGTTCGTCGACCCGTCCGGCGCGTTCGAGTTCGCCGAGGGTGTGCGCGCCGAAGTAGGCGGTGGTGAGTTCCAGCGGGCCGATGCGCAGATCGGGTGGGGCGTCCGGCGCGGCGGTCCAGGACCCGTCGACGGTGTCGAGCAGGTAGGTGCCCGTACTCAGGCCCCACGGGTCGGCGACCTCGATGACACCGTGGAAGTCCGCCCGGAATTCCCGGCATGCGATCGCCTTGGGCAGGTTGAGGATCCACGTCCACATGCCCTCGTCCACGCCGGTCACGGCGACCGCGCGGGAATCCTCGAGCAGCAACGGGGTCGGGTCGTCGACGGCGGTGTCCATGCGGATCTCGGCGTATTCGCCCTGACCGAGCAGGCAGCGCAACAGGTCCCGGTGCGCGGCCACACTCACTGCGCAGAAGTCCTTGACCAGCACCGTGTCCGCGAGCAGCTGGTAGACGACGTAGCCGTCCGGGTGCAGGATGACGAACGCGTGCGGGTCGAGAGCACTGGGCCACCAGGATTCGGCGCGATCGAGCGCGCCGGGAGTGGCCCGCTGCCAGCGGGCGTAGACGGCACGCAGCTCACCCACCGATTCGGCGACGTTCGCCTCCCGCACCGACGCCGAATCCCACTGTGCGGTGCGCAGTTTCGCGCGAGCACGATCGATGCGCAGGTGCCGGGTGTGCGTGGTGACGCCCACGTAGGCGTAGCTGCCGCCCGGTCCCGGCATGGCAGCCAGCACATCCGCGCCGGTCTCCAGGGCAATGGTCATGAGTTCGGCCTGCACCTTCGCGTAGATGCCGCGCTTCTGGTGCGTGGTGGCCACCATGCCCTGCGCGCAGGCGGCGACCTCGAGTTGCGCCCCACCGGGGACGGTCACGCTGGTGCGCAGGACGGCGGCGGTACCCACCAGGCGGGGTGTACCGGGTACGGTCACGTCCTCCACGACCGCGATGTCCTCGAGCCGGAACTGCCGCCGCCAGGCTCGCACGTCGTGGGTCTTCACCCCGCCGAACGCCCGGGCGTAGCGGTCACGCAGGGCGGGCCAGTCGGTCTCGACGGCGCGACGGGTGCGGATGCCGTCGATGGTGCGGCTCTGCCAGTCGGCCATGAGTTCGGAAGTCACGGTGTGCCTTTCGGGTCGAGCGTGCCGGCGTGGGCGCGAACCTTGTCCAGTGCAGTGAGCACGTCCTCGACATCGCGGTGGTCGCCGAGCAGCACGCTGTGATGCATCAGCAGGGTGTGGTCGCGGTAGTGGTCGGCACCGGGGTAGGCGCGGCCGGTGGCCCGGTCGACGGTCGCGGTCCATGCCGCGGAGAAGCGGGGTTTGGTTTGTGGGCGCAGCAGCACGCTGCGATGCAGCGGCACACGGGGTGGATACACCTTGGTGCCCAGTTCGGCGGCGAGTGCGGCGGCCACGGAATCGATGCCGATCGCGCCGAAAGCACCGGGCCGCACCCGGATTCCGTACTCGTAGATGGCACGCCGATCGACCTGTGCCGGTACCGGGATCGGTGCCAGGCCCGGGATGTCGGTGAGCCCGGCCTCGAGTTCCTTCGCGCGGGCCGCGCGAATGTCGTGCTGGTCGTCGAGCCGCGGCAGTTGATCGAGCAGCACCGCGGCGGTCAGCTCGGACATGCAGTAGTTCGCGCCCATGACCGTGCCGTCTTCGACGAGTTCGTAGTCGCCGGGGTCGGGTGCGACGGCGGTGTAGCCGCGAGAATCCGCGCGCAGCATGAGCATTCGCTCGTAGAGCGAGGGATCGTCGGTGATGGCGGCCCCGGCTTCTCCGCCGGCCAGGGTCTTGGCCGCGCCGAGGCTGAATACGCCGATCGCGCCGAAGGTCCCGACTGCGCGCCCGGCCCAGCGGGTGCCGTGCGACTGCGAGCAGTCCTCGATCAGGGCGAGCCCGGCGTCGGTGGCGACCGTCGCGATATTCTCGATTTCTGCTGCGGTGCACGCCAAATGGACCACGATCACCGCCCTGGTGCGTGGCGACAGCGCGGCGCTCAGGTGCTCGGCGGTGAGGCAGCCGGTGGCGGGGTCGACATCGACCAGGACCGGCAGCGCACCCACTCGCAGGACCGCCGTGGCGGGCGCGACCCAGGTCATGGCGGGCACGATCACCTCGTCGCCGGGGCCGATGCCGAGCGCCTCGAGCGCGATGACCAGTGCCCCGGAGCCGTGATCGACACTGACGCCGTGCGCCGCACCGGTGTAGCGGGCGAACGCCTCGGCGAAGCGCCGCTCGCGCGACTTCTCGCCGTCCGGGCTGTACCAGCTCACCGACCAGCGCGAAGAGCGCAGTGCGGCAAGCAGTTCGGTCTCGGTGCGGGTGTCGTATTGCGGCCAGCGCGGCCACGGTCGCGGACCGCGAACCGGGGTGCCGCCGTGCATCGCCAGCACCGCGCGCCTACCCGATCACGATCGGCGCGGAGGCCGACGGCTGAACGATCACGTCGAGGGCCGCACGAATCTCGCGCACCTGCACCGGTGTCAGCGGCAGCTCCCCGGTCAGCTCCGGACGGCCGAGCGCACGCAACAGCACGAACGGCACCGTGTCGGCATGCAGCGGCAGATACCCCCGTTTGTTGTCGTCGGCCACCACCGCGAGCACGTCGTCGATGCGCACCGACGGCGGAAGTACGGGTTCCACGCCCAGACCGGTGACGATCTCGTAGTGCACACCGACCTCGCCATCCGACAACCACCCCCGCGCGTGTGAAATATGCGCGGCCACCAGCATTCCCAGCGCTATCGCGGTACCGTGCGGCAACCCCGCCGCACCCCGCGCCCGGTGATCGCAGATTTCGATCGCATGGCCAACGGTGTGCCCGTATTCCAGTACCAGTCCGGCGCGCCGCTCGAAGGTATCGCGTACGGTGACGGCCGATTTCGCGGCAATGCTGGCCTCCAGCAGCCACAGCAGCGAATCCGGTGCCGTCAATGCGCCACCGGCGATGACCGCGCGCAGTCCGGGCAGGGCCGACGGCTGGATCGCCAGGCAATTCTTCGCCATTTCGCACAGGCCGGACCGCAATTCGCGTTCGGGCAGGGTGGTGAAGAATTCGACGTCGGTGAACACGGCTTCCGGCGTGTAATAGGTGCCCAGGTGATTCTTGCCGACGCCGCTGTTGATGGCCTGTTTGAGCGAGAGCACCGAATCCATGGCGGCAATGGTGGTGGTCGGCACGTGCACCAGGCGCACACCCCGGAACAGCAGGCTCGCCATCAGTCCGGCCAGGTTGCCGGGGACGCCGCCGCCGAAGGCGACGATCACGGATCGGCGGGTGATGCCCGCGCGCAGCGCGGTTTCCAGGTGCTCGGTCAGGCAATCGAGGGTCTTCATCGACTCGCCGGCAGGGTGCGAGAGGATCAGAGCCGGGATCGCACCGGCCAGGGTGTCGAGTTCGCGGCCGTAGCGGGCGAGGACGTCGTCGTCGGTGACGAAGACCAGTTTGTCGGGTGCGAGATTCCCTATCGCCGCCGCTATTTCGGGGACGCAGCCGCGACCGAAAGAGTAGGGAAAGGTTTCATCCCCGATCACGATCGGGCGCGACCGCAACCCCGATCCGTCGTGCACCCCTGATCCATTGCGCGACAATGAATTGCTGGACATTTCCGGTGTCGCTCCTCGCTTTAGCGCCGATACCCCGCTGACTCCCCTGTCCGGCGCCACTGCCGTCCCTCGCACGGCCCAATATCGAATGCGAACTCCCCGCTTGGCAACCGCTGAGATACCCCAGTGATGAGCGGGTGAATTCGCGAGCACCCCTGTGCGAAACAGGTTTTCGCCCCACCACCACCGCCGGTGGTACCGGACGATCCGGGCACCCCGGCTCGTCGTTCCGGCCCGCCGGCACCGGGTCGTGCGCCTAGGCTGGGGCGACGTCGACTCCTGCGAAGGGATGCCGTTGGCCGACAACGAATTCGGGCTGCTCACCGCCACCGGGCTGCGCGCGCCCACACTGGCGGAGTTCGTGCGCGAACGACGCGCCCGACCCACCGGCGGGTATCCGGCGGGGCTGACCCGCAAGCAGCTCGCCGAGGCTACCCATGCCAGCCTCGGCTATATCGCCAAGATCGAACAGGGCGAGGCGCTCAATCCCGGTCCGGCCATCCTGGATTCGCTCGCGGCGGTACTGGAACTCGATGTGGCCGAGCGCATCCACCTCTATCACCTCGCGCAGCAGCGACCGGCCGCGTGCGGCACGCGGGCGCTGCACGGCGGCGATCCGGCCGCGGACGCGGTGCGCGCCACCCTGGACGCGCTGCTGCCGCATCTGGCCGCCGCCCTCGACGACGGCTGGCACGTGGTGGCCTGCAACAGTGCCTTCGACGAGGCGCTGCCGGGGCTGGCGCGGCAGGGGCACGTGCTGCGGTGGATGTTCACCGATCCGTGGGCGCGCATCGTGGTCGAGGAATGGGAGCGGGAGGCACGTTTGATGGTCGGACGCTTCCGCGCCTATGCCGCCGGGGCCGAGGTCGATCCGCTGCTGCGCGAGCTCGGCGAGCAGGCGGATTTCCGGCGGCTGTGGACCGCCGGGCATGTGCACATCGGCCGGGGCGATCCCACGTTCACGCTGCGAAATCCGCGCACGGCCACGGTGTTCGACGTGCGGGTGCAGCGTTATCGCGGGACCGCGCCGGGCCCGGCGCACCAGTTGTTCATCGGGTTGCTGGGGGCCTGATCAGGCGGGCAGGGTCTTGATCAGGCGGGCAGGGTGGCGAGGAACTCGCGCAGCAGGGCATTGACCTCCGCGGGGTGGGTCAAGTTCGGCGTCATCGCGGCCCCGGCAATCGTGTGCACCTTGGTCGGATTGCCCAGTGCCGCGGCCACATCGTCGACTTCCTCGGCACTGTTGGCCTGATCGGCGAGCCCGCGCAACACCAGTGCCGGACATCGGATCTCGCCGAGCAGTTCCCGCACCGCCTCACGGTTGACCAGGCATTCGCCGGCCAGCCGTACCCGTTCTCGTTGCGCACCCGCCCATTTGTCACGCCACGGTTGCTGATCGTGCGCACTGCCACCGATCATGAGCGAGCAGACCATCTTGATGGTGGGTCCCGGTGTCGCGGCGCTGATCCACATGTCGAGCACCTCGCGGTAGCCGAGTCGCCGTTGCGGCGTCATGGCGTCCGCGCTCGACCCGATCAGGATCATCCCCGCCACCCGGGGTTGGGCCAGCAGGGCCATCCGCACGGCCGTGAACGCACCGTGCGCGACCCCACCCACGACCACCCGGTCCAGCCCCGCCTCGTCGGCCACCGCCCAGGCGTCGCGTGCCAGATCCCAATAGCTGAACGGTGTTTCGTCGTCCTCGCTGGCTCCGTGCCCGCGCGAATCGATGGCGATGACCCGGTAGTCGGGCGCGAGCGCCGCCATCTGCGGCGCGAACATCTCCTGATCCATGAACAGGCTGTGCCCCAGCAGCACCGCGGGTCCCCCACCACCGGTATCCGTGTAATGGATCTTGACGGCCCCCCGGCTCGCAAACGGCATTCTGAAACTTTCTCGCTTCACCTGCAGGATCGCCTACCGTACAACAGATTTCACCCCGACTCGACGCGGATGCGATACGCGTCACGAACCCCTCGTCTCGCCGCCGCCCCTGGCACCCGCGGCCTAGCGTCGTGCCATGACCGGCACCGCGCCAACCGCTGCTCCCCGCGACCCGCACTACACGCTGCCCAACGACTGGGATCTCGCCGCCGAACGCCTCGCACTCCTGGGCGCGGCCTACGACCCCCAAAGCATCACTTACGCACAACAACTCGGCATCGGCCCCGGCTCACGCTGCCTGGAGGCCGGAGCGGGCGGCGGATCCTTCGCACGCTGGCTCTGCCGCGAAGTCCTCCCCACCGGCCGTGTGCTCGCCGTCGACGCCGACCCCCGCCACCTGACGGACCTGCCCGGCCACGGCGGCGAAGTCGCCCGGATCGACCTGGTCACCGACGAACTCCCCGTAGCCGCCTTCGATTTCGTCCATACCCGATTCGTGCTGCTGCACATCGCCCAACGAGAAATCGTGCTCGACCGACTCATCCGGGCACTGTCACCCGGCGGCGTACTCCTGCTCGAAGAAGGCGACGGGCTCGGTGTTCGCGACGAAATGCCGGGTGCGTTCGGCGAGCTCTGGCGGGCCTTCGCCCGTTCGACGTAGTCCGCGGGGGCCGATCAATCCTGGGCTCGAAATCTGCCTGCTCACCTGGAGTCGCGCGGCCTCGGCGAGATCCGAGCAGAGGCTGACATCCCCATGTTCCGGGGCGGCTCGGCAATGGCCCGCATGTGGGACCTCACCTGGGTGCAGGCGCGCGAATCCTTGATCGCCCTGGGTGTTTCGCCCGAGGTCATCGCAACCGCGCAGACGGAATTGCGGGACGAACGGCGGTGGTTTTATGCCCCGCCCACGATTCGCGTCCAGGCTGTGCGGCGCTGAACGCGGCCGGGGTCAGACGCGGGTTTCGAGGAGGTGTTCCACGAGGGTGATGAGGGAGTGGAAGCAGGGGGTGCGGTCTCGGGCGTCGAGGCGCATGAGGGGGGTGCCGGCGTCGAGGTCGAGGGCGTCCCGGACCTCGTCGAGGGGGTAGCGGGGGGCGCCTTCGAAGTCGTTGACGGCCACCGCGTACGGGACGCCGCGTTCTTCGAGAATCGAGAGCGATTCGTCGGCGCGGTCGAGGCGGCGGGTGTCGACGAGGACCAGGGCGCCCAGGGCCCCCACGGCCAGGTCTTCCCAGATCGGCACGAAGCGGCGCTGGCCGGGGGTGCCGAAAAGGTACAGGGCCAAACGCGGATTGACGGTGATGCGGCCGAAATCCATGGCGACCGTGGTGGTCGTCTTCCCGGGTAGGCCGGCCATATCGTCGACGCCGACGCTGGCCTCGGTGATCGTCTCCTCGGTGCGCAGCGGCCGGATCTCCGACACACTGCCCACGAACGTGGTCTTCCCGACGCCGAAGTTTCCAGCCACCAGCAGCTTTACGGTGCGGGTGACGGTCTGCGGCACATAGTCGACGACGCGCTCATGCGGAGAGAGCGCGGAGTCCATCGAGTACCTCCTCCAAGAGGGCCTTGCCCGGCAACGTCTCCACGGGGGTGGGGATGGCCAGGTGACCACTGTCCAGCAGATCCGCCACCACGATCTTGACGACCGAGGGTGGCAGGTCCAGATGCGCCGCCAGTTCGGCCAGCGTCAGCACGCCGCGGCGGGCGAGCTGCAGGATCCGGCGCGCGTCCGGAGAGGCGCCGGGGGCCGGATCGGCCACCGCGACAACCAGACTGATCAGATCCAGCGTCCGGGTGGGACGCGATCTGCCGCCGGTGCGCACATACGCCCGGACCAGATCTGGATCGCGCCGCGGCCGACTCATGACCGCGGCAGGTCGTTCCTGGTCCGCGACATACTGCCGAGTTCCCGGCCGACGCGGAGAGCCAGTTCGTTCATGCGGTGCGCGACCAGACTGACGTCCACGTCCTGGGTGGTCGAAACACCCAGCAGCGCACCGGCTCCGGCGGCGGTGATGAAGATCATGCCGTCGGCGTACTCGGTCATGTTCTGGCGCACCGCGTTATCGGCGGTGCCGCCGCAGAATTCCGCCAGCGCCTTGCCGAGGGCACGCAGTCCGGAGGCGGCCGCCGCGAAGCGCTCGGCGTCGTCGATGGTGACGCCGCCGGTGTGCGCGATGCGTAGCCCGTCCTCCGATAGCAGGACGGCGAACCGGACTCCGGGCACTTCGAGATCGTCGAGCAACCAACCCAACCGGTTGATCTCACTCACTGCCGTCGCGGGCGTGCCGGTCACGATGTCATCCCTTCGGAGTGCTCGAACGCGGCCGCTCGACCGCGTTGGGAGCCGCTGTGCCAGGCAGCGGCGATATCGGTGCGCGCGGAACCGGAGTCCGCTTCGACCGCGCGGACGGTGGCCGCCGCGGACACCGACGCGGATCGGCGGCGCCGCTTGGGCAGGCCGCCGGTGGTGAGGTCCTGCGGTACCGATTCCATGGCCACCAGCGTGGGTTCCGGGTCCGGTGCGGGCACCGGGACAGGTACGGGAACGGGGGTCGGCGCGGCGACAACGACCGGTGTGGGCGCGGCCAGCAGCGTCTCGGGGATGAAGACCATGGCACGCATGCCGCCGTACATGTTGGGTCCGTCGACGTAGACGGAGAACCCGTAGCGGCGTGCCAGCGCGGCCACACCCGGGAATCCGACTCGCGGCGTGGGCCCCAGCGCGTGCACATCGACGATCTGGTCGCCGGCCAGCACGCGACGGGTCTCCTCGAGCTGCTCGGGGTTCATCCGCACCCCGGCGTCGTCGATGATCACCGTGATGCCGTGGTGACCCTCCTGGAAACCGATGTCCACGTAGGAGGTCGGCGGCGAGTAGCGCAGCGCGTTGTCGAGCAGGGTCGCGATGGTGTGCACCAGCGGTTCCACCACGCGGCTGATGACCGGGCGGTCCAGCTCGGTGGCACGCACGCGGGTGTAGTCGCGGACACGTCCGGTCGCGCCGCCCACCACATCGGTGAGGGACTGCTGCGGCCAGCGGCGACCGGGCAGACCGCCACAAACGATCACGTAGGACTGCGCCTGACGGATCATCTGCTGCACGGAATGGTCGATGCGGGTGAGGGTTTCGAAGGTCTCGTCATTGCGGTGCTTGCGCAGCGCGGCGCTGAGCACCTGGCTGACGTCCGCGCCCAGGCTCACCACGGAGGCGCCGAAGGCACGCACGGCCGCCGAAGTCGCCTCGCGCGCCGAGCCTTCGACCTGGGTGCGGGCCGAGTCGGCGGCCTCGACGACCGCCATTCGCGACGACTCGCCCGCCTGCGCGATCGCCACCCGGGCGGCCTCTTCGGTCTGGGCGATGCTCAGCTGCGCCATCTCCTCGGTCTGAGCGATGGTGATCTGCGCCATCTCCTCCGACCGTGCGATGGCGAGCTGAGCCATCTCCTCGGCCTGTGCCACGGCGGTCTGCCGTTCGGACTCGACCGTAGCCAGCGCGAGCTGGGTCTCGGTCTCGCCCTCGCGGCGGACCCGGTCACGGGTCTCGGTGGCGACCTTCAGCAACTCTTCGCCGCAGCGGGCGGTCCACTGCCACACCAGTTCCGCGATGCGCGTGCGCTCCAGCACGATGGGCAGGTCAACGGTCGGATTGTCGGGATCCGAGCGTCTTACGGCGGCTCCGATGGCGGGCAGCACATTGTCGGTCAGATTCGCGATCATGTCCTCGACGGCGGCATCGCGGTCGACCTGCTCGGCAAGCAAGGCGGCAACCCGCTCGCGCTCGGCGCGCAAGGCGCGCCACAGCAGGAAAAGCCCGACCGCGGCGAGTAGTAGCGCGGCGGCAAGAACCCAGGAAAGCAGTACGGCAGTGTCTTGATTCATCAATTCTCTTGTCGTCCGACCGATCCTGAAATCGGCGGAGCCACCATAGCAGAATCCTCTGTCTCCCCGAACCTTTCGGTATCGGTGAGCAAACCGCAACTCGAACCGACTGCGCCTGTCGTCATTTCGGTGGGATTCGCACCGCGAACCCTCGCTCCGGAAGATCTCGCCCGGTGCGGCGGTCCCAGCCCGAGGTCCACGCACCGCGAGCTGGTCACCCGACCACCAGCCATGTCCGGGCTAACCCGCATCACCGAAACCGTCGAGACCGAGCGGACGCTCAGCCAGCAACCACCCGGCTGCCGGTCACCGCGTCGGCGATCCAGGGCAGGAGGGCGTCGCGAACCTCGATGCGGCGGGGCAGCAGGCCGTTGGTGGCGAGCAGGTCGGCGGCGTGCTGTTGTTCGTCGAGGAATTCGGTGGTCACGGGGCCCAGACCGAAGGGGCGGCCGCGCAGGGCGGCTTCCCAGGCGTCGAGATCGGCGGTGCCGCCGCGGGACACTAGGTCGTCGACGAAGTATTGCGCTGCGGCACGTGGGTTCTCGGCGATCCAGGCGTCGGATTCCTGCAGGGCGGCGATGATCGCCTCCAGCTCGGGGCGGTGTGCCTCGGCGAAATCGCGGCGGGTGAACCACAGCGACGGGTGGCTGAACACGGTCTCGGTGTCGACCAGCGTGCGCAGTGCGACAGCCGATTCCAGGGCGGCCAGCGCGGGATACGCGCCGACCCACGCGTCGAGGTCCCCGGCGCGCAGCAGTTGAGCGCCGTCATGGATGTCGGTGTCGACCGGTTCGATATCGGCCCAGCCGAGTCCGGCGCGTTCGAGGGCGAACAGCAGCAGCGTGGTCTGCCAGGAGCCGTGGGCGATCCCGACCCGCTTGCCGCGCAGGTCGGCGACCGTCTCGAGGCCGCTGTCGGCGAGGGTGACGAGGCGGCCGTTCTCGATACGCGGACCCGAGATGCCGATGTAGACGATGTCGCGGCCGTTGCCCAGGGCGGTGATGGGCGGGGTGAAACCGGTGCCGATGACGTCGTAGCCGCCGTCGGTGAACAGCCAGTCCGAATGCTGGGACGGCAGTGCGGATTTCACGTCGACCGGCTCCGGCTTGGGCAGCGCTCGCAGGTCGACCCATTCCACGTCGGGCAGGGCGCGCTCGAGGATGCCTCGATGACGCAGGACGAACAGCGAATTGTTGTGCGGGAAGTAGCCGACGCGGATGCTCATGAAATCTCCTGGTGTACGTGAATTGCCGGGTGGTTGTGGGGAATGTCGTCGTGCGCAATTCCGTCGGGTGCGGTCAGCCGGGAACGGCCCAGTAGCGGCAGCACCTCCTCGCCGACGCGATATGCCTCCTCCAGGTGCGGGTTTCCGGCCAGGATGAAGGCGTCCACGCCGAGGTCGATCAGTTCGTCGAGGCGCTGGGCGACCTGTTCGTAGCTGCCCACCAGCCCGAAGGCCGGGCCGCCGCGAATCAGGCTGAAGCCGCACCAGACATTGGGCTGGACTTCGAGATCCCGGTAGCCGGTAATGGTTTCGGGCACCCAGCCCTGGATGCGGGCCGCGCCGACCGAATCGCCCGCCGCGGCGCGGTTGGCGGCGTCGCGGTCGACGAAGGCCCAGCCCTTCTCGATCTCGGCCCAGGCGGCTTCCTCGGTATGGCGGGCGACGATGTCGATGCGGACGGCGAATTTCGGTGTGCGGCCGCTGTGTTCGGCGCGGGCGCGGACGCCGTCGAATTTGGTTCGGAGATCAGCGAAGGATTCCAGCCAGGACAGGTAGTAGTCGGCGTGCCGGCCGGCGGCCTGGACTGCGGCAGGTGAGGAGCCGGAGAAGTACACCTCCGGGAACGGCTGGCCCGCCAGCTGCGGCGGTAGCGCCGCGCCTTCGGTATGGAAGAACCGGCCCCGATGATCGAAGGGCTCGCCGTCCCACACGCCGCGCAGCACGTCGAGGAATTCGCTGGTGCGGGCGTAGCGGTCGTCGTGGGAAACCTTGTCGCCCCACCACAGTTGGGCCGGTCCCCCGCCGCCGCTGATGATGTTGTAGACGAGTCGGCCGCCGGTGGCGCGCTGCAGGCTCGCCGACATGCGGGCGGCCTGCACCGGGTGCAGGAAGCCGGGTTGGAAGGCGACCATGAACCGGTAGGTGGTGGTCTCACGCGCCAAGGCGGCGGCCACCGCCCACGGGTCCTCGGTGATCGGGAACGACGGCAGCAGCCCGCCCAGGAATCCGGCGGACTCCGAGGCTCGGGCGACGGCGGCCGCGTGATCGACATAGCTGTAGCCGTCGAGTGCGCCGTCCCGGATGGCCGGGGCGATATTGCCCGGACCGTAGCCGCCGGCGTGGCCGCGGTTGTAGCGGCGTGGGGTGCGCAGGGAGGCGTGATCGCCTTCCATGCCGATGCGCCAATAGATGTCGATAGTCATGCGGTGGTCTCCTGCAGGGTGCGGCCGGTGGGGTCGACGCGGAACAGCAGGTGTTCACCGGCCCGGTAGAGCTCCTCGATGTGCGGGTGGCCCGAGAGCACGACGGTGTCGATGCCGAGGTCGGTGTAGCTTCGAAGCCGTTGAGCCACCTGCTCGTAGCTGCCGATCAGCCCGACGGGCTGTGGGTAGCCGAGGTGGGTGAAGCCCGACCAGCGGCCGTCGCCCAGATCCAGCGAGTGGGGGTCCGGGCCGTCGGGATGCAGTTCGTGCCATTGCCTTTCGACGCGAGCCCACGCCTCGGATTCGGTCTCGCGGGCGATCACCGGCACCTCGATGCCCGCGCGCACGGTGCGCCCGGCCGCGGTGGCCTGTTCGCGCAATCGCGCGAGAGGCTCGTGGACCCCTTGCGCCGATTCGGTGAAGACGTGCACGTCCGCGTGGTGGGCCGAGAGTTCGAGGGCCGCTGCGGAAGCACCGCTGAGATAGACCGTAGGGAATGGGAGGCCCGACAGGATGCCCCGGAATCCGCCATTGCCGACCTCGTAGTATTCGCCCTCGAAGTCGAATCCGGTGCCGGCGAAACCGGCCGGGGCGACCGCGTTCTCGTTCCAGACACCGCGCGCCACCGTCAGGAATTCCGCGGCTCGCGCGTAGCGGTCGTTACCCGCGAGCACGTCCCCGCGCCGCCGCGCCTCCTCCGGATCGGTCTCCACCGCCAGATGCCAGCCCAGCCGTCCCGCCGAAAGTCGTTGCAGCGTGGCCGAAACCTTGGCCGCGTACACGGGTGTGCCGAAACCGGGATGGAATTCGACGATCACCCGCGCATGCCGGGTCGCCCGCAGCGCGCCGCCCGCGACGATCCACGACTCCTCGCCCGCGGGATCGTAGGGTGCGAGAACCCCGTCCGCGCCGACCAGTTCGGCCGCGTTCACGACCTGGTGCACCTGGTCGAATGGCCCGAACCGGCCGGACTCGCCGCGCCTGCGCAGGGCGGGCTCGGCACGACGGCCGTCCGGGCGGGTAGGCAGCCGCCACACGAATTCGGTCATGCCGCCGCCGATCCGGCGGCGACGAGGGCGCGGGCTTGGGCGAGGGGTTCCGGGGCGACCCAGGATTCGAGGTCGAAGTCGGTCGGCAGGAAGCCGTGGGTGTAGAGGAATTGCTTCTGGACCGCGAGCAGGTGCAGACGTTCCTCGTCCAGGGACGGGTGCAGGCCGAGGTGGAAGTCGGGACCGTAGGCGGCGGTGACACCTTCAGGGCCGGAAAGGGTTTCGCGCTGCAGCACCGCGGCGGCGTCATCGTGGTGGGTGGTGGCCCAGTCGGCGGCGCGCAGGGTTTGGGCGAGGAAACCGGTGACGAGGTCGGGGCGGGTGTCGAGTAGGTGCTGGTGGACCGTCAGCGGGCGCGGGGTGCCGTTGTTGACGCGCAGGCGCTTGGCGGGAGTGGCATCGAGGTCGACGGCAACACGTAGGCCGTGCGCGGCGGCGACCTCCTGGGCGCGGGCGCCCTTGACGTAGATTGCGTCGACCGTGCCGTCGAGAAGTTGTTCGACGCCCCAGGTGACGCTCCGATCACGGGACTGGATCTCGGTGCGCACCTGCGGGTTCGGCTCCACGGCGAGTTCGGTCACGCGGACATCGGCGAGGGTCAGGCCGCCAAGGCGCAGGGCGTTGGCGAAGCCGTGCAGGGCCATGGCGCGCGGGAAACTGCGGGCCTGATCTCGGGCCCAAGCGGGGATGCCGACCCTCAGCCCTGCGAGTTCGGCGGGCGTCGAGACCTGCGAATTCGGGCCCACCACAATGGCTTGCGCCTCGTCGATCCAGGTCAGGCCGATGAGGCGGGTGGGTGAGCCATTGGCGCGGGCCGCCAGGGCGGGCACGTTGCCGCCCTCGCGGATCAGGCCGGGCAGGTCGTGGTCGAAGTGGCGGACGGCGAGTTCGGGTCCGGCGTCCTGCAGGACGCCGAAGGTCAGGCCGTGGCGTTCGGCGTCCTCGCCGAGCCAGCCCAGGCTGTGGGCCAGGCCGCTGGCGGTCGGCACCGGGCAGCGGGTGTACCAGAGGGTGTCGGTCATGGTGTGCTCCTGGGGTTGTCGATGCCGGTGGGGCCGACGCCGAGCTGGGCGAGGAACGCGGACTGGTAGCGCAGCGCGGCCGGGTCGGTGCGGTCGCGCGGGTGGGGCAGGTCGATGACCTGGTCGACGGCGAAGCGGCCGCGGTCGAGGATGAGCACCCGGTCGGCCAGGCGGATCGCCTCGTCGACGTCGTGGGTGACCATGAGCACGGCCGGGCGGTGGCGGGCCACCAGGTCGCCGACCAGGTCCTGCATGCGCAGCCGGGTGAGGGCATCGAGCGCGGCGAAGGGTTCGTCGAGCAACAGCAGGTCGGGTTCGCGGACCAGGGCGCGGGCCAGCGCGGCACGCTGGGCCTCGCCGCCGGAGAGGGTGGCGGGCCATTGGCGGGCCTTGCCGTCGAGGTGCACCTCGGCCAGGGCGCGCAGTCCGGCCGCGCGGCTCTCGCGCGAACGGCGTTGCCCGATAGTGACATTCGCGAGCACGCGTTTGGACGGGACCAGGCGGGGTTCCTGGTAGACGGTGGTGCGGGCGGGCGGGACCAGCACCGTGCCCGAGTCGGGCTGTTCAAGGCCGGTCAGCAAGCGCAGCAGGGTTGTCTTGCCGGTACCGCTGGGGCCGAGCAGCACCACGAATTCGCCGCGGCGGATACTCAGGTCGACGCCGTCGAGAATCACCTTGTCGCCGAAGGATTTCCGCAGTCCGGTGAGTGATACCGCGAGCGCGTCGGTCATCGCAGGGCCACCTGTCGCCGCCACGGCATGGCGAAGCGTTCCACCAGGCGGACCGCGCCGTCGAAGACCAGGCCGAGCAGCGCGTAGAGCACCACGCACAGCACCATGTAGTCGGTTCGGTTGTATTCCTGCGCGAGGGTCACCAGATAGCCGACGCCCTCGGTGGTGCCGACCTGTTCGGCGGCGATCAGCCCGGTGATGCTGATGGACAGGCACACTCGCAAGGCCATGAGCACACTTGGCAACGCGGCGGGCAGGATCACCTCGAGGACCAGCCGGGGCCCGGTGAGCCCGAACCCGCGCGCGGCCTCCACCAGCTTGCGGTCGACATTGCGCACACCCAGGTAGGTGTAGGCATACATCGGTGCGATAGTCGCGACCGCGATCAGCAGCACCTTGTACAGCTCGTCGATACCGAACCAGGCGATGAACAGCGGCACCAGCGCCAGGAACGGGACCGCGCGCACGATCTGCAGCGTGGAATCCACCAATTCCTCACCAAGGGTGGACAGTCCGGCGACCAGGCCGAGCCCCAGCCCGGCCCCCACCCCCAGCGCGACTCCGAGCGCGGCGCGGGTGAACGAGGCCGCCGCGAAGTCGGCCAGCTGGCCACTGCGCGCGAGCTCGGTCAGCGCCGACCACACCTTGGGCGGACCGGCCAGCACCTGCGGGGACAGGGCACCGGTCGCCGAGCCGATCCACCACGCGGCGATGAGCAAGGCGGGCAGTAGGAATCGCAGCGGCACGGAAAGCCAAGCGGGCCTGCGCCGTTCGACACGCAGGCGCGGCGGGGCCAGCCCGGGCGTACTCGTCGCGTCCGCGTCGGCGTGCGCGGCGGTCCCGGCCGGGGCGTCCACGACGCCCGCCACGTCCGCACCGATTGGGTCGACGGTGGCCTGTGCGTCGGTGATGCCTGCCACGTCCGCAGGGATGCTCTCGACGGACGCGAGGACTTCGGCCGATCCACCGGCCTCGCCCCCGAGGTCGGTAGTGCCGGAATGTGCTGCGGCGCTTGCCCCGGGCGCGCTTTGCGCCGGGAGTGTTGCCCGAGTGGCGGAAGAGGCGGTCATGTCAGCTCCCGGGCTGCAGTCCGGTCAGCTGTTCGGAGCTGAGCTTGGACTTCAGGTCGTAGAAGATGTCGGCGGCGGTGATGTCGCGGCCGATGACGCCGTTGTCGCGGAACAGCGTGACGATGCTCGCGAGATCGGCGGCGTCGGAGTCGGTGGGCAGGTGCGGCACGGTGGCCTGACTGCCGAGGCGGATCGCATCGGCGAGGCGGTCGCCGCTCAGCGCGCGGGGACCGGTCTTGTCGAAAACGTTCTGGAAGTCAGCGGGATTGGCGCGCTGCTGGGTGACCAGTTGCTGCACGGTCTGCAGGAACTTGGCCGCGACATCCGGATGCTTGTCGGCGACCTCGGTGCGGAAGACGAACACCGAGTTGTCCTTGGAGCCGATGGACGCCTCGGTGGCGATCTCGCGGCCGCCATTGGCCTTGGCCTCCTGGTAGGGCACCAGGAACGAGGCCCAGGCGTCGACCTTGCCGGTGGCGAACGCGGTGGCGGCGTCCTTCTGCTGCAACGGAACTCGGGTCACCTTGTCGGCGGGCACGCCCGCTTGGGCCAGCGCCCGCAGCAGAATGTATTCGCCCTTGCCCGCCGGATTCACCGCGACGCGCTTACCCGCCAGATCGGCGACCGAGGCGATCCCGGAGCCCGCAGCGGCCAGGATGCCGCTCTGATCCTTGCCCGCCGGATCCGACACCGACACGATGCGCACGGCGACGTCCTTGGACAGCGCGCCTACCACCGGACTGAACGCGGCGTCGGAGACGTCGAGTTCTCTCGTGTTGAACAGCTTGAGCATGGAGCTGAAACCCGGTGTGGTGGTGACCCATTCGACGCGGGCGTGCAACGGTGCGAGGGCCTTGTCGAAGGTACCGTCGCGTTTGCCGACGGCCATCGGCCCGGCATTGCCGGGATCGACGACCTTGAGCACCAGCTCGGACCCGCCCGCGTCGGTGGAGGCGGAGCCACACGCGGCGACCAGGGCGACGACGGGAGCCAAGACGAGGGCGTAACGCCAACGGCGTGGCCGGCGCGTGCGGAACATGGTGGGGCACCTCTTCCGTTCGGAACTGTCCAACGATGCTCTGGGACAGTAGGGATCGCGACCGGCCGCGGCGAGGGAATGCTTTCCGAGGATCGGAAGGGTTGACACGGATTGTTCGAAGACGTTATGGCCGTTTCGCGTTCCGCTTTCCAAATAGTGGAAAGCTGATGGCTTGGCGCTGTGCTAGCGTCCGAGCCGTGGAAGCCCCCGGAGTGCAGACCGTCGCCCGTGCCCTGTCGGTGCTCGACTGTTTCCGGGACGGTGAATGGCGCGGGGTCTCGGAAGTGGCGCGGCAGCAGGGGCTCGCGGTGAGCACCACGCATCGACTGCTGACCGCGCTGGTGCAGGCCGGATTCCTCGACAAGCACGACGATTCCGGTCGCTACCGCATGGGCGGCGCGCTCGCCGAATACGGTCAGATCGCCTACCGCCAGCACCGGATCTATCTGGCCGAGCCCGCGCTCGAACAGCTCGCGGCTACCACCGGTGCCAGCGCCTCACTGGCCTCGCGCCACAGCATTCACGCGGTATTGCTGGCCACCAGCCGCTGGCGTGACACCGACGGGCACCGGCTGCAGGGGGTGCGACTGCCGCTGCACGCGAGCGCGCTCGGCAAGACCCTGCTGGCGTGGAACGACGCCTCCGACACCGAACTCGAGGCGCTTCCCTACGACGAGGGCACCGACCGATCCGTCTCCACCGCAGCCGAATTGCGGCGCGAGCTGACCATCACCCGGGAGCACGGCTACGCCTACAACGACGAGGAACTCGATCCGGGCTTCCGCACGCTGGCCGTCCCCATCCTGATCCCCGACACCCCCGTCCGATTCGCCTTGGGGCTGCGCGGACCGACCACCCTGATGGTCCCCGAGCGCCTGCCCTTCCTGGTCGATCTGGCCCGGGTGACAGCCGCCGACATCGCGGCCCGCTTCGCTACCGGCTGAACTTGCCCGCCATCGGCGGGTCCTGCTGCGCCAATGCGGTAGCGGAACAACATTTTTCATCGCAATCGAGTGGCAGCCGACGACCGGATGCTGACAGCATGGGCGGCATGCGTGAACACAGGCTCGGAGACGGTTTGACGGTGTCGGCCGTGGGACTCGGCTGCATGGGCTTCTCCCAGGGATACGGTGCCGCCGACGACGCGGAATCGACCGCGGCCATCCGCGCCGCCGTCGACGCGGGAATCACCTTGTTCGACACCGCCATGAGCTACGGGCGCGGCCACAACGAACAGCTCGTCGGCCAGGCGCTCGCCGGGACCGACGTCCACATCGCAACGAAATTCGGCATCATCCGCACCGAGGCCGGTGTCGGCCTCGACGGCAAGCCCGAGCACGTGGCCGGCTACTGCGACGCCTCGCTGCAGCGGCTCGGCCGCGACATCATCGACGTGTACTACCTGCACCGCATCGACCCCGAGGTCCCGGTCGCCGAAACCATCGGCGCCATGGCCGAATTGGTCACCGCGGGCAAGGTCCGCCACCTCGGCATCTCCGAAGCCACCCCCGCCCAGCTCCGCGAAGCGGTGTCGGCTCACCCCATCGCCGCCGTTCAATTCGAATGGTCGATGCTCTGGCGCGAACCCGAACACGACATCATTCCCACAGCCCGCGAACTAGGCGTAGGCATCGTCCCCTACAGCCCCCTCGGCCGCGGCCTCCTCACCGCCACCCTCGACTCGAGCACCGTCGCCACCAGCGACTTCCGCCGCAACGACCCCCGCTTCCAAGGCGACCACCTCACCGACAACCTCACCCAGGTAGCCGCCCTCCGCGACCTCGCCACCCGCCTCGGCATCACCGCCGGCCAGCTGGCCCTGGCCTGGCTCCTCGCTCAGGGCCCCGACGTAGTCCCCATCCCCGGCACCCGGCACGCCTCCCGAATCCTCGAAAACGCCACCGCCGCAACCGTTGACCTGACCCCCGAGGACCTCGCCGAACTCGAGAAGCTGGTCCCCGCCGACGGCTGGTCCGGCGACCGCACCTCCTTCGCCGTCCCCTCCACCACCCGCACCACCTAGCCGAATCCGTAGGCCGTCGAGTGGCGGAATCTAGGGTATCGGGATGGAACTGGATCGGATCACCGAGCAGCAGGATCGGTCGGCGACCTTCGAGTTGATTCGGGAGCTTGCCGATCCTGGCGTCGGAGAACCGGAGCGGTGGGAGATCGTTTACGCGCTGGCGCAGGTCAAGGACCCGCGCGCGGTGGTGCCGTTGGGCCGGATCGGGCTGGACCTGGATCGGCCGGTCGAGGTGCGGCGGGCGGCGTTGCGGGCGTTGGAGGACTCCGAGATGTTCCCGGAGGGGGCCGAATTGCGCGCCTGGTGGGAAAACGGGGATGACGTAGTGCGTGCCAGCGTGCTGCGAGAGGCTGCTCGCGGGGAAGCCGACCTGCTCGAACCGGTTCTGCGCGACCCGAACCACGTCCTGCATCGGTACGCGCTGATCGGCATCGGCGCCACCTTTGAGGAACCGCACTGGCAGCAGTACTCGATTGCCGCCCTCGACCACCCCGACCCAGCGATCAGGCGGACCGTGGCCTATCAGCTGGGCTGGGACGAACCGGTGGCTGCCGAGCCGGGCCTGCACCGGGCCGCCACCGAAAGCAACACCGAGGTCGCTTGTGCCGCAATCGATTCGCTGCGTTACTACAGCAGCCGGGCCACGCTGCGGTTGTTGCACGAGCTCGCCCGGGGCGACGACGCTCGAGCGGACGCGGCACGAGATGCCGCGGCCGGACTGCTCAGCGATTTCGAGGATCATCGGTCGGGACTCGAGCAGTGGCTCGAACCGGTCGCCGACCTACTCGGCCCGACCGTACCCGATGCCGCGCCGACGCCCGGGCAGCCGGCACCGCGGTGGTCCAAACCCGCCGCGCCGTCGAGCGCGGAGATATTCGCCATGTACTCCGATCCCGACGGCCCGTGGCAGCCGAAACTGGCTGCCCTGCACAGCGGCCACCCCCACCACGACCACTGGAGCGAGATACCTGCCGCTGACCGCTCCGCCCTGGCGGCCTTTCTGTCCGGCCACCCGGATCCTCAGGTGCGGTCAGGGTGCTGCCGTGCATTATCGAGCTGGAACGAGGTGGATGCACTGCTCACCCTGACCCAGGACCCGCACGAAGTCGTCCGCAAATCCGCGGTCTACGACTTGCGATTCGTGCGTCCTTCCCCCGAGATCGCCACGCTCACCTGGGATCTGATCCTTTCCGGGGAGGTCGCCAGCACCCGCGGACGGGAAGCACTGGCCACCTGCGCCGCCCACACCCCACCCGGCGAACTCGACGACCGCCTGATCGAGTTGGCGCGCAACGACCTTCGGGAAAGCGTCCGCGTCGAGGCGGTGCGCCTCCTCGGCGACCACATCGAACCACTACTGCCCCTGCTCGCGGAACCGCCGCTACTAACCTGGGCGGTGCACACCCACGTCCTGTATGGCTGCCAAGCCTCCGGCCACACGCCACCCGCCGCCAACGCCCTACGCGGCGTCGACAACCTGCACATGGCAGCAGCCTTGGCCAGTCTCGCCGACCGATAATCACATCGCCTTTCCGACCTCGATGGGCGCGAGCTCGCTCCGGTTCGGGGTTGGTAGCCTGCGATGATGGGGAGCGAAGCGAAATCTGTTACCTGGCTGGAGGATACGCGGTGGTCGTATGACAGCGTGGCTGAGAGTTACGGGGATCTGACGCGTCATCTGCTGGATGAAACACCTGACGAGCGGGCTGTGCTGGCGTCGTTCGCGGATCTGGTGCGGGGTCGGGGCGAGGTCGCCGATGTGGGATGTGGGACAGGCAGGATTGCCGGTCATTTGAGTCGGCTGGGCGTCGATGTGTTCGGAATCGACTTGTCGCCGGCCATGATCGAGGTGGCTCGGCGCGATCATCCCGGCATTCGGTTCGAGGTCGGCTCCATGACGGAACTTGCGCTGCCCGATGCCTCGGTGGCGGGGCTGCTCGCGTGGTATTCGCTAATCCACATCCCGGATGACGAGATCGGTGCGGTCCTCGCGCATTTCCAGCGCGTGCTGCCGCCCGGCGGGCCGCTGCTGCTCGGCTTCCACGTCGGAGACGAGTCGCAGCTGCTCAGCCAGGGCTATGGCGGGCACCCGATCAACCTTCATGTTCATCGTCGCCCGGTCAACCGCATGTGTACCTGGCTCGAGGACGCCGGTTTCACCGTCGAGTCATTCAGAACCCTCACCTCGGCCGAGAGCAAACTCGGGGGAATCATTCTCGCGCGGCGCGGGTGAGCCTCGGCGTCCACTACAGGCCGGGATGCGATCCTCGTCTCACCGGCAGCAGCTAGGACTGTTTCTGTCCTAGCTGGTTCGTAGCGTAAGTGTCGTACGCCGATCCCTGAAACCGCAGGTCAACCAGCGAGAGGACCGACCATGATGCGCACATTCGAAATCGCGGACCGCGCCGACACTTTCGTGCCGCACGCCTTCGCCGAGCACATCGTCGATCTCGGCGAGGTCCGCATGAATTACGTCGTCGAAGGCGACCCGAGCTCACCGGCGCTGTTGCTGGTTCCCGGCAACGGCGACTCCTGGTGGACGTATGAAGAAGCCATTCGCCTGCTGTCCCCCGAATTCCAGGTTTACGCGGTGGACGTACGCGGGCATGGCCGCTCGAGCTGGACGCCCGGTCGCTACAGCATCGACAACGTCGGCGGTGACCTGGTCCGATTCATCGACCTCGTGATCGGCCGCCCGACCTTGGTGGCCGGGAACTCCGCCGGGGGCGTGTTCACCGCGTGGCTCGCCGCCTATGCCAAGCCGGGTCAGATCCGTGCGGTCATTCTCGAGGACCCGCCGCTGTTCACCTCCGAGGCGGCACCGAAGTTCGGGCCGGGCTCGTATCAGGCGGTCGCCCCGCTGTTCGCCGTCCGCGCGAAATGGCTGGGCGATCAATGGTCGATCGGCGACTATGCCGGTTTGATGCGGGCCCTGCCCACCGAATTGCCCGCCGACATGCTCGCCGGAATGAGCGCCATGTTCGGGGAGCGCGACGACGACGCGGTCCCCGACGCGCCGCAGAACCTCCGGGAGTACGACCCCGAATGGGCTCGGGCCTGGGCCGACGACAGCGCGAACACCGGCTGTGACCACGCGAGCATGCTCGCCCACGTCCGCGTGCCGGTCGGGTTCACCCACCATTTCCGCACCATCGATCCCGATACCGGTCGCCTTTTCGGAGCGATCACCGATCCGCAGGCCCAAAGTGCTTGCCGGATCATCGAATCCGCAGGCAACCCGGTCGTCTACATCTCACTGCCGGACGCCGCCCACAGCTTGCACTCCGTCGACCCGAAGCGCTATGTCCAGATCATCACCGAGCTGATCGCGCAGCTGGACGATAGAGCAGAGTCATGAGGCTGAGACCGGCTAGAGCGCCGAGGATTTGGGCCGCGACGAAGGCCGGGACCGAAGCGGGGGCGATGCCGGTGAAGGAGTTGGAGAGCATGCGGCCCAGGGTGAGGGCGGGGTTGGCGAACGAGCCGGAGCTGGTGAACCAGATGGCCGAGCCGATGTAGGTGGAGACGGCGATCGCGGTGGTGGCTTGGCCGCGGCGGGCGGCGGCGAAGCCGACGGCGATGAGGCCTGCGGCGGCCAGCAGCTCGCCGAGCAGGTGGCCGGTGGTCACGCGGTGATGGGTGGCCACTTGCAGTGCGGGACGGTCGAACATGGCGTTGGCCAGCAGCGCTCCGAGCACCGCACCCGCGCATTGCACCGACACGTAGGCGCCGAGTTCGCGGGTGGTCAGGCCGGTGCGGGTGCGGCGGCCGCCGAGCCAATCGGCCAGGGAGACCACGGGATTGAAGTGAGCGCCCGAGATGGGGGCGAAGGCCAGGATGAGGACGGCCAGGCCGAGTGCGCTGGCGGTGGAGTTCTCCAGCAGCTGCAGGCCGATATCGCCCGGCGAGAGTTGCTCCGCGGCGATGCCGGAACCGATCACCACGGCCGCGAGGGCGGCGGTGCCGGCGAATTCCGCGACCAGCCGACGACCCAGCGTCACCGCACCCGGCAGCGGGGCGGTCTGTTCGCGGGCGGGATCGATCAGGTCCTGGTTCGGCACCCAATTACAGTGCCAGACCTGCGCTTTCCCGGGACCCGCCGACGGGAAGATATATCGAATACATTTGGTCGGTTTCGCCGGTCCGGTCAGTCCGTCCCGCCGATGCCCACCTCGGGCAGCCCCTCGGTGATGCGCAGCCGATCGGCCATGGTGGTGAGCAGATTCTGGGATTCCTCACTCAGGTCGAACGCCCGCGTCGAGAGCTCACGCAGGCTGTTGAACTGCAGTCGCGTCAACAGCAGATAGTCCTGCTCGGCGACGGATGCGTGGTCCTCGTCGGCGAAGTAATCGGGGTGCACGCGGAAGAAGCGTGCCAGAGCCAGAATCGTCGCGCCCGACGGGTCGGTGCGAGTGCCCGCGCGCAACTGGCTGAGGTAGGGCTTGGAGATCGGATGGCCCCAGGCGGTCAGCTGGGCGGCCACCTCGGAGTTGGTGCGGGGGCGTTCGCCGGGGCTGGGCACGGCCGCGAAGAGCCGGTTGAGCCGCACCGCGAAGTCCGGGGCGACCGTGGGCGCCGAGTCCCGGGGGGCCGGCGGGGGCACGATGCGGTGCGGGATGCGCTCGTAGAGCCGTTGCAGGGCGGGCTCGTTGAGGGAGGACCGCTCGAGCAGTTCGGCGATGCGGGCCACCAGGTCGGGGGCGTCGGAGCTCATCGGTCCGCCTCCTTGCCGTCGAGGCCGGTCATCCAGCCGTGGTCGCGTTTGAGTCTGGCCCAGCGCTGTTCGACCGCTTTCACCGAGGGGAAGTCGAACAGATGCTGGATCTCGCTGCCGCGCAATCCCATCGCTTTGCCCCACACCAGTCCGCGATCGCGTTCGCTCAGCCCCTCGAGGCGGCTGCGGAAGGCCAGCCGTTCCACCACCGAACCGGCCACATCTTCGGTGGAGGCCAGTACGGCCATCAGGTCCGGGCCGTCCTCGCTCACGATGGACACCGTGCTGACGGCCTGGAACTGGTAGAGATCCCCCGTGCGGCGGCTGCGCCGGAATTGTTCGACGAAGGCCAGCACGCACGCCCCGATGAAATAGCTGGCCAGACTGCTGCCCTGGTCCGGGTCCCACCCGACGCCGTCGATGATGTTGCGGCGGAAGCGTTCCAGCGCGCGGGTGACGGTCTCCTGCACGAAGTCTTCGGCGAAGCGGGTCTCCACCAAGAGTCGCTCCTGCGGGGTGGGCCGCAGCGGCATGCGCTTCTGCTCGGCCACCACGAAAATCCAGCCGCTGCGTATCCACGGCCCGAGCACCGCCAACCCGTGGCGAACCAGTCTGTCCGCCAATAGTTTCCAGGCGAGACCCGTACATCCGGCCTTGCGAACCAGTTCGAAAAGCTCCTGGTCGACCGAATATCTCTCGGGATCGGTCATGTTATAGGTGTCCTCACCCCTGCACCTCCTGCTCGCTGACGAACACGTTATAGCGGGGGCAAACATGGTGCCCCTCTTTCAGCTAATGGCCAGTATCCGCGAGGGTGTAAATCGTTTCTTGACAGGCTGTTTCATGTAAAGGCAGCATTTACATATGAGTGATCCATCGCACAGAGATACCGCCGACGAGGGCGCGATCCTGGCAAAACTGTTGTCCACCAATGCCGAATTCGTCGCCGAGGTGCTGCGGCCCGCCGAGGGCAAGGCCGCACCCTCGGTGATGGCGGCCCTGCGCGCGGCTCGCAGCTTGGATGGGGTCGTTGACGACGTGCTGCGCTCGCTGGTGCGCCAGGCCCGCGACGAAGGGCGCACCTGGGCCGAGATCGGCGACATCTTCGGCACCTCACGCCAGGCCGCGTTCCAGCGCTTCGGCGGCGCGGCAGGCGGATTCCCGATTCCCCCGATGCCCGAAATGCCACCCATGCCCGAGCCGCCACCCATGCCGGAGCTGCCCGACTGGGCGAAAGTGCCGGGGATGCCACAGATTCCGGGCATGCCGCCGGTCCCCGGCTGGCCCTTCGGCGACCACGCCAACCCCGGCCACCCGCCGCACGGCCCCGGCCCGCAGGCGCCGGGCCCCGGCCCTTTCGCACCCGGCCCCGGCGCATTTACCCCGAGCCCCGACCTCTTGGCGCCCGGCCCACTGACGCCTGGCCGCGGCCATCAGCCGCCCCGCCCGGGTCACCCGGTGTACCCCGGCCACCCGGAACCGCACACCGACGAGCCCGATGAGTGAGATTTGTGCCGATATCCGGTAACCAGACCGCGCCCGCCTGCCACGGCCGGGCGCGGTTTCGCGTATTACGCGGCTACTGCGACGGGGCCGAGATCGTCGTCGCCACAACGGCCGTGGCAACCACCATCGCCCGCCGCCCGCGTCAGCCTTGCGCCGACGGGCCGACGCGCCCGGCTGGGTCGATTCCCGAGAACCCCGGCTGAGGCGGGCCCACGTCGGCAATAATGCTGGTCGCCTGCTCAATTCACTCTCCGCCGGATGAGGAGTGCCATGCGCGCGTACACCCGCCGCCACGCTGTCGCCGCCCTGACCGTCGCCGCGACCACGCTGTTCGCGAGCGCGTCGTTCGCGGGCACGGCCGCCGCGCGTCCCGCGCCGGAATCGCTGCCCGCGCTGGGCGCGGACTTCCACTGGGGTGTGGCGGCGTCGGGCTTCCAGAGCGAAGGCCATGCGCCCGACAGCAATTGGCGACGTTATGTGGCCGATCACCCCGACTACGACCGCTACGGCGACAGCGTCGACTTCTACGACCGCTATGTCGCCGACATTGCGCTGGCCAAGGATCTGGGCGTGAACACCTATCGGCTGGGCATCGAATGGGCGCGGGTGCAACCGCAGCCCGGAGTGTGGGACGAGAACGGATTCGCCTTCTACGACAAGGTGATCGCCGCCGTGCGTGCGGCGGGCATGCGGCCGATGATCACTCTCGACCACTGGGTGTACCCGGGCTGGGAGGCGGATCGCGGCGGCTGGGCAAACCCGGGCATGGTCGAGGACTGGCTGACGAACATGCGCATGGTCGTGGACCGCTACATCGCCGCGGATCCGATGTGGGTGACCATCAACGAACCCTTCGCCTACATCCTCAACGAAACTCGCAACGGCGGGCTGCCGAGCACCGACATCCTGACCATGCAGGCGCGACTGGCCCAGGCGCACAACAGCATCTACGACTACATCCACGCCCGCCAACCGGACGCGATGGTGACCAGCAATGTCGCCTACGTGCCCGCCGCGGATCCGATCGTCAACGGCGGCATGCTCGATCTCATCGCCGCCAAACTCGACTATGTCGGCATCGACTACTACTACGGCCTGTCCCCCGCGGTCGCGGCCCAGTACAGCGCGTTCGCGGCCTCGGAGCTGTGGAAGCTGCCGCTGCAGGCCGACGGCATCTATTACACGTTGCGCCACTTCGCCGATCGTTTCCCCGGCAAGCCGCTCTACATCGTGGAGAACGGCATGCCGACCGAGAACGGCGCGCCCCGCGCCGACGGCTACACCCGCGCCGACGACCTGCGCGACACCGTCTACTGGCTGCAGCGCGCGAAGGCCGACGGCATGAACGTGATCGGCTACAACTACTGGAGCCTCACCGACAACTACGAATGGGGTTCCTACACCCCACGTTTCGGCCTCTACACCGTCGACGTGCTGACCGACCCGGCCCTGACCCGCCACCCCACCGATGCCGTGGATGCCTACCGCGCGATCACCCACGACACCGGCGTCCCCGCCGGGTACCTCCCCACCCGGCCCGCGACGACCTGCTCGCTCGTCGACGCCCTCGACAGCTGCGCCGATCCGGTCGCCGCCCCGAACTAGCTCCCGATCGCGCTCGACCACACCCATATTCGGGATCCGCTGCGGCGGTGCCGGCCGCGCGGCGGACGGGTGGTCACGATGTCGTCGGCCAGCGGCCCGAGCGCCTCGACAATGAGGTCCACATCCTCCGGCGACACCCCGGCGCCGGAGAGTGCGGCCGTGAGGTGCCGCACCACCCGGTCGAAGTGACGGCGGGTGATGCCCAGCCCCTGATGCACCCGCCGCAGTGACGCCCCGGTGTAGACCGCGGGGCCGCCGAGCACCGTCGAGAAGTATTCGACCTGGCGCTGTTTGAGGCGTTCGAGGTCGACACCGGTGAAGAAGCCGGCCAGATCCGCGTCGGCGAGGACCCGCCGGTAGAAGTCGTCGACCACCGCGATGAGCGCGGGGCCGCCGCCGATGCGGTCATAGATGCTGGGCATATCCCATCCCTCTCTGAGTGTTTGCACCGGACTGTGACTCCCCCTCCTGGAACTGCTTGGGCCACAGGCCGGTACGACTCGAACAGTAGGCGCGGCGCAGTGGTCCACGACACCGCCGATCGCACGAGTGCGCGCAAAGCGGCTGGTAGGTTGCTCGCACCGGTTTTCCGGACCGGAAATCCGTCCTCCGACCGGCGCACCGGCCGGGCAATCGCACCCCGCGACACGCCCCGCGCTGCCCCGGATTTCAGCTAACTGACAGCTACGCTCCGAATCGGGACATTCCGACCACCGTCCCGGAGGAGAAGCCCCGATGCGCAGACGCCTGCACGCCCTCGTTCTGGCCGGGCTCGCCGCGGCCGCGACGCTGTTGCCGGTGGGTGTCGCCCAGGCCACCCCGGCCACCCCGTCCACGCCCGGCGTGCGCGGCGGGCTGGGGTCGGATTTCCTGTGGGGTGTGGCCGCCTCGGGATTCCAGTCCGAGGGCCATGCGCCCGACAGCAACTGGATGCACTACATCGACGCCAACACCGGGTGGGACCGCTACCGCAACTCCATCGACTTCCGCTCGCGCTACCAGACCGATATCGCGCTGGCCGCGAGCCTCGGGGTGAAGGTGTTCCGCATCGGCATCGAATGGGCGCGGCTGCAACCCGAACCGGGCGTGTGGGACGAGCAGGGCTTCGCCTTCTACGACCAGGTCATCGACGACATCGTGGCCAACGGCATGGAACCCATGCTGACCCTGGACCATTGGGTGTATCCCGGCTGGGAGGCCGACCGCGGCGGCTGGCGCAATCCGGGCATCGTCGAGGACTGGATGGCCAATGCCCGCAAGGTCGTCGACCGCTACACCTCACGAAATCCGGTGTGGGTCACCGTGAACGAGCCGGTCGCCTACATCATGCACGAGGTGCGCCAGAACGACACCAACGCCGACGACATGCTCGACAAGGTCGCCCAGGTGCACAACCAGATCTACGACTACATCCACCAGGTGCAGCCCAAGGCGCTGGTCACCAGCAATGTCGGCTACGTGGCGGGCGCGGAATCGCAGGTCAACGGACCGCTCATGGACCGCATCGGCGACAAGCTCGACTTCATCGGCGTGGATTACTACTTCGCCTACGACCCGCCGAAATCCAATGCCGTGAACCTGCCCGACGGCTCGGCCGCACCGCCGGCCGGGATGTGGGAGCTGCCGATCCGGCCCGAGGGCATCTACTATGCGCTGCAACACTATTCACAGAAGTTCCCGGGTAAGCCGCTGTGGGTGGTGGAGAACGGCATGCCGACCGAGGACGGCAAGCCGCGCGCCGACGGCTACACCCGCTCCGATCACCTGCGCGACACCGTCTACTGGCTCTCCCGCGCCAAGGCCGACGGCATGAACATCGTCGGCTACAACTACTGGTCGCTCACCGACAACTACGAGTGGGGTTCCTACACACCGCGATTCGGCCTCTACAGCGTCGACGCACTCACCGATCCGAACCTGGCACGCAAGCCCACCGACGGCGTGGACACCTACCGCCAGATCATCACCGCCGGTGGCGTGCCGAGTGCCTATGAGCCGGTGCGCTTCCCCGCGGACTGCCGCCTGGTCGACCCCCCTGCCAGCTGCGACTCCCCCGTCACCGTTCCCACCGCGACCCCGGCCCCTTGATGCGGGCGGGCTCAGCGATCCAGTTCGCGTACGGCCCGCTCGATTTCCTCCACCAGTGTCGCGCCGCCGACCTCGTGCGCCGCTGTCCGGAAGCGGTCGCGGAAGCGGTCGAGGTCGTAGCCCACCCCTTCGCCGGTGTACTCCGCGCCGGAGGCTTCGCGGATGACCCGGATCATGTCGTCGGCCAGGGCGGCGAGGTGGGTGCGAATCAGCTTGCGCAGCACGCCCGACAGCGCGATATCGGTACCGACGTCGTAGAGGATGAGCGCGCCCGACAACATGGCCGGTTCGGGCACCCGCCAGCGGTCACCGTCGGGTTCGAGGTAGCCCGCGGCGACCAGATCTTCCAGGACCTCGGGGCGGCGATCGCCGAGCAACGCGGTCAGGCCCTCGTCGTCGAGCACCGTTCCGGCCTCCGGGTCGCCGCTGTAGCGGGGGTCGAAGACCTCACGCCAGTCCCCGTCGGCGGGCACCTCGGCGTCGAACACCTCGCGGATCGCGTCCAGTCGCAGTCCGCGCGCCTGCATCGCGGTGATCGCGTAGAGCCGTTCGAGATGTTCGGGACCGTAGACGGCTTCCTTGCCCGCGCGTCCGGGCTTGGGCAGCACGCCGACCGAGTGGTAGTAGCGGATGGTGCGGGCGGCGACCCCGCTGAGTTCCGCGAGTTGCAGTCGGCTGTATCGGTCCACGCGAACAGCATAGATACCGCTACCGGCGTACGTTGACAGTGGCAACTGTCCGCGTTAGCGTAACCGCCGCCACACTGTCGACGACGACACAGGGAGAACCCATGACCCAACGCGACACCGATTTCGACGTCCTCATCGTCGGATCCGGATTCGGCGGCAGTGTGAGCGCGCTGCGGCTGACCGAGAAGGGCTATCGCGTCGGGGTGCTCGAGGCCGGTCAGCGCTACGCCGACGACGAGCTGCCCGAGACCAGCTGGGATCTCAAGAAGTTCCTGTGGGCACCCAAGCTCGGCTGCTTCGGCATTCAGCGCATCCACCCGCTGCGCGACGTGCTGATCCTCGCGGGTGCCGGCGTGGGCGGCGGCTCGCTCAACTACGCCAACACGCTGTATGTCCCGCCCGCGCCGTTCTTCGCCGACCCGCAGTGGCGTGACATCACCGACTGGCACGACGAGCTCATGCCGTACTACACGCAGGCTCGCAAGATGCTCGGTGTGGTCACCAACCCGCACATGACCCCGGCCGACGAGATCTTCAAGCAGGTCGCCGACGACATGGGCGTGGGCGACACCTTCGTGCAGACCCCGGTCGGCGTGTTCTTCGGCGAGGCGGGCAAGACCGTCGACGACCCGTATTTCGGTGGCGCGGGCCCGCGCCGCACCGGCTGCATCGAATGCGGCGAGTGCATGACCGGCTGCCGCCACAACGCCAAGAACACCCTGGTCAAGAACTACCTGTATCTGGCGGAATCCGGTGGCGCGCAGGTGTTCCCGATGACCACGGTGACCACCGTGCGCCCGCAGGCGGACGGCACCTGGGACGTGGAGACCGAACGCACCGGCACCTGGGTGCGCAAGCAGCCCAAGACCTACACCGCCAAGCACGTGATCCTCGCCGCCGGTACCCGCGGCACCCAGCAGCTGTTGTTCGCCATGCGCGACAAGGGCGTGCTGCCCAATCTGTCGGAGCGGCTGGGTGTGCTGACCCGCACCAACTCCGAGTCCATCGTCGGCGCGGCCACCCGCAAGGTGAACCCGGACATCGATTTCACGCGCGGCGTGGCCATCACCTCCTCCATCCACCCGACCCCCGACACGCATATCGAACCGGTCCGCTACGGCAAGGGCTCCAATTCGATGGGCCTGCTGCAGACGCTCATGGTCGACGGCGGCGGCAAGCTGCCGCGCTGGCTGCGGTTCCTGTGGACGGTGCTGCTGCATCCGCTGACGCTGCTGCAGTTCATGTCGGTGAAGGACTGGAGCGAGCGCACCATCATCTCGCTGGTCATGCAGCATCTCGACAACTCGATCACCACCTACACCAAGCGCGGTGTGTTCGGCCGCAAGCTGACCTCCAAACAGGGCCACGGCGAACCGAACCCGACCTGGATCCCGGCGGGCAACCAGGTCACCCGCGCGGTCGCCGACAAGATCGGCGGCGTGGCGGGCGGCTCCTGGGGTGAGGTGTTCAATATCCCGCTGACCGCGCACTTCCTGGGTGGCGCGGCGATCGGCGCGGATGCCGGCCACGGGGTCATCGACCCGTATCACCGCGTGTACGGCTACCCGACGCTGAGCGTGGTCGACGGGGCGGCGGTCTCGGCGAACCTGGGCGTGAACCCGTCGCTGACCATCACCGCGCAGGCCGAGCGCGCCGCGGCGCTGTGGCCCAACAACGGTGAGGCCGACACCCGGCCGTCACAGGACGCGGGCTACACCCGCATTGCACCCATTGCACCCAAGCAGCCGATGGTCCCCGCGAGCGCCCCGGCGGCATTGGTGCTGCCGATCGTCGAGATCCGCAGCGGCGAGAGCAAGTCCACCCCGGCCTGACACCCTTCGATACAGCAGCGGGCCCGCCGATCGGTTTCAGCGGGTCCGTTTCGCTGTCCGGTGAGTGGTCCGACAGTCCCGCTCAGCGGGCGTGAATGTGAGCCATCGGCGAGGTCGGCGGCGGAACGTCACCGATGGGCGCGCGGAATTCCTGCAGCGCGGCAAGCACATCCACGTGGCGGGCGGCGTAGCAGCGCACCTGCGGCAACGCGTGGGCGACCTCGCTGCGCTCGAGCGGCTCGGAATCGATGTAGCCGACCTGGTCCAGGCCGACGCCCAGGGTTTCGGCGATCCGGGTGATGGCCGCGGACTTGCGACCCCAGCCGACCTCGACCGCGGCGAAGCGCTCGGCGACCCCGTGGCGGCGCAATTGTTCTACCGTCCAGGCCCATTCACCGCGCGAGGCGATGGCGTGCATGACGCCACGCTCGGCCAGGATGCGCAGCGAGCGCGCGGCATCGGCGCGCAGCGCACCGGCACTCGAGTCGGACACCACCCCGTCCCACAGGGTGTTGTCGCACTCCCACACAAGCAATTTCACGTTCGCGGCGTTCATTGAGCCCCTACCAGTCAGCAACCATCCGGTACCAAGGGTGCCGGACGATCCCCTCTTTCACGAACCGCCCTGCGCGTGCCATCGTAGGGGCCGTCTGGGTCAATCACCAGCGCAGGGCGAATTCGGAACGCTGAAGTTCCCATCTCCCTGCGGGTTCGGTGTATCTGTGATCGCCGCTGGTAGCGTCGGATCCGGGCGGGACGGATCGGATCGAAAGGGGCAATGCTCATGCGGCGGCGCTGGAAACTCGCGGGTGGCCCGCCCGTGCTCGCGCTGGCACTGGTACTTACCGGTTGCGGTGCGGCCGAGGAGTCGGCGCCGGTAGTGGTGAGTTCGCTGACCCTGGCACCACAGACCGGCACGGCCGGCGCGCCACCGGTGGCCGGGTCGTCGGCACCGATCGCCACCGGATCGTCGGCGCCGATCGCGCCCGCGCCCACCGCGCCGGTGGCGGGAGTGCCGACGGCAGACCCGTATCCGGACCAATCGCTCATCGACCACACCGAGTGGACCGACGACATCGACGGCCGGCGGCTGCACATCTATCCCACCGCAGCCGGGCGCACCGACAAGTTCCCGGCCGCGCTCGGCCGCGCGTGGCAAGAGGTACTCACCGCTGCCCCCGACGCCGACACCCCCGGCATGTACGACCAATTCCGCTGCCATTGGGAGTGGGCCCGCGTGGTCGCCCCGGACAAGCCGAGCTGGAACATCGAGCCCTGGCGACCCGCCGTCGGCTACGACGCGACCGTGGCGGCGATGTGCAATCCGGGCGGCCCGGAGCGCTGACGGCCCCGCACCGCGACGGTTCTTCGAGGCGGTAACGAAGCCGTACCGGCGAAAGCGGTTGCCCGCGAGAACCTTCGAGGCGCGCGGCAATTGTGCGTATCGTTGGTGAGGTCCAGCGCGAACTCTTCGGAGGGAGGCACCGGTGCGCGCCTCCGCACCAGCGTCGATCGGCGCTGCACCAGCGTCGAGCAGTGCGGTGTCCGCCGCTGCGCGCTCGCTGTTTCCCGCGCTGAGCGCGACCTCGGAGGTGTATCTCGATTCCGCGTCCACCACCCAGAAGCCGCGGCGGGTGATCGACGCGGTGCACGGGTATCACAGCGAGCGCACCGCCAACGCCGGACGCGGCACCTATCCGTGGGCGTCGAGCCTGACCCGCCGCATCGAGGACGTGCGTGCGGCGATGGCCGAATTCATCGGGGCCGCACCGGATGAGGTGGTGTTCACCGGCGGGGCGACGGCCGGGCTGAACGCGGTGGCGTTGTCGTGGGCGCTCACCAATCTTGCCGATGGCGACGAAATTCTTTACAGCCCACGCGATCATGCGTCGAATGTGTATCCGTGGCAGCAGGTGCGACAGTTGCTGGCACGGTTCGGACGCACCGTCACGCTGGTGCCGTACCGGGTGACCGCGCTGGGTGAGGCCGATACCGACGATATTGCCGCCCGCGTCACCGCACGCACCCGGTTGATCACCGTGAGCCATCTGCATCATGTGTTCGGGGCGCTCAACACCCTCGAAGAGCTGCGCGGGCGCATCGATCCGGCGATCGCGCTGTGTTTCGACTGCAGCCAGTCCGGCGGGCACCTGCCGGTGCGGGTCGAGGAACTGGACGCGGATTTCGCGGTGTTCTCCGCGCACAAGATGTTCGGCGCGCCCGGCACCGGGGTGCTGTACTGCCGCCGCCGACGCCACGGCGAACTCGCGCCGTTTTTGCCGGGCGGGAATTCGGCGGTGGCGCTGGATGATTCGGGGCTGCTGGCCGGAGCGATGCCGCAACTATTGGAAGGCGGCACCCACAATATTCCCGGCATTCTCGCGCTGGGCGCGGCCCTCGAGGTGCTCGACGAGGTGGGACTGGACGCCATCACCGACCACAATCGCGCGTTGACGCAGCGGCTGATCGCGGGGCTGCGCCCGATCGCGGGGCTGGAGTTCCTGCCCGGGCCCGCGTACGCGCCGTGCGAGACCGGCTACGGGATCGTGTCGTTCACGCTGGCCGGGATCAGTGCCACCGACCTGGGATTCGTGCTGAGCGAGCTGGGTTTCCTGGTCCGCACCGGCGCACACTGCGTGCCCGCCGAGCACGCGCCGACCGATGAGGACTCGGTGCGGGTGTCGACCCACCTCTACAACACCTTCGACGAGATCGACCGGTTCACCGAGTGTGTCGCCACGATTGCCGAGGAGGTCTCTTGACAACTACCGGTCCCGAACCCCGCTACGACCGGCGCTCCGCGTCGCGGGTGCTGGCCGTGCTGGCCCGTCCCGGGCTGGGTGCGCCGCCGGTGCTGCCGCCGCCGCGACGCATCGAATACACCTGCGCGGCACTGCAACCGGAGCCGGGCTCGCATCTGAATCTGTCGCAGCGGCTGTATCTGGAGCGGTTCATGCGGCCGTGTCGCGCCGATCAGGTCACCAGCGCCACCCATCGCATCGCCTGGACCGACAGCGACGGCATCCCCAATACGGGGCATTTCCGCAGCGGCGGCCTGGGCCCGATCGTGCCGATCGCCATGCGCGAGACGGTGCTGACGCTGTGGCACGCCCTGCAGGCCGATACCGCGCTGGCGCAGCGCATGTCGGAGTTGAGCCCGCGCGACGAGGCGGTGCTCGAGGGCACCACCACCGATCACGAACCGTACGAGATCTTCCGGGTCGGCATCGAGGCGGCGGGCCGCGCGCTGGCCCAGCACGCGTTGCTGGCGCGGTGGACGCCGTATCGCAGCCCGGCCGAATTCGCGGTCGGGATGAAGGATTCGGGCATCTATTCGGCGGTGGCGACCCGCTGGTTCTGGGAGTTGCAGGCGTCGAGCTATCGGCGCGGCATGATCGCGGTCACCCTGAGCACCCAACCCGATGGGACCGTGCGGTATTCGGCCGAGACGGTGGCGACGCTGCGCGCCATGAAGGACATGACCATCGAGGACGCGCACCGGGTCATGCGCCGCGCCACCCACGCCGAGGGTTTGAGCGTGGCCGAGGCGATCGCCAAGTATCACGACGAACTGGATCTGATCTCGCGTCAGTACGCGCTACTGCCGCCGGGCACCCGTCCGGCCTGCCTGGCCGCCATGCCGCATCAGCTCGACGGCGCGCATTACAGCATCCTGCCGCTGGTCATCGACAAGTTCACCGACCTGTTGACCCGGATCGTGGACCGGGTCACCGTCGCGGAAGTGGCGGCCGAAACCGGTTCCGACACGGCCGAACTGGCGACCGAGGACCGGGTGTTCTACGTACCCGATATGACCTGCAAGCATTGCATCCGCACGGTGACCGGGGTGCTGGAGTCGATGAGCATCGACGTCACCGAGATCGATCTGGTCAGCAAACGGGTGATCGCCGATTTCCGCAGTCCCCGCAACCGGCATCGCGCCTTCGAGGCCTTGCGCGACGGCGGCTACAACCCGACCCTGGTCACGCCCGCGGCCGCGGCCAGCGAAACCGCGGTATGACGGCTGCCGCGCCGCCGGGGCTCCCGGCGAAGATGCATGCGCTGGTGCGGACGTTCCTGACGTCACCGGGCGCGGTGGAGGCGGCGGTCGCCGAGTTCGGGTCGCCGGCGCATCTGGTGTTCCCGCAGGTGTTCGCGGAGAACCTGGAGGGGTTGCGGGGCGTGCTGGCGGCGCGGGTGCCGGGGTTCCGGATCTGCTACGCGCACAAGGTGAATCAGTCGCGGGCGTTCGTGCTCACCGCGTGGGCCGCCGGAGTGGGGATCGATGTGGCCTCGGCCGCGGAACTCGACAGCGCGCTGGGCGCGGGGTTCACACCGGACCGTATCGAGGTGACCGGCCCCAAGGGTGCGGAGTTCGTGGCGGACCTGGTCGAGCGCGGGGTGACGATCAATATCGACAATCCGTGGGAGTTGGAACGCATTGCGGCGCTGACCGAGCCGGGGGCGCGGGTACCGGTCCTGGTGCGGGTCTGCGGTTTCGCGGGCACCCCGGTGAGCCGGTTCGGGGTGCCGCTGGCACGGATCGATGCCGTGCTGAAGGTGCTCGCCGCCGAGCGCGAGCGGATCGAGTTCCGTGGGTTCGCCTTTCACCTGGACTCGGGGGAACCGGCCGAGCGGGTGCGCGCGGTGGAAAGTTGCCTGGAGTTGACCGAGCGCGCGTACGCGGCCGGGCTCACCCCGTCGATACTGAACATCGGTGGCGGTTTCCGGCAGGTGTTCACTGCCGATGCCACGGCATTCGACGCATACGTGCACGCGCTGCGGGAATCGCTACTGGGTCGCGGGGAGCCGATGACCTGGGGCGGCAACACTTTCGGGTTCCACCTCGAAGACGGCGCGGTACACGGGACACCGGTTTTTCACAAATACGCTAACACTGTGGATGCAGCGCGCATGCTGGCCGATCTGCTCGATACCGGGCTGGAGTCACACGGCGGGCGCGGGCTGGCGGCGGTGGCGGCGGAGAATCTCCTCGAAGTGTGGCTGGAGCCGGGCAAGTCGCTGGTCGATCATGCCGGAATCACGGTGGCGCGGGTGGAATTCGTGAAGGAGACCGCCGATGGGTCGACCCTGGTCAATCTCGATCTCAGCCGCGACACCGTCACACCGGCCGATCAGGAGGTGATGGTGGATCCGATCCTGGTGCCCGCGAACGGGTCCGCTGCCGAGTCCGCGAATTCCGGTGCGGTCGGGGTGTTCCTGGCGGGACGGCTGTGCCTGGAACGGGACCTGATCACCAATCACAAGGTGTGGCTGCCACGCTGTCCCGCGCCCGGAGACTTCTTGGTCTTCCCCAATACCGCTGCCTACCACATGGATTTATCGGCAGCGCGCGCATCGATGCATTCGGTGCCACCCAAACTCGCGGTGGCGCAACAGTCCGGGACGTTTCGGGTGTGCCGCGACGTTGACTACCGGCACGAGGTGCACTGATGCGCTACGACCACATCACCGAACTGATCGGCAACACCCCGCTACTGCGGCTGGATCCGGCCGTGCACGGGCTCACGCATGTCGAGTTGTACGCGAAACTCGAGTTCTACAACCCGTTCGGGTCGGTGAAGGACCGGGTGGCGTGGGGCATGATCCGCGATGATCTCGACGACATCGTGGCCGGGAAGAAGACGCTCATCGAGGCGTCGAGCGGCAATACCGCCAAGGCGTTGCGGATTCTGGCGGCGATGCACGGAGTCGGGTTGCGGGCGGTCACCAATCGGATCAAGGTCGCCGAGGTGCGGGAGCTGTTGCAGCTGTTGGGCACCGAGATCGAGGAGCTGCCCGGGCTGTCGGAATGTCCGGATCCGACCGCGCCCAACGACGTCTACTCGGTGATCGAATCGACCATGGCGCGTACGCCGGGGGCTTGGTATCACCCCTCGCAGTACACGAGCGAGAAGAACATCGAGGCGCACTATCAGGGCACGGGACGCGAGATCCACGAGGATCTTTCGCGGGACGGCATCACCCGTGTCGACTATCTGATCGGCGGGCTCGGCACCACCGGATCCACCCGCGGGACGGCGACCTTTCTGCGCAAACACAATCCGGATCTCGCGACGATCGCCGTGGTCTCCGAACGCGGCGACTTCATTCCGGGCATCCGCTCGGAGACCGAGATGTGGGATGTGGGGCTGTTCCAGCCCGACTTCTACGACCAGATCCTGGCCGTAGAGGCCGGGCGCGCGGTCGACGCCACCCTCGCACTGGCCACCACCCACGGCGTGCTGGCCGGGCCGACGAGCGGCGCGACCTACGCTGCGGCACTGGATTTCCTGGCCGGCGTCGAGCCCCGGACCGAGCCGCTGGTCGCGGTGTTCATCGTCTGCGACCGGCTCGAACCGTATCTGTCCTACATCCGCAAGCGCCGCCCGGAGCTGTTCGGCAAGCCCGGCCGCGCCCAACCCCCGACCGGCAGTGAGCTTTCCGCCACCCCGACCCTCACCCCCGACGCCCTCGAAGCGCTGGACCGCGAATCTCGGCCGACCATTGTCGACACCCGGGGCGCGATGGCCTATCGCATCGGACACGTACCGGGTGCATTGAACATTCGCGACGATCAGCTCGAGGACATGTTCGCGCAGGGTGTGCCGTTTTCCCGCTCGCGGCCACTGGTTTTCGTGTGCCCGGTGGGTGAGGTGTCGCTACGTTTCGCGGCCCTGGCCCGCCGTAGTGGGTATGCCGCGTTCAGCCTGGCGGGCGGGCTCACCGCGTGGCGGGATGCGGGCAAACCGCTCGAATCCGCGCCCCGGCCCGGCTAGTTCGGCCTGGCTGGTTCGGTCAGGCTACTTCGAATCGATGCGGCCGATCGGGTGCGATCCGTCGGCCATCTCGGCCCGCGTTCGCGTCCAGTCGGAATCGTCGCCAGTCAGCGCGGAGCGCAGGTAGGCCAGGGTCACCCGCTGCAGCGTGGCGACGCGTTCGGGATTCTCGTCGGTGGTCTCGGCGACGTCGTAGCCGGAGATCCCGCCCAGACCGTGTTCGGCCCCGTACAGGGTGAGCAGGGATTTGGGTCCGGGGGCGAAGGTGTAGGCGTCGACGTGCCAGTCCGGGCCCGCCGCGGTCAGATGGGGTGAGGCGTCCTTGTCTCCGGCGACCACGAGCGCGGGGGTCGTCATGGTGGCGAAGTCGCTGGTCGCGAGGAACGGATAGTGCTGGGAGACGAAGTCGGTGACCGCGTCACCGCGGCCCGGTGCCGCGAACAGGATGCCCGCGGCGATGCGCGGCTCGGCGAGGCTCACCGGGTTGCCGCCGGCGGGATCGATGAGGCTCGCACCCAGCAGCAGACCCGCGGTGTGCCCGCCCATCGAGTGCCCGGCCACGGCGACCCGGCTCGGATCCAGGCGGCCGCTGAGCTGCGGGACCAGGGCGGCGATCGCCTCGAGCCGGTCGAGGATGAACGTCATGTCCTCGGCGCGTGATCGCCAGTGCGGAACTGCTTGGGCCGCAGGCTGTTTCAGGGCGGGGTGGTCGGCGAGCGTCATGGAGTCCAGATGCGTCGGCTGGATCACCACGAAGCCGCGTGCGGCCCAGTAATGAGCGAGCGGGGCATAGCCGTCGAGGGACGAGAGGTGGCCGGAGTGACCGAGACCGTGGGACAACAGCACGATCGGCAGGTCGTTCCCGGTGACGGGCGCGGAGACCCGCAGCTGCAGATCGACCGCACGACCGGGGGCGTCCAGCGCCACCGGGGCGACCGAGGCCACCGCCACGGGGTTGGTGTCGGAGGGTGATTCGTTCATGACTGCATTCCTTCCCTGAATCGTGTGACCGCTCGAGCTAAGCTGCACAAGCGGAACGATGTTCCGGAACTATACGGAACAATGTTCCGCTTTGTAAACAGTCCGTGGGAAGGAGTGCGCGCGGTGTCGAGCACAGACGGGTCCGACCAGGCCTCGGGGCGCGGTAAACGCGCCGATGCGGTGCGCAATCAACAGACGTTGCTGGCGGCCGCGGCCGAGGTGTTCGTGACCTCCGGTGTCAATGCGCCGATCCGCGAGATCGCCGCCCGCGCGGGTGTCGGGATCGGGACGATGTACCGGCATTTCCCGACGCGGGCGGAGCTGGTCGTGGCCGTGTACCGCCACCAGGTCGAGGCGTGCGCGGACGCGGGCCCGATCCTGTTGGCCGAGAACGACTCCGCGTTGACCGCCCTGCACCGGTGGATCGATCTGTTCATCGATTTCCTGGTCACCAAGCACGGGCTGGCCGACGCACCGCGCAGCGACGGCTTCGATGCCCTGCACACCTATTTCCTCGACCGGCTGGTGCCCGTCTGCGCGCAGTTGCTCGCCGCCGCCGAGGCGGCCGGTGAAATCACGCCCGGCACCGAGGCTTTCGAACTGATGCGCGGCGTCGGCAACCTCTGCATCGGCCGCGACGACGATCCGCGCTACGACCCGCGCCGACTGGTCGGGCTACTCCTGCGGGGGATGCAACTCCCGGCCGATCAGGACGACTAGCCGCACTCGGAGCCGTGCAGCACGTTCAGGTCGACGGCCTCGGCCATGGCCTGATAGCCGGCGGGGTTGGGGTGCAGGTTGTCCGGACCGGCGAAGCGCGGATCGAGGGTGCTGGGGTCGGCCGGGTTCGCGACGGCGGCAGCGAAATCGATGACACTGTCGGCGAGGGTCTGATGGCGGATCCAGTCGTTGAGACGCAGGCGCACACCATCGGCCAGGGGCGCGGACAGGCCGTCTGTCACCGCGTTGGCCGCGGGAGTCAGGGTGCCCAGATGTACGTGCAGGCCCGCGGTTTTCATGCGGGCGATCAGCGTGGTGTAGGCGGCGACGAGCTGCTCGTAGTCCGCGCCGATGGGGATGCCGAGGTCGTTGATGCCTTCCAGGAGGATGACATCGGTGACGCCTGCCTGGGCGAGGACATCGTGGTCGAGGCGGTCGAGGGTGCTGGGTCCGAATTGCGGGATGAATCCACCGGCGAGTACGCGGTTGCCGGAGATCCCCAGGTCGAGCACCGAGATCGTGTGCCCGGCCGCGTCGAGCCGGCGCTGCAGGAAGTCCGGATAGCGGGAGTCGGTGTCCACCACGGCCGAGTCCTGCGGGACGCCCAGCACATTCGAGGCGACGTAGCCGTCGGTGATCGAATCACCCAGGGCGACCAGGCTCGACACCGCACCGGGAGCCTGCACGTCGATGCCGGAGGCCAGCGGCACCGCGGTCGTGCGCAAGGCGAACGTGTCGGGTGCGGCATCGGCGGTGTGGTCGCCGGTACCGGGCAGCGCGTAGTAGCTGGTGGCCTCGCCGTCGAAATGCTCGGTCGGCAGCAGCGCGGACTCCGGCAGGTGCACGCTCACCGCGAGCCGCTGCCACGCCTGCACCGGCAGCTCGATCGGATCGCTGACCAGGTCGTCGCCCGCGGCGATGGTCGCGCCGGTGCGGCCGGAGAAGGTCACCGGGCGAAGCGATTCCGGGTCGACGCCCGCCCCGCTCGTCTGCACCCCGACCGTCACCGCGCCGATCGTGAGCGGCAGCGGGCGATAGCGGTTGGTGAGGTGGATGCGCAGCGTCGAACCGCCCAGATGCGGGGTGACCACGATCCGGTAGGTCTGATCAGCGATCGAAACCTGCGGCACGAGCGCGGGATCGGCCAGCCCCAACCAGTCCGAGGGCGCGGCCGCCCAGGACCCGACCCAGTGCGATCCCCCGCATTCCGGCGCCGAATCAGCCTCCGCGGCAGCCGGTCCCACACCCAGGCCCGGGAGACCGAGCCTGAGCGTCGCCGCCACCGTCACGCCCAGCACCCGAAGTCCACGCCCGCCGAGACCGGTCGTGCGCCGCTGTGGTGGCAAGGACATCGGTACTCCGTCGGTCTGGCTGCGCGCAGCAGTTCGCGTGCGGCGCACACTATCGCGCCAGGTCGGTCCGCCGACGGCGAACGCGAATATCGTTGCCCCACCCGCCCGTTGCAGCCGACTCGGCAACCGGGGTCAGGACACGCTAAGGTCCCTCGGGTCGAGATCAGTAGCCGGGCAGGGAGATTCACCATCAGTATCGAGCCAACCGCGGGCCTGCCCGTCGGCCTGCACATCACGCGCAACGTCTGCAATGTGGCCACGGCCTTGAGTTTCGGTGCGGGGGTGGTCGCCATCCTCGCGGGCACGTACTTCAATTCCGGGACGGAATGGAATCTGGTCGGGGTCGGGTTGTGGGTGCTGGCGTTGATCACCCGGATCGGGGTGTTCGCGATCTCGCGGGCCAACGCCGGGCACGCCGAATAGTTCCGGTTTCCGGGCGCTAGTCGCGGTTTGCGGGCGCGGGTGTTCGCCCGTGGCGAGCCGGTGCGGGGTTCGGGGGTCGCGGCTGGCAGGATATTCGCGTGGAGTTGGCTTTCGGACTCGTCGTGCTGGTGTCGGTGGCGGTCGCATTGGCGGCCGGTGCGCGACGGCTGGGGTTGGGTGAGCCATTCGTGCTGACGGTGGCCGGGGTGGTGGCCTCGTATCTGCCGTTCGTGCCGGAGTTCGATATCGAACCCGAACTGGTGTTGCTGGGGTTGCTGCCGCCGCTGCTGTACACGACCGCGATCCGGGCGTCGCTGGTCGATTTCAAACCCAAGAAGACCTCGATCACCATGCTGTCGGTCGGGTTGGTGTTGTTCACCGCGTTCGCGGTGGGCGGTGTGGTGTATTGGCTGCTGCCGGTGCCGTTCTCGGCGGCGGTGGCGATCGGGGCGATCGTCGCCCCGCCGGATGCGGTCGCGGCGACCGCGGTGGCACGCCGGGTCGGGATGCCGCGCCGGATCGTGACCCTGCTCGAGGGCGAATCCCTGTTCAACGATGCCACCGCGCTGGTGACGTTGCGGACCGCGGTCGCGGCCATGGCGGGCAGCGTGACGATGTGGCAGGCGGGGGCCAGTTTCGTCGGCGCGGCCGGTGGTGGCGCGCTCATCGGTGGAGCGGCGGCCCTGGTGCTGGCGTTCCTGCGGCGGCGCATCAACGATCCGGTGCTCGACACCTCGGTGTCGCTGCTCGCACCGTGGATCGCGTATCTGCCCGCCGAGGCCGTGCACGCCTCGGGCGTGATCGCGGTGGTGACCTGTGGCTTGATCCTGGGTCACGGTGCCCCGCATTGGCAGAGCGCGGCCTCGCGCATCGCCGAGCACACGAATTGGCGCACCATCCAGTTCCTGCTCGAGAGCGCGGTGTTCCTGCTGATCGGGCTGCAGGTGCGCCACCTGGTCGAGGCTGCCTGGCACAGTGGGCTGCCGCACACCACGCTGGTGTGGACCTGCGTCGCGGTGCTGGTGACGGTGATCGTGGTGCGCCCGGTCTGGACGTTCCCGGCCACCTATCTGGCCTGGGCGATCGAAGGACGGCGGCAGGGCAAACCCAAACCCGAGTGGACCGGCCCCGCCGTGGTCGGCTGGGCGGGCATGCGCGGCGTGGTCACCCTGGCCGCAGCCCTGCTACTGCCCAGCGACACACCGGAATTGGCGACCCTGCAGTTGCTGGCCGTGGTCGTGGTGGGCGGAACCCTGCTGCTGCAAGGACTCTCGCTGCCCGCGCTGGTGCGGCTGCTGCGCCTGCGCGGCCCCAGTCAGGCCGAAGACCTGCTGCAGGAGGCCAACCTGCTGCAGCAGGCCACCACCGCGGGCCTCAAGGCCCTGGAAGAGAACATCTCCCCCGAAACCCCGCCCGATGTCGTCGACGCCCTGCGCAACCGTGTGGTCGTGCGCGCCCAATCCGCGTGGGAGCTGCTGGGCCGCTCCGAATCCCAGCGCGTCACCCCCAGCGGCGAATACCGCCGACTACGCCTGGCCATGCTCACCGCCGAACGCGAAACCGTGCTGCGCGTCCGCGATTCCGGCGTCATCGACCAGGAGGTCCTGCAGGCGGTCATGGCCACCCTCGACATCGAGGAATCCACCATCGACCGCGTGGCCGAAGCCGACGACGACGATGGCGTAGCCCTCCGTTCTCCCGTCACCCCCGGCGCCTGCGAACACCTCCGCGAGGCCCCCTGCGTCCGCACCCCCGATACCCCCGACGCCTGCGGCGAATGCCTCGACGAGGGCCTGGTCTGGGTCCACCTGCGCATGTGCCTCGAATGCGGTCACGTCGCCTGCTGTGACTCCTCCCCCGGCAACCACGCCACCAACCATTTCAACAACACCGGCCACCCGGTCATGCGCAGCGTCGAACCCGGCGAATCCTGGCGCTGGTGCTACCTGGACGAACTGCTCGGCTGAGCCCGGCGTTCAATCCCGTTGATTCGCAAGTCCTTCACCGGCGGGGACGGGTCTTGCGGTAGATACTACGAAATCGTATAGTTCGAAATCGTGGGATCTGGTTCATTGTCTTCCGAATGGTCGGCTGTGCTGGCGTTGCAGCGGGCGACACATGCCACGTTGCAGGTGCTGGCGGCGGAGTTGGTCGATCTGGATTTGACCGCTTCGGAGATCAATGCGTTGGCCAACCTTGCCGACGGACGCGGGCGGACCGTGTCGGAACTGGGTGTCGCCGTGGGGAGCCGGCCCACCACGCTGACCAGCGTGCTGGATCGGCTCGAGCGGCGCGGCCACATCACGCGGGGCAATCGGCCGGGCGATCGCCGGGCCGTGTTGATCGAACTCACCGCGTCCGGGCGGACGACCGCCGCCACCATCCGGGAAAGCATGGCCGAATTGGAGCGTCGCGCGTTGGCCGGTTTGTCCGCGCAAGCGGTGGCAGGACTGCGTGACGCTCTGCAAGCACTCACAGAGGTGTCCTCATGACCTCGACACATCCCGAAACACCCACCGAATTCGACGAATTGATGGCCGAGGTGATGGCCGAGGCCGAACGCTTCGGGCATCGCCAGCATGTGCACCTGACCTGGCTGGCGGTGCGACGCCGTGGGGTGACGGCGGCAATCGAGTTGGTGAGCAACGGGATTCAGCGCACGGCGCGCTATGCGGGTGCGCCGCAGAAGTATCACGTGACCGTCAGTCGCGCGTGGGTGGAGTTGGTCGGGCATCACGCGATGGAGTCCGGCGAGGAGGATTTCGCGGCCTTCGCCGATCACCATCGCGCCCTGCTGGACAAGCGGCTGCTCAACCGCTTCTACCGTCCGGGGACGCTAGCCCTGCCGCGGGCGCGGCAGGGCTGGGTCGAGCCGGATCTCACCACATTCCCTTGGTGCGCATAGCGATAGCCGTTCAGGTCGGTCACCGCGGACCCCATGCCGCCATGCTACCGAGATCGCGGCAGGGAACATTTGTCCAATCCAGCGGGCCTCCTCGGCGGCGATAGTGCAGGAATGCGCACCGAATCCCCGAGCGAGGAGAGTCCCATGCAGGAAACCGAATTGACCGCGGTGCCCGAGACGGCGCTGTGGACGCTGCGCAATCGGGCCGAGGAGGCGCTGCGGTCCGACTCCGTGTTCGCCGACGCGGAGGCCGTCCGGTTGTATCGGGCATTGAGCGGGGAGGATTTCGAGCGGTTCGGGCCACCGAGTCAGGTGCATGCGTTGCGGGCGATGGTGATCGACGAGGTGGTGGCGGATTTCCGTGCCGCGCACCCGAATCGGCCGGTGATCGCGCTCGGCGAGGGCCTGCAGACGACGTACTGGCGGCTGGGTGAGCCGGCCGGGCCGTGGTTTTCCCTCGATCTGCCGGAGATGGTGGCCGTCCAGCAGCGACTGCTGCCCGCGTCGGCGATCACCCGATTGCCGTGTTCGGTGCTGGATCGCTCCTGGCTCGACCAGGTGCCGGCGGGTCCGGCGGTGATCACCGCCGAGGGGCTTTTCATGTATCTGCCGCCTGCCGAGATCGACCGGCTGATCACGGATCTCGCTGTCCACTTCCCCGGCGGCACCCTGGTCTACGACTCGATTCCGCGGCTGTTCAGTGCGATGACGATGCGCGGCAAGGTACGCCTCAGCGACAGCTATGTCGCCCCGCCGATGCCGACGAGTCAGTCCCCGCGGCAGGCCCGTCGGCTCGCGGCCCGGATCCCGGGAGTCGTTGCCGCCCAGGACCTGATCCCGCCACGCGGTCGCGGGCGCTGGGCGTCGCCGCTGCTGCGCTGGGCCGCCGACACCCCGATCGGTCATGCGCTGCGCCCTTCGCTGACGCTGCTGCGCTTCGCGGACTGACACCCCACCCTTGACTTTCCTACCTGGAAAGTGGACTCTTACTTTCCAGGTAGGAAAGTAAGGAGCAGTCATGGACGGCATCACTCCGGACCAGGCCCGCGCCGCGCTCGACGCGGCCGGGCACGCCCGACGACAGGTCGCCGACGAGGTCGGATTGCCACGCGGCTACTGGTGGGGAATGGCTTGCGGCTGGGTGGTTTTGGGGATGATCGGCGACTTCGGGCCCGGCTGGCTGACCATCGTGGCGACGCTGGCGTTCGGCGCGGGGCATTCGGCCCTGGCCTCGCGGTGGCTCGACGGACGCCGGCGCACCGGTCAGGTGCAGGTCAGCGCCGATGTGGCGGGGCGGCGGACACCCCTGGTCGTGATCGGGATGCTGCTGGGCCTGGTCGCCCTCACCGTCGCGCTGGCGTTCGCGCTGCATGCCGACGGAGCCGAGCACACCGGCACCTGGTCGGCTCTGGTGGTCGCGGCGATCATCGGCTTCGGCGGCCCGGAGCTGCTGCGGGTGCTGCGCCGCTGGGCGCACGCATGACCGCGCCACGCTTCGACGAATTGATCCACCCCAGTACCCGGTTGAATCTCGTGGCGACCCTGGCGGCGGCGGATTGGGCGGAGTTCGCGTTCCTCAAGGACCGGCTGCGGCTGTCGGATTCGGCGCTGTCCAAACAGCTTGCGACGCTGGAGGAAGCGGGCTATGTCGCCACCGAGCGCCGTCTCGAGGGCAGCCGCCGCAAGGTCCGCGCCCGCCTCACCCCGGACGGGCGCACCGCCTTCGACGGTCACATCGCGGCCTTGCGCGAGATCGTCGCGGGCGCGACCGGACCGGGCCAGGACTAGTCGCACGCTAGTTGCGGTCGGCCATCGCTTTCGCGGCCCAGCGCACGGCGTACCCGACGACGAAGCACGGCAGCGACATCAACGCGAACAGCACTGCGCCGGAGACGAATCCGCTGGCGGTCCCGAGGATCCAGCCCGGCACCGCCGGGTCGCACCCGGCCGACAGGCCCGGCACCGAGGTGCAGTCGTGGAAGGTGCGGGGTCCGGAGTAGCGGCCCCACAGGGCGATCCCGGCCCACACCAGCACGGCGATCACGGCGTTGAACGCGTATCCGCAGCGCACCAGTTTGCGCACGAAGATCAGTGCGCCGAGCTGATCGGAGTAGAGGCCGTCGGCGATGTCGTCGCTGACGCCTAGATGCCGTCCCCATCCGGAGGGTTCGAGGGTTTCGGGCGCGGCGGGTGCTTCGGCGTAGAGAGTTCGGGCCATGAGCGGGTCCTTCTCACCGCGAGCGTTTCTGGGAGCCAGTGGGATTCACGGTGGTGATCGAAACTGGTACGAGCAGTGTCGATCATGGCAGCGCCGGGCGCATCTCGGAGCCTTTGCGCGGGAATCGTGGTCGATCACAATCGGCGCGGCCACCGGTACCGGTGCGGGCGGCGTCACCGAACGCGGGATCGGGTCCGGTTCGGCGACGCCGGGTTTCGCGGCACCCGCTGTGCTGGCGGGAACGCGGGTGCGAGCCGCGGGGAAGCCGGCTCGCCGTGCCCGTCGGCGGGGGCGTCTGCGCGTTGCCGCTCCCCACTGATTCGGACAATCGGAACGTTAGCGGCACGTTAGCTATTCGGCGAATCGGACGGACGAATTAGGGGATCGTTAGGGGCGTCGAGGTTTTCGCGTCGATTGCGGCGAAACCCGTTGATTGCGGGCGATCATGGCGGCTGCCGCGGCGGCGGTCACTACCGGACGAGTAGTCCGATACGCGCGTGTCGGGTCCCCTGAACGCTGACACTTCCCTTATGCGCCAACGGCGTCGCAGATCCCGCATTCACCCTCATCTGGGGAGATGATCGACGATGATCCGGTCACGGAAGTCGGCCCTCACCGCATTCACCGCCTTCGCCGCCGCCGGCGCGGCACTCGTGCTCACCGCACCCGACGCCGGGGCGTACGTCACCAGCGTCACGGTGGCCACCGGTTCGAGCATCGGTGGCGGCTACGGCACCAACTGCTCCTACACGGTCACCGTGAACGGCAGTCCCAACGAATACGTCTGGCTCTACGACAGCGCGTCGGGCAGTTTCAACCCGCAGCAGTTCAGTCTCGGCACCGGCGGCACCGCCACCTCGAGCTGGACGCCGACGGCCAAGGGGCAGCACTATGTGCAGGCCTGGTCCTACAACGGGTCGCAGTGGGCGCTGGTGACAGTCGGCACCGGCATCAATCTGGGCAGCGCCTGCGTGGTCACCGGCTGACCCGCCTGCTCATCAATACCGATCGGTCCGGGGCCGGGTGTGCATGCCCGCCCGGCCCCGGGCATTACTCTTGACCCGGTGCAGACCGAGCAACCGCCCTCCGACGCCGAGCCCCGCATCTGGGGTGGAACGACCCTCACCGAACGCCGTGAGGCGCGCCGGACCGCGCTGCTCGAGGCCGCACTGGATCTGATCGGCGAATCCGGGGCGGGCGCGGTCACCATGCGCGCGGTCTGCCGCCGCGCCACCCTGACCGACCGCTACTTCTACGAATCCTTCGCCAGCCGAGACGAACTGCTCGACGTGCTCTACCGGCAGATCGCCGAGGAGTTCCTGGATCCGATGACCGCCTTCGCCGTCGTCGACGATCCGGTGCGCGACCGCATGCTGTCGGAAACCTTGGTGGACAAGGTCCTCGAGGATCCGCGTAAATCGCGGCTGTTCCTGGTGGAGCCGTATTCCTCGACGGGGCTGGGGCAGACCACGATCGCGGTCATGCCCGCCTTCACCCGGCTGATCCAGGACCACCTCTTCGCCCATATCGACGATCCCGTGCAGCGGCGGCTGGCAGCGGTCACCATGGCCTCGGGCAACGCGGGCATGTTCTCGGCCTGGCTCAACGGCACGCTGCGCGCCACGCGTGAGCAGATCGTGGATCACCTGGTCGAGACCATCGACGCCTATCGCGGTGTGTATCGCGGCTGAAGTCCGCGAATTACGCCGGTTCAGGCCGCATCGGTCGGCATCTCGAAGTCGGAGGGCAGGCCGAGATATTGGGCCAGTGGCGGTCCGCCGCGGCCGAATTCGACCAGTTCGAGGCGCAATCCGTCGGCGGTGCGGTGGTAGTAGACACCGGGCTCGGTGTCGCCGTGCAGCACGACGGCGCTCGCCTCGAGAGGGAAGCCTTGCGCGGCCATCCGTTCGGATTCGGCTCGCGCGTCCGCGGCCCAGTAGCCGATGTGGTGCAGGCCGAGGGTATCCCACACCGTGCCCGGAGTGCGTTGCAGCAGTTCGATATACGGCGGCCCCTGCCGCGAGATGGTCATCCGGGGTGCGGTATCGGCCGGGTCGCCGGGCCCGGACTGATGCCCGCTGGGCACGATCGGTCCCCAGTCGGAGCCCAGCAGTTCGCTGAGTTCGTCCATGGCTGCGCGAAGATCGCTGACCACCACTCCGAGGTGGTAGCCGACGTTGATGATGGGCATCTGCGAGCTCCTCTGTTCGGGGTTCGGACCTGCCCACCGTAACAATCCGACCGATCGGTCGGAATAATGATGGGAGCTGGTTCACGCGAACACCTCCATCGCGACGGCGGTCACATCGATTTGCCGATCGACGGGCACGGGTGTTTACTCATCGCCGCAAGGTGCCGTCGTTAGCTGAGGCTCCTTCACGGATACAGGCCGGCGATCCCGAACGTCGAGAGACGCCCCGGATCAGGACAGGTTGCCCCGAGTTAAGGGGTAGCCCCGACCGGCTCCCACCCGCGGGTGGGTTTACGCCGTGGAGTGCTGAACGTCTTACGAGGGGTGGTACCCGAATCGGCGGTTTTCGCCGTTCCCACTCCCCTGGCATGTGTATGCGCTGTGCCGAGGAGGTGGTGGTCGTGCCCGATGGACCGTATCGAAGTCCGTTAGCCAATCGTTCACTCGGCGACACCGCTGCAATCCCTCGCCCGCTACCGCACGCCCTGTAGCGTCCGATCGGGAGCGTCTGATCTGTAGCGTGCGCCGTCCTCCCCTGTTTCGGAGAATGCAATGACCACGTGGGAAATGCTGCTGCGCCTCGGCACCGGTGTCGGGTTGGGTGCGGTGATCGGGTTCGAGCGCCAGTTCCGGGCGCGGATGGCCGGATTGCGCACCAACGCGCTCGTCGCCGCCGGGGCGACACTGTTCGTGCTGTTGTCCGCGCACGGCTTCAGCGGGCGCGACGCCGATCCGACTCGTGTTGCGGCACAGATCGTTTCGGGTATCGGGTTCCTGGGCGCGGGTGTCATCCTGCGCGACGGGTTCAATATCCGCGGGCTCAATACCGCCGCCACCCTGTGGTGTGCGGCCGCGGTGGGCGCGTTGGCGGGTGCGGGTATGTATCCGACCGCGGTGGCGGGCACGGTGGCGGTGGTCGTGGTGAACACCGCGCTGCGCACGGTGGCGCGCACGGTGGATCGTCCGGTGACCGACGGTCCCGAGGCGCAGGTCGCCCTGTATGCGTTCACCGCCGACACCGATGACGACCACGAGGCGCATGTGCGGGCGCTGCTGGTGCAGTCGTTGACGCGCACCGACTTTCAGCTCAATTCGATCTCGAGCCACGACACCAAACCCGGGCGGGTGCAGGTGCGTGCGGAGTTGACCGGGGACCGGCGCGACGATCGGCAGATGGAGGCGGCGGTGAGCCGGTTGAGCTTGGAGCCGTCGGTGACCAGTGTCGGGTGGCGCACGGTTCCGATGCCGGTGGAGGACGAGCAGTGAACGCGTCACTGCGGTCGTATCCCACCCGCGGCGTGCTGGATAGGCCGCGCTCGCGGTGGGCGGATATCGCGGTGTTCGCGGGCGCGGCCATTCTGATCTGGCTGATCGTGCGGGTCTCGGCGGGCATGCACGTGCCCTTCGACGAGAATTCCGCGCCCACAACGGTGTCCACCGATCCGGGTGAGCTGCCCTACTATGCCGCGCGGTCACTGTTGCGCATGCTGCTGGCCCTGGGACTGTCGATCCTGTTCACCTTCGTCTACGCGACCGCGGCCGCGCGGCTGCCGCGGGCGGAGAAAGTGCTGCTGCCGCTGCTCGACATTCTGCAGTCGGTGCCGATCCTGGGCTTCCTGTCGGTGACGGTGACGGGGTTCATCGCCCTGTTCCCGGGTTCCTCGCTGGGCCTCGAGTGCGCCTCGATCTTCGCGATCTTCACCTCGCAGGCGTGGAACATGACCTTCGCGTTCCACCACAGCCTGGTCTCGCAGCCGCGTGAACTCGATGAGGCCGCCCGGAATCTGAGACTCTCACGCTGGCAACGGTTCTGGCGGGTCGATGTCCCCTCGGGCATGTTCCCGCTGGTGTGGAACGCGATGATGAGTTTCGGCGGCGGCTGGTTCTTCCTGACCGCGGCCGAAGCCATCAGCGTCAACAACCGCCAGTACGTATTGCCGGGCATCGGCTCGTATGTCGCCACCGCCAACGCCGATTCGCAGATCGGGCGGGTGTTGCTGGCCATCGCCGTGATGGTCGTGATGATCATCGGGCTCAATGTACTGTTCTGGCGGCCGCTCACGGTGTGGGCGGAGCGATTCCGCATGGAGGACACCGAATCCGCGGACGCGCCGCGCAGCCTGATGCTGGATCTGTTGCGCCGCAGCCATGTTCCCGGGCTGCTGGGCCGGGCGCTCGGGCCGCTGGTGTACCCGATCGACCGGTTCATGGGTCTGTTCGGGCTGGCCGAGCATCCGCTGTATGTGGCCCCGGCGCGGCGGCGTACCGGGGACGCGGTGTTCGCGATCGTGGTCGCGGCCGGTCTGATCGCCGGAACCGTCGCGATCGTGGACTACATCAACAATTCGGTCGGTTTCGGCGAGGTCGGGCATGCGCTGGGACTGGGCTTGATCACCCTCGCACGGGTGATCGTGGTGCTGATCTTCTCCACCGTGGTGTGGGTGCCGGTCGGAGTGTGGATCGGGCTCAATCCGCGGGTGTCGCGGCTGGCGCAGCCGATCGTTCAGGTACTGGCCAGTTTTCCGGCCAACTTCCTGTTCGTGCTGGTGGCCGCGGTGATGGTGGCCACGGGCGCGAGCTTGCAGTGGGCTTCGATCCTGCTGATGGCGCTGGGTGCGCAGTGGTACATCCTGTTCAATGTGATCGCCGGTGCGTCGGCGGTGCCCAACGATCTGCGCGAGGCGGCGGCGAATCTGCGGCTGCCGCGCCTTCTTTGGTGGCGCAAGCTGATTCTGCCCGCTATTTTCCCCAGCTTCGTCACCGGCGCGATCACCGCGGCGGGCGGGGCATGGAACGCCTCCATCGTCGCCGAGATCGTGTCATCGGGTCAGCACACCTTGATGGCGACCGGTCTGGGCGCCTACATCGCCGAGGCCACCCGTGACGGGGACTGGCCGCGCATTCTGGTCGGCGTGCTGGCCATGAGCGCCTTCGTGGTCGGTATCAATCGTTTGTTCTGGCGTCGGCTCTACGACCTGGCGCAGCGCCGCTACTCGCTCTGAGAGGAGCCCCACATGACCGAAACCATTGCCGCCGGCGAGGTCCTGATGGACCTGAAGGACATCGACATGTCCTTCACCGGCGCCTCGGGTGAGCCACTCAACGTGCTCGATCAGGTGAATCTGCAACTGCGCGAAGGTGAGATCGTGGCATTGCTGGGCCGTTCGGGCTCGGGCAAGTCGACGCTGCTGCGCCTGATCTCGGGACTACTGGCACCGTCCAGCGGGCAGATCAGCTACCGGGATCGCCCGCTGCGGGGCACCAATCCCGGTGCGGCGCTGGTGTTCCAGTCCTTCGCGCTGATGCCGTGGCTGACCGTGCAGGACAATGTGGAGCTGGGATTGGCCGCGCGCGGGGTGCCGCCCGAGGCGCGCCGCCAACGCGCCCTCGAGGCGATCGACCGGATCGGTCTCGACGGTTTCGAGACCGCCTACCCCAAGGAGCTCTCCGGCGGGATGCGCCAGCGTGTCGGGTTCGCTCGCGCGCTGGTGCTGGAACCGGACCTGCTGCTGATGGACGAGCCGTTCTCGGCGCTGGACGTGCTGACCGCGGAGAACCTGCGCACCGAACTGGTGAATTTGTGGGCCACCAAGGACTTTCCCACCAAATGCATCTGCATCGTCACCCACAATATCGAGGAGGCCGTGCAGCTGGCGGATCGAGTGGTGGTGCTGGGCTCCAATCCCGGGCGCATCATCGCCGAGGTCACGGTCGCGCAGCCGCGCCCGCGCAATCGCCGCGCGCCCGGATTCGTGGCGCTGGTGGATCAGATCTACGGGCTGCTCACCGGGCGCGACACCGAAACCATTGCGACCCCGACCGATACCGCGACACCGTTCGCGGTGCCGTTGCCGGATGCGTCGGTCGGCGGGATCGCGGGTCTGCTGGAACTGGTCTACGGCAACAGCGGTCGCGCGGATCTGCCGGTGGTGGCCGATGAGCTCAACTTCGAACTCGATGACCTGATGCCGCTGGTCGACGCGGCGGCGCTGCTGGGGTTCCTGCTGGTGGAATCCGGTGACGTGATCCTGACCAATGTGGGCGCGAACTTCACCAATGCCGACATCCAGGCCAGTAAGGCCATTTTCGCCGCGCAGGCTCGTCGCCGTGCCCCGCTGGTGCGCACCATTTGCAGTGCGCTGGTGGGCAGCAGCAACGAGACGGTGCGCGCGGATTTCATTCTGGATCTGTTGCAGCGCGGGTTCTCCGACGAGGATGCGCGCCGGCAGCTGGATCTGGCCATCGAGTGGGGCCGGTACGCCGAGCTTTACGACTACGACACCGATTCCGGGCGGATCACCACCGACCCCGCCGCCGATCTGCGCGCCTCCTGACCCGCGGGGCCGCTGCCGGAGGCATCGGCCCCGCTTTCGGTCGGTCTAGGTGACGGTGTTGCGCCAGAGGACGTCGTCCACTTCGTTGCCCAGCTCATAGAAGTCGCAGCTGATGATGTTCCACGGCAGTCCGACCCAGTCGGTGCGCAGCCAGTCCGACACCGCCGGTGTCACCTGCTTCGCGATATCCTCGAGCGATTTCGGGTGTCCCATGTTGCTGTTGTCGATATTGGGGAATTTGCCTGCCAGGATGAGGGTTTGGGTGGCACCGATGGCGCCGGGTATCAGGAGGAAGTTGGTGTCGGTCCGCGCTTTCAACGCGTTCTCAGCGAAGGCCTTCATGTTGGCCAGGCTGGGATTTTCTTCGTGATACCACGCCTTGTCCAGGCAGTGGCCGTCGAACCAGAAACCGTTCGCACTGGCCGTATTCGCGTCCTCCCAGATGAGGATGATCTGCTGATGCTGATCCCACAGCTCTTTCGGAGTGACGGTGGCGCCCTGTGCCGTCTGGGGCGCCAACTTGGTGGTGAACACGGTCTTCAAGTACTCGGCGAGCCCGGCCCACGACTCGTTGTTCATCAAACCCTGCTTGTTCGTCGAGAAGTACAGGATCACCAATTCTTTGGGGTGGGCGTCCACGAACTTCACGATCGGAGCGAGGATGTCGGCCAGTAGCGGGCCGTACAACGAATGGACGATCCTGATGCGGTTTCCCCACGGCGGGTTGGGCATGTTCGTGCCCGGCGGAACGGTCAGGGTTTCGGCTATGCGGAGGTCGAAGAATCGGATACCGGTGTTCAATTGCGTTGCGATATCGTGGTCTTGAGCCTTCGCCCACAGTAATGTGGTCGCCCCCAGCGGGTCCAAGATGTCCCCGGTGCTGTCCGAGTCCGGCGCGAACCCCATCGTGAGGTCCAACCCGTACGTTCCGGAGTCGTGTGTTCCCGGTATGGCCATTTGGTACAGCGGCTTGTTCGCGATGCGTGGGCCCATCACCTCCATCCAGGCGGTGTAGGGGTAGATCCGTTGCATCAGGTCCCCGGTCGGATCAAGCCCCCGGCACAGGACGAAGCCGCCCGCGTACTCCGGGGAGAAGAACCCGTCGTCGACCGCGAAGACGAAATTACCGTGGGCACTCTGCACGGTGTCGGTGGCCCAGTACGGACCGGTGATGTGTGCGGGATCGGTGCCGTTGTAGAGGACGAAGTTGCCGTCGTTCTGCATGAGACCGAAATAGTTGCCGCCGTGCGGTTGACCGACGAAGGGGAGCTTGTCGCGCCAGACCGACCAGAGCGGCGTGCTGAAGTCGGGGGTGTACGGCGATTCGGGCAGGGTCGGGAACACCACCAGATTCCCGTCGTTCTGCAGCAGGACGGCGAATTTGTGGAACGGGGACAACAGGTACGTTCCGTTTCGGAACCACTGGTTAGTCGTCAGCGCGGTGACCCCGTTGTCGACCCGCATGCTCACCCAGGAGGTGTGGGAATTCCAGATGGGGGTCCTGGAATTGCCGGGTCCGGGCAGGGTGATGGACAGATTCCCGTCGTTCTGTACCTCCAGCCAGCCGGAGCTTCCTTTCCCGCTCGTATGCGATGACCAGTAGGCGTTTTTCGCCACGGCATCGGCGACGGTGGTGCCGTTGTAGAGGACGAGGTTCCCGTCGCCTTGCATCGCGACGAAGTATTTGCCGCCGGGAACGGGCTTCGCGACGTAACCGCCGGATTCATCGGCGCCGACCGACCAGTATGGATGGTTGTTGTTCTGGAGCTCGATCAGCACCAGGTTTCCGTCGCTCTGCATGTAGGCGGCGTACTGGCCGTTGCTCGATACCAGTAGATCCTCGGCGACGAGAATCTGCCCGCTGATCAGTGGAGAGTTGATGCGTGCCATGGCCGATACTCCTTTCGGGCGCGGCGATCCGCCCGGGAGGCTCAGCCTGGCCGGTTCAGCACGAAAGTTGCTGTGCGCCAGTTGATCTCGAGCCGCTGTCGCCCGCGCGGAACCAGTATGCTCGCCCGCGTCCGGTGTCGCGGGCGGTTCCGGCGCCAAGCTTTCACACCATGGCGGCGGGGACCAGGGTCGTGAGGCCGCCGTCGACGAGCAAGTCTTGGCCGGTGATGTAGGAGGCGTCGGGCGAGGCGAGGAAGGCGACGGTGGCGGCGACCTCGTCGGGAATGCCGATGCGGCCGGCGGCGACCAGGGTCGAGGCGGCGGCCTGGGCGTCGGGGGTGACCTCGGCGCGGTAGGCCGGGGTGTCGATGAAGCCGGGGCTCACGGAGTTGACGCGAATTCCCTTGGGCGACAGTTCGGCCGCCAGCGTGCGGGTGAGGTTGTGCACGGCGGCCTTGGTCGCCGAATACAGCGCGGTGCCCGGGGTTCCGCGGTAGAGGGCGAAGGAGGCGTTGATGACGATCGCGCCGCCCTCGCTCAGCAGCGGCAGGGCGTGCTGGATGGTGAAGAACGCGGCTTTGAAGTTGATGTCGACCACGCGGTCGAATTCGTCGGGGGTGACGGCGGTGACGGGCTGGAAGGCGCCGATGCCGGCGTTGACGAACAGCACGTCGAGGCGGCCGAACTGCTCGCGCACGATGCGGGTCAGGGCGGCGAGATCCTCGGGATCGGTGGCGTCCCCGGCGATGGCGGTTGCGCGCGTACCGAGTTCGGTGACGGCGGCGTCGAGGCGGGTCTTGTCGCGGCCGGTGATGATCACCTGGGCGCCTTCGGCGAGCAGGCGGTGGGCGGTGGCCAGGCCCATGCCGCTGCTGCCGCCGGTGATGAGGGCGATCTTGTTGTCGAAGCGGGATGCGTTGTGTGTCATGGCATTCAGCCTGCTGCGGTACGGGATCGGTAGACAGTGCGTGCTTATGGTGGGTGTGTCACCACCACCCTTGCGGGTTAGGGTGCCGCGCATGACGCGTTATCACCGCATCGCCGGGCAAGATCTGGGTCGGCTGGGGGCTTTGAGCGACGGTATCTTCGCGGTCGCCATGACGTTGCTGGTGTTGGAGTTGCATGTGCCCGCCGGACAGGCTTGGCACGAGCGGGTGCTGTGGAGCGAGGGGGCGGTGTCGGCGGAAGAGCCGGTGTGGCATGCCCTCACGCATGTCGGTCCGCAGTTCTTGATCTGCTTCCTCGGTTTTCTCACCTTGGGCATGTTCTGGATCGGGCAGCAGACCCAGCTCAATCTGCTCGCGCGCGCCGACCGCACGTTGGCGTGGATTCACCTGATGCTGTTGTTCGGGGTCGCCATGGTGCCGTTCGCGACCGCGTTGCTGGCGGCGTTTCCGCAGTCGCGGCTGGCATTGGGGGTGTACTGGGTCGGGCTGCTGTATCTCGGGTTGGTGCAGTTGGGCAGCCTGCGCTACGCGCGGCGCGCCGGGCTGCTGGCCGAGTCCACCGAACCCGGTGACGTGCGCGCGATCCGCGATCGGATCGTGGTGGTGCAGATGCTGTATGCGGTGAGTGTGGCGCTGTGCCCGGTGAGTACGTATTTGAGCATCGGGCTGATCATTGCCCTGCAGATCAATTCGGCGCTCTCGCCGCGGATTCTGCACCGGTTCTGACCGGCACGAATCAGGGTCGATTCCAGGGAGGTCCCCGATGCGGGCGCGGGGTCGGTGTCGCCAGGATGGAATCGGCAAGTGTGGTCGATACGAGGAGGAACGATGACCACGGGTGGTTACGGGCAGTTCGGGTACCTGGGGTCGGCGGTCGGGGTGACCCCGGCGGGGATCGGGTCGCGTGCGGCGGCGCGGTTCATCGACTGGATCATCGCCGGGATTGTGGGCGCGATCCTGTTCTGGCTGTTGAACATCGGCTCGAACCTGCCGGGCTGGGTCGATATCCTGCCCGGTGCGGGGTTCGGGTTCCTCTACTTCGTGGGCTTCGAGGTCCTCACCGGCGCCACCCCGGGTAAGCGGATTCTGGGCTTGCACGTCAACGGCTCCCACAGTGCTCTCAAACCGAGCCTGGCTGATTCGGCCAAGCGCAATGCCTACATGCTGCTGAATGTGATTCCGTGGATCGGTGGTCTGTTGTGGTTCTGCGCGGCGCTCGCGATCGCGGTGACGGTCTCGGCGAGCCCGACCAAGCAGGGCTGGCACGACAATTTCGCCGACGGCACCCAGGTGGTCAAGGCCTGATCGCGGCACTGCTGGTCACCGCGGTGGCCTGCGGCGTCCCCTCCACTGCGACGTCCCCGGCCGAGCAGTTGCACCGTGATGCCGAGGCGATTCATGCCCTCGGCGTCAGTGGTGTGCAGGCCCGCACGATCACCGCCGACGGACGGGAGCTGGTCTCCACCAGCGGCAGCGCGGAGTTGCACAGCGGCGCACCGGTCGATCCCGAGGGCTACTTCCGGATGGCGAGCACCGCCAAGACGCTGGTGGCGACCGTGGTGCTGCAACTCGACGCCGAGGGCACGCTGAGCCTCGACGACAGCCTCGCGCACTGGCTGCCGGAGGTGGTGCGCGGCAGCGGGATCGACGCCGACCACATCACTGTCCGCCAACTCCTGCAGCACACCAGCGGAATTCACGACGACCTGCCCGGCTACACGACTGCTGCCGAGTACTACGGGCAGCGTCACGACATCTACACCTCGGCACAGTTGGTCTCCCGCGCCCTGTCGCACGCCCCGGATTTCGCTCCCGGCGCCGGCTGGTCGTATTCCAACACCGGCTATCTGCTGTTGAGCATGCTCATCGAGCGCATCACCGGCCGCGCCTCCCATCGGGAAATTCAGGACCGCATCCTCACCCCGCTCGCGATGAACCGGACGCGGTGGCTCGGCACCTCCCCCACCCTGCCCGACCCGCACGCCACGGCCTACCAATTCTTCGGTCCCGGTGCAGAACTCGACGTCACCGACCAGATCGCGGTCGATCCCGAAACCTTGTCCTGGGTCAGCACCACCCGCGACGAGAACATCTTCTTGCGCGCCTTGCTCTCCGGACGCCTGCTACCGCCACACCAACTGGCCGCCATGAAACAGACCGTCCCCGTCAGCACGGACCTGCAACCAATGTGGCCCGGCGGCCGCTACGGCCTCGGCTTGGCCGAACGCCCGTTGTCCTGTGGCGGTATCTATTTCGGCCACGAGGGTGGCGACGGCGGCTACATCACCCTCAACGGCGTCGCCCCCGACGGCACCCGCAGCACCGTCGTGTCGATGTCCGAGGCCCTCGGCGATACCCCTGAGCACATCCTCGCTCAGGAATCGGCCGCCTCCACCTTCATCGACCATGCCCTGTGCTCCCGGGATCTCAATCCCACCACGTGACAACGGCCAGCCCCCGCGCCGCCGCCCCGAGATAGAACTCGCGCAGGGCACCCAGGTGTGGGCCCAGGTATTCGGCTGGGTGCCACAGCAATTGCGTGATCGACCCGCCGATCGCCTGCCGGGCCTGTTCGGCATCGATCGGCAGCGCGGCGAAGGTCTGTGCGACATCCACGTCCTGCAGTACTTTCCCGATCTCGGCGACGATGTCGGGCTCGATCACGGTGACCGGATGCACCATGATGCTGTGGGGGTGATCACGGTAGTCGGCGTTGAGTTCGTCGCCACCGTCGATCCCGTGCCGCAGCGTGCTGAGCGGCTCCGATCCCATCCCGGCGAGGTCGAACACCCGCAGCAACGCTTGACCGGCCCAATCGAGGTCGTAATAGTCGCTCGCAGGCGCGGCCGAGAACGAGCAGAGTCGGTCGACCTCCTGCGCGGATTCCTGCAGACGGACCAACTGCCCGTGCGAGATCCGTGCGAGTTGCTGGGTCACCGCCACACCGCCATCCTCCCCCACACCGCCCGATCACCGTAGGTGCCGCGCGCAGTTCACGATCAGGGAGTACTCAGTGCGGGAATTTGTGCGGTTCACCGCGCTGAGGACTCCCTGATCTTGGTCGAGGGGGTGGTTACAGGCGGGTGGGGGCGGCGATGCCGAGGAGGGCGAGGCCGTGGGCGAGGGTGTGGGAGGTCAACTGGCACAGCGCGATTCGGTTGGTGCGGGCTGGGGCTGGGGCGGCGAGGACGGGGCAGGTGTCGTAGAAGGTGGTGAAAGTGCGTGCCAGGTCGTAGAGGTAGGTGGCCAGGCGGTGTGGCTCGAGGGTGGTGGCGACGTCGGATAGGACGCTCGCGTAGTCGTCCAGGGTGAGGAGCAGGGCCCGTTCGGCCAGGGCGACGGGCGCGGCGGTGTCGATCTCCGACAGGGCGAGATCGTCGGCTTTGCGCAGGATCGAGCAGATGCGGGCGTGCGCGTATTGCAGGTAGACGCCGGTGTTGCCGGTGAAGGCGGTCATGCGGGCGGGGTCGAAGGTGTAGTCCTTGACGCGGCTGGTGGACAGGTCGGCGTATTTGACTGCGCCGATGCCTGCTTGTTCGGCGATCGTATCCAGTTCGGCGGCAGGCAGATCGGGGTTCTTGTCTGCTACTACCGCGCGGGCGGCGGCTACGGCGGCGTCGAGGAGGTCCATCAGGCGCACGGTGCCGCCGGCTCGGGTTTTGAAGGGGGTGCCGTCGGGGCCGAGGATGGTGCCGTAGGCGACGTGGTCGACGGTGACGGCGTCGGTGAGCCAGCCTGCGCGGCGGGCGGTTTCGAAGATCAGCGCGAAGTGCAGGGATTGGCGGGAGTCGGTGACGTAGAGCAGCCGGTCGGCGTGCAGGGTGGTGATGCGGTAGCGGATGGTGGCCAGATCGGTGCTGTCGTAGCCGTAGCCACCGTCGCTCTTGCGGACCATGAGCACCACCGGGGTGCCGTCGGGTCCGTCGACATGCTGCGATTGCACGACGACCGCGCCGTCACTGTGGACGGCGACCCCGGCGGTGAGCAGTTCGGTGGTGGTGTCGGGCAGCATCGGGTTGTAGAACGATTCCCCCGCATAGTCCTCGGCGGTCAGCAGCACACCGAGGCGGTCGTAGATCGCGGCGAACGCCTTCTCCGATTCGGCGACGATCTCCCGCCAGCGCGCCACGGTCGCGGCCTCCCCTGCCTGCAGCGCGACCACGCGGGTGCGGGCGCGCTGCGCGAAGGTGGGGTCGGCGTCGAAGGCCGCGCGGGCGGCCCGGTAGAGACCGTCCAGCGCCGAGACCGTCGAACCGGTCCCGAGATCATCAGCACGCCAAGGCTGTTCGGGGTGTTCGTCGATGTATTGGATGAGCATCCCGAATTGGGTGCCCCAGTCGCCGAGGTGGTTGGCGCGCACGACGTCCGCGCCGAGGAATCCCAGCACGCGCGCGAGACTGTCGCCGATGATGGTGGTGCGCAGATGCCCGACGTGCATCTCCTTGGCCACGTTCGGCGCGGAGTAGTCGATGACGATGCGCTGCCCGCGGGCGGGCTCGCCCACGCCGAGACGCGGATCGCGCAGCCGCGCGGCCAAGTGTGTCCAGAGCGCGGTGTCGGTGACGGTGATGTTGAGGAACCCGGGCCCGGAAGCGACCACGTCGGTGATGACCGGGTCACCTGCTGCCGCGAGCTCGGCGGCGAGTTCGGCAGCCAGTTGTGCCGGTGGCAGGTCGAGGCGTTTGGCCAGGGGCAGTGCGGCATTGGATTGGAAGTCGGCCCGGTCGGAGCGGCGCAGCACCGGGTCGGCCCCCGCCAGGTGCGGGCGGAGGCGCCCGATCGCCTCGGCGACCGCGAGGGCGAGGCGTGCGTGCAGCGGCACGACCGGGGCAGCATCCACCGGGAGGTCCTTCCTGGGAGAGTTCGAAAATCTCAGTATCGCAGTGGCCGCCAATCGTTTTCCCTGCCGCGGTTGATCGTGGTCGGTGCCGGGAATGGGAAACCGGTGACCGGGGCCGGGTGGGTTTGAGAGGGTCGAGGGATGGAGATTGGTGTTGCGCTGCCGCAGATGGCTTTCGGGTACGGGGCGGGGACGACGGTCGAGTGGGCTCGCGCGATCGATGCGGGGCCGTTTTCGAGTGTTTCGGCCGGTGAGCGGGTGACGTTCGGGAATCCGGAAATGGTGGCAACGTTGGCGGCTTGTGCGGCGGTGACCGAGCGGGTGCGGGTGTTGGCGAATCTGTTCGTGCTGCCGCAGCATCCGGTGGCGATGGTGGCGCAGCAGATCGGCACGCTCGATCAGCTGGCGAACGGCCGCCTCGAGGTGGCTGTCGGTGTCGGGGGTCGTGAGCACGACTATCGCGCGCTGGGCGCTGATTTCAGCCGGCGGCATCAGCAACTCGACGACAAGGTCGCCGAGTTGAAGGCGCTGCTGGCCGGTGAGCCGCCGTTCGAGGGGGCGGATCCAGTGGGGCCGGCGTGTGTGCGGCCGGGTGGGCCGAGCATTCTCGCCGGGGTGATGGGGCCCAAGGCGATGCGGCGGGCGGCACGGTGGGCCGATGGCATCACCGGCTTCAGCGTCGCGGGTGATGCCGGGGAGATCGCCAAGACGAACGACCGCGCCGACCGCTGCTGGGCCGAGGCCGGTCGCGGGTCGGCCCCGCGCAAGGTCGGCGGCTGCTTCACCGCCTTGGGCGTCCCCGACGCGTCGGAAGCATTGCGCGCCTTCACCGCCCGCTACCTCGGGTTCCTCGGACCCGAACTGGCCGATATGGTCGCCGCCTCGACGCGGGCATCGAGTCCCGAGGCACTGGCCGATATTCTCGACGGCGCGGCACAGGCGGGGTGTGACGAGTTCATCCTGGTTCCGGCCGTCACCGACCTGAAGTTCCTCGAGGTGGCCGCCGAGGTCGTGGCTGCCCGATGACGTTGCGAGTGATCCAGTGGGCCACCGGCGGTCTCGGCCGCGCCGCGATCGGCCAGATCCAGCTACACCCGGATCTCGAACTGGTCGGCTGCTGGGTGCACTCGCGCGCCAAGGTCGGCCGCGATGCCGGTGAGCTCGCGGGAATCGGCCCGATCGGTGTCACCGCGACCGACAGTCTCGAGGAGATTCTCGCGCTCGACGCCGATTGCGTGCTGTATTCGCCGTTGATGCCGAATCCGAAAGAAGTAGCGGCGCTGTTGCGTTCGGGCAAGAACGTGGTCACGCCGCTGGGCTGGTTCTGGCCGACCGAGGACGAGAAACAGCGGATGGCGGCGCCGGCGCTCGAGGGCGGGGTGACGTTGCACGGCACCGGGATCGATCCGGGCGGTGCCACCGAGCAGCAGCCGTTGTTCTTCACGGGCCTCTCGAGTGCGATCACGTTCGTGCGCGGTGAGGAGTTCTCCGATATCCGCACCTACGACGCCCCCGATGTGGTGCGCCACCTGATGGGTTTCGGTCAGTCGCCCGAGGCGGCGATGGGCGGTCCGATGCTGGCGTTGCTGGACAACGGGTTCGATCAGTCGGTGCGGATGTGCCTGGATGTGCTCGGCTTCGCCGATGCCGAGATCCGCAGCAGCCGCGAGGTGGCGGTCGCGACCGCGCCGATCGACTCGCCGATCGGGGTGATCGAGCCGGGGCAGGTTGCCGCGCAGCGCTTCGCGTGGGAGGCGTTCATCGGTGAGGTCAAGGTCGTGCGGGTGGCGGTCAATTGGCTGATGGGTGAGCAGCACCTCGACCCGCCCTGGACCTACGGTGAGGGTGGTGTCCGGTTCGAGGTCGAGGTGCAGGGTGATCCGGACTGCCAGGTGACGATTCACGGATGGCATCCGAGCAGCGTGGCGGCCGGTCTGCAACGTAATCCGGGCATCGTGGTGACCGCGGCGCACTGCGTGAACTCGATCCCGTACGTCTGTGCCGCCGAACCGGGTGTGCTGACGTTCGTCGAGATGCCCGTGGTCACCGGTCGCGCCCACCCGGACCTGGCCCGCTGACCGCGATCACCGTGCCCGCGAGCGCTTTCGGCTGCAAGCCCGGACGGTCAGGCGGGTGGGGCCAGGCGCAGCCGCGGCATGTCGGCCAGGCGAGCAGCGGTGTCGTGGGCGGGGTTGGGGTTGTAGAGGACGATGTGGCGGTCGGGCTGGTCGGTGAGGGTGAGGGTGGTGGTGTCGAAGTAGAGGGGACCGACCTGCGGATGCTGCAGCGCGTTGAGGGCTTGCTGCGCGGTGCCGACGTCGTGGCGTGACCACAGGGCGGCGAATTCGGGGCTGCGGGAGGCGAGTTCGTCGGTGACGGTGCGGAAGCCGGGATCGTCGGGGCAGAGCGCGGTGTCGGCGCGGTAGGCGGCGACGACAGCCGGGGCGGCCGCGGCCCACACCTCCCGCATGCCCAGGTAGCGGGGGTTGGTGAAATAGGTGATCAGACAGTTGTGTCCGGGACCGTCGTAGCCGAAGACGGTACGAGCAATGTCGTTGCAGGCCAGCACATTCCAGTACCGGTCGCGCAACACCGCGGGCCGGTCACCCCAGGCGTCGAGCAGGTTGCGTAGTTCGGGTGTCAGGGTGGGGCCGCTGTCGACGGCGCGGCAGGGTGGGTTGAGGCCGGCCAGGACGTAGAGGTGGGCGCGTTCGGTGGCGTCGAGCAGCAGGGCGGTGGCGACGGCGTCGAGAACCTCCGGGGAGACGGTGATGTCGCGGCCTTGTTCGAGCCACGTGTACCAGCTCACACCGACCCCGGCCACGACGGCGACCTCCTCGCGGCGTAGTCCGGGCGTGCGGCGGCGTCCGGCGGCGGGCAGTCCGACCTGCTCAGGGGTGACGCGAGCGCGTCTGCCGCGCAAGAACTCTCGCAACAATTCCCGTCGCCGCACACCGCTGTCCATGCCCCACGCTAACAACGACGCCCGCCCGCATCGTCCCGCACCCGGCTAGCATGTGTCCGAATTGGGTCTCGAGGGGGTCGGATGCGGCAGATTCTGGTGGCGGCGATGGTGGCGCTGGCGGTGTCGATCACGGTGACACCGTTGCTGATTCGGCTCTTCACGCGCCGCAGCCTCGGCCAGGAGATCCGCGAGGATGGTCCGGCCAGCCATCTGGCCAAGCGCGGCACCCCGACCATGGGCGGGCTGGCCCTGCTGATCGGCATGTGGGCCGGGTACGGGGCCGCGCACGTGGTGGGCACGCATTACGACGGCGTCGGGCCCTCGGCGTCGGGGCTGCTGGTGTTGGGGTTGGCCACTGCGCTGGGCGGGGTCGGGTTCCTGGATGACTACATCAAGCTGTCCAAGCATCGCAGTCTGGGTTTGACCGCGTCGGGCAAGTATGTCGGACAGCTCAGTGCCGCCGTGATTTTCGGGGTGCTGGCGTTGCATTTCCGCGGTGGTGGCGGGCTGACGCCGGGGAGTCGGCAGGTGTCGATCGTGCGGGACATCTCCACGGTGTCACTCGGGGTGACCGGGTTCCTGGCGGCGGCGTGCCTGCTGGTGGTGGCGTGGTCGAACGCGGTCAATGTGACCGACGGCCTCGATGGTTTGGCGGCGGGCTCGATGGGGCTGGCGCTCGGTTCGTATGTGCTGATCACGTTCTGGCAGTACACGCATTCGTGTCAGGCGCGCGCGGTGCCCGGCTGCTACACGGTGCGCGATCCGCTGGATCTGTCGATCGTGTGCGCGGCCGCGGCGTCGGCGTGTGTCGGATTCCTGTGGTGGAACGCGGCTCCGGCGAAGATCATCATGGGCGATACCGGCTCCCTGGCGTTGGGTGGGCTGCTGGCCGGGTTGTCGATCACCAGCCGTACCGAGCTGTTGATGATCGCGGTGGGCGCGTTGTTCGTGGCCGAGATCCTGTCGGTGGCCTTGCAGATCGTCATGTTCCGCACCACCCGCACCCGGTTGTTCAAGATGGCCCCGTTCCATCACCATTTCGAGTTGACGGGCTGGCCGGAGACGACGGTGAGCATCCGGTTCTGGTTACTCTCGGCGATCGCGTCGGCGACCGGACTGATCGCCTTCTACGGCGAGCATCTCTCGACTACCGGCTCGCAACTGCCCTGAAACGCCGTGTGGCCCAACCGGAGTCGAGTCTCCGGATGGGCCACACGCATTTTCACGCGGTGCGAGGATGCGGTCAGTGCACCACGATCGGCGCGTCGCTCGCGTCGGCGGGCACCGCGGGTTTGCTGCGCGGCAGGAAGAACGCCGGGATCAGCGTGGCGACCAGGATGCACAGCGACACCACGAAGGTGTTGGCGAACGCCTTGGCGGCCAGATCGAAGCCCTCATCGAGCAGCGTTTGCGGCAGATGCGCGAGCTGATCGCTGTAGCGCGACCCGATGGCCGCATTGGCCAGGCTGGGATCCTTGGCGCCCGGCGGCAGTTGCACGCCCCGCTCGGAGAGGCTGGCACCGCGGTTTTCCAGGGTGGTCAGCACCACGGAAATGGTTGCGGTGCCGATGGATCCGGCGGTCTGGTTGACGATGTTCATCAGGGTCGAACCGCGTGCCACCTGGGCGTGGGTGAGCGTCTGGATGGCGGCAGTCATGGTCGGCATCATGGTGCAGCCCATGCCCAGACCCATCACGAACAACGCCCCGCACAGTGCCGCGTACGGGGTGGTGGCGCTGACCTGGGTCAGAAACGCCATGCCCGTGGCCATCACCACGATGCCGGTGAGCACGATCTTGCCGGGGCCGATCTTGTCGACCAGCCGGCCCGCGATGGGCATGGTGAGCATGGCGCCCAAGCCTTGTGGCGCGATGAGCAGACCGGCCATGAGCGTCGATTCCCCGCGCACCTGCTGCAGGTAGCTGGGCAGCAGCAGACCGGATCCGAAGAACGCCATGGCGAAACACACCATGGTCAGCACCGCGAAGCGCAGCGAGCGGTTCTGGAACAGATGCAGGTCGATGAGCGGATGTTCGGTGCGCAACGCGTGGAAGACGAACGCTACCAACAGGATCAGCCCGATCACCGCCGGGATGAGCACCTTGGCCGACTTGACGGTGCCTTCACCGGGGATCGAGGACACGCCGTAGAGGAACAGCGCCAAACCCGGTGAGGCCAGCAGCATGCCGACGAAGTCGAAGGTCTGCGAGGGTTCGGGGTTGTCGCGCGGGAAGATGATGAACGCCAGCGCCAGCGCGATCGCGCCGATGGGCACGTTGATCAGGAAGATCCAGTGCCAGGAGAAGGAGTCGATGAGCCAGCCGCCGAGGATGGGTCCCATGATCGGGCCCAGCAGCATGGGCACGCCCAGCACGGCCATGACGCGTCCGATGCGCTGCGGGCCGGCGGCGTGGGTCATGATCGTCATGCCCAGCGGCATCAGCATGCCGCCGCCGAGGCCCTGCACGACGCGGAAGGCGATGAGGGACTCGATGTTCCAGGCCGTCGAGCACAGGATCGAGCCGAGTACGAAGAACACCAGCGCCATCATGTAGAGGCGTTTGGTGCCGAATCGGTCGGCGGCCCAACCGGTCAGCGGGATGACGCTGGCCAGGGCGAGGGTGTAGCCGGTCATCGACCAGGCGGCGATGGCGGTGGTGGTGTTGAAGTCGTGCTGGAAGGTGGGGATCGCGACGGTCACGACCGTCACGTCCAGGATGGACATGATGGCGCCGAGCACCACGACGCCGGCGATTTTCAGTACGCCCGCGTCCAGTTTGTCGTCGGCGGAATCGGCCGCCGCCGTATCCGGAGGAGTGGTCACCGGTTCAGCCTGCCAGCCGGTCGGTCACGAAACCAGCACCTTTTGATATCGCCGTGAGTCGGCACATGCGCAGCCACCTCGTTTCGACGGCGGCGCGCGGCCGTCGTCCTCGTCGTGGACGGTGGTTCACCCCGGTATACGAATCGCCGGGGCGCCGAGCCCACCGATCATACCGAGCGGTAGCAATTGTGGAGCAATGTTGCGGCGTCCCAGGTTGATCCGCACTCCGCGCGTACGCTGGGCGTTCTCAGCGATTCATCCCAGGGAGTTGCGGCGCGATGACCGACCCGGTAGTCGGATTGACCGGTACGCTGACCTCGCCGATCCGGGCGGCGGGAGCTCTCGGTGAGGTGCTGGTCGCCATCCGAGGGGGAACGGAACTTTATATCGCGCGGGCCGAGGAGCCCCTCGACGCCGGTGACACCGTGCTCGTCGTGGCCGTGCATCCGGGGCGTGTGGTCGATGTTGTTGCGTGGATTCCCCTTCCCGGCGATCGATAGGTCAAGTTCTTTCACCAGTAGAGGGAGACAGCGATGCTCGGATACCACGTACCCGATCCGGATGAGGCGATGCTGGTCAGCGGATCGCGCGGCGCCAAGGACGGGTCCACGCCGTTTCGGGTGGTGATCGGGCACGGCACCTGGGTGGTGCCGTTGTTCCGCAAGGTGAGTTATCTGTCGCTGGCCATGTTCGAGGCCGAGATCGGCGAGCGCTGCGTCACCAAACAGGCCATCCAGCTGGATGTGCGGGCGGTGATCGCGTTCAAGGTCGCCAATGACACGCAGTCGATCGTCAATGCGGCGCAACGGTTCCTGTCCGAGCAGCAGCGCGAGATGAGCGTGCTGACCGGGCGCATCTTCTCCGGGCATCTGCGCTCGATCGTGGGCTCGATGACGGTCGAGGAGATCATCCGCGAACGGCAGAAGCTCGCCGACGAGGTGCTGGTGGCTTCCAAGGTGGAGATGAGCAATATCGGGCTGTGGGTGGATTCCTTCCAGATCCAGTCCATCGACGACGGCAACCTCGGCTACATCGCCGCCCTGGCCGCCCCGCACAATGCCGCCATCCAACGCGACGCGCAGATCGCGCAGGCCTCCGCCGCGCAGCTCGCCGCCCAGGCCGAGCAGGAGTCGCAGCGCAAGCAGGCGGAATATCAGCGCGAGACCGCGATCCTCAAGGCGCAGTACCAGCGCGATATCGACAAGGCCAATGCCGAAGCGGCGCAGGCGGGTCCGCTCGCGCAGGCCACCGCCCTGCAGGAGGTGCTCGCCGCGCGCGCCGAGCAGGCCCGCAAGGAAGCCGAGCTGCGCGAGCAGCAGCTGCAGACCGAGGTGGTCAAGCCCGCCCAAGCCGAGGCCGAGCGGGTGCGCATCCTCGCGGTCGCCGAGGCCGATCGCACCCGCATCCAGGCCGAGGCGGCGGCGTCCAACAACCGGATCGCGTTGGACCAGTTGCTGATCGAGCAGTTGCCCGAGATCGTCAAGCAGGCGTCGCTGGGGCTGTCGAAGGCGAATCTGACGGTGCTCAACGGGCCCGACGGGGTCAGCGAGATCGTCAACGGGATGGTGGGTCAGGGCCTGACCGTCTTCAATTCGTTGCAAAAGGCACTTTCTTCCAACAATGATCAACCCGCGGACTAGAGTGGCCGTCTGAGAGGGACGCGGCGACGAGGAGCGGGTGTTTAGGTGTCCATCGGGAAATTGGTGTCGTTCGACAGTTCTCGGGGTTTCGGGTTCATACGGCCGGAAGACGGCGGGCCGGACGTGTTCGTGCACGTCAATGACATCGGGCTGGATGAGGACGAACTGCGCCAGGGGCGGGTTTTCGAATTCGATGTGACCGAGGGTGATCGCGGACCCAAAGCGATCAACCTGGCGGTGGTGCCCGGGCAGCAGGTGAGTCCGCCCCGGCACAAGGGCGAGAAGCATCGTGTGACGGGGGCGATGACGGCGAACGAGCATCGGCGGCTGATCACCGAGCTGCTGCTGGATGCCTCGCCGCAGTTGACGGCGGCGGAGATCGTGACGATCCGCGATCGGCTCACGGCGTTCGCGGATCAGCACGGGTGGCTGGAAAACTGACCGGTTCGCATTACGATCGGTTGCGGGTCCACCGCGAACCGAGGAGGCCGTGTGCAACTGCCCGTCATGCCACCGGTGAAACCGATGCTGGCCAAATCGGTCTCCGAGCTGCCCCGCGAGGCGGGACTGCTCTACGAGCCGAAATGGGACGGCTTCCGCTGCATCGTTTTTCGTGACGGCGACGAGGTCGAACTGGGTTCGCGCAACGATCGGCCCCTGACCCGGTATTTCCCCGAACTGGTGGAACTACTGGGTCAGGCGCTGCCGCCGCGGTGCGTGATCGACGGGGAGATCGTCGTGGTCACCGAGCAGGGCCTGGATTTCGACACGCTGCAGAACCGGTTGCATCCGGCGGCGTCGCGGGTCAACAAGCTGGCGGTGGAGACACCGGCGAGTTTCGTGGGCTTCGATCTGCTGGCGCTCGGCGATGAGGATCTGACCGATCGGCCGTTCTCCGAGCGGCGCCGGGTGCTGGAATCGGTACTCGACGGCCAGTTTTCGCGCCTGCACCTGACCCCGATCACCACCGATCCCGATACCGCCGCGGACTGGTTCACCCGGTTCGAGGGCGCGGGCTTCGACGGGGTGATGGCCAAGGCGGCGGATCTGGCGTATCTGCAGGACAAGCGGGTGATGCTCAAGATCAAGCATGAGCGGACCGCCGACTGTGTGATCGCCGGATTCCGCTGGCACAAGGACGGCGAGGGCGTGGGGTCGCTGCTGCTGGGGTTGTTCGACGACGAGGGCAGCCTGCATCATGTCGGGGTGGCGTCGAGTTTCACCGCGGCGCGGCGTAAGGAGCTCGTGGGCGAGCTGGAACCGTTGCGGCACAACGCACTCGAGAATCACCCGTGGCGTTCCTGGGCGGATGCGGCCGCGGCGGCCAAGGCCGACGGGAAGATGCCCGGCGGGGTGAGCCGCTGGACCGGCGGCAAGGATCTGTCGTGGGAGGCGTTGCGGCCGGAGTTGGTGGCCGAGGTGCGCTATGAGCATGTGATGGCCGGGCGGTTGCGTCATGGTGGGCGGCTGGTGCGTTTCCGTAGCGACCGCACGCCCGAATCGTGCACCTACGCGCAGCTCGACGAGGTCGCTCCGGCCGAGCTGGCCGATATCTTCGCCGAGGCTCGCGCCGCGAAAGGGAAGCCGCAGTGAGTGATTCGGTGGATATCGAGGTGGCTGGGCACAGTGTCACCATCTCCAATCCGGGCAAGATCTACTTCACCAAACGCGGGGACACCAAGCTTGATCTGGTGAACTACTACCTGGCGGTCGCCGAGCCGATCATGCGGACCATCGGGGGTCGGCCGGTGCTGCTGGAACGCTATCCGGATGGGGCGTCGGGCAAGTCGTGGTTTCAGAAGCGGGTGCCGAAATCGGTGCCGGACTGGTTGCAGACCACGGTCGTGTCCACCCCCAACGGCACCGAGAGCGACGCCCTGGTGGCTGTCGATATGGCGCATATCCTGTGGGCGGTCAACCTGGGCTGCTTGGGTTTTCACGTCTGGGCCACCCACGCCGGCGCCGAGGCCGCCTCCACCTTCCCGCCCGTGCACGACGCCGCCGGCACCGTGCTGCCGCCCACCGGTGTCACCGATGAGCTGCGCATCGACCTGGATCCCTCCCCCGGTATCGGTTTCGAGGATCTGCGTGCCGCCGCGTTCGCCGTGCGTGCCCTGTGCACCGAACTCGGCATCGATGTGCGGGTGAAAACCTCCGGTTCGCGCGGCCTGCACCTCTACGCGCTGCTGCAACCGAATTGGGACGGCTACCAGGTCCGCGCCGCCGCCGTCGCGTTGGCCCGTGAACTCGAACGCCGCCATCCCGACGACATCACCGCCGCCTGGTGGAAGGAAGAACGCGGCTCCCGCGTCTTCGTCGACTTCAACCAGAACGCCCCGCACAAAACAGTTTTCGGTGCCTGGTGCGTGCGCCCGAAGGTCGGCGCCCAGGTCTCCACCCCGATCTCGTGGGAAGCCCTGGAAACCATCGTCCCCGACGAGCTCACCATCGCCACGGTCCCCGCCCGCGTCGCCGACCTGGGTGACCCGTGGGCCGATCGCACGCCGCAATCCCTCGCCGTCCTGCTCGAGATGTCGGACAAGGACATGGCCGCGGGTTTGATGGACGCCCCGTGGCCTCCGGTCTACCCGAAGATGCCCAACGAACCGCCGCGGGTGCAACCGAGCAAGGCTCGTAAGGACAACGGCGCCTGACAGGTTTGTTCAAGACCGGTAGGCCGCGTCGATTCCCCGCATCGCGATCTCGAAGGTCACATCCAGTCCGATCTCGAAGACGATCACGGCGATCACGAAGGCCCACAGCGGATTCCGGTCACGCTCGATGGCGCGCCCGCCGAGATACCAGCAGGTCACCCCGGCGACGAGCCACGACACCCACAGACAGGCTTGCGCCGGCTCCGATTTCGATGCGGCCGTGGTGAATCGATCCCAGTCGCTGCCCCCGTAGAGGAAGTCCTCGTAGCTGGCCATAGTGCTGAACGACACGAGTGCGGTGAACAGAGTGACCAGTAGGCCGACCATCAGCCAGCACAGCACGAAGGTGGTGTTGCGGCGTTGAGCCCTGCGGTCGAGATGTTGTTCGTTGATGGTCATACGCCGCAGCCCCGGATCTCGACCAGGATCAGGCTCTTCCCGGCGCTGCGGGCATCCGACAGCTTCGCGCGCACCTCCTGCTTGTCCAGGGTGTGTGCCCATGGGTCGGGGTTGAAGTACACCGATGCGGCACAGTGGTCGGGGCGCGATCCGCTCGCGGTCCGGGTCTCGCTGCTCGAACCCATCGGGACGTAATCGGCGGCCTGTAAGGCGATCGTGGGCACCGACACCGCCGCGACAGGGTCCGGATAGGGTTGCGGCCCAGCGAAATACGCCAATCCCTCCGGGAGGTCGTCGCCCGGTGACCAGCTCACGACGGCGACCGGCTCGAACCCGGCCACGCGCACCTGCCGGGCGATCCGCACCGATTCGACCGGCACGTCCTGCCATTGCTGACACCGATACATCCCGAACAGTGGCAGCCCGACCAGCGCCGCCACCGCTGCGACGACCCGGCCCAGGCGCACCGCACGGCGGTAGCCCGGCCGGGTTCCAGTACCTGTCATCGATCCCCCTCCCGATCGTCGAGAGTACTGCGGGGCAGCGACTTCCGGTCAGGCGGCTCCGGCGGTGCGGCGTTCGGTGTAGGCGGCGGGGTTTCGGGCGGCGCGCAGGATCAGGTGCAGCAGGGGGACGGCGAAGGTTTGGTCGAGGGGGCTCCAGGCCAGGGACATGCGGTTGTGGACGAAGCCGACCGCGATGCCGGAGGTGGGGTCGGTCCAGCCGGTGGAGCCGAAGGCGCCCATGTGGCCGTAGCCGCGGGGGGCTCGGGCGGCGGGGAGGCTGTGGTAGCCCAAGTGCCAGAAGGGGACCAGCAGGCTGTGGTCGAGGCGGTAGGTGCGGATGCGTTCGAGTTCGCGCACGGTTTTGGTCGACAGGTAGGGGCGGCCGTCGAGGTAGCCGTCGCAGGCCAGGGCGCTGTACATCTTGGCCAGGGCTTGCGCGGTGCACACGGCGTTGCCGGCGGGCAGGGAGGTGGCCAGGATGGCGGGGTCCTGGCCGCGGAAGATGGATTCCAGGCCGGGGACATACAGGGAGGCCAGCGGGTCGCGCACCAGGCGTGGCAGGCGCGGGACCAGGGTGGCGACCGGGGCCGGGATGTTGCGTTCGGCAAGGGTTTTCACCGAGCCGACCAGGTCCGCGCCGACGGTGCGGGCACCGAGCGGCGGGCGGCCGAGGTGGATGCCGTCGACGCCGAGGGGTTCGGCGACTTCGCTGCGGTAGAGCGCGGCCATGTCGCGGCCGGTGATGGCGCGCGCCAGGCCGGTCATGAGCCAGCCGATGGTCAGGGCGTGGTAGATCGGTTTGCCCAGCAGGTGATCGGGTTTCGCGGCGGCCAGACGCGCTTCCATGAGTTCGTGATCGAGGACCTCCTCGGCGCTGGTGGCCGGGAGCGCCGAGAGGCCTGCGCGGTGGCTGAGCAGTTCGGTGACGGTGATGCGGCCCTTGCCGTTCGCGGCGAATTCGGGCCAGTATTCGGCGACCGGTGCCGTGTAGTCGAGCATGCCGCGGTCGGCGAGGCGGTGCAGGACGGTGGCCGAGACACCCTTGGAGGCGGAGTAGATCATCGCACCGGTGTCGGCGGTCCAGGGGGTGCCGTGGGCGTCGGAGGCGCCGGCCCAGACATCGACGACGAGCTCGCCGTGCTGGTAGACCGCCAGCGCGCCGCCGTTGCTGCGGCGTCCGGCGAAGACGCGGGCGAAAGTTTTTACGGCGGAGGCGAATCGGGGGTCGGCGCAGCCGCTCACCCCGGTGGGCAGTCCGGCGTCGGCGGCGGAGCTGGAGGTCGTCATCGATTCACGGTAACCGCGGAACGACACCGAAAACAAGGTGTGTCTGGGACAATTCTCGGTCGTGGGGTTCGGTTGATCTGCCCGTGTCCTCTGCAACAGATCTGTCGGTGCCCTCTGCGACAGTAGGAACATGGATCCGGTCCACTTCGCCGACGCCACCGCCTTCGACACCTGGTTGCACGCCAATCATGCACTCCCCCAGGGAGTGTGGATCCTCATGGCCAAGAAGGGCTCGGGCATCGCGTCACTGACCGAGGACGAGGCGGTCGACGTCGGCCTGTGCTGGGGCTGGATCTCCGGGCAACGCAAGAGCTTCGACGCCGACCACTACCTCCAGAAATACGTCCCCCGCCGCCCACGCAGCCACTGGTCACAGGTCAACGTCGACAAAGTGGCCGCGCTGACGGCCGCCGGGCGCATGCGCGCGCCAGGCCTGGCCGAAGTAACGGCCGCACAGGCCGACGGCCGTTGGGCGGCGGCATATCCCCCGCAATCGAGCTTCACCCCGCCACCGGACCTCCTGGCCGCGTTGGCTTCCCACCCCGCCGCCCGCGCCGCCTACGAGACCCTCGACCGCACCCGCCAGTACACGATCGTGCTGGACCTCTACCGGGCCATCAACCCGAAAACACGCGCTTCGCGACTGTCCAAAGCCGTCGTGACGCTCGAATCCCCCTGAAACCGGCACATTGCTATCGATGCCGGGCCTCGCGGAAAGAAGCCGCCAAGGCCGGGATGTCGCCCTCGGCATGGATCTCCAAGGCCTGCCGGGACAAGGCGATCGGCGACTTCCGATCCACGAGCACACCTGTCGCCGATGCAACCGCCGCCGAGAACTACGAGGCCGCGCAGGCCGCCGCCGAAGTGCCGAATCTGCACGGCGCCACAGCGGAACTACGTGAGGCGCGGTGACGTTCATTCGAGCCTGGTCAGGCTTGCTGCTCGGTCAGCAGGGGTGCGAGAGTGCGCAGGGAGGGCAGTGGGTCGTCGCCGAGGACTTGAATGGCCACGTGGTCGGCGCCTGCGTGCGCATGCTCGGCCAGGCGGTCGGTGATCTGTGTGGCGTTGCCGTGGGCGACGACGGCGTCGATGTAGCGGTCGCTGCCGGGGGCGACGAGGTCGGTGTCGTCGAAACCCCAGCGGCGCAGGTTGTTGGCGTAGTTGCTCAGACCCACGTAGAAACCGGCCCCCTGCCGTCCCAGGGCGCGGGCGCGGGCCTGGTCCTCGTCGAGAACCACCTTGTGTTCGACCGCCAGCAGGGCGTCGGGGCCGAGGATTTCGCGTAGTTGTGCGGTGTGCTCGGGCACGGTCAGATAGGGCAGCGCGCCCGCACTGCGCTCGCGCGCCAGGGCGGTGACGCGCGGACCGAGCGCGGCCAGGGCTCGGCCTTCGCGCGGTACTCCGCGCGCATCCAGGACGTCGAGGTAGTCGACCAGTGCGTCATAGGGTTTGGCGTAGGTGCCGGTGTGTTCGCGGTGTCCCGCGCCGATGCCGAGCAGGAACCGGCCCGGGAACTTCTCCTCGAGCCGTAGGAAGTCGTCGGCGGCGTCGTCGGGGGCGCTGGCCCAGATGTTGACGATGCTGGTGGCGATCACGAGGGAGTCGGTGGCGGCGAGCAGTTGCTCGAAGCCGTCCCAGTCGGTGGGTGGTGACCCGCCGAGCCAGGCGGTGCCGTAGCCGAGTTCTTCGATTTCACGCGCGGATTCGGGGGTGATCTGCGTGTATCGCTGCCATACGCCGAACTTTCCGAAGTCGTGGATGGTCATGTCCGGCAGCAACACCTCGGCGGCGGCAGTCATTCCCGGGGATCGTTCGCGGGTGCCTCGTCGAATTCGGCGCGGGCGGCGAGGACTTCGTCCATGTGGCCTTCGGCCCAGTGCTGGAGTTGGGACACCACGGCTACGAGGCTTTCGCCGAGCGGGGTGAGGGTGTAGTCGACGCGCACGGGGACCTGGGGAGTCAGGCGGCGGGTGACGAGGCCGTCGCGTTCGAGGGTGCGCAGGGTTTGGGTGAGCATCTTGTTGCTGACCGAGGCGACGGTCGCGCCGATCTCGCCGTAGCGGCGCGGGCCGTCGCGTAGTGCGGCCAGGATCAGGCACACCCATTTGTCGCCGATGGTGTCGAGCATGTTGTGGGTGGGGCAGGCGGCGAGGAAGGCGTTGTAGTCGGTTTTGGCCTGTTCGCGGCGTTGCCCGGCGGTGGTGGTCGTCATCTCGCTCCCCTGTCGACGAATCGCTGCCCTCTTACAGCCGACCCGCCGCGCCCGGCATTCCCGCCTGCGCCAGCGGATTTCGGTCATGGCCCGCGCTCCGGGTGGTGAGCTGGGAACTTTCAGGTGCCTACTGGCCGCAGACCGTCCCGCGCTCCTACGGTGGAACCACGCCCCGCGCCGATCGGATATCGGCGGCGGCGTTCCACCGGTGGACCTTCCTTCCTTCCCGATCACAGGAGTATTTGTCATGCGTGCTGTTGGTTTCTCCCGTTTCGGCGGGTCCGAGGTCCTCGAGGTGTTCGAGGTGCCCACGCCCACCCCGGGTCCGGGTGAGGTGTTGGTGAAAGTCGCTGCCGCACCGGTGAATCCGGTCGATATCGGGGCGCGGGCGGGCGCGTTCGCCGCGTTGCTGCCCGAGCGTGATCATTACGTGCCCGGCGTCGAGTTCGCGGGCTGGATCGAGGAGGTCGGCTCGCACGTGAGCCGCAAGGAGATCGGGCAGCCGGTGGTGGGGCTGCTGCCGTGGCTGTCGACCTTCGAGGGCAGCTATGCCGAGTACGTGGTGCTCGACGCGGACCTGGTGGCTGCCGCTCCGAGCGGTATCGAGTTGAGTGCGGCGGCGACGTTGCCGCTCAACGCGATCACCGCCGATCTGGCCGCGGCCGCCGCGCCCGGCGCGACGGTGCTGGTGACCGGGGCGGCCGGCGGGGTCGGCGGGTATGCGGTGCAGTTGGCGGCCGCGCGCGGTGCCACGGTGATCGCGGTGGCCGGGGCCGACGACGCGGAACTGGTGAGTTCGCTCGGTGCGAGCCAATTCCTGCCGCGCGATGCGGATCTGGTGTCACAGCTGGGGGCGGGCCGCATCGACGCGATCATCGATGCGGCCCTGGTGGGTGCCACGCTGCTGCCGCTGGTACGCGACGGCGGCGCGTTCGTGGCATTGCTGCCTCCGCTCGCGCCACCTGCCGAGCGCGGTATCACGGTGACCACGGTGGCGCAGTCCCCCGACGGCCGTCGGCTGGCCGAACTGGTGGATCTGGTGGAGGCGGGCACCCTGAGTCTGCGTGTCGCCGAAACCTATCCGCTCGCGCGGGCCGCCGACGCGCACGCGCGGTTCGAGAAGGGCGGGGTGCGCGGCCGGTTGGTGCTGCTGCCCTAGCCGATCGCTGCTGTCGTGGTCGATGGCAGTGCTCGGGGCCGCTGCTCGTGTTCGCGGGCGGCGGCCCACGGCCTTTCGTGGGGCCGGCCCTTCGGAGGTGTGGCTCGGGTCAGGCGGCGTCGGCTCGGAGCCGGAATTGGCCGGGTGCGATACCGAATTCGCGTTTGAACGCCTTGGCGAACGCGAATTCGGAGCTGTAGCCGCACTGTTCGGCCACCACCCGCAGCAGCACATCGGATTCGCGCAGCATTCGTGCCGCGCGGGTCATGCGCCACCAGGTGAGGTAGTTGAGCGGGCCGGTGCCGGTGGTGGCGGTGAAGCGTTGCGCGAACACCGACCGAGACACTCCGGCCTGCGCGGCGAGTGCGGCCACTGTCCACGGCGCGGCCGGTTGGGCGTGCATGGCCTGCAACGCGGCATGGACTGCCGGATCACGCAGTGCGGCAACCCATCCGCTCTCGGCGGGGTGCGCTTCGTACCAGGTGCGCACCATGAACAGCAGCAGCACCTCGAGCAGCGGCGCGATCGCCCCGGATCCGTCGCGGGTGTCGAGTTCGTGGCCGAGCAGATCGATCGCGGCGCGCAGCGGACTGTGCCCGACCCGCGCGGGCAGGTGGATCACGTCGGGCAGCTCGACCAGGGCGGGGTGCGGGCGGGAGTCGTCGAGAAGGTAGGCGCCGCACAGCAACACGGTCTCGGGCCCTGCCGCATCGGCACTCCATGCAGTGTCGGCACTCCAAGCATCGGCAGCATTCGACGTATTGGCAGCATTCGATGTATCGGCGGCGCTCGACATTTCGGCGGGTCGCGGTGTCTCGGCCCTGCTCGTACCGGTGGGGCTGTCGGAGAGGGCGTGTCCGCGGCTGCGTGGCGCGAATGCCACGTCGCCGACCTGCAGGTGGATGGGGTCGCCATAGTCGGGCAGCAGCCAGCACGAACCTTGCAGCACCACATGGAATCCCGCGCTGTTGCCCGCCGCCGGGAAGTACGTGGACCAGGGCGCGCGGTGCACGGTGCGGTTGGAGTGCGGGGTGCCCAATCGCATCGCGGCGACCGCGTCGCTGAGTATGTCCACCGTTTCACCGTACCGGCGTTCGCGCCGTTGCTGGACGATCGGATATCGGAACCGGATTTTCGAGCATGGATCGTCCGGTTCGCCGCTCATAGCGTGAAGAGCGAGCCGATTCCCGGCTCCTGTCCTTCACTCGATGGAGTTGTCTCCCATGCGTTTTGCCGTCTACGGCGCCAGTGGTTTCACCGGTTCGCTCATCGTGGCCGAGCTCGTCCGCCGCGACCTCACCCCCGTGCTCGTGGGCCGCGACCCGGCGCGGTTGCTCGCCGTCGCGCAGCGTGCCGGTCTCCCCGATGCCGAGATCCGCGTCGCCGAGCTCACCGATTCCGAGGCGCTGGCCGCCGCGTTCGCCGAGAGTGACGTGGTCATCAATGCCGCCGGGCCGTTCACCCTGTGGGGTGAACCGGTGGTGCGGGCCGCGATCGCCGCGCGCCGCCCCTATATCGACACCACCGGCGAACCCGACTACCTGCGCACCATCCTCGACACGTTCGACGAGCCCGCGAAACAGGCCGGGATCGCGGTCATTCCGGCCGTCACCGATGACGGCGTGCCCGGCGATCTGATCGCCGCCCTCACCGCCGCCCACCTCGACGCCCCGATCAGCGACGTGCTGGTCGCGGATCTGCGCCGCCCCGGGGCCGCCTCCCGCGGCACCGCGCGCACGATGGCCGCGATCACGATCGATCAACAGACCGAATTCCGTGACGGTCGGTGGCAGCCGGTGCGCGAGCCTGCCACGACCATCGGCGAGCCCGGCGAGCCCGGCGAGACCGACCCGGTGGCGGTGTACTCGATGGCGCTGCCCGGCATCTACACCGTGCCCCGCCATGTGCGAACCCCGCAGGTACGCAGCGTGATCCGCGCCGCGGCGGGTGCCCTGTTCGCGAGCCTCACCGCCGAGGTCGCCGAGACGATTGCGGAGATCCCCGACCCGCAGGCGCTCGCCGAGTCGCATTGGCTCATGCTCGCCGAGGCCACCGCCGTCGACGGCCGTCGCGCACGCGGCTGGGTGACCGGATTCGACCCGTACGCCGTCACCGCCGTGATCGCGGTCGAGGCCGCGCGGCGGCTGGTCGCCGACGGCGCGCCCGCCGGAACACTGGCGCCGGCACAGGCATTCGAAGCGGCGAGCTTCCTCGACCAGCTCGCCACCGCGGGAGTGAAGTGGCAGGTCGAGGAGCTCGCCTGATCGAACTAGTTGCCCGCGTCGACCTTCGGGAAGGTGTCGACGACCAGGGTGAGCAGGGCGTCCGCGAGCAGGTGGTGCACCTGCTCGCGGGTCAGGCTGCCGCGCACGATCCATTCGCGCCCGGCGGCCTTGACCAGTCCGCCGTAACAGCGCACCAGCGCCCGCAATTCGGCCGAGTGCAGCGACTCCGACAGGCCCATCATCGTGACCATGCGGTCGGCGGCGGCGTAGTCGGCCTCGTCCAGGATGCGCTGCACCTCCGGATCGTCGCCCACGCCTTCGTGTCCGGTGACCTTCACCCAGGTGCTGCCGTGCTCGCTGATGGTGTCGAGCAGCCACGCCACACTGGCGTCCACCCGCTCCCGGGTGGATCCGCCGGGCACGGTCATCTTCTCCGGGCGCGGCAGCGTCACCATGCGCCGCACCACCGCCAGATACAGGTCGCGTTTGTTGCCGAAGTAGTGATTGATCAGCCCGCGGGCCACTCCGGCTCGCTGTGCGAGCTCCGCGGTCGAGACCGCGGCGTAGGGACGTTCACCGAACATGTCGATCGCGCAGGTGAGGATTTGCGCGCGGCGTTCGTCGGGTTCGAGCCGACGGCGACGCAACGGCGCGTCCGAGGCGTCCTCGGACGCGGTCGGCTCGATGTCGGTATCAGAGTGAGCGGGCAATGAGATCCTTCATCACCTCGTTGGCTCCCGCGAGGATTCGCAGGACCCGAGCGCCGGTGTACAGCTGGGAAATCGGGTATTCGGTCATGTATCCGTAGCCGCCGAAGAACTGCAGGCAGCGATCCACCACATTACCGAGTTGATCGGTCAACCAGTATTTCGACATGGCCGCGGTGGGAATGTCGAGCTCACCGCGCAGATGCTTGCTGATGCAGTCGTCCAGGAACACGCGCCCGACCTTGGCGATGGTCGCGCACTCGGCGAGTTCGAAGCGGGTGTTCTGCATCGCGAACAACGGCTTGCCGAATGCTTCGCGACCCTTGGTGTAGTCGATGGTCAGCTCGACGGCCTTCTCGGTCATCGCGACCGCGAGAATCGCGGTGACCAGGCGTTCCTGCGCGAGCATCTGCATCATCTGATAAAAGCCCTGGCCCTCGACCTCGCCGAGCAGGTTCGAGGCGGGCACACGCAGGCCGTCGAAGAACAGCTCCGCGGTGTCCTGGCCCTTGCCACCGATCTTGGACAGGATGCGGCCGCGGGTGAAGCCGGGGGTGTCCTCGCCGACCTCGGCGAAGATCAGCGAGACGCCGGAGGCGCCCTGGGTGGGGTCGGTCTTGGCGGCGATGATGATGCCGTCGCACAGCCAGCCGTTGGAGATGAAGATCTTCGAGCCGGTGATGACGTACTCGTCGCCCTCACGCACCGCGCGGGTCTTGATGTTCTGCAGATCCGAGCCGGTGCCCGGTTCGGTCATGCCGATCGAGAGCACCATTTCACCGCTGGCCGCTTTGGGCAGCACGCGCGTCTTGAGCTCTTCGGAGCCGAAGTGGTGGATGTAGGGCGCGATGATCGAGGAGTGCACCGACATGCCCAGTGCGCCGTCGCCGGTGTGGGTCTGGGCCTCGATGATGGCCGCCTCGTGCGCGAAAGTGCCGCCGCCACCACCGTATTCGGTGGGGATCGACGCACACAGCAGCCCCAGTTCGCCGGCGCGGTTGTAGAGCGCGCGGTCGGGATGGCCCTGGGCGATGAACTTCTCCTCGTGCGGGATCACCTCCTTCTCGAAGAAGGTGGTGGCCAGTCCTCGTACCGCCTCGACCTCGTCGTCGCTCCATGCGGGGCGTGCCATGGTGTGATCCTTCGCTTGCCTACGGGTGCGCGTCAGCGCCTCGCCCCTCAGCGTGCACGGCTATTGGCGTTGTGTCAACAAAGCGTCAATTGTCGACCGAACGCGCCTGATTCACCTCGGCGAACGTCGTGAAAATCGGCGTGTCCGCCTCCGCCTCGATGCCCTGACGGCGCAGATAGCCATCGATCAGACCCCACGCCAACTCCGTCGCCTGCGTGACGAACTCTTCGGTCTGCTCAGACGTGGGGGTAGCCGAATCCCCCAACCACAGATCCGTCATCGACACCACCGCACCGACCAGCGCCCGCGACAGATAGTCCAACCCCGCCGTCTCCAACGGCACCGCCTCGGCCACCGAGCGCGCCAGCTTCTCCAGCCGCCGCGCCGCATCCCGGCCCAGATCGAACTGCAGCACACCCGATTCCGACTGCTGCAACAGCGGCGCCTGCCCCAGATACCGGAACACGTTGGGATGCTCCAGGATTCCGTTCGCATACTCCGAGAACACCCGCCGCAACGCCGGACGCGGCGGCTGCAGCATCAACGTCATATCCGCACCCGCCGCCGCGAACGCCCGCCGCGACATCCGCGCCGCGATCTCGGTGAAAAGATCACCCTTGTCGGCGAACTGGCGATACAGCCGCGGCTTGGTGATCTGCGCTTCACGCGCGATGTCATCCATGCTCGGACGCGGCCCCGCCCGATCGATCACCCGGATCGCCGCGTCCACGATGTCCTCCCGGGACACCGCGACGGCACTGCTACGAACCACGGGCGAAGCATACACGTACCGCCGGTACGCCCGACCCGGGTGATACAAGCCACAGCACAAGTGCGCACCGGACAATTGCATTCCAGCCAACCGTACTGCCAGTATCGATCACCGTACCGGCAGTACGCACAACCGGAAAGCAGCCGATGTCAGACGCAGCACGCCAACTCAGCGACACCCTGCGGGCACCCCTGCCCGACGCCTTCGACCAGCTCACCGACACCGACCTGGCCGACCTCGACCGCCTGCTGAAGGCCGCCATCGCGCGCCGCGGCGACAACCTCGACACCGCCATCGGCAACTCCCTCGACATCGTCCCGCGCCTCATGCGCCCCGCCGTCAAGAAAGCACTCGGACTATGAGCGAACACCTCGCCGCCGTCGCCGAGACCACCAAACTCGCACGCGTACTGGGCATCACCGACCCCACCGAACTCGACTACCTCGTCGACCTGCCACCCGCCGCCATCCGCGCCTACCGCGAACGCGTCACCGACCTGCTCTTCGACCGCGACACCAAACGCATGAAGGGCATCGCCTCGGCCAGCAAGATCGTGCCCGTCGCCATCAGCTCCAAAATGGCCGAACGCGCCTTCGGACCCGTCCTGTGCGCCGCCGTCGCCAGCGCCGTCGAACCCACCCGCGCCGTCGACATCGCCAAGAACCTCTCGCCGACATTCCTCGCCGAATGCGCCGTGCAACTCGACCCCCGCCGCACCGCCGCCATCATCGCCGCCGTGCCCCCGAAAATGGTCACCGACGTTGCACGCGAACTACTCTCACGCGGCGACCACATCACCATGGGCCGCTTCGTCCACGTCGTCCCCGAACCCGCCCTCCGCGCCGCCGCACCCGTCATGAGCGACCCGGACCTGCTGCGCATCGGCTTCCTGCTCGAAGACAAAACCGCCATCGACAACGTCCTGCACATCGTCGCCGACCGCGTCGCCGGCGTCATCCGCGCCGCCCACGAACAAAACATGTGGGCCGAAGGCATCGACCTGCTCGACTCCATCGCACCCCACAACCGCGCCTGGATCGGCGACATCACCGCAGGACTCGGCGACGCGGTCCTCGACTCCCTCATCACCGCCGTCGCCGAACTAGACGCCTGGGCCACCCTGCTGCCCGTCACCAGCGCCATGAGCCCCGACAGCCTGCGCCTGTTCGCCCAACGCCCCGCCGTCCACGACGAAACAAAACTCGCCGCCATCATGGACGCCGCCCTCGACGGCGGCCAATGGATCAACCTGCTGCCCTTGGCCTCCCACCTCCCGGCCGAACAACTCACCTTCATCGCCGCCCGCGTCGGCGACCAGGACGACAACCGCCTCACCGACCTCATCCGCGAAGCCCACACCGCCGAACTCTGGGCCGCCATGATCCCCGTCGCCCTCGCCCTCACCGACGACAACCGCCGCCGCTTCGCCGGCCTCCCGGTCATGACCGACCCCGAAGTCCTCACCGCCGTCATCACCGCCACCGCCGACCACGACCTCTGGTCCCAAGCCCTCCCACTGGTCGACGCCCTCCCCGACACCACCAAACCCCTCCTCGCCTCCCTCATCGGCGACCTCACCCGCGACCAACTCCACACCGCCGTCCTCACCGCCTCCCGCAGCGAGAACATCCACACCCTCGTCGACATCGCCCTCGCCCAAGAGCAATCCGGCCGCGCCCGCGTCCTCGAGATTCTCGACGGCATGGACGACCTCGAAGAATTCCTCTCCGCCCTCACCCCCGACACCCCGAACGCGGTGTGGCAGGCCCTCATCCAGGTCCGCGACGAAATCCCCACCCGCCTCCTGACACTCCTCGCCGAACGCGCCCGCGAACTCGGCCGCGACGACGACGCCGGCGAGCTCGAACCCCTGAAATCCCTCGAACACAGCTAATGGAAGAATGGGTCGGTCATTTGCCCCCGCACGAAGGATCGACACTCTCTCCGATGGCCGACCAGACGACCCCGGCACTACCGACCGACGCAACGGCCATCGATCCCGACGAGCTGGCCACCTGCCTGCGCGTACTCGAACTCGCCGGGCAGCTCGACAAGGACCATCCGGACTCGGTGGCCGTGCAGCGGGCCGTGGGGCACATGTTCAAGAAGTTCAAGCAGAACAAGCGGACCGCCGCCCGGGATGCGGTCGCCACGGCCGACAAGGAAGTGGTGGCGGCCACCGCCACCGGCTCACCCAACCGGATCGACGACGAAACCGCCGGAATTCTGATCAGCTCGCCCACCGCAGGGGCCAGCGCCGGGACGCTGCTGAAAGCGCGACCCTGCTACATATGCAAACAGCGCTATACCCGTGTGGATGCCTTCTACCACCAGCTCTGCCCCGACTGCGCCGCCAAGAGCCACGCCAAGCGGGACGCCGCCACCAACCTCGACGGACGCCGCGCGCTACTCACCGGCGGACGCGCCAAGATCGGGATGTACATCGCACTGCGACTCCTGCGCGACGGCGCACATCTCACCATCACCACCCGCTTCCCCAATGACGCCATCCGCCGCTTCACCGCCCAGCACGACAGCGCCGACTGGCTGCACCGGCTCCGCGTCGTCGGCATCGACCTGCGCGATCCCGCCCAGGTCGTGGCGCTCGCGGATGATGTTGCGGCACAAGGCCCGCTCGACATCCTGATCAACAATGCCGCGCAGACCGTGCGCCGCAGCGTCGGCGCCTACAGCGCACTCGTCGAAGCCGAGAACGGGCCGCTGCCCGCGGGCGAACTGCCCGACGTCGTCACCTTCGGCAAGACCATGCAGGCCCACCCGACCGCGCTCACCGCGTCGCTCACCCCGGGACTCACCGCCGCGGACATCACCGATCTCGCCCTGGTCGCGGGATCGGCCACCCCCGAACGCATTTCGCAGGGCGTCGCCATCGACGCGGGCGGACTCGTGCCCGACCTCGCGCACACCAACAGCTGGGTGCAGGCGGTCGGCGAGGTCGACGCCACCGAACTCCTCGAAGTGCAGCTGTGCAATTCGGTCGCACCGTTCATCCTCATCTCGCGCCTGCGCCCGGCCATGGCCGCCGCGACCGCCGAGCGCAAGTATGTCGTGAACGTCTCCGCCATGGAGGGCGTCTTCGCCCGCGGTTACAAGGGCCCCGGCCATCCGCACACGAATATGGCCAAGGCCGCGCTGAACATGTTGACCCGCACCAGCGCTCGCGAAATGTTCGAGACCGACCGCATCCTCATGACCGCCGTCGACACCGGCTGGATCACCGACGAGCGCCCGCACTACACCAAGATCCGCCTTGCCGAGGAAGGCTTCCACGCCCCCTTGGACCTGGTCGACGGTGCGGCCCGGGTGTACGACCCGATCGTGCGCGGCGAGGCCGGCGAGGATCTGTTCGGCTGCTTCCTCAAGGACTACGAACCCTCCAACTGGTAGCCGCTCCCCTTCACGAACCGCCCCTCTCCTCTAGGCAGTCTTTGAGGTGAGGGGCACCGAAGGTGACTTTGTCTGAAAAGGTGATTCATGTTTAGATGCGCATATTTCCGTAACGGTATGTTTGTTTCTACTTCTATCGCCCGCTACCACCCCTGAACAGGGCCATAATCGAGCCATGGGCAACAGGTCGATGGCCGGGACGCTGCGCGACCGGATGCCGTTCCTGCGGTGGTCGGTGCTCCGATTCCTGCTGGGCGGGCCGACTTTCGTGCGAACGGGGCAGGTGGGAGACGGGCGAGAGCGCGCGGCCAGGGATTATGTGCTGGCCCACTCCCCCGCCGGCGATCCGGAGGCGGTGCTGGCCGCGTTCGACGACTTCGCGCGCAATCACAGCCTGCTGGTGAACATCGGGGACGAGAAGGGCCTGATTCTCGATGCGGCACTACGGAAGTACGCGCCGCGGCAACTGCTCGAGCTCGGCGGCTACTGCGGCTACAGCGCTATCCGTACCGCCCGCCTGCTCGGCGAGGACGCCCGGCTGGTGTCGGTCGAGATGAGTGCCGACAATGCCGAGATCGCCCGAGAGCTCATCGCGCATGCGGGGCTGGCGGACAGGGCGAGCGTCGTGGTCGGAACCATCGGAGACGGTGGGCAGACGGTCAAGACCTTGGCCGTCGAGCATGGATTCGGTCCCGGCACACTCGATTTCATGTTCGTCGACCACGACAAGAGCGCGTACCTGCCGGATCTGAAGACGATTCTGGAGGCGGGCTGGCTGCATCAGGGCAGCGTGGTGGTCGCCGACAATGTCGCTATCCCGGGTGCGCCGGACTACCGCCGCTATATGCAGGAGGCTCAGGGCACTCGCTGGCGCACGACCGAGCATCACACCCACACCGAATACCAGTCGCTACTCAAGGATCTGGTGCTGGAATCGGAGTACCTGGGCGCACCGGCTCAGTGAGCCAGCGCCGCCCGCTTGCCTTCCAGCACTCCGCGTTCCCGCTCGTTGCCACACAATCCGATGGCGACCTCGAACTCGGCCCGCGCCTCGTCGGTGCGTCCCAGCCGGGCGAGCAGTTCGGCTCGGACACTCGGCAGCAGATGGGAATTCGGCATGGCCGCAGCGTTCTTCAGTTCCTCGACGAGCGTGAGCCCGGCCGCCGGGCCCTGGGCCATCGACACCGCCACGGCGCGATTGAGCTCGACGATCGGTGACGGTGAGAGCCGCCCGAGCGCTTCGTAGAGCACGACGATCCGATCCCAATCGGTGGTGTCGACCGAGGCCGCGACCGCATGACACTCCGCGATCGCCGCCTGCAGCCCGTACGCCCCGAGCCCGCGCCCGCCCCGTGCCGCCTGGTCGAGCGCGGCCCGGCCGCGGCGAATTGCCGCCCGGTCCCAGCGCATTCGATTCTGGTGTTCCAGCAGCACCGGCTGCCCGTTCGAGTCCGTGCGGGCGGGAAAGCGTGCCGAAGTCAGTTCCAGCAGGGCCAGCAGCCCGTGGACTTCGGGTTCGTCGGGCACCAGCCGGGCCAGCACCCGGGCGAGCCGCTGCGCTTCGGCGGCGAGGTCGAGGCGGATCAGGTCTTGTCCGGAGGAGGCCGACGAGCCTTCGGTGAAGATCACGTAGACGACATTGAGGACCGCGCTCAGCCGCGCGCCTCGTTCGTCCGCCGGGGGTATGGCGAACGGAACCTGTGCGGCGGCAAGCGTTTTCTTGGCCCGGGTGATGCGCGCCTGCACGGTGGCCGTCGGTTCGAGGAACGTCTTCGCGATCTCGTCGCTGGTCAGACCGCCGATCACCCGCAAGGTCAGCACCACCTGCGCGGAGCGGGACAGTACCGGATGGCAGGCCACGAACATGAGCGCGAGCACATCGTCGTCGATCTGATCCGGATCCCAGAGCGGTTCCGTGCCAAGGGCTACCGCCGCCGGCGGCGCACCGCTGGCCGCCGTGCCCTCCCCCAGTTCCTGGGCGAGGGCACGGTAGCGATCGTCGCGGACGGCCCGGCGGCGGAAGGCATCGATGGCCCGCCGCCGCCCGACAGTCAGCAACCACCCCGCCGGATTGCGTGGCACGCCTTCGCGCGGCCACGCCACCAGCGCCTCGGCCAGGGCCTCCTGGGCGAGGTCCTCGGCCAGCCCGAAGTCGCCGGTGTACCGCGCCAATGCGCCGACGATGCGCGCGGATTCGATGCGCCACACCGCGGCCACGGCGTCACGTCCGGTGGGGTCTGCCATGGCTCAGCGGATCAGAGTTGCCCGGTGGATTCGCGCCAGGCGCGTTCCTTCTGGATCCACTCGTTGTCCTGCGGGAATTCGTCGATGGTGGTGACGCGGCGGATCTCGGTCTTGAAGCCGGGTCCGAACGACGGTGCGCGCCTGGCCCATTCGACGGCCTCCTCCTTGGAGGCGACATTGAGGATGTAGAAGCCGCCGAAGAGTTCCTTGGTCTCGCCGTAGGGCCCGTCGGTGACCAGCGGCGGTTCGGCGGTGAAGTCGATGACCACCCCGTCCTCCGCGCTGTCGAGGCCCTCGGCCGCGAGCAGCACGCCGGCGCGGATCAACTCGTCGTTGTAGCGGCCCACCGATTCGAGCACCTTCTCGAAATCCGCCTCGGCCATGGACGCGTTGCCCTCGTCGCTGGCACGCCAGATCAGCATGTACTTCATGGGGGTCCTCCTTCGTCACGGGTCGCTTTCCGACCCTTTCACATCAAGGTCGAACGGCTCGGACACGGATCGACACGGCCGCCGAAAAAGTTTGAAATCCCGGCCTATGCTGGGGCTCATGGGCTACCGGCTGCTGGCCGACGCGACCGCGATCGTGCATTTCGTGTTCGTGGCCTACGTCGTGGCCGGTGGTTTCGTCGCCTGGCGGTGGCCGCGCACCATCTGGTTGCACCTGGCCGCCTTCGGGTGGGGTTTCAGCACGGTGCTGTTCAAGTTCGAGTGTCCGCTCACGGATTTGGAGAACTGGGCCCGCCATCGCGCGGGTGAGGCGGGCCTGCCGTCGAGCGGGTTCATAGACCGCTACATCACCGGCGTGCTCTACCCCCGCAGCGCGCTCGAGGAAGTTCGGGTGCTGGTGGTGATCTGTGTGGTGGTGTCCTGGGTGGGCTTGTATCTGCTGTCCAAGCGCCGGGCGGCTATGCGGTTGCCCGAATCGCGCGAATCGGCGTCGTGAGGGCGACGGTGAGCGCCAGTGCGGTTGCCAGTGCCAGCGGCAGTAGGGATTTCGCCGCGTCTGCGAACGAGAATCCGCTCGCGGCGATGGTGGGCTGCAGGGCGGTCGTGGGTAGCCAGGGCTGGATCGCGGGCACGGTCGACAGCAGTAGGCAGCACACGTAGACCCCGGCGGTGATCGCGGCCGCGAGTCCCGCCGTACCGATCCGGGCCGCCATCGCCGCCGCGAACACGGCGAACAGCACCACCGCGATGCCCTGCACGGCAAGCGAACCCACTCCCGTGCCCAGCGGATACGACCCGAACAGCGCCCAGCATTCGTACAGTGCGACTGTGGCCCCGACGAGAGCCGAGGCCGCGATCACGCTCGCGGCGACCAGGATTCGCGGTAGATAGAGCCGTACCGGCGAAACCTCACGACTGAGGTAGTAGATCCCGATCGGCTCGGTACTCCGCACCGCGCATGCCTGCGCGGCCAGGATCATGGCGACGGCCGCGACGAGCAGGCCCGTGTTCTTCACGTACTGCTGCAACCCGTCTCGCCAGTCGGGCACTCGCAACAGCTTGATATCGGCGGACTGCCCGATCAGGTCCGGCAGATATTTCGCGCCGAGCAGCGAGAGGAAGCCGAACAGTACGAAGGCGGCCAGTAGGGCGAGCAGTCGCCGGGTGCGCACCCATCGGTACCACTCGACCCGTAAGACCGTGCGGTTCATGGCCGTTCCCCTATCGCTGCGAAGAACGCGTCCGTGAGGGTGGGCCGCGTGATCCGGATGTCCTCGATGTCGGTGCTGCGGGTGGCGGCGTCCGCCAGCGCGGGACCCCACCCCGGTGGTTCGGCCTCGATGACCCGGCCACCGGTCAGGGCGATCCGCAGTGCGGGTTCGGCGGTGTGCTCGGCCAGGAAATCGGCTGTCGTACCCGCGAATACGGCACGCCCGCCATGCAGGACCAGGAGCCGGTCGGCGAGGTCCTCGACATCGGCGAGCAGGTGGCTGGAGAACACGACGGTCATCCGCTCCCCCAGCTCCCGGATCAGTGCGAGCACGGCGGCCCGGCCCTCCGGGTCCAGGGCGCTGGTGGGTTCGTCCAGGATCAGCACCCCGGGCTCACGGACCAGCGCCGCCGCGATTCCCAAGCGCTGCATCATGCCCCGGGAGAAGCCGCCCGCACGGCGGTGGGCATGCCGTTCCAGATCGACCGCGGCGAGCGCGGCGTCGACCGACCAGGTGCCGGGATCGCGGGCCGGACCGATCGCGAGGGATTGTTCGAGCACCTCGCGCGCCGAAAGCCATGGTTCGAAACCCGGTGTGTCCGGGCAGTATCCGATTGCTCCCAGGCCGATCGGGACGCGAACGTCACCCGCGCTCACCGCTTGCAGCCCGAGCACGGTGCGGATCAGCGTGGTCTTGCCCGCACCGTTGAGTCCGATCAGTCCGATCACGCCGCAGCCGTCGACGCTCCAGTCGACGCCGTCCAGCGCCACGAAGTCACCGAAGCGCACCGCCACGCCGGTGACCTGGACCGACGGCTCACTCACGGGCGGAGCCGGTGTCGCGGCCGATCACCAGGTAGATGATTCCGCCCAACGGAATGCTGATCAGGCACAACACCGCCCATGCCCACTTGGGCAGGTACTTCACCCGTGTTCGGGAGATGTCGTACCAGCAGAAACCTACGAACCCGAGTGCCACCACGACCAATGGCACCAGCGCGGCGACCGGAATGTTCGACACCTGATTCCTCTCCGACGAACGACCCAGCGATTGTTATCACTATTGTGAACATTATTAGGGATGGAAGTAAAGCTGCTAGGGTCGATTCCGTGAACTCCGTCGAACTTCTGCTGCACCCGGTCAGATTGCGGATCGTGCAAGCGTTTCTCGGCGACCGGACCCAGACCACGAACGAACTCAAGTCCGAACTCGGCGACGTTCCCCCGGGCAGCCTCTACCGCCATGTCGCGAAACTCGTCGACGCGCAGGTCCTCGAGGTGGTCACCGAGCGCCGCGTGCGCGGCACCGTCGAGCGCACCTACCGGCTGCGCCCCGCCGCCACCTACGTGGACCCCGCCGCGCTCGCCCAGGCGAGCGTCGAGGAGCAGCATCGCGCCTTCATGGCCTTCGTCGCCGGACTGGTGGCCGACTTCGACCGCTACCTCACCCGCGACGAAATCGACTATGTGCGTGACGGTGTCGGCTACCGCATGTTCGGACTCTGGCTCAACGATGCCGAATTCGCCGAATTCGCCGCTGATCTGGGCCGGGTGGTCGCCACCCGGATGACGAACGGGCCCGCGCCGGACCGCACCAGGCGCCTGTTGCGCACCGTCGTGCTGCCCGACGAACCGGCTCCCGGAAGCGGAACTTGTTCTAGTTCGGCATAATCGCGTAGCTGTCTACGTGAGCAAAGGGGTATTCATGGCCGGCACATCGATCGGGGCGGTCCTGCGCGAGCGGGTGGTCTATCCGGTCCGCACCGCCATCAGCACCGTGCGGGGGCTCGGAAACTTCACGCGCACCGGTCAATTCGGTGACGGCCGCGAGGCCGCCGTGCGCGATCACGTGATCGCCACCGCCGAGCAAGGCAATCCGGGCAGCGTGCTCGAGGCCATCGACAAGTTCGCCCGCACCCGCAGCAATCTGGTGAACGTGGGCGACGAGAAGGGCCTGCTGCTGGATGCCGCGGTCCGGCGCGCGAATCCCACCCTGCTGCTGGAACTCGGCACCTACATCGGCTACAGCGCGGTCCGTACCGCGCACACCATGCCGACCGGCGCGCGGCTGATCTCGGTCGAATTCAGTGCCGCCAATGCCGAGGTGGCGCGCGACATCATCGCGCACGCCGGGCTGGCGGATCGGGTGACGGTGGTGGTCGGCACCATCGGCGACGGCGGCGAGACCGTCCGGCGGCTCGGCGAGGAGTACGGAATCACTGCGGGCTCGGTCGATTTCGTGTTCGTCGACCACGACAAGTCCGCGTACCTGGCGGATCTGAAGACCATTCTCGAGGCCGGGTGGCTACACCCGGGGTCGCTGGTGGTCGCCGACAATATGCGCATCCCGGGTGCCCCGGACTACCTGCAGTACATGCGCGCGGCCGAGGGCACCACCTGGCGCACCGTCGAGCACGACACCCACATCGAGTACCAGACCCTGCTCAAGGACCGGGTACTCGAATCAGAATACCTGGGCTGAGCCGGTCCTCAACTCGAGCGCAGCGTGCGTGCGATCAAATCCGCTATGGCGGGCAGGTTTTCGGGCAGATCCAGATAGAAGTGGCCACCGTCGAAGGTGGCCAGGTCGAAGCCGCCAGTGGTGTAGTCGCGCCACTGGGTCGCCTGCTCGGCGGTGGTGGTCGGGTCGGCGGTGCTGACCAGTGTGGTGATCGGGGTGCGCAGCGGGGAACCCGGCTGGTGCCGATAGGTTTCCACGGCGCGGTAGTCGTTGCGCACGGCGGGCAGGACCAGCTCGGCCAGGCCCGGCTCGTCGCGCAGAATCTGCACTGCTGCCGGATCGTTCGACAGCCGTTCGAGATCGGCGATGAGGGCGGCGTCGGGTCCGGCGTGTAATTGGGCGGTCTCGACGAAAGCCGGTGCGGGACGGCCGGACACGAACAGGTGCGCGATCTCTTGGCCACCGGCTTCCACCCGTCGGGCCGTCTCGTAGGCGACCGTCGCGCCCATACTGTGCCCGAAGATGGCCAGCCGCACGCCCTTCGGCCAGGTCAGCAGGTCCGCGGCGGCGCGGGCGGCCAGTTCGGTGAGCACCGGGACCGGCGCGTCGGCCAACCGGTCCTGACGGCCCGGGTACTGCACGCCGAATACCGCGGTGCCCGAGCCGAAGCGCAGGGCCAGGGAGCGGTAGGCGGTCACCGAGCCGCCGCCGGGCGGGAAGCACACCAGCACGGTGGCGGGGGCGGGGTCGGGCCGCAGCGCGCGCAGCCAGGGGGTCGCGGTGAGTTCGGTGACGGTCACCCGGTCGAGTATGCCGTGAGATTTTCCACCGCGGTCGGGCGCGGTCGCGGCGATACAGTCGGATCATGGCTACCACCGATGACCTGGTCCGCGACTATCAGGCCGGGGTCGGTGTCGCGGGAACACCGCCGGAATCTCCCGAACCGGGCGCGAATCTGGCTGCGGTACTGCCCGTCTGGGCGCTGGCCGGGGGCGCGGTGACCGCGTTCGCCCTGGCCGCGGACCGCTGGCGGGTGGCCTGTGGGATCGAGCCGCTGGGCGCGGCCGTCGATCCGGCGCGGGTGACGGCGGCGTTCTCCAGCGAGCGGTTGTTCCTCCGCGACGGTGCGCGGCCGGACGGCTTCGCAGAGTTGTCAGGTTTCTTCAGGGCTGCGGACGCATGGGTGCGTACGCATGCCAACTACCCGCATCATCGGGCGCGACTGCTCACGGCGGTGGAGTTGCCCGCCGATGCACGCCGCGAAGACTTCACGCGACGGATCGCCACCCTCGCCGCAGCGGATATCGAAGCACGAGCCGCCGCGCACGGGGCCATCGCCGTGCGGGTGCGCGATGAGCGGGAATGGGCCGACAGCCCACAGGGCAAAGCCGCGGCGGCAGGCCCGTTGGTCACCGTCGAAACGTGCGCGGATCGGGGCGGTGTCGAATCAGCCGAGCACGGCGGCATCGAATCATCCACTGCCGCAACGCGGCTGCAGCCGTTGCGCGGACTGCGGGTGCTCGATCTGACCCGGGTGATCGCAGGCCCGGTGGCGACCCGCGCATTAGCCCTGCTCGGAGCCGATGTCCTGCGGATCGACCCGCCGCAGCTGCCCGAGATCGAGTGGCAGTTCCTGGACACCTGTCAGGGGAAGCGGTCCACTGTAGTCGATTTGCGTACCGATCTTCCTGTTTTTCGCGAATTGATCAGCAATGCAGACATAATCATCTCCGGTTACCGACCGGGCAGATTGGAACACCTCGGAGTGCGGCCCGGGGAATTGCGGCCGGGAATTGTGCGAGGCCGAGTTTCGGCATGGGGCGAAACCGGACCATGGGGTGATCGACGCGGTTTCGACAGCATCGCGCAGGCCGCATCGGGAATTTCGCTCATCGAAGGCACACCGGGTAATTCACACCGTGAACCAGTCGTGGGCGTGCTGCCCGCGCAGGCCCTCGACCATGCCAGCGGCTATCTGCTCGCCGCCGGGGTGCTGGACGCGCTGTGCGCCCGGCGCGCCGACGGCCACGGCCGCGATGTCCGAGTCGCCCTCGCCCGCACGGCATCCTGGCTGATCACAGCGCCGGGTCGGACACCGGTTCACGTCGCGCCCGCGACACCCGATCCAGGTACCGCCCGCACGCACGGCGCGGTGACCACCGCGGCACCCGCCCTGACCGCCTACGCGGACTATCCGTGGCCCGCTCCGGAGTACGGTTCGGCGGCGCCCAACTGGCGAGTCCTACCGGTCGGTTCGTAGCGCTTGCGTTTGTATACAACGCGCTGCACGCACACCCGCAAGTGCATCCGCAAATAAAGCGAATTCGCCTTGCAATTCATGTCTTTCGACACACCGAGCTTGACCCCCGCGTGACGTTAATAAATGAGACCCTGAAACCGACATCAATATTGTCGACCCGTGTGTCGACATGCGTATGGAGGACGTCACCGTGGACACACCTGCTCCCTTGCTCAACGCCGCCGATGGCATGACCTCGGTGGGGAGAAGGGAATGGGCCGGATTGGCAGTGCTGGCCCTGGCATGCCTGGTGTACTCCATGGACCTCACCGTGCTGCACCTGGCGGTACCGCAGATCAGCGAGATCCTGCGCCCCACCAGCTCCCAATTGCTCTGGATCATCGATGTTTACGGGTTTCTGGTGGCCGGGCTGCTGCTCACCATGGGCACCATCGGCGACCGGATCGGCCGGCGCCGACTACTCATGGTCGGCGCGGCCGCCTTCGCCGCCGTGTCGATCATCGCCGCTTTCGCGCCCTCGGCCCCGGTCCTGATCGGCTGCCGGGCGCTGCTCGGCGTGGCGGGGGCCACCCTCGCGCCGTCCACACTCTCGTTGATTTTCACCATGTTTCGTGACGCGGGACAGCGCTCGATCGCCGTGGGCGTCTGGGTGGGGGCCTACTCGGTCGGCGGTTCCATCGGACCGCTGGCGGGCGGGATCATGCTCGAACACTTCTGGTGGGGTTCGGTTTTCCTGCTCGCGGTACCGGTCATGGTGCTGCTGATCGTGCTCGCACCCCGGGTACTACCCGAGTACCGCGATCCCGACGCCGGTCGCCTCGACCTGATCAGTGCGGCGCTGTGCACCTCCGCGATGCTGCTGGTGGTGTTCGGGATGAAGAAGGCGGCACAGGACGGTCCCGGACCGGCAGCCTTGGGCGCGCTCGCCGTCGGCTTCGGCATCGGCGCGATCTTCGTGCGCCGCCAACTCAATGTGCCCGAACCCATGCTGGATCTGCGACTGTTCCGGCTGGGCAGCTTCCGTACCGCGCTCACCATCAATATGGTCTCCATCTTCGTGACCTTCGGCTACGCGCTGTTCGTCGGCCAGTATTTCCAACTGGTGCTGGGCATGTCGCCGCTGCGGGCGGGGCTGGCGACCATCCCGGCCGGGCTCGGCTTCATGATCGGCTCCCAGCTGGGACCGCGCATCATGAAGGTGATGCGGCCCGCCTACATGATCGGGATCGGGATGGCCATGGCGGCGGCCGGGCTGCTGCTGCTCACCCGGATCACCGCGACCGGCGGGGTGGAGTTGACCATCGCGGCGTCGCTGCTGGTGTCCTTCGGTCTCGCACCGGTTTTCGGGATCACCACCGAGCTGATCGTCGGTACCGCGCCGCCCGAGCAGGCGGGCGCGGCGTCGGGGCTCTCGGAGACTGGGGCGGAATTCGGCGGTGCGCTGGGGATTTCCATTCTGGGCAGCATCAGCATCGCGATCTACCGCAGCCAGCTCGATGCCAACCTGCCCTACGGGCTGCCCGTCGACGACGCCCATGCCGCGCGCGACACGCTCGGCGCGGCCATGGAAGTCGCGACCACCCTGCCGGGCAAGGTGGGCGACGCGGTCGCCGACGCCGCCAAGCACGCGTTCCTCGCGGGGATGCATCTCACCGCCGCCATCGCCGCGGGAGCCGCGTTGCTGCTGGCGCTCATCGCCATGACGCGGCTGCGGCACGTCCCGCCCGGTTAGACCGATTCAGTTGCCGCGCAAGGCATCGATCGCGGTCACGAACGAATCCCCGTCCAGCAGTTCGGCGGTGGGCGCGATCATCTTCTGCACGGCCAGCCCCTGGAACACCAGGAACAGCAACTGGCCGACCGCCGCTGCCTGATCCTCGGTGAGTTCCGGGTGCACGGTCCGCAGGATCTCCGCCAGATCGCGGTTCGCCACCGCACTCGCCTGCGCCATGAAGACCTGCTGTTCGGGATCACGAGCGATCTGAATGCCGTTCTCGGTGCTGAGCATCAGTCCGTCCCGATTGCGCTCGACCACATCGACGAAGCCGTTCCAGGTCCCGGCCAGCGACTCCCACAGGGTGCGACCCTCCCCCGCCGCCTTGATCGCCGCGTCCATGTCGTCGCCGATCCGGGTGCCGAAGCCCATGGTGATGGCCTCGGTGACCAGTTGATCCTTCGAACCGAAGTGATAGCCGATGGCCGCCAGGCTCACCCCGGCCGCTTTCGCGATGTCGCGGGCGGTCACCTTGGCCAGGCCCCGCTCCAGCACGGCCTGGCGAGCGCCCTCCAGTAGGTCTTCTCGATTTCCCATGACCCCACCCTACCAGCGTCTTAGACATTTGTTCTAGACAACCGTGTCAGAATCTGTTAGACATATGTCTTAGACGGACGTACACCAGCTCACCAGGAGTTCGACATGACCACCACCAACACCCCCCGCATCCTCGTCGTCGGCGGCGGCATCGCCGGCAACACCGTTGCCCTGCAACTGCTTCGGGCCGGCATCTCCGCCACGGTCGTCGAGCGGGCCACCGCTCCCCGGCCGGGCGGCCAGGCGGTCGACCTGCGCACCGCCAGCAAGGAGGCCGCCGAGCGCATGGGCCTGATGCCGGGCATCCGCAAGCTGCAGGTCCACGAGCACGGCTGGGCCTACGTCGACGAGAGCGGCAAGACCTACGCCCGCATCGACGTGGAGATGTTCGGCGGCGAAGGTCCCGCCGCCGAGATCGAGATTTCCCGCGGTGACCTCAACCAGGTGCTGCTGGACCAGATCGCGGAGGTCGGCGGACCGCTGGACTACCGCTACGGCGACTGGGTCGAGCACATCGCCCAGGACGCGACCGGGGCCGATGTCACCTTCGCCTCCGGCGGCACCGAACGGTTCGAGCTGGTCATCGCCGCGGACGGCGTGCACTCGGCCACCCGCCGCATGATCTTCGGACCCGAAGAGCAGTTCGCCACCCACCTCGGCGGATACATGGCGTTCTTCACCATGCCCACCCCCGCCGACGCCGAGGAGGGCTGGCTGACCGGATGCTCGATTCCCAGCGCCTCCTTCGCGATTCGCCCGGATCGTGATCCGGCCACCGCGAAGGGCATCATCACGCTGCGTCAGGACTACGACCCGGCGCTGCGGCGGGATCCGGTGGCGCAGCAGGCCCGGATTCGCGAAATGATCGGCGGCGCAGGATGGAAGGCCCCGACCATCCTCGAAGCCATGACCACCACGCCCGACTTCTACTTCGATCAGCTCGCCCGCATCGATGTGCCGGAGCTGTCGTCGGGCCGGGTCACTCTGCTCGGCGATGCCGGGTACTGCGGCTCCCCGCTGACCGGGATGGGCACCGCGATGGCCATTGTCGGCGCGTACATCCTCGCAGGTGAGATCGCCGCCACCCCAAGCGATCTGGGGCGCGCTCAGGCCCGCTACCAGGAGCTGGTGACCCCGTTCCTGGACAAGGCCAAGGAGCTGCCGGGCGGTGGCATCAAGATGATGCTGCCGACCACCCGGTTCGGTGCCGCCGCGGCACGGATGAACTGGCGGGTGATGACCTCCAAGGTCATGCTGCCGCTCACCAAGAAGCTCTTCGCCCCGGCCACCGCCGACTACGTCCTCCCCAATTACTGAGCCGCAACGTGGCCGCTACCCTCGAACCCGTGCGGCAGAAGATCCTGATGGACAACGACACCGGCATCGATGACTCCCTCGGCCTGCTCTACCTGCTCTCCTCCCCCGAGGCCGAGATCGTCGGAATCGCCTCCAGCGCGGGCAATGTGCCCGCGCCGCAGGTGGCGGCCAACAACCTCGCGCTCCTCGACCTGGTCCGCGCCCCGGACCTGGAAGTGGCCCTGGGCGCCCTGACCCCCTTGGCGGTGCCGCTGCGGACCACCGAGGACACGCACGGACCACAGGGCGTCGGCTACGCCGAGCTGCCGCCGACCACCCGGACCCTGTCCGACCGGTCGGCGGCACAGCTGTGGGTGGACCTGGCCCGCGAGCATCCCGGCGAGATCGTCGGCCTGTGCACCGGCCCGCTCACCAATCTCGCACTTGCACTGCGGATGGAACCGCAACTGCCGCAACTGCTGAAACGACTCGTCATCATGGGCGGCGCGTTCAACCATCCCGGCAACACCACCCCGACCAACGAGTGGAATGTGCACGTGGATCCGGAGGCGGCCAAGGAGGTCTTCGACGCCTTCTCCGCCGCACCCGCCGACCGCCGGCCCATCGTCTGCGCGCTCGACATCACCGAGACCATCGAGATGAAGCCGAAACACCTGGTGCTGCTGGCGGAACGGGCCGGAAGCACACCGGTGGAACTGGTCACCGAGAACGATCCGCCCGAAGCGCGTTCGGCGGCGAGCAATCCGCTGGTGCGGTATCTGACGGACGCGGTGCGGTTCTACTTCGACTTCCACAAGCTCTACGACCAGGGCTATCTGGCCCATATGCACGATCCGTTCGCGGCGGCGGTGGCGCTGGACCCGAGTCTGGCGATCACCAAGCCCGCGACCGTGGACGTGGAGCTGGCCGGCACGATCACCCGGGCCACGACCGTGGCCGACTGGGCGGGCATGTGGGGACGGGAACCCAACGCGGACATCGTGGTCGCCACCGATCCGGAGTTGTTCTTCGAGCGGCTCATCGGCCGGGTCGGCGACTACGCGCGAACAGCGTTCGCGGCCGAGGATTCCCAGCGGTGACCGACGACCAGGACCTGGATGTCGCCGGATTCCGCAATCGCCTCGAACTACCCGGCATCATCGACGTCCACACGCATTTCATGCCCGAGCAGGTACTGCGCAAGGTGTGGGGCTATTTCGACGCGGCCGGACCGCTGATCGGCAATCGCGACTGGCCCATCACCTACCGCGACGAGGAACAGGTGCGGTTGAAGACGCTGCGCGGCTTCGGGGTTCGCGCGTTCACGTCGATGGTGTACCCACACAAACCGGACATGGCGGCCTGGCTCAACGACTGGTCGGCCGATTTCGCCGCGCGGACGCCGGACTGCCTGCACACCTCCACCTTCTACCCGGAACCGTCCGCGCCCGGCTATGTGCGCGCCGCGATCGAGGGCGGGACGCGGATCTTCAAGCTGCACATCCAGGTCGGCGGCTATCACCCGGCCGATCCGCTGCTGGACGAGGTGTGGGGCATGGTGCAGGACGCCGGTATCCCGGTGGTCATGCACTGCGGATCCGGGCCCGCCGCCGGGGAATTCACCGGTCCCGGGCCGATGGCGACACTGCTGCAACGCTTCCCGCGACTACGCCCGATCATCGCGCACATGGGCGCGCCCGAGTACGGCGAGTTCCTCGATCTGGCCGAGTCCTACGACGGCGTGCTGCTCGACACCACCATGAACTTCACCGACTTCTTCGACGCCGGCGTCTTTCCGGCCGCCGAACTCCCGCGCGTGCGCGATCTCGGCGACCGCATCCTGTTCGGCAGCGACTTCCCCAATATTCCGTATCCGTACGGCCACGCGTTGTTCGCCCTCGAACGCCTGGACCTGGGTGATGATTGGCTGCGCGCGGTCTGTCACGATAACGCGGCACGCGTCTTCGATATCGGCTAGCGCCTCACGAAAGGTGGTCGGTCATGCGATTGGTCGCGGAAATCCTGGTCGGATTGCTCGCCGCGTTGCACGTCTACATCATGGTCATGGAGATGTTCCTGTGGACCACGCCGCGGGTGCGCGCGAGCTTCGGGAGCACGGCGGAGTTCGCCGAGGCGACCAAGGTGCTGGCCGCCAATCAGGGCCTCTACAACGGTTTCCTGGCCGCGGGCCTGATCTGGGGTCTGATCGCGTCCGACCCCGTCGGGCAGGCCGCGAAGATCTTCTTCGCGGCCTGCGTGGTGGTGGCCGGACTCTACGGCGCGGCCACCGCCAGCCGGCGGATCCTGTTCGTCCAGGCGCTGCCGGGCGCGATCACGCTGATCGCGGTCCTACTGGCCGGATAGCGCCGCCGGGCTGAGGGCGACCTTCGCATTGCGGCCGGGGCGCTCGCTGGCCGCGGCGGCCTCGGCCGCCTCGTCCAGCGGGTAGGTGGACTCGACGGGCAGGTCTAGGACGCCTTGCGCGGCCAGGGTGACCAGTTCGGTGATGAGGCGCCGGCGCTCGGCCCCGCCGATCTCCTCGGCCCGCTTGGAGCCCCAGAAGCCCTTCACCACGGCCTGTTTGAAGATGATCGGCCCGGGGTTGAGCATCATCGGCTGACCCGAGAGCGCACCGAAGGTGATGAGCTCGCCGCGCGGCGCCAGCAGCGACAGCAGTTCATCGGCGGCCTTGCCGCTGACCTGGTCGACGGCCCGCACGATCGGCTCACCGGCGGTGACCTCGGCCGCTTGCTTGCGCCAATCCTCGGACTCGGTGTCGAGGACCGGTTCGAAACCCAGCTCCCGCAAGGACTTCGCGGCGGCCGCGCTGCGCACCAGATTGAGGACGTGCACGCCGCGGGCGCGGGCCAGCAGGTTCAGCAGTCGCCCGACCGCACCATTGGCGGCGTTGATCGTGATCCATTGCCCAGGTTCGACATTCAGGTCTTCCAGGAGCATCAACGCGCTCAGCGGCATGGCCAGCAGCTGGCTGGCGGTCGCGTCGGACACCGAGTCCGGCACCGGCACGACACCGGCCGCCTTGGCGACGAAGTATTCCGCCCACGCGCCCTGCACACCCGAAACCGTCACCCGCTGGCCGATTTCCAGGCCGGTGACGTCGGGGCCGAGGGCGTCGATGCGGCCGACGGCCTCGGTGCCGGGGATGGCGGGCAGTTCCGGCCGGTAGCCGTAGACGCCGCGAATGATGGCCAGGTCGTGATTGTGGATCGGAGCCAGGGTGGTGGCGACGCGCACCTCACCGGGGCCGGGTTCGGGCGTCGGCCGCTCCCCTGCCGTCAGCACATCCTTGGGCTCGCCGAACTGTTCGATGACTACCGCACGCATGCTCATCTCCTTCAGTCCTCGACCACGATGACATCGACCGGAATGTTGCCACGGGTGGCATTCGAATACGGGCACACCTGGTGGGCCTTCTCCGCCAGCACCTTGGCCTCGTCCAGGGGCAGGTGCGGCAGCGAGATCTCCAGGGTGACGGTCAGGCCGAAGCCGCCGTTCTCGTTGGGACCGATGCCGACCTTCGCGCCGACGGCGGAATCGTCGACGTTCTCCTTGGTCATGCGGGCGACGGTGCGCAGCGCCGAGTGGAAGCAGGCGGCGTAGCCGGCGGCGAAGAGCTGTTCGGGGTTGGTGCCGATGCCGTTGCCGCCCATCGCCTTCGGGATGGACAGGTCGAATTCGACCTTGCCGTCGTCGGTGCGGACGTGCCCGTTGCGGCCGTCACCGGTCGCGAGGGCTTCTGCGGTGTAGAGCACGCTCATGCGTGGTTCTCCTTCGATCGGGTGTGGCTGGTGAGCGCCGCGGTCAGGCGGCGCAGGGTTTCGCGGAGTTCGGCCAGTTCGGCCAGGGACATGCCGGTGATCTCGGCGGACTGCTCCGGGATGTGGCATGCGGCGGTGCGCAATTCGCGGCCGCGGTCGGTCAGCGTGATCTCCACGCGCCGCTCGTCGGACGCCGATCGGCGGCGTTGTACGAAGCCCGCCGATTCGAGCCGTTTCAGCAGGGGCGAGAGGGTGCCCGAGTCCAATTCGAGGGCCGAGCACAGATCGCCCACGGTGCGCCCGTCGCGCTGCCAGAGCGCCAGCAGGACGAGGTACTGCGGATATGTGATGCCGAGCGCGTCGAGTTTCGGCCGATACATGGTCGTCATCGCCCGCGACGCGGCATAGAGCGCGAAGCACAGTTGGTTGTCGAGCGAGTGCTCTTCGGTCACGTTCAACAACGTAGCCCCAAATTAAATTGTGCACAATCTTTCTGGCCGTCTGCTGGATCACAATCGGCTATCGCCGAGGCAAGACCGGGTACCGATCAGCGGGAATTTCCCTCCCGAGCAGCCGGATCGGCGATAGCTTTCACTAGAACGCGTTCTACTAATGGACACGTCGAGGTAGTGGGAGTTGCGATGACGCACGAGGTAGTGAGCCGGGTCGAGGAGCTGTCGGGGCAGTTGGCCGCGACCGCCGAGGAGACCGAGCGACTGGGGAAGCTCTCCGACGAGAGCGTCAAGCTGATCCGCCAGGCCGGCGTGATGCGGCTGCTGCAGCCGACCGACTTCGGCGGATACGCCGCGCACCCGCGCGACTTCGCCGAGGCGGTCATGGCCGTGGCCAAGCACTGCGGCTCGACCGGCTGGGTGTGCGGGGTCGGCGGGGTGCATCCGTGGGAGATGGCGCTGATGGACCGTCGCCTGCAGAACGAGGTGTGGGGTGAGAACCCGGACACCTGGATCGCGTCGCCCTATGCGGCGCAGGGTGTCGCGACTCCGGTCGAGGGCGGGTACACGCTGCGCGGACGCTGGCAGTTCTCCTCGGGCACCGACCACTGCGACTGGATCTTTCTGGGCGCGTTGGTCGGTGATGCCGACGGCAAGCCGGTGATGCCGCCGAATGTCATGCACGTCGTGTTGCCGCGCCGCGACTACACCATCGTCGACGACTCCTGGGACGTGATCGGGCTGCAGGGCACCGGCAGCAAGGACATCATCGTCGACGGGGCGTTCATCCCGGACTATCGGACCATCGGGATGGATGCCGTGGCCGCCGGTGAGGTCGCCGCCGAGCGGGCGGGCCGCACCGAGACCGTGTACAAGCTGCCGTTCTGGGCGATGTTCCCGCTGGGCATCACCTCCGCGGTCGTCGGCATCGCCGAGGGTGCGCTCGCGGCGCACCTGGATTATCAGCGCGACCGGGTCACGGCCATGGGGACCCGGATCAAGGACGATCCGTACGTGCTGTCGGCCATCTCCGAGGCGGCCGCCGATATCGCGGCCTCGCGCACGCAGCTGCTCGACGGTGTCAGCCGCCTCTACGACAAGGCCGATGCCGGACAGGAGATCACCTTCGAGGATCGATCCCTGGTGCGGCGCAATCAAGTTCGCTGTGCGTGGCGGGCGGTGTCCGCGGTCGACGAGATCTTCGCGCGCTCGGGCGGCAATGCGGTGCGGCGGGCGAATGTCATGCAGCGGTTCTGGCGCGACGCGCACGTGGGGCTGCAGCACGCCATTCACACGCCCGGGTCGCTGTATCACTCGACCGCTTTGACCATCATGGGCGTTGAGCCCGAGGGACCGCTGCGCGCCATGATCTGACCGATCGGGCGGGTCGGCCCGGTACCGTTTCCGCACCCGGCGGCCCTGCTTGCGGGCCGTTGCGGTGTTGGATGCCGTAGGTTTGCCTCCGTACGATTCCTGACGGGCTGTTCGGGAGCGAGGAGGCGCGGTGACACGGGCCGACAGCGGCGTGCGCGATACCGCGCTCTGCACCGATCTGCCCCTGTCGGCGACCCAATTGCGTTGGTGGGTGGCGCAACAGCTGTTTCCGGGCGTGCCCAATACCGTGGCCATGTACCTGGAGCTGACCGGGTCCCTCGAGCGGGAGTTGCTGCAGGAGTGCGGGGCCCGGGCGGCGCGCGAGCTGGAATCGCCGTTGCTGCGGTTCCGGCTGGTCGAGGGATATCCGCGGCAGTACACGGATGCCGGGGCGTTCGGGGCCGCGCCGTTCGTGGATCTGAGCGGTGATCCGGATCCGATGGCGAGCGCGCTGGGGCTGATGGACCGTGACCGGTGCGCGCCACTGGATCTGCTCGCGGACGCGTTGACCGTCGCGACGGTGTACCGGCTGGGGCCGCAGCGGCATCTGCTGTATCTGCGGAGCCATCACATCGTGCTGGATGGGCTGGGCGCGGCCGCACTGTTGCGCCGGACCACCGAGTTATACAGTGCCACACTGGATTCGGATTCCATCGCCGATTCGGTTGCGCCCTTCCTGACCGTCGCCGATCTGCTCGAGGACGAGCGCCGATACGGCGACTCCGCTCGCGCCGCCGCCGATCGCGACTATTGGGCACGGGAACTCGCCGGGATGGGTGAGCCCGCGCGACTGGCGGGACCGCCCGCCACCCCCGCGCCACGATCGCATCGGATCGCCGCCGAGGTGCCCGACCGCGTCGCGGATCGGCTACGTAGTGCGCGCCAGGACCACGGAAACGCGTTTCCCGAACTCATCATCGCGGCCTTCGCCTGCTATCTGGCGGGTCTGACCGGGTCCGACGAGATCGTGCTGTCGCTGCCGGTACCCGCGCGGCCGACGGCCGCACTGCGCCGCTCGGCGGGGACGGTGTCGAACGTGGTGCCGTTGCGGCTGACCGGAATTCGCGGCGCGACGGGTGCGCAGGTCGTCGAGCAGGTGCGCGCCAAGGTGGTGGGCGCGTTGCGACATCAACGCTATCGCTACGAGGACATGCTGCGCGACAGCGGCGAAAGCCACACGGTGCGTGGCAGTTTCGGCCCGGTGGTGAACATGCTGCGGTTCGTCGAGCCTCCCAGGGTCGGGCCGTTGAGCGCCGAGGTGCGGCTGCTCTCACTGGGGCCGGTGGAGGATCTGCTGGTCAACGCCTATCAGCTGGGCCCGGACGAGCGCACGATCACCGTTGACATACAAGCGAATCCGGCGTTGTACAGCCCCGAGACGCTGGCCTGGCATCACGCTCGATTTCTGGAGTATCTCGAGCGTTTCCTCGTCGATCCGCTGCTGCCGATCCCTGTCGTAGAGTTCGCCGCTCACGGTGCAACGCCTACCTCGACCACCGTGCCCCACGATCCGACCGCCACAATCGATAACTGCGCCCCGCAACAAAGTTCGGTGCACGCGGCTTTCACGGCGGGCACCGAGGCCCGGCCGGCTGGCCGCACGAAGAGTTCCCGGCTGCTGCCCGACCTGCTGCGCAGCACGCTCTCTCGTGCCGAAGGAGATTCCGGGGCCGTAGCTCTCCAGGACGGCGTACGAAGCTGGACCTACCGCGAACTCGACGAGTCGTCGTCGCGGTGGGCCCGGGTCCTGATCGAATCCGGGGCCGGGCCGGGGTCGTTCGTGCTGGTGGCGGTGCCGCGGTCGGCCGAATCGGTGTTGGCGGTGTGGGCGGTCGCCAAGACCGGGGCCGCGTTCGTTCCGGTCGATCCCACCGATCCGATCCGGCGTTTGCGGACCGTCGCGGCGGATTCGGGTGCGCGCGTGGGGATCACGGTCTCGGCGGTGCACGCCGACCTGCCGGAGGAGCCGATCTGGCTGGAGCTCGACGACCCCGGGTTGGGCGCGCAGGTCCGGCAGCGTTCCGGTGCGCAGGTGCTCGACCGCGACCGGATCCGTCCGCTGCATGCCGAGCACCCGGCATATCTGATCTACACCTCGGGCACGACCGGCGTCCCGAAGGGCGTGGTGGTCACCCATCGCGGCCTGGGGACGCTCACCGACTATCTCGTCGAACACTATGGCGTAGAAGCGGATTCACGGGTGCTGCACGCGCACGCGCCGTCGTTCGATGCGCACTTGCTCGAACTGCTGGCGGCGTTCGCGGCGGGGGCGCGGCTGGTGGTCGAGCCGCCGGGTGTGGTCGCCGGAGCCGAGCTGACGCGGCTGCTGAACACCGCCGGAATCACGCATTTCCTGACGACCCCGGCCGTATTGGCGACGCTGACGCCCGCCGATGTCCCGGGACTGCAGGTGGCGGTGGTGGGTGGCGAGGCGTGCCCGGCCGATCTGGTGCGACGGTGGGCTGGGGCCCTGCGACTGTGCAACGGGTACGGGCCGACCGAGACCACCATCATGGCAACACAATCGCGGGCATTGACCGCGACGGGTCCGGTGACGATCGGTCCGGCGCTGCCGGGGGTCCGGGCGTTCGTGCTCGACGGCCGGTTGCGGCCGGTTCCGCCCGGCAGCCCCGGCGAGCTGTACCTGGGTGGTGCCGGTGTCGCGCGGGGCTATCTGCATCGGCCGGGTGCGACCGCCGAACGGTTCCTGGCCGATCCGTTCGAGCCGGGTGAAAGGCTCTATCGCACCGGCGATCTCGTCCGTGCCGAGGTCGACGGCAGCCACGAGTTTCTGGGCCGCGCCGACGACCAGTTGACGGTGCACGGTCGACGAGTGGAGGCGGGTGAGGTCGCGGCCGCCCTGCTGACGCTGCCGGAGATCACGCAGGCCGTCGTCACCGCCGAGGAGTCGTCCACCGGTGTGCGACTGATCGGCTATGTCGTCGCCGCGCCCGGGGTGCGGCTCGACACGACCGGGCTGGTGCGCCGATTGCGGACGCTGTTGCCCGCGGCGCTGGTGCCCGCGCAGGTGGTCGCGCTGGAGCGCCTCCCGATCACCGCGCACGGCAAGGTCGATCGCGCGGCCCTGCCACCCCCGCCTGTCGTGCAGCGCCCCTACCGCGCGCCCGAGACCGAGTTGCAGCGCCTGGTCGCGGACAAGTTCGCCGCCGTCGGCACCGCGAGGATCGGCCTCGACGACGACTTCTTCGAGCTGGGCGGCAATTCGCTGCTGGGCGTGGCGGTGTCGGCGGAATTGTCCGCTGCCACCGGGCTGCCGGTGACGGTCCGCTGGCTCTATACCGCGCCGACGGTCGCCGAGCTCGCGGAGCGGTTGGCGACCCACGACGGCAGCACCATCACCGAGGACGCGCTCGGCACGGTTCTCACGTTGCGCCGCAACGGTTCTCGCGCTCCCCTGTTCTGTGTGCATTCGGCGGTTCCGCTGGCCTGGTGTTACGCGGGGCTGGCACGTCAGGTTCAGGACCGTCCGGTGCTCGGTTTGCAGGCGCCTGCTGGCGAACCCCGATCGATCGCCGGGATCGAGGAGCTCGCGAGCGGGTACGTCGAGGAGATCCTGCGCGTGCAACCGGACGGTCCGTATCACCTGCTCGGGTGGTCGTTGGGCGGGCAGATCGCGCATGCCGTCGCGGTCCGGTTGCGGCGGGCGGGTGCGGAGGTCGCGACCCTGGCCATGCTGGACAGCATCGTCTTTCCGGAGGACATGCCGCCACCGCCCACACCCCGCATGCGGGATCTGCTGACGCACCTGCTCGGTGACGAGCCCGCGGACGGCGACGCGCTGCCCGATGTCACCGCCGAGCAGGCGGCGGCCGAATTGGCCTCGTCCGCGGCCTCTTTCGGCAGCGGGCTGACCGCAGCGCAGTTGACTCGGCTGCATCGGGGGTACGTCGACGGGGTGCGGCTCTCGGCCCGGTATCGGCCGGACGTTTTCGACGGGGATCTGCTGTATTTCTCCGCCACCCAGGGGATGACCGGATCGCTCGACGCGACGCTGTGGCGGCCGTACGTCACGGGCAGCCTGGTCGAGCATCCCGTCGCGGCCACGCATGCACAGCTCACCAATGCCGAGGTCGTCGCGGTCATCGGGCCGTTGCTCGCGGCACATCTCGAGAGCCGCGGATGAGAAGCGGACCGCGGACCGGTGTGCGCTGGTTCAGCGTCTATGACTGCGCGGCGGACTGGGAACGAGAAGGCCCGGCCGCCGAAATCCTCACCCGGTGGGTGCACGAGCACCTCATGCGACCGCATCCGGCGCTCGGGCGGCCGGGGCCGGTGTGCCCGTTCGTGCGGCAGAGTGTGGTCCGGGGGCTGTTCTGGGCGGGGCTCGCCGAGGGCGGCGACGGCCTGACCAGCTCCCGTATGCATCGGATCGTGGAAGACGCCTTCGAGCTGTATCAGGCGCTGCGACAGGAGAATCCGGCCGAGGCGCGCGGGCTGACCCTGGTGACGGTGTTTCCCGGGCTGACCCGATTCGACCTGGTGGATGCCGTGCACGCGGAGCGCAAGACCGACGTCGTGGGCCAGGGCATGATGCTCGGCCAGTTCTATCCCGGCTGTAGTGTGCCGGGGCTGTGGGACCGCGACTTCCATCCGCTGGATGCTCCGCTGCCGATGCTGGTGCTGCGGTCGATGATGAGCACCGACTTCCCGTTTCTGGCCGCGCGCTCGGACTGGCTCTACGCGTATCTCTCCCGGGTCGCGCCGGATCTCCCGCGCACCCTGCGGCAGTCGATAGCTGACCGGATGCGAGTGTCCGAATCCGACGCGGCCGAGATCACGTCGCTGCGCGCACATTCCGCCGACGAACACGCGCGGTGATCACCAGAATTCGATGTCGTCGGCACGATAATCCAATAATGCATCGGCTGTCGCGCTACCTGGTTGCTCTGATTGCCTCATTTGCTGCACTTGCGCCCACCACGGCCGCCGCCGACCCCGGTGGGGCCGCCATCCTCGATGTCCGGCCGCTGGGCGGTCGCCAATACGAGGTGACGGTCTATTCCGCGGCCATGAATCGGAACATCCCGGTATGGATTTCACACCCCGACTTCTCCGCACCGGCCTTGTATCTGTTGAACGCGGTCGACGGCGGCGAATCCGGTGGCCCCTGGTACAACCGCACGGATACCGCGCAATTCTTCGCCGACAAGCCGGTGAACGTGATCACGCCGATCGGCGGCCGGGCCAGCTTCTACACCGACTGGATGTCCGACGACCCGACCCTGGGCCGAAACAAGTGGTCCACCTTCCTGATTCACGAACTGCCGTCCTTGCTGGAGTCGCGATTCCAGATGACCGGACGGAATGCGGTCGCGGGGGCCTCCATGTCGGCGGTCTCGGCGCTCGACCTCGCCATCGAAGCGCCCGGCATGTATCAGGCGGTCGGCTCCTACAGCGGCTGCCCCCGCACCACCGACGCCGTCGCCCGCACCTACGTCCGCTCCGAACTCGGGCTCTTCGGCGCGAATGCCGCCAATATGTGGGGCGGAGACGACAATCCGGCCTGGGACGCCCACGACCCGGTCCTCAATGCCGACCGACTACGCGGCGTGGCCCTCTACATTTCCGCCGGAAACGGTGCCCCCGGCATTCACGAATCCCTCGCCGACCCCAGCATCGCCGGCAACGTCGCAGCCCTCACCGACCGCATGGCAGTCGGCGGCGTCATGGAATCGGTAGTCCGCAACTGCACGGATTCGCTGGTCGGCCGCCTCGCGTCCCTCGGCATCCCCGCCCAGATCGCCTACCGCAACGGCACCCACGCCTGGCCCTACTGGCAAGACGACGTCCACGACTCGTGGCCGATGTTCGCCGCCGCCCTTGGCGTCTGAGGAAGATTCGCGACGACGGCCATCGGCCGTGGACGCTAGCGGCGAGTTCGACTGGTGTCCTTCAACGCCCTCGCGGCTGCGAATGCCTGTTCCCTGTTGTCCGCGAAGACGAGGAATTTGGTGGTCGAGTCGTCGGCGAATGGTACGGGCGGGTTGGCGGGGTTGAGGTTTCGGTCCTCGGTCAACGCCCAGTCGGGGCAGCCGAGATACACGGTTTCCGCGCCGTCGGCAGCGATGCGGGGGTTCGCCAGCCAGAGCCGACCGACCTGAGTGGGGCTGTACATCGAGTAGGCGTCGACTTTGGGGACGTCGAAGGTGACGCTGACGCGTTCCGCGGATCCGGCGGCGAAGGTCGCAATCTTCGTTTGGTCGGGATCCCGGCCCGGTTCGGGGCCCAGTACGCGGCCGTCGATGTAACCGGTGATGATGGCGTGCACATCGACGAGGACCGTGGCATCGATCGGATCACCGGGCCGCAGCACATCGTGCGCATCCCAAGTGTTCGGATTGACGTAGACATTCCCCTCGCTCGCACCGACTTTGACGTCTCGCGACCCGGCCTCTACCCGAACGGGCCGGTAGGTGACTCGCATGAGCTCGATCTCGATGTTCGTCGTCCCCGACCCCACGGTCAGGGTCGAGGGATCATTGAAAAAGATCGTCGTGAATCCGGCCATGTCGACCGACCTCCCTTTTCGATGCACGAGCGCGCGGCTGGCGACAGCAATCCCGGCCCAACACTCCCCGACCGGAGGCTCATCGTCTCACAGCCGACCCGAAACACGCTGAGGTCCAACAATATTCATCAGCAGACTGGTCAAGCGCTCGGCAGGGCCATGAGCGTGGCCTGCATGAGCGCGATCGGGCCGCCACCGTTGGCATCGGAGCTGACTTCGGCGGTACAGATAGTGAGAGTGCGTCCGGACCGCACGACCGTCGCCGTCGCCAGAAACCGCTGCCCAACAGCCGGACTCATCAAATTCACTTTGAACTCCACGGTGAGGATGTCCCGTTCGACCGGCTGCAACGACATGGCGGCATACCCACACGCCGAATCCGCCAGCGTGGTGATCGCCCCGGCGTGAACAAACCCGTTCTGCTGGCACAGATCCGCACGAAACGGCATTTCGAGAACGACACGACCGGGCGCCAGACTGGCGATCCCGATACCGAGCGTGGTGAGCAAGGTCTGCCGCCCGATACTCTCCCGCAATCGCGCTTCCTGCGAAGGGCTCAAAATGTCTGCAGCATCAGCCATTTCCGAAGCCTACAGGCGCATATTCACCCCCAGGGTCTGGTGAATCGGCCACCGGCAAAGTCCCGGTCGGCAAGCCTCGATCAACACGTGACACCAGGCCTAAGAACCCCCGCCGCAATCGTCGCACGACGGCGGTGCATCCGGTCCCTGGGTCCAGAGGACCATGTCGTTGGTGAAGTTGTCGAGCTTGTCGGTCATGCCGATGGTGGCCTGCATGGGCCGACTGTGCTGATACGGCTCCAGATACATCGGAATGTTCGGGCTGTCTATGAAGCAGCTATCGGGCCCGCAATGGCCGGACAGCAGCGCGGTGCCGGAGCCACCGCCGACGACGAACACGGTCTGTGGTCCACCGCTCGGAACGGCCTTGGCGTACAAGGGGGTTCCGTACGCGCCGCCCACGAATTCCAAACTGTGCCCGAGTCCACTCACCAACTGAACGAAGTAGTAGTCGCCGCCCTTGGGCGAAGGAACATGGTTCCACCGCTGGGCGGCGACGATATAGCCGTCCGTACCGTAACTGCACGGCTGCAGCACCACGGTGAGGTTCTCACCGCGGTCGGTAAGACACTGGTTGTAGAACACATTGTGCAGGTACTGCCCCGAGGGGCTCGGTTTGGCGTCGGCCGGAGCGGCGGCGAAAGCCAGCACCGCGCACAGCACGGGAAACAACGCCGCGGTCGAAATCGATCGATGTGTCATCGCATCAGGCTGTCCCGACGCTCTTTCAATCGAATTACAACCGCTGATTGATCAGGGGTACTTGCCGGCGGCGGCACTTCCGCCAGGGTTACTCACCCACCGTGGTGGCCATACCTGGGGCACCACGCATCCCGCTGATCAGGTTCCAACCAGCGGTCAGCTCTCTAGCCTTCTGACGTGTGGCGCGAGACGCGGCGCAAAAAGTGCGAACGGGAGGCCGCCATGACCACTTCGAGGTTGATGCGAAGGATCGCGCTAGTCGCCGCGGTATGCGGAATAGTGCCGGTCCTGACGGAATCACCAGCCAACGCCAGCGTGTCGCCGACCATGGTATGGGTCGACAACCGTTGCGCGGTACAGGAGTTCACCCGCCTCGAACTCTGGTACGGCGCCTACCACGACTCCATGTACGCCAACCCGAAGGTCGACCCCGGCCAGTGCGAGTTCGGCATCGTCGACTGGTCGAACGGCCCCACCTGGTGGCCGACCAACGGCGGCGCACAAACCGCCGCCCCCGGCGTATACGACGGACCCGGCCACCACGAGCAGGCTTACGTCCATGACCTGGTTACCGACACCTGGGCCTACGGTCCCGAAAACTAACCAACACCCAGCGATCCAGCCAGCCAGGGTGCACGAAGGACCAGTCCCCCTGGGACACTTCGTCGCCGAGTGGCACATCTCGGAGGGTATTTGACCGATTTGTCCTTGCATTTGTGCCACTCGGCGTATGGACAAGCCATGTTCGCCCGCCGATTTCGGCACGGCTGGGCAGGGGTTTGAAGGGTGGTCGGTGCCTGGGTGGGTTCGGGTGTGGGTGCCGGTCTCCTGTGCGCTACATTCTGCGGACTGTGGAGTTCGGAGGGGGTTGGGCGCTGATGTTGTTCTGGCGCAGGGAGAAGGTTGTGGCGGTTCGGAGTTTTGGGGAACTCGAGGCGATGGCCGCTACGGGGGCGGTGGTCGATGAGGCGTTGGGGGCGGTGTGGGCGGCGGCTGGGGTGGGGGTGTCGACACTCGAGTTGGCGGGGGTGGCTGAGGGGGTGATTCGGGAGGCGGGTGCGGTGCCTACGTTCAAGGGGTACTACGGATTTCCGGGGGCGATCTGTGTGTCGGTGAACGATCATGCGGTGAATGGCGTGCCTGCTGCCGAACGAGTTTTGGCAGAGGGGGATCTGGTGTCGGTGAATTGCGGGGCGATTCTCGACGGCTGGCACAGTAAGGCGGCTTGCACCTTCGGGATCGGCGCATTGGCGCAAGCGGATGAGGAGTTGATCGAGGCCACACGCATCTCGTTGGAGGCCGGTGCCGCGGCGATGCTGCCTGGCAATCGAGTCTCCGATGTCTCGGACGCCATCGAAATGGGCACTCGGTCTGCCGAACAGAAGCACGGGCGGACCTACGGGATTCTCGAAGACTACGGTGGTCACGGCATCGGCAGGGAGATGCACATGCAGCCCTTCGTCCCGAACGAGGGCGGGCAGGGCAAGGGTCCACGGCTGAAGGTCGGCTCGGTCCTCGCTCTGCAGCCGATCCTGACCCTGGGCACCACGGAAATACGGGTGTTGGACGACGAGTTCACGGGGGCAACGCTCGACAGAAGCCGGTCGGCCCTTTGGCAGTCCACCATTGTCGTCACCGAGGACGGTCCGCGAATCCTGACGCCCGGGTGGCAGTGACTCCGCGGCGTAACGAACGGGCTTGTCTTCCAACGGATTTCATGCTGCCCCGAGTCCTCACGTGACCCACAATTGGCATCTGCGGTGCGAGATCTATTTCGCCCGAGCCTAGGAAGGGGCGGGGATGTCTCTGTTCGATACGTTGGTGACGACTGGGGCTGGGGCTTTGTCGGCGACGGCGGGGGTCGTTGTCGGCGGGCTGATCACTCGACGGAGCCAGGATCGGCAGTGGTTGCGGGACAGGCAGTTGGCGGCAGTAGGGGACGTTTTCGATCATTACGCCAGGTTCAGCATGGAGTTGAAGCGGGCTCATGCGGAGCAGAGGGGGTGGGACTACGACTGGGGGGCATGGAGCGCTGCTTTGGTGCGCGCTAGCTTGATCGTTCCCGCAGAGGTCGCCGGGGCGATCGATGGGTTCGGCGGCGCTGTGGATGTGTTCTTGGATCGTGTTGCGCGGGACATCGATCCGGCTGTCAGCCCGCTCGAGGCGGCAGAGTTCGAACAGGCGAGTCTCGTTGTGGCACGTGAGCAGGTGAAGCTCGTCAATGCGGTCCGCAAGTCGTTGGGCAATGGGCGGACGACGGTGGATACGTGGATCGGCGGATCGGTTGCTCGGGGGTCGGCTATTAACCCGTAGGACAGGTCGGTGTGACGCGGGCTTCAAGGGCGGGTGGGATCGTGAGGGAATGGGGATTGAGACGAAAACGCTGTGGGGTAAGGCGGTTGCGGTTGGGCTGGCGCTGGTGGCGGCAGTCGGTCTGCTGGCGGGTGGTGGACGCTCGGAGTCGTTCACAGCGCACAACACGGTGGTCGGCGTGGAGCTGCGGTTGGTTGCGGCCGGTGTGCCGCAACAGGCTTGGACGACGCTGGGGTTGATCGACAAGGGTGAGTGGCCGCCGAGTGATTGTCCTGGGACGCACGGCGGGACCGTGTGGCAGAACAGGGGTGGGCAGTTGCCGGCGGGGGTCGGGTATCGGGAGTGGGATGTGAACTGCAAGGCGCCGGGGCAGTCCCGGGATGCCGAGCGGATCGTGACCGGGGATGACGGGTCGGCTTGGTACACCGGGGATCATTACGCCAGCTTCACCAGAATGCGCTGAGCTCCCACGATCGTGAGTTGAGCCGCGAGATCCGCAGCCCGGTCATGGTGCGCGCGGAGGTGGGGTGGACCCCAGCCCTGGGGTACGTATTGCCGGGCTCGCGTGACGTCCACACTCGGATCAAGGAATTCGAGCGTGGGTTACGGAGAACATGATGACGCTGTGGACACTGATGATCGGGGTGGCGGTCGCGCCCTTCGTGCTCGTCGCCGGTGTCTGGGCGGAACGTTGGCGCAGTGGGGAGTATCGGCGGTTGTGGCGGCCGTTCGAGCGGGCGCTCGCGACCGGGCGGCCGCCGGGCGATACCGAGGCGACGGAATGGGCGGAGTTCGTGGCGGCTCGGCGGCTGGGGCATCAGCGGGCGGTCGCGATCGAGCTGGCGGTGCTCGTGGTCTACGGGGCGGTCGCGGTGTCGGGCGGGGAGCTGACCGACCCGTTCCGGCTGGCGACCATGGCGCTGATCGGGCTGTGTGCGGGGCAGATGGCGGTGCGGCTGCGGAGGATTGATCGGCTGGCAGCCAATTCCGCGGTCGCCCCCAGCGCCAAGTGAATTCAGCGGTCGCCCCCAGCGCCAGGTGAATTCCGGGGTCGCCCCTACGGCCAGGTGATTTCCAGGTCGGTGACCTCGAAACCCGCCGGGAAGTGGGCTGTTCGGGGTTCACCGGGCCGGCCGCCGTGGCGCTGATAGAAGGCAATGGCCGGCGTGTTCGCTTGCAGCACTTCCAGATACACGGCGCGGCCCGGGTATTCGGTGGCGGCCCAATCGAATCCGTGACGTAGCAGTTGCCCGCCGATGCCGACGCGCTTCAGCATCGGCTGGACGTGGAGGTTGTCGATGAGGACTCGACCGTCGGGCTGGAGTGCCAAGTAGATGAATCCGGCCAGGTCACCGCCGGATTCGGCGACGAACAGGTTGCCTTCGGGATGACCGGCGGTGAGGCGGGTCAGCCAGAGCGCTTGATGCTCGTCGGCCAGTGCGCCGTCGAGGTAGGACGCGGGCATGATGTCCGCGTAGGCGGTGCGCCAGCTGGCCGTGTGCAGCGTGGCGACCGCCTTCGCGTCCGCTTCGGTGCCGGGTCGGATCCGGATACCCATGCGGGTCAGTCCTTTTCGTCGAAGGCCCGGAGGATTTCTTCGGCGGCGAGGGCGGGGGTCAGGGAGCCGTCGCGGATCTGTTTTTCGACCTCGACGCGCAGGCCTTTGACTCGCGGGTTCTCGGTGAGCCGACGCAGCAGGTTGTCGTGGACCATGGTCCAGGTCCAGTCGACCTGCTGGCGGCGGCGCTTCTCGGCGAATTCGCCTGCCTCGGTGAGGATTCGACGGTGGGTGAGCACCGTATCCCAGAAGCTGTCGAGGCCGATGCCGTTGAGCCCGGACATGGTGAGTACCGGTGGCCGCCAGAGGGATTCGCGCGGGTGGATCAACCGCATCGCACCTTGCAGTTCCCGGGCTGCGGCCTTGGCTTCGAGCTCGTGGCGGCCGTCGGCCTTGTTGACTGCGACCAGGTCGGCGAGTTCGAGGACACCCTTCTTGATGCCCTGCAACTGATCACCGGTGCGAGCCAGCGTCAGGAAGCAGAAGACGTCGACCATATTGGCGACGGTGACCTCGGATTGGCCGACGCCGACGGTCTCCACCAGGATCACGTCGTAGCCCGCCGCTTCCAGCAGCACGATGGTCTCGCGGGTCGCTTTCGCCACGCCGCCGAGGGTTCCGGCGGTCGGTGAGGGACGGATGAACGCATCCTTCTCCACCGACAGCCGGGCCATGCGGGTCTTGTCGCCCAGGATGGAACCGCCGGTGCGGGTCGAGGACGGGTCTACGGCAAGCACCGCCACCCGTTGCCCCTGCCCGATCAAGTACATGCCCAGCGCGTCGATGAACGTCGACTTGCCGACACCCGGAACACCGGTGATACCAACCCGATTCGAGACGACCTGCCCGGTTTCGGGAGTCAACCGCAACAGCAGCTGCTGCGCCAGTTCCCGATGGTCGCCACGGGTGGATTCGACGAGGGTGATGGCGCGGGCCAGTCCGGCCCGCTCCCCCGCCCGCACCTGGGCGGCCAGCTGCTCGACGTCGATCACGCGCCGCGCCGCCACCGGCGCGGCAGGTGCCGCACCGGGGGCGGAGAGTCCGACGCCTGCGGTGGTGCCGAGCCGAGGGTGGATTTCGCCGCCCTCGGTCGCGCGTGCGGCGTCGCTCATTCCGTTGCGCCGGTGCCGATCTCGTGGCCCAGCTGCACGGCCAGTTTCTGGATGAGATCGATGGCGGCTTCGGCGATGATGGTGCCCGGGCCGAAGATGCCCGCGGCACCGGCCGCGTACAGCTCGTCGTAGTCGCCGGGCGGGATGACGCCGCCGACGGTGACCATGATGTCGGGGCGGCCGACATCGGCCAGGGCCTGCCGCAGGGCGGGCACCAGCGTGAGGTGGCCCGCGGCCAGCGAGGACACGCCGACGACGTGTACGTCGTTGTCGGCCGCCTGCTGGGCCACCTCTTCGGGGGTCTGGAACAGCGGGCCCACGTCGACGTCCATGCCGAGGTCGGCGAAGGCGGTGGCGATCACCTTCTGGCCGCGGTCGTGGCCGTCCTGTCCCATCTTGGCGATCAGGATGCGCGGGCGGCGGCCTTCGGCCTCGCCGAACGCTTCGACCAGTTCGATGGCCTTGCTGATATTGGTCACCTTGCCGGCCTCCTCACGGTAAACGCCGGAGAGCGTACGGATTTCGGCCTGGTGGCGGCCGTACACCTTCTCCAGCGCGTCGGAGATCTCACCGACGGTGGCCTTGGCGCGGGCGGCGGCGATGGCCAGGGCCATCAGGTTGTTGTCCATGCCGCCCTCGGACGAGGCTGCCGCACGGGTCAATTCGGCCAGCGCGGCTTCGACCTCGGCCGAATCGCGTTCCGCCCGCAGCTTTTCCAGCTTGGCGTTCTGCTCGGCCCGCACGCGCGAGTTCTCGACCTTGAGGACCTCGATCGGGGTGTCTTCCTCGACCAGGTACTTGTTGACGCCGATCACCGGCTGCTGCCCGGTGTCGATGCGCGCCTGGGTGCGGGCGGCGGCTTCCTCGATGCGCAGCTTCGGGATGCCCTCCGAGATCGCCTGCGCCATACCGCCGTGCGCCTCGATCTCGGCGATGTGGGCGCGGGCCCGCTCGGCCAGCTGATGGGTCAGCCATTCCACGTAGTACGAGCCGCCCCACGGGTCGGCCGGACGCGTGGTGTTGGACTCCTGCTGAATCAGCAGCTGGGTGTTGCGCGCGATGCGAGCCGAGAAGTCGGTCGGCAGCGCCAGCGCCTCGTCCAGCGCATTGGTGTGCAGCGACTGGGTGTGTCCCTGGGTGGCGGCCATGGCCTCCACGCAGGTGCGCGCGACATTGTTGAACACGTCCTGCGCGGTCAGCGACCAGCCAGAGGTCTGCGAATGCGTGCGCAGCGCAAGCGACTTGGTGTTCTTGGGCTCGAACTTGGCGACCAGCTCGCTCCAGAGCAGCCGTCCCGCACGGAGTTTGGCGACCTCCATGAAGAAGTTCATGCCGATGGCCCAGAAGAACGACAGCCGCGGCGCGAACTTGTCGACCTCCATGCCCGCGTCCAGACCGGCCTTGATGTACTCCACGCCGTCGGCGAGGGTGTACGCCAGCTCCAGGTCGGCGGTGGCTCCGGCTTCCTGGATGTGGTAGCCGGAGATGGAGATCGAGTTGAACTTCGGCATCTTCGCGGAGGTGTAGGCGAAGATGTCGGAGATGATCCGCATCGAGGGCTTGGGCGGGTAGATGTAGGTGTTGCGGACCATGAACTCTTTCAGAATGTCGTTCTGAATGGTTCCGGCCAGCTGCTCGGGCTTGACGCCCTGCTCCTCGGCGGCGACGACGTACAAGGCCAGGATCGGCAGCACCGCGCCGTTCATGGTCATCGACACCGAAACCTGGTCCAGGGGAATCTGATCGAACAGTTCCCGCATGTCGAGGATGGAGTCGATGGCGACACCGGCCATGCCGACGTCACCGGTCACGCGCGGGTGATCGGAGTCGTAGCCACGGTGGGTGGCCAGGTCGAAGGCGACCGACAGACCCTTCTGACCCGACTGCAGGTTGCGGCGGTAGAAGGCGTTGGAGTCCGCGGCGGTGGAGAAGCCCGCGTACTGCCGGATCGTCCACGGCTGGTTGACGTACATGGTCGGGTACGGGCCACGCAGGAACGGGACCACACCCGGCACACTGTCCAGGGGGTAGCCCTCGGCGACGATGGCGTCCCGGTCGGCCTTGGTGAACACCGGCGGCACCTCGATGCCTTCGGGTGTCGACCAGGTGAGCTGTTCGGGCGCATAGTTGTTGGCGTTCGCGGCCTCGGCGACGAACTCCTCGACCTGCGTGGCGCTGACGGCGGCGGGCGCGGTGTCGCCCTCGGTCAGCGGCACTTCGGCGAAATTGCCGATGCGATGTTTGATATCGCTCATCTCTACGCTCCCAGCTTTTCGAGCAGGCCGGTCAGAGCCGCGACCGCATCCATGCGAGCCGTCACGAAGCCATCCGGGCGATCCGCCCCGGAAAGCTCCGCGACCGCCTTCTCGGGTCCGGCCAGCAGCACGGTGGTGACACCGGCCGCCCGCAGTTCCGCCACGGCCGCGGCGGCGTCGGTGCCGTAGCGGGTGTCGGAACCGCACAGCACCGCGATCGACGGACCGGCCTCGGTGACCGCCTCGATGCCGCCGGAGGCCAGCAGGTTGGTGGTGAAGGTGACACGAACATTGTTCTCCGACACCGGCCCCAGCGGAACCAGTCGCACCTGCGGGCGCGCGCCCTGTGCGGCCACGTAGGCGTCGGACCGGTTGCGCAGCGCCTCGAAGGCGGCACCGTAGCGGAAACCGGATTCCGCGCGGGCGGCTTCCGACAGCGGCTTCTCGCCGAGGTTCGGGAACTCGTTGACGCCGGTGACGGCCGTCTTGCGGTGCGCCACATCGGAATCGCGCTTCGCCTTGGTCGCGCCGATCCGTTCGGCGAGTAGGCCCGCCTGCAGCGCGGCCAGGTAACCACCGGCGGCCTCGATCTCCTGCATGAACTCCCACGCCTTGGCGGCGAGTTCATCGGTGAGCGATTCCACGTACCAGGAGCCCGCACCCGGGTCCTGCACGTGGCCGAGGCGGGATTCCTCGAGCAGCAGCAGCTGGGTGTTGCGGGCCATGCGCTCGGAGAACGCCTGGGACACTTCGAGTTCCCCGGCGGGCAGTGCGGCGTCGAAGGGCAGCACGGTGATGATGTCCGCGCCGCCGACACCCGCCCCGAACGCGGCGAGGGTGGTGCGCAGCATGTTCACCCACGGGTCCCGCTGGCTCATCATGGCCGCCGACGTGATCGCCTGCTGCGGCGCGTTGCCGAAGGCCGGAGCCCCGCACACCTGCGCCACCCGGGCCCACAGCCGCCGCGCCGCACGGAACTTCGCGACCGTCTCGAACTGGTCGTCGGTGGCCGCGAAGCGGAACTCCAACTGGCCCAGCGCATCCGCGATATCGGCACCGGCGTCGGTGAGCGAGCGCAGGTATTCCAGGCCGGCCGCGACCGCGGCACCCAGTTCCTGGGCGTCGGAGGCACCGGAGTTGTGGAAGGCCACGCCGCACACGGTGATCGCGCGGACGGTCTCGGTGCGGGCCACCGCCTGCTGGGCGAGCGCGACCGCGCCGTCCAGGTCGATGGCCGAGGAACCGGCGAACAGGCTCGTCAAAGGAGTAGCACCCAGCGAGACGCGAATGTCCTTGCGGTTCGGGGCCTCATAGGCGTCCAGCACCGAGAACAGTGCGGCGGCAGCCTCATCGGCGGCAGGCCCGGCATCCAGGGTCAGGGGCGCCAATTCGAATAGGAAACCCTGAAGCGCGGTAGCGAGACCCTCGACCGGGACGCCACGCTCGGCGGCACCGAGCCACACGGCGCTCACACCGTTGTCCAGCGCGAACATGATGTCCGCGTTCACGGCCTTGGCGTCAGACCCCGTGAAGCGCTGGCTCACGAACCAGCCGCGGTGCGGGTCGCGCGCGGCGTCGCCGCCGCGCACGTAGGGGAACTGCCCGGGCAAAGGCTGCTCGGGCAGTTCGTCGCGACGCGTGTAGAGCGGGTTGACCGTCAGACCGTCATAGGTCGTGACCGCGAGCAGCTTCTCCGGCTCGGCCGGCAGTTCGCTCGCATCCACCCTGCGGGCCTTGGCCAGCACCCCGGCGACACCTTGGCGCCAGGCGGCAAACTCGGGCACCGGTTCGGTGCCCGAGTCGGAAGCAATCGGCATAGCTGCTGTTTCCTTCTTCCACTCCCTGACCGGATGCCCGTTGAACCGGTATCCGCCCAGTTCAACGGGCACTTTGGTTAACGAGCATTCATGGTCTTTCCCCTGATGCTAGCGGTACCCTTTGCTTTACCGTCTCCGGAGTCTCACTACCAGCGGGTAACCTGGCGCGGTGCCAACAACCGTGCCCGCGCCGCTCGAGCGAGTATCCGGGCTGCTCAACCGCCTTCGCCAACCCCGGAATCTGGCTCTGCTGATTGCTTGCGGGGTGCTTTTCGCGCTGGCCCTGTTCGCACCGCATCCGGGCCCGCAGCAGATCCGGCAGTGGGCGGATTCGGTGGGGCCGATGCTGCCGGTGGTGTTCTTCCTCGTGCACACGCTGGTCTGCATAGTCCCGTTCCCGCGCACGATTTTCACCCTCAGCGCGGGCATGCTGTTCGGCTCGGCGGAGGGGTTGACGCTGGCGATCACGGCGACGACGGTGAGCGCGCTACTGGCCTTGTGGCTCGTCCGCGCCATCGGTCACGAACGCGTCCGGCCACATCTCACCCACCCGACCGTGCAGGCCGTGGATGCCCGGCTGGCCCGGCGCGGCTGGCTCGCCATCGGGTCGTTGCGGCTCATCGCCTTCGCGCCGTTCTCCATCGTGAACTATTGCGCGGCACTGTCGTCCATCAAGCTCACGCCGTACTTCCTGGCGACGCTGATCGGCATCATTCCCGGCACGGTCGGCACGGTGCTGCTGGGCGACGCGCTCACCAACCGCACCTCCCCCGCCCAATGGATCGTCACCGCAGCGTGTCTGGCGTTGGGCGTGATCGGGCTGCTGGTGGACGCGCGGATGGCGGTCGCCGCTCCTACGCCGGAACCCGTAGCGCCGCATTGAGAATCGCGGCCACATCGGGCAGCACCCGGGGCGAGGTCATCTGGGCGTGGGTCGCGTCGATCTCGTGTTCGGTGACGGTGCCGCCGATGTGGGGCTGCCAGCCCGCGCCGCCGGGCCGGACGTCGATATCGTCACGCCCGGCCGTGAAATAGATCAGGTCGCCGTTGAACAGCGGACGTCGGTGGCCGCTCCTGATCTGTGCGGCGCGGTTGTAGCAGTGGGTGATCCGGTGCAGGGCGGTGGCGATGGTGGTGCCGTCGAGTCCGCACCACGCGCCGATGAGGCGGGCGGCATCGGTAGCGCTCGCCTGTGCCGGCAGGAAGTCCATTCCGAAGTCGGCGGCGAGTACGCGGACGAAATCCTCCGGGGACAGGTCGGTGTGCTCGGTGTCGTCGCCACTCCCCCAATCGGAATCGAGCATGGCCAGTAGCGCGACCGGCTCGCCGTCGGCGGCCAGGCGGGCGGCCATGGTGTGCGCGATCTCCCCGCCGAGTGACCAGCCCAGCAGGTGGTACGGCCCGTGCGGCTGGACGGCCCGGATGCACTCGAGATACCGGTCGGCGAATTCGGTGAGTGAACTCGGTGGGTGTTCCGTGCCCGCGAGTTCGGGCGATTGCAGCCCGTAGATGGGCCGTCCAGGGTCGATGGCCTGCGCCAATCCCTGATAGCACCAGGCGATTCCGGCGGCAGGGTGCACACAGAACAGAGGTTCACGCTCGCCCTCGGTGCGGATCGGGAGCAGGACGTCCAGGTACCGGAGAGGGTCGGGCCGATCGACCGGGTCGCTCATCCGGCGCGCACAGGCTGCGACGGTGCGGTTTTCGAAGATCCACGTCACGGGGATCTCGGTACCGACGGCTTCGCGCAGGCGACCCGTGACGGCGAGGGCGTGCAGGGAATGTCCGCCCAGATCGAAGAAGTCGTCGTCGGCTCCGACGCGGTCGAGACCGAGCACCGCGGCGAAGGTATCGGCGACGGTCTGTTCGAGGTCCGTGCCGGGCGCCCGGTAGGGCCGGGACGCGAGGGTCGGCGCGGGCAGGGCGCGGTGGTCGAGTTTGCCGTTCACGGTGCGCGGCAGGGCGTTCAGTACCGCGAACGCGGTCGGCACCAGGTGTGCGGGCAGAGTCGCGCGGGCGGCGGCGCGCAGAGCGGCGGTGTCGATGGCCGTGTCGGGTCGGGCCGGGACCAGATAGGCGGCGAGCCGCGGTCCGGAACCGTCGTCGCGGACGGTGACGACCGCCTGCCCGACGGTCGGGTCGGCCATGAGGACACTCTCGATCTCGCCGGGTTCGATGCGGATGCCGCGCAGCTTCAGCTGCGCGTCGGCGCGGCCCAGGAATTCGAATTCGCCGTCGGCGCGGCGGCGAACCAGGTCGCCGGTGCGGTACAGGCGTGCGCCGGGCGCACCGTGCGGGTCCGGAACGAAACGGGCGGCGGTCAGCGCCGGTCGGCCGAGGTAGCCGCGCGCGACATGCGTACCGCCGACGTACAACTCGCCGGTCACGTCCGTGGGGACCGGCCGCAGCCAGTCGTCGAGGATCAGTGCCCGCACCCCGTCCAGGGACGCGCCGATGGTGATCGGCCCGCCCGCTGCCAGCGGTCTGCTCATGCTGGCAACGATGGTCGTCTCGGTCGGCCCGTACCCGTTGAGCAGGCGTCGGCTCCCGGAATCCGTACCGGCCCAGCGGTTCACCAGTTCCGGCGGGCAGACTTCCCCGGCGACCAGTACCGTCCGCAGGTCCGGGAGCCCGGTCAGGTCGACGGTCGACAGTGCGGTGGGCGTGATGACCGCGTGGCTGACTCGGTGCCGCCGCAGCACGCTCGCTAGCTCGTCGCCACCGAACACGGTGGCGGGCACCACCACCAGGGTGGCGGCGGCCCCGACGGCCATCAGCAGTTCGAAGACCGAGGCGTCGAAGGATGGCGAGGCGAGATGCAGCACCCGGGAACTCGCCTCCATCGCGCAGTGCAGCCGTTGGGCGGCAACCACATTCGACAGCCCGGCGTGCGTAACCAGCACACCCTTGGGTCGACCGGTCGAGCCGGAGGTGTGAATCACGTACGCGGGATGGTCCGGGCGAAGCGCGGGCAGCGGCGGTGCCGCAGTCGAACCCTGCTGCAGCGCTTCGAGGCAGGCCGGGCTGTCGAGGAGCTCCCAGTGCAGCCCGTCCGGCAGCTCGGCCCGGAGATCCGTGGAGGTCAACCCGATCCGTGCACCGCACTCGGCGCTCAGCTGGGCGATGCGAGCGGACGGATAGCGCGGATCCACCGGCGCGAAGGCCGCGCCCGCGCGGGCGACCGCCCAGCTCGCGAGCACCGATTCCAGCGACCGTGGCAGCGCGACGACCACCACGTCCTCGATACCGACACCGAGTGCGATCAGGCGGTGCGCCAGCCGATTCGACCGGCGGTCGAGTTCGCGATAGGTGAGGGTGCGGTCTCCGTCCACCACCGCGACACCGTCGGGCTCGGCCGCAACGGCGGCGGCGAGCAGGGCGGGCAGGGTCGCGGGTGCGGCACCGGCCGGGCTCGGCATCCGCGCGTCGAGTCGTTGGGTCGGGTCGAGCAGGTCGAGTCCGCCCACCGGCCGGTCGGATTCGTCGGTGAGTGCGCGCAGCACCCGGGTCAGCTGTCCGGTGAGGCGTCGCACGGTGTCGCGGTCGAGGCGCTCGGGCTGGAAGGTCGCCCGGCCGCGCAGCCGCCCACCGGGGTTGATCTCCAGGGTGAGCGGATAGTGGGTGGCACTCGTGCCCTCGACGCCGAGCAGCCGCAGCCCGTTCAGCGTCTCGTGGTCGCCGGTGGCGAGACCGGAGTCGACGGGATGGGATTCGAAGGCGAGCAGCGTGTCGAAAAGCCCCGCGCCCGTTGCCGTCTGGATCTCGGTCAAGCCCAGGTGATGGTGTTCGAGCAGGGCGACCTGTTCGGTCTGCACGCGTCGCAGCAGGGCGGTCACCGTCTCGGCGGGGTCGAGCCGGACGCGCACCGGAATCGTATTGACGAACAGTCCGACCGTGGATTCGACCGCGGGCAGCTCCGGCGGCCGTCCCGACACCACCGCCCCGAACACGATGTCGGTGCGGCCGGTGTAGCGGCCCAGCACCAGCGCCCACGCGCACTGCAGGACGGTATTGACCGTGGCACCGGATTTTTCGGCCAGGCGGCGGAGTGCGTGGGTCAGGTCATCGTCCCAGTCGACGTCGAGGTGTTGCGGCGCGGCGACGGTGTCACCCCTCGACTCGGCCGGTGCCAGCATCGCCGGTTCCCCGATCCCCGCGAGCGCCGCCCGCCACGCTCGGTGCGCGGCGGCGGTGTCGCGACGCTCCAGCCAAGCCAGGAACCGCCGATATGAGCCCGGCGCGGGCAGTGCGCTCGCGTCGCCGATCAGGTACAGCGCCAGCAGGTCTCGCAGCAGCACCGTCCAGGACCAGCCGTCGAGCAGGATGTGGTGGATGGTCACCAGCAGCGTCCACCGGTCGCCGGGTGCGCGGATCACCGTGCAGCGCAGCAGTGGTGCGGTGGCCATGTCGAAGCCCTCGACCCGGTCGGCTTCGCGCAGCCGCGCGAATTCGCGGTCGAATCGCGCCGGGGTCAGCGCCCGCAGATCCAGTTCCCGCCACGGGGTTGTTCGGACCCGGGTGATCAGCTGCACCAGTTCACCGGCCGCATCCAGTACGAACGCGGCGCGCAGGCTCGGATGCCGTGCCAGCACAGCGGCAATGGCGGCGCGCAGCCGCTCGGTATCGAGCTCGCCCGCGAGGGTCAGCACGGTCTGGGTGAGATAGGGATCGACCCCGGTACCGGCGAGCAGCGCGTGGTAGTACAGCCCGTGCTGCAGCGCCGACACCGGCCACACGTCGGACGGCGGGATCCCCTCCATCCCGCCGTCCGGTGTCTCCGGTCCCGGCGGGAGCGGAGCGTCATCGATGGTCGCGGCGCCGGCCAGGCCTGCGACACTGCGGTGTTCGAACACTTGCGGCGCGGTCAGGATTACGCCGCGCGAACGCGCCCGCGACACCAGTTGGATGGCAGTGATGCTGTCGCCGCCGAGGGTGAAGAACGAATCGTCGATACCGACCGGGCCGGATGCGCCGGTCACCTCGGTGAACAGTTCGGCGAGCACGGTTTCGACGGCCGTGCGCGGGGCACGGTAGGCGACCGCGTCGACCGCGGGTGCGGGCAGGGCGCGACGGTCGAGCTTGCCCGTGGGCGTGAGGGGCAGCCGGTCCAGGAGCGTGATCGCGGCGGGAATCATGTAGTCCGGCAGTCGGGTTCGCAGCCAGCCGGTGAGCTCCGCGAGCTCTGGCTCGGTATCGGGTGCGGCCACCACGTAGGAGACGAGCGACTTGCGGCCCGCCGCATCGGTACGCCCGAGCGTGTGGGCCTGCGCGACGGTCGGGTGGGCGGTCAGGGCGGCATCGATCTCACCGAGTTCGATGCGCAGGCCGTGCAGCTTGACCTGGAAGTCGGTGCGGCCCAGGTATTCCAGCTCACCGTCGGCCCGCCGGCGGACGAGGTCACCCGTCCGGTAGAGGCGTTCACCCGGGGCGCCGGCCGGGTCGGCAACGAACCGCGCGGCGGTCCCGGACGGACGGCCCAGGTAGCCGCGTGCCAAACCCGCACCGGCCAAGTACAACTCACCACTCACACCGACCGGCACCGGACGCAGGCGGCCGTCCAGGACCAGTGCCGATACTCCGGTGCCCGGCGCGCCGATGCTGACCGGTCCGTCGCCCGACAGCGGGCGGCTGAAGGTGGCCGACACGGTGGTCTCGGTCGGGCCGTAGGAGTTCACCAGCCGCACCCGATCACCCCAGCGCGCCACCAGTTCCGGCGGGCACACGTCGCTGCCGACGATCACGGTGCGCAGGCTCGGCAGACCGTCGGGGTCCAGGGTGGCCAGCACGCCGGGTGTCACCTCGAGGTGGGTGACGGCGTGGGCGGCGAGCACCTCGGCGAGCGCGGTGCTCGCGTAGGCCGCGGGCGGCACCACCACCGTGGTGCCGCCGAGCACGGCGCACACCAGCAGTTCCTCCACCGACACATCGAAGATCGGTGGGCACAGGTGCGCGAAACGCAGGTCCGAGTCCTCCGGTAGCGCCGAATCGATCCAGCCCGCCACCAGATTCGACAGTCCGGCGTGGGTGACGCTCACCCCCTTCGGGACTCCGGTGGACCCCGAGGTATAGATCAGATAGGCGCAGTTGGCCGCGCGCAGAGGCCGCGGTCGCTCGGCGTCGGTGATCGGTGCGGGCGATGCGGCCGCCCAGCGACGAAGTCGTCCGGGCTCGTCGATCAGCAGCCAGGGCAGCGAATCCGGCATCGACGGGCGCGTCCCGAGGGTCGTGATCCCCAGCACGGCAGCGGAATCCGACAGCATGTGAGCCAGTCGCACGCCGGGCTGGCGGGGATCGATCGGCAGGAACACCGCGCCGGATTTCGCCACGGCCCACAGTGCCGTCACCGACTCCGCGGACCGCTCGAGCGCGACGGCCACGGTCCGCTCGGGTCCGGCGCCCGACTCGATCAGCAGGCGCGCCAGCCGATTCGAACGCTCGTCGAGCTCGCGGTAGGTGAGGCTCCGGTCGCCGTCCAGCAAGGCCGGATGGTCGGGCCGGGCCGCGACCCGCGCGCCCAGCAGTTCCGGCCAGAGCCTGGCGGGGACGTTCGGCGGGCCGGACATCGGGTAGAGCAGCGCGCGTTCCTCCTCGTCGAGGATGTCGATCGCACCGACTGGACGTGCGGGGTCCGCGCACAGGGCGCTCAGCACGCGTACGAAGCGACGACCCAGTGCCTGCACCGTGTGCCGGTCGAAAAGATCCGTGGCGTAGCCGATTTCACCGTCGAGTCCGCCGTCGGGGCGTTCACGCAGCACCAACGCCAGATCGAACCGTTCGCTGCCGTGCTCCGCCGCGAGCAGTTCCACCTGCAGGCCCGGCAGTCCGGGCGTCGGCAGCGTGAAGTTCTCGAGGGCGAGCATGACCTGGAAGATCGGATGGTGGGCACTCGAGCGGTCGCCGCCCAGGGCGCGCACGATCCGCTCGAACGGCAGGTCCGCGTGAGCGAAGGCGTCGAGATCGCTTCCCCGCACGGTATTCAGCAGTGCGGCACCGGTGCTCGCGGGGTCGATGACGGTGCGCAGGGCCAGATCGTTGACGAACATGCCGATCAGCGGATCCAGCAGCGGATCCCCGCGGCCCGCGATCGGGGTGCCGATGACGATGTCGGCGGTGCCGCCCAGGCGGCCCAGCAGGATCGCGAAAGCCGTGTGCACGACCATGAACAGGCTGGCCTGATGCGTGGCGGCGAGGTTGCGGGCGGCGGCGTGCAGGCGCGGGTCGATCTCGAAGGACACCGTCGCACCCCGCATCGACGGTGTGGCGGGTCGCGGCCGGTCGGTGGGTAGTTCCAGGTAGGCGGGTGCGTCGGCCAGCGCCGCGCGCCAGAAGCCGAGTTGTCGTGCGGCCAGGGAGTTCTCGTCCGATTCGTCGCCGAGCACCGCCTGCTGCCACAGCGCGTGGTCGGCACACTGCACGGCCAGCGGCGTCCAGCCGGGTGCCGCCCCGCGCAGCCGCGCACCGTAGGCGGTGACGATGTCGGCCGCGAGCGGAGCCAGCGACAGGCCGTCGGCGGTGATGTGGTGCAGGACCAGCACCACCACGTGGTCGTCGGCGGTCAGCCGGAACAGCCCGGCGCGCACCGGGATCGCGGTGGTGACATCGAATCCCGCGCCGACCGTCGCGGTCAGCCGACCGGGCAGTTCATCGGGCTCGACCACGGTCACGGGCAGCGCGGTCAGATCCGGATGCGCGGGCAGCACCACCTGATGGGGGCCGGCCGAGTCGGCCGGATAGTAGGTGCGCAAGCTCTCGTGCCGCTCGATCAGATCCGCCAGTGCCGCACGCAGCGCGGCCACGTCGAGATCGCCGCGCAGGCGTAAGGCGACCGGCACGTTGTAGGCGGGCGCGGTGACATCCAGCTGGTTGAGCACCCACATGCGCTGCTGAGCGGCGGCCAGCGGCACGCGCGGCGGGCGGTCGGTGGCGGTCAGGGGTAGCCGATGTGCCTGTGCCGCAGCATTGTTCACACGTAAGGCCAGCTCACGGATCGTGGGTGCTTCGAATACGTCGCGCAAGGCGACCGCCGAGTCGAGGGCCGCGACCACCCGGGTCGCCGAGAGCGAATCGCCGCCCAGGTCGAAGAAGGAGTCGTCGATCCCGACCCGGTCGAGACCGAGAACCTGCGCGAACACCGTTGCCAGCGTCCGCTCGGCGGGGGTGCGCGGGGGCTCGAACACGGTGTGCGACACCGAGAGATCGGGCATCGGCAAGGCTTTGCGGTCCAATTTTCCCGAGGGCGTGAGCGGCAGGGCGTCGAGGACGAGAATCTCGGCGGGTACGAGGTGCCGGGGTAGCTCGGACGCCAGCCGCCGCCGCACCTCGCGCGGTTGCACCGACCGGCCCGGGGCGGGAACTACGTAGGACACCAGCACCGTGTGTCCCGCCGGTCCCGGGCAGCCCACGGTGACGGCGTAGGTGGACCCGGTCGCCCGGGTCAAGGCCGCGTCGATCTCGCCCAGTTCCACGCGCTGACCGCGCACCTTGACCTGGAAGTCGGTGCGGCCCAGATAGTCCAGGGTGCCTGCGGGCGTCCATCGCACGAGGTCACCGGTGCGATACAGGCGGGTTCCCGGCGGCCCGAACGGATCGGCCACGAAGCGCGCGGCGGTCAGGCCCGGCCGTCCGTGGTAGCCGCGCGCCTGCTGGATGCCCGCGACATACAGTTCGCCCGGCACGCCCACCGGCACCGGCCGCAGCCGCTCGTCGAGGACCACCACGGCGACGCCGCGGATCGGCCCGCCCAGGGTGACCGGGTCACCGGACCGCATCGGCGCACTGATCGTAACCACGACGACGGTTTCGGTGGGGCCGTAGCACAGGTACAGGCGTCGCCCCGGATTCCACCGGGCGACAAGCTCATCCGGCACCGCCTCGCCACCGACGGTCAACATTCGCAGCCCCGGCACGGCCGCCGGATCGAGGGTGGCGACCACCGCGGGGGTGAGGAAGGCATGGGAGATCCGCTGCGCCCGGATCAGCTCTTGCAGGGCCCGGCCCGCATACACTTCCGGCGGCGCAATCACCAGGGCCGCACCCGATTCCACGACCATCAGCACTTCCAGCAGGGTCGCGTCGAAGGCCGGGGAAGCGACGTGCAGCACCCGCGCGGTCGCGTCCAGGCGGTAGCGGTCATGTTGTTCGACGGCCAAATTGGCCAGTCCACGATGGCTGACCGTGACGCCCTTCGGCCGCCCGGTCGAGCCCGAGGTGTAGATCAGATAGGCGGCCTGGTCGATATGGACGCACGGATAGTCCTGCGGCCCGGCACATTTCACCGGCTCATCCTGCTCGTCGACGATCAGCCAGCGCACCGCATCGGGCAGACCCGCCCGGTCCGCGCGGGTTGTCAGGCCCAGACGCGTCCCCGAGTCGTCGAGCAGATAGGTGATCCGCTCGGCCGGATAGCCGGGATCGACGGGCAGGTACACCGCACCGGAGCGGGCGATCGCCCACAGCGCTTCGATCGACTCGACCGACCGCGAGATCGCCGCCGCCACCGGCACTTCCGGTCCGGCGCCGGCCGCGCGCAGCCGCGCCGCCAGCCGGGCGGAGCGCGCCGCGAGCTGCCCGTAGGTGACCACCCGCTCCCCCGCGATCACCGCGGGACGGTGCGGCGCGCGCCGCACCGCGGCGGTGAGCAGGTCGGGCAGGGTGCGCGGCGGCTCGGCCGCACCACCGCGGGCGGGGACCAGTCGCTCGCGTTCGGCGGCCGTCAGCAGCTCGGTGCTCGCGTGCTCCGCCGCGAGACCACCGGTCAGGAAGCCGCGCAGGAAGTTCAGGAACCGCCCATGGTGTCGTTGCAGTTCGTCGGCCCGGTACCGATTCGGGTTGGCCAGGAAGTCGATTCGCGTTCCGGCCGCACCGTGCCCGGTGTAGAGCGTCACGCACAGGTCTTCGATCAGGCCGGAGGACAGGATGTGGCCCACCCCTTCGGCCCGCCCCAGACGCAGCGGCGGCAACGGCGGCATGATGTTGACCGCGGGGCCGAAGGCGGCCATGGCGTCGGCCGGGCGGCCCAGATCCCGCAGCATGTCCTCCTGCCGATAGCGTTGCCGCCGCAGTGCTCCGGTGAGTTCGCGCTGGGTCGCGGTGATCAGCCCGCCGACGGTGTCGGCGGCATCCAGGCGCAGCCGCAACGGCACCACATTGGCCACCATGCCGCCGGAGCGGCGCAGCGCGGCCGTGGTCCGGCCCGACACCGGCAGGCTCAGCGACACCTCGGCGCGGCCGCTCAGCCGGGACAGGAACGCGCCGAACGCCGCCACCAGCACCGGCGCGACGCTCGAATTCGCTTCGGCGGCAACGTGGTCCAGCAAGTCGGCGAGATCGTCCGGCAGCACCGCGGTGGCCCGGTGCGGATGCTCGTCCACCCGGGCGGGCCGCCCGCCCAGCGACACCGGCTCCGGCATGCCGCGCAGATGTTCCGTCCAGTACCGGCGATCGGCCTGGAACCGCTCGGATTCGCGATAGGCGGTGTCCGCCTGCACGATGGCCGCCAGATCTTGCGACCACGCCGGTGGCGGTGGCTCGTCGGCGATCATCGCGTCATAGAGCTGCGAGATCCGTTGCGCGAGCGCCGCGATGGCGAATCCGTCGATCACGAGATGATGGAAACGCAGGTACCACAACCACCGGCGCGGCCCGACCCGCAGCACGGCGGTGTGCACCAGCCGATCCCGCAGCAGATCCAACGGCCTCCGGTATTCCTCCCACATCCATTGCAGCGCAGCCGCTTCCGGATCCGCTTCGGCACACAGGTCCAGGTAACGCGGCAGTTCCGGCTGATTCTCGTCGATCACCTGGTAGGGCTCGCCGTCGACCTCGATCAGGCGCAGGTATCCGGTCCCGAACTCCTTGCCCGCCCGGACCAGGGCCGCGGAGAGCGCCTCGAAGTCCAGATCGCCGGTGATGTCGACGTACTGGGCGATCGAGATCGGGGCCGCGCCGACCACATGCTGCGCGAACCAGATGCCGCGCTGTGCCGCCGACAGCGGAAAGGCCGTCGCGAGTAGTGTCTCCACCTGATCGCCCCCGTGGATATGAGATCGGTTCCCGCGCACGGAAACCGCCACTTGACTGTGCGATTCGATGGTCGTCCGCGACCCCGCCCCCGAGGCAGCCTGCAGATACCACTTCCGGCCGGGGTGCGTGCACCCCCGCCGGCGGCCGCGCGGCCGCCGGATTCGGGTAGTGCGGTACCCACGCACACCGGCCGACGGCGGAGGATGCTGGGAGCGTGAGTACGACGGGGGTCACGGTCGTGGTGGCCGAGGATTCGATGCTGATCCGCGACAGCGTGTTACGGGTGCTGGCCACCGATGACACGATCGAGGTGGTCGGTATCGCCACCGACTACGACGCCACTGTCGAACTGGTGGGCCGCCACGCGCCGAGCGTGCTGATCACCGATATCCGGATGCCGCCCACCGGCACCGACGAGGGCATCCGGCTGGCCCGGCAACTACGCACCACCCAGCCCGGCACCGGCGTCATCGCGCTGTCGCACTACGCCGAACCGGAATACGCGACCGGACTGCTCGACGGCGGGTCGGCCGGGCGCGGTTACCTGCTCAAGGAGCACATCGCCCGCTTCGACCAGCTGCTCAACGCCGTGCACGTGGTCGCCGGCGGCGGCTCGGTACTGGATCCGGACATCGTGGAGACCCTGCTGGCGCGTCGCCACGAGGACGATATGGTCTCCCGGCTCACCGCGCGCGAACGCCAGGTGCTGGGCGAGATCGCCGGGGGCGGCAGCAATCGGGTGGTGGCGCAACGACTCTGCCTGTCCCAGCGGGCGGTCGAGAAACACATCAACTCGATCTTCGCGAAATTCGGGCTCACCAGCGACCCGACCCTGGATCAGCGGGTCACCGCCGTACTGATGTTTCTGGCCGCCAACCCCGGCTAGGGGTGCGTGCACCCTTTCCGGATGCCCGGACACGTCGCACGATGACAAAGGTGACCACACCAGGGGCAGCCACAACCGCGCCGGTGCCGGTGTGGATCGTCGACGACCGGCCCGAGTTCCGGCGCGCGGCAGCCGCATTGGTGGCCGCGAGCACCGGATTCGTGATCGCGGGTGAGGCCGACAGCGGTGAGGCGGCCCTCGACCTGACCCGTGACGCGGGCACGGGACTGGTGCTGATGGACATCAATATGCCCGGAATCGGCGGCATCGAGGCCACCCGCCGCATCCGCGCCGCACACCCGCGGGTGGCGGTCTGGCTCATGTCGACCTACGACACATCCGATCTCCCCCACGAGGTATCACAGTGCGGCGCATCAGGTTACGTGCACAAGGAAACTCTGGGTCCGCAGCTGCTGCGAAGCATCTGGAACGAGCTGACACCCTCGTGAACACCGACCCCGCCGGGTCGCTGGCGCGGCGCCGGCTCCGGCAGCTGATCTACGCGCTGATCTTCTCCACCGGCGCGCTCATCGCGCTCAACTGTGTCGCGGTCTATCTGCGGCCCACCGTATGGGTGTTCGGCATGCTCGCGGTGCTGCTCGTGGAGCCGCTCGGGTTCGTGATCGCACTGCGGCTCGCCGATCGCGGCGCGCTGGAACGCGCGGTCGCCACCGTGTCGATCATGATCTGGGCGGGCGCGATCGCCGCCTCCTGGGTGTCACCGCTCACGCTGCCCGTGCACGAGATGGCCGCGTTGATCCCGGCGATCTGCGCGGCGCCCTACGTGCCCCGGCGGCAGCTGCCCCGCTACTTCCTCGGCACGCTGGTGTGCGTCTCCATCGGCGCCGCGCTGGCCCTGCCTCGGCTGACGTCCTCGACCACCCCGACCGCCGTGCGATACCTTGCCGCACTGGCCTATCCGGCGGTCGCCGCGCCGATGCTGCTGGTGGTCTGGCATACCGCGGCCACCATGCGCGAGATCGCGATCATCGCCCGCCGCGCCGCCGACGCGCTGCGTTCCTCGCAGCGGCTGCTCGCCGAACGCGCCGACCAGCTGACCGCCTCGCGGGCCCGCCTGGTCGCCGCCACCGATGCCGAACGCCGTCGCCTGGAACAGGATCTGCACGACGGCGCGCAGCAGCAACTGGTCGCGGTGGCGGTCACCCTGCAGCTGGCCCGGCAGACCGCCGGCGCCGACCCGGTCGGCTGTGCCGAATTGATCGGCGAGGCAGGCGAACTGCTGCAGACCGCCATCGCCGACATCCGCCGCCTGGCCCAGGGCATCTATCCGCCGCTACTGGCCCGCGACGGCCTGTCCGGCGCGCTGCCCGCCGCCGCGACGCGATCCCCCGTACCCGTCCGCGTCCGCGTGGATCGCCTCGGCCGGTACCAGCCCGATATCGAAACCGCGCTCTACTACTGCTGTCTCGAGGCCCTGCAGAACAGCGCCAAACACGGCGGACCGGGCACCACGGTCACCATCGCGGCGCGACAGCGCAGCGGCACACTGCTGCTCACCATCAGCGATACCGGTCGCGGCTTCGACCCGGCAGCGGCCGGGCCGGGGTTGGGGCTGACCAATATGCACGATCGCCTCTCGGTGATCGGGGGGACCCTCACCGTCGACTCGGCACCCGGCATGGGCACCCGCCTCACCGCCGCTATCTCCACCCGGCCGCTGCCGGCGATCCCGGGACCGGCTTCAGAATCACGGTGATCGTGGCGCTGTTCGCGCGCGCCGACCCACGACAGGATCTGGCCGGACGGTTGCGGCTCCCGCGACCGCCAGGTCCACCGTCGAACAGGAAGGCGCTTCGCGTGAGTCCCCACCGCGTGCTCGGAACCCTCACATGATCAGTCTCGGCGCGACGAAAACCGCTGCCACCACGGTGAACCCGGCCCGATTCACCCTGCCCGGTCCCGTGCGCGGCCTGCTCGTGCGGGCGCTGTCGCTGGTCGTTCTGCTGGCGTTGTGGTGGGCGGTCGCCGCCGCGAAACTGGTCGATCCGCAATTCCTGCCGGGCCCGCGCGCGGTCTGGGACGCGTTCGTGCGGGCCAACAGTTGGCATCCGCTCGCGCCCGGCGTGCCACGGGAGGTGCCCGGGGAGCAGAATTACTTCCTCTGGGAACACCTCCTGGCCAGCCTCCAACGCATCGCTCTCGGCGCGGGCGCGGCTGTAATCCTTGGTCCCGTCGTTGGATTCGCGCTCGGCACCTCGAAAACCCTGGCCGGCATTGTCGGCCCGTACCTGAACTTCCTGCGCACGCTGCCGCCGCTGGGCTATATCGGCCTGCTGATCGTGTGGTTCGGCATCGGCGACACCTCGAAGATCTGGCTGCTGTTCCTGGCCGCGTTCCCACCCGTGGTGATCGCCACCATCGCAGGGGTGCACGGGGTTTCGGCCGATCGGATCAACGCGGCACGGTCGCTGGGGGCATCGCGGGTGCAGATTGTCACCCGCGTGCTGTTGCCGGCCACGCTGCCCGAAGTCATCGGCGGCATCCGGGTGGCGGTCGGGTTCGCCTGGACCACCGTGGTCGCCGCCGAACTCAACAATGGCATCCCCGGTATCGGCGGCCTCGCATTTCTGGCCGGTCAGCAGCTCAATACGCCGCTGACCATGGCCTGCATTCTCGTCATCGGACTCACCGCGCTCACTCTCGACGCGGTCATCAGCTGGATCGGCGCGCTGGTCGTGCCATGGAAAGGCAAAGCGTGAAGCACACTCTCACCACCCTGGCCCTCGCCGGACTGCTCACCGCCTCGCTGACCGCGTGCGTCCAATCCGGGCGCACCGACCAGTCGCGCGCCACCGGCGACAAGCCCGCCTGCCCGGTGGCCGTGGACGAAAGCTTCACCGGCACAGTTCGACTCGGCTACCAGGACATCCCCAACGGTGACCTGGTGGTCAAGGACGCCGGCCTGCTCGAAACCTGCCTGCCCAAGGCCACCATCACCTGGAGCAAGTTCGCCTCCGGGGCCACGGTCATCCAGGCGTTCGGGTCGAATTCCCTCGACCTGGGTCTGCTCGGCAGCGCGGCCGCCGCCCGCGCGGTGTCCGCGCCGCTCAATATTCCGATGAAGGCGGTGTGGGTGCACGACGTGATCGGGGCCGCCGAATCGCTGGTCGTGAAGGACTCCGCCATCACCGGCGTCGCAGGTTTGCGGGGCAAGCGGATCGCGGTGCCCTTCGCCAGCACCTCGCACTACAGTCTGCTCGCGGCACTCACCGCCGCGGGCATCGAGCGGGACGTGCACCTGGTGAACCTGCAGCCCGACGCCATCGCCGCGGCCTGGAAGGGTGGCGACATCGACGCCGCCTTCATCTGGGAACCGACGCTCTCGGAGCTGGTGAAGAACGGGCATGTGGTCACCACCGCCGCCGACACCGCCAAGGCGGGCAAACCGACCTACGACCTGGAAGGCGCACGCGCCGACTTCGTTTCGGCCAATCCACGGTTCCTCGAGGTGTGGACCGCCGCACAGAACTGGGCGGTCAACCTGATCAATACCGCGCCCGACACCGCGGCCACCCGGATCTCGGCGCAACTGGGCGTCCCGGTCCCCGACATCCGCAAGCAGCTCGGCGAATACGGCTACCTCGACGCGGCCACCCAGGCCGGACCCGCCTACCTGGGCAAGCAGCTCGGACAGGACCTCAAGTCTTCGGCCGATTTCTTGTTGAGCCAGGGCGAGATCCAAGGTGTGGCGGCACCGGACGCTTACGCGGGCGCGGTCTACGCCAATGCCGCCGCGACGGTGAGCGCGAAATGACCGCCGCGCTCGAGCTGCGCGACCGGGTGGTGCTGACAGACGTCTCCAAGACCTACGACACCCCGACCGGCAGCACCGTCGCGCTCTCAGCCACCGACCTGGTCATCGAGCCCGGCGAGTTCGTGAGCATCGTCGGGCCCTCGGGCTGCGGTAAGACCACGCTGCTGCAGCTGCTCGGCGGCTTCCTGCCGCCCAGCACCGGAACCCTGCTGGTCGGACAAGACCGGATCGACGGACCCGGACCCGAACGCGGGGTGGTCTTCCAGGCCCCCACCCTGTACCCGTGGTTGTCGGTGCGCGGCAATATCGAGTTCGGCCCGAAATGTCGTGGTGTGGACAAGAAGACGCGGCGCGCGGCGACCGAGCGGATGCTCGAACTGGTGGGCCTGGCCGACTTCGGCGACAAGCGGCCCTACGAACTCTCCGGCGGCATGCAGCAGCGGGCGCAGATCGCGCGCGTGCTGGTCAACGATCCGCGCATCGTGCTCATGGACGAACCGTTCGGCGCACTCGATCAGCTCACCCGCGAACGCCTGCAGGTGGAACTGCTGCGGCTGTGGCGGGAAGCGGGCAAAACCATTGTGTTCGTGACCCATTCGGTGGCCGAGGCGGTATTCCTGTCCACCCGGGTATTGGTCATGAGCGCCCGTCCCGGCCGGATCATCGTGGACCGGCGCATCGAATTACCGGATGATGACGGCGCCGGCGTGCGTGATCTCGCAGTCACGGCCACACCCGAGTTCCAGGCCCTCAAAACAGAATTGGCGGCGGCGATCTACGCGGCGCACGAGTAAGTATCGAAAGACAACAATGGCCCTCGCCGCAGATTTGCGGAGAGGGCCATTGTTTTGTTCTGACGAACGCGGAACCTGATTACAGGTACGCGCCACACACGGGCCAGGCGCCCGCACCCTGACCGGCGAGCACGTTCTCCGCGACGCGGATCTGCTCCTCACGGCTGGCGTTCGAGGCATTGCCCGCGCCGCCGTAGGCGTTCCAGGTGCTCTGGGTGAACTGCAGCCCGCCGTAGAAACCGTTGCCGGTGTTGGCGCCCCAGTTTCCGCTGGCCTCGCAGTTGGCGACGGCGTCCCAGTTGTGCCCGGCGGCCGACGCGGTCGCGGTGGACAGCGCGAACGGGACGGACACGATCGCGCCGACGGCCGCGGTGGCGGCGAGCATGCGGGTGGTGAGCTTCCGGTTGCGATGCATAAGTATTTTCCCTTTGCCTGCGCCCACCGTCCCGCGCTGTAAGCTGCGGTTCCCCGTCCCCAGGGTTATCGGTTGCTCTCGAATCGCGGGACGGGTTCCGGCGTTCGTCGATTCGAGCGGGGGCCCGGAGGAATCCGAGCCGAGAACGACGGTAACGGATCAATCACGGCGAATCACGTATCGATCACGGGCAGTTGACAGAACGGTATCTAACGCACTCTTGACGTTTACGCAGTTGGCATCGGAGTGTCGCGGAATCACATTTCTGGAATTTACAGCCGGATTTGTGACGGAGGTCACGGAGAAATGGTGACCCCGATCGCGTAATACAAAGGCGATACAAAACGATGCGCACCGAAAATCGCCTTCCGACCGGCTCGGATCCTGCTGCGCACAACCGTTGCCCCAGGTCAGAGCCCTCGCCATAGTGCCTGCAACACCGTTTCGGGTCCGCAGGAGGAACCATGGCCGCCATTGATGAACCCCGGTCCGGCGCACGCGCGGTCGACCGCGCGGTGCAAGTCCTGAATTGCTTCGAGGGCGACGATCCCGAACTGTCGGTCAGCGAACTCGCCCAGCGGGCCGGACTGCCGGTCAGCACGACCCACCGGCTGGCCCAGGCCCTCGTCCGCGGCGGGCTGCTGGAACAGGACCCCTCGACCGACCGGTACCGCGTCGGTCACGGGCTGGCCACGCTGGCCCGGCCCGCGCTGACCCGGCTGGGCCTGGACTCGGTCGCACCCCACCTCTACGCGCTCGCGGCGGGCATCCGCATCACGGTCAGCGTGAGCGTGGTCGACGACCGCGACGCCGTCACGGTGTTCCAGGCCCGCCCACCCGTCTACTTCTGCCACCACCAGGTGCCCCGGCCGCGGCAGTCGCTGCAGACCACCGCGACCGGGCACGCCCTGCTGGCCTACTCCCCCGCCCGCGCCACCGCCGATGTGGACCTCGATCGCGTCCGCCATATCGGCTTCGCCTCCGAACTGATCGAGACCGAGGACCCGATCCGGGCGCTCGCGGTGCCGATCGTCGGACCGCATCGGCAGGTGCAAGGCGCGCTGGCCGTGCAGGCCCGCTCCGCACGCCTGGATGACGAGCTCATCCGGGCCGTCGTGCCCGCCATGCGGATCGCGGCCGGCCGGATCGCGCCCCTGTTCCAAACCACCGGTGGCCCAGCGTTTTCCGCCGCCGAATTTCGCTCACGCTGATTTCCACATCGTGAAATCGCGATTGCCGCGCCGGACGCGGCATCGCAGCATATGTGCACTCCCCCTCCCGGAAAGGGAATCCCATGCAGCTCTGTTGTCGCCCCCGTCTCGAATCAGCCCGTGCGACAGACATATTCACCGAAAGAGTCCCCCATGGCATCCCCTCTCCGCCGCCCCCGGCTGCGGCGCGCCCTCGCGGCCGCATTCGCCGTCACCAGTGCGATCGCCGTGCTGACCGGTTGCGCCAAGACCGACGCGGGCACGACCGCCGACGGTAAGACGGTCATCCGCTACCAGGGCACCACCGGTCAGGTCACGGCCTTCGAACTGGCCGCCGACCTCGGCTACTTCACCAAGATCGACCTGCACTGGGAAGGCGACACCACCAGCGGCCCGGCCAATATCCAGGCCGCAGCCACCAAACAGGTCGAATTCGGCAGCGCCTTCAACGGCGCGGTCATCAAGCTCGTAGCGGGCGGTGCGCCCGTGACCGCCGTACTCAGTTCCTACGGCGCGGACGAGCAGAACTTCACCGGATACTTCGTACGCGACGACTCCGGCATCAAGTCGGCCCGCGATCTCATCGGCAAGAAGGTCGGCGTCAATACCCTCGGCGCGCACCACGAGTTCATCACCCGGCAGTGGCTGCACGATCAGGGTCTCAGCGACGCGGAGATCAAACAGGTTCAGCTGGTGGTGCTGCCGCCGGCCAATACCGAGGACGCGCTGCGCAACGGGCAGATCGACGTCGCCGCGCTCGGTGGCGTCTTCCGCGATACCGCCGTCGGACGCGGCGGCCTGCACACGCTCTACACCGACAAGGATCTGTTCGGGCAATTCGATTACGGCACTTATGTTTTCCGTAACGACTACCTGAAGTCGCACGCCGACGCGGTGGCCGACTTCGTGCAGGGCACCGCCCGCGCCACCCGCTGGCTGCAGGTCACCCCGCGTGATCAGGTGGTCGCGAAGTTCACCGACATCATCACCAAGCGCGGCCGCAACGAGAACACCTCGCTGCTGCAGTACTACCACACCTACGGTGTGCCGGTTCCCGGTGCGGTGATCGCGGAACGGGAACTGCAGATCTGGATCGACTGGCTGGTGCGCAATGGTGAACTGCCCGCGGGCAAGCTCGCCGCCAAGGACCTCTACACCAACAAGGACAACCCCTACGCCAACGGCACCTATCCCGCCGACGGCGGCCCGAGCGGCGAGGCGGTGGCGAAATGAGTTCGGCCGCAGTCAAACTCGCGCTCGCCGGCGTGGGTAAGGAATTCCCGGTCCGTGGCGAGCGGGAAAGCCTCACGGCACTGTCCGACATCACCGTCGACGTGCGCGAGGGCGAATTCCTGGTCCTCGTCGGCCCCAGCGGCTCCGGCAAATCCACGCTGCTGGATCTGCTGGGCGGGCTCGGCAAACCCACCTCCGGGCAGATCCTCCTCGATGGCTCGCCCGTCACCGGTCCCGGTCTCGATCGCGGGATCGTGTTCCAGCAGTACGCGCTGCTGCCGTGGCGCACGGCCCGCACCAATATCGAATTCGGGTTGGAGGCCAAGGGCATTCGCCGGCGCGAACGCCAGCGCCTTGCCGAGCACTATCTGGAACTGGTCGGCCTGGCCGGATTCGGGGAGCGCTATCCGCACGAATTGTCGGGCGGGATGAAACAGCGCGTCGCCATCGCCCGCAGCCTGGCCTTCGATCCGGAAGTGCTGCTGATGGACGAACCGTTCGCGGCACTCGACGCGCAGACCCGGGAATCGTTGCAGGACGAGCTGTTACGGATCTGGCGGGCCACCGGCAAGACGGTGCTGTTCATCACGCACGGCATCGACGAGGCGGTCTATCTGGGGCAGCGGGTGGCGGTGCTGACCTCGCGGCCCGGTCGGATCAAGGCGATCGTCGATATCGATCTCGAGCGCGGCGCCGGTTCCGACGGCGACGCCGATATCCGCTCCAGCGAGCGATTCCGGGAACTGCGCCACCATGTCTGGTCGCTGCTGCACGACGAGGTGGCACGCGCCCAGGACCTCGAGCAGGCGGCACTCGCCGCCGACAGGAGGAATTCCAATGTCTAGCGCTCTGCGATTCACAGGGGCGACCCTCGAACTCCCAGATCTCACCACCGGCACCTCGGATGGCTCCACGGTCGGTAGTTCCGCCACCGCCACCTCGGCAACCGAAACCATCGGCACGTCGGCCGCCGAAACCACCGGCATCTCGGCAAAGGATGTCGATTCGGTAGCGCTGCGGCCGAAGCGGTCGGTACTGCCATTGGCCAGGATCGGCCGGGTGGCCTGGCGAATCGGCAAGCCCAGCATCGTGATCGCGGCCTTCCTCGGACTGTGGGAGGCCGCGCCGCGACTGGGGCTGGTCGACGAGATCTTCCTGCCGCCCTTCTCGGCGGTGGTGCAGGCCGGGATCGAACTCACTCGTAACGGCCAGATGTGGGACAACGTCTCGACCAGCCTCGCGCGCTCGCTGATCGGGTTCGCCATCTCTCTCATCGCCGCCATCCCGGTGGGCGTGGCCATCGCCTGGTATCGGCCGGTCGCGGAATTCCTCAGTCCGATCCTCGAACTCTTCCGCAATACCGCCGCGCTGGCGCTGCTGCCGGTGTTCATCCTGATCCTCGGGATCGGCGAGACCTCCAAGATCGCGCTGGTGGTGTACGCCGGGTTCTTCCCGATCCTGCTCAACACCATCAGCGGAGTGCGGACCGTGGATCCGCTGCTCGTGAAATCAGCGGTGTCGCTGGGCTTCTCACCGCTACGACTGTTCCAGAAGGTGATCCTGCCGGCGGCGGTGCCGTCGATCTTCACCGGCATCCGGATGGCCGCGTCCGGGTCGATCCTGGTGCTCATCGCCGCCGAAATGTTCGGCGCGCGCGCCGGACTCGGCTATCTCATCACCGCCGCACAGCAGAACTTCCAGATCCCCGACATGTATGCCGGGATCGTCGCCATCGCCCTGGTCGGGCTCGCCTACAACGGCGTGCTGGTGGCCATCGAGCGGCGACTGTCCCGCTGGCGCACCAACTGACCGTCCTCAAGGAGACCTCCTCTATGACCAACGCACGCAGTCCTTTCCACCTCAATGCCTTCCTGATGGGTGTCGGCCACCACGAGGCCGCGTGGCGGCATCCGCGCACCCAGGAGCGCCGGGTGCTCGACGTCGCGCACTTCCAGGAGCTCGGACAGATCGCCGAGCGCGGCAAGCTCGACTCGGTGTTCTTCGCCGACGGGCTGGCCGTCGGCCCCCGCATCAAACGCAATGCGCTGGCCGTGTTCGAACCCGTCACGCTGCTGGCGGCCATCGCCGCGGTGACCCAGCACGTCGGACTCATCGCGACCGCGTCCACCAGCTACAACGAGCCGTTCAACCTGGCACGCAAGTTCGCCTCGCTCGATCACATCAGCGGCGGCCGGGCAGGCTGGAACATCGTCACCTCCGGCAGCGAGGAGGAGGCGTTCAACTTCGGCTACGACGCCATCCCCGAGCATGCCCGCCGCTACGAGCGCGCCGACGAATTCGTCGACCTGGCGGTACAGCTGTGGGACAGCTGGGAATCGGAAGCCATCGTGCTCGACGCGGAAACCGGAGTCTTCGCCGACCCGGACAAGGTGCACACCATCGACTACCGCACCGAGCGCTTCCGAGTGCGCGGCCCGCTCAACTCGCCGCGCGGCCCGCAGGGGCGGCCGCTGCTGGTGCAGGCCGGATCCTCGGAGAGCGGAAAGGAATTCGCGGCCAAATACGCCGAAGCCGTCTTCACCGCGCAGCGCACCATCGAAGAGGGCCAGGCGTTCTACCAGGATCTCAAGGAGCGCCTGCCCAAGTACGGGCGGTCCGCCGACGATCTGAAGGTGCTGCCCGGGCTGGTGCCGTTCATCGCCGACACCGAGGAAGAGGCCCGCGCACTCGAGCAGGAGTTCACCGACCTCATCTCCCCGGATTACGCACTGCGGCAGCTGTCTTCGCTACTGGGTGTCGACCTGACCGAGCACGCCCTGGACGCGCCGCTGCCGCCGCTGCCGTCGGTGACCGCCATCGAGGGCGGCAAGAGCCGCTTCACGCTGGTCAAGGAGCTGGCCGAGAAGGAGGAGCTGACAGTGCGCCAGCTCATCGGCAAGCTCGGCGGTGGCCGCGGCCACCGCACCTTCGCCGGCACTCCGGAGCAGATCGCCGATGAACTACAGAGCTGGTACGAGGGCGGCGCGGCCGACGGATTCAACATCATGCCGCCGTATCTGCCCGGCGGACTCGAGGACTTCGTCGATCGAGTGGTGCCGATCCTGCAGCAGCGCGGCCTGTTCCGCACCGAGTACACCGCCACCACCCTGCGCGGTCACTACGGGCTGGCACCCGTGGAGAGCCAGTTCGCCCCCGTCCGTATCCAGGCGACCGCCTGAGCTCCGAGAGGAAACCGCCATGACCACCACCGAGAACCAAGTCACCACCGAGAACCCGGTCGACACCTTCCGCATCGCACCCGTCGCAGGTCACATCGGTGCCGAAATCACCGGCATCGACCTGAGCAACGACTTCACCGAGGAGCAGATCGCGGTCCTCACCGCGGCCCTGCACGAATACAAGGTGCTGTTCTTCCGCGGGCAGACCATCGGGCACGCCGAGCAGATCGCCTTCTCCCGGCGCTTCGGCGCGGTCACGCCGTCGCACCCCTACGACGATGACGCGCCCACCGAATTCCCGGAGATCCTCGCCGTCGACAGCCAGCTGTACGAGAAGCGGTTCGGGCGCAAGAAGTTCAGCTACACCAATCATTGGCACACCGATGTGTCGCCGCTGATCAACCCGCCCGCCGCGTCCCTGCTGCGGGCCGAGATCGCGCCCGAGCGCGGCGGCGACACCCAGTGGGCCAACCTCGCCGCCGCCTATGCGGGACTGCCGGATTCGCTGAAGTCATTCCTCGACGGTTTGCGCGCCGAACACCGATTCGGCGGCAAACTGCCCGTATGGGACGCCGACAGCGACTACGCCAAGCGCGTCGCGGCCGCACCGCTGATCACCGAACATCCGGTGGTGCGCGTGCACCCGGTGACCGGCGAGCGGGTGCTGTTCGTGAACCCGGGCTTCACCACCCGCATCGTCGGTCTGAGCCCGCGGCAGAGCGACGCCCTGCTCGAGTTGCTCTACGCCGAGCTTTCCGACCCCGCGTACACGGTCCGATTCCGTTGGGAGAAGGGCAGCGTCGCATTCTGGGACAACCGCGCCACCGCACACCTGGCCCCCGGCGACCTGAACCACCTGGACGTGACCCGGGTGCTGTACCGCACGACGCTCGAGGGCGAGGTGCCGGTGGGTGTCGACGGGGAGCCGTCGCGTTCCATCGCCGGGGAGCACTTCGGCGGCTCGCAGAACTGAGCCGCACCACAATAGCGGGCGAGGCCCTCTCGACAATGTCGAGAGGGGCGCGCCCGCCGGGAGATTGAAAAAACCCCCCCAAAACAATATCTTAGCACAACAGAGGAAGGCCCCCC